>CAYMBL010000028.1:0-48795 GCA_964388675.1 uncultured Planctomycetales bacterium
GGGTGACGCACCTGGACGTGTCGACGGCCCAGATCGACGCGGCGCTGGCCGCGTTTCGAGATGCGGCGCGCTAAACGGACGATCGACGCCGCGCGGCAACACCGGCGCGGCGCTTCACCAACGCACTTCGAGCAGAGCGGTTGCGGCGGTGAATGGGTCGTTGCGCTCGGCCAGGGATGATTCGATCGCGGCGATCGTGCGCTTTACCCGGCCGGCGAAGACCTGCTTGCCGTTCGCGACGACCGTGATCGGCTGGTCGAGATCAAGCAGCACGTCGCGCAGCCGAAGCGTCAACGAGCTTGATTCCGCGGAATCAAGTGTGATGGTCTGTCCGCTAACATCGGCGCGAATGGTTGTGCGCGGTTTTGCCACGTCGGGCGCGACGGCGAGCCAGTAAAAGCGCGTGTGCGTTACGTCGTCCTGCCACCACACAACGCGCTGCGGCCAGGCGACGCGCTGCTGCTTGGCCAACCACGGCAGGACCTCGGCGTCGCGGCCGTTCATCCAGTGGCGTCACGCGGTGCGGGTAGCCTTCGGTGTCGTCGGCGCGCAGCTTCGCGAGTTGATCGCGCCAGTCGGCGGCGACCTGGTTGCGGTTGAAGGCGGCGTCGTCTCCGCCCATGAAGATCGCGAACGGCAGGTTGCGCAGGCCGAGCGGCTGCGTCTCGTTCGGGTGGCCGGCCATCATGGAGGCCGCTGCGAGCCGGTCGGCGAATCGCGGCGCAAGTTGGAACACACCGTCGCCGCCGGCGGAGTAGCCGAGCAGAAACACGCGATTGGGATTGACGCGGCGCGAGGCGACGAGGGTCTCTATGAGGCGATCGAACAGCGGATCGATGTGCGCCTCGTGCCAGAGATTCCAGGTGTCGGTCGGGGCGCGCGGCGCGACGTAGATGCCCTCGGCCGGCTCATAGAGCTTCAACTGATTCTGCCATTGGCGATCGTTGACCTCGGGCGGGGCGTTGCCGCCGCCGTGCATGGATATCCACAGGCTGCGGCCGTCGGCGGGCTCTTCGCCGAAGGTCTTTTCCAGCAGGCGCAGACGATGCTCGCCGATGCGGATTTCTCCGGCGGCGAGTTCGGCGGCGCGCTCAGAGGCGATCGCCGCGGCGCGGTCGCTGAAGCGCGTCTGAACGAGCGCTTCGGCTTCGGTCTCCGAGAGTCCGAGTTCGTCCCAATAGAGGTCGAGTGTGCTTGTCGCGGCTGCCGCGAGAAAATCGGCGTAGCGCGTAACGCCGTCGAGAGTGACTTGCAGCGCGGCGGACGCATCGGGCGGAAGCTTTAGCGCGGGCATGTCGTTCAGGTCGGCGCTGCCCGCGCGAGTGGTGACGGAACCGACGACTTCGCCCGCGCCGTTGGTTGCAGATACGCGCGCCTCGCGGCGCTCGCCCGCGCGCTTGTCCCAGACGCGCAGGTACACGGCACGCTCCGCCGGCGCGGATTGCGCCAGAGCGGCGTAGCGCGGCGTCACGTCGACTGCGGGCACGCTGTGATCGTTCGGATTCCAGGACATGGGGAAATGGCGACCCGTCGTTGTCCACGACGTCGCCCAGATCGCGTGATCGGGGTGGCCGGGGATCGCCTTGCGCGCGTCGTCAACGAACCACCCGCGATCGAGTCCGGCGGCGTCGTGCTCATCGGCACCGGTGAAGAACCAGCGATCGTCCCAGACCTCGACCCAGGTGTGATTGCCGCGCTTGTCGACCCAGTTCGCGATGCCTGCGATGCGCGCCGGCACGCCCACGGCGCGACAGGCGTCGACGAGGATGATGGACAATCCGGTGCAGGTCGCGCGGCCCTGCGCGATCGATTCCGAGGGGCTTTGATTCGGCGCTTTGCGGCCTGTGTTGTAGTGCACGTTGATCGCGTGAAAGAACTTGGCGTTGAGCGCCTGCGCGGCCTCGGCGGCCGTGGTGCAGCCCGCGACGATTGCCCGCGCCTTCTCGTAGAACTCCGGCCGCCACGATTCGCGCGTTTCGTCGAGCGTCGCATAGGGCAGCACGTCGTTGTGAAACTGGACGTCGCTCAGGTTGCGCGCCCAGGGAAATTCCTGGCGCGCCAGCAGGGCGTAGCGCAGATTCGTCTCGAGCAGATCGAGCGCGATGTCAGCGTCGCGCGGCGGCCGATTCTTCGCCAGGAACTCGGCGGCGGCGCGCCCGGGCTCGCCGTGCTCTGCCGCGGCGCGGGCGACGAACTCGCTCCAGACATCGGCGCGGATGGCGCCGGTCGTCGCAAAAAGCGCAAACAAGATTCCGGCCGCAGTGCGGGTCATGGGTGTCATGGAGAACAGCATAGTGACGGATCGGGCGCGACGCATTCGCGCGGCGGACCACGGGCAGGCGAACCTCACGTGGTGGGAATGCAGACTTCGAGCACTTCGCACTTCTGCGCGACGTGGACGTCCACGCCTGTCGCATCGGCGGGAATCAGAATGACGTCGCCGCTGCGGAAGCTCGAATCGGCGGCGGGGCTCGAAAGTCGCCCGGCCCCGCTCAACACGATCCAAATCACCGGTTCGGCGTGCGGGAACGGCTGCACGGCGCCCGCCGCGAGATTGAGACGATCGATTCGGAAACGCGCGGAACGCGCCAGGCGCGTGACGGTGGTCCAGACGCTCGCGACGTGCGAGCGCGGCTGCACGATCTCGTCGTCGCGGACGTCGAAGCGGATGTTCGCGAGACCGGCTTCCAGGTGCATCTCGCGCGGGCGTCCGTCGAGCCCCACGCGTCCCCAGTCATACAAGCGATAGGTGACGTCGGACGGCGTTTGCACCTCCGCAACGACGATGCCGGCGCCGAGGGCGTGCGGCGTGCCGCTCGGCAGGTAATAACAGTCGCCGCGGCGGGCCGGCCAGGTGCGCAGCAGATCGGCCAGGGCCGGCGTGTTCACGGCGGCGGCGAGGTCGCGGGGCGTCACGCCCGGCTTGAGCCCGATGAATAACTGCGCGTCGGGTTCGGCGTCGACGACGCACCAGGCTTCGTGCTTGATGCCGGGCTGCCACCCGGCGGGATCGTCGACGGCGGGCTTGGGATGCACCTGCAAGCTCAGATGCTCGCGCGCGTCGAGGAACTTGATGAGTAACGGAAAGCGGCCATCGGCCAGAGGAGCGCGGCCCATCAGGCCGGCGCCGAACTGGGTGATCAGGTCGCTGATGGTGCGGCCGTGCTGCGGTCCGCCGCGAACGCGCGATTCAGCACCGGGCAGGCTCACAAGCTCCCACGATTCGCCGATCGGACCGTCGCCCGGGAGCGATTTGTCGAACAGGCGCTGCAGCGCGCGGCCACCCCACGGCTTGGGCTGAAAGATCGGTTCGAACAGCAGTGGTGGCGGCGAACTCAAGGCGACTCCTCGGCCGGCGCGGACGACGACGGCCCGGGCGCGTTCGCGCGGCCGTGGCTTGTCGGTTGCGACGAAGAGAATAGCAAATGCGGGCGAATGCGTTCAATGGTGACGGGGCCGATCCCGGGCACCGCGTCGAGGTCGACGGCGGTTGAGAACGCGGGTCGGCGGGCGGAGGACTCGCGGTAGCCGACAATTCGATCGGCCAGCGCTTCGCCGACGCCGGGCACCAGAATGAGTTCGTCTCGCGTGGCGGTGTTGGGATCGACGCCGGGCGGTGTGATCGGCAAAGGCGACGTCGCCGGGCGCAGCAGCCGCCCTGCCGCGAGCAGGATCACCGCGGCAATCGCGGCCAACATCAGGCTGCGCGATGCGCGCCGTTCGACACGGGGTGTGAAGGGCTTCGGGCGGCTAGAAGCTGTCGGCAGCGACATAGGCTTCGATGAGCGCGACTTCGCCGGGTTTGCCCTCGCCGGCGACGCCGTGCTCCATGCCGACGATCCCTTTGAACCCCTTGGCGTGGATGTGCTTGAACACGTTGCGGTAGTTGATTTCGCCGGTGCCGGGCTCGCGACGTCCCGGGTTATCGCCGACCTGGAAGTAGGCGATTTCGTCCCACGCCTTGTCGATGTTGGGGATGAGATTGCCTTCGGTAATCTGCTGGTGGTAGAGGTCGTCAAGAATCTTGCAGGACGGGCTGCCGACCGCGCGGCAGATCAGATAAGCCTGCGGAATCTTCGTCAGGAACAAGCCGGGGTGGTCGCGCCAGGGATTCAGCGGCTCGAGCACCATAATCAGTCCGTGCGGCTCGAGCACTTCGGCGCAGGCCTTGAGGTTGTCGACGCAGGCCGCGGTCTGATAGTCCCACTCCTGGCGCGCGTCGAACGCACCGGGCACCACCGTCATCCACGTCGCGTTGACGCGCTTCGCGACCTCTACCGCGGAATGCATCTGCTTCACGAGCGCATCGCGCGCCTCGGCGCCGCGGCGAACGAAAATCGGGTTGCCGAAATCGGCGATGGCGACGAACACGCCCATCGCGATGTTCAGCCGCTGCATCTCGCGGGCGATCGCCTCCTGCTGCTCGACCGAGCGCGAAGCCATGCCGTTGTCTTCGAGGGCGGCAAAGCCCTGGTCGGCCATAAAGCGAAGCTCTTCGAGCGGATCGTCGCCGACGTGATCCTTGAACATGCCGAAGTGCGGCGCGTAGCGCAGTTTGAACGAGCGACGCGGCGCGGAGGCGCGCTGCTGCGCCCCTGCGACGACATTTCCCAACGTAGCGACCGCGCCGGCGGCGAGCGTGCTGCCCAGGAAGGTACGACGGTTCATGGCCTGAATCCTCCGATCGGTCCCGCGATTGTGACCGGCGCGCCGTCGATTGGCAAACGCGGCGCCGGCGGCGGCCGAGCCGGCGGTACGATCCGCTCCAATGCTGCCGACGCATCGTCGAATTCTGCTGCTTACCGAGGGCCGGCTTGGCGTCTTCACGTCAAAAACCGCCGCGGTGCTGCTGAGGTATCGCGTTGCGGACGTGGTGGGCATCGTGGATTCGGCTTTCGCCGGCGCGCGCGCCGGCGAGCACATACCGTGGGCGCGGCCGGACCTACCTGTGTTGGCGCGCGTGACCGATGCGCCGACCGCGGATGCGCTCTACGTCGGCGTGGCGCCGGTCGGCGGCGGACTGCCTTCCGGGATGCGGGCACAGTTGACCGCGGCGCTGCGAAGCGGGATGGACGTCGTCAGCGGGTTGCATGAGCGGCTCGCGGCTGATGCGGAACTCGCGCGCATCGCGGCCGAGAGCGGCGCGCGAATGATCGATGTGCGCGCGCTGCAACCGCCCCCCACCGTCGCCTCAGCCGCGGCACGCCACACGCGGGCGCGGCGCGTGCTGACCGTCGGCACGGATTGCAACGTGGGCAAGATGGTGACCGCACTCGAGCTCTCCATCGCAGCGCGACGCCGCGGACTGGACGCGCGATTCCTCGCCACGGGTCAGACCGGGATGATGGTGGCCGGCGACGGCGTTCCCATCGACGCAGTTGTTTCCGATTTCGCGGCGGGCGCGATCGAGGGCCTGGTGCTGCGGCACGCCGACGCGGACGTGCAGTTCATCGAGGGACAGGGCAGCCTGGGGCACCCCGGTTTCTCGGGTGTCACGCTTTCGCTGCTGCACGGCGCGTGTCCGGATGCGCTGATTCTGGTACATCACGCCGGCCGCACCCACTATCGAGCGGAACCGCATCACCCCCTGCCGGCGGTCGGCACGCTGATCGATGCGTATGAACGCGTCGCGGCGCTCGTGCATCCGACGCGCGTGGTCGGCGTGGCGCTGAATGCGCACGGCTGCGCGCCGGCCGCCGCCGAAGCCGCGCAGGCAGAGCTGCGGACGGCGCTGCGGCTGCCGGTGGTCGATCCATTGGCGGACGGCTGCGATGCGCTGCTCGATGCGCTCAATCTCAGCGGAATGGAGCGGCGCGGATGAGCGCGATTGTGCGCCACGGCGTGGTGGTGGTGGTGCTGCGCGAAGGGCGGCTGCTGATGATCCGCCGCGCCGCGGGGTTGCTGGCGGGCGGCGCGTGGTGCTTCGTCGGAGGCGGCATCGAGCCGGGCGAGGCCGAGCCCGACGCGGTGGCGCGCGAGTTTTCGGAAGAGGTGGGCGGCCGGGTGACGCCCCTGCGCAAGCTGTGGGAATACACGCGGCCCGACGGCCGGCTCATCCTGCACTGGTGGCTCGCGGAGCTGCACGACGGGGCGCTGCACCCGAATCCGAGCGAAGTCTCGGAGCTGCGCTGGTGCAGCCCGACGGAGATTCGCGCGCTGGACTGGGTGCTGGAGAGCAACCTGGCGTTTCTCGATCAGTTCGAGGAACGGTTGCTCGACCAACGGCTCTAGAACGCGTGCGAGATGGGAATCTCGCACGAGCGGCGCAAGATGGGAATCTCGCACGAGCGGCCGAATCTCGCACGAGCCGGCACGAGCGGCGTCACCGTGAACCGACTCAGCTCTTGACCTCGCCCTCGACGTCGATGACGTCGTCCGACTTGGCGTTGCCGCCCGCGGATTGCGATTCCGTACCGCCCGCAGCGGGCTGAGCGCGCGAGTAGACCTCGGCCCCGATCTTGTGCGTCAGGTTCCGCAGGTTGTCCATCGCTTTTTCGATGGCGCCGGCATCGTCGTTCTTGAGAGTCTCTTTCAAGCCGTTGACCGCGCTCTCGACCTCGCCGCGCGTGGCGGCGTCGATCTTCTCGCCGAAATCGCTCAGAGACTTTTCGGACTGGTAGACCAGGTTGTCGGCCTGGTTGCGCAGGTCGACGAGACGGCGTTTGGCCTGGTCCTCTGAGGCGTGCGCTTCGGCGTCGCGGATCATGCGGTCGACGTCGGTCTTATCGAGACCGCTCGAGGCCTTGATCTCGATCTTGTTTTCCTTGCCGGTGCCCAGGTCCTTGGCGCTCACATTGAGAATGCCGTTGGCGTCGATGTCGAAGGTCACTTCGATCTGCGGCACGCCGCGCGGCGCCGGGGCGATGCCGGTGAGCTGGAAGCGGCCGAGCGTGCGGTTGTCGATCGCCATCTGCCGCTCGCCCTGCAGGACGTGGATTTCGACCGCGGGCTGGCTGTCGGCGGCGGTCGAGAAGACCTCCTTCTTTGAGGTCGGGATCGTCGTGTTGCGCGGGATCAGCGTGGTCATCACGTTGCCGAGCGTTTCGACGCCGAGCGACAGCGGCGTGACGTCGAGCAGCACGATGTCCTGCTTTTCGCCGGAGAGCACGGCGCCCTGCACGGCGGCGCCGACCGCGACGACTTCGTCGGGGTTGATGCTTTCGTCGGGGTCGCGGCCGAAGATTTCCTTCACGAGCTGTTTCACGCGCGGGATGCGAGTCGAGCCGCCCACCAACACTACCTCGTCGATGTCGCGGGCGTTCAGTTTCGCATCCTTGATCGCCTGCAGCACCGGACGGCGGCAGCGATCGAACAGCCCTTCGCAGAGCTGCTCGAACTTGGCGCGTGTGATCGTCATCTGAAGGTGCTTGGGGCCGCCCGCATCGGCGGTGATGTAGGGCAGATTCAGGGTGGTTTCGAGGCTGCCTGACAGCTCGCACTTGGCGCGCTCGCACTGCTCCTTCAAGCGCTGCAGCGCCATCGGGTCTTTTCGCAGGTCGATGCCTTCCTTCTTGCGAAACTCTTCAGCGACGTGCTTGATGAGCTCCTCGTCAAAATCGTCGCCGCCCAGGTGCGTGTCGCCATTCGTGCTCAGCACTTCGAACACGTTGTCGCCGACGTCGAGGATTGAGATGTCGAACGTGCCTCCGCCGAGATCGAAGACCGCGATCTTGGCGTTGGTCTTCTTCTCGAGACCGTAGGCGAGTGCGGCGGCGGTCGGCTCGTTGATGATGCGCTCGACCTTCAGGCCGGCGATCTGCCCGGCCTCCTTGGTCGCCTGGCGCTGCGAGTCGTTGAAGTAGGCGGGGACGGTGATCACGGCACGCTCGACCTTCTCGCCGAGATAGCGCTCGGCGGTGGCTTTCAGGTCGCGCAGGACCATCGCCGAGATTTCCGGCGGTGCGTACTGCTTGCCGTCGATCTCAACCTTCACCAACTCGTCGGCGGCTCCGACGACGCGATACGGCACCATTTTCTCTTCGTTGCTGACTTCGTTATGGCGGCGACCCATGAAGCGTTTGATCGAGTAGACCGTCCGCAGGGGGTTGGTGACCTGCTGATTTCGGGCGCGCTGCCCGACGAGGCGCTCGGCCTTGTCGGTGAACGCGACGACCGACGGCGTGATGCGGGAGCCCGCGTCGTTGACCAGCACCTTTGGCTGGCCGCCTTCCATGACTGCGACGACGGAGTTCGTCGTTCCGAGGTCGATGCCGATAATCTTGGACACCGGAAGCTCCTTCGGGAGCGGTTGTTGCGACTCGCGGACCGCGCCCCATGGGCCCCGTAGCAAGCCGGATACCAGAATTCTCGGCCGGTCGTGAAATGCGCGTATCGTTCTGTTTTATATGAACTTACGATATTCTCAGAAGCGGATGACGTGTGGCCGGGCTGCCAAGTTGACAGGGATTCGCCCGTGCCACGACGGGCGCAAATCCTGCTCGTCGTTTGGAATGCTTATCGCTAGGGCTCGGCGAAATTGCGAGCCGCGGAGGGTTCCTGCTCCGATGAGTCAGCGTTCCACGTCAAGCTCCACCGAACCGACCCTCGCCCCGAACGCTCCCAAGCTGCGGCTGCGCGCATCGCAGCTTAAGCCGGCGCCGTCCGGCGACACCGGTCGCGCCGTCACCCTGATCGGAAGCCGACCCGACTGCCAACTGGTGCTCAACAAGCCAGAGATTTCGAAACTGCATTGCGCGCTGGTGAACACGCGCGGCGGGGTGATCGTCGTCGATCTCTGCAGCCGCACGGGCACCACGATCAACGGCGAGCGCGTCACGCGCGGCGTGCTGAGACCCGGCGATGTGCTCGGGGTCGGCGGGGTCGCCGTGGAAACCGAACTGGCCGCCGGTGAGTACGCGGCGGAGTCGCCGCTCGCGAGTCTGCGCGCGTTTCGACTCGTCGGCGCTGCGGGCGACCACGCGATCGACGGCTGCCCGGCGATCATCGGGCGGCGGCAGCAGTGCCAGGCCATCGTCGACACGCCGGACGTGTCGCTCACGCACGCGATGATTTTGGAGCTGGAGGGCTGCCCCGCGATTCTCGATCTTGGCAGCCGCTCCGGTACGCACGTCGACGATGAGCGCGTCCACTTCGCCTGGCTCCGCAACGGGCAGCGGCTCGCGATCGGCGGCGAGGAACTGCGCTTCGAGTGGGACGGTCCTGAGTTCACGCCGCCGCAGGCCTGCGCTCCGGCCGATGCCGCGGTGGTCGTGATCGCGGCGCCCGCGCAGTCGCCGCCGCCAGCCGCGAAGCTCGCGGAGAACGCGCCCCGCCCCGCGCCGGCGGCGCCGAAGTTCGAGCTGAACCTCGCGGGCGGCGCCGACCCCGACGACATCGGGGGGTTGCTCGGCTCGTTTCATGCGCAAGTCGGCGCGGTGCGCGCGCGTCTCGAGACGCGGGCGGCGGAGCTCCACGGTCGCGAATCCGAACTGGAGAAGCGGAACCGGTCGCTCGCGGACCGCGAACAGGCGCTCGAAACCGCACGCGTACGGTTGGGCGAGCGCGTCAGCGACCTTGACGCGCAGCTCGCACGGCTGAACAGCGCCGAAGCGGCGCTGGCAGCGGAACGCAAGGCCGCCAACGCCGCCGCGGAATCCGAGCGCGGGCGACTCGAGCAGCGTGCCACGGAACTTGAACAGCAAGCGCAGGCGCTGCAAGCCGAGCGCGAATCGTTGGAAGCGCAAGTCGCGGATCTTGTCCGTCGACGCGAAGAGCTGGTCGCGGCCCAACAGGCGATTGACACCGGTCGCGGCGACCTGGGCCACCAGGCCGAATCGCTTGCAGCCGAACGCGCCGCCCTGGCGGAACAACGACGAACGCTCGAGACGGACGCGGAGCTGCTGCGAACCCGCGAAGTCGCCTGCGACGCTCGCCGACGCGAGTTGGAAGAGCGCGCGGCGGATCTCGACCGGCAACAGGCCGCACTCGAGGAGAGCCGATCCGCCGAAGCGGATGCGACCCGCAAGATCGAGCAGTTCAAGGCGGCGCTGCGCGAGGCGAGCGACGCATTCGCGGGGATGACACCGGCGTGCGCGGCGCCGGCGGACCGGCTTGCGGCTGGTCTCGCAGCGAGTGACGCGCGAAGCGGTAACGGCGCGGCATCGAGCACGCTGGGAGACCAGCCTTCGGCGCCGACGCCCATCGGGGCGCCAAAGCCGGGCGCGATTCTGCCGCTCGTCGCCGAGCCGCTCTTCGGCGTGACGGCCGCGACGCAGGACCTGCCGCCGGAGGTCGTGGAGCGGCTGCGCGTTTTGCGGCGCGTGAGCCGCAAGTCGGATAACGAACTGCTGGCGCAGGTGCTTGCGGAGTTCGAGGCCGTGCGAAGCCGCCCTGCACCGTCGACCTCGGAGCGGAAAGGCAAGCGCTGGTGGTCGTCGTAGTGAGCGGGTCGCAGCGGGAGAACACGTTGGATAGCCTGCCGCGGCGGCTGATCCCGCGGCGCGCCAGCGTTCGCTGGGGTCGGATGGGCCCGGCAGGACTCGAACCTGCGACCAAGGGATTATGAGTCCCCCGCTCTGACCGACTGAGCTACAGGCCCCACAAACACGGCAAACAAACTCTATTCGTCCGGTGAGTTCACGACAACGCAGCGAGCCGCGCGGCGACGCGGCACCCAGCGCGCAGAGGACAGCACCGCTACCGTGAGCGATCTGACAGCGGCCCCATCGCAGTCGAGAAAAGCGCCTGATGGCCAGCGGAGTTCGACGTGGCTCCATGGCCGCCGGCGTCTCGTAGTGACCTGGATTCACGCGACACCAGTTCTGAGTGTCGGCCGGACGCGCTCGGTCAATCGTCGGTCATGGGCCGGCCGCCCCGCGTGGCGCAATCGACGAGCGGAGGCGGCTCGAGGTCGTCGAGCGCGTGCCAGTCGGCCGCGGCTCGATCAAGCAGATTCACGTTTCGCAGGGCCAGGGAGAGATTCTCGCGCCAGCCGTCGCCGAATTCCGTGTCCGCGCGTTCCTCGAATCGCTCCAGCGCCAGCTCGAAGAAGTTGCGTTTCGCGAAAAGCTGCGCCAGCAGCGCGTGGCGCTCAAACTCCTCCGCGTCGACGTGCAACGCCGCGCGAAACTCGTGCAGCGCATCGGCGCGGCGACCGTGCTCGCGCAGGGCGACGCCATGCTTGATTCGCGCGCCCGCGAAACTCGGGAAGCGCGCCGCGACTGCGGCGAGATTTTCGAGTGCGGCGTCGAAATCGCCGGCATGTCTACAGAGCAGCGCGTAGCGATATCGGGCATCGCAACGATCGGGGCACCGCTGCGTCACCGCCAGGTGCAGCGCCATCGTCTCGGAGAAGAACGCGTCGACGTCTGACGCATCGGCGCTCGGCGCGCCGCCGGCGCGACTTGGAACGGCACGCGCCTTTCGGTGCAGCCGCGCGGTCTCCGCGAGCAGCAGCACGCTGTTGGGCGCCAGGCTGACGGCCAGATCGAACGTCGCGTCGGCTTCGCGTTCGCGCCCGGCTTCGTGCTGCGCTACGCCCAGCCCCACAAACGCCAACAACAGGCGATCGCTCAGCGTCACGGCCTGGTTGAAGTGACGGGCCGCGTCCAGAAAGCGATCGCGCCGCAGGTGCTGCGTACCGAGCTTCACGGCGGCTTCGAGCAAGCCCGGCCGGATCTCCAGCGCCGCGCGGTACTGCGCCAGCGCTTCGGCGTCGGCGCCGCGCTTGACGTACTGATCCGCGAGGTGCACGCGAAACTCGCACACTCCCGGAAACTGCACGACAAGCTGCTCGAGCTTGTGAATGGCGGCGTCAAGCTCTTCGTCGGTGTCCAGTCCGTCCAGCTCGCTCCAGGCTTCGTCGCCGACTTCGGGCTCGATCAGAAGCGCCCGCTGATAGCTTTCCACCGCAGCGCGTGCGTCGCCGCTCTGCAACTGCAAACCGGCGATAGAGAGCAGCACGTCGACGTCGTCCGGTTCGAGTGCGGCGAGTTTTTCATACCAGGTGGCGGCCTCGAGCCAGTCATGCTCGCGCGCTGCGAGCGCGGCCAGCCGCTCGTAACCGTTGCGGAGCCGCGGTGAGCGCGTGACCGCAGTGCGATACCAGTGCTCGGCGGCACGCGGCGCCGAGCTGCGCTCCTCGCAGAATCCGCGGGCAAAGTCGATCGCGGGGTTCTCCGGATCGAGCGTCGCCGCCTGATCCAGGCAGCGCAGGGCTTCGTCGAGGCGATCGGACTCGTCGTGGACACAAGCCAGCCCGAGCCACGGCCGTACGTCGCCCCGGGCGCGCTGCGCCGCAAGCGTGAAGTGCCGGCGCGCGTCCGCAAGGCGCAGATCGCGCAGGCAAGCGATGCCGGCGCGCAGCCGCAGATCGAGTGATGAGGAAGCGCTGGCGAGCCGCTCCTCGAGCCCTTCAGGCGTGTCGCCGGGTTGTCCGCTCAGAAAGTCCGGGAATGCGTCGACGAGCTGCCCGAGCAGCCCGCGCCCCAATAGTTCCAATAGATAGCTCATGCCCCTTCCCCCTTGCGACAGCCCGCGCGCGGACCTCCGATCCGCGACGCGTGCTCAACCGCCGGCGCGAGTATTCGTCGGCGGCGATGCTTCGGACTGTGGAGGGCCGGGAACTCGGAACGGCGTGCTGCAGAAGGCGCAGCGCACCGCCTTGCCGCGGGAGCTGGCCGGCACGATCACCGTGCGCCCGCAGTTGAGGTTCGGGCAGATCACTGTCAGTTGTGTGGCGTCGGTCTTTGCGCTCATCCCCCGATTCCCCGTTCACGGCCCGCCGACAACACCGCCCCCGGTTTCACCCGGGTCCGGGTGCGATCCGTCGGTCAAGACATCATGAAGGATGGGATATGCCGCCCGGTTTCATTGCGAGCCTCCCGGGCTTCCAATGCACCTCGCTGCCAGCGCGGACAGAACGGCGCAATTATCAGCCGGTGTGCCTCGAAAAAAAAATCAGCCGGGCCCCGCCGGACGCTGCAACGGGAAGAGCAAGATGTCGCGAATGCTCTCCGACCCGGTCAAGAGCATGCACAGGCGATCGATGCCGATTCCCAACCCCCCCGCCGGCGGCATGGCGTACTCCAGGGCTTCGACGAAGTCCTCGTCCATCACAGCCATCGTTTCTTCGCCTTCGCCGCGAAGCTGTGCGCTGAAGGTCTCATGCTGCACGCGCGGGTCGTTCAATTCGCTGTAGGCGTTCCCCATTTCCATCGCGTTGAGGAAGACCTCGAAGCGCAGCGCGTAGCGCGGGTCGTCCGGGTGGCGCTTCGTGAGCGGACACAACGGTGCGGGATAGTCGATCACGAAAGTCGGATCGACCAGCGTATGCTCGACATAGTGCTCGAACAGCGCCGAGACCACGATCGGGTCGTCGGCTTTCGCGGGGTCGAGCGTGATCGAACGCTGCGCGTAAAGTTCGCCGGCTCGCGCCCGGCACGCCGCGGCATCGTCGATCGACAATCCGACGTGCTCGGCGAAGAGGTCGGCGTAGCGCCGGCGCGGCCAGGGCGTTTTCAACTCGATCTCGCGCTCGCCGATGCGCAGGCGCTCAATGCCCAGCACGTCGCGCGCGGCGCCGGCCACGATCTCTTCGGTGATCTCCATCATGTCGTGGTAATCGCCGTAGGCCTGATAAAGCTCGAGCATCGTGAACTCGGGATTGTGCCGAGGACTGATGCCTTCGTTGCGAAAGCATCTCGCAAATTCGTACACGCGCTCGAGCCCGCCCACCAGGCACCGCTTCAGGTAAAGCTCCGGCGAGATCCTCAGAAACAGCGGCATTCCGAGCGCGTTGTGGTGCGTCTTGAATGGCCGGGCCGCAGCCCCGCCGTAAATGGGCTGCAAGACGGGCGTCTCGACCTCGATGAAGCCGCGGCGCGACAGCACGCCCCGGATGTAGTCGATGATGCGGGCGCGCAGCACGAACTGGCGCTGCGAATCCGCGTTCGCCAGCAGGTCAACGTATCGCCGTCGGTAGCGCTGCTCGATGTCGGTCAGACCGTGCCACTTTTCAGGCGGCGGGCGGAGGGCCTTGCTCATCAGGCGCAGGTGCGAGACCCACAGCGTCAGTTCGCCCGTCCTGGTGCGGCCGAGCTGCCCCTCTGCTCCGACGATGTCGCCCAGGTCGAGCTGCTTGGCGAGCTGCCACGCGACGGCGCCCGCGGGAAACGCCGCCTCTCCCGGCGCGCGCGGCGCCGCGGCCGCGGCCTCCTCGACGGTGCGCTTGGAAATCGCCCACTGCAATTCGCCGGTCCAATCGCGAACCGTGACGAAGATCAGCTTGCCGGTGTCGCGAAAGAGGTGCACGCGCCCGGCCGCGCGCACTGGCTCTGCGCCGGCGGCCATCTGGCCCGGCTCGATACCCGCTGCGTCGCCGCGGCGCCGCAGCTCGGAGTTCGAGACCACGTCTACGAAGCGCGAACCGTAGGGGTCGGCGCCGAGTTCGCGCGCCCGGTCGAGCTTGACTTTTCGATCCTGTATCTGGTCGCTCATCGTCGCGACAGTGTACCTGCCCGCTCATCGACGCGTGGTGTCGGTCGCGATACACTCTGACGCTCGAATTGATGGCGCCGTGCAACGCAATGCAAGGACCTGGCAGCTATGTCGACCCTCGCGGCTGAACCGACCCGGCTGGTGCGCGATCCGGCGGGCGGTGACAACTGGACGCTCAATTTCGGCCCCCAGCACCCCGCCACGCACACCACGCTGCAGCTCGTGCTCGAGCTCGACGGCGAGCGTGTCGTGAACTGCGTGCCGCACATCGGCTACCTGCACAGCGGTTTCGAGAAGCTCGGCGAGCACCTGAACTTCAACCAGTACGTGGTCGTGACCGACCGCATGAACTACGCCTCGCCGATCGTGAACAACGTCGCCTGGCACCACGCCGTCGAGAAGCTGTTCGGCATCGAGATCACGCCGCGCTGCAAGGCCATTCGCACGATCATCTGCGAGCTGGGGCGGATACAGGATCACCTGCTGTGCCTGGGCGCCGCGGCGCTCGATCTCGGCGCGCTTACCGGCTTCCTCTACGGCTTCAACGAGCGCGAGGTGATCTACGACCTGCTCGAGGAAATCTGCGGGGCGCGCTTCACGGTGAGCTACACGCGCGTCGGCGGTCTGATGCAGGACGTTCCGCCCGGCTGGACCGATAAGGTCCTGAACTTCGCGAAGAACATTCTGCCGGCGGCACTGGTCGACTTTGAGAATCTGCTCGTTCGCAATCGCATCTTCATCGAGCGCTGCCGCGGCATCGGCGTGATCAGCCATGACGACGCGATTCGGTGGTCGCTCACCGGCCCCATCGCGCGCGCCAGCGGCGTGAAGCGCGATCTGCGCAAGGATGAGCCTTATCTGTGCTACGCCGACAACTGGGACGGCAAGGGCGCCCCGGCGGTGCGATTCAAGGTGCCGATCACGCACGGCGGCGACGTGCAGGCGCGGTTCATGGTGCGGCTCGAGGAGTGCAAGCAAAGCCTGAGCATTATCGAGCAGGTAATCGCGCGCATGCCCGAGGGCCCGATCAACGTCGGGCACGACGACAGCGTGGTTCTGCCCGACAAACGGGAAATCTACTTCTCGATCGAGGGGCTCATCCGGCACTTCGAGAAAGTCATGACGAATCGCGGCATGAAAGCGCCGGTCGGCGAGGCCTACGGTGCGATCGAAGGCCCCTGCGGCGAGCTGGGTTTCTACCTCGCCAGCGACGGCCGGCCCGCGGCGTATCGCGCGCGCTGCCGACCGTCGTGTTTCATCAATTACCAGATCTTCCCCGAGATCATCCGCGGCCACCAGCTCAGCGATGTCGTCGCCGTGCTGGGCAGCCTGCAGGTGATCGCCGCCGAACTTGACCGCTGAAGCGCGCAAGCCCCTGCTACGCGGGTACCGGCTGCAGCTTGCGGCGGCGGCGGCGCTTCTTGACGACGCCGACGCGGGTCGGCGCGCCCGGCGCGCGGGGCGTAAGTGTTGCGGCTACGGATAGCACGTCGGTCGCCGCATCGGCGAACACATCGGCCCCGACTTCGCGCCACAGGCCGTCGGCACGGTTGAAGACGCCACCGCTCACGATGATGTTCATCGAGGGGCAGGCGTTGACGTCGCGGATGAGGCCGATCAGGTTGCGCACCAGCGGCGCGCCCTGCGGATTCGTGCCGAAGATCACCAGAACATCTGGTCGCACCTGTCCGACCAGAGTCAGGATTTCGTCGTCCGGCACGCCGCCGCCGAGGAAGTAGACCTCCCAGCCCTCGGCGCCGAACAGGTCAGCGACGATCTGGCAGCCGATCTCTTCCTGCGGGTCTTCGGTGCATAGCAGAATCGCGCGCTTGCCGTTGGCGAGACGGCGCGGCAGCCGCGCCTGGAGCTGATCGGCGGCGGTGCGGTTGATCCGGGTCGCCATGTTGGCGGCGGCCCCGGAGATTCGATCGTCGCGAAACAGGCGATCGACCTGCGACATCGCGGGCCAGATGACCTCGCACAGCAGCGTTGAGGCGGGCATTCCGTTGTCCGCGGCCTCCTGAATCATCGAGAAGCACTCGGCGCGCCGTCCCGCGAGCAGCGGCTGCAAAAAGCGCGTAAGCATTGGTTGAGCCATGGTGGCCGTCTCCGTTCGGTCGCTCGACGCGCGGGATCCGACCCGCGCGCGCCCGAAGGCCGAGAGCGACATCCTTCGAAGCCGGCAGCTCCACGCCGACGTGATGCACGACTGCCGGGCGAATCGCCCGACGCAGGTTCGTATCGGCGGCGGGCGCGTCGCGAGCACAGTGGCGCCCGTCTGCCACGCTGATGCTTGCGCGTTGCCCTCGGATAGCGACCGAACACCCCGTCGGCAGTAATATGCGGTTCGACATTAGAGGACGCGCCGTGAACACGATGCCGCACTCGATTCTCCCCCTGCTCGAAGCGATGAAAAAATTGCAGGCCAGCGACCTGCACATGAAGACCGGCGTCCCGCCGACCTATCGCATCGGCGGCAACCTACGCCGCTCCGACCTTCCGCCGTTCAGAGCGGACGGCGGCGAGATCGAAGCGCTGATGGAGCCGATCATCCCGAAGCGCCGGGCCAGCGTCTTCGCCGAGCGCGGCGCGCTCGACTTCGCTTATCACCTGCCCGACGGCGATCGCTTCCGCATCAACGTGATGCGCGCCGGCGATCACATGCACGCCGCGATCCGGCGGGTGAAAGGCGAAATCCCGAACTTCGACGAGCTGCACCTGCCGCCCGTCTACGCCAAGCTCGCCGAAGAAACCAACGAAGGTTTGGTGCTCGTCTGCGGCGTGACCGGCTGCGGCAAGAGCACGACCATGGCCGCGATGATCGACCACATCAACGCGCTGCAGCACGTACACATCATCAGCATCGAGGACCCGGTCGAGTACGCGTTTCATCCCAAGAAGGCGATCGTCAGCCAGCGCGAAATCGGCCTCGACCTGGAGAGCTTTGCGGACGGTCTGCGCTCCGCGGTGCGTCAGGACCCCGACGTGATCTTCGTCGGCGAGCTGCGCGACCGCGAAACCGTGCTGGCGGCGCTGCAGGCCGCCGAAACGGGCCACCTCGTGTTCGGCACGTTGCACACCGCGGACACGATGCAGTCGCTGACGCGCATGCTCGAATTTTTCCCGCGCGAACAGCACGACTTCGTTCGCAGCGCCATCGCCAACAGCGTGAAGGCGATCACCGCGCAGCGGCTGCTGCCGGCGGTCAACCCCGCGATCCTGCGCGTGCCGGCGACCGAAGTGCTGCTGGGCGACCCGATCGTGAAAGAGAAAATCCGCACGGGCGAAGACAACGACCTGCCCGAAATCATCGCCGGCAACCGCCAAAGCGGCATGCACAGCTTCACGATGTCGCTGGCCGAGCTCGTCGAGAAAGACCTGGTCTACATGGACACGGCGCTCGAATACGCGCCCAACCGCGAGCAGCTTGTGGGGCAGATTCGCGGCATCAAGACCAGCGCTCAGACGTTGGTGCATCGCATCAAGCGCACCGGTCCGTCGTAGCCGGCTCTGCGACGCGCGGGTTATCAGACTCTTTCGCGACTTTTGCGCCGATTTCCCAGCCGCGACTCCCTAGAATGTCGCGTCAACAACAGTTTGCTGACAGGAGAGTTCGATGCGCTCGCTGCTTCGTGCGACCGGGTCTTGCAGTCTCTGCGCGTTCGCCTTGCTCGTCGGCCGGAGCCACGCCGGCGGGACGCCGGAAAACGCCGTGATCCTCGTCGACCCGAGCCGACAAGATGCGCTCGCGATCGCGAACTACTACAAGACGGCGCGGGACATTCCCGACTCGAACTTCCTCTTCATCGATCCGACGGCGGCGAACTACTCGGACTTCGTCGACCGCAATCTCGACGCGCTCTTCGGGCACCTGACGCAGGGCCAGCTCGACGATCACATCGACTACGTGGTCATCACGCCGGCATCGAGTTTCTTCGTCAGCGCGCCCGGCCTGCTCGTCGATCAGTGTTCGCCGGCAAACCGGTTTTCGCTGAGCGGCGCCTACACCGCCGCGTTCATCGCCAGTGAAGTTCTGAACGGCGACGACGTAACGCGGGAAAACGGCTATTCGCCGAACATCAGCGCGACCGCCCGCGGCTTCGACAGCAACAACCTGTATTGGAACGGGACGGTCAGCACGAACACCAGCGCGCGTCGCTACTACATCGGCGCGATGCTGGGATACACCGGCGAGCGCGGGAACACGGTGAGCGAGCTGCGCTCCATGATCGACCGCAGCGTCTCCGCCGACGGTACGCGACCCGCCGGCACGTTCTACTACATGGAGACGACCGACGTGGCCCGCAGCGGGCCGCGCGACGGCCTGTTCGACGACTCGATCGACTTCCTGGCGGAAACCGGCGGCGTCGGCGAGCACCTGTTCGACATCCTGCCGCTGGGCCGCCACGACGCGCTCGGCATCATGACCGGCTGGGCCACGCCGGACATCGACGGCGCCGACTACACGCTCGTGCCCGGCGCGTTCTGCGACCATCTCACGAGTTTCGCCGCGACGTTCGACACGTCGGCACAGACCAAGATGTCGCGCTGGATCGTCCGCGGGGCAAGCGGCACCTGGGGCGCCGTCGAGGAGCCGTGCAACTACGCCGGCAAGTTTCCGGCGCCGCGCATGCACGTGTTCTATCAACGCGGCCTGGCGCTGGGCGAGGCGGCGCTGCGATCCGCCGATTACGTGCCGTTTCAATCGCTGCTCTACGGCGACCCGCTGACGCGCACCTTCGCACACCTTCCCGTGGTCAGCGTGCCGGATGCGCCGGTCGCACCGGTCTCGGGCACGATTTCGCTCACGCCGAGCGCAACCACGACCGACCCCGCCGCGTCGATCGCCAGCTTCGAGTTGCTGATCGACGGCGTGCTCGCCGGGACGATCGCGCCCGGCGCGCAGTTCTCGATCGACACGGCGACGCTGGCCGACGGCTGGCACGACCTGCGCGTGCTGGCATATGACAACACGACGCAACGATCCGTAGGGCGCTGGATCGGCGCGCTCGACGTAAACAACGACGGCTTGAGCAGCAGCGTCGGCGCCGCCCCGCTCACGGGCGATCTCAACACAGCGTTCTCGCTCACACTCAGCGCCGGCGGCGCGCCCGACGAGCTGCGCGTGCTGCACAACGGCCGCGTCGTGGCGGCGTCCACCGCGAATCCCGCCAACCTCGTCGTTCACGGGCGAATGCTCGGCGCGGGCAATCCGGAACTGGTCGCCGAGGCGCTCTACCCCGGCGGCACGCGCGTCCGCAGCGCCCCGCTCGCCATCACCGTCAGCGACACGGTCGGTGTATCGAATAGCCAAGCGCCGGTCGCCTTTGCGTATACCAAGCGCGTCTCGCCCGACAGCCCGTTCGTCGTCGAGCTGCCCGCGACGATCGACAACGCGAACACGGCGCTCACCTACGTGCTCGTGACGAACCCCACGCTCGCGACCGTGCCCACCGGACAGGCCGGCGCCTATCGATTGATGCGCCCGCTCGTCGGCGCGACCGGCGTCGACACGTTCACCTTCCGCGTCGATAGCGCCGCCGGCTCCTCCGCCACCGTCACGGTCACGCTGGTCTTCGGCGACCTCTGCCCCGGCGACATCGACGGCGACAACGACGTCGACCTCAGCGACCTGGGCGTCGTGCTCTCCAACTTCGGACTCACGAGCGGCGGAACGCTCGAAACCGGCGACCTCGACAACGACGGCGACGTCGATCTGAGCGATCTGGGCGTCGTGCTCGCGAATTTTGCGCTCGATTGCTAGTCCGGCGGGGCACGCGATCCGTCAGCCAAAGCGCTGTGCGCGCATATTGACACCGAGCATTGGTTCGCGTATCGATGACGTGGTCGGCATCGCCACATATTGGCGTCGTAGACAGGATCTCAAATCATGATTGGGCCAGCCAGAATTTTCGCGGCGTTTCTGAGTTCGCTGCTGTGCTCTCCGTCGGCAATTGCCCGCCAAGACTGTGAACCGCATTGGGAGGGCGGTTTCGGGCAACCGGGTACGGACGGAGTTGTTTATGCCGAAGTCGTATTTGACGATGGCAGTGCGCCCGCACTCTACGCGGCCGGGAGTTTCGCGACGGCCGGCGGTGCGTCCGCGAGCCGCATCGCGCGGTGGGACGGCAGCGACTGGTCGCGACTAGGCAGCGGAATCGGAGCAGCCCCTTCTTCAAGCGTGTTTTCGCTCGCGATCTGGGACGACGGCAGCGGTTCGGCGCTTTTCGCTGGCGGTTCTTTTTCTACGGCAGGCGGCGTCTCCGCAGGCAACATTTCGAAGTGGGACGGCAGCGCTTGGTTGGCGCTTGGCACTGGCACGAACGGCTCTGTTTCCGCCATGGCTGCCTTTGACGACGGAAGCGGCCCCGCCCTCTACGCCGCAGGGAGCTTCACCACGGCGGGTGGGCAGTCCGCGAACCGAATCGCCAAATGGGATGGAAGCGAGTGGTCGCCGCTGGGAACTGGATTAGGCGACTCCGTACTAGCGCTCGCCGTCTTTGACGACGGTAGTGGCCCGGCGCTCTACGCCGGCGGAAAATTCACAACTGCCGGGGGAGCAAGCGCTAACCGCGTCGCAAAATGGGATGGTACGAGTTGGGCCCCGGTTGGAAGTGGAACGAACAATTGGGTGTACGCGATGGCAGTTTTCGATGACGGCGAGGGGCCGGCGCTCTACGCGGGCGGCGTCTTCACGACCGCGGGTGGAGCTTCGGCGAACCGGATCGCAAGATGGGATGGCAGTGGTTGGTCGCCGCTCGGCAGCGGATTGAATGGCCAGGTCAGCGCGCTTGCAAGGCATACTGATGCGTTGGGCGAGGTGCTTCTCGTTGGCGGCGTCTTTACTACGGCCGGTGGCGCGTCGGCCAACCGCGTGGCGGCGTGGCGCAGTCAGTCCTGGGCGCCATTGGGGAGCGGAGTAATCGGTCCAGTCAATTCGCTCGCCCTATTCGACGCCAACGGCACCGACTCCAAACTCTACGCCGCTGGCCAATTTACCACTGCCGGCGATGCGAACGCGAACAACATCGCCCAGTGGGACGGCTCGAGTTGGGCAGCACTCGGGCGGGGGATGGATGGCTGGGTATCAGTTCTGAATGTCGTCGATGACAGCAGTGGGCCGGCGCTCGTTGCAGGCGGTGCTTTTTCGTGTGCGGGGGGCGTGACCGCGAACGCAATTGCGAAATGGACCGGGAGTGATTGGTCGGGTTTCGGTACAGGTTTGAGTGGGTCTTTTGGACCGGACACTTACGCGGTATCCAGATTCGACGATGGCAGTGGGCCGACTCTCGTCGTAGGCGGGCTCTTCAGCGCGGCCGGAGGTGTGCCCGCAAACGGCGTCGCGACTTGGGACGGGAGTACGTGGTCGGCGCTTGGCGACGGTGTTGGGGGAGCGGAAGCGAGGAGCGTTTTCTGCCAAGTCGTGTTCGACGACGGCAGCGGTTCGGCGGTCTATTTTGGCGGCGATTTCACGACGGCTGGCGGCCTGCCGGCGAATTACATCGCGAGGTGGGACGGTATTCATTGGTCCGAAATCGGTGGAGGAATGGCGGGAGGGACGCTCATCGGCGTGTTGGATCTGGAGGTGTTCGACGACGGCGGTGGCGCGGCGTTGTACGCGGGCGGAAGATTCACTCGCGCTGGCGGAATCTCTGCAAATTTTATTGCCAAGTGGGACGGAAGCCGTTGGTCGCCGGTTGGCATCGGAATGAACAACTGGGTGTACGCGATGGCGGTTTACGATGATGGCAGCGGGCCCGCTCTGTGCGCTGCCGGGAGTTTCACCACGGCTGGCGGAATCGCAGCCAATCGAATTGCAAAGTGGAACGGCAGCGAATGGTCACCGCTAAGCAGTGGGCTCAATAGCGACGCGTATGCCCTAACCGTTTTTGACGACGGGACGGGGCCGGCACTATACGCAGGCGGCGCGTTCACAAGTGCCGGTGGTGTGTTGGCGAGTCGAATCGCCAAATGGGATGGCGTGAGTTGGACAGCAATGGGTAGCGGAATTGGAGACACTCTGTCGACTGTGTACACGCTAACTGGCGTCGACGATGGAACCGACCCGGCGCTGTTCGTGGGCGGGGATTTTACGATGGCCGGTGGACTGCCCTCGAGTTTCATTGCAAAGTGGGTTGGTTGTTCGCGCAACTCTTGCGCGGGTGATTTGAATTTCGACAACACAGTCAACCTTTCAGATCTCGGAATACTGCTATCTTCGTTCGATTTGTGTCCGGGGGACGCGGGTTACGACGAGGCCGCGGGAACGCTTGCCGACGACGACAATGAGTGTGTAAATCTAGGTGACTTGGGCGTCGTGCTTGCCAACTGGGGGCAACTCTGCGAGTAGACGTACGCATTCGGGAAACGTGCTCGCTTGGACTGGAATCGGCTTCAGCTCACGCTTCGTGACGGCTGAACCAGACGCCGAACACCGTTGCCAGCAGAATCCGCAGATCGAGCAGCAGGCTCCAGTGACGAATGTAGTGTACGTCGTGCTGAATTCGCTTTTTGAGTGAGGTTGCGCCGCGATAGCCGCGCACCTGCGCGAAGCCCGTCATGCCCGCCTTCATCTTGTGGCGCAGCATGTAGCGTGGAATCTCTCGCTTGAACTGTTCGATGAACTCCGGCCGCTCCGGCCGCGGGCCGACCAGCGACATCTCGCCGCGCAGCACGTTGAACAAATTCGGCAGCTCGTCCAGGCTCGTCCGCCGCAGCCACGAACCCAGCCGCGTGCGGCGATCGTCGTTGCGCTTCGACCAGACCGGACCGTCCGCCTCGGCGTCGACGCGCATCGTGCGGAATTTCAGCATCCAGAATTCACAGCCGTCGAGACCGACGCGCCGCTGTCGATAAAGCACCGGGCCGCGGCTGGTCAGCCGAATGGCCAGCGCGATCAGCGCCATCGGCCCCGCCGCGATCAGCAGGCACATCGACCCCAAAATCAGGTCGAACCCTCGTTTGAGCAGTGCATTCGAACCCATCAGCGGCGTCTGGCGCAGCGAGAGCATCGGTACGCCGTCGAGTTCACTCACCTGCGGGCGCAGAGCGAACGAACGGTCGAAATCGGGCACCAGTCGCACGTCGGCCGACGTCGTCTCCAGTGCCGCCAGCACCTCGTTCGTGCGATGCGTAAGCTCGGACGGCAGCGCCACGAATACCTGATCAACCGGGTGATTCTGAACTATCTCGCGCGTCCGCGCCAGTGGACCGTGCACCGGCACGCGCTGCAACCAGCCCGGCGCGTCGGCCGCGCGCTCGTCGATGAAATAAGCGACTTCGAGGCCCGTCCAGCGATTTCGCCGCAGCGCGCGCATCAGGAGCTGCGCCGCGCGACCGCTGCCGATGACTGCTGCGCTGCGCCGGTTGAACCCGCGCTGCCGCGCCGCTCGCAGCGCCGCACGCACGACGCCGCGAAACAGCGCGAACAGCGTTGTCGCCAGCAGTGCGTAGGTCAGGATGAACTTGCGCGAGATCTTGTGCGACTCCGGCATCGCGTAGTCAAGCAGCACGACCGCGACGACCGCGACGAAGAACGCCTTCACGACGTCGCGCGTCTCGCCGAGCACGGTTTGTTCGCGCCGCGGGCGATAAAGCCGCAAGCGATAGAAAATCACGAGATGGGCGACGACGACCAACGGCAACAGCGGCAGGAACTTGTCGCCGAGCGCCGGCACGCCCTTTGTGGGATCGACCGGCAGAAACTGGAAACGCACCCAGTAGCTCGCGAGCCACGCCGCCGCGACCGCGAGCGCGTCCGCCGCCATGAGCAGCCCGAGCATGATCTGGTTGTGCTGTTTCAGCATTCGATCTCAGCCGATCTTGGTCGCGAGCGGCATCCTCCAACCGGGGCGGCTCGGCCGGTACCGTGCCATGTCGGCTCGGCCCGCACCATCACCACCGAGAACGGCTCGGCGGCGCCTTCCGCCACCGGAGCGGTTCGACGTCGCCGCGCCCCACTCGGGAGGGGCGGCGCGGCCGTCGCGTCGACCGCGAACCTTCGTTGTATTCTACTGCCCGCCGAATGGCTCGGCAGCCGTGCGGCAGAGCCGGCGGCGTGAAACGAAACGAGGTGACGCCGTGGATTCGCTGGAAAACCCGATTACGCTGGTTCTCGCGGCCGGACTGCTGTGGCTGGGGCTGATCGTGTACGGCATCGCGCGGCTCTTCTTGTAGGCCGCGGGTTCCATGACTTTGTCTACCCACTTCCCGCCTGGCACCTCCGTCCCCAGAGCGCGGCGGAATCTCTGCCACTGTAGTGCCTCATTGATTCGTGACGGTATCGAGTGCTTCGTATGCGCGCACGATGTTCGGTAGAATGTCCTTGAGATCGGCGGTTCAGACAAGGGGCTGCGGGGCTTGATTGGACGTGGCGATGAAGTCGTTGATCGCTTTTTCGAGGTGGGCGACGCTGGGAAAGCTGCGGTGTCACTTGCGCGCGTTGGGTAGCCGGCGTGAGCGAAGTAACGGATTGCGCTGCCGGTGGTGAATCCATGGAGGATGGTTGCTCCGAGTGCCTCGCGATTGCAGGTCGCGAGGCTGCGGAGCAGTTGCTTGGATTTGCCGAACGCCGAGTCGATCGGGTTCAGGTCCGGTGTGCGGCGGCAGGTGGAGCAGCTTGGCGCCGGCGGAGTCGAACAACTCCGCGACCGCCGCCGCGCTGGTCACGTCGGCGTTCACCGCGATCGCCCGCCCACCGGCCGACTCGATGTCGCGGACGACGTACTCCGCAACCGCCGCCCGCCCCGCGTAGTTGACGACGCTCCCGATCCCGTCGCGTGCGAGCCGCTTTTCCAGCGCCGCGCCGATCTCCCGCGAGGAGCCGGTGACAATTACGCAGCGGTAGGCCGCTTGAATCACTCGACGCTCCGTTCAGACGCGATCGCTCGTTCGATTCGTCGATCTGGTACCAGCCACATGAAGGCCACCGCGACGTACAACGCGCCGGATATCCCCGCGCCCCACGAGGGCACGAACGCCAGCCCGATCGCCGCGACGTAGAGCACAAGCGAGAGTTTGCCCTTGAAGTCCTTGCCGACGGCGCGGGCGAGGGCCGACTCGTTGCCGTGAACGCGGAGGATGCAGGTCTGGAGGATCCAGTAGGCGAGGGCGCACATGAGCAGCACGACGCCGTACACCGCCAGCGTCGCGGGGGCGAAGCCGTTCGCGCCCATCCAGCCGGTCACGAATGGGATCAGTGAGAGCCAGAAGAGAAGGTGCGAGTTGGCCCAGAGCACGCCGCCCGTGACATTGTGCGTGGCGTGCAGCATGTGGTGATGGTTGTTCCAGTAGATCGCGACGTAGACGAAGCTGAGGAAGTAGCTCAGAAAGACTGGGATCAGCGGCTGCAAGTCCGCGAGCAGGGCACCCGTCTGATGGCCCGCACCCTCGCCTTCGTGAACTGCATGCGGCACCTTCAGTTCCAGCACCATGATCGTGATGATGATCGCGATGACGCCGTCGCTGAAGGCTTCGAGTCTGTTCTTGGTGAAAGTCGCTCGCATGGGAACAGATTAGAACGGGAACTGCACCGGTGTGCGCTGCAGCCTGATCCAGTGCGTCCGCGTGAACTCCTCGATGATCCCCTCGCTGTTGAAGGAGCGACGGCCCCCTTGGCGGGTGAGCCAACTGGGTTTCGATCCGCAGCGGCGGGTGGTCATCTACGAAACGAGCGCCAAGACCAACCTGACCCGACTACGGCGCACGGCTCGTCGGGCGCGTGCCCGCCGGCCACTGGCAGACCATCACGCTGATCGCGGCCCGGGATCAGCGCGGCATCCGCTGCTCGGTGGGTGCTCCCCAAATTCAGCCTGCACTCGTCGCGCGGGCGCGCGCCCTGATCGATGAAAATGGGCGTCCCAACTATTTTTCAGGACCGGTCCCAATTCAGACCAAAACCGGCTGGAGTCCGGTCCGGAGACCCGTCCCCCCGAGTCGCCAGACCCCGCTCTACAACAGGTCCTCCCGCGCGAGCGCCTTCACAAAATCCGTCTGCGTCAGCATGCCCAGCAGCGTCCCGGCCTCCACGACAGGCAGTGAGTGAATGCGCGATTCGAGCATCACGCCCAGCGCCGTGCGCAGGGCCGTGTTCACGCCCGTCGCACGCACCGACGCCTGCATGATGTCGCTCGCGGTCTGCGGACCGTCGAACAACTCCCCTTCCTCGTCGGCCTGCGCCTCCCGGATGCTCGACCAGCCCAGCGCACGGCGCACGTCGCGGTCGGACACGATGCCCAGCAGCTCGCCGCCGATCGCAACCGGCACGTGCCGAATTCGATAGCGCCGGAACGTGTCGACGATGTCGCCAAGCGTGGCGCGCGGCGGCACGCTGATCACGTGAGCGCGCATCAGCTCGCGGACGGGCTTCTGAAGCAGCAGGTCGGCCGCGTTGCCGCCGTACGCCAGGTCCGACAGCCAGCGCAACAGGTCCTTCTCGGTGACCAGGCCGATGAGCCGCGTTTCGAAGAGCACCGGCAGCGCCCCGATCTTCGCGCTCACGAAGATTCGGGCGGCGTCACGCGCTTCGTCTGAGTTCGAGAGCGTGGTGGTCGTGCGCGACATGATCTGGTCGACGCGGGTCGGCCCGATCACGCGGTTTTCGCTGCCGGCGGGAGCCTTTCGCTCGGCCGCGAGCATCCAGCCGGTCGAAAGCAGGATGTCGCGGTCGGACACCATGCCGACGACATGGGCGCCCGCGGTGACGACCAGGTGGTGGATGTCGAACTCTTCCATCAGGGTGATGGCTTTGTCGATCGTCGAGTCCGGGGGCACGGTCACTACTTCGCGCGTCGCATAGTTCATGATGTTCATGGTGGACTCCTTACGCGTCGACCGATAACTCCGGACTACCATGGGGTTACCTGCGCTATTCTCCGCACGGGCTGCGAACTCTCGCCCGGACCGGCCCCGTTCGCGGGGCACACGTCCATCGGAAGAGAGGCTTTGGCAAGTGGCGTGCCAGTCGAGAGTTGGGCGTCGAGTCGGCGCGCGGACTCACTGAAGTGCGGGTTGCCGCCTTAATGCCGACGCGAAGAGCAGCGGGCAGCGACCCGGCCTATGCCGGTTTGCGCCACGGCCCGTCGATGGCGAGCGTGACGCCGGTTTCCTGCAGGTTTACGAACAGCGTGGTGCCGTCGGGTGCGAAGGTCGCGCCCGCGAATTCGCCGCCGTCCTTCGCGTTGCGGGCAAGCTTGTAGAGCTCGCCGGCGGGCGTAGCGCCGACCAGGTACTGCTTGCTCTCGCTCGGACCGTCCTCGCAGATGATCAGATCGCCCCACGGCGCCACGGTGACGTTGTCGGCGTTCTCGATCAAACCCGGGTCGTTCGGCTCGATGAACAGCTCCAGCATGCCGGGCTTCGCCGATTCGGCGGACGCACCCTCGTCGGGGCTGGGCGTGTACTTCCAGATCTGTCCGCAGCGCTTATCGCCGCCGGTGGTGCAGGCGAAGAAGACGCAGCCGCGGCCGAACCACATGCCCTCGCCGCGCGCGAAGCGTGCCGCACCGCTGCACCAGCCGCGGGCGCGCAGGTCGTCGTTCGGCGAATCGATCTCCTCGCAGTCGATCCAGTCGGTGGCGAGCGGCCGGCCGACCGCGACCGGGTCTCGCGCCGGCAGCGCGTCCTCGCCTCGCCAGTTGCGGGTGTCGAGCCCGCGGCGCTCGCGGACGACGAGCATCTGCAAGCGTCCGCCCGCGTAGAGATCGCGCGGGTTCTTCGGCAGAAAGCGATAGATCAATCCGTCGTCGCGATCCTCGGTGAGGTAGACCACGCCCGTCCGCGGATCGATTGCCACGGCTTCGTGACGGTAGCGTCCCATTTCCTTGATCGGCCGCGCCGGCGACAGCCCAGAAACCAGCGCGGGCACCTCGAAGACGTAGCCGTGATTCTGTTCGTACGGCGCTTCGCCGCGCTGCGTTGTTTCCTCGCATGTGAGCCACGAATTCCAAGGCGTCGGCCCGCCGGCGCAGTTGTAGATCGTGCCGATCAGGCTGAGATGCTGGTTTTCCAGGCGGCGCGTGCGCGTGTCGTAGATCAGGCGTGTAGTCCCGGCGATGCAGGGATGGGAGCCGCTGCCGAAGTCGTAGAACATCTCGCGCGGCACGCGGGCGAGGCGCTCATTCTTCGGGCCGAACGGGCCCTTCGCGACCCAATCGGCCTCGATTTCGTGGTTGCAGATGAGCACAGTCTTGCCGTCGGGTGACGGGAACGCAGCCATGCCGTCGGGCTGACCGGGGACGAGCAAGCCATCGCTCATCTCGTCGCCCATGCGCGAGATTACCTGGTAGCGAAATCCGGTCGGCAGATCGAGCAGACCGGCAGGGTCGGGAATCAGCGGTCCGAATCCCGCGCCGGCGTTTGACGACTCATCGACGATGCTCCGCCACGCGCCGTGAGCGACGGCGGTGCGCAAACCGGCGAAACCAAGGGAGACGGCTCCCGCGAGGCGCAGGAAGTGACGACGCGAAACGTCCATGACGGCGACCTCCGTTTTCGCCCGAACACCCCTTGAAGGTAGCGGCCCACAATGAAGATTGCGCGAAGTTTCGGGGTCTGCGCCGAGCGAGCGGCACGCCCACGCCCCGTGATTTGACCAATCGGCCCGCAGCCGAAACAATTGCTACGATCTAGCGACCCCCATCGGAGGACCGAAGGATGAGCGGCAGCGCAACCCTGACCCCGAAAGACGTGAAGCTCGGACCGACAAAACTGCTGATCGGCGGCGAATGGCAGGATGCCGCGAGCGGCAAAACGTTCGAGACCATCAACCCCGCGACGGAACAGGTCATCACGCGCGTCGCCGAAGGCGACGCCGCCGACGTCGAGCGGGCCGTGCTGGCGGCGCGACGTGCATTCGAGAGCGGCCCCTGGTCGAAGATGCCGGGCGCCGAGCGCGGCCGGCTGCTGAATCGACTGGCCGACTTGATCGAGACCAACAAGAAGGAAATCGCAGCCCTCGAAACCCTCGACAACGGCAAGCCGTTTGGCGACTCGTTGCGGGCCGATGTGCCGCTGACGATCGCGTGCTATCGCTATTACGCCGGCTGGGCCGACAAGCTGCACGGCAAGACGATCCCCGTGAACGGCCCCTACTTCTGCTATACGCGGCACGAGCCGGTCGGCGTGTGCGGACAGATCATCCCCTGGAACTTCCCCCTGCTGATGCAGGCGTGGAAACTGGCGCCGGCGCTCGCGGCGGGCTGCACGGTCGTCCTCAAGCCCGCCGAGCAAACGCCGCTGACGGCGCTGCGCATCGGCGAGTTGGCGCTGGAAGCGGGCTTCCCGCCGGGCGTGATCAACATTATTCCGGGGTTCGGCCCGACGGCCGGGCAGGCGCTCGCGCGGCACATGGACGTCGACAAAGCCGCGTTCACCGGCAGCACCGAAGTCGGCAAGCTCATCATGAAGTACGCGGCCGAGAGCAACTTGAAACGCGTGACGCTCGAACTCGGCGGCAAGAGCCCGAACATCGTCTTCGCCGACACCGACCTCGACGCCGCGGCGGAAGGCGCCTACTTCGCGCTGTTCTTCAACCAGGGTCAATGCTGCTGCGCCGGTTCGCGGCTCTTCGTCGAGGACAAGATCCACGACCAGTTCCTGCAGAAGCTCGTCGACAAGGCGCGCACCCGAAAGGTGGGCGATCCCTTCGCACGCGAAACCCAGCAGGGTCCGCAGGTTGATCGCGAACAGTTCCAGAAAATCATGGGCTACATCGACGCCGGCAAGAGCGAAGGCGCCAACCTGGCCTGCGGCGGCGGACGGGTGGGTAACTCGGGCTACTTCATCGAACCCACCGTCTTCACCGGCGTGCGCGACGACATGAAAATCGCGCAGGAAGAAATCTTCGGCCCGGTGCTGGCGGTCATGCCATTCAAGGAAGTCGATGAGGTCATTCGCCGCGCCAATCACAGCGCGTATGGCCTGGCGGCTGCGGTGTGGACGCGCGACATCACGAAGGCTCACGCGATTTCGAACGGCGTACGCGCAGGCACCGTCTGGGTGAACTGCTACGACGTGTTCGACGCGGCGGCGCCGTTCGGCGGCTACAAGCAATCGGGCATCGGGCGCGAGCTCGGCGAGTACGGCCTGATGAACTACCTGGAAGTCAAGACCGTTACGGTGCGCCTCTAGTTCGGACGCCGCAACCTCAACGACCAGGCTCTGGAAAGCCGCACGAATGAGTCCACTCGGGATGACCCTGCTGCTGCTGGTCGGGTTCGGGTGCTTTGCGCTTACGGCCCGGCGGCGGCTGTTGTTGATGCTCACGGCGAAAGCCCCGGCCGATCGGTTTGACTCCCCTCCTGCGCGACTCCGCCAGGTCCTGCACTACGTGATCGGCCACGCGCGGATGTTCCGCTACCGCGAGGCCGGCGTGGCGCACCTGCTCATCTTCAGCGGCTTCGTGATCCTCGGGCTCCGCACGCTGATCCTGTTCGCGCGCGGCTACAGCAGCGACCCCGGTTTCGGATTCTGGCTGTTCGACGAAGGCACGCCGCTGGGCATGCTCTACACGCTGCTCAAGGACCTCATCGGGCTGGGCGTGATCGCCGGCGTTTCGTACTTCCTCTACCAGCGGCTGGTCGTTCGCCCACGGCGTCTGGAACTCTCGACGGAGGGCGTGCTGATTCTCGGTCTGATTCTCGGCCTGATCTTCGCCGACCTGGCGTACGAGGCAGGCGGGTTCGTGCTGCACGAAACGCCGCAATTGCAGCGCTGGATCGCGCCCGGCGCGGCGACGGCGGCGGTACTGTTGCAGGCGCTGCCCGATGCCGCCCCCTCGAACCTGCACTACACCGGGTTCTGGCTGCATTCGATAATCGTCCTCACATTTCTGAACTTCCTGCCCCACGGCAAGCACTTTCACGTGCTGACGATCCTGCCGCAGGTGTATTTCTCGAACCCGCAGCCGCGCGGACGCCTGGCGCCAGTGCCGGACATCGAAGGGCGCATTGAGCGCGGCGAAACGCTCGGCGTGAAGGCCGGTCGCGACCTGTCGTGGAAAGCCGTGCTTGACCTGTACACCTGCACCGAGTGCGGGCGCTGCTCCGATCATTGCCCGGCCTTCAACACCGGCAAGCTGCTGAGCCCCAAGCATCTCACCATGACGCTGCGCGACCACTTCTACGCCAACGAAACGGCGCTGCAGAGCGCGACCAAGGGCGCCGGCGGTGCAGCGGCCACGGCGTTTCTCGCACGCGACGAAACGCCCGATTCCACGAACGGCGACCTGGTCGGGCCGTGGGTCGACCCCGAGATGCTCTGGGCGTGCACAACCTGCGGCGCGTGCGAGCAGGAATGTCCCGTGTTCATCTCGTACGTCGACAAGATCATCGACATGCGGCGGAACCTCGTGCTCGAAAAAGGCGAGTTTCCTGAGCAGCTTCAGAACGCGTTCCAGGGGCTGGAGCGGGCCGGCAATCCTTATAGCTTCGCCAACGAGCAGCGCGCGGACTGGGCTGCCGGGCTTGACGTGCCGCTGCGCGCCGAGAACCCCGACGCCGAATACCTCTACTGGGTCGGTTGCTCGCCGTCGTTCGACGATCGAGCGCGCAAGATCGCCCGCGCCACGGCGACGCTGCTGAAGTTGGCTGGCGTAAATTTCGCGATCCTCGGGCCGGAGGAGATGTGCACCGGCGATCCGGCCCGACGTGCCGGAAATGAGTATCTGTTTGAAACGTTCGCCAAGCAGAACGTCGAGACGCTGAACAACTACAGCGTGCAGCGGGTCATCACCACCTGCCCTCACTGCCTCAACACGCTCCGCAACGAGTATCCCGATTTCGGCGGGCGCTACGAGGTGATCCACCACACCGAGTTTCTGCTCTCGCTCGTGCGCAGCGGCCGGCTGAAGCCCGAGCACCATGTGCTCGGCAGCGTGGTGTTTCACGACTCGTGCTACCTCGGCCGCTACAACGACATCTACGACGCGCCGCGCGATCTGCTGCGAGCCATTCCCGGCCTGTCGGTCGTCGAGGCCGTCGAGAGCCGTGATCGCGGTATGTGCTGCGGCGCGGGCGGCGCTCAGATGTGGAAGGAAGAGGAGCACAGCGACCGCCGACCCGATGCCCGCGAAGGCAACGGCAAGGTCAACCACGCCCGCACGCGGCAGTTGCTCCGCGTGCTGCCCAGCGCTCCGACCGCACGCACCGTGGCGTCGGCATGCCCGTTCTGCATGACGATGCTGCGCGACGGACTTCGCGACCAGGGACACGACGACGTTCGCCAGGAAGACGTCGCCGAGCTGCTGCTCAGGAGCGTGCAGGGACCGGCGTCGTAGCGACTCCGCTGCGCTCGGTGCTGCGCAATTGCGTCAACAACGTTTGCAGCAGCGCCTCCGGCTCCAGCAGCCGCTTCGGCAAGCGCCAATGAACCGTCTTCTGATCTGCGGCCCGCGGCGAGCCCGGGCCGTGCGCGAACAGCGGCTGCGCGCGGGCAAAGTCGTCCACCGCGAAGATCACATCCGGCGGCTTGAGCACAATGCTGCGAACGCCCCACCCCGATGCACGCACCCGCACCTCGGCCAGCGCGATCAGCGTCGCGACGTCGCTCGGCGGCTGCCCGAACGCATCACGCAGGTCGCCCGCGAGCGCTTCGACATCCGCCACGGTGTGCGAAGCCGCGAGCCGTTTGTAGACCTCCATGCGCTGGCGTTCCGATCGGATGTAGCCGCGTGGAATCGACGCGCTGAGATCGATATCGAGGTGCGTCGGCTGCCAGGGTTCAGACGGCTCATTGCGCAGCCGCCGCACCGCCTGCTCGAGCAGTTGACAGTACATCTCGTAGCCCACGGCCTCGATGTTTCCCGATTGCTCGGGGCCCAGGATGTTGCCGGCCCCGCGAATCTCGAGGTCGCGCATGGCGATCTGAAATCCCGCGCCGAGCTGGCTGTATTGCTCGATCGCCTTCAACCGTCGCGCGCCCGGGTCCTTCACCGGGTAGCGCGGACTCAGCAGCAGGTAGCAATACGCGCGATGATGCGAGCGGCCGACGCGCCCGCGAAGCTGGTGCAGATCGGCGAGCCCGAAGCGTTCGGCGCGGTGGATGAAGATCGTGTTCGCGCGCGGAATGTCGATGCCGCTCTCAATGATGTTGGTCGACACCAGCACGTCAGCCTCGCGCCGCATGAACGCCAGCATCACCTCTTCCAGCTCCGCCGGCGCCATCTGGCCATGGCCGCAGACCACGCGCGCATCCGGCGTCAGCGCACGAATCTGATTGGCGACCGCGTGAATGTCTCGCACAAAATTGTGTACGAAATAGACCTGCCCGTCGCGATTGAGCTCGCGCAGAATCGCCTCACGAATCAGCTTGTCGTCCCACATGCGCACCTGCGTTACCACCGCGCGGCGGTCGACCGGCGCGGTCGCCAGCGAGCTGATCTCGCGGATGCCGAGCATCGCCATGTGCAGGGTGCGCGGAATGGGCGTCGCCGTGAGCGTCAGCACCTCGACCGTGGCCCGCAGCCGTTTCAACCGCTCCTTCGCTTCGACGCCGAAGCGCTGCTCTTCGTCGATTACGACCAACCCCAGGTCGGCGAAGTGCACATCCTTGGAGAGCAGGCGGTGGGTGCCGATGAGAATGTCGACCTGCCCGCGCCCGGCGCGCTCAACGATGCGACTTTGCTCCGCTTTGGTGCGAAACCGCGAGAGCGACTCAATCGTGAAGGGGTAGTCGGCGAACCGCTCGCGAAAGCTCTGAAAATGCTGCTCGGCGAGCACCGTCGTCGGCACCAGCACGGCAACCTGCCGCCCGTACTCGACCACCTTGAACGCCGCCCGCATCGCCAGTTCGGTCTTGCCGTAGCCCACGTCGCCGCACAGCAGACGGTCCATCGGGCGCGTGCGGCAGAGGTCGGTCTTGATCTCGGCGAGAGCGCGCAACTGGTCTTCGGTCTCGGTGTACGGAAACGAGCCTTCGAACTCGCCTTGCCAGCGTGTGTCAGCGGGATACGCGGTGCCCGGCTGGGTGGCACGCTCGGCCTGAATCCGCAGCAGGTCGCCCGCCATGTCGAAGACCGCCGAGGCGACGCGTTCCTTGGTGCGTTTCCAGAGCGTGCCGCCGATCTTGCTCAGCTTGGGTCGCCCGCGCGCGCTGCCGATGTACTTCTGCACCAGGTGCACTTGGCTGGTGGGCACATGCACCAGGGCCTGGTCGGCGTACTCGATCGTCAGGTATTCCTCGGTCCGCCCGGCGCGTTCCACCGGCTGCAGGCCGCGAAAACGACCGATCCCGTGAATCGCGTGCACCACGTGATCGCCCGCCGAGAGATCGAAGAAACTGTCGATCGGGCGCGCCGGCTGCACGCGGCGCAGCGTGCGGCGCTGCCGGAAACGCTGAAAAATCTCGTGGTGCGGCACGAACGCCTGTTCGTCGTGCCGAAAGCCCCGGTGCAGCACCCCCACCACGGTCCGCACGCGCGCCCGCAGCGCAGCGTCGAACGCCATCGCTTCGCGCGCCGGCGCTTCGACGCCCGGCACGCGGCCGGCGGGTTCGCGTAGCAGCTCGTCGAACCGGTCCGCCTCCGGCCGGCTGTCGCAGAGCACAGTCACGTGCGCGTCGCGCGCGAGTTCCTCCAGCGCACGCAGGGCCTCGCCCGTTCGCGGCTCAAATTGCGGCAGACTCTGAAAGCCGCAATCCACCGCGTCCGCTTCGGCGTCGTCGAACCGGCGCAGAAAGACCTGGGCGAAGCCGGCGGCTGCACGCAGCAGCGAATCGACCGGGATCAAGCCGCGCCGCTCGCCCAGCCGCTGCCAATACGTGCGGCCCAGCTCCACAATCTCGCTCGGCTCATGCAACGCGATCAGCGTGTCGCGCGGCAGAAGCGACAGCAGACTCACGGTCTCCGATGCGGATGCCGTCGCCTGCGCGCGTCGAACGCCGGGCATCGCGGCGACGGTCGCCGCCGCCAACGCCTCAGCCGAGCGCTGCGTGCCCGCGTCGAACAAGCGAATCGATTCGATCTGATCGCCGAAGAATTCGACGCGCACCGGCTGAGCCTGCGCCAAACCGAAGACATCCACGATGCCGCCGCGCCGCGAAAAATCCCCGGGCGCTTCCACCTGCTCGCAAAGCGTGTAGCCGGCATCGATCAGCCAATCGCCGACGCGCTGCGGGTCGATTGTCTGATTCAGCTCCAGCCGCAGGGCCGACGCGAGCACGTATGCCGGATTCGGCACGGGCTGCATGAGCGCCTGAATCGGCGCAACCAGCAGCGGCGGCGGATCGCTCCGCAGATCAGCCAGCGCCAGAACCAGCCGCAACCGCTCGGCCTGCACTTCGTCGTCAGGCGGCGCGTCCGCGGCCCCGAAACTCTCGATGACGGGAATCAGCTCCGGCGTTCGGCCGATCGCCGCGAATATGTCGTCGCGCGCGTCGTCGGCTTCGTCGGCATGCGGCGTGATCAGCAACAGCGGCCGGCGCGCCCGCTGTGAAAGCGCCGCGGCCAGACAGGTCGCCGCGGAACCCCACAGGCCGCGCGCGGTGACCGGCGCCGGCCCGAGCCGAGCCGCGAGCGCCGCGCAGGCGGGAAGCTTGGAGAAGAATGCGGCGAGCGGGCTCATGAGTTGGAGCTTACAGCCGCCAGGCCCGAGCCGTGGCGGCCGCTGCGGGAGATCGAACGTTGGCCGCGGCTACCCGAGCCGCGCTCCGAGCATCGCCCCCGCCGCGGCCGAGGCAGCCGTTATGACGGCGACGACGCTCAGCGGTCGTTGGCACGCGTGTCAATGCGACGTGTCGCCGCCGCGCCGCAGCATCTGCCGCCGGCGCGTCGCCACAACCAGGCCACCGACGCAAACTCCCAGAAACGCGCCGATCAGACTGCTGAAGAGTGTCACGTGAGCGTCCCGCTTGAACTCGGACGACACAGGGTAACGCAGAGATTCTTTCGGACAGAACGCTACTGCGAACTGAGAATCTCGCGCGCAATCGGGTTTTCCGCATCCACGCCGTGCAGCCGCTCGGCCAGCGCGCGAGCGCGGTTGCCCGCCCCTGCCCGAGCGTGCATCGAGGCGGCAAATTCAAGCGCGGCCGGATCGCGGGGCCGATCCGCCACCAGCAACTCCGCCACCTCGGCGGCGTCCGAAAAGCGTTCCTGCAGTGCGAGTGCTCGCACGGTGAGCATGAGCGCCTCGGGGTCGCGCGGATCAGTTTCCAGCAGCGCGCGCAGGGTCCGCTGCGCTGCGGTCGAGTCTCTCGATTCGAGCTGGGCTCGTGCCAGACGAAGCTGCAGCCCGGGCGCCTCGGCCGCCGGCCGGCGCTGCAGGAGCGTCTCCAGTGCCGCCGCGACCTCGATCCAGCGCTCGCCACGTTCCAGCGCCGCCACGTAACGTCGGCCCATCGTGCCGTCGGGATCGTCTTCGGTCAGCCCGGCCCAAGCGTCCGCCGCCGCCGCCCAGTCGCCCATCTGCTCGTGGCACTCGGCCACCGCGGCCTGATAAGCGGGCGCCGACCGAAACTGGTCGCTGCGCTCCTGCAGGACGCGCAGCGCTTCCTCCGCGCGGCCGAGCTGCAGCAGCGCGTTCGAGCGCGCGAGGGCGTAGGTAAGTTGCTCGGGTTCGAGCAGGTCAGCCCGCTCGAACTGCTCCAGCGCCGCGGGCCATTGCCGCCGCTGCTCGTGAATCACGCCGCGCAAATAGGCGGCCTGGGGTCGATCGTCGATGGTCGGGTCATCGTTCAGGAGCCGCTCGGCGGCTTCGGCGTCGCCCTGCGCCAACTCAACCCGCGCCGCCAGCAGCGTCTTTTCCGCGTCATCCGGAGCCAGAGCGCGCGCCTCGCGCGCTGCGGCCGAGGCCTCGAGATAATCGCCGGCGGACAGCTGATCCGCAGCAAGTCGCGCCTTCACGTCCGATCGCGCCAGATTCCAGCGCTTCTGCGCCGCTTCGCGATTCGGGCTCATCGTTTCGCAGCCGCCGGTTGCCAGTGCGAGAGACGCGAGCGCGACAACGCTGCTCGAGCGTCGACAGAGCGTGAACAGCGGCATGCAAGTCACTCCACGATGGGTGTGAGCGGCTGTAGCGTCCCGATCGGCTGGGATGCGGGCGCATTCGACCCGGCCGGCTTCGCGTTCTCGCGCCGCGGCGGCTGATCACGCAGCAGATCGAGGTCTTTGCCGGGGCGGTCGAACACCGGCGGCTCGCCGCGCGCGTCGCCACCCTTCCGCTCGCGCAGCAGATCCAGCAGGAACGTACGCGTGCGCGAGCCGTCATCGTCCCACGCGCGGCGGTTCTCGAGCTCATCGCGCAGCTTCAACGCCGCCATGTGCCGCGGCTGGTTGTGCAGCGCCATGCGCACGTTGAGGAGCGCGCGTTCAGGCTCGCCGGCCTGCGTCAGACGCAGCGCTTCCTGGAAGTACGCTTGTGCCAACCGCTCGCGACCAATGCCCATCACGCCTTCGCGGGTTCCGACGCGCGCGCGTTCGACGTCGTCGATCAGTCCGTCAAACGCCCCTTCGTCTTCGGCGCTGTCCTGCAGCACGCGCACCGTGAGCAGGATGATGACTTCCTCGCGCACCGTGGCGTCGTCGCGGTTCTGCACGAGCGCGCCGGCCAGCGGAATGTTCCCGAGCCCCGGCACCTGCGAGCGCGAGGTGACCGTGCGCTCGCGGAACAAACCGCCGATCAGCACGGTGTGGCCGTCGTTCACGAGGATGTTGGCGTGGGCCTCGGTCGTCTCCTCGAACGGCAGGTTGGCCGCGGTCAGTCCGCCGTTGCTGTCCTTGGGGTGCACGTCGAGCCGCACGCTGCCGTCGTCGGCGATGATCGGCCGCACGCGAATCTGCGTGCCAGTTTCGAGAAAATTCACTGTCTGAATCGCGGCGGTCTGCGTGACGGTCGTGGTCAGATAGCCGTCGCGGCGGCCGACGATCACCTCTGCCGTCTGTCGGTTCAGCGCGACGAGTTTCGGGTTCGCGACCACCGTCACGTCCGTCACTTCCTCGAGCGCTCGCACAAACGCGCCGACGCTGTTGTGAATGATGCCGAACGAAAATCCGCCGGTGGGCGGAGTCTGGATCAGGTTCGTGTTAACGTTCAGCGTGGTCTGCTCGAGCCGACTGGCCGGCAGCGGACCGGTCTGAAGGTTGGCCGATGCGTCGCTCACGGAGCCGACGGTCTGAAAGTCAATGCCGCCCAGCACCGTGAAATCAATGCCAAACTCGTTGTCTTCGTTGAGCGTGGCTCGCAGGATCGTGGCTTCGATCAGCACCTGCCGCGGCCGAACGTCCAGCTCTTTCAAAAGCGCCGCGAGCGCTTCGATGCGCTCGGGCGTGTCGGTCACGATCAGGAACTCCTGGTGCGTCGGGCTCTCGTCGTCGGCCGCACTCGGTCCGCGACCGCTTCCGCTGTTCCCCAGCGCCAGCGGCGCGAAAGGCGAAGGCGCCGCTGAGCCGCTCGCGCCCGGCCCGGCGTCGCTCGGCGTCGGCGCCGCTCCGATGACAGACGTATAGACGCTCATCGCCTCGGCCTTGCTCAGGTGCCGCAGGCGGAACACGCGAGTTTCGAGCTTGGGCGCGTCCTCGCGAATCTCCTCGCGCGTGCCCACAAAGATGGTGTTGCGGACGCGACGGTACGCGAACTGATTCGGCGTGAGAATCGCCTCCAGCGCTTCGTTCAGCGTGACGTCGTAGAGATTCGCGGTGATCGCGCCTTTGACGCCGGCGCTGGCGACGATGTTCGTCCGAGCCTGATAGCTCAGGACTTCAAGAACGGTCCCAATGTCCACGCCGCGCACCCGCAGGCTGATCAGCCCGGTCGGCCCCACCCGCACCGCGTCTTCGCTCAGGTCGGGTTCCGCATCGACGGCGGCGTCGCTTGCCGGCGCTGCGGCGCCGAGCACCTGGCGCAATTGGTCGAGCAGTTGGTTCGGCTCCTGCGCCAGGCCTTCGCTCACGATTCCGCCAAAGATCAGCAGCGCCGCGATTCGGCCAAGAGTCTGTCGGCGACGTCCCTGCACGCTGCACGCCCCGCTGTCGAATGGCGCGGTTCCACCGCGCGACGTCCGCATCCATGCGCGACTCAACAGCCCATCGGCGATGCGTTATCGGAAACTTCAGGCCCGCTCGGGAAATACTGGACAGCCGCGCGCGGCGGATCGAATAACCCGTGAAGGGCGCCTGCGCTCGCGCGGGTCGATCCGGCCGAGCGATTCGCCGGCGTCCGCCGAGCGCAAATTCCGCGCTGCTTCGACGGTGAGGATGGACACAATGCGAGGAAGCGCCCGCGCCGCATACACGCTCATCGAACTCGTGATCGTCATCACGATCCTTGGCCTGTTGTCGGCGATGGCAATCCCGCGCTTCGGGCGCGCCCACGCCCGCCACGCCCTTGACTCCGCGGCCCGCTGCCTCGCCGACGACATCGAACGCACACGATTCAGTGCGATCGCGAGCGGCGCTTCGCGCGCCATCTCGTTCAACCTCGCAACCGACGTTTACTCGGCCGCGATCCCCGACCCCGACCATCCCGCAAGCACTCTACAGGTCAATCTCGCGGATCGGTTCGAGGTCGATCTGGCGCTGGTCGATCTCGCCGGGGCGACAACCATCACGTTCGATTTCTACGGCACCCCCAGCGCGGCCGGAACACTCCACCTGCAATCCGGCCGCGAAGGGCGCACGGTTACCGTCGCTGCGATCACGGGCGATGCCAGCGTGTCGGACTGGGTGAATCCCGCGTGGAGCGCGCAACCGATCGAAGCGGTCGGCGGCGCGAACGAGGCCCCGCAATGAACGGCACGCGCGAACAACGCCGCGCGCGGCGCGGCTTCTCGCTCGCCGAGCTGGTCGTGAGCACGTCGATCATCGCGCTGCTGATGACCGGCGTAGGTTCCGCAATGCTCATCGCCGCTCGCGGTCTCGATACGCTCAAGAATCCGGCGAGCACGGCCGGCGCGGATCGCGCGGCGACCGACCGAATCATGTCGGACATGAGCCTTGCGGTCACGCTGACGGAGGCCGCCCCCACCGCGATCACGCTCATGGCGCCCGACCGCGACAACGACGGCTATGCCGAGCAGATTCGCTATGCCTGGTCCGGCGTGGCCGGTGAACCGCTGACGTACAGCATCAACGGCGGCACCGTGGCGGAGCTCGCGGCCGACGTTCAGGAGTTCGAAATCGAGTATGACGCCCTCACCATCGACGCGCCCACCACCAGCGTCGGCAGCGAAACGCTTCTCAGCAGCCACGACGACGCGGCGTTCGGATCATTTATCGCTGTCCAACTAAGCCAGACAAACTGGTACGCACAGTTCGTCCGACCGGTGCTGCCCGCGAACGCCGTTTCGTGGAAGATCACGCGCATCGAGCTCTACACGCGTCGAACGGGCGCTAACGCCGCCGAGTTCATCGGGATCTATGCCACGGACGACTTCGAACGACCGACCGGCGCTGCGTTGGTTTCCGGCGGCATTAGTGGCCTGGCCACCAGTTTCGCCTGGCTGAGCACGCCGATCTCGGGCTGCCCGGATCTGGACCCGACGCGCGGCATCTGCATCGTTCTGGGTGTGAAAGGCACTTCAACAAGCTACTTCGCGCGCTACATGTACGAAACCGGCGGCATGCCGATGCCGACCCGCACTCATTACCTGACTTCGACCGATGCCGGCGTGACGTGGAGCGATGCCGATCTCTACAAGGACCTGCGCTTCAAACTCTATGGCACGATCGCCACGCAACCATAGCGGAGGCCGGATGCTCGCGATGCGTTGCATCTCGCGATCCGCGAACCATCGGGGGCTGACGCTCGCCGAGGCGGTAGTGAGCAGTGCCATCGTCGGCATGACGCTCGTTGCAGCGCTCTCCACGGTCGGGATCGCCGCCCGCGCTCACCGCAGCATCCAGGCTTCCGCGATCGGCCCGGCTCTGGCCGAACACCTGATCGCCGAAATGCTCGCACTGCCGTACGACGACCCCGAGTCGCCCGGCGCTCTCGGTCGCGAAGCCGGCGAAACCACCGCGCGCTCAACCTGGGACGACTTGGACGACTACTTCGACCTCGCCGAGACGACGATCGGCGATCGCTCAGGAAACTCACTGAGTCTGACCGGCTACGCTCGCTACGTGAGTGTGAACTTCGTCGATCCGGACAATCCGCTCGCAACCGTGATTGACGACCGTGGGTTGAAGCTGATCACGGTCGTGGTCGTGTCGCCAGACGGTCGCTCGCACAATACGCAAACGCTTGTCAGCCGCCAGCGAACCGTCGACCAAGCGCATGATGCCGCGGCAGACTACTGGACCGCCGCTCGCATCCGGCTGCGTACCGGCGCCGCTTCGCTGGCAATTCGTAGCGGCACGCCGTTGGCACAGGGACTTTCGCCATGAGAGTCGTGACATCTCAGAAACTGAACCGCCGCGCGCGCCAGTTCCGCCGCGCCGCCGCGTCCTATCTGTTGCTGGTCGGAACCTCGTCGCTGGTGGCGATCATCGGCTTGTCGGTGCTGGCTTCGGCTCGACGGCAGCGCGACGCCCTGACCTCGACGCAGGACTGGACGCAATCCCGCAGAATCGCATTCTCCGCCGCCCAGCACGCGCTCGCGCTGCTGACGGAGGAGGCGGCGGCGAGTCCATCGTCGGATTCACTCAACACGACAGATTTCAGCGCGACGGTCGAAGGCGGAACCATGTCATGGCGCCTGCGCCGCCCCGACGGCAGCGTGCCAACCTCACGAGACGACGATCTGGTGCTCGAAACCGCCGGAAGCAAGGGGATCGCCGCGTACTACCAGCGCGGCGTGGTGCGCGCCACGCGCACGCCGCACAACTATCTTTCGAGCGCTCTGCACTGCAAGGGCGCGGTAACGGTTAACTCCAATTCCCACGTTGCGTTCGTCGGCGCTCCACTGACCAGTCCGACAAGCATCGGCAACTCGAGCACCATCCATGGCGATATCTGCACTCCGAACTACTTTCCGTTCGCCTTGTGCAGCGGAAGTGTGACAATCGCAGCCAAGACGTACGACAGCCCCGAATCGGGCGTGGTCGACGACTACTGGAGCAAAGCCACACCACTGACATCCGCGACATCATCAATCACCGAAGTCGTCATCACGCCTGATCTGAATCCGTTCGGCTCGACCAACGCCGACGGACTGTATTCGTGGGATCTACAGTCATCCTCCACCCTGAACAACGCGCGCGTTCGGGGAACGCTGGTCGTCCGTACCAACGGGCACAAGCTGACAATCACCGACGGCGTCCTGATCGAGAATTTCCGCGAGGACTACCCGGCGCTGATTATCGACGGCGACGCGTGCTGGGCGTTCGACGGCGGCGCCGGGTTGCTCAGCGAAGCCAACGTGGGCATTAATCTGAATCCCCCGGGGGCGCCGTATGTCGGCGTGACCGACACCGACACGACCGACAGCTACCCCAGCGAGATCAAGGGCTTTGTCCACGTTACCGGCGGCCTCGCGGCGACCGACACGTCGCGGTTGAACGGAGCCTGCCTCGTCGGCGGCACGACCTCGGTCAAGGACGCGGTCGTGATCTCACACGATCCCACGATCGTCGACACGCCACCCGTCGGCTATGGGTTCGTGACCGCTTTCACGATCGCGCCAGGTTCGTGGCAGCGCATCGAACCCTGGTAGCGCGCGACGTCGCGGCGCCGCATGCCGGAATCCGATGTAACTATCGACTCTAAAATGCGTTACCGCAAATTGTCCGCTGCCTGACAATTCACCCGTGCCTTAACAATCTCTTGACGTACATTCTGCTACACTGCCGCCGGAGACGGTTCGCGGTGCGGACCGGTTTGTTTGACGTCACAGGACAGTGGAGGAGATGGAATGCGTCAATTTCTGGCGAGCGCCATTGCGCTCACATTGTGCGGCTCGGCTGCCGCGCAGGTTCGGATCAACGAGTACCTCGCGAACGTGCCGGGTACCGATCAGGGCGGCGAGTTCATCGAGCTGCGCAGCACGACCCCGAGCTACAGCCTCGCGGGTCTTACGCTGATCATGATCGACGGCGACAGCACCGCCGCGGGCGCGGTCGACCAGGCGCTGAGCCTCGGTTCGCTCAGCACCGGCACCAACGGCCTGCTGCTGTGGCGCGACTCGGCGACCGTCCTGTCGCCGGCGCCCGACCCCGCCACCACGCTGAACGTGGCGGACTTCAGCCCTGACATCGAGAACGGCAGCTTGACCATGGCGATCGTGTCGGGTTGGACCGGCTCGATCGGCGCCGACCTCGACACGGACAACGACGGCGTCATCGACGTCGCTCTGCCCTGGACCAGCGTCGTTGACGCGGTTTCGATCCTCGAAGACGACGGAGTGTCGAACTTCGGCTACGGCGCGGCCCTCGGCGGCACGGCGTTCCCGCAGACGACCTTCGGACCGGATGCCTTCGCCGTCAACGGCAGCACCCGCCTGGCGTTCGACGTGCTCGGCACCGCGCCGGGTCCGTTCCCGAACGACACGCTCGAGACCATCAACTCCAGCGGCGCGTTCGTTGGCGACATCTTCGACATGACGCCCGGCTCGACCAACGTTCCGGAGCCCGCTTCGCTGGCGCTGCTCGCGCTCGGCGGCATCTTCGCGATCCGTCGTCGCTAGGTTTCGCGCCTCGACTGACGATCGCCCAAGTGCATGAGACCAGGGACGCCTCGCGACTTCGCGCGGCGTCCTTCTCTTTGCGCGCGATGCTCTGACGCCATCCGAATCAGGAGCTCGATTCACAACCCGGCACGACCCGCCCGACCGCTATTTCTGTAACGTTACATTCAGTGCCGGCATCGCCCGCTCGCCCGAATTTATTGAAATTTTCAGCATTTCCACAGATTCTCTTGACGTCGGCCGCCGCTCTCCGTTACAAACTATCTCGCATCTATGTAACGTTCTGTATCATTGCGGAGCCGCACCATGGCGTCCGTTCGAGTGATCGCAGAAGCGGCCGGCGTTTCGATCGCTACGGTTTCGCGGGTCCTTAACAACGACCCCGTCGTCAAACCGTCGACGCGCAATGCCGTGCTCTCCGCCGCGGAGCGCGTTGGGTATCGCAAGGAGCGAAGCGGCGTTGGCGCGATCGGCGCAGCGCTGATCGGCTTCGCTTACACCCAGCAGCGAACGCTCGCCCACCCATTTGACGCCGCGGTATTCGACGGCGTCGTCCGTGCCTGCGAAGAGGCGCAGCACGACGTGGTCGTCCTCAACATGGCTCGCGAAAAGCGCGCCAACGAGACCTACACCCACTATTTCCGTCGCAAGGGCGTCAGCGGCGTGATCCTGCGAACCGCCGACGCCACCCGCGACCTCTGCGAGCGCATCGCCGACGAAGGTGTTCCGCACGTCGTCATCAGCGAGCGCTTCGACCGCGAGAACGTCAACTACATCGACGCCGACTCGAAGGCCGAAAGCCAGCGTGCGATTGAATATCTCCTGGCGCTGGGTCACCGGCGCATCGCATTCGCGATGCACAACGTGCCCGACCGCGACCACTTCGACCGCCTCGAGGCGTACCGCTCGGCGCTCGACGCTGCGGGAATCGCACCCGATGCCCGCTACATCTGCCGCCAACCGAGCTCGCTCGCCGGCGGCGCAACCGTCATCACGATGCTCCAGAGCCTGAACGCGCCGCCGACCGCGATCTTTTTCGCCGATCCCGTGTTGGCGATCGGCGCCGTCAAGCGGGCACACGAGCTTGGCGTCCGGATTCCCGACGACCTTTCCATCGTCGGATTCGACGACACCGACATGCGGCTGGCGGTCCATCCGACGCTGACCGCAGTCTGCCAGGACGCTTCGCTGCTGGGCGTTAACGCCGCGCGCTGGCTCACTCGCGGCACAAGCGGCGAATCGTTCCGCCGCATCGTCCCGACCTTCTTCGAGATCAACCGCTCCACCGGGCCGGCTCCCACGGCTGCAAGTGGCGCGTCGACGCACCTCCCTACCCCAGTTCCGGCCCCGCGCCGCGAAATCAGGAGACCGCAATGAGCGCATTCCAGGAATCAGCGAGCTGCGGCCGCCGCTCGCGCGCCGCCTTCACGCTGATCGAACTGCTCGTCGTCGTTGCCATCATCGCTTTGCTGATCTCGATTCTGCTGCCCTCTCTCAATGCCGCCAAAGAGCGCAGCCGCATGGTCAAGTGCCTCGCGAATGTGCGGAGCATCGGCCAGGCGGGCATGAACGCCGCGATGAGCGAAGGCCGCTTCCCGCTCGTCACCGACGAGACCGGCGTCAACAAGGCCGACCCGAGCCGGTCGCTTTTCGACTACGGCGACGGCGGCGAGTTGCTCGCGTGGCCGACCGCGCTCTCGCGCTGGGCCGGATATGCCGGCAGCGACAACTGGGATTGGGGCGTGCGCGCCACGAGCTACGACCAGGCAGTCGCCAAGAAGGACCTCATCAAGAAACAGACCGACTTGTTCCTCTGTCCGTCCGATCGCGTGCAGATCGCGTCGCCCTTCTATCCGCGTAACAAGGGATCGAGCAACGACGGACTCCGCGGCACCGGCGACCCCGCCGACCCGGTCACCAGCAGTACCGACATGGCCTACTGGGGTTACCTCAGCTTCGGCGTGAACGAAGACATCGCCGGCGCGGAGACATCCGAGAGCCGCGGGTTTCCCGCCTGCTTCCGCGCGATCTACGGCAGCGACGGCTCCTGCACCGAGTGCAAGGGCGAGTTCGGCTATCCGCCGACGTCGGCGTGCGGCGGAAACCGGCTGGGTCAGCGCTTGCAGGGGCAGCTCGACAAGATCGAGCGCCCGGGCGACGTGGGCTTGATCTTCGAGGCCGGCCGCGACGACGTTCAGGACTCCATCACCGGCTTCGCGAACCTGGTCCTGAGCGCGCAGGCGGAAGGCCCCTACCTGGGCGATTTCCAGCAGTTCCACAAGGCACGCATGCCGACCACTCGTCACCCGAACGGATCGCTCAACGTGCTGTTCGCCGACATGCACGGCGGAACCGCGCGGCCGGTGAAATTCGGAGCGGACGGCCTGCCGTCGGACTACTCGCCGCGCGTTCGGATTTCGCCGTATTCGCCGGGATGTGACTAACCTCCGGCGCGGCGGCTGCAGTTCAGCCGCGCTAGCCGGACATAGGAAGGGAGCAGCGGAATGAGCATCTTTCGGCGGATCGCCAGTCAAAGCGCACTGCTGTCGTGTGCGCTGCTCGCCGCCGCGGGGCGCGCCGCTGCCGCCCAGGGACTCGATAACGCCAGCTTTGATGCCAATGGCGGCACGCCCGCAAGCTGGGTCGCATTCAACAACGTCAGCAACAACGTCGCGACGACGAGTGTCACGGCCCGAACCGGCACGCAGTCGCTCAAGGTCTTCGGCGGCTACAACGGCGCGGCGAACTACTCCGGCGCGTTCCAGAGCCTGCCCGCGACGGCGGGTCAAGCGTGGGTCGCCAGCATCTATGTGCGTCACAACTCGGGCGACGCGGTTTCCGGCGCCAATCGACTCGTACTGAAGATCGAGTTCTACAACACTGTCGACGGCGAATACGGCACGGCCGAGATGATCTCGGAGCACGAAATCCTTGCGCTCGATTCCGCGTCGCAGACCAACACCTGGCTGGAGCGAAGCCTGACGGTGACCGCTCCGGCGGGCACGGTCGAGGTTCGCGCGGCTCTCGTCTATTCGCAGTTCAACAACGCCGGCGGCGCTGCTCTGATCGAAGACGTCGGACTCGGCGCGCTCGACCCCATCGGCGACGAATGGCAACTCGTCTGGGGCGACGAATTCGACGGCTCCGCAATCGACCCCGCCAAGTGGCGCGTCGAGGACCTCCACCTCATCAAGAATGCCGAGATTCAGTACTACGCTCCCGACGATGCCTACCTGAGCGGCGGCAAACTCTTGCTTCGCAGCCAGCGCCGCAGCTACAGCGGCTACGACAGCAACGGCAACTGGGGGACGTGGAACTACACGTCCGGGCTGGTCGAGAGCATTGACCGCTTTGCGACCGCATACGGCCGCATCGAGGTTCGCGCGAAGCTGCCTTCGACGCGCGGCATCTGGCCGGCTCACTGGACGTTGCCGGCTAGCGGGTTCTGGCCGCCTGAAATCGACATCATGGAGCTACTCGGACACGAGCCTACTCGCGTCTACATGTCGCAGCATCAGGGCACGTGGCCGAACGTCATCAGCGAATCCGAGGGTTTCGCCGGCCCCAACTTCGCGGCTGATTTTCACACGTTCGCCGTCGAGTGGGATCCGGATGTGATCCGCTGGTACGTCGACGACGTCCTGCGCGCCGTGAACACACTCCCTCCGCCGCGAGAACCGTTCTACGTCATTCTCAACACGGCGGTTGGCGGGCTGTGGCCGGGCAACCCCGACGCCAGCACGATCTTTCCGCAGTACCACGAAATCGACTACGTGCGTATCTACATGCCGAGCGACCCGGGCACGCCCGCGGCCGAAGCCGCGGACGCAGGCGGCGGCGTACCGACCACCAACGGCGCCATCGTCGCGAACGAATACACCGCCGGTTTTTCCGGCCGCAATGCAGGGCTGTTCAACATTCTCGGCAATGCCTCGACGCTGTACATGGACTCCAGCGCCGACGGCACGCTGTACCTGGGACTCGACAGCCAGACCGCGCTGCCGGATATCGGCGGATACGCCATCGTCGTCTATCTCGACACCACGCCGGACGGCCTTCCATCGACGTACACTCTCGACGACACGACGGACAGGGCGCGCCGCGCGGCGAGCGCTAAGACCGCATCGGCGCGCAGCGACCTCTTCTTCGCCCCCGGCTTTCTGGCAGACTTCGCGCTCGTGCTCGAGCCGGGTCAGGTCTCGCTGTTCGATCTTGCCGACGAGCAGCTCACGCTGATCAACGGCGCGACCAGCGGCGCAGGCATCGACTTCCTCGGCGGGCTGGATGTGCGCTACTACCAGAACGCGAGCGACGCCGGCCAGCGGGAATTGTCCATCCGGCTGGCTGACGTCGGAGTGCCGTCGGGCGGAGCGGTGCACTTCGTCGCCACGCTTCTCAACGCGGACACCGGCTTTCGCGCCAACGAGTTCGTGGGAATCGCCGCCGGCAATCCCTGGGACAGCGTGAACCCCGGCATCGCGAGCACCGTCCTCAAGCCGGGCGATTACGCGCGATTTACCACAGGCATCGTGTCGATTTGCGGTCCGTCCTGCGGAACGGCGGACGGCGAAGCGGATTTCGACGCCGATTGCGATGTAGACCTGAGCGACCTTGGCGTGCTGTTGGCGAGTTACGGCCAATCGGGCCTCGCGCATCAGGATGGAGACGCGGATTTCGATGGCGACGCCGACCTGTCAGATCTAGGCATCTGCCTGTCGGTGTTTGGGGCAGCGTGCCCCTGATTCAGCGGGAGCAATTGAGGCAACTCCGGAGGAACTCATGATCACCCAGTCGTTTTGGCGCCGA
>CAYMBL010000029.1:0-48464 GCA_964388675.1 uncultured Planctomycetales bacterium
CCGACCAGCAATTGCTCGGCGAGATCCGCGACCTGCTGCGGGCCCGCAGCTAACGGACGGGCTGTTACCTCGCGCGGGGGATCGGCGGTCGGCGCAAATGCCAGTCGGTCTCCCGCTCGAACAGCCGCGCCGCCTGCAGCATTCGGCTTTCCTCGAACGCGGGCGCCATGATCTGCATTCCGATCGGCAGGCCGCTCCGCGTCTGGCCGCACGGAATCGACACCGCCGGCACGCCCGCCAGGTTGGCCGCGATGGTGTAGATGTCCGCCAGGTACATCTGCAGCGGGTCGGCGGTTTTCTCGCCGAAGCGAAACGCCGCGGTCGGCGACGTCGGAGAGATCAGCACGTCGGCCTGTTGAAATGCGGCTTCGAAATCGCGGTGAATCAGCCGGCGAACTTTCAGCGCGCGCAAGTAGTATTGCTCGGCGTAGCCCGCGGACAGCGCGAACGTACCAAGCATGATGCGCCGCTTCACCTCGGGCCCGAAGCCCTGCTCGCGCGACCGGCTGTACAGGTCGAGAATGTTGCCCGTGTCCGCCGCGCGATGGCCGTAGTGCACGCCGTCGTAACGCGCGAGATTGCTCGACGCTTCGGCGGTCGCGACCAGGTAGTACACCGCGACCGAAAACAGCGCGTGCGGAAGGCCGACCTCGACCACCCGGGCGCCGCGCGCCCGATACACCTCGAGCGCCGCCTCGACCGCCGCCCGCACCTCCGCATCCAGTCCTTCCGCGAAAAACTCGCGCGGCAGGCCGATGCGCAGCGTTCTACCGAGCGCACTCACCGGTTCATCCGCCAGCGCCGCGGGATAATCGTCGACCGCGCGCGAAACGCTGGTCGAATCACTCGCGTCGCGCCCCGCAATGACCTGCAGCAGCAGCGCAGCGTCCGTCACGTCGCGCGCGAACGGCCCGATCTGATCCAGGCTCGACCCATACGCGACCAGTCCGTAGCGCGACACGCGCCCGTAGCTCGGTTTCAAGCCCACGACGCCGCACAGCGCCGCCGGCTGTCGCACCGACCCGCCGGTATCCGAACCGAGTGCGAGCGCGGCCAGCCCCGCCGCAACCGCCGCCGCCGACCCGCCCGAGGAGCCGCCCGGCACGCAGTCAGTGTTCCACGGGTTGCGCGTCGGCCCGAATCCGCTGTTTTCCGTCGACGAACCCATCGCGAATTCGTCGAGGTTCGTCTTGCCCACGATCACGCCGCCCGCAGCTTCGATTCGCTCGATCACGGTGGCGTCAAAGGGTGATCGATAGTGCTGCAGGATGCGCGAGCCGCAGGTCGTGTGACCCGCCCGCGTGCAGATGTTGTCCTTGATCGCGATCGGCACGCCGGCCAGCGCTCCGACCCGCGTCCCGCCGCGCACCGCGCTGTCGATCTGCGCCGCGCGCTGCAGCGCGGATTCGCTCGTTCGTTCGAGAAACGCCGAATACGCCGGATCGCGCTCTTCAATGTCGGCCAGCGTCTCGCGGCAGATCTGCTCCGCCGAGCGCCGACCCGAGCGGACGGCTTCGGCAATCTCTCGCGCAGTCGCGTCGAGCGGCATGGCAGGTCCTTCGGCTCGGCGGCCGTGCGGCGCTTACGCGACTCCGCCGTCGTCCAGCACGGCGGGCACGCGAAAGAACTCACCTTCCCGGTCCGGTGCATTGGAAAGCGCCTGCACCGACGACAGTCCCCCGCGAGGTTCGTCGTCGCGCAGCACGTTGGTCACCGTCAGAGCGTGCGCCAGCGGCGGCACGTCCGTCGTGTCCACTCCGCCGATCTGCTCGACGTAGGCAAGCACGTTGTGAAGCTGCGACGCGAAGAGCCGAGCTTCCGGTTCGCTCAATTCCAGCCGCGAGAGCCGCGCGATGCGGCGAACCATGGCTTCATCGATGGGCACGGCCATTGCCGCGCTCCTCTCAATCCGCCGCCGCGGGAATTTCGCGTTTCGGCGGCTTGATGATGAATCCGCTGCGCAGCGCCTTGGCGGACACGCGCACGCGGACGATCTTGCCGTCGATCAGGGCGCGGACCTTCTGCACGTTCGGCTTGAAGCGCCGCCGCGTAATGCCGGTGACCTTGCGACCGACGCCGCCCAGGTACTTGGCCTTGCCGCGCCGCGTGATCTGGTTGCCGAAGACCGTCTCTTTGCCTGTGAACGCGCACCTGCGAGCCATGACGCCTGCTCCGTCTATCCTGCTGTCGGCCCAATTCGGATGCTTGATCCGAGCCGGGTAGAGTACCCGTCGCAACGCCGCAGGTCAAACAGCGACCTTCGGAGAGACGGCAACCCGTCTGAACCCGAGCAAACGATTTCGCCCGAACTTGTGCGTCGGGTTGAAAAGGATTCGTGGCTCTTTCATAATTCCGCGCGACCTACGGCGACCGCTTGGCATCCCGCCGCGTCCGACCGTGCCGTTTCCGCACTCTTTGGGAGGTGGTTATGCCTTCGACCGCTCGGCTCGCCTGCCTCGCGGTGCTCCCTGTTCTTGCGCTAGTCGGCCCCGCACTCGCCCAGACCGGCGACGACGGGTTCATCGACGGCGCGTCCGCGACAGCCGCCAGACACTGGCAGACGGCGCTCACCGCGCTCGTCAACGGTGACGCGGCCGCCGCCGAGACCGCCTTCGGCGAGTTGCTCGCGGGCGAGCCCTCGGCGCTGCGGATGGCCCTGCTCGAGTCGCGCTCCGTCGCCCGGAACGAAAGCCCCGGCGGCATCATCCTGCTCGATCAGGACGCGGCGACCGGCAAGCTCAGCGAGAACGGCGGCAAAATCGCCGCCCTGCTCGCCGCCGGCCGCGAGCAGTTGAACCAGGCCGATGATGGCTGGTACTTCGCATCGATCGGGCGCTTCGACGTCGCCGGCGCGAATCTCAGCGCGCTGATCGTCGCCGCCCCCGACCCGATCGCGCTGCTCGAATTCACGCAGCGCATGCCGCGGCGCGAACAGCTCATGGTCGATCTCATCGACAACCCGGTGATGGGCGACTCGGCGCGCGAGGTTCTGCGCGTCATCGCCGAAGGCGAGCGACGCATCAAGGCTGATCCGCTCCGCGTGCAGCAGAACATCGCGCGGCTCGCTGGTCCGCCTCGCGCCTTCGACAACGCCACGGCTCGCCTGCGCGAGTCCGGCGAATACGCCGTGCCGTTCATGATCCAGGCGCTGCGCGATTCGTCGAAACCGGAACTCACGACGCCCATCATGAAGTCCCTGCCGCAGCTCGACCGCGGCGCGCTGAACCCGCTGGTTCAGGCGCTGAAAGCCGACGACGCGTCGACGCGCCGCGCGGTGATCGACTTGCTGGCACAGATTCCTTACTGGCAGTCCGTGCCTTATCTGGTTCGGCTGCGCGACGATCAGCAGACGCCGGGCGATCTGCGAGCCGCTGCCGAAAAGGGGCTCGCCTCGCTGGGCGCGCTGGGCGTGTCGGTCGATACGAAGCTCACGCCGGACATGGCGTTCTATCAGCTCGGCCGCGCGTACTACGACAACCAGCCGTCGCTCGCCGCGGACGCGCGACTCGACGTCGCGAACGTCTGGTACTGGCGGGAGGGTCTGCTGCAGAACAAGCAGGTGCCCACCGCGATCTTCGATGAAGTCATGTGCATGCGCGCCTGCGAAGAGGCGCTGTTGATCAACCCGGAAATGAAGCCCGCGCTCGCCTTGTGGGTTGCCGCGAACCTGCGGCGCGAGTCACAGCTACCCGATGGCGCATCCGATGCGACGCGTCCCGCCGGTTTCCCGTCCGCGGCCTACTTCGCGCAGTCGGCGGGACCGGAATACTGCCTGGCGGCTCTGCTGTTGGCCATCGAGGACAAGGACGCCGCCGTCGCCGCCGGCCTGATCGCGTCGCTGCGGAACACCGCGGGTCCGGCCGCGCTGACCGGCGAGGCGGGCGGGCGTCAGCCGCTTGCCGAAGCCCTGAGCTTCCCCGATCGCGTCGTCCGCATCCGCGCTGCTCTGGCGCTGGCCGCCGCGATGCCGCAGCAGAAGTTCCGCGGCGATCAAAACCTGCTGCCCGTCCTGGGCGAGGCGCTGACGCTCCACGGCGGCGCCAAGAACGCGCTGGTCGTCGAGCCAAGCGCGGAAATCGCCAACCAGGTGGCCGCAGCCCTGCGGGCCGCCGGCTACGAAACCGTCGTCGCTACGTCCTTCTTCGACGGCATGAAGCAGGCGCGAGCCGACCTGCCCGGCCTCGATCTGATCGTGCTGGCTTCCGACCTGACGGGTCCGGTGATTGCAGACGCGCTGCAGCAACTGCACACCGAGTTCCAGTTCGCATCGACGCCCGTGCTCGTCATCGCCAAGCCCGGCGATGCCGCGGCGGTGCGTGCCCTTCAGCGCGCCAACGCACGCGTTCGTGAGATTCCGCCCGCGGTCGATCCCGATGCGCTCGCCACCGCGATCAACATGGTGTCGCGTTCGTCCGGCGCAACGCCGATCACGCCGGAACTGGGCGCATCGCTCGCGCTCGAATCGGCTCAGGTGCTGCTGGGGCTCGCCGTCACCGCGAACGCGCTGTTCCCGCTCGACAGCCTCGAGCCGGCGCTGGTGAACGCTCTGGGCGCGGCCGATCCGGCGCTGCGTGTCACTGCGGCTCAGGTGCTCGGCTTCCTGAAGTCCCCCTCGGCCCAGGCGGCTGTCGCCAAGGTGGCGCTCGCCGACGGCGAGGATGAAGCGATTCGCGTGGCGATGTTTGCGGCGCTCGCGGAATCCGCGAAGCGACACGGCAGCCAACTGCTCGCCGATCAGATTCAGGGGCTGCTCGGCGTGGTCCGTTCCGATTCGGCCGGCATGCCGCTCAAGACCGCCGCCTCGCAGGCTCTGGGAGCGCTCAACCTGCCCGGAAACACCGCGAGCGAAATGGTGCGCGCCGCGCACGGTGGATGACAACGCGTCCGGCGGTTGCTCGCTGCAGCCGACGGGAGGACTGTGATGTACGCTCTGCTGTTCGCATCGCTGGCCGTAACCTGGTGCCCGGCGCAATCCGCGGGCGATGTCGGCGTCGGCCCTGCGCCGTCGCCGCGGCCCGTCGCCTGGGAGATGGAACTCGCCTACGTCGCGCCGCGCCGCATCCTGCTCAATGTCGGCGGTCGCGACGAAGTCTTCTGGTACATGCTCTATTCCGTCGTAAACACCAGCGGCTCGACGCAGCCGTTCCACCCCACGTTCGAGCTGGTCACCGAAGACCTGCGCGTCTTCACGACCGACTCCGGCATCCCCGCACGCGTCTTCGATGCCATCCGCGCCCGGCACGCGCGGACCCACCCCGACCTCATGCACCCGACGCGTGCCATCGGCGATCTGTCGGCCGGCATGGATTACCAGCGGCAGTCAGTCGCCATCTGGCGCAACGCCGATGTCGGCCCCAGCCGCTTCACCGTCTATGTCTCGGGGCTGTCAGGCGAGGCGCGGCTCGAGCGCAATCCGGCGTTCGACCCGCAGCGTCCCGAGGAATCCGAGATCGAGGCGGCAACCCCCGAAGGCCGCACGGTGCGCCGCCGCGTGCTCGACAACCCGCGCATGTTCACCATTCGCAAGACGCTTGAGCTGCGCTACGTTCTGCCTGCGTCGGAGCAGTTGCGCGGCCGCGTCGAGCCGCAGCTTGAGAGCGAACGCTGGATCATGCGCTAGCGCCGCTGGTAATACCCCGCGGTTTTGCAGAGCGGGCACATGCAAACCACGCTATTTGCGTGCGCTAGGCAGAACGCAACGCGCCGCGCGGTCAACTCACCACCGGCAGCGGCGTGCCGCCCGCCGAATTCGCATCGCGCGCGATTGTCTGATGCAGAATCTTGTCCTGAAGCCGCATCAGGCCTTCGAGCAGCGCTTCCGGGCGCGGCGGACAGCCCGGCACGTACACATCGACCGGCACCACCAGGTCCACGCCCTTCACGACGTGGTAGCCGTGCTTGAAATACGGACCGCCGCCAATCGTGCATGCGCCCATCGCCATCACGTACTTGGGCTCGGGCATCTGGTTGTAGAGCCGCCGAACCCGCTCCGCCATCTTGTAGGTCACCGTGCCCGCGACGATCATCAGGTCGGCCTGCCGCGGCGTCGCGCGAAACGCGCCGGCGCCGAAGCGATCCATGTCGAAGCGGCTGGCGCCCGTCGCCATCATCTCGATGGCGCAGCACGCGAGACCGAACGTCATCGGCCAGATCGAGTTGCTGCGTGCCCAGTTGATCGCCCAATCCAGGCTGGTGACGATCAGGCCGTCCTCGAAACGATTTTCAACCCAGGGCATGCTTCGCACTCCACGGGCGTTCGGACGCCGTCGCCAATATCATAGCTTCGCCATGAAACAGACGAACCCGCTCGAGACGTTCGCGAATCCCGCTCCCGGCCGCGAGTACAGCATCCGCCACGTCGCGCCGGAATTCACCAGCCTCTGCCCGAAGACGGGCCAACCCGACTTCGGCAGGATCATCATCGAGTACGTGCCCGATCGGGTCTGTGTCGAACTCAAGAGCCTCAAGTTCTACCTGCAATCGTTCCGCACGCAGGGCATCTTCTACGAGGCCGTCACCAACCGCATCCTCGACGACCTCGTCGCCTGCCTCAAACCGCGCGCGCTCCGCATCGAGTCACGCTGGACCCCGCGCGGCGGAATGCGCTCGGCGGTCGTGGTCGAATACCGCGCGCCCGCCCGCGCCCGGCGGTCCGCCAAATGACGAACCGCCCCGATCTCGACGGTTGGCTGCGCGGCCGCCGGCGCGTCATCGTGCTCACGCACGCGCGACCCGACGGCGACGCCCTCGGCGCGGCGGCAGGCATCGCGCACGCCGCGGAATCGGCCGGCGCGCTCGCGGAAGTGGCGCTTTTCGATCCGCTGCCCGCGCGCTACGAGTTTCTGCGCAGCGCGGCCCGGTGGACCCAATGGACCGACGCGCATCGCGACACCCTGAAACAAGGCCGAGCCCAGGACGCCTTCGACGGCGTCGCGATCGTCGACACCTGCGCCTCCGCGCAGCTCACGCCCGCCGCCGACTGCCTCCCGACCGCTCCGCCCATTCTCGTCGTCGATCATCACCGCACACGCGACCCGATAGCGGAGCGCCCCGGCGATCTCGTGTGGATTGATGAATCCGCCGGCGCGGCTAGCCTGCTGGTCACGGAGTGGCTCGAAACCCGACTCGGATCGACGGCCTGGCGCCCCGAAGTCGCTCTCGCGCTGTTCGTCGGCATCGCCACCGACACCGGCTGGTTCCGTCACTCCAATGCCGACGCGCGCGTGTTCGCCGCGGCGTCGAGGTTGATCGCGCACGGCGTCCATCCGAGCGAACTGTACGAGCAGCTCTATCAGAACGACGCGCTGCCGCGGTTGCGCCTCGTTGCGCGCATGTTCTCGAACCTCGAACTGCGGGCCGATGGGCGCCTGGCCGTCCTGCAACTGCGTGCGACAGACTTCCTCGCCGCCGGCGCCGATGAATCCGCGACCGAGGACCTCGTGAACGAAGCGAACCGACTCGCCGGACTCGAAGCGCTGCTGCTGTTTGTCGAGCGTCCGGACGGCGCGATGCGGGTGAATTTCCGCAGCCGCCACACGCTCGACGTCGCCGCGCTCGCCCGAACGTTCGGCGGCGGCGGACACGCCCGCGCGGCAGGCGCGCGTCCGCCCGGCACGTGGGACGCGGTAGTTCCCGCCGTAATCGCCGCGACCGAAGCCGCCCTCGCGGCCGCGGGTTGCGGAAATCGCGGTTCCGCATAGACTTCCCCGTTTGGGCGTGCGCGCGGCGTCACACAGCCGCTCGCCGGGGCGAATTTCTGGATGGCGGATTGTTCAACCAGAGCGCTGCTGCCGCGTTTGGCTTGCGCCCTCGGTCTGGTCGCACTGCATGCCGCGCAGCACTCCGAGCGTGCGCTCGCGCGCACGGCAGCCGAGGCCGCCGACTCCGAACGTGCGACCGATCCTGAACGTACCCCGCCGCTCACGCTCTCCGCGACCCTGCCCGATCTCGCGCCGCCGCGCGGCGCTTGCGAACTCGAATCGCGCACGGCCTCAGGGCGAAAGTTCATTCCGCTCGAGCCTTCGCCGCACGACGACGGCCGTTTCGATGTCGGATTGCTGAACGAATTCTGCGCCGCGCTGCCCGCAGTGAACGCACCTGCCGCGGCCCTGCGGCGGCGACCGCAACCCACCTGCATCCGTCCCATTCTGCGCACCGGCCCGCCGACCGCCTGACTGTCGGTCGATTTTGTGCGGGCGCGCCGGCCTGGCGCGCTGCACTGCGTGGAATGTGTGAGCTGCACCCGGTCCTTTCGGAGCCACGGCTGTCATGATTGAGAAGAACCTTTTGCAGCGTCTGCTGCTGATCGGCGCGTCGATCCTCCTGGCCGCTCTCATGATCATCCCGCCGCAAACCCGGCTGCGCCCCGGCCTCGACATCGCCGGCGGCGTCTCGATGATCTTCGAGATCGAAGAAGACCCGAACTACCAGAACGAGAACATCGCCGAGGAAATGAAGCGCCTGCTTCAGCGGCGCGTCGACCCGCAGGGCGTGTTCGACCTGCAGTGGTTCGTGCACGGCAAGAACCGCCTCGAAGTGCGGATGCCGCTGCCGCCCGCCGAGAACGAGGCCCTTCGCGAGGCTTACCTCAAGGCCCAGGAAGAGCTGTTCGCGCACAACATGGAGCGCAGCGCCATCGAACGCATGATGTACGCCGCGCCCGAGCAGCGCGCCGCCGAAATCGCGCGGCTCGCCGAGAACTCTCCGCAGCGGCAGGAGTTGCTGCAGAAAGCGGCCGAAGCCGCCGACGCCCTGCAAGCCGCGCGCGCCGTCGCGGCCGGCCAGCCGGCCGAGGGCGCTTCGCAGCCCGCGGTCGATCCGCGCATCGCGGTCCGCAACGCGACGGAAGGCCTCGAAGACGCCATCGACGCCGTGCGCGAGCTGAACCTCGATCCGCAGCGCTTCGTCGACATCATGGAGATGGACCCCGGCTCCCCCGCGCGCGAGCAGAACCTCTCCGAGATCAAGGCCAAGTATCCGACGCTCGCCGCCGCGGTGGACGAAGTCGTCGCGCGACATGCGGCCTGGCGTGCCAAGCGCGCCAAGCTGGAAGGCCCGGCCGACCTGCGCCGCCTGATCCGCGGCGCCGGCGTGCTGGAATTCCGCATCCTCGCCGACCCGGGTCCCGAGAATCCCACGCAATACGACCGCTACCGCAAGCAACTCGCCGACTTCGGGCCGCGTCCGCAGCCCGGCGACACGTTCCAGTGGTTCCGCGTCGACAACCCGGTGGCCTTCCTCGATCTGAAGTCCGCCGCCGAGCTCAACACCTTTAACCCGCTCAGCGCCCGCCTGCACGTCATCGACAAGCACAACAACCAGTGGTACGTGCTCAGCCACCGCGAACGCGATTTCGGCCTGCTCGGCCAGCGCAACGGCGGCCCGAACTGGAAACTGACCCGCGCCGGCGTCACGCGCGACGACCGCGGCCGCCGCGCCGTCTCCTTCGAGCTCGACCAGATCGGCGGCAACGCCTTCTCTGATCTGACCGGCGCAAACGTAAGCCGTCAGCTTTGCATACTGCTCGACGACATCGCCTATTCCGCCGCCAACATCAATCAGCGCATCGGCAGCAGCGGCATCATCATGGGCGATTTCTCAAACGAGAAGCTCTACTACCTGATCCAGACCATGCAGGCGGGCGCCCTGCCCGCACGCCTGAAAGACACCCCCATCAGCGAGCGCACCATCGGCTCCAGCCTCGGCCAAACCAACCTCAACCAGGCTCTCCGCGCCGGCTTGATCGGCCTGGCCCTCACGTTCCTCGCCATGGCGGTCTACTACGGCGTCAGCGGCATGATCGCCAACGTCGCCATGATGCTCAACCTGCTCTTCACGCTCGCCGTGCTGGCCATGATCGGCGCACGCTTCAATCTGCCCGGCATCGCCGGCATCATCCTCGGCATCGGCATGGCGGTCGACGCCAACGTGCTCATCTACGAACGCATGCGCGAGGAAAAAGAGCGCGGGGCATCGCTCCGCATGATCATCAAGAACGGCTACGACAAGGCCCTCTCCACCATCCTCGACTCCAACCTCACCACACTCCTGACCTGCGTCATCCTCTACTACGCCGGCAGCGAGGAAATCAAGGGCTTCGGCCTCACGCTCGGCTGGGGCGTCGCGCTCAACCTCTTCACCGCCGTCTTCGTCACCAAGACCTTTTTCGGCGTACTGCTGAAATACCGGCTCGTCACCGACCTCAAGATGCTGCGCCTCATCCCGACGCCGACCATCGACTGGTACGGCATGCGTCATTTCTTCGTGCCGGCCTCCATCATCCTGAACGTCGTCGGCCTCGGGCTGCTCGTCATGCGCGGCCAGCGCGACACCTTCGACGTCGAGTTCCTCGGCGGCGTCAACGCCGAGATTGAGCTGCGCGCCGCCGCCGTGCCGAACTACAACGACGAATCGATCCGCCGCGCCCTCGCCACCGCGGGCGGCGAGATTGAATCCGCCGGCCGCAAGTTGGCCGACGTGCAGGTCGCCGCCGAACCCGATCAAGCCGGCACATTCCGCGTCTCGGTTCCCGGCCTGAAACCCAAGCTCATCGCCGCGCTCATCGCCGAACCCCTCGAAGACGGCGAATCCGGCAAGCTGCTCGAACGCGACGGCGTGCAACTGACCGGCGGCGACGACACCATCCTCGTCCGCGTCAAACCCGAAGTCACCGCCGATTCGCTCCGCGCCGCAATCGTGGCCCTCGCCGATCAGTCCGGCGACAGCGCCCCGCTCGCCGGCGCCAACATCGCGCGCTCCAACATCGGCGCCGTAATCGAGTCCGGCGACGCCGCTCGCGGCCGCTACTGGAACGTCACCACCACCGAAACCAACAAGCGCCTCGTGCAATACGCGCTGACCACCGCGCTCGGCGACGACCTTCAGATCCAGCCGGCCCTGGCATACTCCTTCGAGGGCCGCGACGACCTGCCGTTCCCGATCACCACGCGCCGCCTCAGCGAAGTCGCGCCGGACGTACCGCCGCAGGTCGACGCGGAGCTCACCGACTACCTCGGCGGCGCGTTGATCGTGTTCAACAACATCGACCCGCCACAGACCGCGGCTACGCTGCGCACGCGTTTGCGCAACATGCGGCTGCAACCCGATTTCCAGGACCTGCCTTTCCGCCGCACCGAGGTCTTCGGTCTCGTGCCCTCCGGCGCCGACGAAACGGGTACCGCGACGTTCTCACGCGTCGCGATCGCCGTCTCCGCCGAGGATCACCCCTACGCCGAAGACGCTGAGCTTTGGAAGGGCGAAGTCGGCGCCAAGGAGCTGTCGCTCGCCACGACCACGCTCAGCCGTGAGCAGACCCTGCGCAAGGTCACGCAGTTCAAGCCGCAGATCGCCGCGCAGGCCAAACAGCGGGCGCTCATCGCGCTGCTGCTTTCGTGGGGCATGATCATCGCGTATCTCTGGGTGCGCTTCGGACGTCCCATCTACGGGTTCGCGGGCGTCACGGCGCTCGTCCACGACGTGTGCGTGGCTCTGTCGTTCGTCGGCATCGCCGGCTGGCTGCCCACGCTGCTCGGTCGCGCCCTGCTGATCGACGACTTCAAGATCGACATGACGATCATCGCCGCGATCCTCACGATCATCGGCTACTCGATCAACGACACCATCGTCATCTTCGATCGCATCCGCGAGATGCGCGGCCGGCTCGGCGTCGTGTCGCCACAGCTCATCAACGACGCCGTCAACCAGACCATGTCGCGAACCTTGCTCACCGCCGGAACGGTGTTCCTGGTGCTGCTCGCGCTCTACATCTTCGGCGGCGCCAGCACGCGCGGCTTCGCGTACTGCATGCTGATCGGCGTGGTGACCGGGTCGTATTCCTCGATCGCCGTCGCCGCTCCGCTGTTGCTGCTGCGGGCCCGCGACGTCGTCGACGACCGGCGCATCGCGCGTCCGGCGACCGCCTGACGCGGCGACTGCCTGCCGATAGCCCTGGCCGCGGCGCTCGGCGACGCCGCGGCCGTTTCGCGCGCCGCCTCACCCCGCGCGGCGCGCCTACCATCCGCCGACCCTGCGAGGGTGAGTGCTCATGCAAGCTCCCGAAATCCGAACCGTGGGCGAACTGCGCCGCGCTGATTGGCGTTCGCGCTCCGTCAAAGCGGAAATGCGCGAAAACCTGCTCAACCGGCTGCGCGGCGGCACGCCCGTCTTCTCCGGCCTGGTCGGCTACGACGACAGCGTCGTGCCCGAACTGGTCAACGCCATCCTCGCGCAGCAGGACATCCTGCTGCTGGGCCTGCGCGGCCAGGCCAAGACCCGCATCCTCCGCAGCCTCCCGCAACTGCTCGACGAGTGGACGCCCGTCGTCAGCGGCGTTGAGTTGTGGGACGACCCTCTGCAACCCGCGCTTCGCGCCACGCGCCGCGCGATCGAAATTCACGGCGACGACACGCCCATCCGCTGGATTCACCGCGACGAGCGCTACCACGAGAAGCTCGCCACGCCCGACGTCACCATCGCCGACCTGCTGGGCGAAGTCGATCTGATCAAGCACGCCGAAGGCCGCTATCTTGCCGACGAATCCACGATGCACTTCGGCCTCGTGCCGCGCAGCAACCGCGGCATCTTCGCGATCAACGAGCTGCCCGATCTGGCGCCGCGCATTCAGGTCGGCCTGTTCAACGTGCTCGAGGAACGCGACGTGCAGATTCGCGGCTACCCGGTGCGCCTGAATCTCGACCTCGTGCTGGTCTTCAGCGCCAACCCCGAGGACTACACCAACCGCGGCCGCATCGTCACGCCGCTGAAGGACCGCATCGGCTCCGTCATCCGCACGCACTACCCGCTCACCGCCGACGACGCGATGCGCATCACCCGCGCCCAGGCGCGCCTCGACCGCGGCCCCGACGCGCTGCCGGTCATGCTGCTCCCCTATGTGCACGAGATCGTCGAGGAGACGGTGCGCCTCGCACGCTGCAGCCCGCATGTGAATCAGCAATCCGGCGTGTCGGTCCGCACCAGCATCGCCGCGCTCGAGGCCGTCGTTGCGAGCGCCGAGCGCCGCGCGGTGACGCTGCGTGAGAACGCCATCGTGCCGCGCATCAGCGACCTCGACGCGCTGCCCGCCGCCTGCCGCGGCAAGATCGAGCTGCTGCTGGCCGAGTCCGAGGAGGCCGAGGAGAAGCTGATCCGCGCGCTGGTCGGCGAAGCGCTGAAAAACGTCTCCGAACCGCACCTCACCGCTGAGCAGATCGAATCGCTGGCGACGCAGTTCGTCGGCGGGAAAGCCAGCATCGAAGTCGGCGACAATGTCGACGCGGCCGCGCTGGTCGCAGCCGCCCAACGATTCGACGGTCTGATCCCCGCCGCCGACAAGTTGAACCGTGCCGCGCTCGCAGCCCCGGCTGCGGCGTCGCCCGCCGCGCGTTCAGCCGTCAGCAGCGCCGATCACGCAAGCGCTCCGCCGCTGGACGCACCGGCCGTCCGCGCCGCCGCGATCGAGCTGATCCTTGAAGCGCTGCACGTGCGCAACAAGCTGAGCAAGTACGCGCTCCGCTCGCGGACGTTCTATAAGCGCTAAGAACAACGGGGCCGCAGTGCCTCTCAGCGCTGCGACCCCGTTGGATCGTTTCAATCGGTTGATGCTGTTCGCGAATTACGTCGCCGAGGCCCGCGCCAGCTCTTCGAGCGCCGCCATCGCACGCGCCCGCGCCAGCTCGAGCTTCGCCGTCTTCTGACACGCCGTGCGCATCGAGCCGACCGCGTACTCAACGGTCTTGCCGGCCGTCTTCGCCGCGTCCGCAGCGCTCGCCGGACACTCGAAGCACGACTCGCCAACCATCATCTTCATCGCGACCTTGTCCGCCGCATCTTTCGCGCGTTTCGCGGCGGCGCCGGCCTGCGCTTCGTCCGCAAACGCGAACGACGCCAGCCGGTATTCCATCTTCTTGTTCTCCTTGGTCGCCAGCTCGCCGGCCGTCTTCGAGCAGCACAGCGTCTGCTCGCCCACGCCGTACTTCACCGTGGTAGCGTCTGCCAGGAAACCATCCAGCGCCTTCGAGTACTCGGTCTCGGCCTCGTCGCGCGCCACGAATTCCTTCGACCCGACCACGTAGCGAATCTTCGCCTCGTCGCCCGCCGCCAACTGCTTCGCATGGTCGGGGCACTCGGTCGCCTGCTCGGCCACGCGATAGGTCAGCTTCGGCATTGTCGCCGCCGCGCCCGCCAGCTTCTTCTGGCACGCTTCCGACATCGTGCCGCCACACTCCCCGGCGCCGGCCTTGTCCTGATGAGCAGCCAGCGTCACGTTCGATTTCTGGCACGTCGCGGCGCTCTTCGCACTCTTGTCGCAGGACGCAGCGCTCTTCGCGCCCTTGTCACACGACGCAGCGCTCTTCGAGCCGCAGGACTGCGGCTTGTCCTGCGCGATCGCCGCCCACGCCACGACCGACCCGGCCGCGGCAAGAATCAAGATGGAACGAAGCATGTCATCTCCTTGTCGTTTGGTTGCGCAGTAGCCGGCCCAGGGGCTTGCGCCCCCTGACACCAGGGTGAGTCTATCCCAGGTCCGCCTACTCGTCGCCGAAGAGGCTGCCGCCAGGCGATGTAACTGTCTTTTCGATCGATGGTTGCGACTTCCGGAAGGCCGTCGCTTCGAATGGCAGTTGGCGCAGTCGGTCGCCGCGCGCCGCGTTGGCGAGCGCTTCCATCGGGCGACCGTCGTGTCGCAGCCACAGCAGCACGAGCACCGCCATCGCAACGCAGCTCGCTGCCACCGCCAGCGCTCGCCGCGCCGACCGGTGGCGACTGGGCGCCGGCTGCGAACGAACTCGCGCCGCAACGGCCCGCACCGCTTGAGCTCCATTCCCGTTGTGGGCGTGGTGCCCGTTCGTCGCGTGTCCCGCAGCCGACCCGTTCACTCCGTTCCCGTTGCCGACACCCACGGCCGAATGTTGCGCCCGCACCGCGGGCGCGTCGACCGCAACCGACTCCACCCGCCGCTCGACGAGTAGCCCGCCCGCCGCCGCAAACGCCGCCGGCGATGGCGGCGAGTCGGCGACGGCGTCCTCCGCCAGGATTCGCGCAACGACGTCCGGACCCCAGCGTTTTGTGGGCCGCCAATCGAGTTCCGGCTTGTCGGCCGCGCACCGCGCCTGCAGCTCGACCGCCGAAACATCGCCCACCGCGGAAAAGTAGCGCACCGCCGCCGCCACGCGCGACTGCGCCGCCCGCACGTCGCGGAATCGGCGTGTCCCGAAAGGCTCGGGTTCCGAATCGACGAAGACGATCAGTCGGTATTCCTGCATCCACTGCTCGCCGACGCGCGCTGGCGCGGATCGTCTATGGTACAGACCGCGTGCGCTGCGACAACTCGCCCGCGCCGCAACGGATTCGCCCATGCTGCTCGATGTGCAAGGCCTGCAGCTCGCGACCCGCGACGGCACGCGACTCGTCGAGTCCGCGTCATTCTCACTGCACTCCGGGCAGACGCTGGCGCTGGTCGGCGAGTCCGCCAGCGGCAAAAGCCTCTCCGCGCTGGCAATCACCGGTTTGCTGCCCGACGGCGTCTCGCGCACCGCAGGTCGCATCGGCTTCGACGGCGTCGATCTCGCCCAACTGCCCGCTGACCGGCTGCGGGCGCTGCGCGGCACACGCATCGCCATGATCTTTCAGGAGCCGATGACCAGCCTCAACCCGCTGATGACCGTCGCCGAGCAGATCGCACAGCCGCTGCGTTTTCACCGTGGAATGGCGCGCCGGCGCGCCCGGTCGCGCGCCGTGGCGCTGCTCGAGCAGGTCGGCATCCCCGACGCGAAGGCGCGCGCCGACGCGTATCCCCACCAGCTCTCCGGCGGAATGCGCCAACGCGTCATGATCGCGCTGGCGCTGGCGTGCGAACCGCAACTGCTGATCGCCGACGAACCCACGACCGCGCTCGATGTCACCGTGCAGGCGCAGATTCTCGCAGTCCTGCGCGAACGCCAGCAGGCAAGCGGCCTGGGCATCCTCTTTATCACCCATGATCTGGCCGTCGTAGCGGAATTCGCGCATCAGACGGCGGTGATGTACGCCGGACGCGTGGTCGAGACCGGCCCCACCGCGGCGCTGATCGGTTCGCCCAGCCACCCGTATTCGCGCGCATTGCTGCGCAGCCTGCCGCCAGCGGCGCACCGAGCCGTTCGTCAGCCGCAGCGACTGCGCCTGCACGTCATTCCGGGCGAAGTCCCCACGCCGCGCGACCGGCCGCCGGGCTGCGCGTTTCATCCGCGCTGCGAAGAAGCAGGCGACGATCCGCGTTGCCAGACGCGGATTCCGGTCCTGGAATCGACCGGCCCCGGACGAGTAGCCTGCTGGCGGGCAGCAGCCGCACCGTTGTAACGCGCCGTCGCGTTCCTATAATCCTCGGAATGTACCTTCAACGCCGCGGCGTGCCCGGCGATTGGCGCGTGTTCGTCGGACTCTTGCTGCTGCTGATCCCCGCCGCCCGTGCCCAGGACGAGCAGCGCCTTCGCGAACGCGAGGTTCTCGACCCGACGCGCGACGAATGGGTGCCGAGCGAAGCCGCGCCCGAGGTCGGCATCGACGCCGGCCGAGCGAACCTGGCGCGCGGCGAATCCGATCAGGCGTACCGCATCCTCAAGGACTGGGTCCGCAAGAACCCCGACGACGCGCGACAGATCGAAGGCGTCTATCTGCTCGGCGAAGCCTACTTTCAGCGCAAGTGGTACTACCAGGCCTATGAGCAGTGGGACATCGTCACCGAGAACACCGCCGGCGACCTGTTCTACCTCGCGCTGCGCCGCCAGATGGACGTCGCCCGTGCCTTGCTCGCCGGCGAGAAACGCATTCTGTGGGGCGGGCTGCTGCGCGTCACCGCGCGCGACGAGGGCGTGAAAATCCTCGATCGCATCTGGGAACGCGCGCCGGGAACCAGCCTCGGCGAACTCGCTCTCCGCACCAAAGCCGACTACTACTTTGAGGGCGGCGACCTGATGCTCGCCCAGCAGACGTACGCCACACTCGCCCAGGAATACCCGGAAAGCCGCTTCGCCCGCGCCGCGCTGCTGCGCAGCGCCGAGGCCGCCGGGGCCGCATTCGGCGGCGTGAAGTTCGACGACCGCCCGCTGCTCGACGCCGATGAGCGCTACGCGCAGCTCCAGGCGTCCTACCCCGACTTCGCCGAGCGCGAAGGCGTCGCCACGCGGCGGACCGCCATCCGCGAGCAGCGCGCTCAGAAGGATCTCGAAGTCGCCCGCTGGTATCAGCGCACGCGCCAGACCGGCGCCGCCGAGTACTACTATCGCGGCGTCGTGCGCGACTACCGCGACACCACAGCCGCACAGGAGGCGCAACAGGCGTTGCGCGCCCTCGGCATCGACGACGAATCCGCGGAGGTCGGCACGTAATGCGCGCAGCACTCGCCTTCGGCTGTCTCCTGCTCGGTTGGCCGGCGCTCAGCGGCTGCGGCTACCGCCACGACGCTCTGTTCCGCCAGGACGTGCGCACCGTGCACGTCGAGATTTTCGAATCGCGCGAGTTTCGGCGCGATCTCGAATTCCAACTGACCGAAGCCGTCAAGAAGCGCATCGGGCTGGACACGCCGTACCGCGTCGCGTCGCGCTCGCAGGCGGATACCATCCTCTGGGGCGAGGTGCTGGAGGAGCGCCAGGCGTCTTTCGCGCCCGACTTTCGCACCCGGCGCCCGCGCGATCAGCAACTGACGCTGGCCGTGCGCGTCCGATGGAAGGATCAGCGCAACGGCCGCATGTTGCTGGATCAGCCCGAGCTGCTGCAGGCCGTGGACTACCTGCCGCTCGAGGGCGAGACCGAGAATTTCGCCCAGCAGAAGGCGATTGACCGGCTGGCGGCCCGGATTGTCGCCAAGATGTATGATGAGTGGTAGACACCGGCCCTAACCGGCGGAAACGAGGCGTACCCGCGCATGCCCAACAGGGACGAGCGACAACCGGATTCCCCTCGCGGCGACGAAGGCGGCTCGGGCGGCGGCCCGCCCCGGCCTCCCGTCCGCATGTCGCGCGGAGCTTTCAGTTGGATCATCATCGTCGGCCTGGCGCTGATGGTCCTCGTGCTCTTCAACCGCCACATGAACCCGGTCGACGAGGTGTCGACCACCGAGTTCCTCAACGCGCTGAAAGACGGCGTCGTCGAGTCGATCGAAATCCGCGACGACCATTCCTTCCAGGCCAAGCTGCGCAAAAAACGCGCCAGCGGGCTGGATCGCGTGCTCGTCCGCTGGCCCTATGTCGGCCCCGAATTCACCCGCTTCACCGAGACCATCCGCGCTGAAGAAACGCGCAGCAACGTCGCCGTCCAGGCCGAAATCCTCGACAAACGAAACACCAGCATCTGGCTGACCGTGCTCGTCCAGATGCTCCCGTGGGTGCTGCTCTTCGGCATCATCTGGATCTTCCTGTTCCGCCAACTGCGACAGGCCGGCGGCGCCGCCGGCGGCATGCTCGGCAACTTCGGCCGCAGCCGCCACCGCATCAGCACCAAGGAACACACCAACATCACCTTCGCCGACGTCGCCGGCATCGACGAGGCGAAGGACGAAGTCCTCGAAATCGTCGAATTCCTGAAGAACCCCAAGCGCTTCGCACGCCTCGGCGGCCGCATCCCGCGCGGCGTGCTGCTCGTCGGCGAGCCCGGCTGCGGAAAAACCCTGCTCGCCAAGGCCATCGCCGGCGAAGCCGACGTGCCGTTCTTCTCCATCTCCGGCTCCGATTTCGTCGAAATGTTCGTCGGCGTCGGCGCCAGCCGCGTTCGCGACCTCTTCCGCCAGGCCAAGGAAAACTCGCCCTGCATCGTCTTCCTCGACGAAATCGACGCCGTCGGGCGGCGGCGCGGGCTCGGCTACAACGGCGGCGGCCACGACGAACGCGAACAAACGCTCAACGCCATCCTCGTCGAGATGGACGGCTTCGACTCGAACGACCAGGTCATCGTCATCGCCGCCACGAACCGCTCCGATGTGCTCGACCCGGCGCTGGTCCGGCCCGGCCGCTTCGATCGCCAGGTGTTCGTGCCGCTGCCCGACGTCAAAGGTCGCTTCGACATCCTGCGTGTGCACGCCAAGAAAGTGCGCATCGCCGCGCCGATCGACCCGAAGCTGCAGCGCCTAGCGAAGGCCACGCCCATGTTCAGCGGCGCCGATCTCGCCGCATGCATCAACGAAGCCGCGCTGCTGGCCACGCTCGCCGGCAAGGACGCCGTCGATCTGGACGACCTCGAGGAAGCGCGCGACAAGATTCGCTGGGGCCGCGCCAAGCGCAGCCGCGTCGTCGAGGAGCGCGACCGCGAGTTGACCGCCTATCACGAGGCCGGACACGCCATCGTGCAGAGCGTGCTCAAGGCCACCGACCCCGTGCACAAGGTCAGCATCATTCCGCGCGGTCCTTACGGCGGCGCCACCTTCTCCCTGCCCGAGAAGGAGCGAATGACGCTCGGCCGCGCCTACATCGAAGCCACGCTGCGCGTGCTCTGCGCCGGCCGCATCGCCGAAGACATCGTCGGCCAGGACCCCAACTCGGGCGCAGAGAACGACATCCGCCAGGCCACGCAGCTCGTGCGGCGCATGGTCACCGACTGGGGTATGAGCGACCGGCTCGGCTTCGTGCGTTACGGCGAAGACCCCAACCGCGGCATGGTCGAGCTGCCCGGCGGGAAGGAATTCTCCGACCGCACCTCTGAAGTGATCGACGCCGAAGTGAAGCGGATCATCGACGAAGCCTACATCGACACGCGCCGCATTCTCGACGAGCATCGCACCGCGCTCGACGAAGTCGCCAAGGCCCTACTGCGCTACGAGACGCTCGACGGCGAGGAAGTGCGGGCTCTGCTGCGCGGCGAGAAGCTCGACAAGCCCACCGTGTCCGACCTCATCGCCGCCGAAACCGCCCGCCGGCAGGACGGGGTTCCGCTGGCCCGCCCCGTCGAGCCCAAGCGGCCCGAGGAAGGCGCCGGCCCCGTGCCCAGCCCGGCGTAACCCGCTCGACAATCCGCCGAATTAGTCGAGCTCAGGTCGCCGCCGGGGCCGCCGCCGCCAGTCGCTTCCCCAGCACGCCCGACACGTACAACGCGACGCTGCAACCCACCGGAAAGAGCACCTCGTTCAACCCGCGCGCCACCAACGCCGCAGTGGCGAGCGGCTGACCGTCGGCGGTGCGCGACAGCGACAGCATCACCGTGCCGAACACCAGTCCGATGGCCAGCCCGCACGCCGCATGCACCCGCAGCCCCGCCCACGTTCGGCGGCTGAGCCACGCGATCAGCGCGCCCAGGCACGCATATTCGACCGCCCGCAGAAACGCGACCTCGGTCGGCCCCGGCGCGCCGCCCGCAGCCGACGCAACCGAAAGCGCCTGCGCCGTGCTCTTGTGCACGACCCGCGCCACGTGAAACGCAATGGGTGCGGCCAGCACGCCGGCCAATCCCATCAAGAGCGGTCGCGCCTTGGCCACCGTCGAGCCGAGTGCCACCCCGACGCAAACCACGCTCGACCAGGTGATCTTCTGCGCCACGTCGGCCACGAACTTGCGCAGCCCTGTCGGCTGCCCGCTGGCGAGCGCCGCACACAGCAACACCAGCTCGATTCCAAGCCCCAGCGCGACAGCCAGCCACGCCACATGCAGCAACACGCGGGGCAGATCGACTGGCGGCGAGGCAATCGCAGAGGCTTGAGTGGCGGCGTCGGCGGGGGTCGACGAGTGAACCGTCGGCGGCAGAGACATGCGCTACCTCAGCGTGACGGCCGTTCAACCATGTCCGCAGTACCAACCGTACAGTAGCCGCTTCGCGCCAATTGCATCCAGCGGCGCAACTCGCCGGCGGCTATTGCGGAGCCGGCTCCGCCGCCGGCGCGCTCGCAGGCGACGCGGACGCTTCCCCCAGTTGCTCGGAGATCTGATCCAGCAAGGCGCGCTCCAGCGCCGCGTCGCGGCGGACGAAGGTCCAGCTCGCCCCTTGCCGCGCGGTCACTCCCGCATCCGTCTGAATCGGCGTGACGCCGGTCGGCGCGTTCAGGCGATATTCCTCGGGCGCGAGCGCCGCCCGGCGTTCGGTGTCCAGCCGCTGCACCTCCACGCGCAGCCGCGCGAGCGCCCCGCCGCGGCTCGACCCGCCTGCGTTGAAGATCGCCAGCCGGCGCATCCGCGACGAGCCGCCGTAGAGATCGCGGGCCGTTCCGCTTTCGCTCGTTGTGCTGAATTCGCGCGGAGCCGAAACGAGGCGCTCGCCGCCGTCCGACTCGCTGACGCGTCCGAACTCCTCTCGCAGCACGCGCTTGGCCGCTGCGATCACTTCCTCGGGCGCCGCCGCCTCGATCACGCGCGACTGGAACCCGCTGACCGGCGCGGCCGCCGTGGTCGCGCAGCCCGCCGCCATCAGCGCCAGCCCCGCCGCGATCGCCGCCAACGCCGCACACCGCACGTTCGGAATTCGCCGCACGCAACCGCCTCCCTTCGCCGCGACTACTCGCGTGCCGACTCCGAAGTCGTGCCCGCCGCCATGCGATAGAACCGCTGGATCGCCGAACCCGGATCAGCCTGTTCGGCGGCTTTCCGCAAATTCTCCAGGCCGCGGCCGCGCATTCCGGAGTACCACTCGATGTACCCCAGCAGGAAGCGCAACTGCGCCTCCTCGCCGCCCGACAGCAGTTCCGCAATCGCGGCCCGCCGCAGATCGACCATCTGCGGACCGCCCATCAGCGCGCGCAGGTCGACGTTGAACTCCGGCAATTGCGGCATTCGCTCAAACCCCTGCAGCAGCAGCACCGCTGCCGACAGGTATTCGCCCGCCGCCAGCAGCGCGTGCCCCTTTCCGACATAAGCCAGCGGGTTCGTGCGATCGTAGGCGATCGCGGTCTCGTACCGCCGCGCCGCAGCGTAGTGATCGCCGCCGCGCAGCAGCGATTCCGCCGCCGCGAGTTCCTCGTTCACCTGGTCCGGCTTCTGGCTCACGAAGGTGCGGATCGGCAGTTGCCGCACGGCTTGCAGCGTCTGGGCCGCTTCCGCCGCCGCGCGCACGCCCGCGCGGATTCCTTCGCCGGGCGTGGCATCGGTCCGCTCCATCGTCTGCATCTGCTCCTGCAGCGCCACCGTGGTGCGCATCGCGCCCAGCGGGTCCTGCTGATAGAGCCGCGTCAATTCGTCTGTGCTGAGAATCGCCTGCTCTCGCGCCGGCTGCGCGGCTTCCGCGCCAGGCTGCGCACCGCTGCCCGGCGAAACCGGCGCCGTGCGCCCGCGCTCGCCGCTCAGCAGTGCCTGCGAATCACCGCTCAGGAGATGTCCCAGCGAGCCGCTCGAAAGCCGCGAGTCGCCGATCGTCGCTCCGCCCGCGGTCGTGGTCGCGCGCTGCAGTGCGCTCAGCGTGCCGCTGCGCCGGTCCGTCGCCGCATCGAGCGCCGTGCCGATCTCCGGCCGCATCGGGTCATAGAGCCTCGGCAGCCGCGGCCCCGTCGGCGTCGTCACGCCGTAAAGGCTGCTCGACACCATCGGCTGCAGAAATTCGCTCGCTTCGACGCCGGCCGCGCCGTAATTCAGAAGACCGGGCTGCGCCCCGCGACCGCGCGGCGCGACGAACGGCCGCACCGATGTCTGGCCGGTCAAGAAACCGCTCGTCGGCGCCGTCCGCGCCGGGTCATAGAAAGGCGTGACGGGGGCATAGCCCTCGTCCACCAGAAACCGATCCGACACGCTTACCGAATCGCGCAGAAAATTCGACAGGCTCGCCGAGCCGAGCGCGCCGCGGAACTCCGACGTGTCCGAGATCGGCGAAAACGATCGCAACGACAGCCCGCCGCGGATGTTCCCGGTCGCCGTCAGATTGCCGGCTTGCAGCGGCGAAATCGGACGCACAAAATTGCCGCCGTAATTCCCGAATCGGCCGCTGGCGTCAAACGGACGCCCTTGCGGGGGCGGTCCGAAGGTTTGTGCCGCCGCGCACGCCGCCCAACCAAGCCCCACCAGCCATGCCGCAGTGCGCATGATCAGGCTCCTTTCAGCAGGAACTCTGCCAATGGATGGTATCGCCACCGCACCCGCCCGGGACCAGCGGCATCCGTCGATTCCGTTGCATTGCCGACCCAATTCTGGCTACGATCGGCGCAATCGCGATCCGGGCGCAGTTTCGCCCGCTCTCGCTCCACTTGCAGGGGAAAAGCATGCAAATCCGAATAGTGTTCGCCGCTGCCGTGCTCTCGCTCGCGCACACCAGCCTCGCGTTCGATGCCTCGCCCGACGCTTCGCCGCAGCCGCAGCGCCACTCCTGGCAGACCCCGGCCGCGATCGACGACCCGCGCGTCGCCGCAATTTTTGATGCCGAGCGCGCCGATCCGTCACGTGCCGTCAGTTCATTCATTTCGGTGAACGACGACCCCGAAGGCGACATGCCGCGCGATCTGGCCTTCCTGCAGGACGGCTCGGCCGTCGTCATCGCCAACCAGGACAGCGACACCGTCACCTTCCTCGACGCCGACACCCGCACCATCACCGACACGCTCGCGGTCGGCGATTACCCGGTCGACGTCGCCGTCACGCCCGACAATCGATACGCCGTCGTGCCCTGCGTACTCTCGAACGAAGTCGCCGTGATCGACGTCGCGAGTCGCACGCTCGCGGCGCTCATCCCCATCACCGGCCTGCAGCCCTACCGCGTCGCCGTCACCGCCGACAGCCGCTACGCCGTCGTGGGCGTAATCAACGACGCGATTTCCTCGGCGTTCTCCGTCATCGACCTCGACACCCTCAGCGAGAGCCTGTCGTTCGCGAGCGCCTCGCAAGGCGTGATCGGCTTCTTCTTCACGCCTGAGTCCGGCATCTCCAGCGCTCTTTTCACGCAATTCGCGCTCACCCCCGACGGCTCGAAGATCCTGTACCCGGACCGCGGCGGCGCGCGTGTGCTGATCTACGATCGCGCCGCCGGCACGCAGCTCGCCAGCCTCGCCACGAGCGCCTCGCCCAGCGCGGTTGACGTCAGCAGCGACGGCACGCTCGCCGTCGTAACGCACGAGTTCGGCGTCCGCCGGCTCACCACGATCGACCCGAATGCGCTCTCGATCAGCGCGACACTCGTCACCACCGCCGATTTCAGCGACGGCGTCGTGCGCATCACGCCCGACAAAACGCACGCCATCGGCGCGATCCTCAACAACGCCGTCTTCGTGAATCTCACAACCGGCGCCACCGCGGCCACCATCTCGACCGGCACCGTCGGCGATATCGAGCTTTCGTTTGACGGCCAGTTCGCGTTCGTATCCAACTTCAATTCCTCGGTCATCAACGTCGCCACGCGCACGCTCGCCAAGACGCTCACGCTCGCGGCCTGCGCCGACGCCGCCGTCAGCCCGGTCGACCATCGCGCCGTCGCGCTGAACAACCGCTTCCGCGAGGACGCACAGGTTTACAACATCAACGGCGCCGCCGGCTTCGTCGAAGGCCTCAGCCTCTCGGGCGCCGCGCCCGAGGGCGACGCCACGCGCGACCTCGCCATTTCCGCCGACGGCCGCATCGCCGTCGCCTGCAACAACACCTCGCGCAACGTCGCGATCATCGACCTGCGCACGCAGCTCGTCCGCTCCTACGTCGACGTCGGCGAGCGACCGCTCGATGTCGCCATCACGCCCGACGGCCAGACCGCCGTCGTCTGCGCGGCCGACGCCAATGCCGTGAAGATCATCGATCTCAACACCGACGCCGTCGTGGCCACGCTGCCCGTCTTCACGCGCCCGGCGCGCGTGCGCGTCTCACCCGACAGCCAGTTCGCGTACGTGCTGAACGTCGCGGCGCCCGACCAGATTTCGTTCATTCAGCTCAACGGCGCCGGCAGCACCATCCTCTCGCAGATCACCGCCGGCGAGACCGGCTCCGCGCTCGGCTACACCTACTCCGAAATCAGCGGCATCGAGCTGAGCCCCGACGGCGCCACGCTCGCCGTCTGCGACAGCTTCAACGACCGCCTCCGCCTCTACGACACCGCCACCCGCACGCTGCTCACGACCGTCACCGTCGGCGACTTCCCCATCCGCGTCGCCTTCAACCCCGCCGGCACCCGCGCCTACGTCGCCAACGCCTTCAGCGACAACGTTTCCGTCGTCAACGTAGCCGGCGCCGGCTCGACCCTGATCACCTCCACCGGCGCGTTCGATTTTCCGCTCACCGTAAACGTCGACGACGCGGGCGCGTTCGCCTACATCGGCAATTCCGGCACAAGTCCGGGCATCCGCGTCCTCGACGCCGCAACCAACACCATCGTCGCCACGGTGAGCTTCGGCAGCGACTCGCCGCGCGACGTCGCCTACTCGCCTCTCGACAGCGTGCTCTACGCCGGCACCGTGAACGGCACGGTCACGCGCGTGTCGGCGGCGGGCGCAGCGTCCGCGATTCTCGACACGCTGACGATCTCCGGCTCGCCGTCCGACGTCGTCTATGACGACCGCCGCGCCCGCGTGATTCTCGCGCAGCCGGTGCCCGACGGCGTCGACCTGGTTCAGTTCGGCTGCGACGCCGATCTGGACGGCGATCGCACGGTCACCCTCAGCGACCTCGGCCTGCTGCTCGCCGATTGGGCCTGCGCCGGCGGGGGCTGCGTCGGCGACGCGGACGAGGACGGCGACACCGACCTCAGCGACCTGGGCATCCTGCTCGCTGACTTCGGCGCGCTTTGCGACTAGCGGCGGCGCGAGTCGCGACTGAACTGGCGCGAGTCGAGACCGGACCGGCGCGAGGCGACTTCGCCCCGAAGGGGCGGCGGACGGTAGCCACGGGTGGAGCGCAGCGCAACCCGTGGAATCGAGTGCGTTTCTTCTATAGTCTGGCCCGGAGGGCCAGAGGAAGCGCTCGATCGGCTTCCGCTGCGTGAACTCCGTTGACCGCCTCACGCAGGATCGGGACAATAGAAAGAGCTTCTGGGGGAAACGGAGATCAAGAGATGAAATTCCGGGGACTCACTGTCGTCGCGCTGGTTGCCTCTCAATCTGCATTCTCGCAGGTGATCTGGTATCCGCAAGCTACCATCGAGAACGATTCCGAGCCCGACTATACGTACGGATCACGGGTCGCATTGGGTGATGATGAACTGATTGTCACAGTGTGGAGCCTGGGCAAGCTGCTCTACTACACGCGCGACGAGGCTGGCTGGCGACTGGCACAAACGGTAGAGACCGATGTTGAGCAGCTTGGCGACGTACGGTTCGTCGAAGGCGAACTGGCGGTGACCGGCGGATCGTCGTTCCTGTACGGCATCGAATTCTATGCTCGAACGTTGAACGGTTGGGAGTCGACACAGAGAATCGAACTGAATCCACCCTTCACGCAAGGCACCCCCCAAAGCCTCGTGTTGGCCAGTCACGAGCAATTTCGCTTTGTTGGTGATAGGAGCCTCGACCTTGGCACGCGTGCCGGCGCAGTGTACGTCTTGGAGCGACTCGCGAGTAGTTGGAATTTTGAGATCCGCCTTAACTCAACTGGGCGGAGCCTGGGACTCGGCTCGAGCGTGGCTGGCGCAAGCGGATGGGTAATTACGTACTCGTCCGTGGGGCTGTTCGGCGACGACGCCGGCAGCCTGGTTGAGTTCGAAGAGACCAACGGCGAGTGGATGATGGTCGATGAGTGGTCGGACGGCGATCCACTCGACCACTTCGGCGAATCGATCGCGTTCGTAGACCCTTACCTGATCGTCGGTGTGCCGGACGACATCGTCGGTTTCGACGAGGTCGGTACGGTGCAGACTTACCAGCAAACTCCGACCGGCTGGGTGCACCACCAGACCATTCTGCCACCCGATATGGAATTCGCAGGGCGCTTCGGATCTCGGGTAGTCGTATCCGGCGACACGCTCGCAGTCCTTCAATCAGGCAATCCTGCCAACCCCGCAAGCGTCGCGGATGTATATATCTACGAACGCGATGAGACTGGTGTATGGATGTTAAACTCGGCGTTCGAGTTTCCCGCCAGCGGCGGGATATCGCTGGCGCTGGAATCTGGGATGCTGGCAGTGGCCGCGACAACCGAGGTCGCACCCGGTTCCGGTCGACGCGGCGTCGTACATCTGTTCCAATCGGGGACTGACTGCGACCTCGACGGCGTCGTTGATTCAATCGCAATCACCCAAGGCTTGGTCGAAGATTGTGACATGAACGGGATTCCGGATGCGTGCGATTTCAGTGCCGGCACGTTGGCGGATTGCGACGCAAACGGTCTCGCCGATGAGTGCGAGATCACACAGGGCGCTGCCGATTGCGACGAGAACGGAATTCTCGATTCTTGCGACATTGCGGCCGGGGCGTCGGACGCCAACGCGAACGGCGTGCCCGATGAATGCGAGTGCCTGGCAGACATCACCGGCGACGGCTTCATCGGGTTGGACGATCTCGGAATCGTGCTCTCGCAATACGGTTCGGCGAGCGGCGGCTCCGGCGATCTTGACGCGGACGGCGACGTCGACCTCAGCGATCTGGGTCTGGTTCTCGCGCACTTCGGCGAGACCTGCAACTAGCGCCGCAGAGTCCTCCGACCAAACTGCTCATGGCAAATCGCGCGCGAACAAACGCGATAAGACGGGGGTAGAGGGGCCGGGGGCCGAGGGCGTTGAACGACAGGAGTCGGGACCGCCGTATTCCACTCGACGAATCGGCTCCGACTGCCGAATATGATCTGCGCCATGGATCCGCAACATCGCCGCCGCGCCGTCTGCGACGCCTACTCCGCCGCTGCAACGAGTCCCTCGGCGTCGCACGCCTTCCCCGTCGGCCGCGCGTTCGCCGAAAACGTCGGATACCCAGACGAGCTGCTTCGCACGCTGCCCGCTGAAGCAGTCGACGCGTTCGCCGGCGTGTCGAACGTGTCCGTCTTCGCCGAGCTCGCGCCCGCTCAGACTGTGCTCGACCTCGGCTGCGGCGCGGGGCTCGATACGCTCATCGCGGCCCAGCGCGTCGGGCCGACGGGCTGCGTTTTCGCGTTCGATTTCAGCGCGGCCATGATCGAGCGTGCAAAGAGCGCAGCCGCGAAGACGCCGAGCAACAACATTGAATTCGCGGTCGCGGACGCCGAGCGGCTGCCCCTGAGCGACGCGTCGATCGACGTGGCGCTTGTCAACGGCATCTTCAATCTCAACCCGCTCCGGTCTCAGCTCTTCCGCGAACTGGCTCGCGTTCTGCGGTCGGGCGGTCGCGTGTTTGGCGCCGAACTCATCCTCACACGCCCTCTGCCCGCCGCGCAGCGCGCGAGCGACGACAATTGGTTCGCCTGAGTCGCGGGCGCCAAGGAAGGCGTGACCTTCCTCGATGAGTTTCGCAGCGCGGGCTTTCGCGATGCGACGATCCTGCGAACCGTGCGAAACGCGCGCACGCGGAATCCAAACGTCGTAGCCGCCGAATTCGTCGCGACCCGATGACGCCCGGGTTTCGGCCTGGCCAGTGGTACCCGCAAAAACAGCGCGGCCGAGCCGGGGGCGATAATCTCGCGAGCGAGGGTCAGCGGCGTCTGCCGCGACGAGCCCCCGATGACCATCGCCGAATACGCAGACGCACATAACTGCATCAGAGAAAGCGGGTTATGGAGCCACGAAGCCCGGACCGCCAGATAGCCCCGCCCGCCCAACGCTTTCTTGACGCCCCAGCCCCCTCGGATAGACTCGCTCATCCGGGTCCCTGTAGCTCAATTGGACAGAGCGTCGGCCTCCGGAGCCGAAGGTTGTGGGTTCGAATCCCGCCGGGGACGGTCGCGTTGTCGGGCGCAAGAATGCCTGCCGCGGGTGAAGGGCGTACATGCGGCGGGGTCGGGTCAGTCAACTCGCGGGCGAGCTCGAGGACTTGCGGTCTCGCATTGACGAGGTCGCAAGCCACGGACAGAACGGCAGTGCGCGCCGCCATCGCAAGCTTCTCTCCGAATTGCTGAGCGTCGTGAACGGTTCGGGCGCTTTCGAGCTGGTGCCCGAGTCGGTGCCGCGCTCGCGCAGCCTGGCCGAGCGCATCTCACGGCGCATCGAGCTTGATCCGGCCATTCCGCGCGCCATCTACGACAGCGAGTTCTATTCGAGTTCGGTCGATCCGCTGCTCGCCCGCCGGCAGATCAACGCCAGCGAGTGGGATTTCGTGCAGCGACTGGCGCGCACGCTCGACGTGAAGCCCAGCATCGGGCAGGAACGGCTCGACATCAAGCCGCCGTGGATGATCGACGTAGACGAATCGCACCAGTACATCCGCGTCTGGATTCGCGAGCAGGCGCTGCAGGACATGCTGCTGGCGGCGGTCGAGGCCTTCCTCGTGCCCGCGGGACAGGGCAAACCGTCGACCGAGATCTACGGCATCGTGTTCGGCTCGTTCCGCAATTTCTCTTCGCCGCAGGCCCGGCGGCCGTTCTCGATGATCGATCTGAACGTGGAGCGCGTCTGCATTCAGCATCGCGCCCAAGGCGGGCCGGCGGTCGTCTTCGCCGACGAGCGCAGCGAAGTCGCGCATCTGCAGATGGCGCAGGAGCTCTTCCCGTTCTGGCACGTGCTCGGCGATTTTCACACCCACACCTACCGCACGTTTCGCGAGCTTCACCAGCGCCGCGGCTGGGAATACAGCCGCACCGATCTGCTCACGAACATCGAGTGGTGTCAGCGCATGCGCGCGATCGGGCATCGGCCGCGCGTGGCGCTCATTCTGGCGCTGGCGCGCGCCAGTCGCTCGGGCTACGACTCGCATGAGAACTGGCGCGGGCGGCCGCACGTGGTGCGCACCGCCATTGGCGCCTGCCATTGTCTGATTTCCGCGTATCGCATTCGTCCCGACGGGCGCTATTCGCCATCCGGGCTGACCCTGCGCTGTCCGCACCTCGCGGGTTACTCGCCCGTCGACTAGCGGTTGCCCCGGCCTTCGCAACGGGTAGCATGACGGAATGATGCAAGCGGCCGGCGAATCCCTGGCGCACGCGGATGCGCCGGTCGTCCCGGCGACCGCGGCGTCCGCGCCCAGCCAGCCGCCGATTGTCGATGTCTGGTCTCGCACCGCCCCGCGCTATCGCATTCGCGCGGTGGCGCTGCTGCTCCTGAACCTGGGGCTCTACTGCGGCTTGTGCGCGTTCAGCTACTGGCTGCGCGAGGCCCGGCTGATCGATTTCTCGCTCGCCAGCTACTCGGCCCCGGCCACGTTCTGGGAGTCCGACGCCCCAAACCTGAACAATTACATCCTCGAGCCCATCAACGTGATGCTGACCCCCGTGCACGCGCTGGTGCTCGGACAGCTCATCGGCGTGCTGGTGGCGATCCCGATCTGCATCGCGATCCTCTATCGATTCCCGTTCGGGCTGCCGTTCGTCGCAGCCGTGCTGGTATTCGCGCACATGCCTTGGCTGGCGTTCACGCTGCTGCTGAGCATCAGCCTGGCGTCGTTGCAGCCATTCCGTCTGCGGTTCCGCTTTGGCTCGGGTCTGCTCGCGCTGACGCCGGTGCTCGCCTACCTGTTTCTCGCTACGCGCGGCGACGTGGAATTGCTGCAGTCAGCCTCGCCGCTGCAGCGCACGCTGCTGGCAACGCCGTGGATTCTCGCGATTCTGGTGGCGGTCGCGGCTCTGGCGACGGTGCTGCTGCTGGCGCGGGCGGTGAATTACCGGCCGGGTGCGGTCGCGCCCGTGATGGCCGTGATGTTCGTCTCACCCATTGCGCTGTTTCACTGGCGCGTCGGGGCGGATGAACTTGCCTACCGCGTGCTCGAACGCGAGTACGGTCCGCGGGCGCGCGTCTTCGGCGACAACGAAACGACCGAAGAAACGCAGCGCCGCATCCGAGCACTGATTCACGACTGGACCTCCGGTTCCGGCCGCGACAGCCATCTCGCCGATCTCGCGGCGGCATGGGGCAGCGAAATCAATCCGTTCAAGCGGCTCGTGTGGCGCGCCTGGGCGGAAGACCTGCTCCGCCAGCGATTCCTCGCATACGAAGCGTGCAAACGCTTCATTGCCGACTATCCCGACAGCCGCTACGTGACCAACGCGCTGTATTTGCAGGCCCGGGCGCTCGACATGCGGCTCGACGAGCGGCGCCTGGCGCAATCCAACCCGCGCCGCGAGTACTACCACGACTTTCCGCACGCGCAATCCGAAAGCGCCTGGCACGCACTGCTGCACCGCGACCCCGCCTCGCCGCTCGCCGCCGCCGCGGCCCTGCGCCTCGCGGAGCTGCACGTGCGGCGCGGCGAAATCTCCGCGGCTCGCGAGGCGCTTGGCCCGCTGCTGGCGCGCGCCTCCGACGATACGCCTCCCGCGACGCAGGCGGCGCGCAGCGTGTTCGCGCCGGCGCCGGCGCCGCATGTCAGCCTCGGCTTCGAGGCCCGGCCGTTCCTCACCGCCATCCGCAGACTCGACGAGTTGCTCGTTCACAACAGCGGCGATTCCCGTCACGCCTCCGCACCGCTTCAGCAACTGTTCAGCCTCGACCCGCGTCGACCGCTCTACGCCGAAAACCTCCAGTCGCTGCTGCTCGCGTTCCCCGACGCGGAGCTGGCGGACAACGTCGAATTGCGGCTGATCCTGGCGGATTCGTCCGACCCCGAGCTTCAGGCGCAGCGGCTCGCCGGTCTGCTCGAACGTCGCCCCGACGGCGACGCGTTCCCCGAAGCGGCGCTGACCCTCGCAAACTGGGAGCTGTCCGATTCCACGAACGACCGCGCACGCTTCGAGCGCGGCCGCGCGAGAATGCTCGACGTCGCTCAGCGATTCCCGGACTCCATTTGGGGCGACGAAGCGCGCGACCGGCTGCGCACGCTCGACCCCGTAACGGCGCGCGGCGGAGCCGTTCCATGAGACACGTCGTAATGGCGATCACCGGCGCCAGCGGCGCGCCATACGCTCGCCGACTGGCACAATGCCTTGTGGACTACGGCGACGTCCACCTGCACCTTATGTCGTCCGCGCCGGGGCGACAGGTGATGGCCGACGAGCTGGATATCCGCGAATGGTCGGCCGAGGCTCTGCTCGGCCGCACCGCCGCGAATCTCACGCTCTACTCCCCGCGCGACATCGGCGCGCGACTGGCCAGCGGCTCGTTTCTCACCGCCGGCATGGTCATCTGTCCGTGCAGCAGCCACACGCTCGGTGCAATCGCAAACGGTCTGGCCGACAACCTCGTCACCCGCGCCGCGATGGTCACGCTGAAGGAATCGCGGCGGCTGATTCTCGTGCCGCGCGAGATGCCCTACAGCCAGATCGAACTCGAAAACATGCTGCGCGCCAGCCGCGCCGGGGCCATCCTCTGCCCGGCCAGCCCCGGTTTCTACATGCGGCCGCGCCACGTCGAAGACCTCATCGATTTCGTCGTCGGCCGCGTGCTGGATCTGCTCGCGCTGCCCCACACGCTGCGCACGCGCTGGGACCCGCTCTCCTCGCGGCGAAGCGGCCCCTCCGCCGAAGAAAAGGCGGCCCCCGAATGAGCACGCTTGCGCCGCTGCGCACCTGGGGCGAGATGATCAAGCTCAGCCACTCGGTGTTCGCGCTGCCCTACGCGCTGCTGGCAACGTTTCTCGCAGCCCGCCCCGACCTCCCGCAACCGCTGCAACTCGCGCTGATCGTGGCCTGCATGGTCGCCGCCCGCAGCGCCGCCATGACCTTCAACCGGCTGGTCGACGTCGAGTTCGACGCGCGCAACCCGCGTACCGCGAGCCGCCCGCTCGTGCGCGGCACAATTACGCGCCCGGTCGCATGGACCTTCTTCTTCGGGTCGAGTCTCGCGTTCATCGCGGCCGCGGCCGGCTTCCTACTGCTCAATAACCCCTGGCCGCTGATCCTCGCCGCGCCGGTTCTCGCCGTGCTGCTCGTTTACTCCTACGCAAAACGGTTCACGCGCTGGTCGCACCTCGTGCTCGGCGCCGCGATCGCGCTGTCGCCCGTCGCGGCCTGGATCGCCATTCGCCCCGATACACTCGGCCCGCCCGCGTGGCTGCTGATGGCCGCGGTCACGTGCTGGATCGCCGGCTTCGACGTGATCTATGCCTGCCAGGATGCCGACTTTGACCGCAGCGCCGGGCTGCACAGCCTCCCCGCCGCGATCGGCGTCGGACCGGCGCTCTGGGTGGCGCGCGGCCTGCACCTGCTCACCGTCGCGCTGCTGCTGGCCGTCGGCGGCCACGCCCAACTCGGCGCCCTTTATTACGCCGGCGTCGGCTGCGTCGCGGTGCTGCTCATCATCGAGAACAGCATCGTCAGCGTACGCGACCTCTCCCGCGTCAACATGGCGTTCTTCACGATCAATGGCGTTGTGGGGCTGCTGCTCGGCGGACTGGGCATCCTCGACGTGTGCCTCGCGCGATGAACGCCGCGCACCTTCGGCGAACCTCACGCCGCGCCCGCACGCGCAATCGGCTCATCTGGCTGCTCGCTGCCGCCTGGTTCGCCTGCCTGCTGCCGCTCATCGGTTGGGGTCTGCCGAGTCGCAGCGCCGACCACCTGTTGTTCGCCGGCGGCGCACCGTGGCCTGCCGAGCGTCTGAACCTCGCGCAGACGCTCGCCGAACGCCGCACGCGCAGCACCGGCGCAGACACCGATCTCAACCCGCTCGCTGACCGCAGCGGCCTCGTCGACCTCACCGCCGACGACGCGCGCCGCGCCGAGATTCTCCGCCGCTACCGCCTGTTCTCGCGGCAGCCCGACGAAATGATCACCTTCATGGCGCTGCAGCGCATGCGCCCCGCCGAACTCGACTTCGATCCGCATCTATATCAATACGGCGGAGCGTTCATCTACGCGGTCGGCGCGGCCCTGGGCATCGCCGCCGCCGCCGGCTTCGCCACGCTCACCGGCGACGCGTCGTACTACCTCGACCATCCCGAAGCGTTCGCTCGCTTCTATCTCGTCGCGCGGCTGCTCGTCGCGCTATTGTCCGCCACGGCGCTGGTCGCCGCACATCGCATCGGCCGCGCCGTCGCCGGGCCGGGCGCCGGCTGGTGCGCCGCGATACTGCTCTCCCTTTGCCCCGTGTTCATCTCCGGCGCGCTGGAAGCCAAGCCGCACGCGCCAAGCGTGGCGGCGGCCCTGTGGGCGATTGCGGCGGCGATCGATTTCTCGCGCCGCGGGTCGACCGGCGCAGCGTGCCGGCTCGGCCTCGCATCCGGGCTGGCCTTCGCCCTCGTGCTCACCGGAGCCTGCACCGCGCTGCTCTGGCCTGCCGCGGCGTTCGCGCGTCGCAGGCGCGCCGGCAGCGCGTGGTGGCGTCGCTGGTGGCTCGCCGGGCTGCTCGCGGTCGCCGTCTACGTCGGCAGCAATTTCTACTTCGTGCGGAATCTGCTTACAGGCAGCGACGCCGCCCACGGAAATCTCGGCAACTCGTTGTCGATGTACACGGTCGACCGCATCGGCGAGGGCGCGCTGCGCGTCGCCGCCCTGCTGCTCGAGGGCAGCGGCCCCGTGGCGATCGTCGGTGGCGCGGCTCTCCTGATCTGGCTGCTGCGCCGGCCGCACACCGCGCTGCTCGTCGCGGCGCCCGCACTCGGCATGCTCGCGCTCACAGTCGCAATCGGCGCCGGCAAACCCGCGGAATTCGCGCGCTTCCTGCTGCTGCCGACAGCGGTGGCGGCCGTAGCGATCGGCTGGGCGACGCAAACGGCGCTATCTTCGCCGCACGCGCGACATCGGTCGGCCGAATCCGCAACTCGTAGCGCGCGCGCCACCGTAAACGCAATCGCCATGCTGAGCGTGACGAGCATATTGAGCGTGCTGACCGTCACCACCGGAACGCTGCGCTATGTCCGCGCCTTCGCGGCCGACGCAAGTGGCGACCGCGAATCCCGGCAGCTCGCCGCAAACTGGATCGAGCAGTCCGTCCCGCGCGAGGCCGTCGTCGGCGTCGTGCAGGAGCCCGCGCCGTTTTCGCTGCCGCCGCTGGCGTACGCGGTGCGGCGCGTGGTGCTGGTTGGCGCCGATTCGCCGATCTCCGCTCTGCCCGAGTGGATCGTCGCTACCGCCGATCGCGAGTCGGACTTCAGCGCCGCGCCTTGGCGGCGGCACTATCGCGTCGAACGCCGCTTCGCCGACGAATCGCGCAGCCCGATCACCTGGGCCAACAAGCCCGTTTACGTGTATCGACGCGCGACGGGCGAGTGATAGCCACGCCGCCCCTGCGCCCCGCCGGCCGGGGTCGCATCAACGCTGATGCGAGAATCCTTTCTCGCACCTCGCTCGGGTTGCCATTACGTCAGTTGTCGTGCGTAACGCTGGTGCGAGAATCCTTTCTCGCACCTCGCTCGGATTGCCATTACGTCAGTTGTCGTGCGTAACGCTGGTGCGAGAATCCTTTCTCGCACCTCGCTCGGATTGCCATTACGTCAGTTGTCGTGCGTAACGCTGGTGCGAGAATCCCTTCTCGCACCTCGCTCGTGTTGCCATTACGTCAGTTGTCCTGCGTAACGCTGCTGCGAGAAGCCTTTCTCGCACCGCTCACCGGGTGGCGTGCTTTCGCGGTACTCCGCGTAAGCATGCAGTTCCAGTCGGCTCCGAAACTCGTTCCTCGTGCGAGAATCCGGCCTGCTACGAGAGTCCCCTGCGAGAGGGTGCGTATCCGGCCGTTGGTGAGTGCTGGGGGAACCGGCCTTCGGCCGGTCTTTGGCCCCAACGGGGCCACTCAGCCTCAGCCCAGGGCAACGCCCTGGGAAAATGGCCCCGCGTCGCGCAAGCCCTGAAAGGGCGACTCAACCTCACGCCGATTCACTCGATCAACCCGCCAATCGGCTCGCCCCTTCAGGGCTTGCTGACCGCGCGCAGCTACCCCGGGCTTTGCCCGGGGCTGAAGCTGAAACGCACCTTCGTGCTGAAACGCCCGCGCCACTTTCACCCACGCGGACGAAGCTGCCTTCATGGGTCCTGGTGCGAGAATCCCTTCTCGCACCTCCCTCGTTTGCCGCCCTACCTCAATTGTCCTGCGACACTCGACGCTGGTGCGAGAATCCCTTCTCGCACCTCCCTCGTTTGCCGCCCTACCTCAGTTGTCCTGCGACACGATCAGATCGAGGTCCGGCGTGTCCTCGACCAATCCCGTCGCGTACAGCGTGTACACGCCGCGGCTCTCGAGCTCGAGACCCTCGATCGTGAGCGCGACCACCGCACCCGTCGAATCACGCAGGTCGAGGTCGTACGTGCCCGCGGGCAGCGCGACATAGTCGCCCACTTCGCCGAAGTCGATGTCGTTGAAAACTGTCTCGCCGTCGATGAACGTCACGTCGACGACTGGCGCATCCGGCGACGCGTGCACGAATCGCAGCGCCGCAAATCCCAGCGCCGGCGAACGGTTGTCATCGTCGAGCACGAGCAGCGACAGCGAATCCGCCAAGTCGATCGCAATCACCGTCGTATCCGTGCCCTCCGGCAGGTCCAGGTCGGCGTCGATCAGACCTGTCGAAGCGCAACTGTCTCCATCCTCAACCACGTTGGCCACGTACTCGCCCGCGTCGACGGTCTCGTATTCGCTTACGTCGCCGAAATCCAGGCCGGAAAACAGCCGCGCTCCATCCGCGCAGATGTCCACGCGCGGTGCGTCCGGGCTGAGATGCACGACGCGCAGCCGTGCTTCCGCGTCGCCGCTGTTGTCGTTGCCGTTGTCATTGTCATTGTCGTTATCGTTGTCGTTGTCATTCCCGTTGCCGATGCCGTCGAGAATCCCGTTCAGGATGTCATCGAGGATCTGGTCAATCGGGCAGCCGCCCATCGACAACCCGCACATGCCCACCGCGCCCAGCGCCAGCCATCGCCTCATCGAGTTTCGCTCCGTTCGTGTAGCCCAGACGACGCGTCCCGCGCCGTGACAGACCGATCCTAGCGCAAGCCAGGCGGGAATCAAGGATTCCACCCGCTCCGCCCGCCGATCGCTCAAGCCCTCGCTCTGTAGATGCCGATTCACTCTGCGAGGTCTCGACATTCGTCTCCGATTCCGCCGCCAAAGGAGCGCCGTTGCGCTGGTTCATCGCAAACGCGGACTACCACCCGTTCCTAGCGGACTTCTACGCGGCGCAGCCCGACCTCGCCGATCGCCCCTTCGCACAGCAGATGCGCGCCCGCATGGCCACACTCTTCGGCGTCGCCGATTTCTACTCGCGCAACCTTCGACGTCTCGGCCACGCCGCCTTCGACGCGACCATCAACAACCGCCACGCGCAATCCGCCTGGGCCCGCCAGCACGGTCTGAATGACGACCTCGACGCGCAGCCCGTCGAAGCCGGAGCGCGGCAGGCGCGCGGCGAGGCCGCCCCGTTCCGGTTTCTGCCGCCGACGGCGCGCACCACGCCGGAGCAGCGCGAGCCGTGGTACGACGTGCTGCGCGCTCAGATCGATGACTTCCGTCCCGACGTGCTGCTGGTGCAATGTCCCGAATGGCTGAGCGCTGATTTTCTGCGCGACCTCCGCACGCGCGTGCGCGCCGTCATCGCACAGCACCCGGCCACTCCCATCGACGGCATTGAGTGGGATGAATACGACCTCGTCTGCTCCTCGTTCCGACCCACCGTCGCCGCCCTGGCCGCCCGCGGCATTCCCGCCGCTCACCATCGGCTTGGCTTCGAGCCCGCGATCCTCGAGCGACTGCGCCGCGCCGAGCCCGCGGAAGTCGTCTTCATCGGAAGCTTCTTCGATGTGCATGCCTCACGCGTGCGTTGGCTGGAAGCCGTCTGCGAGCGCTGTCCCGAGGTCGCGGTCTACAGCGACGACGTCAGCCGCCTCGCGCCCGATTCGCCCATCCGCCGCGCCTGGCGCGGCTCGGCCCGCGGCCGGCACATGTTCGAGGTTCTGGCCGGCGCGCGACTCGCGCTGAATCACCACGGCGACGTCGGCCCTGGCGCAAACAACCTGCGCCTGTTCGAGGCCACCGGCGTCGGCGCTGCGCTGCTCACCGACGACAAGCCCGACCTCGCCGACCTCTTCGAACCCGATCTCGAGTGCCTGCGCTACCGCGACGTCGAGGAGTGCGTGCACTGGATCGAGCGCTGCCGGCAAGACGCCGACTTTCGCGCCGCCATCGCGCGCGCCGGACAGCGCCGCACGCTCACCACGCATACGTGGCTGCACCGCATGCGAGAACTCGATGAGATCGTCCGCACCCGCCTCTAGCTCGGCGAAGCCTGCACCGCCGCCGCGACCCCGCAGCGGTCGCGCGCCCACCGGCGTGCGCTGCGGCGTCATCCTGCTCTACCACCGGATCGCCCGCAGCACCACCGACCCGCAACTGCTCTGCGTGCGGCCGGAACATCTCGCGGAACACCTCGACGTCCTGCGCCGCTGGGGCGCTCCGACGCGCGTGTCTGATCTGGCGACCTCGGCACGTTCATCCGCGCAGCCGCGCTTCGCGATCACCTTCGACGACGGCTACGCCGACAACCTCACGCATGCGCTGCCGCTGCTCGAGCGTTTCGCAACGCCGGCGACCGTTTTCGTCGCCGGCCCCTCAGCCGCGGCCGACGTGTTCTGGTGGGACGAGCTCGCGCGATTGCTCATCGGCTCGCATGCACTGCCCGATCCGCTTCGCTTCGCGTTCGATGGCGCCGCATGCACCGAGCCGCTCGGACCGGCCTGCGCCGCGACCGCCGCAACCCCCCACGCGTCCTGGACGGTCCTCGACCCGCCGCCGACCGCTCGCCACACGCTCTATCTCCGGCTCTGCGACCGATTGCGACCTGCGCCGCCCGACGCGCGCACCGCCTGCCTCGCGTCGCTTCGCGCATCGATAGAGACTGCCGCCGGCGTGCGCTGCGGCAGCACTGAGCTCGACGACACCCACGGCCGCCCGCTCGATCCGACAGAAATCTTCAGCCTCGCCGCGAGCGGGTTGGTGGAGATTGGCGGCCACACGGCGCGTCATGCGCAGTTGAGCGCCATGCCGCCCGCCATCCAGCGATCCGAAATCGAGACCAACCGCCGCTGGCTCGGCGCGATTCTCGGTCGACCGACCGCAGCCTTTGCCTATCCGTTCGGCACGCGCGCCGATTTCGACGAAACCACGGTCTCGCTGGTGCGCGAATCGGGGTTTGAGTTCGCGTGCGCGAACTTCGCCGCACCGCTGCGCGCCACTGTTGACCGCTGGCGCCTGCCGCGCCTGCTAGTCCGCGATTGGGACGGCGACTTGTTCGCGCGCAAGCTAGCGGAGTTCTGGAGCCGTGACTAACCGCCCGGGCCCGCTACGCATCGTGCAGGTAAACACGTCGGACATCGGCGGCGGGGCCGAGCGCGTCGCGCTCCAGCTCCATGCCGAATACCGCCGCGCCGGTCACGACGCTCAACTCGCCGTCGGCTTCCGCCGTTCAAATGCCGCTGGCGTTTTCCGCCTGCGCCACGAAGATGCCGCGCCTCCATCGCGCGCCTGGGCGTGGCAGGCCTTCGCCGCGCTTCAACCGCTCTATCGCCGCGTGCCGGGCGGCCGCGCCTTGTGTCGCGCAGCGCATTGGCTCGCTGCGCCCGAGGGCCGGATCGCGCGCCGCGCCGGCTTCGAGGACTTCGACTATCCCGGCGCCTGGACGCTGCCGGCTGCCAACGCCGACGTCATCCACGCTCACAATCTGCACGGCGGATATTTCGATCTTCGCGCGGTGCCGACGCTGAGCCGCTGCACGCCGTTCGTGCTCACCCTGCACGACGCCTGGCTCGCCGCGGGCCACTGCGCACACTCGCTCGGCTGCGAACGCTGGCGCAGCGGCTGCGGCGACTGCCCCGACCTGGGCATCTACCCCGCCATCCGGCACGACCAGACCGCCGCCAACTGGCGCAGAAAGCGCGAAATTCTCGCCGCGTCGCAGATTCACCTCGCCGCGCCGTCGCGGTGGCTGATGGAGCGATTCGATTGGCTGATCGCCCACCGCTCCGTGCTCTCGCATCGCGTGATACCCAATGGCGTCGATCGGCGGATTTTCCGCCCCGCAAGCGAACCGCGCGCCGCGCTGCGCAGTCGGCTGCAATTGCCGCGCGACGCCCACATCGTGCTCTTCGCCGCCAACGGCCTGCGCCGCAATCGCTTCAAAGACCTCGACACGCTGCGCGCGGCGGTGGCGCGCGCGTCGACGCGGCTCGAGACGCCGCTGTTGCTGTTGGCGCTGGGCGAAGCCGGCGCTGACGAACGCCTGGAACGCGCGCACGTTCGCTATCTGCCGCCGACCGCCGACCCTTCAACCGTCGCCAGTCTCTACCAAGCCGCCAACCTTTACCTGCACGCCGCGCACGCCGACACCTTCCCGAACACGATCCTCGAAGCGCTGGCCTGTGGCACGCCGTGCGTGGCGACCGCCGTCGGCGGCATCCCCGAGCAGATCGTCGATCTGCACGCCGCGCGCGGGTCTGATCAGCCGACCGGACGCCTCGTTCCGCCGCGCGATTCGCCAGCGCTCGCAGCGGCGATCGGCGAGTTGTTGACGAACGACAATCTTTGGCAGCGGCTGGCGCAGAATGCCGCGGCGGATGCCGCGCTACGCTTCGATCTCGAGGCACAGGCGCGTGCGTATCTCGACTGGTTTCGCGAGATTCTGGCGGCCGAGCGCAGCCTGGCGCAGCCGCACGGCGCAAGCCGTCCGCTGCCGGTGCTGGCGCACTGACCCGCTACAATTCGCGGCCTATGGCAGCGCCAGCATTCACGCTCAATCGGGCCGAGGTCGTCGACCGCAATTTTGTCGCCTTCTGCCACGCGCAGACCGGTGGCTGCGGGATGCAGCCGCGCCGACCGCTCGACGAGCCGCTCGACGCCGCTCAGCCGGCGCTCACGGGGCGCATTCTGCGCGAGCTGTTCGAGTCGCAGGTGCTGAGCCGCCACATGGATTTCATGGCCCGCGAGCTGCGCAAGCAGAATCGCGGTTTCTACACCATCGGCAGCTCGGGCCACGAGGGAAACGCGGTGCTCGGGCGGCTGGTGCGCTTCAGCGATCCGGCGTTTCTGCACTATCGCGCCGGCGCGCTGATGGCTGAGCGCTACCGACAGCGGCCGGAACTCGACTACGTGCGTGACACGCTGCTTAGCTTCATGGCCGCGGCGAGCGACCCGATCAGCGGCGGACGGCACAAAGTCTGGGGCAGCGTGCCGCTGTGCGTGCCGCCGCAGACGAGCACCATCGCCAGCCACCTGCCGCGCGCGGTCGGCGCCGCGATGGCGCTCGAACGCGCCAAGCGCCTCGGTGTGCCGCCGACGTGCGGCGAGTTCGGGGCCGTGCCCGCCGACGCGATCATGCTCTGCACCTTCGGCGACGCCACGACCAACCACGCCGTCGCACAGACGTCGTTCAACCTGGCGTCGTATGCGGCGTTTCAGAAGCTGCCCGTGCCCGTTCTGTTCGTGTGCGAGGACAACGGCATCGGCATCTCGGTGCACACTGCGCCGGACTGGATCGAAACCAATTTCGCGAATCGCCCCGGTTTGCAGTATTTCCGCGGCGACGGGCTGAATCTGGCGGACGCGTACATTGCCGCGGCGCAGGCCGTGCACCACGTGCGCACGACTCGCCGCCCGACGTTTCTGCACCTGAAGGCGGTGCGGCTGCTCGGACACGCCGGCACCGACCCTGAGACCGAATACCACACGCTGGCGCAGATTGAAGCCGCGGAAGCGCGCGACCCCGTGCTGGCCTCGGCGCGGCTGCTGATCGACGCCGGCTACATGACCGCCCCCGACGTGCTGGCGCTGTACGAGGAAACGCGCGAGCGCGCCAAGCGCGCGGCGGATGCGCTCGGCACGCCTGCCAAACTTCAGTCCGCCGACCAGATCATGGCGCCGCTCGCGCCGTATCGCGCGGCGGCTGTGCGAGCCGAGGCCGCGCGCGCGGCGGATGCCGACGCCCGGCGCTTCGCGTTCGATCATGAAGCCACGCCCGGTTTCCTGAAAACCGGCGACACGCCGCGCCTGCCCGAGCATCAGCCGCCGCGGCACCTGGCGGTCTTGATCAACTGGGCGCTGCGCGATCTGCTCGCGAAACACCCGGAGATGATGATCTTCGGCGAAGACGTGGCGGCGCGCGGCGGCGTCTATTACGTCACCGCCGGGCTCAGCGCACGCTTCGGTCTGGGGCGCGTCTTCAACACTCTGCTCGACGAAACTAGCATTCTCGGCATGGCCATCGGCGCCGGCCATCTCGGCCTGCTGCCCGTCCCCGAAATCCAGTACCTCGCGTACGTCCACAACGCGATCGACCAGCTTCGCGGCGAAGCGTGCAGCACGCAGTTTTTCTCGTCGAATCAGTTCCGCAACCCCATGGTCGTGCGCATCCAGTCGCTCGGCTACCAGAAGGGCTTCGGCGGCCACTTCCACAACGACAACAGCATCGCGGCCCTGCGCGACATTCCGGGGCTGATCGTCGCCTGCCCGGCGCGCGGCGACGATGCGGCAAAGATGCTGCGCACCTGCATGGCGCTGGCAAAGGTCGACGGACGCGTAGTCGCGTTTCTCGAACCGATCGCGCTCTACATGACCAAGGACCTCTATGAGTCGAGCGACGGACGCTGGCTGTGCAGCTATCCGACGCCCGACCAGGCGATCGAACTCGGTGCGCCGGGCGTCTACGCCGTTGACGACGACGGCGTCGCCACGTTGACGACAGACGCGCCGCCGGCCGACCTCACGATCTTCACCTTCGGCAACGGCGTTCACATGTCGCTGCGCGCCGCGAAGACGTTGCGCGTCTCGCAAGGCGTGCGCTGCCGCGTGGTCGATTTGCGCTGGCTCAGCCCGATCAACGAAGATGCGATCATCGCGCACGCGCGGGCCACCGGCCGCGCGCTGATCGTCGACGAGGGACGCCGCAGCGGCGGCGTGGGCGAGGCGATTCTGGCGGCGTTGATGCAGAACTGCCGCGAGCAGGTGGTCGCGGTCCGTCTCTGCGGCGAGGACACGTATACGCCGCTGGGCCCGGCCGCGAACGAGGTTCTGCCGACGGAAGATGACATTGTGGCCGCCGGCGGTACGTTGGGTGGCGCGAGCCGACAGCCGGGTTCGGCACGAACCGCCGGAGCGCGTTACTGAACGACGGGAGCGCTTCTGATCCGCCGTCCGAACGTGCCCAATTCGCACACGCTCCCGACTCTCGTACGTCTGTGTAACCCCATCGTGATCAATAAATTACGCTGTGTGCGCAAAATCGTGAGCGTTTGATGAATTCAGCTTGACTCCCCCCAAGCACCTTCCTATTATGCGGGGCTAGGAGTTGGCGAAGAAGCTACAGGAGGAAGGAAGCGCCCGCCGCTGCCTTCAGTGATTCGCCAAATCATTCCACGTGCTTGGGTTGCGTGTGCAACCCAGCGGCCTCGCGGGGTCCCATTTCGTCCCCGGGTCGCGTTCGCGTGGCTTTGCGACTGTGCATCCACAGGAGGAGTCTCGCATGAAGGGTTTCCTGGTTGCTGCCGCGACGGCCGCGTTGGCCTTCCCGGCGCTGGCTGAAGACCTCACCCCGGTCGAGTCGGTTCAGTACGGCAAGTACAGCATGGCCACGGGCGAGTACTCGCTCGACGGCGGCGTACAGCGTTTCGGCCCGGCGACGGCCTGGGACAGCACGCTGTTCACCGGCTCATTCTCGAACCGCATCTCGACTCAGTGGGTCGTTGACTGGGGCGATGTCGCGAACGGCACGTTCGTGAACGGCTTCCAGATGGGCTACGCGACGAACAGCACGCTCCCGGTCAACATCACCGTCAACTTCTACGACAACGGCAACGGCTTCGGCGACCCGTCGACGCTGGCCGCCTCGTACCTGATCAGCGGCCTGCCCGGTACTTCGGTCCCTGGCCAGATTCAGGCCTTCGCGTTCGACATCGACCTGATGGGCGGTTTCGAGTTCACCATCAACAGCGCCGATCTCGATGGCGATAACCTCGCCGACTTCGAGTACGAGTACAACATGACGAACCGCGGCAACGCCACGAGCATGGGCCCGCTCATCTCGACCGGCGGCGTCGGCCAGGAAGACGCGTTCGACCGCTACGACGGCAACAGCCAGGCCGGCGGCGGCACGCTCGGCGGTACGTTCTTCTTCGGCGGCAACCCGTTCGCGCAGTTCCACATGCGGCTCTACACGGTGCCCGAGCCCGCGAGCCTGGCGCTGTTGGCGCTCGGCGCGCTCGGCTTCATGCGCCGCCGCTAGTTTGATTGTCTGAGGGGTAGAAGCTCGGCATTACGATGACCCCGGCGGCGAACCCGCCGGGGTCGTTGCTTTTTCCGCCCCGGCCTCGTCGCAGCTCGCGCCGAAGCCGCCATCCATCCGTCGCGGTACACTGCCTCGCAAGCACTCAGCCAAGGAGATGAACGTGATCCCCACGCCGATGAAACTGCCGATCAACGCCATCGACCTCTCGAAGTGGATGCAGGAAAACCGCGACAAGATGAAGCCCCCGGTCGCGAACGCGTATCTCTATCGCGGGTCGGATTTCTTCGTGATGGTCATCGCCGGCCCGAACGCGCGCAACGATTTCCATATCACCGCTTCCGAGGAGTTTTTCTACCAGGTCAAAGGCGACGTCGTGGTGCGTACGCGCGAGAACGGAAAAATCGTCGATCACGTCATCCGCGAAGGCGAGACGTTCTTCATCCCGCCCAACGTGCCGCATTCGCCGCGCCGCGGCCCGAACACGATCGGCATCGTGGTCGAACGCGAACGACCCGCCGGCGAACGTGAACACCTCGTCTGGTATTGCGAGAAATGCGGCGAGCTGGTTGAAGACATGGAGTTCGACTGCAAGGACATCGTCGATCACTTCCGCGACGAGATGGAGCGATTCTGGCAGGACGATCAACGCCGCACGTGCAAGGGCTGCGGCACGCGCGTCGAGAAACCCGTGCCCAAGTACGCGTAGCGCCGCGCGCGGCGCGCAAGACGCCGCCTCCCGAGGATTCGCATGCGCCTGTTGTGCGGGCCGAGTCGCCTGCCGGTCGAGGTCGAACCTTCGAGCGAGGCGGCCGGCCGCCGCGTCGCCGCTGAGATCGCGCGCTTGATCCGCCAGCGCGCCGCCGAGGGTCGCGCCGCGGTGCTGGGGCTGGCGACGGGCTCGACGCCGACGGGCGTGTACGAGGAGCTGGTTCGGCTGCACCGCGAGCAGCAGCTCTCGTTCCGCAACGTGGTCACGTTCAATCTCGACGAATACTGGCCGATGCAGCCCGACCGGCTGCAAAGTTACGTTCGCTTCATGAACGAGCACCTGTTCGACCACGTTGACGTCGATCGCGCGAACGTGCACATCCCCGACGGCACGCTGCCGCCCGAAGCGGTGAACGAAGCCTGCGCGGCGTACGAGCGCGCCATTCGCGACGCCGGCGGCATCGACCTGCAACTGCTGGGCATCGGCCGCACCGGCCACATCGGCTTTAACGAGCCGGGGTCGCCGCGCGACAGCCGCACGCGTCGCATCACGCTTGATCGCGTGACGCGCATGGACGCGGCCAGCGACTTTTTCGGCGAGTGGAACGTACCGCGGCAAGCGCTCACCATGGGCGTCGGCACCATCCTGGCGGCGCGGCGCGTCCTGCTGGTCGCGTTCGGCGAGGGCAAAGCGCCCATCGTGCGCCAGGCGATCGAAGGCCCGGTCACTCCCTCCGTCGCCGCCAGTTTTCTTCAGCAGCACGGCGGCACCGAGTTCATTCTCGACGAAGCGGCGGCGAGCGAGCTCACGCCGATCAAGACGCCGTGGCTGCTGGGGCCGGTCGCGGATTTCGGGCTGACATGGGACGAAGCGCTGACGAAGCGCGCCGTGATCTGGCTGGCGCGACAGCGCGGCAAGGCGATTCTGAAACTCGTGAACGAGGACTACAACGAGCACGGTCTGCAGGAACTGCTCAGCACGCGCGGCGGCGCGTATGACGTAAACATCGAGGTCTTCAAATCGTTGCAGGGCAGCATCACGGGATGGCCCGGCGGCAAACCCGCCGGCCGCGACCCCGCCTCGCCCGCAGCAGGCCGCGTGCGGCATGCGAGCGGCGAATTCCCCAAGCGCGTCGTAGTCTTCAGCCCTCACCCCGATGACGACGTCATCAGCATGGGCGGCACGCTGATTCGCCTGTGCGAGCAGGGCCACGAGGTGCACGTCGCGTATCAGACATCCGGCAACATCGCGGTGTTCGATGACGAAGCCGTGCGCTTCACGGATTTCGTGACCGAGTTCAGCCGCGCATTCGGCGTCTTCGGCGCTGAAGCGGAGCGCATCGAGCGGGCCGTGCAGTCATTCGTGCGCGCGAAAGAGCCCGGCGAGATCGACAGCCGCGAGCTGCAGCGCATCAAGGCGTTGATCCGCCGCAGTGAAGCCCGCGCGGCGGCCATGTTCGCGGGTGTGCGCGAGGAGCGCATTCACTTCCTCGACATGCCGTTCTACGAAACGGGGCGCGTGCGCAAGCGACCGCTCGGCCCCGAGGACGTGAGAATCGTCCGCGAATTGCTGGAGAGCGTTCGCCCCAGCCAGATCTACGCGGCCGGCGACCTATCCGACCCGCACGGCACGCACCGAGTGTGCCTGAAAGCGATCGTGGCCGCGCTTCGTGAGCTGCGCGAGTCGCGCGACGCAGCGTGGATGCTCGCGTGCGACCTGTGGCTCTATCGCGGCGCCTGGCAGGAATGGGAAGCCGAGAAGATCGAGATGGCGGTGCCGCTCAGCCCGGATGAGGTGCAGCGCAAACGGCTGGCGATCTTCAAGCACCAATCGCAGAAAGACAAAGCGCTCTTCCCGGGACCGTCCGACGCGCGCGAATTCTGGCAGCGCGCCGAGGATCGCAACCGCGCGACGGCCGAGCTGTTCGACGCGCTGGGTCTGCCCGAGTACGAGGCGATCGAAGCGTTCGTGCGCTGGCGCCAGTAGATTTTTTGGATTCGAACGCGCGCCTTCCCGGCGCGTCCCGCGTAACACTACTCGCTGCCGCCGGCCCGCACTTTGGCTTCCTCGCGCAGCGCCGCGCGCAGGTTCTCGTGCTTTGGCAGGTCTTCGAAGTCGTAACGGCGCATCTCTTCCAGAACCTGCTCGACGCTCCAGCCGTCGCGGTGAATCCGATACATTCCCACCGCCAGTCCGGTGCGGTTCGCGCCCGCGGCGCAATGCACCAGCGTCGCTCCCAGCGCGTCGTCAAACAGCACCGACTTCATCTGTTCGCGCGCTTCCGGCGTGCTCGAGCCGTCGCCGCTGAGCGGAATGTTGATCCAGCGCAGCCCCAGCCGCTCCGCCGCCTCTCGTTCCGCGACGCTCTCGGGCACGTCGGGGTTCAGCAGCGAGAGCACGGTCTCTATGCCGTGCTGGCGCTGGAGACGTTCGAGATCGACCGGTGTGACTTCGCCGCTGCGGTAGAGCCGCCCGGGCACGACAACGCCGAACCGCTTGGGCGGACCGAAGAACCGGTCATACGCCAGCCAGCCGCCGACCGCGGCGCCGATCAGCAGGCACACCGCAATCCGCAGCCGCCAACGCGTCGTCGCACGTTGCGTGGTCGTCGATTCAAGCGTCGTGAGCTCGCTCATCGCGAGTATTCTACGCGCCGTCGCTCCGCACAGCAGAAAGGCGCCGCTTGCTGCCACTGGCCTTCAGCATCACCTACTTCATCGTCCTGCCGATCCTGGGCTGCGTTGCCGGAATACTCGGCGGGCTGCTCGGCGTCGGCGGCGGACTGGTCATCATCCCCGTCCTGCTCCTCGTGCTGGGCGAACGCTTCGGCGAGGGCTCGCTGCACGTCTACAAACTCGCGGCGCTGCTCTCGGCCGTGGTCCTGTCCATTCCCGCCGCCGGTCAGCACTTCCGCGCGCGGGCAGTGATTCCGTCAATGCTGTGGGGCGTGCTGCCGCTGTCGGTCGTCGGCGTGGCGGCGGGCGTCGGTGCGGCGCGGCTTCTGGCGGGCTCGCTCACGCAGGTGCTCCAACAGATCTTCGGCGTCTTCATGATTCTGTTCGTTGCGGTGCAGGTCTGGCAGCGCCGGCGCCTTGCCGACGGCACGCACGCCGGCCCCGATCGCTGCCCCGTCCCCTGGCGCAGCACCTACCTCGGCCTGTGGATCGGCCTGCCCTCGGGCGTCATCGCCGGCCTGCTCGGCGTCGGCGGTGGCGTGTGGGCCGTGCCGGTGCAGCACATGAAATTCGGCATCAACATGCGGCACTCAATCGCGAATTCGACGTGCGCGATCGTCGGCATCGCCGCCGCCGCCGCCCTCGCGCAGACGGCCGCCGTCGCCTCCATGCCCGACCTGCGCTGGGACGCCGGTTGGCGGCTGGCGATGGGCCTGGCGCCCGGGTCGGTCGTGGGCGGGTTGATCGGCGGCGGGCTCGCACACCGCGTGCCGCAGGGCAAGCTGCGCGTGGTATTCCAGTTCGTGCTGGTGCTGACCGGAATCCGCTTGCTGTTCGCGTGACGAATCCGCCTGCGTTCGCCTGTTACGGACGCACCGAGCGCCGCCCCCGCGCGCGCCCGCGCTCGGGTACCGTGCACTCCATGCATGCAGCGCAAGCCGCGCCGGACGACGCGGCCCCGCTGGGACTGATCGCCGGCGAAGGCGAGTTGCCGCTGCTCGTCGCGCGCAACGCCGCGCGACACGGCCGCTCGTTGGCCGTCGTCGGG
>CAYMBL010000030.1:0-47200 GCA_964388675.1 uncultured Planctomycetales bacterium
ATGTTCGTCGGTCGCAACAGCGGCGACTTCCTCGGGGCGGGCATCGGCGAGCAGGGCGATCGCTCGAACGGCATCGCCTCGGCCGGCGACGTGGACGGCGACGGCCGGCTCGACCTGATTCTCAGTTCGGTGAACGCCACGCCGCGCGAGCGCGTCGCGGCGGGCGAGGCGTACCTGATCTACGGAACGGGAGACTAGCGTGAGAAAGTTCAGCGCTTGGCTGACGAATCCGCGAGTGTCGTTGGTCGCGGTGGCGGCGCTTGCGGCCGGGTGTGCGCAGCCTTCGGTCGTCAATCCGTTTCTGACTCTGGCCGACGTGGTCGGCGTCGGACAGGACGCCGACGATGATTTCGGCGGGGGCGGGGGCGGCGGGAGCTCGGGCGGCATCCGGTTCCGCGACACCATGGTCATCCAGATGTTCAACAACCACAGCGAGGCGGATCTAAACGTTTCGTTCGCCGCGTGGGTGAACATCAGCAGCATTCGCAACGCCGACCAGCAGGACGCGCTGATTGCGAGCGGTTATGTGCAGATCAACACCGAAGTGCGCTTCGGCTCAGCGGTCACGTTGCCGCCGGGAACGTTCGTGTTCGGCGGCGAGGGCGCCGGCAACGCGGTGAATCTGCTCGTGGCCGCCGGTGAGTGCGCGCAGATCTGCGCCGAAGGCGCGCTCTCCTGCAACGACGCCTGTACCGAGATCGTGACCCCGGACGCGATGCTGTTTTTCCGCAGTCCGCCCGTGAGTTGCGACAGCGTCGCGTTCACGTACACCATCGATGGCATTCCGCTCAGCCCGCCCCAGATCAACGATCCCGAAGGCGCAGTTTTCGAGGGCGCTACCGGGGGCGGCGGCAACAAGGCGCTTTCGCAGATCCAGGGCTATCAATGCGACCCGTTCCGGCCGGGACTGTTCCTGCGATCGGCGGGGGTCGAGGCCGCCGATAATACGTACTCGGAAGGCGACACGGTCCAGATCAACTTCCTCGAGTTCCCGAACCTGGATGGTTTTGCCGCGACTGTGTCCGCGAATTGAAGCGGCGAGACGCATTGACGAGATCGATAGAATCCTCATGGGCTCGCCGGGAGACAGAGCATGATTCGAAATTGGATCGCGGGGTTGGTTGTGGCAGGCACCGCGCTTTCAGCGTTCGCGCAGGATGATGCCAACGCTGTGCCCACGCTCGAAATCGCGCAGTGGCAAGTGATTCGCGACCTCGTGCCCCAGGTGGTGTACCGAAGCACGACCGTGCCCGCGCTGGGCGGCGCCGTCGGCACGTTCCCGGATTCGATTGTCGACTTCCAGCACCAGGAAGGAGACTTCCTGATCATCACGCTCCGCGCGGTCGACGACGACTGGTTCGAGGACGATTTTGATCTCGATAGCGCCGACGAAGAGGTTTTTCTAGGCGCCCGTGCGTGCTCGGCCAGCACGGCGTTCTTCACCGGATGCGCGTTCGTTGCTGACGCGGGAAGTCCCTGCTTCGGCGCGTTGGGTGGATTCCTCGGCTTCGATACGGTGCTCGGTTTCCAGGAGTCGCCGGTCGCGCCGCCCATGCCGCGGCTCATTCCCTTTGAGCTCGACCCGCGTGACCTGTTCGGTGCGACGGATGACGAGGGATTCGGCCCCACGCAAAACTTGGAAGTTCTCGTAGACGTGTCGTTTCAGATTCCGGAATTCATCGGCGTGAATCAGCAGCGTCTGCGCGGCATCATCGATTACGACGTGCTGTACGGCGTGCTGATCGGCGTTTCGAACGAAGACGAGCCGAGCGAGCCGGCGTCCGTGAGCACGCTGTGCGTGCAGGTGCAGGTGATCGAGAATCCGGCTCTGTCGCCGCCGAGCGCGCCGCCGTTCGCGGACGCAGGCGCGGATCGCACGGTCGCGTCGGGCGCTCAGGTTGTGCTCGACGGCTCGCGCACGTTCGAGAGCAACAACATCGGCTTCGATCCGAACGACGACGACATTTTTATCGAGGATCGGCTGACGTTTACCTGGGAGTGGATCTCGGGTCCGGAGCGCGTCGATCCCGCGCAGGATCTCGCAACGAATCCGCTCGCCAGCGTCGTATTGACGACGCCCGGCGATTACGTCTACCGGCTGACCGTAGACGACAACCGTACGTCGGTGCCGTCAACGGATTCGGTGATGATCACGGTCGTTGACGAGTTGCCGACGAATGTCGCACCGTCCGCAGTGATTTCGGGGCCGAGCCGTGTGCCGGTTGGCGCGATCGTCACGCTGGACGGCAGCCTGTCGAGCGATCCGAACGCCGACGAGCTTTCTTTCGCGTGGACGCAGACCAACGCGGTCGGCGGCTCGCTCGCGGAAACGCTCGACGTGGATGAGTTCGCCGAACAGTTCCAGCCGCTGCGGGGCGTCGACGAAGACACCGCGACGTGGCAGGCGCTGATCGAGGGAACGTACTATTTCCGGCTGATCGTGTCCGACGGCGCCTTCTCGGTTTCGACGCCGGTATTCACGGTCGCGGTGGTGTCGCAGGAAGAATTCGAGCAGTCGGGCTCGACGACCGGCTCGGTGGTGTCCGACGAATCAACGGCGAACGCCGACACCGACGGGGCGCAGGCCGACGCGCCGGTCACGCCGGCGGCGTGCGGCTCGCTCTCGCTGGCCCTGCTGGCCGCGCCGCTGGTCGTGCTGGGACGACGTCGCCGGTAAGTCGCTGAGTTTGAGCAACGGATCTTCGAGCGGCGGCGGGTCCGGTCTGACCGGGTTCGCCGCTCTCGTTTTCAGCAGAAGCCGCGGGCGCGCCACAGCCGCGTGTTACTTCGCGCTGTCGGAGCCTTCACCGCTCGTGGAATTCGGAAGACGAGTGGCGAGCACCTTGTCGACTCGGCGGCCGTCCATGTCCACCACTTCCAGCCGATAGCCCGCCAGCTCGACCGCGTCGGCGGCGTGCGGGATGCGGCCGAGTTGGGCCATGATCAGTCCCGCGACCGTGTTGTAGGTGCCGTCGTCCTCGTCGGGCAGTTCGTCGATCGCGAGCCGCTCTTTCAGCTCATGCATGGGGACGCTGCCGTCGATCAACCAGGAGCCGTCCGCACGCTGCACGAACTCTGGCTCGACGCGCACGTCGCTCGACGGAATGTCGCCCACGATCGCTTCGAACACGTCATTGATCGTCACCAGCCCGCTGATGCCGCCGTATTCGTCGATGACAAGCGCCACATGGCGGCGGCTCTGCTTGAACGTCTCCAGCAGGCGCACGATGAGCGTGGTCTCGGGCACGTAGAGCGGCGGTTCGAGCTCGACGTTGAGATTCGGCGTCTGCCGCTGCACCATGCGCGCCCATTGCGTCTTGATCGAGAGGATGCCGGCGACGTTGTCGACGCTGCCACGACCGGCGGGAAAGTAGGTGTGCCCGGCGCCGGACATGATCCGCATGTTCTCGCCCAGCGGATTGTCGAGGTCGATCCAGACCATGTCCGGGCGCGGCGTCATGATCGAGCTGACGTTGCGCTCACCAAGCTGGAAGACGCGCTGCAGCAGGTCGTGCTGGGTGGCGGCGAGCACGCCCGCCTGCCGACCCTGCGAGAGCAGCATGATGAGCTCTTCTTCGGTCACCGGCGTGGAACCGGTTTCGTGAATCCCCAGCGGGCGCAGCAGCAGCCGCGCCGAGCCGCTCAGCAGCGCGACGAACGGGCGCGCGAAGCGCGCCAACAGATCGATCGGCCGCGCCACCCGGCTGGCGATGGTTTCGGCGTAGCGCAGCGCCACGCGCTTGGGCACCAACTCGCCGATCACGAGCGAGATGTACGAGATGAACACGACCACCGCCGCGATGCTGATCGCTTCCGCGTACGGCGCGACGGCGGGGAACTGGTTCAGCCATTTCTCGAGGTGCTCCGCGACCGTAGCGCCGCCGAATGCACCCGCGAGAATTCCAATCGCGGTAATTCCCACCTGCACCGTCGAGAGAAAATGATCCGGCGAGTTTGCGAGCTCGAGCGCTTTGGCCGCGCCGGCGTCGCCGTCCTCGGCACGCTGCTGCAACAGGGCCTTGCGCGACGCGACCAGCGCCATCTCCGCCATGGCGAAGACGCCGTTCAGCATCGTGAGCGCGAGGATGATGAGAAATTCGACGGCCATTCGCCCCTGGTCCCGGGGCGATTATCGGGCGGGCGAGGCGATTCGGCCAGCGGTCAGCTCTGCTTCAAGCGACGCACTTCCTGCGTCAGCAGCGGCAGGACCTTGAAGAGATCATCAATGATCGCGTAGTCGGCGACTTTCACCATCGGCGCTTCGGCATCCTGATTGATCGCGACGATCACCTTGCTCCCGCGCATGCCCGCCAAATGCTGGATCGCGCCGCTGACGCCGCACGCGATGTAGAGCTTGGGGGTAACGGTCTTTCCGGTCAGGCCGACCTGTCGGCTGTGCGGCTGGTAGCCGGCGTCGCACGCGGCGCGCGAGGCGCCGACCGCGCCGTCAAGCTCGTGTGCGAGGTCGTACAGAATCTTGAAATTCTCGGCGGATTTCAGCGAGCGGCCTCCGCTGACGATGATGTCCGCCTCGCTGACATCCTTTTCCTCGCCGCCTGTCTTGGCGACCGCCTTGACCGTGATGCGCGCGTCGCCCTCGGCAGCCTGGAACGCGAGATGCTCGATCGCGGGCTGCGTCGCCGCAACGGCGCTGGGGAACACGTTCGCGCGAACGGACGCAATCGCCAGTCGATCCGCCGCGAACTGCACGTGGCAATAGGCCTTGCCGTTGTAGACCGGGCGTCGCGCGCTGAGCCCGCCGTCACCGCCGATGGCGAGTTCGATGACGTCCGTCGCCAGCCCCGCGCCGAGTTTCATGGCGACGCGCGGCGCGAGATCGCGCCCGAGGAAGCTCGCCGGCAGCAGCAGCACGCGCGGCTTTACATGCTGAACGGCCGCGGCCAGCGCCGAGCGATAGCGCAGCGCCGAATAGTCGGCGAGCGCCGCGTCGCGCACCGTCACGATTCGATCCACGCCGGTCTTTTCGAGTGTGGCGCACACGCCGTCGAGCGTCGCGCCGATGGCGCAGGCCACGACCTTGCCGCCGGTCTGTGCGGCCAGGGCGCGCGCAGCGGTGACGATCTGCGGCACGCTCGGGTTTAGCCGGTCCGAGCGCTGCTCCGCGAATACGAGAATGTCTGTGCTCATGAGGTGCCCCGTCCTAGATCGCCCGCGCTTCTTCGCGCAGCAGCTTCACCAACTCGCGCGCCGTCTGCTCCGCCTCGCCCTTCAGCACTTTCCCCGGCGGACGCTGCGGCGGCGGTTCAAACTTGCTGATTCGTGTGCCGCCGACCCGCGCCACGCCGTCGACGAAGCCCGGAACGTCCGCGACGGTGACGGTCTTCACCGGCTTCTTCTTCGCCTTCATCAGGTTCGGCAGCGACGGGTAGCGCGCCTCGACCAGGCCCTTCTCGATCGTGAGCAGGGCCGGCAGCGCCGATTCCACCTGCTCTTCAGCGCCCTCGATGCGGCGCGATGCGCTGAACCCGCGCCCGTCGGCCGCGATCTCCAACGCCGTGACCGCGCCGATGTGCGGCAGATTCAGGGCCTCCGCCAGCGCGGGGCCGAGTGCGCCGCTATCGAGGTCGATTTCCTGTTTGCCGCGCAGCACGAGATCGTAGCCGTCGCTCTTCACGACCGCCGCGATCGCTGCCGCCGTCTGCAGCTCATCGAGCTTTTCGAACGCCTCATCCTGCATGTGAATGCCGTCATCGGCGCCGATGGCCAGTGCGGTGCGCAGCGCCTCGGCGGCGCTTGCCGGTCCGACGGTCAGGGCCGTGATCTGCTGCACGTCGCTGCGTTTCTCCCGCAGTTGCACGGCCAGCTCGATCGCGAATTCATCGAACGGATTCACGACCATCTTCACGCCCGTGCGGTCGATGTCGGTCGCGTCCGGGCGGATTTTGACGTTCGTCGTCGAGTCGGGAACCTGCTTGATCAGCACGAGAATTTTCATCGTCGCCTCTGTCCGCGCGCGGTCGCGCCGGGTCAAAAATGGTAGCCGCACCAGCCGCCGCCGTGTAGTGCCGCGGCCGAGACGGCCGTTACACGGGCGTCAGAAGCCGGGGCGCGGGTAATATTCCGCATCGGAGCGACGCTTGTTCCCCTACGTGCTGCTCAAATTCGCGGTCTCGCTCGACGGTTGCCTCGACGATTCGTCGCCGCAGCGCCTGGTGCTTTCGAACTCGCGCGATTTCGAGGCCGTCGATGCGGAACGTGCCGCAGCCGACGCGATCCTGGTGGGGGCGAACACCATTCGGCGCGACAACTCCCGTCTGCGCATTCGCGACACGCACCTGATCGACGCGCGCGTACGTTGCTCGCTTCCGCCGCAGCCGATCCGCGCGACCTGGACTCGCTCCGGCGATTTACCCGCAGACGCCGCATTTTTCGAGGGCGAGGATGCGCCGCGGCTCGTGTTCTGCTCCGCGGCGGCACGAAGCGAGTTGGCGCGCCGTCTCGCCGAACGTGCCGAGCTTCTGCCGCTGCCCGACCGCGAACCCGTCGCGCACGTTCTGGCGGTGCTGGCCCAACGCGGCGTGCGACGGCTGCTGGTCGAGGGCGGGGCGAAGACACTGGCGGAGTTCCTTCGCTCCGAACTCGCAGACGAACTGCAAGTCTCGATCGCGCCGTTTCTCGTCGGAGATGCGAACGCCATCCGCTGGTGTCCACCCGGCGACTACCCGCACCACGCGGCACGCCGCATGCGGCTTGACGCCGTGCATCGGCATGACGACCTCGTCGCACTGCACTACCGCATCGACCCCGCGCGTCCGGCGAACGAGCCGCAGGCGGCGCGCGACCAGCGCTGCACCACCATCGCGCTGCGCGAATCGCTGCGCTGCGCACGCGTCCCGAGTCGATTCGCGGTCGGGTGTGCAATCGCCGACCAGGACGGCATGCTGCTAGCCACCGGCTACACCGGGTGTGGCGGCGGGACCGTCCACGCCGAGCAGGCGGCGCTCGATCGCGCCGCTCGCGATGGACTCGACCTGCACAGCGCCACGCTCTATTCGACGCTCGAACCTTGCGCACGGCGTGCCTCGAGCCCGCAGTGCTGCGTCGAGCGAATTCTCGCAGCCCAAGTCGGGCGCGTGGTTTTCGTTCTCGCGGAGCCGCCGACGTTTCAGCCGGGCGGCGGTGCGGCGTTGCTGGCCGCGGGAGGCGTGAAGGTCGAGCAGCGCGCGGAGTTCGCCGGCGCCGTTCGACTTGTAAACGATCATCTGCTCGGCGCCGCGGGTTCATCATGACGGGCGGCACGCAGAGCCCACCTATCGCGCCGCCGTCTGCGTCGGAGCAACCCGCGCTTGGCTGGTTCGCGAGCATTGCCGCTCCGCTCGCGGTCGCGGCGGTGCTGCTGACGGCCTATTTCAGCACGTTGAACCCGACAGTCGGCGAAGGCGATTCGGCGGAACTCCAGTGGATGAGTCCGCTGCTGGGGGTCTGTCACCCGCCGGGATATCCCTGGGCGGTGCTCGCCGGATACGTCGTCAGCCAACTCCCCGTCGGTCCGTCGGTCGCGTGGCGCTTGAACGCGCTGATGGCGTTTTCGGCGGCTGGCGGCGCAGTGCTGCTGTACGGCTTGCTGCTGCGCGTCACTCGCAGCGCCGCCGCCGGCGTCACCGGCGCTCTCGCGCTGGGGTTGAGCAGCATCTACTGGATGCACGCGGTCGAAGCCGAAGTCTACGCATTCTATGCGTTGTTGCTGCTCGGCGGTCTTTACGCGCTCGCGCGCTGGATCGTCGGCGGTGCTGGCGGTTGGTTGCTTGCGGCAGCGCTCCTCGGCGGGCTGTGCGTCTCGAATCGCGCCTCGGAAGCGTTCGTTCTGCCGGTGTTGGCTCTGGCGCTGCTCGTTGCGCGGCGGTGGCCCCACTGGCGCCTGCTGGCGGTCTCGCTGCTGCTCTTCGCGGCGCCCTTCGGCGGCACGCTGGCGTTCTATCTCTTGCGCGAGCGGCCCGATCTGCTGCACGCGCGCGACGACGCGATTCGCGATGCACAGATCGATCCTCAGCCCAACCTCGCGGAGCTTCCGCTCCGCGATCGTCTGCGCGAGGCTGTCTACTACTCGCTCGCGCTGAAATGGGCCGGGCGCTCGCCCAATCCCGAATCGACTCTGCCCTGGCAACTCGACAAATATGCGTGGTTGCTCAGCGGCCGCGGGTTGCTCGCCGACCGCTACCCCGAAGGCGACGACAGCGTTTGGCGGCAGCGGCTCGAACAGGGACGCGGCGCGAGCATCGGGCTGCCTGCGCTACTGCTCGCCGCAATCGGCCTGCTCCGCTGGCTGCGCCGCCCGGCGTGGCCGCTGCTCGGACTCGGGTTGTTCGTGGCCAACGGCGCGTTCTATCTCTGGCACCGCCCGCCCGACAACCTCGAATTCACGATCCCCGGCCTGATCGGGTTGGCGCTGCTTGCCGGCCTGGCCGCGGCGGGGCCGCGCGGCGCCGCGCCGGGTTGGCTGCGCCGCGGCGTGCCGTGGTTGCTGGTGCTGGCGCCGCTGGTCCTGCTGGGCAATCACCGCGTGTTTGATCGCGATACACCGGCCGAGCAGCAGCGCCGCGCGCGGATCGATCGCGTCCGCGCCGCAAACTGGCCGCGCGACGCCGCGCTGTTCGCGACGTACGATCGCGCGATGACGGCCCGCTACCTGATTCAGGGCGAGGCGGGCCGCGTCGACGTCGGCGTGTTCATCAATCGCAGCTTCTACAGCAACGACCAGCGCGGCCGATTCGTTACATTCCTGATGCAACAGGGTCGACCGACTTTCCTGCCGCTGGAGGAGACGCCACCCAATGTGCGGGCGGCGTGGGGCAGGCGCACCGAGCCGTCAATCGTCGCGGCGGGATATCTGCAGGCGCCGCCGCCGCGCGCGAGAACGCCCTGATCGCGTGGCAGTGGGGGATCGGCCTCCGGACCGGCCTCCGGCTGGTCTGATTTGGGGAGCATCGGCGTCCCGCCGGTAATACCGGGAATGCGGAGCATCGGCGTCTCGCCGGTAACACCGGGAATGGGGAGCATCGGCGTCTCGCCGGTAACACCGGGAATGGGGAGCATCGGCGTCTCGCCGGTCCCTTCGTGTGCCACTGCTCTACGAGCAGTGTCTTCGTGTTCCGTTGTGCCACTGCTCTGCGAGCAGTGATATGACTTCGTGTTCGTGTGTGCCACTGCTCTACGAGCAGTGTCTTCCGAGTCACTACCGCGCCATTCTATTCTTCACTCTTCGCGGGGATCGGGTTCACGAAGCCCTTCTCGCGGCACAACTCGGCGACGATTTCGTCGAACTTGTCGATCTTCGTGTTGTCGATGCGCAGCTTGCGCTCGCGGCCGTCCTGGGTGTAGTGCAGGTCGATCCAGCCCTTCGGGCTGTAGTCGCGCAGCCCGGTCATCGCCGCAAACGCGATCCGCTGTCCGCCGTAGGTCAGCCCCGAATCATCGATCACCGCCGAGAGCGTGGCTGCCCGGATCCCGCGGTAGCCGGCGTAAAGCCCGAACACCACCGGAATCAGCATCCAGTAGAACTGCGCGTCGATCTCACCCTTGTCCTTGTACCACGTCTTCCAATCCAGCCGCGCCGGATCAACAACACCGCCGGACACCGGCACACTCGCCATCCCGTAGTCGCTCGCGAAATACTCGACCGTGCCGCGGCCGTCGGCGGCCGGTTTCGTCGCGAACGGGGCGCCCAGCGCAGCGCGCACGTCTTCAATCCGCGTGGGTTGTTTCTCGCGCAGCTTCTTGAAATCGGCGCCGGTCGGGCTGGCTCCGAACGTCGGTGGCAGCGATTGGCCGGGCGTCATCAGCGGCGTAAGCTGTTTTCGCGCTTCCTTGCGATTGTGCTCCAGCCACGCGAACGAACCGTCGCGATAGAACCAGTACGTCAGGCCGGCACAAATGCCGAAAAATACGAGAAAGTAAAGCGTGTCGGAGCGGGCGGGTCCGCTGCGGAGTCTCATCGAGTCATTCTCCGGGCGCGCCGCACACCGCCGGGCGGCGTGTCGGCGGACGCGGGACGTAGCATAACGGTCCGTTCGGGATCGGGCGCAGCCGCTCCCGGTCCGATCCCGAAGGGCAGGGGTATACTGGCCTCATCGGGTCGAAGAAGGAGTCCGCATGGGTGTGCGCGTTGCGAACCGGCCGTGCGTCCTGATCGTTCGCGACGGCTGGGGTGAGAACCCTTATCGCGAGTGGGACCACGCCAACGCGGTCAAGCTCGCTGCCCCCGCGGTCGACGCGCGGCTGCGCGCCGAATGCCCGTTCACGCTGATCGCCACCAGCGGGTTCGACGTCGGCTTGCCCGACGGCACGATGGGCAACAGCGAGGTCGGCCACCAGAACCTGGGCGCCGGGCGCATCGTCGACCAGGATTCGGGCCGCGTCAGCCGCGCCATCCGCGACGGCTCGTTCTTCAACAACACCGAACTCGTGGCGGCGGTCGAGAAATGCCGCGGCGGCCGCGGCGCCCTGCATGTGCTGGGTCTGACGAGCGACGCCGGCGTGCACTCGCTGCTCGATCATCTTTACGCCTGCGTCGAGCTTGCCGCACGGCGCGGGCTGCGACGCGTGTTCGTGCATTGCATTACCGACGGCCGCGACTCTCCGCCGAGCGCCGGCGTCGAATACGTGGCGCAGATCGAGCAGCGTCTGCGCACCATCGGCGTCGGACAAATCGCCTCGGTCTGCGGACGCTACTGGGCGATGGACCGCGACGACCGCTGGGATCGCACCGCCCGCGCCTATCGCATGCTCGTGCACGGCGAAGGCGACGCCGCGCCCAGCGCCCGCGCCGCGCTGGAGCGCTACTACGAGCGCCCGACGCAGCCGAGCATGAGCGGCGACGAATTCGTGCCGCCGACCGTCGTCACCGAAGACGGCCGCACGCCCGTGGCCACCGTGCGCGACGGCGACGCGATCATCTTCTTCAACTTCCGCGGCGATCGCCCGCGTCAGCTCACGCGCGCGTTCGTGCTCGATCAGTTTCCGTACGTCGGGACCGACAAACTGGGCGTCAGCCGCGAGATGGGCTTTCCGCGCGAGCGCAAGCTCGACCTGTTCTACGCCACGATGACGGCGTACGAGAAATCGCTGCCGGTCAAGGTTGCGTATCCCAAGCCGCCGCGCATGGCGAACATCACAGGCGAATACGTCAGCGGGCTGGGGCTGCGGCAGTTTCGCGCCGCGGAGACCGAGAAGTACGCGCACGTGACGTTTTTCTTCAATGACTACCGCGAGGAGCCGTTTCCGGGCGAAGAGCGGCAGATGGTGCCGTCGCCAAAGGTCGCGACGTATGACCTGCAGCCGGAGATGTCGGCGCTGCCGCTGACCGAACTGATCGAGCAGCGCCTCGCGACCGGCATCGATGACCTGATCGTGCTGAACTACGCGAATCCCGACATGGTCGGCCATACGGGTTCGCTGCCGGCGGCGATCAAGGCCTGCGCCACGGTGGACGCGTGCGTGGGGCGGGTGCTGGCGGCGATCGAACGCGCCGGCGGCTCCGCGATCGTCACCGCCGACCACGGCAACCTCGAGCAAATGATCGACCCCGCGACCGGCGGGCCGCACACCTCGCACACGACCTATCCGGTGCCGCTGTATGTGGTCGGACAGGCGTTTCGCGGCCTGAAGCTGCGCGAAGGCGGCCGGTTGGCCGACGTGCTGCCCACGGCGCTGCACATGCTGGGGCTGGAGACGCCGAAGGAAATGACGGGGCGAACGCTGATTGGGTGAGGATGCCTGAATGTTCACATCGGTGAAGTTTGAGAATTTCCGGGCGCTGCGTGACGCAACCCTGCCGCTTGGGCCGTTCACGCTGCTTCTTGGCGCCAACGGAAGCGGAAAATCGACGGCGTTGCTGGGGATTCGAAGTCTGCCCGATGCGATGACCGGTGTACCCGAGCAGTCGGTGGTCACTGCTGGAACCACTGGGCCGGCCTATGTGACTGCAACGACGGGCAATGGATTAATCTGTCGCGTAAAAATGCCGAAACAAAAAAGCGGTTTTCTCGAGCCGAGGATGCTGCTTTCGCGTGCAGAGCTTAGCCCAATAGAGCGATGTCTGGAAGAGCTGCGACAGTGTCGGTTTCTGCGGTTAGTACCTGCAGAAATCGCGGGGAAAATTTCTGTCGCTCAAGCGGTCGAACTCACGGAGACCGGAGCCAATCTTGGAGCGGTACTGAATCAACTACTCGACACGGAGCCAGAACGATTCGAGCAAGTAAACGCGAGTCTGCGCACGTGGTTGCCCGAATTTGATCGCATCCTTTTTCAGTGGTCGGGTGCTAATGAGAAAACTCTGCAGCTCCGCACGGCGCGTGGTGGACATCGAATTTCCGCGACCGAGCTTTCGGATGGTGTATTGCTCAGCCTCGTTTTTCTCACGCTCGCGCACATTCCATCGCCGCCGCCGCTGCTCGCATTAGAAGAGCCTGAGCACGGTCTGCACCCGCGAATGCTACGCGACGTGCGTGATGCGCTCTACCGGCTTGCGTATCCCAAGGACTACGGCGAGGACCGAGAGCCTATTCAGGTGATCGTGACCACGCACTCACCGTACTTCGTCGATCTGTTCAAAGACCGCCCGGAGGAAATTGTCATCGCCGTCAAGGACGGACACGAAGCGCATTTCGAGCGGCTCAAGGACCGCCCCGATATCAAGAGCATCATCGGCGACATGCCGCTTGGCGAGGCGTGGTACAGCGGCGTACTCGGCGGCGTCCCTGATCACACATGAAAGTCCATGTCGTCAGCGAATCCATCGGTGACGAGACCATCCTGCGCGTATTCGTCGACGCACTTGTGGGTGAGCCAACCGATTCCCACGCCGAGTCCGTGAAGCGTGGTCGGCATGGTCTCACGAGCTTCGGCGCGCGATACCAGCGGCCGTACGCGCGTCGTACTACGCCGGCGCGCGCGGGCTGGTAATCGTCGCCGACTCCAACGGCAGCTCCCTCAACCCCCCGACTCGAATGAAGAACCTGTGGGAGATGGTGAATCGAGCGCGGTCGGAACTCCGGCCGCGCGCGACTCCGTTCGGCGTGGCGATCGGGCTCGCTGTCCCATCAATCGAAGCCTGGCTGAGATTCGGAGAAGACCCGCAGGCGACGGAAGCATCCTGGTCGGACGTGAAGAGCCCCGGCTCCAGTTCGCCGGAACGCATCCGCGCGATGAAGCGCAAGATATACGGTACGGACAAGCCAAACGTCCCAATGATGCTAAGCGTCGGCGTCGCCCGCGCGCGCCAGGTCGCCGCAGACTTGCCCGCGCTCGAAGCCGCGTTCCCGATCGGCTTCAAGCCGTTTGCGACCGCATTGCGCAGTTGGCGTGTCGACCAGTAGTGCGCGCTTGCACTACTCCGCGCGCTCCTCGAACACAAACTCCAAACCGACCAGATATCCGCCCGGCGTCTGCGTGCAGTGCCGCACGACGGCTTCGCCGTACAGGCTTTGCTCCGGCTGGTGCAGCGCCAGCGCCAGCCGCGTCCCGCTCGGAATCGGCCGCCGGCAGCGCAGCGCCAGGCCGCCCACGCTCAGGTTGTGCAGCGTCGCCAGCACGTAGCGCTCGCCGTAGCACGTCTCCGGCAGCCAAACCTCCACCGCGCCCGCGAACGGCCAACGCTGCGCGCGGCGGTGCCCCGGCGCCTGCTTCGGCTGGAGCTGCACCGACCGCGAGTCCAGCAGCTTGCGCAGCGCGTCCGGCGTCAGGCGTACGATGTTCTCCGCGTCCATAGGCAGCCCCCGCGTCCGGCGATGATTCGACGCTGATCTGTCATCGACTCGCGCAACTGTCGGAATCAGCTTCGCGCTGCGCCGCTTCGGTCGCCGGTCCGAAAACAACAACGGCGCGCGCCCGCACTTCCTGCTGCGCACTTTTTGCACATCCAGTCGCCCTCGCGAACCGATACTCGAATCGTCCGCACGACGCGCAGCGGCTGCCGCCTTTCGGCGCCGCAGACCGGCGCGGCGTCATCCGCTTCAGGAGCCAGATTCTGCCCGTTCGCAACATCGCGTTGCGCTGTGCGGAGGTCTGCGCGGACAGGTTTGCGGGGAGGGGAAGGATGAAGCGCGCCTTGGGCACGTTCTCGCTTGCGCTGTTGGGACTCGTCGGCTGCGTCGATACCGGCGCGTCGAGCGATCTGCTCGATTCGGTCACGCTCGTGCTCGGAGAAACCGTGGAAAACGAGCCGTCTGCGAGCGCCGGCGACAGCAGCGCGCCTTCGGGCGTCGCCGCGCCCGCCGAGCCGGCCGAAGACGATTCCGACAGCAGCGACGGCGGAGGCGCAGCGCCCGAACCGGTTACCGACAGCGAACCGACTCCGCCCGAAGAGCAGTTTGTCAGCGGTCGGCTGGCGGCCGGCGGCGCCTATGAGCTGTTGCCGCTCGGCGCTGCCAGTGCCGGCGAAACCTGGACGCTCGATGCAACGTGGTCGAGCGGGGCGACGTTCGTCGTGGCGCTCTTCGATCATCAGCAGAATCTGCTCATGCGTGTGTACATGGGCCGCGGCAGCCGGCTGCGCCACACGCTGCGCGCGGACACCGAAGACCTCAATATCGGCGTCATGGCGCCAAGATTCAGCAGCGGCGGCGATTTCTCGCTCCGCGTGCGGCGCGACGCCGGCGGCGACGTCCCGACGCCGGTGGCGCACGTGGCGTGGCTGAATTTCGGCGGCGCGTCGAACGTGTCGGTGAGCGGTGAGCCTGCGCTCTCGTTTGGCGCATTTGATGGCGCGATGGTGGGCAGCGACTACGCCGGCCAGACGGATGTGTTGAAGGATGAGATCGTCGCCGCGGTTCGCGCGGATTTTGCAGCGTTCAACGTCACGATCCTGACGTCCGATGACGGCCCGCCGCCGACCGCGCCGCATGCGAGCATTCACTTTGGCGGCTATTCGACGGGTCTGCTGGGGCTGGCCGACAGTGTCGACGCATACAACCAAGTGCCGGATGAAGATGCGCTCGTTTACGTCGAGAGCTTCGCAGCGTATTGGACGATGGAGCTTACCGCCGAGGAGATGGCGGTGATGATTGCCAACGTCGCCAGCCACGAGCTGGGACACTTGTTGGGGCTCTACCATACGAAGAATCCGATTGACGTGATGGACACGACCGGCGACGCCTGGCAGCTTGCATCACCGCAGAGCTTCGCCCGCGCGGCGCTGGAGGACAGCGTTTTCGCGACCGGCATGGGCGATTCGCCGACGATTCTGGCACAGACCGTCGGATACTCGCCGTTCCTGTCGGCGGCGCGCATGAAATCGCCGATCGGGTTGGCGGCGCGGCAGATTGTGCAGGGCGAGTTGCCGCACGCGTGCGGCACGTGCCGGCGGCTGGATCGCGAATGAAGCGGGTTCAACGTCGCCGCCGACCGACTGCGCGGTATACGATCACAACTGAGTGAAAGTGCACGCGGGGTTCCTGAGGAGGATCGAAATCGTGCGCGGCTTCCTGATTCGCGGCGTCGTTGCGTCGTTTGGGGTGGTGCTCGGTCTCGGCGGCTGTCCGCAGACGGCGGATTCCGTGGTGACTCCGACGCCCGACGCCGAAGGAAACGACACCTTCGAAGCGGCGGGTGAGATTTCGCTTTCGTCCGATGGCAAAGCCGAGTTCGACGCGCGGATTCTGGACACCGCCGACTACGACGTTTTCCGCATCGGCACGCTGTCCACCGGCGACCGGCTGGTGATCGACGTACAGGCCGACGGTTCGTCGCTCGACGCCATCGCCGCGGTCTTCGATGGCGACGAAAACATGTACGCGTTTAACGACGATCGCGAGTCGGACGCCAGCAACCTGAATCCGTTCATCGACGTCGTGCTGCGCGGGCCGCAGTCGGACTATTTCCTCGGCGTGGCGCCGTTCCCCAATTCCGGCTCGACCGGCGCGTATTCGGTGCAGATCACGGTAATTCCCGGCTCCGCGAGCGACGCGCCAACGCCGCAGACCGTATTCATGAACTGGGCCGGCGGCACGAACGTGGTGATCGAGAACGTCGGCACGTTCAGCCTGACGCCGTTTGACGCCGAGGACGTGGGGTTCTCGACGGGCAGCACGAATCGGCTGAAGGACCTGGTGCAATCCACCGTCGCCGGCCGCTTCGCCGGTTTCGCGCTGACGCTGCTGAATTCGGATGACGCGGCGCGCCCGGCGGGCGTGCACTCGACGATCTACTTCGGCGGGCGCAACCCGAATGCGTTCGCGATTTCGGAGCAGATCGACACGCAGAACTCCGACCCCAGCGACAACGCGATTCTGTTCTCGAGCAGTTTCGTCTCGGCGTTTTCGATCGACCCCACGCTGGAGCAGATGGCGACCGCGATGGGCAACACGATCGCGCACGAGATCAGTCATCTGCTGGGGATGGTGCACACGCGCGACTGCCTGGAGCTGATGGACACGCGCTGCGGCAACGACGCACTGCTGCGGGCTCAGGCCTTCGGCCTGGCGCCGCTCGACAGCACGGTGTTCCCGGTGGGGGAGCAGGACGCCCGCGCGCTGCTGGAATACACGATCGGCCTGATGCAGCCCTGAGCCTGCGGAGGCGCTTCCGACGGCTTGTCAGCGCGCCGGGATCGGCCTCAGGCTGCCTCGCGAGTCGGCGGGGCCGAAATACCGGCCCGTAGGACGGGTCTTCACCGCGGCGCGCGGATTTGACTTGAATCGGAATCCGCGCCTACTCACTATCGTCGTGCGCCGCTGCCGCCAGCCCCAGCTCCCAGCGCAGCGCGCCGTTCAAGCGCGGCGTCAGGAAACGAAAGCCCGCTGCCGCCAGCTTCGTCGGCAGCGCGCGGCAGCCCTGCAGCAGCAGTTGATCCCCCATCTCGCCGAACATCGCACGCACCGCGAACGTCGGCAGCGGCATGAACGTCGGGCGGTGCAGCGCGGATCCCAGCTCACGGGTGAATTCGCGGTTCGTCGCCGGCTCGGGCGCGGTCGCATGCACGGGCCCGGCCAGCGACGGCTCCTGCAGCGCGAAGTGAATCACCCCGATCAGATCATCCAGCCCGATCCAGCTCAGGTACTGCCGACCTGAGCCGACCACGCCGCCCGCGCCCATCTGGAATGGTGTGAGCATCTTTTGCAGCGCGCCGCCGCGAGGCGACAGCACCACGCCGATTCGCAGATTCACGACGCGAACGCCCGCCTGCCGCAGCGGCTCGCACGCCGCTTCCCACTCGTGGCAAACGTCCGGCAGGAAGCCGGCGCCGGTGGCACTGTCTTCGGTCAGCGCTTCGTCGCCTCGGTCGCCGTAGATTCCCACCGCCGACGCGCAGACGAACACCCGCGGCGGCCGCGGCTGAGCGGTGAGCGCTTCCGCGAGCAGGCGCGTAGAGAGCACGCGGCTGTCGCGAATGGCGCGCTTGCGCTCCGCGGTCCACGAGCCTGCGACGCTCTCGCCCGCGAGGTGCACGACCGCGTCGCAATCCGCCAGCTTGTCGCGCTCGATCGTCCCGGCCGCGGGATTCCACGCGATCTCAGGCGGATCGCCGGCTCCGGGGCGCCGGACGATCAGCCGCACATTGTGGCCGCCGGTGCTCAGAAACGCGGCCAGATTGCCGCCGACGAGTCCGGACGCGCCGCTGATCGCGACCCGCAGCCGCTCGCGATCGCGATAGGCGTCGTGGCGCACGAGGTCCTCGCGCGTGCGCTGGTGCCGCCAAGCGAAGGCGCGGTTTCGCGCCGCTTCGGTGAAGCTGGCGGAAAGCGCCAGCCCCATCGCGCCGCCGGGAAGCTGATACTCGATGCGGTCGATCAGTTCAGATTGCGGCCGGCCCTGCTCTGGCGGGAGTTCGCGGAATTCGTGAGTGTGATACCAGCGGGCGAAGGGGCCGCGCACCTGCTCGTCGGCGAACCGGCGACCCTCCACGTAGTCTCGATGGAGCGCCTCCCAGCGAACCGTCATCGGGCCCTTCACCAGATCGAACACCAGCCGCGCCCCGTCGCGCACCCCGTTGTTGCGCTCGACGATGCGCAGCGTTTCCCATGGCGGAATCAGCCGTTCGAACGCCCCCCAGCGGGTGTGCCACGCGAATAGATCGTTTGCCGGAATCGGTATGACGCTTCGATGTTCGTAGGTTGCCATCACGTAGGATCGTATCGAGGCTCACGCTCGCAGGCCCGTCGATGTTGGAATCGCGCCCGGGAACCGGCCGCATTCACTGGAATGCGGGTCTATCGAGACTTACAATTGCGGGGTGCACGGGCGGCGAGCCCGTTTCGGTCGCCGCGGACAACCAACGAACTCGATGAGGTGCATCGTGCCCCGAAAAGAGCTACCGGCGCCCGGCCGCGTGGAATACCTGTCCATCCTCGGACCGGACGGGACGGCCGACGCGAAACTCGAGCCCAAGCTGTCCGACGCCGACTTGCGCAAGCTCTGGCGCTACATGCTCGCGACGCGCCGGCTCGACGAGCGCTGCCTTGCGATGCAGCGGCAGGGGCGCATCGGCACCTACGGACCTTGCAAGGGGCAGGAAGCGACGCCGGTCGCAGCCTCCTATCTCCTGAAGAAGGAAGACTGGATCTGCCCGTCCTACCGCGAACTGCCCGCGTTTCTGTATCGCGGCTGGCCGATCGACCGTTATCTGCTGTGGTGGGGCGGCAACGAAATCGGATCGTCCATTCCCGAAGGCATCAACGACACGCCGATCTGCGTGCCCATCGCGTCGCAGTGCCAGTACGCCTGCGGCATCGCCTGGGGCTGCAAGCTCCGCGGCGACGGCACGGTCGTCGTGGCGTTCGTCGGCGACGGCGGGACCTCGCAGGGCGATTTCCACGAGGCCATGAATTTCGCGACCGTGTACAAGGTCCCGTTGGTGATGATCGTGCAGAACAACCAGTGGGCGATTTCGATGCCGCGCAGCAAGCAGACGGCGTCGCCCACGATCGCGCAGAAGGCCATCGCCTATGGCTTGAACGGCCTGCAGATCGACGGCAACGACATCCTCGCCGGCGTCGTCGGCATCGGCGAAGCGGTCGAACGCGCTCGCAACGGCGGCGGGCCGAGCCTGATCGAAGCGATCACCTACCGACTCGCGATGCACACCACCGCCGACGACCCGAAGAAGTATCGCAGCGACGAGGAAGTGAAGGAGTGGGAAGCCAAGGACCCGCTGCCGCGCTTCCGCACGTATCTGCGCAACCGCAAGCTGCTCGACGACAAGATCGAAGCGGTCATCGAAGAGGAGATCAAGAAGGACATCGACACCGGCATCGCCGGCTACGAGTCCTGGACCGCCGATCCGATGGACATGTTCCGCTACATGTACGCCGAGCCGACGCCCGAACTCGAGAAACAGCGTGCCGAGTTGCAGGATTACCTCGAGCACGGCAAGCCCAAGCCGGCTGGCGAGGCGGACGTCAGTGTCGAAAGTGCCGCGTCCCGGTGAAGATCATCGCGACGCCGCGTTGATTGCATAGCTCAATCGTTTCGAGATCGCGTTTTCCGCCGCCGGGCTGAATGAGCGCCGTCACGCCGGCGTCGAGCAGCACGCGCGGCCCGTCGGGGAATGGGAAGAACGCGTCCGACGCCGCGACCGGCCCCCCCTCGTGCCCATTCTCGCGCGCCAGCCAGGTCGCGATGCGGCAGCTCATCACGCGGCTCATCTGACCCGCTCCGTTGCCCAGCAACATCCCATCCTTCACCAGCGAAATCGCGTTGCTCTTCGTGTGCTTGCACACCAGCCACGCCAACCGCAGGTCCGCCAGCTCAGCCTCGGTCGGCGCGCGATTCGTAACGACAGTCCACTGCTCTTCGTTCAGACCCAGTGCGTCCGGCGTCTGCACGAGCATGCCGCCGGCGATGCTGCGGTAGTCCACCGCGTTCGTATCGCGCGCCGCCGCCATGTCGCCGACCGCCAGCAGACGGACGCGCTGCCCCCAGTCTTTTCGCGGCGCGGCGGGCGCTCCGGCCGCTCCCAGTCGTGGCTCGCCCGCCTCGGGTTTCGCCGTCGCAGGGTCGTACGTGCCGCGAATCACCGCGACCGCGTCCTCGGTGAAGCGCGGCGCGATCCAGACCTCGACAAAGAATCCGCCCGGGGCATGGCTCGCGCCGGCCTTGCGCAGCGGCTTGCCATAGCGCGCGTACGTCTCCATCACGACCGCGGCGAACCCCGCGTCCACCGCGAAATCGACCGCCAGAATTCCGCCCATCGCCGCGTTCGGATCGCCGAGATACGCCTTGCGATAGGCCTCGATCCGATCGGTATGCACCGCCGCCCCGCACGCATTGGTGTGCTTGACAAAAACGCAGGAGTGCGACGCCGTGCGCAGCGCAGGCTGCGCCGGCTTCGACGCGCGTGCCAGCTCCGCGCACAGCCCCAGCGCCGCGTCGGCATCGAGGTAGTTGTTGTACGAAAGCGCTGTCGCGTTGCCCGTCGACAGCCCCCAATCCGCCCAGGTCAGCGGTCGTGGCTGCCAGTCTTTGCGCGGCCGGGCGTCGTCGGCCGTCGGAAGCGCGGTCTCGGCGAGCGTGCCGCCCCAGCCGGACTGCTGCGGATTCTCGCCGTAGCGCAGCGCCTCGACGCAGGCGTGAATCGCGCGCTGCTGGTGGTGCGAGAGATATTCGGTGATCCGCGCGTCGTAGCGGCTCGTGGCGAGCAGCGCCGACGTCGCGAGGTCGCGCCGCACCTGCGCCCAGCCCTCGTCGCTCAACTCTTCGCCGCGCAGCCATTTGATGATCGCGTCGCAATCCGCGCCGGTCGTAGGCGTCAGGACGTGCTTGTGGTTCTTCGCGGCCGCTCGCAGCAGTGCCACGCCGCCGATGTCGATCATCTCGATCGCCTGTTCGAGCGTGCGCGCGGGGTCGGCGACGGTTCGCTCGAACGGGTACAGATTCACGACAACCAGGTCGATCGGCAGGATTCCCGCGGCCTCAAGCTGTCGCATGTGATCGGGATTGTCGCGGTCGGCCAGGATCGCCGCATGGATCGCCGGGTGCAGCGTCTTTACGCGCCCGTCGAGCATCTCGCCGCAGCCGGTGAGCGTCTCGACCAGCGTGACCGGAATGTCGGCCTCGCGCAGTGCCTTCGCCGTGCCGCCGGTCGAGATGATCTCGACGCCGAATTCCCCGTGAAGCGCACGCGCGAACTCGACCACGCCCGTCTTGTCCCACACGCTGATCAACGCGCGGCGGATGTTCATCGCGGCATTGTGCGTGAGGAGTAGGGGAATGAGAAGCGCGGGCTGCCGTCTGAGTGATCAATCGAGAAAACGCGGCGTGGCCGGCACGCCTGGCATCAGCGGTTGGCCCATTGCAGCGCGCGAAACGCGCATTGCACGCGCCACAGCGCGATCAGGGTGGCGGCGAGCAGCCATCCCAAGACGACCGCCGGCTCGCCGCTGCCGCCGAAGGTTGCGAACCAGAACAGTTCGCCGGTCAGCTTTGTGACCCACGTCCCCCAAATTCCGAAACTCGTGATCAGCGCCGCCAAGCCCGTGCAAAGCACCCAGCAGAATACGGTTTCATACGCCAGCACTTTTTCGACCCGGCGCATGTCGATCGCAGGATCGCGCCAACGCGCGATGGCCGCCGGCAGAAGTCCCAGCCCGCGGATCCACGCAAGGCACAGCAGGGGCGCCCAGAGGCACACTGCTGGCGACAGCGAGAGCGCCAGCGTCGTGTCTCGAGTGAACGACGTACGGAAGGAAACCAAAACCATCAGCAGCGACACGGTCAGCGGGAGAGTCAGCCACGCGTCGCGAAACCGACCCGCGTGTAGGAGCGGCGTGCCCAGCCCCACGGAGAACGCCAGGCCCCAGATGAGAGAAGCGGCGGCGACAAATTCCTGAAGCTCGGCGCTGGTGCTGGGCGGGCCGGCCTGCACCGCCACGAAAAACGCCACAAACCACAGGACCGCGACGAATCCGAGCCAGCGATAGTGCAGGACCGCAAAGCGCCGGGCGCTGCCGAATCGCGCCAGCGCATGCAACCTCGCGTAAAACGCGCCCGGACGCAGCAGACACAGCCCCGAATCGGCGAAGAACGTACGCCAGCCCGGGCGGCGCTCCCAGGCGCTGCCGCGCCGCGCGTTCGGCGCAAGACTCTCGCGTACGGGCGTGTTGCATTCCGGACAGCGCTCGTCCAGCGTACGCGCCGCCAGGTTGTAGCCACAGCGTTCGCAGAGCCGCTCGTGCCCTCGGCGCGGCGGCATGTTTGCCAGCGTCGCCCGCCACACGGCGCCGATCCACAGCAACGCGACGGCCGGCAACCCGGCGACCGTAGTGAGGCTTCCGAGCACCATTTGCAACTTCGGACGGGAGAGCAGGACGTCGTCGAGCAGGGCATACGTGATGCCGATCGCCGCGACGCCGACGATCGGAATCCACCCCGTCGCTACCGCAACCCGCAACGCTCGAAAGCACGCATCGAGCGGGCCGAGTCCGCGCGGCGCAAGGTGCCAGGTGCACGCGACGGCGGCGAGCACACCGCCAATGTACGCGCTCGTAGCAAACACGCCGGTTACGACGTGCGGGCTGAGGACCGTGCCGGAGGGCCTGATCTCGAGGGCGTGCGCGACGGCGGCGCCGACTACGACCGAAACGAGCGCCTGAAAGGCAAACGCGATCCAGCTCGCGCTTCGCGGGGCGTGCGCCACCTCATGCGCGGCCAGCCACGGCCGAGGGGTTGCGGCAGGGGTGCGTGGTCCGGCGGCACGGGCGTTGAGTTGGCGCCGAGCGCCGGGGCGAATCCTCATGTTCGGAAATCTACGACAACGGCGCGCGGCCGCCGACTAGTTTCCGACAATCGGTCCGCCGGCGTAGCCTGTCAGATAAAGGAACTGATTCTGTGTAATCACCGGAATCGAGCGGTCTCGCGCCTGCTGGATGATCGCCTCCCAGCGCGCGACTTCAGCGGCCCGCGAGTTGATCAGCCCTTCGACGACCTCGGTCTGGTCATCGCCGGCGGCGAGCCGCTGCGGGCCGAGACCCAGCACCACGAAATCCGTCGACTCGTTCAGCTCCGCCACGACCTGTCCGCCCCACTGGCGGATGATGCCGGTGACCCGCTCCAGGCCGTCAAAGTCCGCCACGCCGTCGTAGTTCAGGTCAAAGTCGCCGCGAATCACGAACTGCGTCTGCCGGCTGCGCTCGTAGGCAATGTTGACGATCAGATCGCCCTCGACGATCGGCGCGCTCGGCGTCGTGCGCGTCACGCGGCACTCTGCAACCGTGTCCATCACCGCCGTGACCTCGACAGACGCCTTGCCGCGGAAATCGGCGCGGCGTTCGCCGCGCGGCGAGAAAATCTCGAAACCCATGCCCGGCCGCACGCGATCCTGCTTGCCGAGATTCACATACACCACGTCGCTGCCGGGCACCGCACGCAGCACCGTGCCGTCGGCCTTGCTGAGAATGGCATTCGCATCGAACGCGCCGGGCCGCAGCGCCTCGACCTGCGCCCGAAGCTCGTCGATGGCGCGCTGCTGCCGCGCCTGAGCGATCTCGTTCGCGCGATCGGTTTGCTGCTTCTCGACGCGTGCGCGATTGCCGGCTTCGGTGGCGCTGTCGAGCGAGGTCTGCACCTGCGTCAACTGCTCATCTTTGGCCGCAAGCGTCTGCTGTTTCTCGTTCTCCAGCCGCTCGATCTCGGCCTTCATCGACGCGACCTGCGCCTCGAATTCGTCGCGAACCAGCTTGTTGCCGTCCGCGAGCGACTGATTCTCGCGGCGCAGCGACTCGATGTCGGCGTTCAGCCGCGTGACCGCGTCGCTCTGCGAGCGCATCGCGCGATTCAGCTTGCGCATCGCGGTTACTAGCGTGTCTCCCGCGTTCACGGCATCCGGAAACGCCGTCGCGAGTTCGCCCAGTGCGCGGTCCGTCTCGAGCTTGGCGCTGGGATACAGCGCGTCTTTCCGTCCGGACACCAGCACGCCGAAATCCTCGAGGTGATTCTGCATCACCTTGAACACCGGCGTGTTCCGCGCCGTAGCTTCGTCACGGTAGTACGCGGGCGGTTCGCCGAACTGCTTGAGCGACTGGTTGGCCCGGTTCGCCTGTTCGGTCAGTTGCTGATTCAGAGTGAGTTGCCAGATGAACGCGCCGAGCGCGAGCACGCTCACGACCGCGAACGCGATCAGGCCGTACAGTGTGCCGTTTCCGCCGCGTGCCGCCGGACGACCCGCCATGCCGCTCTCCTCGAAGCCGTTCGACTTTCAGTCCCCGGGCGCGTCGCCACCGGACAGGCCGAAGAGTATGTGCCGCTGACGGCGGCTTGTCAAAATCGGCTCGGACCGGGCGACTGACGGCCTTTCGTCGCCCGCCGACATTGACGCCACGCCGCGCGCCACGCCATCATGCGCCGGGTTCGACATGGCCAAATCCGCAAAAAAAATGAGCTTCGAGCAGGCCCTCGCCCGGCTGGACGAGATCGTGAGCGCCCTCGAGACCGGCGACATCGGAATCGAGGATTCGATCACGCACTACGAAGAGGCCATGCAGCTCAAGGCCCACTGTCAGCGAATCCTCGACCAGGCCGAGCAGCGCATCCGCCGCATTCAGATCGACGCCGCCGGTGAAGTCACCGCAGAGGAGTTCGAAGCGGATGACGATGGGGCGGAATCCGACTCCAGCGACGAGACGTGAGTTCGCGGAATGAGTGCGATCCGCGATTGGCTGCTGGGACTCGCCGATGCCATCCTGCCGCAGACCTGTGTCGCCTGTGACAAGTGGATCGCCGGCGAACGCGGGATGTTCTGCGACGACTGCCGGGGCGTGCTCGACCACTGCGCCGCCGAGCCGGCCTGCCCGCGGTGCGCGCGCACGATGCCGAGCGCGTCGATTCACGAAGACGCCTGCGCCGAATGCCGCAGCGAAAGCTTCTGGAACCTCACGGGCGTCGTGCGCGCCGGCTCGTACGATTGCGAACCGCTGCGAACGCTGTTGCTGCGGCTGAAGTTCCGCGGCGACGAGCGCGTGGGAGCGGCGGCGGGGGCCTACCTGGCCGCGGCGATCGCGCGGCAACCGTGGTCAAGCTCGATCGAAATGCTGGTTCCGGTGCCGATGCACTCTCTGCGCCGCTGGCAACGCCCGCGCGACCACGCGCGCGAGCTGGCGCAGCAGGTGGGCTCGCGTTTGCAAATACCCGTGCGCCAGGCCGCGGTGCTGCGCGTTCGCTACGCCCGCAGCCAGACGCGCCTGATCAGCCGCCGCGCGCGATTTCGCAACGTGCGCGGCTGCTTCGGCCCGGCGCGGCGACCCGGCGTGGCGGGCGCTCGGGTATGCATCGTGGACAACCTGATGACCAGCGGCGCGACGGTGCTCGAGGTCGCGCGCGTGCTGCGCGCGGCGGGCGCGAAGGAGATCTACGCGGCCGTCCTGGCGCGAACCGTGCTGCGAAGAGAACAGGTCCGGCGACTGCCGACGCCCGATCTTCCGCATTGATCCGAGCCCCGCGCGTGAGGAAGCGGCCAAATTCGCTTGATTCGAACCGCGCGCGTAGGCAAGCGGTCGCTATTTCGCCGCGAGCAGATACTCGCGCTCTTGTCTTACTCTTGGGTGGCATGGGCCTCCGGCCCGTGCCCCTATTCCCGCGCAGCGGGAACCGGTATGGTGCGAGAATGGATTCTCGCATCAGATCGAGAGCAACCGCTCGCTCACGCTCGCGGCTCGGATCAGACTGCGCGCGGCCGAGTGCAGTTCAAACAACGCGAGAATTCGTCATCCCGCGCAGCAAGCCCTTCGAACCAATCCCTACTCACCCAGCAACCAGCGGACGATCTTCGGCGTATCGGACAGGTCTTCGACCGCGTGGTGCGCGCCCGACGCCAGCAGCAGCGCCGGCGAGTACTGCCCCGTCGCCACGCCGAGCGAGCGACAGCCGTGCGCCCGCGCGCATTGCACGTCGAGCGGAGTGTCGCCGATCACCGTGACGCGCTCGGCCTCGATCCGCCGCCCGTGAAGCTTTTCGTAGCGCTGCATGGCCACCGGCGGCAGATGGTCGCGCGAGGGCGGCACGTGCGGCGAGTCGTCTCCCCACGCCGCCACCGCGAACTGCGCGCACGGCACGCCGCACGCTTCCAGCTTCGCGCGGCCGGTCTCGGGGAAGTTCCCGGTGAGCAATCCAAGCGTGACGTGCGCCTGTCGGGCGAGCTGCTCGAGCAACGGCAACACTCCGGGCAGCGATTGCCGCGCCGAGGCTTCGTCTAGCCGGCGCGTCAGGTGTTTCGTATAGGCCGCCCGGAACGCGGCCCGATTTTCGCTGGTCGCCGCGACGCCGTGCGACTTCAGCAGGTCGTCGACGATCAGTGGATCGAGCCGCCCGGCGAAGGAGGTGCTGTCGAAGGCGAACTGCGGACCGAACAGCTCGCGGCCGGCGTCGCCCATGGCCAGCATGCCGGCGCCCTGCGTGCGAATCAGCGTCGCGTCGATGTCGAAGAGAATCAGCATCGGCGGAGTGTAGCCGCCGTCGCGCCGCGCGCCGTTACACTGCACAATCAGCTAGCGGAGGCCGGAAATGCAACGTCGGAATGGGTGGGGCTGGGCTGCCGCGTGGACAATCGCCGCGACGTCGTGCGGGGCGGTCCTGGCCGACGGCGACGCGGTCGCGACGGTGAATGGGCGGCCGATCGAGCGCTCGGACCTGGTGGCATTGCTGGTCGATGCGCACGGGCTGGAGATGCTGCAGCAGCTCGTGCTCCTCGAAGCGGCGCGCGCCGAGACCAAGCGCCGCGGCATGCGCGTCACCGCCGGCGATGTCGACGCCGAGTTTCAGCTCGCGCTGCACGACATCGCGCAGCAGAGCGGTCTTGACGAGGAAAGCGCGACCGACGAAACCAGGCGTCAGGCGCTCGAACTCGTGCTGCGCAACAAGGGCGTGACGATGGCGGAGTTCAAACTGGGCATGGAGCGCAACGCCCACCTGCGAAAGCTCGCCGAGGAGCGCGTCAAGATCAACGAGAACACGCTGCGCGAAGAATTCGCCCGCACCTACGGCGAAAAGGTGCGCGTGCGGCGCATCAGCGCTCCCGAGACCGATGCCGCCACCATCAACGCCGCGCTGTCGCGCTTGGCCGCGGGCGAGGATTTCGAGACCGTCGCCCGCGCGCTGAGCGCCGACCGCGAAAGCAGCGCCCGCGGCGGCGAGATGGAGCCCTTCACGTTTGAAGACGAGACCATTCCCGCGGAATTTCGCGAGGCCGCTTTCGCACTGCGCGCCGACGGCGAGCTATCGCCGATGGTGAAGGTCGGGCGCGTGCTGCACATTCTGCGCCGCGAAGCGCGCATTCCGGCGGAGAGTGTTCGGTTCGAGGAGACGCGCGAACTGGTCGAGCGCAGCCTGCGCGATCGCATCATGCGTGAGCAGATGAACCAGGTGAGCGTCGAGCTGTTCAATGCGGCGGACGTCCGCGTCATCGATCGGGCGCTGAAGGCCCGCTACGAGGAATTTCGGCGCGGTGCGGCCGGCGCGCCGTAATGCGCGCTCCGCGCTACACGTCGTAGGTCTGTCGGCGGCCGCAGTCGCGCCGCGCGGTTTTGCCGTCCGGATTGGCGCCGATCACCACGCTGATCTCTTCCGCGGACATGCCGCGCTCGATCATGAGTTGCTTCAGCCGGGCGGCATACGCGGATTCCTGCGCTTTCCGCCGGTTGTACGAGACGACCGAGAAGATCGCCACGACCCCCGCCGCCAGAAAAAAGACGACCGGGATGACGACTTCCTCGTCGCTCATCCCCAGGAGCAGCAGCGGTGCGAATTCGAGCATGGGCGTAACTCCAAGGCCGCCGACCCGCAGCGGCGTTTCCTCACCGTATTCCGAGCCCGACGCCGAATATTTGCGGCGGCCCGCCCGCCTAGGGAACCAACATGCTGCGGCGGCCGGGTTTCACCACAAGCACCGGGCAGGGCGAATGTTGCACAATCCGCTCCGCCGTGCTGCCGATGAGCAGGTGTTGCAGGCCGGTCCGTCCGTGGGTCGTAATCACGAGCAGGTCCGCCTGCTTCTGCTCTGCGTAGTGGCAGACACCCTGCCAGGGATTGCCGAGCAGAACGTCCGAATGCAGGTTCGGCGTGCCGGCGAAATGCTCCGCCAGCAGACGCGCCAGCCCGGCCTTGGCGGCGTCGACGAACTCCGGCGAGTACGACCCCAGCGGATACTCGATGGGAATCATGCCGGTGCCGTCGGGCGTGATCGGCAGTTCGACGACATGCACGACGTGCAGCGCGGCGCCATATTGCTCCGCGACCGCCCGCGCGTAGCGGCCCGCCTCCAGGGCATGTTCCGAGAAATCCGTCGGCCAAAGCACGATCCGGGGTTGGATACGCATGGCGCACCTCGTTTCGTCTCGCACGCCGCCGAGCGGCGGACGGCTCGCCGCGCTGATTCGCGGCGCATGGCACTCTACTGGATTTTACCCCGCTGCCGGCCCGGATTCGCGCTCTATTTCAGTCTGGCCTTGAGCGCCCGATAGTCGGTCTTTCCGGTGCCGAGCAGCGGAATCGACTCGACGCGCTCGACCCGCGCCACGTTGTGCAGCGGCGACAGGCCGGCGTCCCGAATCTGTCGATTCACAGCCTGCCGCTCCAGGTTGAGCGTGGTGAACAGCACGACCTCGGGGTGGTTCTCGTCTGCGCCCGCCTCTACCGCAACGACCGGGCCGTCATCGCCGTCGCGTGCGTACTCGCGCTCGAGCACCGATTCGATCGCCGGCAGCGAGATCATTTCGCCACCGATCTTCACGAAGCGCTTAAGCCGCCCGCGAAACGTAAGTACGCCGTCGGCATCCGCGCTGACCAGATCGCCGGTCCGATACCACGACCGGCCGTTCCACTCCACGAACGGTGATGCTGCGCCCGTTCCGAGGTAGCCGGGGAAGACCGTCGGGCCGCGCACCAGCAGCATGCCTGTGCCGCCGACCGGCGTCGCGCCATCGCCTTCCGGCTCGACAATCGCGTACTCCAGCGAAGGCAGCACCTGTCCGATCGTGCCTTGGCGAGCGTTGTGCGCGCGGTTGGCCGAAATCACCGGCGAACACTCGGTTACGCCGTAGCCTTCGAGAATGCAGGCCTGCGGGGCCCGCTCCGCCACCGCCTGGTAAGTGCGCTCCGGGCAGCGCTCCGCGCCCGTGATCGCCAGCCGCAGCGGCGCAAGCTGGCTGCGCGTCGCGGCGCGCACCAGCGCGCTCAGAAACGTCGGCGTTCCCAGCAGCACCGTCACGCGATACTGCTCAATCAGCCGCGCCAAGACCCAGGTCTCGGTCGGATTGGGGTGATAGACCGCACGCAGCCCCGCCAGCAGTGGCGTCAAAACCGCGATCGTCAACCCGAATGAGTGGAACGGCGGCAGAAACCCGATCAAACGGTCGTCGCGGCGAATGAGAATCGACGTCAGCACGTCGCGGATGTTCGTGAGCACGTTGAGATGCGTAAGCGGCACGGCCTTGGGCAGGGCCTCCGATCCGCTCGTCAGCAGCACCGCGGCGTGTGGCGGTGCGACAACCCGGGCTAGGCTGCCCGCGTCGAATCGCGCCCGCAGGGCCGCCCACAGCTTCGCGCCCCAGCCGAGCGAGCGCGACAGATCTTCGAGGTATACGCAGCGCGGCTGCAACGCGGCGACGTCGAGGCCCTGCTGCGCAAGGCGATCCAGCAACCGCCGCGAGGTGATGATTCGCTCGCAGCCGGTCAGAGTCAGCGCATGTTCGACGTTGCGCGCCCCGGTCGTCCAGTTCAGCAGCACCGGCGTGCGGCCGACGAACAGAGTCGTCAGATACGAAACCACCGACGCGACCGACGCCGGCAGCAGGATGGCCAGTCGCTCGCCCGGCAGCCGCGCGAAATGGGGGCGCAGCGCGAAGATTCCCGTAAGCAGATCGCGATAGGTGCGCTCGCCCGATTGGTCCGCAACGACGACCTGACCGCTGCGCGCGCGCGCCTGCGCCAGGAACACGGCGTTCACGCTGTCGCCGGCCGCAACCGCTGACGCACGCTCATCCGTCTCGCCGAACCAGCGAGCCGACGGCGGACGCAGCTCCACCGCGTGCCGTCCGACCGATTCGCCGCGCGTGGCCAGCAGCACGTCGCCGACGCTTTGCAGAGCGTCGGGGTCGACCGCCGCGGCGCCGAATTCCTTGCCCAGCCACAATACGAGTTCGGCCCGAGACAGGCTGTCCAGCCCGAGATCGTGCGCCAGCCGGTCGCCGTCCTGCAGCGTTTCGACCTGCGCCATGCGGCGCAGCTCCGCGTAGACACGCTCGCGCACCGAGTCGGGCACGTCGCTCAGCGCCGCGTCGGAGACTGCGTGCTCGGGGTCGGGCAGCTCGCGCACGCCGCCGCGCTCCCACCAGTCGTAGGGCACATAGCGCGCGGGCGGCGCGTCGGCGTTGTAGAAGCGCTCCAGATACTCATTCAGCTCATTGCGCCCGGCGCCGCGCGGCAGATCGGCCGGCTCGTGCAGCTCGAGCCGGACCTCGCGCCGTGGCACGAAGAACAGCAGGTTTCTCAGTACGACCAGCACAGCGCGCCGCAGCAGCGCCCCGAGCGCCGGCACGCGGCCGCTCACCATGCTGAACGAGCTGCCCCACAGCCCGTGCGTCCGCACCAGCACCACGCGCAGCTCCGGACCGACCCGCGCCAGCAGCGTCTGCACCGCGCTGTTGCCGCGCAGATCTTCGCGCCGGGATCGATAGAGGTGGCCGGAGGGGTAAAGAACGATGTTGTCGCCCGCGGCCAGCGCCGCCGCGCAGCGCTCGATCGCTTCGGCCGCCGCGGCACGCGCCTGCGGTCCTTCGGAGCGCACGTCCGGGATGGGCAGCGCGCGAATGCGCCGCAGCAGCCGGCGCAGGCCCGGCCGATTGGCCTGACTCTCGTCAGCCAGCGGCCGCGGCTGAAACCACATCCAGAGTGACGCCACCAGGATCACCGGGTCGATCATCGCGGGGTGGTTTGGCAGGAAGAGAATGCCGCGCCGCCCGCGCGCCGCGATCGCTTCCGCGCCCTCGACGCGCACGCGGTAGCGCAGCCACAAGAAGCTGCGCACCAGCAACTGAATCAAATAGTTGATCATGGTTGCGGTGGGTCAGGGTCGCAGTTGAAACGCCACGATGCGCTCCTGATCGCGCGCATACAGCCGCCCGTTGTGCAAGACCGGGACGCTCCAGCAGCGGCCGTCCAGAATGCGCGCGGTCGTCGTCGGCTTGAAGCCGCTCGGACTCGCGGCGGCGATCTGCAGCTCGCCTTCCTCGGTCAGCAGGAACACGTGCTCCTGCGCCAGCACGAGCGTGCTGTCCTGAATCCGCGGCACGTTCCAGCGCTCGACGCCGGTCAGGAATTCCACGCAGCGCAGAGCGCGCTCGTCGCTGGCGTAAAGGTGGCCGTCATGCAGCACGCTGGACTGAAACTTGTTGCGCAGCACCTTCGATCGCCAAACCTCCGTCGCGCTCAATCGATCGCCCTTCGTCTCGAGCCGCACCAGGCACGCGCCGGTTCCGTACCCGCTGCTGAAGAAGAGATGTCCCTGGTGGTAGATCGGCGCCGCCGCATTCACGTCCCAGTCCGTCTCCCAGGCCAGATTCCAGGCCTCGCGGCCGTCGTCGGCCCGCACGACCAGCAACCCGTCGGCGACGAATCCCGCCACGTAGCGCACCCCGTCATGCGTAAACGGATAGGGCGTCGCGTAGCCGGCCTGGCTGCTGCCCGCTTTCCACACCGGTTCGCCGCTGCGTGCGTCGAACGCCGCCAGCGCTCCTTCGCGCCCGCCGGCGGAGACGATCGCCCGTCCGCCTTCGACGAGCACCGACGCGCTGAAGCCCCAGGTCGGCGCGCCGCCAAACGTGCGCGACCAGATTTCCTTGCCGGTCGTCGCATCCACGCAGAGCAACCGCCCGCGCGCGCCCATCGTGTACACGCGGCTATCGGCCACTGTCGGCGTCGCGCGCGGTCCGTCGCCGCCCTGACGCTCTACATACTCCGCCTCGATCGGCGTCTGCCAGACCACCTCGCCGCTGCTCGCATTGAGGCAGACGAGCGTCTGCTGCTTGTCGTCCGTGCCGCCGGTGTACAGGCGGTCGCCCACGATCGCGAACGAACTGAACGCAGCGCCGACACGGCGTTCCCACATCAGCGGTATCGGCGTCGACCAATCGGTCTTCAATCCGGTTTCGCCGCTCACGCCGTCGTAGTTCGGTCCGCGAAAGTGGGGCCAGTCGCCGGCCACAAGCGAAGACTGCGCCGCCAGAGCGATCAGCAGCGCCAACCCCGCCGCACGGCCACGGAAAAGCTGTTGATTCACGGTGAGTATCCTGCTGCAAGCACCCGAAGTGCGAACCTCGCGGGCTCGCGCGACCTGCGGGTCGTCCGGATGATACGGGCGCGCACGCGGCTTGCCCCGCGTCACGCGGAACGACTTTCCGCATCCCGCGCCGCGGCGGCGAACCTCGGCGCCAGCGCCGGATAAAGTCCGCGATACTGCGCGTAACTTCGCTCGTAGGCCTCGGCCGCTCGCGTCGGCTCCAGCCGCTCCACCTCGCGCACCGTGCGCCGGCACGCGTCGTGTACGTCAACAAACGCGCCGACGCCGACACCCGCCAGCAGCGCGGCGCCATACGCCGCCCCGTGCTGCGCGTTGACCGTAACCAGCGGCAACTGGAACACGTCAGCGAGGATTTGGCGCCAGAGAGCGCTTCGTGCGCCGCCTCCCGAGACCCGCACAGCGCTCGCCGTCGCGCCACAGGAACCCAGCAGCTCAAGCGAATCGCGCAGCCCGAACGCCACACCCTCCAGCACCGCGCGGAACAAGTGCCCGCGCGTATGGCGCGGCGTCAGGCCGAAAAACACGCCGCGCGCATCCGGATCGGGATAGGGCGTGCGCTCACCTGTGAGATAGGGCAGGAAAAGCAGTGCCTCCGCGCCCGCCGGCACTCGCTCCGCCTCGGCGAGACCCGCCGCAATCGCCGCCTCTTGCTCGGAGCCTGTCGCGAAGAGCGTTCCCAGCCATTCCAGGCTGCCGCCGGCGCTCAGCATCACGCCCATCCAGTGCCAGAGATCGGGGCCGGCGTGACAGAATGCATGGAGCCGGCCGTGCGACTCCGGCGCGAAGCGGCGCGTGCTGGCGAACACGACGCCGGAGGTGCCCAGCGTCGCCGAAAGCAGCCCCTCTTCAACAATCCCGCTGCCCACCGCCTGTGCCGCCTGATCCCCGGCGCCGCCCACGATCGGCGTCCCGGCGCGCAGGCCCAGTTCCGCCGCGGCGTCTGCGCTCAGCGTGGCGCAGACCGTGTGCGATTCCACCACCTCGGGCATCCACGCCGCCGGCACCTGCAGCGCATCGAGCACGATTTGCGACCAGCGGCGCGACCCGACATCAAACCACGACGTTCCCGAGCAATCCGACACGTCGCCGAAGCATTCGCCGCTCATCCGGTAACGCACGTAGTCTTTCGGCAACAGAACGTGCGCGATCCGCGCGAATACGTCCGGCTCGTAGCGCCGAACCCACTCGAGTTTCGGCGCGGTGAAGCCCGGCAGCACCGGGTTGCCTGTGGTCGCCAGCAGCCGCTCGAACCCGATCCGCTGCGTGATCTCGGCGCACTGCGGTGCGCTGCGCTGGTCGTTCCAGAGAATGCACGGGCGCAGGCTGCGCCCGGCCGCGTCCAACAGCACCAGTCCGTGCATCTGCCCCGACAGCCCGATCGCAGCGACCTGCCCGCCGTCGACCCGCGCTTTTTCCAGCAGCCGCGGCACACACTCGCGCACGCCGCGCCACCAGTCGTCCGGGTTCTGCTCCGACCAGCCGCTGCGCGGCATGGCAACGGGATACGCCGCGGAGGCCTCCGCGAGCACATCGCCGCGCTCCGAGACCAGCAGTGCCTTGCAGGACGATGTTCCGATGTCGATGCCGAGCAGGTTCGTCGCCACGTTGATTCACCCGATTCGCTGCCCGAAGGAGAACTCGACCATGTTGCCGTCCGGGTCGCGAATGCCGCAGTAATAGCCGACGATCTCGCCGGCGTCGGTCGGCGGCCAGGTTACCGGAGCGCCGTCCGCGACCGCGAGCGCGTGCAGCCGAGCGACCTCGGCGCGCGATTCGACCGCCATTCCGATGTGCTGCCATTCCGGCTGCTCGTTTCGCGTGTAGTCACGTTCGAGCAGCACGATCACGAATCGGGGCGGGTCCTCACCCCATCCCATCCACGCCACGGGCGTGGTTTCTTCACGCTGATGCACGATTCGCATGCCGCAGAATCGCTCGTAGAACGCGACCGAGCGTGCCAGGCTGCGGACCTGCAAGGCGACGTGGGTGCACTTCATACGCAAGCGGCCTCCGACGGAGCTTCGAGTGGATCGGGCGGCATGGGCCTCGGCCCCGCTCCAAGTGTAGCCCGAGCCGGCGCGGCGGACGGGTCCAACGGTTTCGGTCCGGGGGGAATGGGCGCCCTCGCGCGTCCCCTTCGTTCCCGCGCCGCGGCGGTCGAGGCTCCACGGCAGAGCAGCGACCGGCCAGAGGCCGGGTCCCCCAGCGCTGCCGATCCGCCGGAAGCGCTCGATCCGAGCCGCGCGCGTGAGCAAGCGGTCGAATTCTCTCGAATCAGCTCGACGACAGAGCCGCGCGCGTCAGCAAGCGGTCTTTTCGCGCCTCGGTATTATTTCTGGGGTAGCATGGGCCTCTGGCCCGTGCCCTTTTTCCCGCGCAGCGGGAACCGGTCCTGCTGCGAGAGCCCCTTCTCTACACCGAAATGCGACCCCTCACTCACGTTCGGGGCTCGGATCAGAGCGTGCATCATCGATCAGAGCGTGCTGTTGGTGCGAGAAGGGATTCTCGCACCAGGACCCATGAAGGCGCCTTCGCCCGGGTGGATGAAAATGGCGCGGGCGTTTCAGCACCGAAGGCGCGGGCGTTTCAGCACCGAAGGCGCGGGCGTTTCAGCACCGAAGGCGCGGGCGTTTCAGCACCGAAGGTGCGTTTCAGCGTCAGCCCCGGGCGAAGCCCGGGGAGAATTGGGGGCCGATGCGCAAGCCCTGAAGGGGCGAGCCAATTGGCGGGTTGATCGAGTGCCTTCGCGTGCGATTGGATCGCCCTTTCAGGGCTTGCGCGAACGGGGGATCGTTTTCCCAGGGCGTTGCCCTGGGCTGAGGCTGAGTGGCCCCGTTGGGGCCAAAGCCCGGCCGAAGGCCGGTTCCCCCCAGCACTCACCAACGGTCGGATACGCACCCTGTCGCGCGGGATTTTCGTAGCAGCAGCGGCCCGCCCTCGCGCGCGTCTTGCGACGCGGGCGCGTGTCGCGCCGCTATTCGCAGGTCTTGCCCCAGTTCGCGAGGACGACGCCGAGGTCGCCCAGGTTGACGCAGTCGTTGCCGTCGTCGGCGAGCGTGCCGGCGAGTTCGTCGTAGGCGGCGTCGCCAGGACACGTGAGGAACGGGATCAGCACGAGATTCAGGTCGCTCAGGTCGATGAGCTTGTCGCCGGTGAGGTCGCCGGCAAGCCGCGGCCCCCACATCGCGAGGTTGGTGATCGGCAGGCCGTTTACGGTCGTGAACCGCCCGCCGACGATCAGGTCGTCGCCGAATGTGCCGAGTTCAATCAAACCCACGCCGTCGATGCCGGCGCCGAGCGACTCGAACGAGGCTCCGTTCCAGCGAGCGATGCCATTTGTCGGCGAGTTGAAGTTGCCGATGACGATCAAGTGTCGATCAAATTCCATCAATTCGTTTACGGCGGCATCGAGTTCATCAAACTCGGTCCAAAGCGTCCCATCCCAGCGTGACAACCGTGCGTTGGTCCCCCCCACATACAATTCCCCATCGTAGACTTCCAGCGCCTGAGCACTCACTTCGGTGTTTCCGTTGAGTCGGTTCCACGTCGTTCCGTCCCAGCGCGCGACCGGCCCGGTGCCTTTGCCGTCGGCTTCCTGGAAATTTCCTGCGATGTACAACTCACCGTTGTAGACGGCGAGACTTCCGACATAAGGATCGTCACCGGACGCCCCCTCGCTGACGCCGGCGCCGTAGGTGTGCCATTCGCTGCCGTCCCAGCGCTCGACTCCGCCGGGGAACGCGCCGCCGACGATCAGGTCGCCGTCGTGCACCAGCAGCACTTCGCAGGGGAACGGGGCGGCGGGCTCATAGACCCAGTCCACGCCGTCCCAATGGTGCAGACCGCCGGCAGTGCAGTAGAGCACGCCATTGTGCTCGGCGAAATCGGTCACGATGAGCGAAAGATTGACGAAATTTTCCGAACCCATATCACGCCAAGTCTTGCCGTCCCAAGCCGCGACGAAGTTCACCGGCAGGCCGTCGATTTCGGTGAAGGCGCCGCCCACCAGCAGCAACTCCGGCTCGGGGCCAGCAGCGTCGGGGTCCCAGGGAAAGATGCTGAACACCGTCGCATTCGGATGGGCGTCGTAGGAACTCCACTGAGCGGGGCACTCAACGGCCCAAGTCAGTCGTACGAAATAACTGACGACGGCGCAAATTGACGCCAGATGGAGGCGCTGCGCGCCCGCACGCTTGATTGACAACGGTACGTTGGTGATTATCATCTTGCCCCGGTCACCTCTGCCAAGGAGCAAATCATGTCTTTTCGCACGTCCGTCCTGTTCGTCGCCTTCTTCACCACTTGCGCGTCATTGGCTGTGGGGCAGCCGCGCGGCTACGGCCTCGTCGCGAAAGTCAACACGCGCGAGACTAACGATCTGCTTGCAGCATCCGATCTCGCCCACGTCACCGCCGTTCAATCCTGGTTCTCCTGGTCCGAGTTGGAGACCGCCGATCAGACGTTCGACTTCTCGTCGATCCACAACTGGCTCGACACGATCGACCCCAAGAAGGGCGTGCTCGTCATCATGCCCATCAACGGCAAGAGCCCACTGTCCGACGAGAGCTGGAACAACACCGCGACGCCGGACTGGCTGCTCGACGACTTGGAGGACGACTCGCCGACCGGCATCGTCTCTTAGAATAACACATCACAATCCGCCGCGGTGCGCTATCCGATCTTCTGGAACACGAGTTATCAAGATCAGTTCGAAACGCTGCTCGGCGAGCTGCACGCCTACCTGGTCGATAACGACCTGATCGATCGGCTCGAGTACGTCCGCGTAACCGGTTACAGCGTCGAGACCACCGAGCCCAGCTTCTACAACAGCGCCACGCTGTCGTTGCAATCGCAACTCGAAACCAACGGCATCAAGTTCATCAACAACGTGCCCGAGCTGCACTGGACGCAGACGCCTTGCACCTGGTCGCAGCCGCCGGCCGGCTGGAACTGCCGCAAGTACGGGCAGGCGACCAAGGCGTTTTGGGACATGTGGATCGGCACATTCACCGACGTGCCGCTGGCGGTGACGGTGCGCTTTCCAAATGACACGAGCAACCCCAGCTATGATTACCTGCTCGGCTATCAGAATTCTCTCGACGATTACTTCGGCCTGAACGGCAAGACCGACGTCATCCTGAACACCGCCCACCAGACGCAGACCTGCAACATGCAGACGCTGCGCACGAAACTCGCGGCGTTGTCGGCGTCGACGCGCAAGGTCGGCTGGGGCGACATTCACTGCAACAGCGACCCCACGCAATCGAGCCACTGCTGTGTGCGGCTCGACCTGGCGCGCGAGGCGGTCGGCGTGAGCACGTCGGGGCAGCGGTACTACCCGGTTTCGTTCGCGCGCTATGTCACGCTGGGCAAGGGCGTGTGGGGCGTGCCGGCGAACGCATCCGCGAACGTCTGGACCTGGGCCGATTGCCAGCTTGCGCCGGTGCAGTGCGCGAACCAGTCTCCGGCGTGCGCGGTGAACTGCGGTCCGCCAAGCTGCAACGACACGGAAACTTGCATGATCGACTGCAGCGACCCGGACAACGAGAACAACTGCAACCAGTTCGAGCTCGACCGCGAATGCGAGGACGACGGGATGTAGTTGCGCGCGATGCAGGCCAGGCGGCGCGCATCAACCGCGCGCCGCTACGATCCTCCTCGTGCCGGCTCAGACGCTCAGTGAAATTCGCGCGCGGCTCGCGGCTGCCGGGCTGTCGCCGCTGCATCGCTTCGGTCAGAACTTCCTGATCGACCTCAATCTGCTGCGCCGGGTGGCGGCCGCCGGCGAGCCCGGCCCTGCCGACGTCATCCTCGAAGTCGGACCGGGCACGGGGTCCCTCACGTCGCTGCTGCTCGATGCGGGGGCGCGTGTGGTCGCAATCGAGATCGACCGTGGGCTGCAGGCGATGCTGCGCGACGAATTCAGCGCGCAGCCGCGCTTCCAACTGATCGCCGGCGACGCACTGTCCACCAAGCACAAGCTGAACGCCGACCTGCTGGCGGCGCTGCGCACGCAACGGCCCGCGGCCGGCGGCACGACCAAGCTGATCGCCAATCTGCCGTACCAGATCGCCACCCCGCTGCTGATTGAGTTGCTGCTGCTCGACGACCCCTGGTTCTCGCGACTGGTGTGCACGATTCAACTCGAAGTCGGGCAGCGGCTGGCGGCGAGCGCGGGCAGTGACGCGTACGGACCGATCTCCGTAATCGCGCAGACGCTGGGGCGCGTGCGGCTGCTCGGCACGCTGCCGCCGGCGGCGTTCTGGCCGCGGCCGGGGGTCGATTCGGCGCTGGTCGAGATCGTGCCGCTCGCGGTCGAGCAGCGGCCGGTGGCGCAGGTCGCGGCGTTCGCGCGCTGGGTGCAGCGCGCGTTTCAGCAACGGCGCAAGACGCTGCGCCGCATCCTGTCGAAATGGGAGGAATTTGACGCCGACGCCGTACTCGCCGCGGCGGGCATCAGTTCGGCGGCTCGTCCGGAGGCTCTGGCGCCCGCAGAGTGGCTAGCTTTGTATCGTCAGGCGACGGAGCGCGCGGCAGACCGATGACGTGCCGCGAGACGACGGTGCGGACGAAGTTGGGTGCGGCGCTGTCGGTGTGACCGCCGTTGTAGCCGAGTTCCGAGAATTCCGGGCGCCACGCAACGTTGACCACGCGCTCGCGCGCTCCGGGCGTCTGCAGACCCACCGACCCGGCCGCGTCTTCGCCGAATTCACCGTCGATGGTGCCGGTGAGCTTCATCGGCAGCGCGAGCATCGCGTCATAGGGTGAGTAATAGTTGTAGATGCGGCCGCGCACGCGCGCGGCGGCGCGGCTGACGTCGTAGCGACTCGACAGGCTGCTCGACAGCAGCACGACATTCTCGACCGAGCATCCGCCGCGCAAGTGTTCGAGGGCCCAGACGGCAATGCCGCTGCCAGCCGACAGGCCGATCAGGTTCACAGGTCGGTCGGGATAGCGCCGGCAATATTCCTCGATACGGCGGGCCAGCAGGCGGGCGCGCAGGCGGGCGTTGATGCGCACAGTCTGGTCGATCGCGATGTTGAAAGAGATCGTCCACCAGTAGGTCGAGACCTCTCCCTCATATCCGGCATCGCGCAGGCCGCGTCGCAGGCTGGAATCGCTGAAATCGGTGTTGCCCGCGCCGGGCACGTAGAAGGTGATGCCGCTTACGGCCCGCGGCCCGAAGTTGGTGGCGCAGCCGCTCGCGCCTGCGAGCAGGCCTGCCAGGATCGCGATGAGCGCACACGCTCGGATCATGCGACTCCCGCCGCGGGAAAGCGGCGCGTCACTCGCGGCCGCCGTCGGCGGCGCCGGAACGGAAGCCCGGAATGCGCAGATTCTCCTGCGGCTTTTCGTCGGGGTGCACGGCGAAGACCTCGACGCGTGCGACGTCCTCAAACGGCACAACCAGCACGATAGCGCCGACCTTGTAGTTCTCGTCGGCGGGCACGCATTCGAAGGTCAGCGCGGCCGTACTTTCGACATCCGCGATCTCGCGCATTTCGTAGGTCAGCCCGTCTTTCATGTAGAGGATGACGCGCGTGTCGAGCTCGTTCTGATAGGTGGTGAACTCGGTCGAGCCGACCGCTTCATCGCGCCCGCGCTCGACGAACTTGCGCCGCGCGCAGCGGGCCTTGGCTTCGGTCCGAAGACGCTCAAGACCGCCGCGGTGAAACCAGTCGTGATCGAACATCAGGCGTCTCCGTGCACGGCGGCGGCGCGGGCGCTGCGCCGGCGATCGCTCGCGCTCCCGTATCATCGACTGCAATGACCCCAGACGAGAAAGCACGCCTGGTGAAGCGGCTGGCGCTGGAGGCCGGTTTTGACCGCGCCGGGATCGCAGCCCCCGAGTCGTCGCCGCACGGGGCGTATTATAGGGACTGGCTGGCGCACGGGTACGCCGGGTCGATGAGCTGGCTGCACCGGAACGTCCCACAACGCGAGAACCCGGCGCTGCTCCTGCCGGGCGCGCGTTCGATCGTGGTGGCGGCGCTCAACTACCGCCGCGCAGACGACGCGCCTGTCGACGAGCCGGGCGGCCGCGTGGCGCAATACGCCAGGGGCCGCGATTATCACGAAGTGCTGCACGAGCGGCTGGCGCGGTTGGCGGCGGCGATGCGCCAGGCGCTGCCGGAATCATTCGAATGCCGGGCGTGCGTCGACACGGCGCCGCTGCTTGAGCGAGATCTGGCGGCGTCTGCGGGCGTTGGCTGGATCGGCAAGAACACGCTGATTCTGGATCAGCGGCTCGGCTCATATCTATTTCTAGGTGAATTGCTGACAACGCTCGAACTCGCGCCGGATGCGCCCATCAGCGACCATTGCGGCTCATGCACGCGCTGTCTGGACGCGTGCCCGACGCAGGCGTTTCCGGAGCCGTATCGGATGGACGCCTCGCGCTGCATTGCGTATCTGACGATCGAGCGCCGCCAGGATGCACCCGAAGCGCTGCGAGCGGCGATCGGCGACTGGGTGTTTGGCTGCGATATCTGCCAGGAAGTGTGCCCGTTCAACAGCCGTGCGCCGCTCGGAAGCGATGCGGACCTGGCGCAGCCGCGCATCCCCGGGCGCATTCCGCTGCAGACGCTGACAGACATGACCGCGGGCGATTACCGGCGATTGACGCGCGGCAGCGCAGCGCGGCGCGCCACGCGCGCCATGTGGCAGCGCAACGCACGCCTGGCGCTGGAGAACGTTCAGCGGCGGCTGACCAGTGCGGAGGGCGATGCGGTTACGTAGTCGGCGGCGCGCTTCAGCGGGTTGACGAGCAGGGTGCCGAAGAGCAGTACAAACAGCGCGCAGGCGGTTACTAGAATGCGCCCGCCGACGGGCGCGCGCCACGCCGGGGCCGTGTCGGGCGGCGGCGACAGGTACATTTCGCGCACGATGCGCACGTAGTAGAACAGGCTCAGCAATGTGTTAAAGACGACAAAAAACACCAGCCCCCACAGCGCCGAGGCCTGAGCGCCGCGCGCCAGCGTTGCGCCTTCGCTGAGCGCCGCGAGCGCCCAGAATTTCGCGACGAAGCCGCCGGTGGGCGGCAAGCCGACCAGGCCGAACAGGCAGATCGTGAGCGCGGCTGCGGTGATCGGTGCACGCCAGCCCAGGCCGCGAAAACTCTCGACGCGCTCGTGTCCCGTATCGACCGCAACCAGCGCCAGCGCCGCGAACGCGCCGACGTTCATGCAAAGGTAAATCGCGGCGTATTGCAGCAATGCACCGGCACCGTCGGTGGGGCCGGCGGAACTGCGCAGCGCGAGCGCGGCAAGTGCGAGAATGTTGCCGGCCTGCGCAATGGAGCTGTAGGCGAGCAGGCGGCGCGTATCGGTCTGCTGATATGCCGCGAGATTGGCCCAGGTCATGGTGACGGCCGCGACGATCGCGACGCTGAATGTGAAGATCGGCAGGACGACGGCGGTGTACTGCAGTGCGTCAGAAGCCGCGAGCGCGGCGCCAAGCCGCACAGCCACGACCAGGCCGCCGATCTTGCTGGCGACGCTGAGCCAAGCGGCGATCGGCAACGAAGCGCCGCAGAAGACGTCGGGGCACCAGAAGTGCGCGGGAACCGCTGAAATCTTGAACAGCACGCCAAGACTCAGCAGAACCAGTCCCGCGCCGAGCAGCGCGAACTGCGCGCTTCCCAGATCGGCGGCCGCGAGGCGTGTGACCAGCGTAGGGATGTGCAACGTGCCGGTAAGCCCGAACAGCAGGCTGGCGCCGAACGCGGTGAAACCCGCCACGCAAGCGCCGAAGAGCGAGTATTTCATGGCGGCTTCGGCGGCGGGGCCGGTGCGCTGAAAGCCGGCGAGGGCGTACGCCGGCATCGAGGCGAGCTCGATGGCGACGAGGAGCGTCAGGATGTGCTCCACGCCACACAGAAGCGTCATGCCCAACGTGCTGCCGAGCAGCAGCACGAAATACTCCGGGCTGCGGGCGTCGCGCAGCATCGCGGACAGCCACAGACTGGCGGCGAGAGTCGCGGTGACGAGCGCGGCCGCGGAAGCTCCGAAGCGATCGACCACCAGCAGCGCCGGAGAGGATTCGCCCGATGGCAGCGCGACGGCGAACAGGTCGAACTTCCCCTCCGGAAGGGTTGCGGCCAGGTGCACGTTCCATGCCGTCGCGACAAGCGAGGCGAGCAGCGCGAGGCGAAACGCGAGATTCGCGGGCTGCCCAGCGGCGGGGCGCGGCGCCAGCAGGATGCAGAGCATGCCCGTGAGCAGGCAAAGCCCGGGGCCGACCTGGTAGAGGGTCGTGGCGTCGGGCAGCCAGAACTCTGCGAGTAGCAGGCTCAACGGTCACCTCGCGAGCGGTGCGGTCAACTCAAGGATGCGGCTTACCGTGCCGCTCATCACGCTCAGGACCAGTTGCGGCAGCACGCCCAGCAGCACGCAAAGCGCGGCCAGCGGCGCGAGGATCGCGGTTTCGCGCGCGCTGCAATCGGCGAATCCGTTGTATTCGGGACGCTCCTTGCCGAGGAAGACGCGATGCATCATCCAGAGCACGTAGGCGGCAGTGAGGATTGCGCCGGACGCCGCGAGCACGCCAAACAGCGTGGCGACGCCGCGCGCCGCGAGCGACTGCGACTGGAATGTGCCGAGGATTGCGAGCACTTCACCGATGAAGCCGCACAGCCCTGGAAGCCCGAGGGCGGCGAAGAAGCCGATGGTGGCGAGCCCGCCGTAGCGAGGCATCGAAAGCCAGAGTCCGCCGAAGCGGTCGAGCTCGCGGTGGTGGGCGCGGTCGTAGATCACGCCGACGAGGAAGAAGCACATGGGGCTGGAAATTCCGTGAGCGATCATCTGGAACAGGGCTCCGCTCCAGCCGGCGGGCGTCAGCGAGGCGATGCCGAGCACGACGTAGCCCATGTGCGAGACCGAGCTGTAGGCGACGAGGCGTTTGAAATCGCGCTGGCCGAGGGCGCAGAACGCTCCGTAGAGGATGCTGACGACTCCCACTGCTCCGAGGAACGCGGAAAGAAACTGGGCGGCATCGGGCAGGATGGGCACCGCGATGCGCAGCAGGCCGTAGGCGCCGGTTTTCAGCAGCACGCCGGCGAGGATCATGCTGATCGGCGTGGGGGCTTCGACGTGGGCGTCGGGCAGCCAGGTGTGAAGCGGGACAGCCGGAATCTTGATGGCCAGGCCGATGAACAGCAGCAGGAACATGACCGGGCCGAAGTCGAGCCCGAAGAACGTCTCGTCTCGAAAGGCGTCCTGAATGGCGGGATTCGTGGCCAGCGCGAGCAGGTCGAACGTGCGCACGTCGGGCGGCGCGTAAAAGTAGAACGCAAGCAGCGGAACCAGCATGACCACCGAGCCGACCAGCGTGTAGACGAAGAACTTGATGGCGGCGTACTCGCGGCGCGGCCCGCCCCAGATGCCGATGAGGAAATACATCGGCAGCAGCATGACCTCCCAGAACACGTAGAACAGCACGAAATCGAGCGATGCGAACACGCCGAGCATGCCGGTCTCGAGCAGCAGCAGCAGGCTGAAATAGCCGCGTGCGCCGCGGCGCGTGTGCCAGGCGGAAAAATTCCAGCTCGCGGCGCAGGCGAGCAGCGTCGTAAACGTAGTCAACACGACGAGCGGCGCGCTGAGGCCGTCGACGCCGACGTGATAGGTGACGCGCATCGCACCATCGGCAGATGCGAACCAGGGGATGCGCTGCTCGAAGTGCATCTCGCCGTACGGTCCGTCGGTGTTCTGTCCCGCCGAGGGCATGACGTAGGGCTGCAGAACGAACAGGCTGAGCGCGAACGTGACGGCTGTGACGGCAAGCGCGACCCGCCGCACCAGGCGCTCGTCGGGCGTGAACAAGGTGATCACCGCGCCGAGCAGCGGGGTGAAGACGATCCAACTGAGCAAAGACCCGGAGCTCATGGAGTTGCCTCCGGCGGGGGTGCGGATTGCGACGACCGCGCCACGTGGAGCGCGAGCAGCGTCAGGAGCGGGAGCAGCGCGAGCCAGCGCCAGCTCCCGCTGAGCACGGTCAGGGCGGCCGCGGCGGCGACGGCGGCCAGTGTCAGAAGGTAGTGCCGCAGCGCTCCGGACTGTGCGGCGCGCATGCGGCCGCCGAGCCGCCAGGCGAGCGCGCCGGCGCCGCGGACGAAGCCGTCGACGATGCGATCGTCGAGCACGGCGGCGGTGAGTCGGCCCAGACCTCGCGCGACCGCGGCGACAGCGTGCAGCACGCCGTCGACGATCCAGACGTCGATGCGCGCGCAGACCGCGGCAAGCAGCAGTGCGGGCTTTACCACGGCGCGCTGGTAGATCAGGTCGAGATACAGGCCGCGCAGCAGCGCTACGCGAATCAGATCGGCCGGCGCGGCCGGCAGCGCCGCGGGGCGAGCAAACAGAGCGAAGGCCACGGCGAGACCGATCCACGCCGCGGCCGCGGTCAACCAGCCGACGATGACGTGTGCGTCGTGCAGCGCGTGATCGTGGCTTTCGAATGCGGGGCGCAGCGGCGCGTGCGGTGCGGCGTCAGCCACGAGACCGCGAAACAGGAACCAGCCGCAGACGAGCGTCAGTCCCGCCAGCGCGAGCAGGACCAGCGACATGCGGCGATCCTCATGCGGGGGGTGGTCGGCCGGGCCGCGCCACGTTCCGAGAAAGGTGAAACAAAATGCTCGACCGAGATAGATCGGCGTGAGCAACGCGCCGCCGAGCGCCAGCCACAACAGCAGCGACGGCACGCGCGCATCGGCGCTGTGTGATCCGAACCAGGCGACCGCGAGCAATTCGTCCTTGCTGTAGAAGCCGCCGATGCCGACGCCGACGATGGGCAGCCCCAGCCCGCAGATGCCCGCGAGCCCGATGGCGAAGGTGATCGCGGTGCGCGGCAGGCGCTTGGCCAGGCCGCCGAGGCGGCGCAGGTCCTGCTCGTGGTGGCAGGCGTGAATGACCTGGCCTGCGCCGAGGAACAGCAGCGCCTTGGCGAAAGCGTGCGTGAGGAGGTGAAAGATGGCAGCGACCCACGCGCCGACGCCGAGCGCGAACACCATGTAGCCGAGCTGCGAGATGGTGGAGTAGGCGAGCACGCGCTTCAGGTCGGTCTGCACCAGCGCGAGCAGTGCGCCGAGCGTGAGAGTCAGAGCGCCCAGAACGGTCAGCACGTCGCAGGCGGCGGGCGTGAGCAGCGGAAAGACGCGCGCCAGCAGATAGACGCCGGCGGCGACCATGGTGGCGGCGTGAATGAGGGCCGAGACTGGCGTCGGACCTTCCATCGCATCGGGCAGCCAGACGTGCAGCGGCAGTTGCGCGCTCTTGCCGACTGCGGCCAGCACAAACGCCAAACCGAACCAGGTCGCGGGGCTGATTCCGAGCCAGCCCGACTCGAAGAGCGCGGGCTGAGCCGCGAGCGCCGGCGCGAGTGCGTCAAGCTGGAACGTGCCGAACCAGGCGGCGCAGCACCCGAGCGCGATCAAAAACCCCACGTCGCCGAAGCGATTGACGAGCACGGCTTTTCGCGCGGCGGCCGCGGCGGCGGGCCGGGTGTACCAGAAGCCGATGAGGAAGTAGCTGCAGATGCCGACGAGTTCCCAGCAGGCGAACGTGATCAGCAGATCGCGGCTGACGACCAACCCAAGCATCGACGCCAGGAACAACCCGAGCAGCGCGAAGAAGCGCACAAAGCCGGGGTCGTCGGCGAGGTAGGACAAGCTGAAGACGTGAATGCAGAACGCGCAGAGCGTGACCATGACCGTGACGGCGATCGTGAGCGAATCGAGTTGCAGGCCCACGGTTACGATGAGATCGCCGGTTTGCAGCCAGGTGAGCGCGTGCGAGGCGGCGTGCCGCGCGGCGGCGGCGCGCGCTTCGGCATCGGCGCCGGCCCACGCGAACAGCGCGAGCATGGCCGCGACCAGCGAGAGGCCCGCGGCGGCGCAGGCGACGTAGCCGGCGCGCGTGCGGCGGCGGACGAGTGCCGGCGACGCGGCCGAGCGGCCCGAGGCCAGCGCCGGTGCGAGGTCGTCGAACGATCTGCGAGCCAGCATCAGCACGGCGAAGGACAGCAGCGGAGCGGCGACGGCGAGCAGCAGGCAGGCTTGAACGAACTGCGGCATGCCCTCACCCGCGCAAGCTGTCGCCGAGGTCGACGTCGATGGTCGAACGGCTGTGGAAGTAGCTGAACAGAATCGCGAGTGTGACGGCCGCGTTCGCGGCGGCGAGCACGATCAGAAACGCCGTCGTCACCTGCGCATCGAGCGGCGCGGCGTGGTAGCGGCCGAAGGTGACGAAGTTGAGGCCGGCGGCGTTGATGAGCAGCTCGGTGCCGAGCAGCACGCCGATGGCGTTGCGGCGGGTGCAGATCACGCCGACGCCGAGCGCGAACAGCAGGGCGGCGACGACGAGATAGTGCGTAGCGCCGATTTCGAACATCGATCAGAACTTCCGTGGCCGCGCCAAGTGAGCCGCCCCGATCATAACCGCGAGCAGCAGAACCGAAAGCAGTTGGAATGGCAGCCAATAGCGTGTGAGCAGCGCGGCGCCGATCTCGGCGACGCCGGGCTGCGCCGCGTCGGATGCGCCGGCGCTGCGCGAAGCAAGCGCAAGCCCCACCAGCGCTACGGCCACCAGAGGCGCGATTGCGGCCGCGAGCAGCAGCTCACGGCGGGGGCCGCGCGGGGTTTGATGGCGCGAGCCGGCGGTGAGCATTACGCCGAAGGCGACGAGCACGACGACTCCGCCGGCGTAGAGGATGAGCTGAACGGCGGCGAGGAACGGCGCGGAAAGCAGCAGGTAGAGCCCCGCGACCGCGGCGAGTGTGCCGAGTAGGCAGGCCACGGCGCGGATGATGTCGCGCGCGAGCAGCACGCCGACCCCTGCGAGGATGGCGCCGGCGGCGAAGACGAAGAAGGCGATCGCGTCGAGCATGACGTCAGGCTCCACGCAGCGGGGCGGGCACCGCCATCGTTCCGACCAGCCGCTGCGCCAGGCGCCGGCCGCCGGCGATGAC
>CAYMBL010000031.1:0-23384 GCA_964388675.1 uncultured Planctomycetales bacterium
CTGCGGCGCGAACGGATCGTCGGGCAACAACAACGTCCTGACGGCCAAGATCGGCGCCGACGGCGGACAGATCTGGTCGATGACCTACGACGGTCCTTCGCGCTGGCATGAAGGCGCAGGCGGGCTGGCGCTCAGCCCCGACGGCGCGCTCTATGTCACCGGCAGCACGCCCGGCCCCGGCCTGATCGCGAACGTGCTGCTGCTCCGTTATCAGCAGCTCGACGGCACACGCGACTGGGCCGTTCAGTGGGATGGCGGCGCGGTGTCAGACTCCGGCCGCGACGTCGCGGTCGACGCCGACGGATTCATCTACGTCGGAGGCGGCACCGTCGGGGACGGCCTGGACTGCCTGACTCTGAAGTTCGACTCCGGCGGCGCGTACCTCTGGGATCAACTCTGGGACGGGCCGCCCTCAGCGCCGTTCTCGAGCGAATCGGTGCGGCAAATCGCGCTGACGCCCGACGGAAACGTCGTGATCCTGACAGCCGGCATGCAGTCCTCGCTGCACCCGGACTTTGTCGTCGTGAAGTACGACGCCGCGACCGGCACGCAGTTGTGGAGCGAGAATTTCGGCGTCAACGGCGAGGACTCGCCGGCGCAGATGGTCGTCGACGCCGCAGGCGACATCTATGTCACCGGCGTCGGGATCAACTTCTCGAACCAATACCTGACGGTGAAGTTCGACGGCGATGACGGCGCCGTGCTCTGGTCGGCCTACGACACGTCGGCATTCGACGACAACGCCGTGGCGCTCGCGCTCGACGGACTGGGCGGCGTCTACATCACCGGAGCGGTCGATCCCGATGGCGACGTCAGCAACTTCAACGACAATATCTACACCGTGAAGCGCGACGCGACGAGCGGATCGCTGCTCTGGACGCATGAATACGGCGCGAACTGCATCGGCTGTCTCGACACCCCCGGCGCCATCGGCGTCGACAGCGCTGGCAACGTCTTCGTCGCCGGCAGCACGAGCTCGCCGCCCTACAGCAGCGACCAGATTCTGCTCGTGCTCGACGCCGCGACGGGGCTGGAGAGCGAGCGCGGGATCGTCTCGAGCGGCGTGAACGAGGGCGTCGGCGCGGGTTTCCTGCGCTTCGACGCACAGGAGAACGTGTACCTGGGCGGAAACTACCAGAACTTCAATACGAGCGCGGTGGACCTGACGGTGGTCCGCTACGCATCGCTCGTGCCGACGACTCCCGCCGACCTGGACGGCGACGGCGACGTAGATCTCTCTGATCTTGGCGTGCTGCTCGCCGACTATGGCTGCACGCCGAACCCCGAGCCCTGCGCTGGCGACCTCGACGGGGACGGGGACACCGATCTGAGCGATCTGGGGGTGCTGCTCTCGAATTTCGGGATGTAGCCGTCGGTTTCTCCGAGACCAGCCGGAACGGCCGAACGCGCGAGCGTGCGGCCGTTTCTCTTTTCACTGAAATTGAGCCGTCCGCTCGCCGTGCGCAGGTACAATCCGCCGTCGTTTCAGTCGGTATGAGAGTGCTCGCTGCGCGCTAACGCATTGTGCGCAACGGAGTAAGAGGCGGAGTGGCTACATGAATTTCGATCTGCCCGAGAGCGCGGCCGGCATTCGCGCGTCGATCCTCGACTTTGCGAAAAAAGAGCTTCAGACGGACATGATCCGGCGCGACGAGGTCGGCGAGTTCTGGCGCGAAGGCTGGAACAAGTGCGCCGAGTTCGGGATCCTCGGATTGCCCGTGCCGGAAGAGTACGGCGGTTCCGGTTCTGATCTGACGACGACCATCGCGGCAATGGAGGCGCTCGGATACGGCTGCCCCGACCTAGGGCTCAACTTCGCGATCAACGCTCACCTCTGGACGAACGCGATTCCGATTCTGAAATTCGGCACCGAAGCGCAGAAGCGCAAATACCTGCCGAAGCTCTGCAGCGGGGAGTGGATCGGCGCCAACGGCGCCAGCGAGCCCGAGTTCGGTTCCGACGTCTTCAGCATGAAGACCCGCGCCGAACGCCGCGGCGACGTCTACGTGCTGAACGGGCAGAAGACGTTCGTCTCGAATGCGCCGATCTGCGACGTCATCGTCGCCTACGCGGCAACCGCGCCCGGCATGGGCCACATGGGGATCACCGGCTTCATAGTCGAGCGCAACACGCCCGGGCTGACGGTCGGCAACCCGATTCACAAAATGGGGCTGCGCACGAGCCCGATGGCCGAGCTATTCTTCGAGAACTGCGAAATCCCGGTCGAAAACGTGCTGGGTCGCGAGGGCGGCGGCGCGGCGTGCTTCAGTTGCTCGATGGAATGGGAGCGCGGCTGCATCCTCGCCATGCACCTGGGCCGCATGCAGCATCAGCTCGAGAAGGCGATCGACTACGCGCGGACCCGAAAACAGTACGGCAACCCGATCGGCAAGTACCAGTCGGTCGCGAATCGCATCGTCGACATGAAGGTGCGGCTCGAGGCGGCACGCGCCCTCGTCTACAAAATCGGCTGGAAGAAGGACAAGGGCGAAGACGCCACCATCGAAGCGGCGATCGCGAAGCTCTATCTCGGCGAAGCGTGCGTCGATTCGAGTCTCGATGCGATTCAGGTCTTCGGCGGCTACGGCTACATGACCGAGTTCGAGCTGGAGCGCGACCTGCGCGACGCGGTCGGCGCGCGCATTTACTCGGGCACCATCGAGATCCAGCGCAACATCATCGCGCGGATGATCGGGCTGCCACCGAGCACCACTCCTCCGCCCCCGCCGCGAAAGTAGCAGGCATATCGGACGGATTCCGTGCGGGGTGGCGTGCGCGTGATAATGGGCGGCACGTTTCGAGCGGTTTCGCCTGCTGCCGTGCGTGGTTTCGTGGAACATCGGACGTTGGCGAAATTGATGGAAACCGGGTTCGGGCGGGCCTAGAGTGACGCGATTCGGCAGTTCGTGAATCCACGGATGCGGGAGGCTCGTACTTGGATATGGGGCTGACTTTTCTAACTCGCGGCGAGATAGTTAGTTGCGCCGAGATCGGCCCCGGGGAATTTTTCGCAGTAACATCTTGATTGAGCGAATTATTCCCGCTACTGTAAGAAGGTTGTCAGGGGTAAGGGCCTTAACGTTTCATTTTCGGCGGTTTGGCCGCCGAGCATACGGTTTGGCAAGTGTGTCTTGGGGAGAGGGCGCCGGGCGTTTCATCGCGTGACGTCACCCGGCTCTTCCGACGGATCAAGGAATCGGCGTCACACATTGCGAGGGTAGGTAGATGCGTAATTTTCTTGGGATGGGACTGATTGCGCTCGCCGGCGTCGGCGTGGCCAACGCACAGCTTAAGTTCTGGGACACCTCCACGGAGCGCGGCATCGGCTCGTACGTGTGCGCTCCCGGCATGGGCGGCGGCGTCAGCGCCGTCGACTATGACCAGGACGGCGACATCGACGTCTTCGTGCCCGAAGCGGAAGGCGTCGGCAACTCGCTGTATCAGAACAACGGCACCGGCACCTTTGTCGACGTCGCGGCCGGCATCGGCCTCGGCTCGCTGACGCGCGACAAGGTCGCCGTGTGGTTCGACTACGACGGCGATGCGGACCTGGACCTCGTCGTCCAGGGCGACTGCTTCGACCCGGCGGTGTCGCCCGGCGGCGGAGCCCCGTGCGCCAACCGTAACCTGTATCTGTACAACAACACCGGCGGCGTGTTCAGCGAAGTGAGCGCGGCGGCCGGTCTGCCCGCGATCAACGTCACCAGCGACATCCACGGCGGCTCAATGACCACCGGCGACCTCAACGCCGACGGCTACCTCGACCTCGTGGTCACCGTGTGGCGCGGCCCGAACTACGTCTTCCTGAACAACGCCGACGGCACGTTCAGCGACATCAGCGCCTCGAGCGGCGTCTTCACCGCGGACGAGCGCAACTGGCAGCCGCTGGTCCACGACTTCAATCAGGACGGCCTGAACGACATCTACATCAACGTTGACTTCCAGGCCAACCACCTGTGGATCAACAACGGCGACCTCACCTTCACCGACATCGCCGCCTCGGCCGGCGTCGACTTCACCATGAACGACATGGGTCTGACGATCGGCGACTACGACAACGACGGCGACTTCGACATGTACGCCACCAACGTCTACGCCCAGGCGCCCGGCGAGCGCAACCTGCTGATGCGCAATGACACGGTCGGCAACACCGTCCTGTTCACCGAGGTCAGCGTGGCCGCCGGCGTCGACAACAGCGACTGGGGCTGGGGCACGTACTTCTTCGACGCCGACCGCGACGGTTGGCTCGACATCGCCGCGACCAACGGCTTCTTCAACCCGCCGTTCGACACCGATGCGTCGAAGTTCTTCCGTAACAACGGCGACGGCACCTTCTCGGATTGGTCGGCCCAGGCCAGCTTCAACGACTCGGCGTACGGCAGCGGTCTGGTCGCGGCCGACATCGATCGCGACGGCGACCAGGACATCCTCCAGACGCAGGTCGGCGGTTCGCTCCGCGTCCTCGAAAGCCGCCGCAGCGGCGGTCAGGTTCGCAACCACTGGATCGCGGTTCAGCCGCGTCAGCCGGGCGATGCGAACTACTTCGCGGTCGGCGCGACCGTTCGCGTGAACGTCGCCGGCAGCTTCCCGATCTCGGCGGCGCGCTACATCACCGGCAGCACCAGCCACCTGAGCCAGGAGCCGTTCGAGGCGCACTTCGGCATCGGCAAGAACCGTGCGAACATCGAAGTCACGGTCGAGTGGCCGGACGGCACCAGCAAGACGGTCACCGGCCTGCGCAGCAAGCAGGTGATCGTGGTCGAGAAGGACTAACGTCCCTCACCGACTGATGCCTTGAATCTCGCGACGCCGCGTTCTCTTCGGGGGGCGCGGCGTCGTGCTTCGTCTAGCGACTCGCCGCCGGCGCGCGGGACGGGAACAGCAGCGCCAGTTCCTCTTCCGTGCTCGACGCGAGCCGAATCTCGCGCGCGGGAACGCCGACGACCGTCGCCAGCGGCGGCACGTCGGAAATCACGACAGCCCCCGCACCGACGACGCTTTCGCAACCGATCACGACCTTCGGTACAACCGTGGCGCCGATGCCGATGAACGCGCCGGGCTCGATCTTCACGCGGCCGGCGATTCGCACTCCGGGGCAGATATGCGCACCCTCGCCGATCATCGTCTGGTGATCGACAATGCAGCCGGTGTTCAGAATCGCGCTGTCGCCGATCTGGCAGTTGGCGCAAACGACGGCGCCCGCCGCCACGACGACGTTCCGCCCCAGCAGCACGTTTCGAGCCACCGTCGCGCTGGGGTGAACGGCCTGCGCAAGTTCGAGCCCCTGCGCTTCGACTTCGCGCGCCAGGCCGCGCCGGGCGCCGTTGTCGCCGATCGCGATCAGAACGGCGTCGATGCCGTGCGTATCGCGAACCGCGGACAGATCGCTGACGCCTCCCAGCACCGGCAAGCCGTCGACGCGGCGGCCGTGCAGCGAGGCGTTGTTGTCGAGGAAACCGGCGACCTCGAACCGTCGTGCTTGCAGCAAGATGTCGAGCACCACTCGGCCGTGACCCCCGGCGCCGAGAATCACGAGGCGCGGGTTGGGCGCGGGCGCGGGCATACTGCGACTATCGATCCGCGCGATGTCGCCGGTCCGTAGTGGATGTAGAACGCGCAAAAGTTTTCGGGCACTGCCGACCGATAACCGGGAAGGGCGCGAACCGACGAACCGGGCCGCGCGGCGGACGTAGTTCGCTGTAGGTTGGGGCAATCAGAGACCTTGTGATCGCAATTTGACAGTCGGCGCAGGCGGGCTGTAGATTTCGTCCGCTTCGTAGGTTGCGGAAATCTGACAAGGCGCGGCCCGCCGGGCGCGCTGCGCGCCCGCGGTGCGGGGCGACCGGAACCGCGATCGTTGGCGAGCAGAGGCCAAGATTCGAATGACGATTCGAGCGATCATCTCTCGCACCCGCGCCGCGGCGCTCGCGCTGCTCCTGCTGCCGGCCACCGGTTGCGCGCTGCTCAACGGCTTTCTGAATCCGACGAACGTCGGCATGTTTCCGCTCGATTTCCGCGAAGGCGGCATTCGGCGCGTGCTGTCGCCGCGCGAGGGCCCCACGGGCATCGCCGGAGCGACGGAGCCGACGCCGGACGACCTCAAGCCGAGCTACGACGAATACCGCATCGGCGAGGCCGACACCATCGGCCTGCTGATCGAGGACTTTTTGCAGCCGGGGTTCCCGTATCAGGCGGCGCTCGAGGTGTCGCCCACCGGTTTCGTATCCGTGCCGCAGCTGGGATTGGTGAAGACGGCCGGCCTGACCGAGAATGAGCTGCGCCAGGACCTCGTGGATCGAATTCGCGCCGCGGGATTGCTGCCCGACCCGATCGTGCAGGTCTTCGTCACCGTGCGTCGCAGCCAGTATTTCACGATCGTGGGCTCCGTGCAGCAGGCCGGTTCATATCCCCTGCCGCAGCGGGACTTCCGGCTGCTCGACGCGATCGGCGTGGCGCGCGACATCGGCGCGGAAGCTGCCCGGCTCTACGTGATTCGTCGCAGCGCAGCGGCTCCGACGGCGGCGCAACCAAGTGCGGCGGCGCCGACGACGCCGGCGCCCGAGTCGCGGCCGACGACCCCCGCGGCAACGCCCGCCGACGACCTCGTGATTCCTCCGCCCGACGACGGCGGAACGTTCTCCGTGCGACTGGGTACGAACGGCGGCGCGGACTCCGCCGAGGATCCGCCGCCGGCCGCGCCGAATCCCGCGATGCCGCAGATCGACAAGCCGTTCCGGCCGTTGGTGTTTGATCCCGCCAGCGGCGAGCTGCGTGAGACTTCGCTCGAGCGCGCCCCGGCCGGCGTTCCCGCGGGCAGCGATTTCGACTGGGAAAAGGTCCCCGATTTCGAGCTGTCGCAGCGGGTGATTCAGATCGACGTCCGCGCCTTGCGCGCGGGCGATCCCAAGCAAAACGTCGTGATTCGCAGTCAGGACACGATTTTCGTGCCGATCGACACCGGTTTGTTCTACGTGATGGGCGAGGTCAATCGCCCGGGGCCGTACAACTTCAACGGCCGCGACATCACCATCAAACAGGCGGTCTCGCTGGTCGGCGGCTTTTCGCAACTTGCGTGGCCGCAGCGCTGCGAGATCGTGCGCCGCGAGCCCGGCACCGACAAACAGGTCACGATTCCGGTCAACGTCGATGCGATCTTCGCGGGGCTCGAAGACGACGTTTTGCTGCGCGACGACGACATCCTGAACGTGGGCACGCACGTGGCGGCGCCGTTCCTCTTTGTGATTCGAAACTCGTTCCGCTTCACCTACGGCTTCGGCTTCGTCTACGACCGCAACTTCGCGGATCAGGACGCGTTCCAGCCGCGCGTGAATCCGGAGACGCGCGACGACATTCGCCGTCAGCAGCGCGGGCTATCGTTCTAGCCGGGGAGGCGCCTTTGACCGCCGCACAGAGCGCGACCCCGGAGTGGCGTATCTCATTTGACCGCGCGGCCCAGGTGAAAGCGGGGCTGCTGGGGCTGGCGTTCCTGGCGGTTTTCTACAACTCGCTGCTGGACCTGGCGCACGTCTGGCGCAATTCGCAGGACTGGTCGCACGGCCCGATCATCCCGCTCTTCAGCGCGTATCTGGTCTATGCGTCGTGGGATCGCGTGCGCACGGCTCCGGTGCGACTTTGCTGGGTCGGTCTGCCGATTCTGCTCGGCGCGCTGGCGCTCTATCAGTACACGCTGTGGGTGGTGCCGGCGGCGTACATCCGCAACGTGTGCCTGATTCTCACCGCGCTCGGGATGATCATCCTGCTATGCGGGCTGCCGGTGATGCGCCACGTCTGGGTGCCCTGGATCTACCTGTTCTTCGCGATTCCGCTGCCCGCCGCCGTGTACTTCGGCCTGACCGATCCGCTGCGCCGCATCGCGGCCACCGCGTGCACGGGGTTGCTCTCGATGGCGCCCGACCTGCACATCGAGCGCATCGGCTCGATCATCGAGTACACCTATCGCGGCGTCAGCGGCACGCTCGGCGTAGTGGATGCCTGCGCCGGAATGCGCAGCACGATCACGCTCTGCGCCCTCGGCGTGGCGATTTCATTCCTTTCCGAGCGGCCGGTCTGGCAGCGCATCGTCATGGTGCTGTCCTGCGTGCCGATCGCGGTGTTCTCGAATTTCGTCCGTGTCACGGTGACCTGCATTCTGCACATCTTCGCCGACCCGATGTACGCCAAGGGCACCTACCACACCGCGCTGGGCCTGGTCACGCTGCTGCTGGCGTTCGTCCTGTTCGCGGCCCTGGGGCGGCTGCTCGACAACCTCTTCGTCGAGGATGACGACACGCCCGCCACGCCCGCCGAGGCGGCCAGGACATGAGCGATTCCGCAGGCAACACGCTGACTGCGGCTGCGCCGGAGCGCGAGCGCTCGACGCGCGGCGTCAGCACGGGCTGGCGCGCCAGCGGCCGCTTCTGGCTGGCGCTCGGCGCGCTGCTGGCGACTGCGATCGGCATGCACGTGCTGGCGATCGTCAGCGACTCGGTGCTGCGCAAGGAACGCCTCGATCTGAAGAGGCACCTGTACGAGCTTGATCGCATCAAACTGCTGCCGACCTACGAGTTGCACCCCAATCAGCCGCCGCCGCTCGAGCAGGAGACGCTCGAAAACCTCGGCACCGACGAGTACCTGCAATGGAATCTGCGCGATCGCACGCGCGACTTCGACGACCCGACGTCGATGGCTCGGCTGTTCGTGACCTACAACACCGGCCGGCCCGACCTCGTGCCGCACAACCCGCGCGAGTGCATGCAGGCGTCGGGCGGCTGGCGGCTCGTGAGTGACACGCTGATCGAGATTGAAGCCGCGCACCCCACGGCCGGCCCGCAGCGCATCCCGGTCGCGGTGCTCGAGTTCGAAGCCCCGCGCGCCTCCGGCGTCGGCGCGGCGCTCGGCCGCGAACCGCCGCGCCAAACGGTGCTCTTCTTCATGGAGGCGAACGGGCAGTACACGACCGATCGCACCGGCACGCGGCTGGCGCTGGGTCGCATGCGCGATCGCTACGCGTACTACGCGCGTATCGAGGCCACGTTCGTCGACGCCGGGTTTCGGCGCTTCGCCTCGCGCGATGAATCGATCGCCGCGTACACCAAACTGGTCAAGACGATCATGCCGATCCTCTGGGAGGATCACTTTCAGGATTGGCGGGCGCTGGAGCGCGGCGGCGCTCCGACGGCGCCGGTTCAGGCACAGGGCGGAGGGTAGCAGCATGGCCAAGAAACGCCTGAACAAGGCGGTCATCGGCGGATTGACGTTCACGGCGGCCGTGGTGGCGATCATCGCCGTCACGATCGTCACCATTCAGAACGCGCGGCGTGATCCGCAGGTATTCGCGGCCCGCGCCGAGGAAGCCCGCAAGGCCGGCAACTACGAGCGCGCCATCGACCTCTACAAGCGCGCCTTCGACGTCAACAAGGAAGCGAAATACCTGATCGACGCCGGCAACGCCGCCTACGAAGACGGCAACCTGAGCGATTCGCTCAACTTCCTGCGGGCCGCAAACGTGCAGGTGCCGGAAGACGTGGGTGTGCTCGATGCCGTGCTGACGCGGCTCTGGCAATTCCACGACGCCGGCGTGCCCGGCCTGGCCGAGCTGTTCCGCGAGTATGGCGACAAGATGCTGGCGCTGCAGCCCGAGAATCCCGTGGCGCTGGTCAGCGTGGCGCAGGGACTGGCCATCCTCCGCGCCGGCGACCCTTCGCTTGCGTCCGCGGCCGACTCCGCGTTCGAAAAGTGCGTCGCGGCGATTCCCGATGATTCGCGCGTGGCGCGGCTGCGGGCTGACAAGGCCCGCCGCGACGCCCAGACGCGCGCCGCCGAACTTGCCCGCGCCGGTCGACCAACCGCCGCCGACGAGGCGATCGTCGCCGGCAGGACGGAAGCGGTGAAGCTGCTGAGCGAATCGCTGCAGAAAATCGCGGATGTGCGCACCTCGATCGAGCTCGCGCAACTGCACCTCGAGGGTCGCAGTTTTGAACAGGCGCGCGCCGCGATGGACCAGGCGCGTGCGGCGGCGCCGCAGGACGCCGACCTGATCTACCATGCCGCTCGCGTGCTCGCGGCACAGGCCGAATCGCTCGGCACAAGCGCCGACGCGGCGCCGCTGATCAAACAGGCACAGGCGCTGCTCGACGAAGGGCTGAAGAACGAGCCGGCGCTGTTCGAGGGCTACACGCTGCGCGGGCTGCTGGCGGAGCTTGCCGCGCGTCACGACGGTTCGTGGGACTCGGCGCGCACCGCCACGCAGAAAGCGATCCTGGAGGGGCTTCAGGCCGGCTTCACCAGCACCATCGGTCTGCGCTCCAGCCGCGCGCTGCTCAACGCGCAGCGCCGCAGCCAGATGCTGGTGCAGGCGTTCGACCTCGCCACGCGCTTCCGCGAGCAATCCTCGGACGACGCCGGCCGCGCCCAGGCGCTCGAATTCGCTCGACAGTATCTGGACAGCGCTCGCAACGAACTGCGCGACGACATCATCACGCCGCTGATGGAAGGTCAGTATGCGATGATGACGAACGACCTGCGTGGCGCCGTGCAGGCCTACTCGAACGCAGAGAAAGCGACGCAGGGTCGCCTCCCGGCATTCAACCGCCTGGCGCGCGAACGCCTCGCGATCCTCCACCGCCAGTTGAACGAACTCGGCACTTCGCTGACTCACAGCGATCAGGCCATCGCTTCGTACCGCGCCGAAGGGCTGGAGCCCAGCCGGGCGGTGCTGCTGAATCGAGCGCAGGTGCTGACGCTGCTCGACCGTGCGAAGGAAGCGCTTGACCAGATTGCCGAAGCCGAACCGCGCTTCCCGAACGATCCGGATTTCGCGAACGCGCGCGCCCTGGCGCTGGCCAAGCTCGGCCGTAACGCCGACGCGCAAGCCGCAATCGCTGCAACCGGGCGTGAAGACGCCTCGGCCCTGGTCAATCAGGGCCGACTGGCGCTGCTGGCGGAGAACTACGCGGATGCGGCGACCTTTGCCGAGCGCGCGCTGCAGGCCGGTGTCGACAACCCCGACGCGCTGCGCCTGCGCTTGCAGGTCTTCCAGCAGGCCAATCAGATTCAGGAAGGCCTCAAGTTCATCGAAAGCGTCAAAGAGTCATCGAAGAACGACACGTTCCGGCGGCTTTGCGACGCCTACACGCTGATGCTGGGCGAGCCGGACCCCGCCAAACGCGATGCCCGGCTGCTCGAACTGATCGATCAGATGCCCGAGGGCATCGAGAAACTCGTCGAGCGGCTCAATTTCCATCTGCTGCGCAACGACATCGACAAGGCCGCCCCGCTGCTCGACGAGCTCGAGCGCCAGCGGCCCGACGATCATTCCGTGCTGCGCACACAGTTTGACTGGGCCTTGCGCCGCCAGCAGTGGGACCGCGCCCAGGGCTACGTGACGAAACTCGCCGCCGCCAACGTCGACCGCGCCGGCGGCGCGTCCTACCGCGGCATGCTGGCGCTGGCGCGCGGCAACGCCGACGAGGCGCTGCGCGACCTGCTCGCCGCCGAGCAACTCGTGCCGACCGACCCGGCGCTTAAGCTCCAGATCGCGCGGGCGCTGCTGGTGCAGAAGCCGGCGCGTTACGACGCGGTGATCGAGACGCTGAACGAAGTGCTCGAGATCGACCCGCGGAACTTCTTCGCGCATAAGCTGCTCTTCCTGAGCTTCGAAGCCATCGGACGGCAGCAGGAAGGACTGCCCCACCTCGAGCAGGCCGCCAAGCTCAACCCCGAGGACGACGTGGTCAAGCAGCGCTCGAAGCTGCTCGAAGAAGAGCGCGACCCGGCCAAGGGCATCGCGTGGCGCGAGCCGCTGCGCGCCCAGGAGCCCGAGAACGTCGACAACCTGCTGCGCCTGGTCTACCTCTACAACCGCCTCGGCGAGACCGAAAAGGCCGAGGACGCACTCAAGGCCGCCGCGACCTTGGCACCGACCAAGCGCTCGCTGGCGGTAACCGCCGCCACGTTCTACTCGCAGCAAAAGAACCGCGCCGCCGGCGAGGCTGTGCTGCGCGGATTCCGCGACGCGGCCGCGGGCATGGAGCGGGTTGCGGGCTACGCGCTGCTCGCGCGCTTTCTCGAAACGCTCGGCGAGTTCGCCGATGCCGAGTCGGTTCTGCGCGAGGGCCGCGAGTGGGCGGGCGCGCTTCCCGCGACCGATGCCGACTCCCAAACCGCGCAGCGCACGCTCTCCACCGAACTGGCAGAGTTCTTCGCGCGGCGCAATCGCCTGACCGAGATGGTCGACGAGTACCGGCGCCTGCTGTCGGCGCTCGGACCGTCGGACACCAGCGCGCGTCAGCGCGTGCGGCTGCGCGTCGTGCGCGGCCTGCTCGCCGATCGACAGGTCAGCGCGGCGGAAGCCGAAGTGATGGCGTATCAGAGCGAGTTCAAGGACGACCCGCGCGGCTGGATGGCCGAGGCCGAAGTTCGGATAGTGAAGAACGAATTCGAACCGGCGCGCGAGCTGCTCACGAAAGTCCTGACCGCCGACCCCGAGAACCAATGGAGTCTCTACACGCGGGCGCGGCTGGCGATCGAGGCCCGGCGCTACGCCGAGGCGCGCGACGATCTGCGGAAGCTCAAGGAACTGGCGCCGGGTGCATTCAATCTCGCGCCGCGCCTCGAGCTGGCGCGCGTGTTCGAGCTGCTGGGACAGGTCCCGGTCGCCGAAGCCGAGCTGCGTGAGGTGCTCGCGCTGCAGCCCGACAACCGCGTGTTCGGCGTGCGGCTGATCGAGCTGCTGCGCAGCGCCGGTCGAGCGCCGGATGCCCAGCGCTTCTGCTCCGAGCAGATCGCCCGCAACGACAAGGACCCGTTCTGGCACTACCGGCTGGGGCTGCTGCTCGCCGCGCGCGATGAACACACCGCGGCCGTCGAGCCGCTGCGAAAAGCGATGGAGCTCGGCGGCAACGGCAGCGGACTGGTCTCCGAAGCGCTCATGGATTCGCTGCTGACGCTCGACCGCGCCCCGGAAGTGATCGCCGTCTTCGAGCCGTTGCCCGCCGAGCAGCGCACCCCGCTCGGCCGCGTGATCGCCGGCATGGCGCTCGCGACGCAGCAGCGCGGCGACGAGGCGGAGCGCCTGTTCGTCGAGGCGCTGATCGGCAGCGCCGCGCAGACGGACCTGTCGCTGTTCGACATCTCCGGGCGCATGGCGTCGGTTCTGCAGCGTTCGACCATGGCCTCGGTCGTTCGCAACGCCGTCTCGGCCGCCGGCGAGCCGTCGGTGGCCCAGCGGCTGAACGTGCTGCTGGCCCGTCTGCTGATCGAGAGCGGCGATTCGTCCGCGCTCGAGGAAGGCCGCGGAATCGTCGATTCGGTGCTGAAGACCGGCACGCCCGGCACGCAGGTCCACGTCGAGGCGCTGCTGACGCAGGCCTCGGTGGCCCTCATTTCGGGTCAGCACGAGCCGGCCGTCAAGCAATACGAAGAGGTGCTGCGCTACGCTCCGAACAACCCGACCGCGCTCAACAACCTGGCGTTCCTGCTGGCGGAAAACCTCAACCGACCGGGGGAGGCCCTGCCCTACGCCGAACGAGCCCGGCAGCTTTCACCCGGCGATCCGAACGTCCTGGACACGCTGGGCTGGATTTACCACCTCACCGGCAACGACACCCAGGCCGAGTCAATGCTGCTCGAAGCGCGACGGCTCGGACCGCGTCAGATGCCGACCCGCTATCACCTGGGCGTCATCTACTCCGAATCCGGCCGGCGTGATGAGGCGCGTCGCGAGTTTGAAACTCTGCGGGAACTGGCCGCCGCGGCCAAAAACCGCGAATATCAGCAGAAGGCCGAAGAAGGGCTGGCGAAGCTGCGCTAACGCAGCCGCGCACGCGAGGACCTGAATGAATACGACATCGAATCCACACGCGTTGCTGGGAGCCGGGCCGGGTGACTTCGGTCCGCCGGCAGGCCTCGCCGCCGAGGGCGACGGCTTCGGACCCGCGGATTTTCTGCGCGTCCTCAAGCAGCGCAAGCTCACGATCCTGATCGCCAGCATCCTGCTGTACGCGCTCGTGATCGGCCTGACCTTCGCCACGTTCTATGTGCTTCCGGCCTGGTCGAGCGAGATGGTCTTCGAGCTCGAGTTGCCGCGGGCGATCGATTTCATTCAGACCACCGAACAGCTTCAGCCGCAGATCGTCGATCAGCTCGTGCGCACCGAGGCCAACAAACTGCGCCAGCTCGACCTGATGCAGGAGGTCGTCAGTCAGGAGGAATTCAAGCGCACGGCCTATTTCCGGTGGTATGAACAGAACGCGCTCAATGCATCCGTCGGATTGCAGGAAGACCTCGCCGCCACGCCCATCCCCGACAGCACGCTGATCCGCGTGCGGCTGTCGTGCATGGTGCGCGACGAGGCGCGGCTGATTCTTCAACTCCTGCAGCGGCAGTATGAGAAGCTCTATCAATCGGAAGCGCGCGGCGAAATGACCGAGCAGTCCGAAGCGCTGCGCAACACGGATGCGGAGCTCAAACGCAGGCTCGAAGGCGTACAGCGCGAGATGCGCAGCTTCCGCGACCGCACCGACATCCCGGCGCTCGAGTCGCAGCGCGCCACAGCCCGAAACTTCATCGGCGATCTGAAGCAGTCGATCGCGCTGCTCGAGACCGAGGCCATCACCTACCAGGAGCAGCTCAACGCCATGGCGGGCTTCGCGCCCGACGCGCTGCCCATCACCGCCGAGGCGCAGTTGATCATCGAGTCCGATCCCGAGCTGCGCTTCTTCCGCACGCAGGTCGAAGCGCTCGACGTGCAGCTCGAAGTGCAGGCCAAGCGGCTCGGGCCCAAGCATCGCGAGTTCGAACGCACCCAGGAAACGCGTGACAGCTACTTCGCCAAGGAGACTGCCAAGCGCGAGGAACTGACCAACCAGGTCCGCCAGCAGCAGCGCGAAAGACTGCTTCAAGGGCTCGCGGAAACGCGCGGACAGGTCGAGCGTCTCAGCGAAAAGCTCGCGGTCGAGGAAGCCACCGAAAGCGACATCAGCCGCAACCTGCTGCAATTCCAGGAACTGCAGTCTGAACAGGAACGCCTGCAGCGGCTGCTCGACGACGTCAGCAACAGCATGCTGAAGATGGACCAGGCCCGCACCGCCCGCACCACCGCGCATCTGCGCCTCGTGCAGCAGCCGCAATTGGCCCCCGAGCCCAGCCGTCCGGATTTCAAGGTCTGGCTCATCGGCGGCTTTTTCCTGGCGTTCGCCGGCGGCGTCGGCATCGCGTTCCTGCGCGAGCTGACCGACAAGGCCGTGCGCACTCCGCTCGACGTGCAGCGACATGGCCGGCTCGCCGTGCTGGGCACGATTCCGCTCCTCGACGACGATCAATCCGATCTCGAGGAGATTGAGCACGCCGTCCGCAGCAATCCGCAATCGCTGCTGGCCGAGTCCTACCGCCGCGTCCGCACCGGGCTGCAATTCAGTGGGCCGGCCGAGCTGCAGCACGCTCTGCTCGTCACCAGCCCCGGCGCCGGCGACGGCAAAACCTCGGTCGCGATCAATCTCGCCGTCACGATGGCGCTCGGCAATCAGCGCGTGCTGCTCATCGACTGCAACTTCCGTCGGCCGACGATGCGCACCGCATTCAAGATCGCGCGCGTCGAAGGGTTGAGCAACATCCTGATCGGGCGCGGAGCGCTCGACGCGCTTGTCAATGCGACGGACGTCGGCAATCTGACCGTGCTCACCACCGGCCCGATGCCGCCGTCGCCCGCCGAGCTGCTGGCGTCGGACGCGATGCGCAACCTGCTGGCCGAGGCGCGCCGTAAGTACGACCGCGTGATCCTTGACGGTCCGCCGGTGCTGCTCATGAGCGACGCGGGCGTGCTCGCGACCATGGTCGACGGCGTGATTCTCGTGGCCCGCGCCGAGGACAACACCAAGGGCGCCCTGCGCCGCGCGCGCGAGCAACTCGAAGCCCTCAACGTGCGCGTCGTCGGTGCCGTGCTCAACGGCGTACGCACGCGGCCCGGCGGCTACCTGCGCCAGCAGTACCGCGACTTCTACGACTACACGAGCGACGATGCACTGCCGCCGGAGCTGCCGCCCGGCCCGCAGGACGGAACGCGTCCGACTTGAGCGACCTCCCGCCGACGCGCACGCTGCGGCTCGTGCTGGCCTACGACGGCCGGGATTTTCGCGGCTGGCAGCGGCAGATCGGCGTGCGAACGGTGCAGGCCGAAGTCGAGCGTGCATTCGCTACCACGTTTCACGAGCGTGTGAGCGTCGTCGGCGCCAGCCGCACCGACGCCGGCGTCCATGCCCGCGGCCAGGTGGCGCACGTGCGCACACAGGGCGTCGTGCCGCTGCCCAACCTCCGCCTGGCGCTGGCCCACCACCTGCCCCCCGACGTGGCGCTCGTGCGGGCCGACTGGGCGCTGCCCGGCTTCCACGCCATCCGGGACGCGCGCGGCAAGCTCTATCGCTACCGTGTGTTCAACAACACATTGCGCCCCACGGCATACCTCGTGCAGTCGCGCTGCTGGCACGTCTGGCACATGCTGGATCTCGATCGCATGCGCGCCGCAGCCGAGCATTGGATCGGCCGCCATGATTTCGCGGGACTCGCGAGCCAGGGCAGTCCGCGGCCCGACACCACCCGCACCATTCACGCGCTGCGCATCCGCCGGCGCTTCGACGAAATCTGGTTTGATGTCGCCGGCGACGGCTTCCTCTACAACCAGGTGCGCAACATCGTCGGTACGCTGGTGGAGATCGGCCGCGGGCTGTGGCCGCCGGATCGGGCCCGGGAGATTCTCGCCTCGCGCGATCGGCGGCTCGCGGGTCCAACCGCGCCCGCGCACGGGCTGTGCCTCTGCTGGGTGCGCTACGATCACTGGTCGCTGCGCGAGGCGCCCGCCGCCGCCGTTTCGGAGCCGTCATCGTGAATCTGCAGGATCGCGTCGCACTGGTCACCGGAGGCGCTCGCCGCGTGGGTCGCGCCATCGCGCTCGGCCTGGCGCGTGCGGGCGCGAGTGTCGCGATTCACTATCGCTCGTCGGCGCACGATGCGCACGAGACCGCCGCGCAGTGCCGATCGCTGGGCGGCGCCGCGGATGTCTTCATGGCCGATCTCGCGGACCCAGCGGCTTGTGTTTCGCTGGTGGAACGCGTGCTCGAGCGATTCGCGCGGCTGGACGTGCTCGTGAACAACGCCTCGGAATTCGAGCCGATGTCGCTCGATGATTTCCGTGTGGCGGATTGGGAGCGCACGCTGCGTGTGAACCTCACCGCGCCGGTCGTGCTGGCACACGCGGCTCGCGGCCAGCTTCGCACGAACCGCGGCCGTATCGTGAATCTCTGCGACGCGCTGACCGCCCGTCCGCTCGGTTCACACCTCGCATACATCGCGTCCAAGGGCGCGCTCGACACCGTGACTCGCGCCCTGGCCCGCGACCTGGCGCCCGAGGTGAACGTCGTCGGCGTGGCCCCGGGCGTCGCGGACTGGCCGCCGCACTACTCCGCGGAGCTGCGCCGGCGCATCACCGATCGCATTCCGCTGCGCCGCGCCGGCACGCCCGAGGACATCGCGGCGGCCGTGGTCTACCTGGTGACCGCCGGCGACTACGTGACCGGCACGATTCTGGCGGTCGACGGCGGCTTCGGTCTGGCCTGATCGCGCCGCCCGCGGCTCGTGGTCGGCTGGCCTGAGTGGCCTGGGTGACAACGGTGGAGAGGGTGGCACGGTATGGACGGTTGAGTTGGCCTCGTGCCACTGCTCTGTGAACAGTGTAATCGTTGTCTCGGAGCTGCCGTCGGCCTGGAGTGGGTAGTATGGGCCTCTGGCCCGTGCTCAGCGTCATCGATTTTTGGCGGAACAAGAAAGGATCCGAAATGCCGAAACTCGGCGTAAACATCGACCACGTGGCCACCATTCGCCAGGCGCGCGGCGGCGACGAGCCCGACCCGGTCTGGGCCGCCGTAGAAGCCGAGCTCGGCGGCGCCGACGGCATCACGTTCCACCTGCGCGAGGATCGCCGTCACATTCAGGATCGCGACGCCGAGCTGCTCCGGCACACCGTCGCGTCGAAACTCAATATGGAGTTGGCGCTCGACCCCACGATCGTGAAATTCGCCGCGCGGCTGGAGCCCGATCAGTGCACGCTGGTTCCCGAACGCCGCCAGGAATTGACCACCGAAGGCGGGCTCGACGTGCGCCGGCTGCGGGCACGCGTGAAGCCGGTCGTGCGCCGGCTGAAGGACGCCGGCATCGAGGTCAGCGCATTCGTCGAGCCCGCGCCCGACCAGATCGCCGCGGCGGCCGAGTGCGGATTCGACGCGGTCGAGCTCTGGACCGGCGCCTGGGCACACCCGAAGACAACCGCGGCGGGCCAGGCGGCGCTCGACGCGCTGATCGCGGCGGTCGACCTTGGACATGAGCATGGACTCGAGGTGCACGCCGGCCACGGGCTGAACTACCGCAACGTCGAGCCGGTTGCGTCCATCGCGGGATTCTCGGAATTCAACATCGGTCACAGCATCGTCTCGCGCGCCGTGCTGATCGGCATGCGCTCCGCGGTGCGCGAGATGAAGGAACTGCTCGATCGCGCCGGACAGCGACAACTGGCGACGCTCGCCGGCCTGCACCTCGCCGACGCGCACGGCCCATCCGACGCCGAAGAGCGCTCGCGCTAGGCCGACCCGGCTCACTCGCTCAATTTCAACGCGCGCCGCGGCACTCGCGTCGCCGCTGCAAGTCAGCCATTCTCGGACGCGTACCCGATCAACGATCGAGTCCCCTGCGCATTTCCTACCCTTGCGGGTGAGGGACGGTCTAGGCGCGCATCGACGAACGAGGGGGAAGACGTGAGCCTGTTTCGCCGCACGCAACCAACGCCGCCAAATCCGTCGAACGAGTCTCCGAATGACGCAGCGAAACCGCCGCGCGCGGCCTTGCAGATCGAGACGCTCGAGGAGCGGATCCTGCGATCCGCGACCTGGGTCGACGCCGAGAGCGGCGACACGCAAAGCGGCGCAACCGACGACGCCGACATCGGCTCCGGCGACGACTCGGCTGACACGCTCTCGGGCCTCGGCGGCCATGACTCGCTGTTCGGCAACGGCGGCGACGATCTGCTGCTCGGCGGCGCGGGGAACGACACGCTGCAGGGCGGACAGGGCGACGACACTCTCAGCGGCGGCACGGACAGCGACACGTTGCTCGCTGACGAGGGCGACGACAGCCTGAGCGGCGGCAGCGGAAACGATACGCTCGACGGCGGCGCGGGAACCGACACCGCCGACTACGCCGACGCCGGCAGCGCCGTCAACGTCAACCTCGCCGCCGGCACCTCTTCCGGCGGTGCGGGCAACGACAGCCTGTCCGATATCGAGAACGTCACCGGCTCGAGCTTCAACGACACGCTCACCGGCGACTCCGGCGCTAACACGCTCGCCGGCGGCGATGGCAACGATATGCTCAGCGGTGGCGGCGGCGACGACGCACTCGTCGGCGGCGCAGGCTCCGACACCGCCACCTACGCCAACGCGTCCGGCGGCGTCAGCGTCAATCTCGCGGCCGGAACCGCAACCGGCGGCGACGGCAACGACACGCTCTCGAGCATCGAGAACGTCACCGGCTCGAGCTCCAACGACACCCTCACCGGCGACTCCAGCGCAAATGCGCTCGCCGGCGGCGGCGGCAACGACACCCTGTCCGGCGGCGGCGGCAACGACACCCTGCAGGGCGGCGGCGGAAGCGACATCCTCAGCGGCGGCGAGGGTAGCGACACAATCGACGGCGGAGCCGACACGGACCAACTGACCTACGCCGACGCCAGCGGCGCCGTGACCGTCAACCTCGGCAGTGGCACGTCGAGTGGCGCCGCCGGCAATGACACGATCTCGAACATCGAGAACCTCATCGGCTCAGCATTCAACGACACGCTCACCGGCAGCAGCGCCGCGAATGTCATCGACGGCGCCGAGGGCAACGACACCATCGACGGCGGCGGCGGCAATGACACACTCATCGGCGGCAGCGGCACGGATACGTTGTCATTCGCCTCATCTTCCAGCGGCGTCACGGCCAACCTGGCGACCGGCACGGCCTCGGGAACCGCCAGCGGAACCGACTCGTTCAGCGGATTCGAAAAACTGACCGGTTCTCAGTCCAGCGACACCCTCATCGGCGACGCCGGCAACAACGTCATCGATGCCGGCAGCGGAAACGACACGATCACCGGCGGCCTGGGCGATGACACGCTCATCGGCGGCAGCGGAACCGACACGCTGAGCTACGCCGCGGCGGGCGGCGGCGTGAACGTGAACCTCACGACCAATCTTGCTGGCGGCGCTGACGGCAACGACACGCTCAGCGGCTTCGAAAACGTCGTCGGCTCCGAATTCGATGACGTAATCGTCGGGTCAACTTCGGCCAACGTGATCAGTGCCGGCGCCGGCAACGACAGCGTCACCACCGGCGACGGAAACGACACCATCACGGGCGGCAGCGGCGATGACGTGATCGATGCGGGTGGCGGCAATGACACCGTAAACGACGGGCTCGGCGACGACACGTTGTTCGGCGGCACCGGCACTGACACACTCAGCTATTCCGGAGCGACCAGCGCTGTCGTCGTCGATCTCACCGCCGGGGCCGCGACCGGCGCCGGCAACGACACGCTCAGCGGCTTTGAGAACGTCACCGGCAGCAGTCTCGCCGACACGTTGCTCGGCGATGCGAACACCAACGTGCTGATCGGCGGATCGGGCGCCGACATCATCTCCGCCGGCGACGGAGACGACACTCTGCGCGGCGACGCCGGCGACGACACGCTGGACGGCGGCGCGGGAGTCGACACCGCCTCGTATTCCGGCAGCAGCAGCGGCGTAACCGCAAACCTCGCCACGGGCACGGCCACCGGCGGCGCAGGCAACGACACGCTCACCAACATCGAGAACCTCACCGGCTCCAGCTACGCCGATTCGTTGACCGGCGATGCCGGCGCGAACCTTCTCGACGGCGGCGCGGGAAACGACGCGCTCGATGGCGGCGATGGCGTCGATACCGCCACGTATGCATCCGCCGGAACAGCGGTCACCGTCAATCTCGCCGCAGGTACCGCCACCGGCGGCGCCGGCAGCGACACGCTCGCCAACATCGAGAATGTCACCGGCTCGAACTACAACGACACCATCATCGGAGATTCCGGAAACAACTCGCTCTCCGCGGGCAGCGGCAACGACACCATCGAAGGCGGCCTCGGCGACGATGCGATCGACGGCGGATCGGGAACCGACAAGGTGACCTATTCGAACGCGTCCGGAAGTGTCTACGTCGACCTTACCACCGGCGCCACCACTGGCGCCGACGGCACCGACACGCTCAGCAACATCGAAGACGTCATGGGATCCGCCTACAACGACGTCATCACCGGCAACAGCAGCGCGAACACCATCGAAGGCGGCGGCGGAGACGACATCCTCGACGGCGCAGCCGGAACCGACACCGTCAGCTACGCCTCGGCCGGCGCAGCCGTCAATGTGAACCTGACCGCGGGCACCGCCACCGGCGGCGCAGGCAACGACACGCTCACGAACTTCGAAAACGTCACCGGCTCCAATTTCGACGACGCCCTGACTGGAAACAGCGGCAACAACGTTCTCAGCGGCGGCAGCGGCAACGACACGCTTGTCGGCGGCCTCGGCAACGATACGCTCGCAGGCGGAGCAGGGACCGACACCGCCGACTACTCCTCGGCGAGCGGCGGCGTAACCGTCACGCTCAGCGGCTCCGGCAATGGCAGCGCCAGCGGCGCCGCCGGCAGCGACTCGCTCAGCGGCATCGAAAACATCACCGGATCCGCATTCGCCGACACGCTCAGCGGCGACAGCAGCGCCAACGTCATCGACGCCGGCGACGGTAACGACACTGTCAACGGCGGCGCGGGCAATGACACGCTCATCGGCGGCGCAGGAACCGATACCGTCACGTTCGCCGGCGCAAGCAGCGGCGTGACCGTCGATCTCGCGGCCGGCGCGGCAAGCGGCAGCAACTCAGGCAGCGACACGCTCAGCGGTTTCGAGAACGTCACCGGCACCGATCATGCCGACACGCTGATCGGTGACGCCGGCAACAACGTCCTCACCGGCGGCGCGGGCAACGACACGCTGGTCGGCGGCGCGGGCAACGACACGCTCGTCGGTGGCAGCGGAACCGACACCGCCGACTACTCGACCGCCGGCGTCGCCGTAAGCGCCGACCTGCAGGCCGGGTCCGCCGCGCTGAGCGACGGCTCAGTCGACACGCTCAGCGGAATCGAGAACCTGACCGGCTCCGCGCTCGACGACACGCTCGCCGGCGACGGCGGAGCCAACGTCATCGACGGCGGCAACGGCGACGACCTCATCAGCGGCCGCGCCGGCAACGACACGCTCATCGGCGGCAGCGGCAACGACACCCTCGACGGCGGCGAAGGCAACGACACGCTTCGTGGCGGCGCAGGCGACGACACCCTGGTCGGCGGCAGCGGCACGGATACCGCCGACTACAGCGATGCCCCGGGTCCGGTCACCGTCGATCTGACGGTCACGACCGCGCAGGACACCGGCAGCGCCGGCACCGACACGCTCAACGGAGTCGAACGCGTCGTCGGCTCGAGTCACAGCGACACCTTCGGATTCTCGAATCCCGCCGCGGGCGCAACCTATCAGGTCGACGGCGGCGGCGGGACCAACGCGATCAACCTGGCGAACTTCGAGCGTGCCGATGCCGTGATCAACAAGTCTGCCGGCACGATCACGCTCGACCTCGGAGACGGCCAGACGGCGACAATCCAGTACAGCAACGTGGCGTCGCTTCAGTTCAGCGACGGCACCGTGCTGACCACTTCGACCGCACCGGTCGCCAGCGCCGGTCCCGACCAGACCGTAAGCGAGAACGACCCGGTCACGCTGAACGCGACCGGATCGAGCGACCCCGACGGTGACCTGCTGACCTACTCGTGGACGCAGACCAGCGGACCAAGCGTGTCGCTGAGCGGCGCGAGCGGAGCGACGCCCAGCTTCACCGCACCGGAACGGCTCGCGAATACCACGCTCACGTTTCAGGTGAGCGTGTCCGACGGCACGCACACCCGCACCGACACGGTCTCGATTCTCGTCAATGCGAACAACGACGCGCCGAGCGCCGACGCCGGCAGCGATCAGACGGTCGATGAGAACGCCGTTGTGCAACTAACCGGAGTCGCCGGTGACGTCGAAGGCCAGAACCTGACTTACCAGTGGGTGCAGACCGCCGGGCCGACGGTGAGCCTAAGCGACGCAACGGCTGCCAATCCCACGTTCACCGCGCCCGAAGGCGTCAGCAATACCGACGTGTCGTTCGAGCTGCGCGTCAGCGACGGCACGAACACCAGCGTCGACACCGTCACGATTCACGTCAACGCGAAC
>CAYMBL010000031.1:23484-46066 GCA_964388675.1 uncultured Planctomycetales bacterium
CAGCGACGGCACGAACACCAGCGTCGACACCGTCACGATTCACGTCAACGCGAACAACGACGCGCCGAGCGCCGACGCCGGCAGCGATCAGACGGTCGATGAGAACGCCGTTGTGCAACTAACCGGAGTCGCCGGTGACGTCGAAGGCCAGAACCTGACTTACCAGTGGGTGCAGACCGCCGGGCCGACGGTGAGCCTAAGCGACGCAACGGCTGCCAATCCCACGTTCACCGCGCCCGAAGGCGTCAGCAATACCGACGTGTCGTTCGAGCTGCGCGTCAGCGACGGCACGAACACCAGCGTCGACACCGTCACGATTCACGTCAACGCGAACGACGACGCGCCGAGCGCCGACGCCGGCAGCGATCAGACGGTCGAACAGAACGCGACCGTGCAACTGTCAGCCGCCGGCGGTGATGTCGAAGGCGGAAACCTCACGTACCGCTGGGTGCAGACGGCCGGTCCTCCGGTCGCGCTGAGTGATCCGAACGCTCCCAATCCGACCTTCATCGCACCCGCCGGCACTGGTCTGTTCGAGGTTGCGTTCGAGCTGCGCGTCAGCGACGGCACGAACACCAGCGTCGACACGCTTCGCATCGAGGTGCTCGGCGCCGAGAAGGCCGACGCGAAATCGCCGTCGCCCGTCCAGCCTCGCGAGCCGGTCGACGCGACGCCGCCTGCCCCATCGACTCCCGACGCCGGCGCGCCCTCGGCGTCCGACAACGAACCCCCGCCGAGCGTCCTTCCGACTCCCGGCAATACCGGCGGCGCGGCGGAACCTGCCGACAAGACGGTCGACCCGGCGCCCAACGACGCCGACCAAACCGCGGCGCCACGCGTCGAGTGGTCCGGCGACGAGAGCACCGCCGTCCTCGATCCAATGGCGGAATATCGCACGCAGGTGCAGCTTGAAGCCGCTGATTCGGCAGTCGACGCCGGCGGCATGGTAGCGCCGGTCGACGCCGACCTTGCGAGTCCCGACACACCACGACTGACGCAATTCGTCGCTGAAGGTGAAATCTGGGCCCCGCCGCCGACTTCGGACGCGGAACTTCCGGCGTACACGGGCCGTTTCGAACAGGTCTTCGAGCCGGTCGGTGCGCAGTGGGAATTTAGTTCGCAGAGCGCGGCCCGCAACGGCGACACGACCGTCGAACGCGCGTCGGCGGTTGGCGTTCCGGAGGTGGGCGACGCCGACTCCGCGAACGCGATCGAGGAGACTCGCGAACCGGCCATGGCCGGGGCGCAGGGGCCGTCCGGCTTCCTGGCGTCGGTCTGGAGTCTTGTGCGCGGATTGTCCGGGTCGGGTCGCGCAGATCGCGACGACGCGATCCGCCGCAGCGGCAAGGTCGACTAGATAGGCAGACGCGCCGCGGTTCCGCCTACGGCAGGTCAGCCCGCGTGTCGAAGTCCTGCCAGACCGAGCCGGAGTCGTCCGTCACGCGCCACAGCAACTGCGGGAACGGCGGCGTCTCGTCCTGCCGGATGAAGACGTACTCGATGCGGCCGCCGCGCGCGAATTCATCGCAGTTTGCGCTATCCGCGTCGGTGCCCGAGGGAGCGAGCACCTGGAAAAGGCTCTGTGCACCGGTGCATTCGCAACTCGTCCCCTGGACGTCGTTCGCAACTCGCCGACCCGAGCCGACGCCGAGCGATTCGGACCCGGTGAGGAAGTCGCTCTCGTCGACGTAGTAGAACGAGTCCTGCTGACACTCGGAATCGAAGCCGCCCACCGCGACCGCGTCGCAGGGCGTCGGGTTGTCCTGGCTGACGCGCAGCGCCGCGCCGCCGCCCGTTCCCGGGTTGTAGAACGCGATCAGGTCCGGCACCGGAAGATCGAGCCCGGCGCTCGAGAAAATCCCGTCAAAGGTCGGGCTGCCCGAACCTTGAGCCGGCGCGATCGCGGAACCCAGCGAATCGCTGCCCGTCCCTTGCTGGAACTGCCCGTTCAGGTGGTAATAGATCAGCGCCGGCCCGGGCACGCAGAACCCGCCGAACTCGCTGAAATCGCCTTCGGCCACCTGCGTATAGCCGTTCGACGTATACAGCGCAATGTCCTCTTCGCAGACCGCGCCGCCCGCGCCGATGTCCACGAACGCGATCGCGACAAAAAAGTAGTGCACAAACGTGTCGGGGTTCGCGTTCTGCATCGAGATGTTGACGAACTTGCGAGTGAACGGCTCCTCGCAGGGATCGAGCTCGGCTCGCCCGCCGCCGCCGAACGCGCCGCTTCCGCCCGTGCCCGAGCCGGTGCCGCCGCCTGTGACCGTGTCCGTGCCGAAGAGGGGAAAGAACGGAATCCCGAGCGCGCTCAAGCTGCCCGTGCCGCAGCCGGCCGCCGCCGCGATCGCCAGCGCCGAAATCCCGAGGCAACCACGCGTCCACCGCCGCATTCCGACGTTCATGCACCGCTCCGATTGTTTTTCTGTGCGCTCTCGCGCTGCCCGGCGAACTATATAGTCCTCCCAAGGTTCCCACAAGCGGGCCGCGCGATCTGAACTATCGAGAAGACATGAACTTGCGATCAACTTTGGTCGTCTTTGCCCGGCACCCTACGCCCGGTGCCGCGAAAACACGACTTATCCCGAGCCTCGGCCCCGCAGGCGCCGCCGAATTGGCGCACGCCATGCTCGTCGCCACGCTCCGCCGCCTCGAACGCCTGAACGGCCCGGCCCGCGTGCTCGCGGTCACGCCCGACGATCAATCTCAAGCGCCACTCGTTCCGGCCCTCGGCAACTGGCTGCGCTGGCCGCAGGGTGACGGCGATCTCGGCGATCGACTCCTTCGCGCGGCACAGCGCGTCGCGGTCGAGTTGCGCACCCCCACTCTGTTCCTGGGAACCGACTCGCCCGACCTGCCTCTCGACCTCATCGCACAGGCCGATGCCGCCCTCAACGACTGCGAGGCGGCCGTCGTCCCCAGCACCGATGGCGGCTACTGCCTGCTCGCGATCACCCAGCCGCACGCGGCGCTATTTCGCAACATCGACTGGGGCACGTCGCACGTGCTCGCGCAAACGCGCCGCGCCGCGATCCGCGCCGGCCTCAAACTCGCCGAGGCCCGCCCCTGGTTCGACGTCGACACGCCGCAGGACGTTCACGAGCTCGCGCTCCGCGCCGCCACGAGCGCCGATCCGGCCTGCCGGCAATTGCGGCAGGCGCTGCTTTCGATCAAACTTCCGCCGGAGGTCGAACGACCCGTGGCAGAAACCCCCGCCCCGGCCCGCGTGCTGCTGGCCGACGACAACCCGCAGATTCTCGAGCTGCTCGAAGCGTACCTCGAGCCGCTGGGCCTGGAACTGCTCCGCGCTCGCGACGGCGGCGAAACGCTCGAAATGGTCGCATCGCAGCGACCCGACCTGATTTTGCTCGATGTCATGATGCCGCGCTTCAGCGGCTTCGACATCTGCCGCCGCATCAAGGATGACCCGCGGACGCAGGACATTCACATCATCATGGTGACGGCCCTGAACGAAGTCGGCGACATGGAGCGCGCCAAGGAGTGCGGCGCCGACGGCTACCTCTGCAAGCCGGTAAACAAACTGGAACTCCTGGAGTTCGTGCGTCGGGGACTTGAGCGGCGCAGTTCCTCGAATCGTTGATTCCGGCTCCCCTTCCAATAATGCCCGCCTCGTAGCCGACGCACCGCGGGCGCGCCGCCCTCGAAAAGCCGGATTCAAACTCTCCGCGTTTGTACATCCGACAATCCTTTGAGTGACCTGGGTCGGTTTTCGGGGGCGACGCATGATTTGCGACCAATCGCAGCGGCCGTCCATTCGTCTCGACGCGACGGCGCTCAACCGCTTGCTCGACAGGCTCGACGCCATCGCCGCTCAAGGCGCGCGCGTCCACCTTCGCACCACCGAACGCTTCGCCTACCGACACCCCGTCGTCATCGAATTTCCCTCGGTCGACGGCAGCCGCGCCGAGACCGTCATTGCGCGCAACATCAGCCGCGACGGCGTCGGCTTCCTCAGCGGTCGTTACGTCTATGTGGGAACACGCTGCCGGCTGCGCCTCGTCAGCGAGCACAACTTCGCGCAAGCCGTCGACGGCACGGTCGTCCGCTGCCGCTACCTCGAAGGCACCGCCGGCGCGCACGAGATCGGCGTGCGGTTTGACGAAGCAATCGATGTGGCGCTCTACCACCGCGAGGGTTTCGCGGTGCGCACGCTGCTGCTCGAACCCAACGAAGGCAACCGCGCCATGCTGTCCGCGCTGCTCAAGCGTCCCTCCGTCGAGATCAACGCCGTCGCCACGCGGGAGCAGGCGCGCGAGCTCGCACTCAAGACGCCGTTCGAGTTGTTCATCGTGAGCACCCCCGGAATGGATCGATCGACCTGCGAGTTTCTGCGCGAGCTGCGCGCCGCGGGCTACGCCTCGCCCATCGTCACGCTCTGTCCGGCCAACGTTGCCCAGTTGACGGAGTTCTGCTCCGCCGCCGCCTGCCACGGCTGCCAGCCGCTGCCGCTGTCTCGCGAGGTGCTGACGCAGTTGACCGGGCAGTTCCAGCAGGAGCCGCTTCTCAGCAGCTTCGCCCGCAAGCCGGAAAAGTCCGACATCATCAATCAGTTCGTTCAGTCGCTGCCGACGACGCTGCGCGAAATCGAGAAGCTGCTCGACGCGTCCGACGCCGCCGGCCTGTCCGCCGCCGTATTTCGGATGCAGGTTTTCGCGGAGGCCGCGGGTTTCGAACCGATTGCCGCCGAGCTTATTGAGTTTGCGAAAGCCATGGAGAAGGACCCGCCGCCCGACCCGCGCCAGCGCATGCTACGGCTCGCACGCCTGTGCCACGCCGCTCGTCCCGTGCACACCGGGCGATCCGCGCCGCCCGCCGGTTCGAAGTAACCGGTTACGAAAGCGCCCCATCCGAGCCCCGAGCCCCGCCTCCGGCCGGCTTGATCTGGCAAACATGAAGTTGAGGATTACTAAATTGGGGAACACGAAACTGGGGAAAATGTAATTGGGGAACATGAACTTTGTGGGGGGCATGGGCCTCCGGCCCGTGCTCGATCCGTCTTCTCTCGTTTGTCGCTTCTCGTTTCTCGTATTTGCTCTGGGGCTGTGGAACATGAAGTTGGAGAACATGAAACTGGGGAACATGAAATTCGTGGGGGGCATGGGCCTCCGGCCCGTGCTCGATCCGTCTTCTCTCGTTTGTCGCTTCTCGTTTCTCGTATTTGCTCTGGGGCTGTGGAACATGAAGTTGGAGAACATGAAACTGGGGAACATGAACTTTGGGGGGGGCATGGGCCTCCGGCCCGTGCTCGATCCGTCTTCTCTCGTTTCTCGCTTCTCGTTTCTCGTATCTTTGTTCTGGCCGCCCGCCGCGCCCGCTACCGCTTCACCTCAATCACCGGCCGCAGCACATGCTGCCCGAACGCATTCGCAAAATCCACCCGCAGCTCCGCCGCGCCGCGCAGCATCTCCGCCGTCGGCGTCAGCGTCACCTCGCGCGTACCCCAGTTCACGCGATACGCAACCGGCGACCCATTCCACTCGACGCGCAGGCTCGGCGCGCGAATCTTCAGCAGCTTGTCGCCCATCCCGCCGCGATGGCTCAGCCCATCCTCCAGCTTCACCACCAGCGGCTGCCCCGCGCGCACCGCCCCGCTTGTCGGCTGCACCATCCTCACCCGCGGCAAACCCGCCTGCGCCCAGCGCGCCAGCCCCAGGAACAATCCATACGCCTCGCGCCGGTTGTAGACCGGATCGCGCAGCCGCTCTTCCTCATCCGGGTTCGTGTGAAACGACGCCTCGCTGAGCACCGCCGGCACGGCCGCCTGCCGCAGCACCGCCAGCCCGCTGCCGAACAGCGAATAGTCGCTCTGAATCGCACAGCCGATGTGCGTATCGAGCCGCAGCGCGTCATTCAATCCGCCGAGCAGCCACCGCGCCGCATCGGCGCTCGCCGGGTTCTCGCCGGCGTCGCCGTGGTAGAAGAGCGTCGTGAAGTTCGCGTTCGAGTCCGCCGCGTTGTGATGAATCGACAGCAGCAGGTCCGCGTTCGCGCGGTTCGCGATCTCCGCTCGATCGCGCAGATCATCGTCATCGTCGAGATTCAGGCTCTCGTCCCGCTCGCGCGTCAGGATCACGCGCGCCCCCGCCGCCTCCAGAAAGTCGCGCAGAAACAGCGTCACGCTCAGGTTCGCGGCCGCCTCGCGCAGCCCCGTCGGGCCGCGCTTGTACCCCGGCCGATCGCGCTGCCCCACGTGCCCCGGATCCAGCACAACCGTCGCTTCCTTCAGAAATTTCGCATACGGCGGTATCGGAAACTGCGGCGTAGGCTGCGCCGTCCACGAGTACGAGCCTGGCGGCGTCGCACGCGGGTCGGCGTGCACGGCATCGGCCGCCGTCGCGGGCCGCGCCGGCCCCGGCGCACGCTGCGCCCAGCGCCACGTCACCGCGCCGGCCAGCGCCGCGCTCAACACGCACAGCGTCAATGTCTGAATCGCGCGATCCCGCGCCAGTTGCGCCTTGCGGCTCCGGCCTCTGCGGCGGCGCGGCCGCTCTACGGCTTCGCGCCCGCCGGCGTCGGCTGCGTGCTCCCTGCCGCGGCTGGCCACTCCGGACCTCCCTGTCGCTGCGCCTGCTCCAGCGCCGCCTTCACCGCCGCCTCGAGCTGCGGGTCGCGCCCGGCCTGCTCATCCGCCGGCTCCTGCGCCACAAGCACGTCCGGCTCAGCGCCGTGATTCTCCATGTCCACGCCGCCCGGAATCGTATACCACCCGCGGAACGGCATCCGAATCGTGGCCCCGTCGATCAGCGTATGGCTGCCCGTGCTGATCACCGCTCCAAACGTGGTCATGCCCACCAGCGGCCCGCGCTTCAGGTTCTTGAACGCGTGCGAGACGATCTCGGCGTTCGAGTAGCTGTATTGATTGCACATCATGACCGCAGGTTTGGTCCACGCGTAGAAAATCAGCCGATCCTGCGGATAGCCCGGGTTCCCGCCGCGCGGCACCGTGTACGCGTGCCGTCGCACGTTCAGCACCGCCATCACCCAGTCGGCCGTCCAGCCGCCGCCGTTGTTGCGCACATCCACAATCAGCGCGTCTTTGCCGTGCGCAATCGCGTACAGGTCGCGCTCGAAGCGGTGAAACTGCGGCTCGGCCATGCCGCTGATGTGCAGATACGCCACCTTGCCGTTCGAAAGCTCATCGACCCGGCGCGTGTTTTCCTCGACCCACTCGTCGTAGCGCAGATTCGCGTACTGACCGCTCGAGATCGGCCGAATCACGACCTCAACCGTCGCCGGCGCGCTACTTGTCGCGGGCGCACTGCTCGTCGCCGGCGCGCTACTTGTCGCGGGCGCACTGCTTGTCGCCGGCGCACTCGCGGTCGCCGCGGTGCGCTGTGCGCCAGGTTGCACCGACAGAATCACCGGATCGCCCACCGTCTCCAGCAGCGCTTCATCCAGGCTGCGCGCCGCGCCCACCGCGGCTCCGTTCACGCTCAGAATCACGTCGCCCGGATACAGCCGGCTCTCGTCGCGTGCCGCCGGCGAACGTGCCACGACCCGCGCCACGCGCAGCCCCGCGCCCGCGTGCTGCGCATCAAACTCGCAGCCCAGCACGCCCACGCTCTCGGCCTCGCGCCCGCTCGCCGGTCCGCGGATTCCCAGGTGCGAGGCGTTCAGCAACCCCTGCAAAAGCTCGAACACCTCGTTGAATTCCGAATACGTACGCGTCCGCAGCGCCAGCTCGCGATAAGTCGCGCTCAGCCCCGCCCAGTCCAGTCCCTTCAGCGTCGGGTGATAGAACCCCTCGCCCAGCGTCCGCGCTGCGTCGTCCCACTTCTGGGCCGCCTCGGCAACGCGATCGATCTCCTGCTTGGCACGAAACGCGTGGTCCTTCGCGTCGCCGCCGCCTTCCTTGCACGACCCCGGCGCGCCGCCCTTCAGATAGAACAACCGCGCCCCGTCCAGCGTCCAGTGCAGCCCGCCAGCGGCTCCTGCGAAAATCCGCTTGCGATCCTCGCCGTTCCACTTCACCTGAAACACCGCCGGCGTCCCCTCGTGACTCGAGCCGAACACCATCAGGCTGCCATCCGGCGAGAGCGCGAACGCGCTCTGATCCTCGGGCAACTCCGTCACCAGCCGCAGTCGCTTCCAGGCCGTCTCAAGCTCCGGCGCAAACTTCTCCTCCGGTTCGTCCTTCTTCTCCTTGTCCTTCTCGTCGTCCTTGTCGCCGTCGCTTTTCTTGCCCGGCTTGGCGGGTTCTTTCAGGAACTCGCGCAGCGCGGTGCGCAACTGCTCGTCGATCCCCGGCAGCGATGCCGCAGCCGGCGCGCTTGCGGGGGCACTCGATGTCGCCGGCGCGCTCGCCGGCGCGCTTGCCGTGGCAGGGGCGCTGGCCGTCGCCTTCCCCAGCGGAATGTCGCCGCCCGCGGCACATTCCTTCACCGGCTTGCGCTTCTTCGCGCGCTCGCCGGCTTTCTCGAAATACGCGGCCAGTTCCACCGCCGACCTCTCTTCGAGCTTCGGCGACAGGAACACCATGTAGAGATTGCTGTCAAAGCCCGCCCGGCGCGACGCAAACGCCAGGATCTGTCCGTCCGCCGACCACTGCGGATTCACGTCGGCGTCGGGGTGGCGCGAGATGTTCACCGGCGCCGTCGCACCGTCCGCCGCCACCACCCAGATGTCCGGGTTGTGCTCGTCATCCTCGATCTCATACGCAATCTGCTTGCTGTCCGGCGACCAGCGCACCGTTGGCGCGTTCCAACTGCTCAGCAGCCGCCGCTCCTCGCCGGTCTTCAGCACGCGAACACAGAGATCGCCGCGTCCGCGCACGAACGCCAGCGACTCGCCGTCCGGCGAAAGCGTCGGCGCTCGCTCGGGCTCATCGCCGGCGCTAATGCGCTCCACACGAAATCGGAGCGAATCCGACAGCGGCTTGGCCGGCGTCTCGGCGCTCCGCGCCCGGTAGATCGCGTCGCGTCCGCTCTCATCCGACACGAAATAGAGCGCCCGGCCGTCCGGCGACCAGGTCACCTGCCGTTCGCGGGCCGCCGACTCCGTTACGCGCCGCGTCAGCTTCTCCGGCTCCGTCTTGACGACGAACAACTCGCCACGCACCACCAGCGCCAGTTCCTTGCCGTCCGGCGAGACTTCGACCTCGCTCGCGTCGCGCGTAAAGGTCCGAAACTCCATGCGATTCGCCGTAGCGTCCGCCGCGGCCTCGATCGCGATCTCGCGTGCCGGACCGGCCGTGCCATCCGCCGCGATGTCGACCACGTACACCTTGTCCCACACCGCGTATGCCAGCGTGCGACCGTCGCCGGAGACGCCGAACTCGCGCACGCGTTGCTCGGTCGAACGTGTTAGCTGCGCCGCGGCCCCGCCTGCGATCGGCTGCCGCCAGACGTTGAGCAATCCGCTGCGATCCGAGAGGAAATAGACGTCGTTGCCGCCGCCCCAGGCGGGCAGTGCGTCGGTGCCGTCGAAATTCGTCAACGCTTCGAAGCGCTCGGTCGTCGCATCCCACAGCCACACGTCATGATCGGCGCTGCCGCGGTAGCCGGTGCGCACCAGCGGCGACCAGCCCCGCGTAAACGCCAGCCGCCGACCGTCCGGGCTGACCACCGCGTTCGCGCCGGCGCATTCCAGCACCCGCCACGACTCGCCGCCCGTCGCCGGCACGCGCCAGATGCGCGGCTCCGACATCACCTCGCCGGCCTTCCGGGCGTGAAAGTAAATCCACGCGCCGTCGGGCGACCAACTGCTCGGCTGCTCCGAGCGGTCGCTGAACGTCAGCCGCTGCGGTTCGTCGCCCTCGGCACTCATCACGAAAACGTTGTTCGCGCCATGCCGATTGGATGCGAACGCGATCCGCTTCCCGTCCGGCGACCACACCGGCCGCCCGTCGTCGGCCGGGTGCACCGTCAGCCGCGTCGCGCGCCCGCCCGCCATCGGAACCGTCCAGATATCCCCCGCCCACGAAAACGCCAGCCTGCGCCCGTCCGGCGAGGGAGCCAGATCGCGCGCATAGGCGACGGCCTCGCCGCGCGCGGTGACCGCGAGCAGCGACAGGTAGACAGTGCCAATCAGCGTGAGACGCAAGCTCATTCGTGATTCCTCGTTGCGGTCGGTCAGAGATCGGTTCGGCGCGGCTCGCTCAGCCCGGACAACTCCCGCTCAATGGGTAGACGGTTTTCCTCGCGCAGGAATGGCAGATTCGCGCGCACGTTGGCAACCGCCCCCTCGCGGCCGGCGCGCGCCAGCGCCAGGGCGGCCGTCACGTCCGCCGCCAGATTCGGATTTCCGATGCCCGCCAGCTCGTTCAGGTCCGATTCGAGCCGCTGCGCCAGGATGGCCGATTCCAGCGGGACGGTGGCCGCAATGGCCGCCGCCTGCGCGATCAGCTCGCCCCGTTGCGGATCGCCCTTGTCGCGCTTGAACGCCGCGGAAAGCTCCTGATACGCAGCCGCGTCCTCTTCCATCAGCGATTCGAGCAGGCGCCGGGCGCGTTCGAATCGCGCCGTCAGCTCGAGCACGCGCGGCTCGACGGCGGCGAAGCGCGGCTTGCCGACCGTCAGGCGACAGACCATCTCACCCAGTGCCGCGGCCAGCGCGCCGGCCAGCGCCGCGGCCGCTCCGCCGCCCGGTGTGGGCGCCGACGACGCCAGTCGCTCCAGAAACACGCCGATCGGCAGCTCACGCAGCACACTCATGCCCCGCAGAATAGCTGCTGAGCGCGCAGGCCGCTGCGCCGCGTCAGCGGCTGAAAAGCAGCACCGCGGCGCCCAGAATCACGCGATAGATGACGAACACCGTGAATCGATACCGTTTCACAAACTCCAGCATCGCGCTCACCACCAGCAGCGCGACCGCGAACGACACGCCCGTGCCCACCACAACCAGCGCGACGCTGTCCGTCGACAGCACGTTGCGATAGTCCCACAGCGTCTTCGCGCTCGCCGCCAGCATCGTCGGAATCGCCAGATAGAACGAGAATTCCGTGGCGACGCGCGGCGTAAGGCCGGCCATCATGCCGCCCATGATCGAAGCGCCGGATCGCGAAATCCCCGGCCACATACTCACCGACTGCGCCACGCCGATCAGCGCCGCCTGCGTCAGGCTGATGTCCTCGATCGTCTGCTCGCCGCTCTTGCGATACGAACGGTCGATCCACCACATCAGTGCGGCTCCGACCAGCAGCGCCACGCCGATGCCGACCGGATTCTCAAGGTTGGCCTCAAACCAGTCGTGCAGCAGCAGCGCCAGCACAATGGTCGGCGCCATCGCCGCCAGCAGCTTGGGCACGATGTGGCTGCGCCAGTCCTTGCGCGCCGGCCGAAACGTGAGCGTCCACAACTCGCGCCAGAAGCACACGATCACCGCCAGGATCGCGCCAAGCTGGCTCACCCACAGCAGCACCTTCCACGTCGGCTTCGACGGATCGACGCCCAGCCACGGCTGCACCAGAATCATGTGTCCGGTGCTGGAGACCGGTAGAAACTCCGTCAGGCCCTCGACCAGGCCCAGCACGACTGCCGCCAACCACTCGTTCAAGCCCGCGCCCCCTCCCGCTCGCAGCCTACGCCATCAGCCGCCAAAGCAACTGCCCGACCAGCGCCGCGTACACGCCCGCCATCAGATCGTCCGTCACAATCCCCCAGCCGCCCGGAAGATGTTCCAGCCTGCGCGCCGGCGGCGGCTTCCACACGTCCATCAGCCGGAACAGGAAAAACTGTCCCGCGAGGTACGCCGCCAGTCGCCAGCCATCCTCGCCAAGCGCCGGCGGCAACGCCACGAAGCTCAGCCATTGCCCAGCGAATTCGTCGAGCACCACCGGCTTGGGGTCCTTTGAGCCCCAGCGTGCAATCGCCCATTCGCCGATCGCGCCGCAAAGCAGCGTCGCACCCAGCACGGCGCCGACGACCAGCAGATCGCGCACCGGCTCCGCGATCGAGAGCGCGCGGCTCACCGCCAGCAGACCGCAGAACAGCAGCGTGGCCGCCAGCGAGCCCCACGAGCCGCTGGCAAAGGGCATATGGCCGCTGTAGCCGACCGTCAGCGCCAGTTCACGCCAGCCGCCGCCGGTCACGCGGAGATTCCGCTCGACTCCGCGGCACGCAGCACCGCGGGCGCAGCCGGCAGCTCGACGTCATCCGTCGCCACGCGCAAGCCGCGAGGCGCAGACGGTGCGTCCGGCGCGCTGAAGAGCAGCCGCCGCGCGCGATAGAGGTAGGCAAAAGTCGAATAGCCGGTGAACGCGACGGTCGCCCAGATGCAAGCGACGCGCAGCCAGGCCAGCGAAACGGGGTACCAGGCGAGCACACCGAGCACGACGCAGACCGTGCCCGACTGAAGCAGCATCTTCAGTTTGCCGATCCAGTTGGCGCCGAATTTGACGCCCTGCGCCTCCGACCAGGATCGCAGCGACGACACCAGCAGCTCGCGTGAGAGGATCAGCACGACCATCCACGGCGCGACGCCGGTGACGTTGCGGCTCTCGCTGAGAGAAAAGAAGCTGTCGCTGGCGAAGTAAGCGAACGCCCCGCAGACCATGACCTTGTCGACGACCGGATCGATAATGCGCCCGAAGGCGCTTTCCTGACGCAGCAGCCGCGCCAGCCAGCCATCCAGCACGTCGCCGAGCGCCATCGCCAGGAAGAGCCAGAAGCACGCAGCCAGCACCCACGCGCGACCCAGCGCGGGATTCGGGTCGTACCAGTTCAGCAGCGCGAAGAACGGAATCGCCAGCACGAGCCGCGCGAGCGTGATCTGGTTGGGAATCGTGATGCGCATTCGGCTCGGGTTTCTCGGCTTTCGGTCCGCGGACGCGCCGGATAGTGTAGCGAAGGGCGGTGCAGGCAAACCAGCCGCGCGGCTCGATCCAACAACGAAAACCGGAGCGGGTTTATGACCTCTCGCTTGATCCTGGCGGCGTTGATCAGTGTGTCCATCACGCGGTCGGCCGCGGCGCAACCGAGCAGTGCGCCGGTCGAGTACCCCGAGGCGCTCTGCACGATTCACGATTCGCGCATCAAGGAAGCGTCGGGCATCGTGCCGGGCATTCGAAACGCCGACGTTTTCTACGTGGTCAACGACTCGGGCGGCACGCCGGATGTGTTTGCGATTCGTCGGGATGGAGTGGTTCGCGCCAGCGTGCGTCTGCGCGGGGCAACGAACACGGACTGGGAGGACCTGGCGTGGGCGCCGCCATCCGCACCCGATGCGCCGCACGAGCTTTGCGTGGCGGACATCGGCGACAACCGGGAAGAGCGGCGTTTTGTGACGATCTACCGCTTTCCGGAGCCGGCGCTCGGTGAGGCGGATTCGCGAATCGAGCTTACGCCGCGTGCGATCCGCGTTCGTTACGCGGACGGTCCGCAGAACGCGGAAGCGCTCGTTGTCGATCCTCGCACGGGGGACGGTTACATCTTCACCAAGCACGACGACGGTCGCAGCGATGCGTACCGGCTCGCGGCCGGCTGGGGCGCTGCGGACGCGCCGGGTGACAAGGAAGTGATCGCCACGCGGGTGGGCGAATTGAAGCTGCCGCGCGAACTGCCGATGCGGACGATCGTGACGGCCGCGGACGTGAGCGCTGCGGGCGATCGGCTGGCGACGCGCAGCTACGCGACCGGTTGGGAGTGGCGGGCGACGGCGGGCGGACCGAGCGTGTTCGAGCTGATGCTGACCGCGCCGCCGACCGAGTTGACGCTGGCGGTCGAGCCGCAGGGCGAGGCGCTGTGCTACGACCGTGCGGGTCGCCGAATTCACACGATCAGCGAGCACAGTCCGACGGCGATTTACGTGGGAGCGACGCCGTAGGTTGATGAACGATTCTCAACCGACCAGCAGCAGCGCTGACCTCAGAAACGATCGTTGATCCATGGCGTCGGGCCGGCGAAGAGGCGGACCAGGCGCGCGGCTTGGGTTGATTCGTTCGGCGAGGGCCAGCCGAAGCCCGCGTACGCCGCCGCCAGCGCGCCGACGCCGACCGTTCCCTCACCCAGCCCGCCGACGCCGGCTGTCCGCTCGTCCGGCGCGCCAGCGCTCACATCACTTGCCGCAACAGCGCCCGTGCCGTCTTGCTCCGCCGCGTCACCCGCCACCGGCTCGCGGATCGCTTCGCCGCGGCCGTCGCGCACGCGAATCGTGTAGCGCCCGCTGTTCTCCGTCAGTAGCGCATCGTCGAGCGTCACCTGCACCGCGCCGGAAATCTCCGGCGGAAAGCCGCGCTGAGCGATGGCTTTCTCCACGTCGAGCACGCGCAGCATGAGGAACCCGTGGTTGTCGACGCTCATGCTGTTGACGTCGGCCGCCAGCAGCAGCGGGTCGCCGGGGCCGCCATCCCACTCGATCACGTCGGCGATCGACGCGTGGTCGGCGAAAAATTGCAGCAGACGCTGCCCGGCATCGGCCGTCGCGAAGCGATAGTCTCGCAACAGCAGCCGATACGGGAAACCGCCGGTGCCGTTCTGGCGATACACGACGTAGCCCAGCAGCGTTTCCGGGTGCGCGGGGTGCACGACGACGTAGCGATAGATGAACTCATCGCGCAGATGCAGGATGCGATGCCACTGGCGCTCGCGGCGGCAGACCACGCCCGCGTCCCGCCGCGCCAGCGATTTGTATAGCGCGTGCACGCGCGGCTCATCCGCCGGCGACATCTCGCGCACGACCAGCGGCGTGCACCGCGGCCGCAGGGCGCGGGCGGAGAGCTTGTGCGTCATGCGATAGCCCGCGACTTCGAAGCCCAGGCTGCGATAGAAGCGCAGCGTGGAGGGATAGAGCGCACACAGCGCCACGCCTTCCGCGCGCAGCTCGCGCAGCACGGCCGACAGCAGCGCGAATCCGACGCGTTCGGCTCGGCAATCCGGCGCTACGCCCACTGCCGAGATGCCGGACGACTCGACGACGCGCCCGCCGTACCACTGCCCGAAGTAGAGCAGCGCCAGCCCCGCGACGACGCGCCCGTCGCGCACCGCCACGCGCAGGTTCTCGCGGCCGACGAGCTCGAACCAGCGGTGAGTCCAGTCGAATGGTCCGCCGAAACCGGCGAAGCTCTGAAACGTGAGGTCGGCGAGAGACGCGTATTCGGCGTCGTCGCGCGGAGGGCGCACTTCGATGGCGGTCACGGCGTTACCTCGCAGCGGCGCGGCAGGCGGTCGCCAGGTGGGCGCGCGATTGTCGTCCGCTGCGGGATTCTGCGCGCCGCGCCGCGGCTTGTCACGTCAGCGCGCGTGCGATGACGAACGTCAGCCATGCGGCGACGTAGGCAATGGCCGTCATGCCGAAGAAGGACGCGACCGGCCAGGCCCAGGAGCGCGTCTCGCGGCCCATGATGACCAGTGTGCTCGAGCACTGTGCGCACAGGGCGAAGAAGACCATCAGGGAGAGTGCGACCGGGAGCGTGAAGACCTTGCGCTCGCTGCCGGGCCAAGTTGCGGCGCTGAGCGCGTCTCTTAGCGACTGCGAGCTTTCGTCCTCTTCGGCGCCGAGGTTGTAGATCGTGCCCATCGTCGCCACCACCACCTCGCGCGCGGGAAACGACGCGATCACCGCCACCGCGATGCGCCAGTCCCAGCCGAGCGGCGCCACCAACGGCTCGATCGCGCGGCCGGCGCGGCCCAGGTAGCTGTCGCGGAGCTGCGCCCCGGCGAGTTCGGCGTCGAAACGAGCCTCATCCCAGCCGGCGGCCGCGGCCTGCGCGGTTACCGCCTGTTCCACCGCGGCGCTGCGCGGGAAGTACCCCAGCACCCAGACGACGAGATTCACTAGCACGATTACCGTGCCGGCGCTGACGACGAATTTCTTTCCGGCGTGTGCCATGCGCTGCCAGACGGCGCGCCAGCGCGGCCATTTGTAGCTGGGCAGCTCGAGCAGGAAGACGCCCGGCGGCCCGGCGAGCACCGTCGAGCGCAGCAGCCACGCCAGCGGCGCGGCAACCAGCACGCCGACTACGTACATTCCGAGCATGACCAGCGCGTGCAGATGCAGCCAGCCGCCCCAGTAACGCTCGGGCGGCACGAACGCGGAGATCATCAGCACGTACACCGGCAGACGGGCCGAGCAGCTCATGAACGGCGCGAGCAGGATGGTGACGAGGCGCTCGCGGCGATCGGGGATGGTGCGCGTGCCGAGGATGGCCGGAATCGCGCAGGCGAACGACGAGAGCAGCGGAATAAACGCGCGGCCGCTGAGGCCGAAGACGCGCATCAGCCGGTCCATCAGGTGCGCGGCGCGCGACATGTAGCCGCAATCCTCGAGTATGGCGATGAAGGCGAACAGGATGAGAATCTGCGGCAGAAACACCAGCACGCCGCCGACGCCTCCGATCAGCCCGTCGCAGATCAGGCTGCGCAGGGCTCCGTCCGGCAGCGCGCCGGCCACGAAGCCGCTCAGCCGCCCGAAAGCGGCGTCGATCGCGTCCATCAGCGGCGCCGCCCAGGAGAAGATCGACTGAAAGACCACGAACAGAACCGCGAGCAGCACGAGCGAGCCGGCGAGGCGCCCCATGAGAACGCGGTCGATGCGATCGGACCAGGTGACGACCGGCCGCTCGGGGCGCGTCAGCACGCCCGTGAGCAGTTCGCCGATCCACTGGTAGCGGGCGCGGACGGCGGCCGCCGAGTCTGAGTCGTCGAAGCGCGGCACGATTCGCGGCGCGGATCGCGTTTCGCGACATTGAGCAAGCTGTTTCTTCAGCCGCGCGAGCGAATCGTCGCGGATCGCGATCACCGGCAAGACCGGAACGCCCAGCCGGCGCGCCAGTTCGTCGCAATCGACGTGCAGGCCGCGGGCTTCGGCGACGTCGACCATGTTCACGGCCAGCACGGTCGGCAGGTTCAACTCGAGCAGTTGCGTGGCGAGATAGAGATTTCGCGCCAGGTTGCCGGCGTCGAGCACGATCAGCAGCGCGTCGGGCTGCGCTTGATCGGCAGTCCCGCGCACGATGGACGACACGAGCTGTTCGTCGGGTGACTGCGCCGAGAGGCTGTAGGTTCCCGGCAGGTCGAGCAACTCGACGCTCGGGGTTCCGCGCAGCGGACCGCGCGCGGCATCGACCGTGACGCCGGGATAGTTCGCGACGTGCCTGTGATAGCCGGTCAGCGCGTTGAAGAGCGTCGTCTTGCCGGTGTTCGGATTGCCGACGAGCGCGATGGTGTACACAAGCGGCTGCGCAGGAGGGGCGCGGGTTTAGCGAGCGATCGCGGCGTCCACGAGATCGGCGTCAGCGCGGCGGACGGAGAGGATACTGCCGCCGACGCGAAGCTGAAGCGGACCACCCAGCGGGGCCTGCCCGAGGATTTCGACCTGGGCGCCCTCGATGAACCCCAGTTCCATAAGGCGAGTGGCGATCGCGCCCAGCCCGCGGACGGCGGTGACTCGCAACGGTGTACGACGAGGTTGAACTGTGAGTGACATCCGCGTACCTTTCGCAGCCAAGCCGGGCAGCACTTTGTTTGGCACTTCAATCAACAGTATGAGGTGCCGCACGCTCGTCGTCAACGGCAAACACGATTTTCGGACCGCGAAATCGACTAATCGGCCCGAAAGCCAGAACGGAGGCCCCCCGTGAGCGAGCGAAAAGGCGGTTTTCTCGACGCGATCGAGTGGCTTGGGAACAAACTGCCTGAGCCGGCCATCCTCTTTCTGTTCGGCGCCGCGCTGGTCATGGCGATCTCGCACGCCGGGCATCTGGCGAAGTGGGAGGTTCAGCCGGTGCGGCTCGCTGTCGAGCAGGCGCCGGTGCTCGACGCCGCCGGGACGCCGGTCGTGGACGCGGCGACCGGAAAGCCTCAGATGCAGCCCGTCGTGGACCCGGCGACCGGTCGCCCGAAACTCGAGCTGCGGCCCGAAGGGGCTCCGATCCGCACACTGAGCCTTTTGACGCCGGATGGGCTGTACTGGTGTATCTCGAAGCTTGTAAGCAACTTCATCAACTTCCCGCCGCTGGGGATCGTTCTGACGGGCATGCTGGCGGTCGGTGTGGCGGAGCGATCGGGTCTGATCGCGGCGCTGCTCAAGCTGGCGGGGATCATCGTTCCCACGCGCTTTCTGACGCCGATGTTCCTGTTCCTGGGGATCAACTCGTCGCTGGCCTCCGACGCGGGCTACATCGTGCTTCCGCCGCTGGCGGCGGCGATGTTCCTGTCGGTCGGGCGCTCGCCGCTGGCGGGGATTGCGACGGCGTTCGCGGGCATCGCGGCGGGGTTTGGGGCGAGCATCGGCATCTCCGCAGGCGATGCTCTGATCGCGGGACTCACGACCGCCGGCGCTCAGGTGCTCGACAAGAACTATCTGGTGTTGGCGACGTGCAACTGGTGGTTCGGCATTGCGGCGACGTTCTTGATGACACTTGTCGGATGGGGCGTCACGTCGTGGTTCGTTGAGCCGCGCCTGAGCGGGCGACCCGCAGCGGACGGTGGACCGGACCCGAATCGGCGCCTCGACCCGAGCGCGCAGCGCATGACGGACACGGAGCGCCGGGGACTCGCGTGGGCGGGGGTCGTGCTGCTGCTGGTGACGATCGCGGTTGTGACGACGATCGTCATTCCCGGGGCGCCGCTGTTCGGAAAAGCGCCCGATGTCGCGAACAACCCGCCGGACCGCTGGGTCGGCGCGATCATTCCGATCATCTTCGCGGTGTTCATGCTTCCGGGAATCGCTTACGGGCTGGTGGTGGGCACGATTCGCGGGCAGAAGGACTTCGCGCGCGTGATGACGGAGTCGATGGCGCAAATGGCGCCGATTCTGGTGCTCTCGTTCTTCGCGGCGCAGTTCATCGCGTTCTTCAATCACTCCAATCTCGGCAAGCAACTGGCGATCTCGGGCGGCACGACGCTGGCCGCGGCCAACGTCGGCAGCGGCGTGCTGATGACGCTGTTTGTGTTCCTCACCGCCGGCTTCAACCTGCTGATCGGCTCGATGTCAGCCAAATGGACGCTGTTTGCACCGATCTTTGTGCCGATGTTCATGATCGTGGGCATCAGCCCGGAACTCACGCAGGCCGCGTATCGCGTCGGCGACTCGGTGACGAACGTCATCACGCCGTTGAATTCGTACCTGATCATCATTCTCGCGCTGATCCAGCAGTACATGCCGCGCGCCGGAATGGGCACGCTGATCTCGATGATGTTGCCCTACACGATCGTGTTCACGATCGTGTGGACGGCGATGCTGCTGATCTGGATGCAGACGGGGCTTCCGCTCGGGCTTGGCGGACCGCTGCACTACGTGCCGACGGCGCCGTGATCGCACCGATCGCAAATTCGGTCAAATCGTGCAAGCGGCCCAGCGCGGCGCGAACTTCACTTGCATCCGGCAGGGCGTTCGAATAGCGTTCACTCGGAAGGGGAGTTCCTTCCAAGTCTGGGCAATTCAGGCGACACGAGGCACAAATCGGAGGTTTCGCATGCGCAAGATTCTGTGCGCGATGACGGCGGGGATCGCGGCGAGTGCGTTCGCGGGAACGCAGCTTCAGGTCGAGCCGACCTGGGCGCCCGATGCCTTCGGCGGCTATGCCAGCACGCACATCGTCGTGAAGTTCCATCCCTACATCGAACCGGGCGACAACGCGTACGCCGAGCTGGCGACGCTGCAGGCCAAGTGGAACGTGCAGGAAGTACGGAAGGCCGTGAATTTCCGCATGAAGCACCCGGAGCTCGCGGCCAAACACGGCCTCGACCGCTACTACATCATGGACGTGCCCGAGGGAACCGACACGTTCGCGATGATGCAGGAATTCGCTCTGCTCAGCGATCTCATTGAAGTCGTCGAAGTCGACGGCATCGGCGGCGTAGCCGAGACGATCCCGAACGACACCGACTTCGCGCTGCAGTACGGCGTGCACAACACCGGCCAGGTGATCCAGGGCGAGATCGGCGTGGTCGACGCCGACATCGACGGCCCGGAAGCCTGGGACCTGCACACCGGATCGTCGTCGGTGCGGCTGGCGGTGGTGGACAGCGGCGTGAATGCACACACGGACTTCGGCGGTCGACTTATCACCGGCTGGAACACCGTGCTCGACAACGACGTGCAGACCACCGACTTCGACTGCCCGCACGGTACGCACGTCGCCGGCATCGCGGGCGCGCTCGGCAATAACGCCGCGGGCGTGGCGGGCGTGAACTGGGGCGTGACGTTGCAGTCGGTCAAGGTTCTGACCGGTTGCTCGGGCGTCGAGACCGATTGCGGCGAAGGCCTGATCTGGGCCGCCGACAACGGCGCGAACATCTGCACCATGAGCCTGCAGTACTACACCGGCATTGCGTTCTTCAACGATGCCGTGAACTACGCGCACGACGCAGGCCTGCTGCTGATCGCGGCCACCGGCAATAATCAGGGCCGCAATGTGGCCTATCCGGCGAAGTTCGAAAACTGCATGGGCATCGGCGCCACCACGAACGAAGACACCATCGCCGGCTTCTCGAATTACGGGCCGGAAGTTGATGTCAGCGCGCCGGGCGAGAACGTCTATGCGACGTACTATCCCAACACCTATGCGTACCTCTCGGGCACATCGATGGCCACGCCGCACACCAGCGGTCTGGCGAGCCTGATCTGGTCGTACAACCCGAACCTGACGAACGAGGACGTGCGCGACATCCTGATGCAGACGGCGGACGACCTGGGTCCAGCGGGCTGGGATGAGCGCTACGGATGGGGCCGCATCAACGCGTTCGCTGCGCTGCAGCTCGCGCCGACCGGTCCGAGCGAGCCCGATCCGATCGACTGCGCCGACGTGGTCAGCATGACGGCCCGCTGCCGCGGCCGCACGCTGCGCGTGATCGTCAACATGGCCGATGACACGCACAACGGCCAGAACGTTTCGATCGACGTCAGCGGCGTGATCTACCAGGCGCGTGTTGCGTCGGGTCGCGCGGTGCTGCTGGCCGAGCCGGGCGCCGGCGAGCACACGATCACGATTGCCGATCCGGCGGGATGCGGCATCTCGGCGGTGACGGCGACCTGCCTGCGCTAGTCAACGCGACCGAGCGACCGCCGCCGAGCATTGCGGCGGATTGAGCGAAGGGGCGTCGGCACCTGTGCAAGCGGGCGCCGGCGCCCCGGCTGTTTGGGCGCGGAAGGTTGTGGTGCTGAAGCGCGCGAGGCGCGTCACACGTTAGGGCGCTCACTGCACCGCATCATTGCCCGCCGGAGCTATGACTTCCCGCAGCTCTGGAAATTCAGCTATGAGTACGCGATCGACCTCAGCCCCAAACGTGCTCCTCCGTGCATCGAGTGTATCGCGCAGTCGCCCGGCGCTTCCCAGCGCAATGCTCTTCCGAGCGAGCAGTCCGTCGCTCGCCAGAATGACTAACTCGTTCCTGCCTGCAATCGTCACGGAATACCCTGTGCCCGGAAAGAACACAGCCTCGCGCGACGTGGCCTTTCGCGAAAACATGATTTCTGCTGGAGCGGCAACGATCAGGTTACGTTTCCGATCCAGAATAACCGCGGTTCCATTTTCTGTGTACCACACGCGAGGCATCCAGTGCCCCCAACCCCGCTCGCCGAGTTTCCATTCATAGAAAATCGGGCCGGCGCGAAGGGGAACCGGACAGCCGTAGACAGCGAGATACCAAGAACTTGCGATCACGAGTAAGGCGATTGCAACGCCAGATGTTCGACGGAGCACAGGGTAGTTCTCCTATGGAACTGGGCGCCATTCGGGTACACGCTCAGCCCAGTCGTCGTCACCATAACCCAAATGAAATCCAAGGTTCAACCGGTAATCTCGATTGCAGCATCGTGTCCCACAGTCGCTCCGTGCGCATGACGCCGGAACATGCGCCCCTTGGCAACCGGCCTGTATCCACGCCTGCTTGCAATACCCTTGCTTGCCGAATGCATGCTTAGACGGCAGCCAACCACGGGCTGCGCTCGCTGGGCACCGCAGCCGAATTCGCCGGGCGCTGTAGTTCCACAGGTCGTGCTCAAGCCTCTTGCCTCACCGAGTCCTGCCGGCCCGGCGAGCAGACCAGAGATCTAACGCGCCAGGATGCAACAAGCAAGATCGCACTGTTCATCATCAAAATTGCGGCTAGGTACTCGCTCGCATCATACAAATCCGCAAATGACTCGCCCACCAGGCGATCGACCACCTTGCGCCAGTTATCTACATATTCGGTCCCCCAAGTCTCGCTGAGCTTGGAATGATTGATACTGCCGTTCAAGTCCAGCTCACGGTATACGCTTGTGGCAACAAGGTATCCAATACTCACTCGCGCCGAAGATACAAGCGGGACTAGTAGCGCCAAGGTCAAGTTGGCGATTCCCATCCAAAGGAGCAAGCGGCTAACCCATTTCGGCGTCATGAATGGCCTACTTGTCAACCCTGCCCCACTCGCTTGCCGGCGAGGACGCCGACGCTCCCCAGATCGAGGCCCCAGGTGTTCTTGCGCTGCAGCGTCAGCGTCGAGCCGGACACGCTGTACTCCGTCAGCAGGTTCCAGCCGTGGTAGACGAAGCGCGTCGTGCTCGGCGCGCCCCAGGCCACGCCGTCGTGCACGAACACGCGCTTCTCGATCCGCCGACTCCGGTAATCATACGCAAACTTGACCCTGCGGTCGCCGCTCGCCGGCGTGCCGACCGCCTGCACGGCAGTCAGGCGATTCGC
>CAYMBL010000032.1:0-44896 GCA_964388675.1 uncultured Planctomycetales bacterium
TCGCGCATCCTGCCGGAGCTGTGGTCGCGGCTCGTTGGCTGATCGCGCGGCCGTTGTGCTGACATTGCATCTGGGCTGGCGGGCTCAGCGCGGATGGGACGCATCGACGGTCATTGGGAACAATGGACAGTCGTTGCGGGCACGAACTCGGCGTTGTGAAGCGTGGAGCGGGTAAACAAGGGATGGGTAGCATGGGCCTCTGAGACTGTGAATTATTCTCGCGGGCGCGCCACGGATTGCCTGGCACCGCATCGTTTGGCGGGTTTGGATGCCGGATAGTGCATTCCGTGAGCGGGGAGCGCGTAAACAAGGGATGGGTAGCATGGGCCTCTGGCCCGTGCCCCTTTTCCCGCGCAGCGGGAACGGGTTCTGGTGCGAGAATCCTTTCTCGCACCAGGATTCAGTGCGCCCCCTCACTCACGTTTCGAACTCGGATCAGGCAAAGAACCGAGCCGCGCGCGTGAGCAAGCGGTCAAATTCTCTTGCCCTGGTCTTCTTTCGGGTTAGCATGGGCCTCTGGCCCGTGCCCCTTTTCTTGCGCAGCGGGAACGGGTTCTGGTGCAAGAATCCTTTCTCGCACCAGGATACCGGTTCTGGTGCGAGATTCCTTTCTCGCACCAACATCACTGTCTGATCCGAGCCCCGACCAGGGCACGTCCTGACTCGCGGAAGAACTCCCAGATCACCGCCGTCCCAGGATTCAGTGTGCCCCCTCACTCACGTTTCGAACTCGGATCAGGCAAAGAACCGAGCCGCGCGCGTGAGCAAGCGGTCAAATTCTCTTGCCCTGGTCTTCTTTCGGGTTAGCATGGGCCTCTGGCCCGTGCCCCTTTTCTTGCGCAGCGGGAACGGGTTCTGGTGCGAGAATCCTTTCTCGCACCAGGATTCAGTGCGACTCCTCACTCACGTTCCGGGCTCGGATCAGCAATTTTCGGGAGAAGGGATTCGCGCACCAGCGAGAGACGCGCGACAGCTATTCGTTGCAGCCCGCGTTTCGCATCGATTCCAATACGGAGCGAATGCGAGGGTGGTCGTCGCGGAAGTGCTTGCGAAGAATCTTGAGCGCGCGGCGGAAGCCGGCGCACGCTGCGTCGCGGTTGCCGAGATTAAAGTCGATCACCGCCAGGTTCGCATAGTCTCTAGCAAGCGTAGGGTGATCGGGGGCGAAGTGCTTCCGCTCGATCGCGATCGCTGCGTCCATCTGCGTGCGGGCGGAGGTGAACTCCCCCAAGCGGCTCAGGATCATCGCCAAAGTCGAGTAGCGCGTCGCCAACGTGGGGTGGTCGGAGGCGAAATATTTCTGGTCGATCGTGATTGCTGCCTCGATCCACCCGCGAGCCGCAGCATGCTCGCCCAAGTTCATCAAGATCGACGCCAGATTGGAGTAGCTGATCGCTAGTGTAGGGTGATCGGGGGCGAAATGCTTCAGCTCGATCACAATCGCGGCGTCCATCCGCTCGCGGGCCGCGGGATAGTCGCCCAGGTCCTGCAGGACGGTCGCCAAATTGGCGTATCGGATCGCCAGCGTGGGGTGGTCGGGCGCGAAGTACTTCTCGTCAATCGCGATGGCGGCCTCCATCCGCTCGCGAGCCGCGGGGTAGTCGCCGAGTCTCTGCAGAATAAGCGCGAGGTTCGATTGAAGGGTGCTCGAGATGAGCGGAACATGGTGGAAGAAGACTAATGCCCGCTCCAATACGGTGCGTGCGTCGTTCAAGCGTGCCAGGTGGAGAAGCGCCGACGGAATCCAACCTGCGGCGTCAGCCATCGTCCACGCCAGCCCGGCGGCGCAAAGGTCCAGCACCGTCCGCTGCAACGGCGTCAGCTCCCAACGCCGCTCCGGGTGCGTGAGAATTTCCGGGCGATCGACGCTGCCCGGGCTCCCGTCCTCCTCTAGTCCGATGATCACCGCTCGGCGCGAATCCACGCACCTCGCGATCGCTTCCCATCGTGCTTCGCGCTCCGCCGCGGGCCGCTGGTCGAGGCGCTTGCAGCGCCGAGCGTGCAGTCGGTGCAGCGACCAGAGCGTGCGTTCATCGGTCGCGGGAGTCAGCAAACCGAGTTCCTGCAACTTGCGCACGAAGTCGCCGGGTGTCCACGCGCGACCGGTCGGCCGCACGCCGAGGTCGAGCGCTTCGGCCCCGTATGCCGGGTCTGCGTCGACCGCGAGCAGGAACGCGAGCCAATCCGCCGGCGCGACGCCCGGCGGGTGCCCCTTGCGATGGTCGATCGCGGGAATGCTGTCCTCGGGCAGCAGCGCCGCGTAGTCCATCGCGCGCCGGGCCGGCGCGGGCAGTCGCTGGTAAAGGTCATCGAGCACGGCGAAAATGCGCGTGGTGTAGCCGCCGAGATGGGCTTGCGTGCGCGCGTCGGCGTCGGGGAACTCGTCGAGTGGAATCGCTTCGAGACGAGCCGCGTAGGCGCTCCAGTCGTCATCCTCGGCAATCGCCATCATGGCTCCGACCGACGCGACCGCGACCGCCAGCCCCTCGAGCGCGCGAACGACGCGCTGCACCGCCGCGTCGTGCTGCGCCGCGGACGGACGAAACGCGACGAGCACGCTCCGAGCTTCGTCGAGCGTAAGGCGGCCGACGGGCACGAGGGTGATGTTGGGCAGCGCGGGTTCGCGCGAAGTGACGATCACGTCGCAATCGCCGGTCGGCACGAGGGCCTGAAACGCGGGATCGAGCCAATCGCTCAGGCGATCGACGTTGTCGATGATGAGCAGGCAGCGCGGCGGGCGCGAGAGCCGGGCCTGCGCGAGCCGCGCTTTATCGAGTTGACTCAGCCCCTGTAGCGCCGGCAGCGGCGGGATCATCGCGGCCAGCGCGGCTTCGAGCGACTCGTTCTCGACGATGACGCGGAAGCAGCCGCCCGGATAGCTCGCGGCGTGGTCGCGCGCGTACGTGAGGGCGAGCACGCTCTTGCCCTGCCCGCCGTCGCCTTGAGCGGCGGCTCGTGCGCCGGGCGCGGCGTGGTGATCGGCTGCGCCGATGACGCCCGCGCGACCGCCGCCGCGCAGGGCGTCGACGAGCGATTTCATCAGCGCCGGTCGCGGCACGGATTTGTGGGGCGGCGGCGGCACGCGGCCGAGAAGCACGAGCTCGGCGCCTAGGGTCTGGAGCATTGCGAGGACCTGCGCCGAGTTGTCGGCCGCGGTGCGAGCGTGCGCTTCGCCGCGCTCGGCGGCGTCGGCGCCGCGTCGGCTTTCTTTTGCCGCGGTCGCGGCGTCCGCGGCGATCTGGCCGAGCAGCGAAAGGGTCGAATCAAGCAGTTCGATCATTCGGTCTTGTTTTTCGGCCGAGACGTCGAGCGTCACCCACAGATGCGCCAGACCTTCGCGGAGGCGTTGCGATTCGTGCCGCAGAGAGTCGTAGAGGCTCTTGTATCGCTGGTGCGCGGCCTGGTCGGCGGCGCGGATCAGCCTCTCGAGCCGCGCGACGCCGTCTTCGGCCAGCTTGGCAAGCGTCTCCTTCATCTCGGCCGTGCCGGTCGCGATCTGCTCGACCAGCTCGCGCTGCTCCGCCAGCAGCCGCAGCAGCAGACCGGGCCAGGCAGGGTCGTCGTTCACGGCGGCGGTCTTCGTGGCGGCGTAGAGCGCGCGGGTGTAGCGCTGCGAGAGGATCGTGCCGATGAAGCGCCACGCGTCGTCGCTCAGCGTGAGCTTCGCGCTGTCGGCGATCGGTTCCAGGGTGTCGCGCCAGATCGCCAGCCGGCGGCCTGCGTCCGCCACGTCGGGCACGAGCTCGGCCTTGATCTCCTCGATCGGCCTTGGCGGTGAAACGGTTCACGCCGTAGGAAAGCCCGATCGACATCAGCGCGTTCTGCAAGACGGCCGAGAGCTGCGGGTCGCCGCCGGCCCCGAGACACGCGGCGCCGATGCCTGCGGCGATCGTCATCGCCGAAGACAACACCAGCGAGCAGCGGCTGCGAAGCTGCGGAGACATGCGGGGAGTCTACCGCGCGAAGAGGAGTGACATTAGCCGATGTTGGCGGTTCAGGTTCAGCGTGTGGAATCGAGTCGCGACTTCACGGCAAGTCCGCCGCGGCGCCGCCCCGCTACTCCGCCGCAATCGCATGCAGCAACGCCGACGCCTTGTTCAACGTTTCCTGATACTCCGCCGCGGGCTGCGAATCCGCCACCACACCCGCGCCGGCTTGCAAATATCCCGTCCCGCCTTGCATCACGATGGTGCGAATCGCGATGCACAAATCCACGTCGCCAAGCAAACTGAAATAGCCGATCGCGCCTGCGTACACCTCGCGCCGCCCCGCTTCCAGCTCGTCGATGATCTCCATGGCGCGCACCTTCGGCGCTCCGCTCACCGTGCCCGCCGGAAACGTCGCGGCGAACACGTCGCAGCCGTCCGCGCCATCGCGCAGCCACCCTTCTACCGTCGACACCAGATGCATCACGCGCGAATGCCGCTCGACCTCCAGCACGTCGCACACCTCGACGCTCCCGAACTCGCAGACGCGGCCCAGGTCGTTGCGCCCGAGGTCCACCAGCATCACGTGCTCGGCGCGCTCCTTCGGGTCGCTGCGCAGCTCCGCCGCCAGCGCCTCATCCTGCCCCGGCGTCGCGCCGCGCGGGCGTGTTCCCGCCAATGGACGCGTCACGACGCGCCGTCCCGCCGTGCGCACCAGCACCTCGGGTGACGAACCCGCGATCTGCAGGTCGCCCAGCGTCAGGTAATACATATACGGCGACGGATTCGTGCGGCGGAGCGCGCGATAGACGTCGAGCGGCGCGCGCTGCAGCGCGAATTCGAAGCGCTGGCTGAGCACAACCTGAAACACGTCACCGGCCCGAATGTATTCCTGCGCCCGCTGCACCATCTGCTCGAACTGCTCGCGCGGGATGGTCGCGCGAACGCCCGCGGGCAGCGCCCGGATCGGCGGCGCCGGTGCCGCGGCGACCGCTTCGCGCCGCGCCGGCTCGTCGGGCAGCGCTGCAAGCGCCGCTCGAATTCGCTCGCTGCGCGCTTCGTGATCGCCGGGGCCGAACACCAGCACGTGCACCACGCGGTCAAGGTGATCGAAGCAAACGACCTCCGATGGCGCGAGAAAGCAGGCGTCGGGTGCATTCGAGCGGCGCGGATGCCGGTTGGGTATGCGCTCCGACCAGCGCACCGCGTCGTAGCCCAGATACCCCACCAGACCGCCGCAAAACGGCGCGACCGGCGGCACGCCGGGCAGCGGTTGGTTCAGCTCGCGCAGCACATCGAGCGGCGCGCCGGCCAGTTCGCGCGTTGCGGCGCCTTCTGTAAGAAAGCTGCGCCCGTCGCGCACCGTCAGAATCGCCAGCGGCGCCCCGCCTAGAAACGAATACCGCCCGCGACCGCCGTGGGCTTCGAGCGATTCGTAGAGAAAGGCATGCTCGTGCCCGTGGTAGAGCCGCTCAAACAGGTGCAGCGGCGCGGCGCGGCTGGCGAATCGCCGGTAGCTGACGGGTGCGAGATTCACGTCTTCGTTCTCCTAGCAAAGCGCGGCGATCAGCCCGAGCGCAACCAACGCCAGAAAGAGCCATTGTGCGGCGCCGGCCAGCAGCAGACGCGCGCCGGCGGCGCGCAGCTCGCTGAAACCCGCCTGCAGTCCGACCCCCGCCATCCCGGCGCACAGCAGCCAGAGGTCAACACGCAGCGCCAGCTCGAACCAGGCCCGTGGCGGATTCCCGAACCAGGCCGGGAACGACTGCACGAGCGCGAACACTACAAAGAGCACCAGGAACCACGGCACGGGCGCAACCTGCGCCACGCCGGCGCGGCCGAATCGCCGCCGAACATACCAGCCGATCGCCAGCACGATCGGCGCCAGCAGGCAGATTCGCGCGAGTTTCACCGCGGTTGCGACGACCTTCGATTCGTCGCCGGCGGCGGCGGCGGCGGCGACCACCTGCGCGGTTTCGTGCAGCGTTGCGCCGCACCAGGCGCCATAGGTGAACGGCGCCAGCCCGAGCGCGATCGCGAGCCAGGGGTACACAACGATTCCGAGCGTGCCGAGCAGCGTGATCGTGGCGAGGGCCACGATCGAGTCGCGCTTGTCGGATTCGATGACGGAATCGGCGGCGACGATCGCCGACGCTCCGCACACTCCGCCGCCGACGCCCAGCAGCAGCGCGAGTTTTTCGTTGAGTCCCAGCCGCAGCGCAATCCACCAGCCGAACGCAGCCGACGCAAGCGTCGAGATTGCGACCATGGCCAGCACGCCGCCGCCGTAGTGCAGCAATTCGGGTAGCGAGAGCTTGAAGCCGAGGCCGGCGACGCCCCAGCGCAGCAGAGCACGCGAGGCGCTGCGCACGCCCGGCGTCAGCGCGTCGGGAATGCGCCAGGCTGTGCGCAGCGCCATGCCGAGCAGAATGACCAGCAGCAGCGGCCCGACGTGCAGCCGCCGCGCGAGCCACTCAAACTGCCCGAGCCACAGCGCGAGCGCCGCCACGCCGAAGCAAAGGGCGAATCCCGGCGCGAGGCGTGCCAGGTGCGGCGCGGCGGCGGCGGGCGTCGCGGAGGTTGATTCTGGCGCGTGCTGCATGCGCGGCCAGTGTATCGTGCGCGATTGAGCGCGTGCGCGTCAGCGATCGGCGATATACGCCAGCACGATGCCGATGTCGCCCAGGCCGATGCAACCGTCGTCATCCAGATCGGCCGTAATCGGATAGGCGACGCCCTGCGATGCAGCGCATTCGCCCCAATGGCCGAGCACGACGCCCACATCGCTCAGGTCGACTTCCTGATCGCCCGTGACGTCGCCTGGCGGCATCATGTCGGCGATGTAGCCGGTGATTTCGTCGCGAAGCTGCGCCGCGTTGCCGAAGTCGCCCCAGCCATGGCCCGCCCCGGTCTCGATAATCTCGCCGTTGGCGTCGGTCGGCGTGAACACGTCGACCAGCAGCATCCCGTCGCGGAAGCGCAGCGACTCCTCGAACGGCACGGTGTTGTCGCGGTTGCCGTGACGCAGCGCCACCGGCGGATCGCCCGCCGCGAGGTACGTAAGCGGCGAAGCTTGCCGGAACAAGTCGCTCGGATAGCGCACGCCGACCATCTGCTCGACAGCGACCTTCTCGCTGTTGACGTTCGGCAGCATGTGAAACTCAAGATCAAGCGCCCCAAAGAAAGAGACGGCCGACTGCACCGAATAGCCGCCCGCCCAGGTCGCGGGCACGATCTCGAAAGCGCTTTCGCCCTCGCTGGTGGCGGCAAGCACCGACAAATGCGCACCCGCCGACGCCCCGAGCAGAACGACTCGCGGAGACAGGCCGTACGGTTCCCCGACGCCGACCTCGCGCACCCAGCGGATCACGTTTTTGATGTCCGTGATGTTCTGCGGAAACGCGCCGGTCTCGGGCGTCGAGAGCGTGTAATTGCAGCAAACGACCCCGAACCCGTCGCGCGACAACTCGTAGTTGATTCCGTCGTGGTCGCGCTTGTCGCCGCTGCGCCAGGCGCCGCCGTGCACACAGATGATCGTTGGCAGGCCGGCCGGGTCGCCCGGCGGCAGCCAGACGTCGAGCATGTGCGCCGCCTCAGGGCGGTCGCACACGGAGTCATAGCAGATGTTGGGAAACGTAGGCTCGAACGCGCGCACCTGCGGCGCACCGATGGAGCCCACCACCAGCGACGCCGCCCAGAATCCCCCCAGCGAACGCATGCTGATACTCCGCCGGCTCGCGGAGGAGAAGCCTACCCGGCCGACGTTGAATCCCGCAAGCAATAATTCGCGGACTCGGCTCAGGTCTCAAGCGATGGCTCCCGGAAATCGCGCGCGGCGCGCGAGTTCGCAATGCCGCGCGTAGCATCGGACATAGCATGTCTCCATGTCGGAGGAACGACCCATGCGGCTCTTCGAGAGTCTGACTCAGGCGATCGGCAATACGCCGCTGGTGCGGCTGCAACGCTTGATGCCGGCCGGTTCGCGCGTCTACGCCAAGATCGAGTTCCTGAACCCGCTGCTGAGCGTAAAGGACCGCATCGGCGCGGCGATGATCGACGCCGGTGTGCGCGACGGAGCGATCGGCCCCAACACGCACATCATCGAGCCGACGTCCGGCAACACCGGCATCGCGCTCGCGTTCGTGTGCGCGGCGCGCGGGCTGCGGCTCACACTGGTCATGCCCGAGAGCATGAGCGTCGAGCGGCGCTCGGTGCTGCGCGCGCTGGGCGCGGCGATTGAGCTGACCCCCGCCGCGGAAGGCATGCGCGGCGCTCTGCGACGCGCCGAGGAGCTGTCCGCCGCCACGCCGGGCAGCTTCATGCCGCAGCAGTTTCGGAACCCCGCCAATCCGGCGGTGCACCGCGCGACAACGGCCGAGGAAATCTGGCGCGACACGGACGGCCAGGCCGACGTGCTCGTCTCCGGCGTCGGTACTGGCGGCACGATCACCGGCGTGGGACAGGTGCTGAAATCGCGCAAGCCGTCATTTCGCTGTGTTGCGGTCGAGCCTGCCGATTCGCCTGTGCTCACACAGGTTCGAGCCGGTCAGCCGGCGCAGCCCGGTCCACACAAGATTCAGGGCATCGGTGCGGGCTTCATTCCCGAGGTGCTCGATCTGGGCGTAATCGATGGCGTGGAGCGCGTGGGCAACGACGAGGCATTCGCCTGGGCGCGGCGCGCGGCGCGCGAGGAAGGTATTCTCTGCGGCATCAGCTCCGGCGCCGCACTCTGCGCGGCGGAGCGCGTGGCGAGCGCGCCCGAGAACCACGGCACGCTGATCGTGGTGATTCTCGCCTCGGCCGGCGAAAGGTATTTGTCGACGCCGCTGTTTCAGGCGGGGTAGGCGCAGGGGCGCAGCGGACGACGGCTACAAATCCGACCCATAATTCGACGCATCCGTCGCCCGGCCGGTCATCAATTCCAACCCATTGAAAGCACCGTGCTTGGCGAACCGATGCACGCGGCGGGTGCGCGCGAAGGCGATCCCGTGGTCGCGGGCGCGGGTCGCGCTACGATCGGCCGCGAGCCGAAACTACAGAGGAAACAACGATGCGGAATTTCGCACTGACGGCGGTGACCGTCCTGTTCGTGGGCGCGATGGCGGGCTGGGCGCCCGGCGGCGATGACCATGCCGCGCCGGCCGCGGGCTTTACTCCCGCTCAGGCGCTGCAGCAGTTGCAGATCGGTCACGCGCGCTACCTGTGCGGCAAGGCCGATCGGCCCAACGCCGACGCGCAGCGCCGCACCGAGACGTTCCGCGGCGGGCAGCACCCGTTCGCGACGGTCCTGACTTGTGCCGATTCGCGCGTGCCGGTCGAGGTCGTGTTCGATCAGGGCGTGGGCGATCTGTTCGTGGTGCGCGTCGCGGGCAACGTCGCCACCGAGACGCAGGCTGGCTCGATCGAATATGCCGTCGAGCACCTGCACACGCCAATCGTGGTCGTGATGGGCCATCGCGCGTGCGGCGCGGTCGCGGCGGCGGCGGGAACGGCGGAACTGCCGGGCCAACTCGGCGGGCTGATCCGCGAGATCAAACCGTCGGTCGAGCAGACGCAGGCCGCGAATCCGGGCCTGAGCGGCGACAAGCTAGTCGCCGAAGCCATCAAGACCAACGTCTGGCGCAGCGTCGAGGCCCTGATTTCGAACAGCCCGGTGATCAGCGAGCACGTGAAGCAGGGCAAGCTGTCGGTGATCGGCGCGGTTTACGATCTTGAAAGCGCGCAGATCAACTGGCTTGGCCCGCACCCCGACGAGTCGCGTCTGCTGAACTCGGCGCCGGCGCACGGCGACGCGCATGCCGCTGCTCAGGGCGCGGGCCACGCGCAGCCGAAGGGCCCGGACACGAAAGACCACGGCGCGAAGGGGCACGACAAGCCCCTGTCGCCGCCGCCGACGGCGCACGGCGCTCCGGCCGCCAAGCCGAAGAAAGACCCGCACTAAGCGGTTCGTCGAAGCGAAACGGGGGGCCGACAGCCGCGGAAGAGCTTGCGCTCGACCGCGGCTGCGGCATTCCTGGAGGGCGGCGTCGAACGCAGCCGCAACGGTCGCGATTTCGCTTGGCCCTCTGCGCGATTGCCCCTATCGTTCCGCAGCGCCCGTACTCTCGACGTGGAGAGCGATTCGTGCAGCCTGACGCACCGACCGTCCCCCCTCGTTCCCCGCTCGATCGTTTCGCTTCGGAACGGCCGGACGTCGTGCTGATGGCGCCGATGCTCGCCTACCTGGCGCTGCTCGCGCTGAAGGACCTGTTTCCGCCGGAATGGAACTGGCTGGCCAGCGTCCTGCGCGGCGTGGGCGGGCTGTGGGTGGCGTGGCTGTTCCGCCGCCACTTGCCGCCGTGGGGACGGCCGTTCTGGGGATCGGCGACAATCGCGGCGCTGCTGATCGCCGCCGGCTGGTACTACGGCCAATACTGGCTCAATTCACTCGGCGTGCCCCACCGCCTGCCGTTGCCGCTGTTCCCGGGCGAGCCGGCGCCGGTTGATCCGCGCGAGGCGCTCGGCCAGGGGCCGCTGTTCTGGCTGACGGTTTCGCTGAAGATCGCGGTGGCGTCGATCACGGTACCGGTGGTCGAGGAGCTATTCTGGCGCGCGTTCCTGCTGCGGGCGTTCATCTCGTGGACCGACTTCGAGCGCGTGCCGCTCGGCACGTTCACCTGGAAATCGTTCCTGCTCACATCGCTGCTGAGCTGCCTGCAGCACCCCGACAACTGGCTGGTCAGCATCCCCTGCTGGTTCGCGTTCAACGCGCTGATGTACTGGCGCAAGAGCATCCTGTTTCTCGTGATTACACACGGGCTGACGAACCTGTTCCTGTACACGTGGGTGCTCGTGCAGGCGGTCGGCGGCGGTCACGCCTCGGCCTGGATGTTCTGGTAGACGGTGCGCCGCCAGCGCTCGCGTTGACAGCCCGCACGCCCCAAGGTAACTACACGGGGTTCCGCGACGCTCTTCGCCGCAGCGTCGCCTCGCTTGCAGCCGGCGGCGGCCGAGGGCTCAGTTTTGAAAGGTTTTTCCACCTCCATCTTCGTGGGCGGGATCCTCGTCGCGGCGATCGTCGCGCCGGCGTGGCTGATGCGCGACGCGTCGCATGCCGCCGCTCGCGACGCACAGCGACAGGCCGAATTGGCGCGCCGTGAGTTGTTCGGTTTCACCTCCGGAATGGCGCAGTTGGCCAGCCGCGGCGAGACCGAAGCGCTCAAGAGCGCCGACCTCGACAAGCTGGTCAGCGGAGCGGCGGAGCGGTTCGCCGGCCTCGGCGCCGGCTTCGCGTCGCAGGTGCAGCAGGTGCGTTCGGCCGATCAGCGCATGGGCCTCACCGGCGAGGCGCTGCGTGCCGTGCAGGCCACGCCGGCCGGTCTGCGCTCGGCGCTGGGCGATTTTGAGAAGGTGGTCGGCGAGAATCAGAAGCTGCTCGACGCCGCCGGCCGTGACGCACAGGCCGCGATGGCCGCGTCCCGCGACGCGCTGGGGGTGGCGGATGCTCTGGCGCTGACACGCTACGTCGGCGCAGGCGAGGCCCGGCTCGAAGCCGGCCGGCTCCGCGCCGCGCACGAGCAGTTGCAGGCCCGAGCACGCGAATCGGCCCGCCGCTGGCAGACCACGCGCGCCGAGCGCGATCGCATCACCCTGATCGACTTCGACGCCGCGATCGCCGCCGCGCAGCAGGCAGTGGGCGAGATGGAGGCCCAACTCGCGCAGTCGCAGCAGAGCGCCGCGGACCTGCGGCAGCGGCTTGATGCGGCCAATTCGGAACTGGAACAGGTGCGGCGCGAACTGGCCGACCAGCGCGCGAAGCTCGACGGCGTGCAACAGTCCGGATACGTCGTCGGCGACGATTCGCAGTTTGATCGCTTCCGGCAGCAGATGCAGCAGATCACAGCCCGCATCGTGGAACTCGAGGCACGCGAGACGCTGCTCTCGGGCGGCGGACTGGTCGGCGCGACCCGCGCCGCCGACGCCGTGGGCGACGCACCGATTACCGGTGGTGAGCCGCTGGAGGGCGCCGGCCTGCTCGGCTCGCGCTTGGCAGAGACCGAACTGCAGATTCAGAAGATCACCGGCTCGCGCGACGCCTTGAACCAGCAGGTGGCGCGGCTGACGGAGCAGTCGCGCGTCGCGAGCGAGCGTGCAGCAGCGCTCGACTCCGCCCTCGCCGCGGAGCGCGAAGCGCTGGGCGGCATGCTCACCGAACTGAACAATGGCGCTGCGGCGCTGCGCGAGTCGGAAGAGCGGGCCTTGAAGCTCGCGGCCGACGGCGTGCAGGCGCAAACGGCGGCCGAAACGGCTTTGAACGCCTGGGTGCGCGAGGCGCGCGACGTTCAGCAGCAACTCGACCCCGATCGCGTCAACGATCGTTTGAAGCGCATCATGGGGCAGGCGGTCGACGAGTTGGCCGGGGTGCCGCTGGCCCGGGCGCGGGCGCTCGTGGGCGCGCTGCACACCGATCGGCTGCGCGGCTTGGAGACGTACCGGGATGCGCTGCGACAGGTCGTGGCCGATGTGCCCGAGCAGTCAGTCGAGATGCAGCCGCTCGAGGACGCGCTGACCGCGACCCGCGATGCCGCGATCGCCGCACTCCGCCAGTCGATGGAGGGGATTCAGGGCGTGGCGGGCCGCGCGGCGCCGTATTCGTGGGCCTATCAGGCGGGATTGGCGAGTGCCGCATTGTCGCTTTCACTGGTCGACGAATCGCAGGCGGAAACCCACCGCGCGACCGCGGTCGAGAACATTCGCAAGGTCTTCGAGAAAGCGCCGCAGCACCCGCGCATCGCGCCGTTCCGTGCGCTGCACGATGCATTGCTGTCGACTGGCGCCCCGGCGCCCGCCACGACGGAACCGCCGGCCGAAGGCGACGAGGCCGCGCCGGACGACGCGGGCGAATCGCCCACGCCCTAGCGATACCCGGGGTCGGACGCGCGCGTCCGACCCGCGAGACTGGGGCCGTACACAAATCGCTTCGCCGTCCGGCCCGCGCGTGGTTTGGCGGTGCGAGACTGTCCGCTGTTACAGGAGAAGACATGCAAACGCGTGAGTTTCCGCGCCGGTTTCTTCCCGAATCGCTCGCTCTCGATACCTGGGCGGCGGCCGAACCTTACTACCGCGAACTGGCCGAGCGCGCGCTGGCGTCCTCGGCTGACGTCGAGCGCTGGTTGCTGGATTGGAGCGAGCTCGACTCCGCCTTCGACGAGGAAGGCGTGCGCCGCCAGATTCTGATGACCTGCGCCACGGACGACGCGGAGCGCGAGCGCAGCTACATCGATTTCGTCGAGAATGTGCGCCCGCCGCGCGAACCCTGGCACGATCAGTTGCGCCGGCGGCTGAGCGAGGTCGCGGAAAAGTTCGAGATGCCCGCGGGTCGGTATCAGGTGCTGCTGCGAAGCGTGCGCAACAGCAACGAACTGTTCCGCGAGCAGAACATTCCGCTGCAGGTTGAGGACGCAAAACTCGCCGCGCACTACCAGAAGCTGACCGGCGCCATGTCCGTCACGTTTCGCGGACAGGAAATGACGTTGCAGCAGGCGGCGCGGTTCCTCGAGGAGCCGGATCGTGCCGTGCGCGAAGAAACGTGGCGAATGGCGGTGGATCGCTTTCTGAAGGACGCCGACGAGCTCAATTCGCTGTACGACCAGATGGTGCGCGTTCGCCACCAGATGGCGCGCAACGCCGACTTGCCCGATTATCGCGCGTACGCGTTTCGCGCGATGGAGCGGTTTGATTACACCCCCGAGCACTGCCGGGCGTTCCATGACGCGATCGAGGCGGTGGTGGTGCCTGCGGTCAGCCGGCTGGCGGACGAACGGCGCCGCAAGCTGGGCGTGGAGACGCTGCGACCGTGGGACACCGCGGTCGACCCCGAGCAGCGACCGCCGTTGCGCCCGTTTGAGAATGACGAGCAATTGATCGGCGGCTGCAGCCGAATCTTCCACCACGTGCACCCCGAGTTGGGCGACGTGTTCGACACCCTCCGCGAACGCGGATCGCTCGATCTGGGCAGCCGGCGCGGCAAGGCGCCGGGCGGCTACCAGGCGCAGTACGACGAGCGGCGTCTGCCGTTCATTTTCATGAACGCGGTGGGCACCGAGTCCGACGTGCGCACGCTGCTGCACGAAGGCGGACACGCATTTCACAGTTGGGCCTGTCGCCACGACCCGCTGCTGGCGTATCGCCATTACCCGATCGAGTTCGCCGAAGTGGCGTCGATGGGCATGGAGTGTTTGTCGCTGCCGCATCTGAGCGAGTTCTACGGCCTGGATACGCCACGGGCGCGCAAACGCTTCTTCCGCGAGATTGTCGGCTTCTTCCCGTTCATGGCGCGGGTGGACGCGTTTCAGCACTGGGTGTACACGCACGTCGATGCGACGCCGGACGCCCGGAATGACGAGTGGGAGCGGCTTTCGCGTCGCTTTTCGCCGCATTTGGATCACTCGGGGATCGAGCGGGCCGAGCGGCACTCGTGGCATCGCAAGCTGCACTTCTTCGAGGCGCCGTTTTATTACATTGAGTACGGCATTGCGCAACTGGGAGCGCTGCAGGTGTGGATGAATTCGCGGCAGGACTACGCCGAAGCGGTGGCGCATTACCGCAACGGGCTGGCGCAGGGCGGCTCGCGGCCGCTGCCGGAATTGTTTGCGGCTGCGGGTCTGCGTTTTGATTTCTCGGAGGCGACGCTGCGCCCGCTGGTAGACGCCGTCATGGAAGAGATTCAGGGCTAGCGACATCGGCGCTTCGTGCGCGGGGCGCGCAACAATCGCGCTCGATTATCTGACGTGCGCCTCGCGTTCCTGCGCCGCAGGCCCGGAAACACCCTCTGGCATGCAGCATGCCGCTCACCGGACCGATACAAACGGCGGCGGTGTGCCGCGCCGGAGGAGCGCATGGGAACGATCAGTTCAGGCGTGGGTCTGATTTCGGGGCTGGACTACGCGAGCCTGATTGACAATCTCCTGGCGCTGGAGGCACGCCCGATTGCGCTGCTGGCGAATCGCGCCGCGGGCATCGACGCGCAGAAGACCGCATTTCTCGATATTTCGGCGCGGATCAGCGGCCTGATCGCGAATCTGACAAGCCTGTCCTCGCCGACGTTCTTTCGAAACAATGCTGCGACTTCGTCAAACGCGGCGGTACTGAGCGCGACCGCGACCAGCGACGCGACTCCGGGCACGTACTCGTTTCTGGTGCGTTCGCTGGCTTCGACGCAGCAGGTCATCAGCCGCGGATTCTCATCGCAGTCAGCCACGCTGACGCCCGGGACGCTGACGTTCGAGTCGGTGCGGGCCCGGGTGAATGGTCAGACGCGCCTGTCGGAGTTGAACGGCTATGCCGGCGTGCGCAACGGCTCGTTCACCCTGACCGACGGCGCCGGCAAGGAAGCCACGATCAGCGTGGGCGGCGTCGACACGCTGTCGGGATTGGTCGATCGCATCAACGACGCCGGTCTGAACGTGCGGGCGGAGGTGCGTGATGACGCCATCCGCCTGACGGAACTCGCCGGCGGCAGCCTGCAGGTGCGCGAGGTCTCGGGCGGTTCGACCGCGGCGGACCTGGGATTCGGGCCCGGGCTCACTTCCAGCTCGACCGGCGTGCTCAGCGGCGGGTCGCTGATCCGGCTCAGCGCGTCAACGCCCCTGTCGGCCCTGAACGACGGCAACGGCATTCGCACGGCGCGTGCTGGCGGCGATTTCACGTTGAACGGCGTGAAGGTCGACCTGAGCGAACTGCTCACCAGCGACGTGCGGCTCGAGCGCCTGAACCACGGCGCCGGAGTCGAACTGGGGCGCATTCGCATCAAGACCGAGAGCGTCGACGGGCTGGAGTCGCAGGTCGAGGTCGACCTGAGCGGGGCGAAGTCGATCGGCGACGTCAAAGCCGCGATCGAATCCGCGGTGCCGGGCGTGATCGTGACGCCGACCAGCCAGCGGCTCGTGATTGGGTACAGCAGCAACGCCGCCACACGCACCCTGACGATCGAGGACGTCGACGGGAGCACCGCGTCGGACCTGGGCATCGCGGGCACCTCGTCGGCGGGCTCGGTGAGCGGACGCGATGTGCTCTTCATGGACACGGTGGGCGACCTGCTGGCGGCGGTGAACTACGCGACCGGCAACGACGGCTCGATCCGCGCCGTGGCCGAGGGAACCGCGATTCGGCTGGACGCCGACGTCGACGACATCGAAATCGAGGCCCTGAACGGCTCGCAGGCGATCGACGACATCGGGCTGGCGGAAGGCACCGCCGGCAACGGCGTCGTCGGACGGCGCGTGCTGAGCGGCATCGATACGACACTGCTCAAGACGCTGAACGGCGGCGCAGGCGTGCAGGGCGGCGTGCTGCAGATCGGGCTGGGCGCGCAGACCCTGACGGTCGACGCGAGCAGCGCCACCACGCTGCGCGACGTTCTCGACGCAATCAACGACGCCGCGGACGCGGCGGGCTTGGCGATCGAAGCCGGCTACGACGCCACCGGCACACGCGTCACGCTCACCAGCCTGGACGGCCTCACGTCGCTCAGCGTGAGCGACCTGAGCGGCACGCTGGCCGTCGACCTGGGTTTGGCCGGCAACGGCGTGTCGCTGCGTGGCGCCAATGTGCAGAAGCAGTACGTGAACGAAGGTACGCTGATCGAGCAGCTCAACGACGGGCGGGGCTTGGGCCTGGGCACAATCCGGCTGACGGATTCGCTGGGCCGCGGATCGAGCGTGAACCTGAACGACGGCACAGTGAAGACGCTGAACGACGTGATCCTGAAAATCAACGCCGCGGGGATCGGCGTCACCGCGGAAGTGAACGAGACGGGCGACGGTCTGCTGCTGCGCGACACCGCCGGCGGCACGCTGGGCCTGTCCGTGAGCGACGAGAGCGGAACCGCGGCGCGCGACCTGAACATCGCCGGCGCCTTCGCGGAAGGCGTGGCGGACGGGTCCTACGAGCGCAAGATCGAGGTCGGCGCGAACACCACGCTGGACGACTTGGTCGACCTGATCGCGGAGGCCAACGTCAACGCCACGGCGACGATCCTCAACGACGGCAGCGGCGCCAACCCCTATCGCCTGCAGATCACCTCGAACACGTCGGGCACGGCGGGCGAACTGCTGATCGACGGCAGCGCGATCGGCCTCGACCTCTCCACGCTCAGCCGCGCACAGGACGCCGAGCTGATCCTGGGCAGCGACCCGAACAGCGGAATCGTGATTCGCAGCGCCAGCAACAGCTTCAGCGGGGTGGTGCCGGGGCTTACCCTGACCGCGGGATCGGTTTCCGACACGGTGGCGACGGTCACCGTGTCGCGGGACGACTCGAGCCTGACCACCACGATCGACTCACTGGTCAGCGGGTTCAACGACCTGCTGGATCGGATCGACGACGTGGGCGGATACGACGTCGAGACGGAGCAGGCGGGCATTCTGCTGGGCGACGGCACACTCCTGACGACCGAATCCCGACTGCTGCGGGCATTCACGGGCTCCACCAGCGGGCTGAACGGCGTGCTGTCGCGCCTGTCGCAGATCGGCGTCACGCTCGAAGAGGGACGGCTGTCGTTCGACTCTACGAAGCTGAACGACCTCCTGAAGTCGAATCCCGAGGCGGTAGCGGACTTCTTCTCGACCGACGAAACGGGGTTTGCGAACGCGGCGAAAACCGCGCTCGAGGCGATCGCGAGCGACGGCGGCCTGATCGAGGGCCGCACCGACTCGCTCGACGCGCAGCGCGAACTGCTGACCGAGCGCATGGACCGGCTCAGCTCCCTGCTCGAAAGCAAGCGCGAACGACTGACGCGGCAGTTTCTCGCAATGGAATCGACGCTGGCGGAGCTGCAATCGCAACAGGCGTCGCTGGGACAGCTCAGTTCGCTGCTGGCGAACGCGTCGACGAGCGCCGTGCGGCGTTAGCCGCGGAATTCACTGATTCGGGGGCGGCGCCCGGCCGATACCGAGATCATGCAACAGCCGGCGAAAGCAGCACGCGAATACCTCAAGAGCGCGGTGATGACCGCGACCCCCGAGCAGTTGCACGTGATGCTGCTGGACGGGGCGATTCGATTCGCCCTCCGCGGCCGCGACGCGCTGGAGGGACGCGACTACGAGGCGGCGTTCCAGGCGCTGGATCGCGCGCAGCGCATCTGCCTGGAGCTGACGAGCGGCCTGCGGCGCGACGTCAATCCGGCCGTGGCCGACCAGATGGCCGCGCTGCACAATTTCGTGTTTCGGCGGCTCGTGGACGCGAACACACAGCACGATCTGAATGCGGTGGACGAGGCGGTGCGCATCCTTCGGCACCAGCGTGAGACGTGGGACCTGGTCATCGACAAGCTGGCGCGTGAGACGGCGCCCGGCGCCCCGCCGCCGGCCGTCGCCGCGTCGGTGGCCCCGTCGCGCTTCAAACCCGAGGCGCCGGCGGGCGAGACGTCCTTGTCGCTGGAAGCGTAGCGCCCCCCCCTGCTCGCCGGACGGCTGAACCCGGTTCGCTTTCGGCAAAATGCCCCGTCGATCGCCGCGGCAGGTCGACTTTTCGACGCATCCTAGTTATAGTTCCCGCCCGATTTTTCGGATCGCTGCCGAGCGAGGAGTGTGCATGTCAACCGGTTATTGCAACGTCGCTTTGTTAGGGCAGAAGTTCATGGGGCGCGCGCACAGCAATGCGTACCTCAAAGCGCCCAAGTTCTTCAATTTGCCCGTGCGTCCGGTCATGCACACGATCGCGGGGCTTGACCTGATTTCGCTGGCGCCGTTCGCGGATCGCTGGGGCTGGAAGAAGTACAGCACGCAGTGGAAGGACGTCGTCCGCGACCCGAACATTCACCTAGTCGACGTCAGCACACCGAACTACATGCACGCCGATCAGGCGATGGCGGCGCTCGCGGCGGGCAAGCACGTCGCCTGCGAGAAGCCGCTCTCGATTTCGCTGAAGGACGCGCGAAACATGCGGAACGCCGCCGCGCGGGCGCGGCGCTGTCGCACGTTTGTCTGGTACAACTACCGGCGCTGCCCGGCGGTGGCGCTGGCGCACCAGTTGGTGAAGGACGGACGGCTGGGGCGGCTCTATCACATCCGCGCGACGTACCTGCAAAGCTGGGGCCACGCCCGCACGCCGATGAGCTGGCGCTACCAGAAGAAGTATGCCGGCTCCGGCGCGCACGGCGACCTGAACGCGCACATCGTGGATGCGGCGCGGTTCATCACCGGGCAGGAGTTCATCGAGATTAGCGGCGCGGTCGCCGAAACCTTCGTGGCGCAGCGCGAGATCATCGAGGCCGCGCCGAAGAATACCGTGCGCGCGCGTCCGAAGAAGGCGCAGTTCGGCAAGGTCGACGTGGACGACGCGGTCGCGTTTCTGGCACGCACCAACGGCGGTGCGGTCGCCAGCTTTGAGGCGACGCGCGTGGCGACGGGACACTGCAACAACAACACGATCGAAATTCACGGCGAATTCGGGGCGCTGCGCTTCGGGTTTGAAGACATGAACGTGCTGTGGTTCTTCGACGCGCGCGAGGACGCGAAGACCGCGGGCTGGCGTCGGATTCTGTGCACGGCCGCGGGAGCGCACCCCTATGCCGGGGCGTGGTGGCCCGAGGGGCACATCCTGGGCTACGAGCACACGTTCGTGAACATGGCGGCCGACATGATGGCCGTGCTCGGCGGGCAGGAGCCGATCGTGCCGCTGCCGGACTTCGACGACGCGTACGAGACGCAGCGCGTGCTGGAGGCGGCGCTGCTTTCGGCGCGGAATCGGACGGCGATCAAGATGACGGAAGTGAAGTAGCGGCGCAGAGGTGCGGCTTCGGGATAGCCCAGAGCAACGCCTTGGCCTTGCTTTGGGCTGAAGCTGAAACGCCCCTTTGGGGCTTCGCGCCCCACCTCTTCGTCTTTCGCACCAACGGTGCGACTTAGCCCTAGCCCAGGGCAACGCCCTGGGATTGCGAGCGGTTGGCGCTAAAAAGCCCTGAAGGGGCGCTTGAACGCCGCGATCGCCGTCGCCGCGACCGCTACACCCGCAGCGCCACGCGCGGCGCCGCGCTCGACATTTGCTTTCTTAGCAGCGGGTGCGCCACGCGCTTCAGAAATTCCCTCGTTTGCGCGGGCGCCAGGCCCACGTAACGACGCGCGTCGGTCACGACGCTCCAGTCGACGCCCGCGAACGCCGCGTCGCCTCGCAGGCGCTCGATCAGGTCGTTGGGACGTGCCTGTGATTTCACGGCGTCGCCGGCCGCCTGGGCGTGGCGCCGAATGCGCTCGTGCATCTCCTGGCGGTCGCCGCCGCGCGCGGCCGCGGCCATCAATATGTCCTCAGACGCGATGAACGGCAGTTCGGCGGCGACATGGGCCGCGATCGTGGCGGGGTATACGACCAGGCCGTCGAAGACGTTGTGCAGCAGGATGCACAGCGCGTCGGCCGCGAGAAACGCTTCCGGAAAGACCAGTCGCTTGTTGCTGCTGTCGTCGAGCGTGCGCTCGAGCATCTGGGCGGCGTGGGTCATGGCGGGCGAGACGGCCAGGCTGAGCAAGTAACGCGCCAGCCCGGTGGCGCGCTCGCACAGGGCCGGATTGCGCTTGTAGGGCATCGCGGAGCTGCCGACCTGCTCGCGCTCGAAAGGCTCTTCGATCTCTTTGAGCATCGCGAGCAGTCGAATGTCGTTGCACAGCTTGTGCACGCTGCCGGCGAAGGCGGAGAGCGCGGCGATGATCTCGACGTCGACGCGCCGCGAGTAGGTCTGCCCGCAGATGGGATAGCACGCGCGAAAACCCAGGCGCCGCGCGAAGCCGTTTTCGAGTTGGCGCACGCGCGCAGCGCTGCCGAGCAGCGCCAGAAACGACGCCTGCGTCCCGGTCGCGCCGCGCAGGCCCCGGCAACGCAGCCCGTCGCGAACGCGCGCCAGATTCGCGAGATCGTCACACAGGTCCTGCAGCCAGAGCGCGCCGCGCTTGCCGACAGTCGTAAGCTGCGCGGGCTGCAGGTGCGTGAAGCCCAGCGTGGGCAGATCGGCGTGGCGCCCGCAGAATTCCGCGAGCGGCTGCAACGCGCCCGCGAGCCGCGCGATCAACAGGTCGAGTGCGGAGCGCGTCAGCAGCAGATCCGCGTTGTCGACGACGTCCATGCTGGTGGCGCCCATGTGGATGATGCCGCGTGCGATCGGCGCCGCGTCGCCGTACGCATGGATGTGGGCCATCACGTCGTGGCGGGTGCGCTCTTCGTGGCGTGCGGCGGCGGCGAGGTCGATCGCATCGACGGCGGCGCGCAGGGCCGCGAGCTGCTCGCGCCGGATCGGCAGGCCAAGCTCGTGCTGTGTTTCGGCCAGCGCCAGCCAGACCCGTCGCCAGGTGCCGTAGCGCCGCTGGGGGCTCCAGAGCGCGGCCATTTCGCGCGAGGCGTAGCGCGTGGCGAGCGGATGCTCGAATTGCTCGTCGGCGACCGGCTCCGGGCCGCGGCGCGTTTTCTTGGTCGGTTTCATGCGGTGAAGCACACTCCAGGCGCTCGGTGATTACGAATTCAGGACATCAACGCCCGACGCAGGTCGCCGATCAGATCGGCGGCGTCTTCCAGTCCGCAGTAGAGCCGGACCAGGCAGCGCGCTTCGTTGGCGCTGTCGCGGCCGTGCGCGCCCGCCACGACCAGACTCTCGTGGCCGCCCCAGCTTACGCCGATACGAAACAGCCGCAGCGAGTCCAGCAGCCGCTGGGTTCGCTGGAGCGAGGCGTCTTTCAGAAACAGGCTGAACAGGCTGCCGAAGCCGCGGCACTGGGCGCGGCAGATTTCGTGCTCGGGATGGCTGGGCAGGCCTGGGTGCAAGACGCGCTCGACGGCGGACTGCTCTTCCAGCCAGCGCGCGACAGCCAGGCCGGTGGCGTGGTGGTATTGCATGCGCAGCGCGAGCGTGCGCAGGCCGCGAAGCATCAGCCACGCTGCGAACGGGTCGAGCGTGGCGCCGCCGAGCTCGGCTTCGGTCAGCAGCTTGTGTTGCAGCGTTTCGTCGCGTCCGATCACGACGCCGGCAACGACGTCGGAGTGGCCGTTGAGGTACTTGGTCGCGCTGTGGATCACCAAGTCGACGCCCAGCTCAAGCGGGTTGCAGAAATAGGGACTCGCCCACGAATTGTCGATCAGCGTGAGCACACCACGCGCGCGTGCGGCGGCGGCGAGCGCTCGTACGTCGGGGCATTCAAACCAGCCGCTGGTCGGGCTTTCGAGGTAGAGCAGGCGCGTCTCGGGGCGCATCGCGGCGAGAAAATCAGCGGTTCGCGCGCCAGGCACGTACGTCGTCGTAACTCCGAAGCGTTCGACGTGGCTCAGGTAGGTTCGCGCCGGGCCGTAGATGTGGGCCACGCTGACCACGTGCGCACCGTGATGCACGACGGCGTTAATCGCGGAGCTGATGGCGCCCATGCCGGAGCCGAAGCACTGGGCCCAGGCGCCCTTCTCGAGCCGGGCCAGCTTGCCTTCGAGGATCTCGGTGGTCGGGTTGCTGACGCGCGTATATTCGTGCTGCGGGCAGTCTGGCGTTCGTCGGCGAGCCCACGTGGCGGCGTCGGGGTAGAGAAACGTCGAGGTCTGGTAGATTGGCGGAGACGCCGGGCCATGCGGCGTCCCGGGCTCTTCGGCGTAGTGCGTGGTGAGCGTGCCGAAGCCGGGGTCGGGAACGGGATCGTGAAAGGTGCGCCTGGGTTTCATGGAATGGAGTGTGGGGCGGAACCCTTCGGGGGGCAATGGCGTCGGAGAGGGGTGGAGAGACGGTTGGCCAACGCCGCTCCTGACAAAAAAGAGAGGGTTGTCGGCTCAGTTGGCGGCGACGATAATGAACGGCAGCGGGGTGCGCGACCACCTGAGGGTGGGCGCGCCGGCATTATCGGCCACAGCAGCGGACACCGTGGGTGTCCGGGGGTCTGCGCATGAGTGTTTTCGTTTATGAAGCGCTGAATTCGGCCGGTCAGGAAGTACGCGACGAGGTCGAGGCACCGTCTAAAGAAGAGGCGGTCGCCAAGGTTCGCAGCCTCGGCTATTTCCCGACCAAGGTCACCGAGAAGGCCGGCAAGAAGAAGGTCGCGGCCAGGACGACGTCGGGCGGGAAGCGCAAGGCCGCCGGCACCGGTTTCGGCTGGGTCTCGACCAAGCAGTTGACGCAGTTCACGCGGCAATTGTCGACCCTGCAGGACGCCGGTCTGCCGATTCTCCGCAGCATTCGCATTCTCGAGCAGCAGCAAAAGCCGGGCATGCTGAAGAACAGTCTCAAGCAGGTCGGCGAGGACGTCGAAGGCGGCGCCACGCTCTCGGAGGCGATGGCGCGCCACCCAAAGGCGTTCGACCGGCTCTACACGAACATGGTGGCCGCGGGTGAGGCGGGCGGCGTGCTCGACGTCATTCTGCAGCGCCTGGCCGACTTTCTTGAAAAGGCCCAGAAACTCAAGAGCAAGGTCATCGGCGCGATGATCTACCCGGCGGTCGTCATCGCGATCGCCATGAGCATCACGCTCGCGATCGTCATCTTCCTCGTGCCGCAGTTCAAGACGATCTTCGCCGATTTCGGCGTCAAGACGCTGCCGGCGATGACGGAATTCCTGGTGCAGGTATCAAACTGGCTGCTGTCGGGTGCGCCGCCGGGCTGGCTGGTGATCATCCTGTCGCCGCTGATCATCTTCGGCGTGTACAAGCTGATCCGCCAGGCGGAGACCGGGCGCTACATTCTCGACGTGATCTCGCTGAAAATCCCGGTCATGGGGCAGATCATCTCCAAATCAGGCATTGCCCGCTTCACGCGCACGCTCGGCACGCTGATCGCGGCCGGCGTACCGATTCTCGAAGCGCTGAAAATCACGCGCGACACGACGGGCAACGAGGTCTATCGCCGCGCGCTGAGCCGGGTGCACGATTCGATCCGCGAAGGCGATTCGTTCGCGAATCCGCTACGGGCGAGCAAGTGCGTGGATTCGCTGGTCGTGAACATGGTCGACGTCGGCGAGGAAACCGGCGAGCTCGACAAGATGCTTTACAAGGTCGCGGACAACTACGACGACGAAGTGGACACGCTGGTCGCATCGCTGGTCAGCCTGCTCGAGCCGGTGCTGGTCGTGGTGCTCGGCGGCATCGTCGGCTTCATCGTCGTGGCGTTGTACCTGCCGATGATCCACCTGATTCAGTCGCTGACGAGCAAGTAACGGACACGAATGGGGAACAGGCACGCGGGGCCAGGGAGCATGAACATGACGAATCGAATCAGCCGGACGCGCGGATTCACGCTGCTCGAACTGTTGACGGTGGTGGCGATCATCACGCTGCTCATCGGAATCCTGGTTCCGGCGCTCAACGCGGCCCGCGACCAGGCCAAGCGCGGCGCCACGCAGGCGCAGCTTTCGGCGATCGAGAAAGGTGCGCAGCTCTTCTCGAACGAGCTTGACCGCGTGCCGCAGTCGCGCGGCAAGAACCCGTTCGAACCGGCCGGCGACAACATCTACCTGACCGGCTCGCAGTGGCTGGCGCTGCAGCTTTCGGGCGTCGATTTCCAGGGTTATGTGAAACCGGTTACCACCAACGACGCCAGCAGCCCGCCCGACAACATCCTCGACGACACCGACTGGAACGCTTGGTACGACTTCGAGAACGGCGGCCGCTTCACGCGGCTGGGCCCCTACGTGCAGGCGGACGGCAAGACAGCGCGCGCGCCCGAGAACTACATCAAGGACAACGCCGAGGTCTCCGTCGCGCCCGCCGAAATGCTCGGCGCCGATGCCGGCGGCACGGGCGGCGACTCCGACTGGAACAACGGCCGCGTGCCGTTCTACGTCGACTCCTTCAACCGCCCCATTCTTTACTACGCCGCCAACGCCACCGCCAAGCCGCCGTTCACGACCGGCTCGGGCAGCAGCAACCTGGTCCTCGGCAAGTACGACGCCTCGGACAACGCCTACCTGACCGGCCTGGACAGTGACAACGGCTTCACGCCGGTGAGCGGCGGGCTGGACGGCTGGAGCCTGACCGGCGAGCAGGCCACGGGCTTCCTGCACCCGCTGGGGCGTTTCAAGGATGCGCAGACGGACGTCGACGACAACAAGTGGCCCGCGGCGCTGGAGAGCTTCCAGGCCTACATCGCCGACCGCAACGTCTTCGACAGCACGGTACGCGCCAGCGACAGCAAGGGTCGCATCTCGCCGCACAAGCCCGACAGCTTCATCCTGATTTCCGCGGGCAAGGACGGCCTGTACGGCACGGGCGACGACGTCAAGAACTTCGAGATCGGCAAGTAGCGCCGCGTGCGCTGGAGCAGCGTGTCATGAGAAATCGCAGCAGCCGGCGGGCGTTCACGCTGGTCGAGATCATGGTGGTGGTGGTGATCATCGGGCTGCTCGTCGGCATCCTGGTGCCGGCGCTCAGCGCCGTGCGCAAGGCGGCCCGCGAGTCGTCGTCGCGGGCCACGCTGGGCATCCTGCAGACCGGCCTCGAGACCTTCCGCGCCGACCAGACGCTCGGCGGAGCCTATCCGCCGTCCGCTTCCGACGGCGACGCGACGACCGCGACCAACAACATGCCCAAGTATCAGGTGCGCAATCCCTACAGCGTCGGCTCGTCGCGGCCGAACATGGAAATCAGCGGCGCCGGTCTGCTGGTGTGGGCGCTGGCCGGGGCCGACCTGCTGGGCACGCCCGGCTTCAAACCCGTACGGCCGAACAGCTCGGCCTGGTCGCGCGACACCGACGCCGAGCGCAACGACTCCGACAGCTCCAAGAACGGCCTCTACGCCCTCGACGAAACCACGCTGCAGCCGCTCCGCCCGCGCGTCGGTCCGTTCGTCGATCTTTCGAAGATTCGCACGTCGACGCGCTCCGGCCCCGTCGGGGCGGTGAATGTGAACTTTGTGATCGACGCCGAGGTGAAGGCGTTCAAGGATCTGGGACAGCAGGCGCCGCAGCGCCAGTATCCCATGTTCCTCGACGGCTTCGGGCACCCGATTCTTTACTGGCGCGCCGATCCGGCCGGAATTCTCGCGGTCGACAACCAGCCGCCGAGCGACCCCAAGAAACGCGGCATCTATCACTTCCTCGACAACGGGCCGCTGCTGGCGAACTCCAGCGACCTGAACTTCACGACCTCGCAGACACCGCTGCGGCTCAACGCCGACGACCGCTCGACGCCCAGCAACCTGCGCATGAAGGACGCCGAGCTGACCGACGGCAGGGTGCCGACCGATTTCGACGACATCGAGTTCGGACAGTTCATTCGCAATCGCGACGTGACCGCCAAGCTTCAGCCGCACAACGCCCAGGGCTTCCTGCTGATCACGCCCGGCGCAGACGGCGTCTACGGCACCGGCGACGACATCGCGAACTTCGATCACAGCGGCGGCGAGATCAAGATCGATTAAGACGCTTCGCGCGTCGAGGTGAAGCGATGCCGCCCCTGGTGCAGCGCCAAGTTCGCGGGTTCACGCTGGTCGAGCTGCTCGTCGCGCTGGTCGTGCTCAGCGTGCTGGTCACGCTGATCACCGTCGTCGCCAGCCGCGCGCTCGATCAGCAGAAGCGCTCGATCACCGATCAGACCATGCGCACCACGCTGCTGGCGATCGAGCAGTTCGCCACCGAGAATCCGCTGCGCACCACCTACGACCGCAAGGACTTCGCCACCTTCGGGCCCTTCCCGGCGTATCAACTGGCCGGCGATCCGGTCTACACCTCCGGCAACGCGCGCGGGGCCGACATCTGCGCGCTGCTCGAGCCGGACCTGTCGCGCGGCTCGTTCACGCAGACCAGTTGGAATCACCCCGAGTCCATGATCGAGCGCCTGAATCGCGACCTGGGCAATCGCTCGCCCGAGAGCAATCAGTCCGACTGGGTGCAGTTCGACACGCCGCTCGACCAAGGCGACGGCGACATCCTCGGCTTGTACGCGGCGCTGCGCATCTACAGCCCGGCGGCGGCGCAGCAGTTACCCGCGTCGGCGCTGCGGCCGATGCGCAAAGGCGAGAACAACTACGTCTCGACCAACGGCAAGGCCGCCGATGCGAACGATCCCAACGGGCGCGTCGACGTGCTGGGCCTTCACGACGGCTGGGGCGTCCCGCTCGATTACTTCGTTTACGTAAAGCTCGAATGGGGTCTGCGGGCCGATGAGACCGCCGGCTTCCGCGTCGTTGATCGGCGACCCGTGCTGCGCTCGCGCGGCGTATCGCGCGAGGAGTACGACGTCTGGCGCAAGGCCGCGAGCGATGCCGGTTTCGACTTCGACAATGTGCCGACCGAGCTCAAGCGCAAAGACCGCTGGATCTTCAGCGAACCGCTGCCGCAGCCGTGGGCGGGCGTCGACGAGGACGGCAAGATGACCGCCACCTCGGGCCAGGAGACGCGGGCATCGGGCTGGGTGCGCGCCGTCGGTGTCGCCGAGGACTACAAGTATCGCCCGGACCAGGACTGAGACCGCGGGGGGACTCGCGGGACCTCCGTAGAATGGCGTGGAAGGGTCGATTGCCGAAGTGATCTTGAGAAACGCACAGTCTGCTTCACGGTTCAGCGCGCTCGGCGCCGGGCGGCCGCGCGCTTTCACGCTCGTCGAGATGCTGGTGGTGGTGCTGCTGATCGGCGTGGTGCTGGGGCTGGGGCTGCCGGCGTTCAATACGATCGCCAAGCAGTCGCGGCTCTCGCAGGCGCGACAACAGCTCAACGGCGTGCTGACGCGCGCCTACACGCTCAGCCTAGCCGACCGGGCGCTCACGGCCGTGCGCCTCTTCCCCGCGGAGTGGGAAGCGGGCGACTCACGCAGCGACGGCGGCGGCAACACCGACGTCGAGAGCCGGGCTTTGGTTCGCGATCGTCAGGCCGCCGGCATCTATCGCTACGCGGGCGCCACCGCCGACCCGACCGACCCATCCAAGGTGCTCTACACCGAGCGCTTCGAACGCGCGACCAACGCCCCGGTCGTCGTGCTGCCCACCGACGTCTGGGCCGCCCCGGCCGAAGCGCTCGTCGGCGGCTCGACCAACCTGACGGATCAAGCCGAGGCGATCCTGCGCGGCCCGCTCTACAGCGGTCTTTGCCGCGATTTCAACGCCGTCGAAGGCAGCGGAACCAGCAAGCGCAACAGCGACGTCTTCCTCGACATGGACGATTTCCTGATCGTCTTTGATTCCGAGGGCGGGGTGCTGCGGCGCCAGCCCGCGCCGTCGTGGCCCCTGCGGATGTTCGACCCGCGCGAGTCGACCGGGAACTGCTCGTCGCCCACCGGACAGACCGAGGTGGCGCGCGACGGTCTGGACGCCGACGACCCCGAACTCGAGCGCTTCAGCTTCAGCGGCCTGGTGCTCTACGAGCGCGAAGTCTTGAAGGCGCTCGGCTCAGACGCCCAGAGCGACACCGAGGTCGCCGACCGCGCCGCGGTGCTCGAGCGCCTGAACCTGCGTTACTACGTCAGCCGCGGCGGCAGCCTGATCGGAGCCCAGCCGTGAGTGCACAGTGCAGCAAACGGTCGGCGCCGCGACGATTCCGTGGCGCGCGGGCGCGCCGGGCGTTCAGCCTGGCGGAAATGATGATCGCGCTGGTTGTGCTGGGGCTGGGGCTGCTGTTTATCGCGGCGGCGCTGCCCGTGGGGCTTGAATACACCAAGCGCACAGTGGACGAGGCATCGGCGACGGTCGCGGGCCGGCATGCGCTCGATGTAATCGAACAAAACCTGCACACGTCGCGGGCGCTCGTCGGGCAGCTTGGCAATTCGTTCGCGCGCCGCGACGGCATCGTGCGGCCGCGAATCTGCGATACGAACTATGACGGGCAATCGGACGGTCCGGCGGACATGTGCGATCCGCGCTATCTTCTCGTCGACGAAGACTACGAGCCATTTATCAAGGTGCGGCCGTTCGCGCTCGGCAACGTCGCGGTGCTGGCGAACGGCCCGCTGTCACGCGGCGCTCCGTTGATCGACGACTCGGAGTGGCAAATATCGCAATATCTGAACTACCTCGCACCGCAACTCGCCCCGTTGAGTCGCGCGAATCCCGCGCTGGAGTCCGATGTCGACATCCTGGGCGGACCGAGCACCGCTTTCACCGCGGCGGCAACGCCCGCGGCTGCCGGCGTGGCACGAGTCTTTCCGCCGATCGAGATGCCCGTTCCCTTCCGCATCGAAGACTTCTTCTCGCAGTCGCAGAACAGCAACCTCAGCTACCCGCGTTTCCTGACCCGCAGTAGCGCTCGCGTTTCCAACGGAGAGCTCGTCAGCGGAACAACCGACGTCGAGCGGCTCAAAGCGCTTGATCGGCGTATCGCGTGGACCGCGTTCTATCGGCGCGTTTCCTACTGGCAGCGCACCTTGAACGACCTCGATGTTCCGCCGTTCGCCGACGGCGACGAATTCGTCACCCAGCGCCCGTCCGACCCGCTGCTCTACGAAATCATCGTCGTGGTGACGCGACGGCCGTCTGATCTGCACCGCTTCGCGATGCAGCAGGTGGAAGACATCGATCGCGACACGTTTCAAAAACCCGAGGCCATCGAGCTCGGAGAGATTTCGGCCCCGCCGGACGTGACCGGGCTTCGCGGCGCCGACCGCGTCGCGCCCACGCCCTGGCTGGTTACGTTCGACGGCACGATCAACCCGCCCGATATGCCGACGCTGCAAGCGGGAACCGACTACGACGACACGTTGCAGGGCAACGCCGCGGACCGTCCGCTGGACGTGAGTTTTTCGCCGCCGCCAAACATGGCGTTCAAGGTGTCCGACGAGGTCGGGCGGCTGCTGCCGGTGGGCAGCATCATCATCCCGGCGGCGAATGACGATCTGGTGAATCCCGATCCGGATGGCGATGGCGTTCTCTATTCCGCGGCCCCGGGTGTGGCTCCTACCGTGCCGCTGTTCAACGCCCGCATTGCCGGCTTCGTGCCGCATCTGCCGGGCCAGTTGCCGATCTACACGGTGGTCGAGCGGCCCGACGACAACACTGTGGTGGTCGACAACAGCGGCGCCTATCCCTGGCTGAATCCGACGCTGGGCCTCGACGCGAGTCATTTCCCGGTTTGGGTGATTCCGCCGTCCTACGCCGAGCGTGATTCGACCGGTCAGCCGGTTTTTGATCGCCGCACGCCGATCGTGTCGGTTCAGCGACGGGTGGTTCGGCTCTACGAGATTCCGTCATGAGTGCGCGACGGCTGCGAGTCTGGTCGGCGGGCGGCGCCGGGGGGCGCCTGCGCCGCGCGTTCACGCTGACCGAGATGCTGGTAGCGCTGTTCGTGCTCGTCATCGCGATCGGCATCGTGGCTCAGGTCTTCAGCCTGACCACGCAGACTGCGGTGACCGCCGCGGCAATCGCCGACGCCGAGGCGAACGTGCGTACGCTCCTCGACGAGCTCGAGGCCGACTTGCGTTTCGCCGATCCGCGCAAGAGCGTGCTGGTGCTGCACGGTCGCACGCAGACGGCGGCGCTGACCGAGGACGAGCGCGTGGCCCAGGCGCGCTGGCGCGTGCTGACCGGCGACCCGACGCAGGTCACCACCGGCTTTGACGCGCGCTACGAGTCCGATTCAACGACGCTCGCCCGGCGCAACACGCCGACATCGGCCCTCGCGCAGTTCAGCGACCCGCGGGCCGACATCCTGATGTTCTTCACGCAGCGGCCGCTCGCCTCGCGCGCGCCGGCCACCGCCGACGACTCCCAGCTCGACCCGTTTCAGCTTTCGCTGAAGCGCGGGGCGCGCTCGGCGCCGGCGCAGGTGGTCTACGGACACGCGTCGGTCGTACGCGTCACGGGCACGCCCGGCGCCTACACCTGGGGCACGGTCACGCACATCGAAACCAGCGACACCAGCGACGATCCGTATCAGGACGGCGCGCCGCTCAGCCCGCTGCCCGCATCAAGCTGGACGCTCGCGCGGCGGCAGGTGCTCATCGAGGACGTTTCATCGAGCTTTTTCGTCGGCACGAACCCAGCCATCGACTGGGATCCCGGCGGTTTCGCGGGCGGATCGGACGCCGCCACCGAGCGCGTCACGCGCTGCTACTCGCTCGATTCTCGGTTCGCCGGCGACGCCGCGCCGTATCCCCTGAGCGCGTGGCTGCGCTTCTTCGAGCCGTTTGACGGCAACAACGACGGCGATTTCATCGACGGGCAGGACTTCACGCTCACCCTTCGCAGCCCGTACGGCAATCTGAATGGCGGGTCACTGCCCGATGCATGGAGCGGCGTCGAGCTCGACTTTGTGCGGCCGATCCTCTACGCCGACACGGACGGCAATGGCACCACCGGCGATGAGGCGAATCACTTCGTGGCGGCGATCGCCGAGCCCCTGCCGGTCGACTTGCAGAGCAACATCGGCTTGCAGGCGCTGCCCGGATGTGCGTGGTTCCAGGTCGAGTTTCTGCTGCCCGAAGACCCGCGCAACGGGCGCGATCATCCCGATTGGGTGGTTTCCGACAACCTGTCGCAGCGCGACGACACGCCGCGCTGGGTCGAGGTCGAACCGGGCGAGACGTACGTCTTCGTTCCGGATACCGCCGCCAACCGCGAGCTGATCGCGCAGCAGGGCGATGCGGATCTCGACGGTACGCCCGACAACAGCACCGAAGCCGGCAAACGCCTGGCCATGTTCGCCGAGCTGATCGACCCGGTTCTCGTGGGCAGCGCGGCGGTCAACCCCCGCCCGATTCGACTTTGGCCGCACGCGATCCGCATCACGGTCCGTGCATTCGATCCGCGCGGTCGCATGCCCGAGCCGATCGTGCGCAGCATCGTGCATCGCTTCGATTGATACCGGAATCCCGGCTGCACTCATCCCAGATCGCGCACCGAACGAGACGCCCCTACAGCACGCCGTCGATCCAGCGCGCCGCGTCGGCCCCCACCGCATCCTGATTCGCCAGCACGATCACGCAGCAGCCGCTCGCCAGGTGCATCTCAAAGCTCGTGCTGATGCCCGGAAACGTGCCGCGGTGTCCGGCAACGATCTGCTCGCCGCGCTGCCGCAGCATGAACCCGCGTCCGTACGGCGTGCGCTCGCGCGAAAGCGGTTGCTCCTCGACCAGCCGCGCGAACGTCGCCGGGCGCAGCAGCGCGCCGCCGCGCAGGGCACGCTCAAATCGCAGCAGATCCTCAACCGTCGAGAATCCGCCGCCGGCCGGCCCGCCGCGCAGAACGTGCGAAAACAGGTTGTTCGTCCATTCGTCGCCGCTGCGGGTGTATCCGATCGCCAGCCGCGGCACGACCGCGTCCAGCGCGAAGCAGTCCGTGTCGTGCATGCCCGCGACGCGGTAGACGTTGTCGCGCACCGCATCGAAGAAGTCGCCGCACACGCGCTCGATGATGGCCCCGAGCAGCATGTAGCCGCTGTTGCTATAGCGCCAGCTCGTGCCGGGCGCAAAGGCCGGCCGATCCGCCGCAACCAACGGGCGATAGTCGTCCACGACGCGGAACCGCAGCCGCGAGCTGCGTTCGAATTCGGCATTGAAGTAGTTGCCCAGACCCGAGGTGTGCGAGAGCAGGTGATCGACGGTGATCGCCGCGGCGGCGTCGCGCGCCAACCAATCCTCGCCGAGATACGTCGCGACGGGGTCGTCCCAATTCAGGCGACCTGCGTCGATCAGCCGCGCGACGGTGACCGCCGTGAACATCTTGTTGAGCGATGCGAGATTGAAGCGTGTATCGAGGCGATTCGGAATCGCGTCGGCGCGATTGGCAAGCCCGTGCGCCCCCGCCGCCTCGCTGCGCCCGTCGCGCGCCACCAGAAACGCGCCCGAGAAATCGCCCGCGGCGGCGCGCTGCGCGAGTTCGGCGACGATCGCGCTCATGGCGTCCCCGAACGGCTGAAGAAATCCACCACCAGTTGCTCATACTCCCCGCGGCGGTACACGAACAGCGTGCGCCCGAGCCGCGCCGCGGGCGCCAAATTCGCCAGTTCGCGGTGATACGGCAGCGACACACGCTGCTCCGAGCGTCCGCGCGGCGTACGCAGCCAATGGTCGAGACCCGCCACAAAGTAACTACTGACGACAACGTACTCGCTGGTATCGTCGGGCTCGAGCAGCGACGAATACGCGACGCCGTAGACGCGCGGGTCAACGCTGCCGAAGTAGCAAAGAACGACTTGTTCCTGCCGGTTTTCGCGCATCCAGACGCCGAGCTTGTCGAGGTCCTGCCCCCAGTCGTAATTCGAGTCGTTCAGTTGGCGATAGGCCTTTGCCGGCCCCCCGCCGAGCGCATTCATGAACGCCAGATAGTGCGGCGCCTGCGCCAGCGGCTCGAGCGCCGCGAGCGCCAGCAGCACCGTGGCCGCGCGGCTTCTCCAGCGGCCGCCTGAATCCGCCGCCGCTCGCCACAGGCCGCCCAGCGCGACATAGAGCAACGGCAGGATCGGCAGGATGTAGCGGATTCCGATGTTGATCTGCGTGCCGAGCGTCATGCCGGCCAGCAGAATCGACGCGAAAAGCAGCGGCACCGCGCGATCGAGCCGCCCGGCTTGCCGCCCGGGCGTTACCGCCGTAACGGCCGACAGCGCCAGCAGCGCGAGCGTCGCCAGCGGCAGCTTGAGCGCCAGCGCGACCGGATAGAAATACCAGCGCGAACCGGAGTACACCTCGCCCAGCAGCAGCGCGGGATATTGCCCCTCCGTTTCGAACTTCTGCACGTCGAACCCGATCAGCACATCGCTCGCCAGCGGCGACGGGAGCCACGGGAATTGCCGCGCAACGCCGATCAGAAGCTGCGATTCGAACTCGAGCTCCGACAGCGGCCGCCCGACGCCGGCAAACCCGTAGACCGCATTCACGATCAGCCAAGTCGCCGCAGCCGCCGCGAAGAGTCCGAGCCAGCGGCGTGCCAGGCCGCGCCAGCCTGCGCCACGCGCTTGTAGAGACAGCATCGCCAGCAGCGCCGGCCAAAGCAGCAGCGCCGTGAATTTGCACAAGTGCGCCGCGGCGATCGCGAGCGCCAGCAGCACGCCGCGCAGCAACGTCGGCTGCGCCCCGAAGCGCCAGGCCAGCCACGCCGCCGCAAGGATGGCCACGCTGGTGCCGGCGTCGGTGGTCAGCAGCGCGCCGTGCGCGATCAGGTTGGGGCACGTGACATACAGCGCCAAAGCCGCGAGTCCGGCCATCTCGCCGTGCAGCGCGGCCGCCCAGCGATAGACGACCCAGCCGCCGAACAGCAGCAACGGAATCAGCGCCGCGCGGCCAACGGTGAAGAACTGCACATACCGTCCCGTGTCAGTTTCCGCATTCGCGCGCAGGAAGTGCTCCGCGTAGATCCAGTGTCGCGCGTCCGCGGAATCCGCGCGGACCAGCGCTGGATCCGGCACTTGCGGGTCCATCGCGAGCAGCGGAGCCGCGGCCCAGAATCGCAGCAGCGGCGGCGTGAGGTTGTAGATGTCGAGAGCGCCGTGCCGCCAATACGCGACGCCGGCCGGCAGATGCGCATATTCGTCGAACGTGATGGCGCTGGATCGGTTGGTCCACAGCAGCAGCCCAGCCTGCAGCGTCAGGAGTGCCGCGACGCCGATGCGGGCCGCGGCGGACGACGCGGGCGTGGACGCGGAAGCGTGCACTCAGGCTCCTGTGTCGGGCAATCAGGAATGGTGCGGGGTCGGTCGAATCACGTCCAGACCCGGGTCGGCGAATGCTTGCCGTCTGCGCCTGTGACGCGCTACGCCCGGCCGAACGACTTCTGCAGATACAGCAGGTCCAACTCGGGGTAGACCGGGAACTGATCGAGCAACTCGGCGACCATCTCGCGTGCCTTGCGCTCGGCGTGCCCGGCGATCACGAACTCGCGCTTGCTGGGCTGCCCCGCCTGCGCACCCGACGCAATCACGCCGCGCTCGGTGTTCTTCAGCACCAGCTCGACAATCGCGGCAATCTTCTTCATTTCGCTGGGCCCCATGCCGAGCGTGGATACGGCGGGCGTGCCCAGCCGCAGCCCGCTGGTGATCATCGGCTTCTCGGGGTCGCTGGCGATCGCGTTGCGATTCAGCGTCAGCCCGCAGCGGCGCAGCACGGCCTCGCCCTGAAATCCGGTCAGCCCCTGCGGCCGCAGATCGAGCAGCACCAGGTGGTTGTCCGTGCCGCCGCTGAGCACGTGCAGCCCGCGCTCGATGCAGCCGGCGCTGAGCGCGCGCGCGTTCTCGACGACGCGCGCCGCATATGCGCGGAATTCGGGCCGCAGCGCCTCGGTGAAACACAGCGCCTTGGCCGCGATCACGTGCGGCAACGGCCCGCCCAGCACGTACGGACAGCCTTTGTCGACGTGCTCCTTGAATTCGTTGGTGCAGAGCACCAGCCCGCCGCGCGGCCCGCGCAGCGTCTTGTGCGTGGTGGTCGTCAGAATGTGTGCGTACGGAGCCGGGTTGAAGGGTCCCTCGAACACGCGGCCGGCGACCAGACCCGCGAAGTGCGCCATGTCGACCATCAGCACGGCGTTCGCCTTGTCGGCGATGGCGCGCATGCGCTCGAAGTCGATCTTGCGCGGATAGGCGCTGTATCCCGCCAGGAGGATCAGCGGTTTCACCTCGAGCGCCTGCTGCTCAATCTGGTCGTAATCGAGCAGGCCGGTCTCCGGATTCACCTTGTACTGAAACGCCTCGAACATCTTGCCCGAAACGTTCTCGGGCTTGCCGTGAGTCAGGTGCCCGCCCGACGCGAAATCCAGCGCCAGCAGGCGCTGTCGGCTCAGCGTCCGACGCACGAATTCGGCCTCGGTTCCGGCGGCAGCGCGCGCCGCCGCGGCCGCCTCCGGGTCGCGCGCCAGGCGCTCGAGCGCCGGCGACTGCACGCGCGCGGTCAGAACGGCCCAGAACGCAACCAAGTTGGCGTCGGCGCCGCTGTGCGGCTGCACATAGGCGTGCTCGACTCCGAACAGCTCGCACGCCAGCCGACAGGCCGCGGCTTCAATCGCATCGACGTTGTCGCAGCCGGCGTAATAGCGCGCATGCGGCACGCCCTCGGCGTATTTGTCGGTCAGCAGATTGGCCATCGTCGACTGCACCGCCAGCGAACAGTAGTTCTCGCTCGCGATGAGCTTGATGTTGCGTCGCTGATCGGCGAGCTCGCGCACGATGCCGGAGGCGACGTCGGGCGCGACGCGCGCGACGTTCTCCAGATTCGCCAGAAAGGCGATCATGCCCGGGTCGAGCGTGTCGACGGGGTGAAGACTCAAATACTGTGCCAACGCGGATTGAGACATACACCTAGCCTTCCGGGCCGGCGCCGCGTGCTCCCGGGCCCGAAGAGCCCGCGCGGGCGCGAGACACGCGATTATACCGGTTGCGACGAGGCACGGCGGCTTCGTGCACGCCCTCCGGCGACGCGACGAACACGCGGTCGTCCGCCTCCGCCCGAATCGCCCTGCACCCGGTGAAATCTCCGAACGCCGGCAGAACGCAGCAATGCGGGCGCAGCCAGAAACACGGCAGACGAATCGTGGCCCCCGATCGTTCGCGCAGCACAAACGCCGGGTGCAGATGTCCGCACAGCGTGGGCGCGGCCGATGCCGATGCGTCGGGCGGCGGGTGATGCAGCAGTCGCAGCCCCGCCACGCCGGCCGCCGCTCGGCACTCGATGCTCAGCTCGGCAGGCGGATCGCCGGCGTGCTCGTCGTGATTGCCGCGAATCAGGGTGACGTCGAGCTGCGTGTGCGCGCGGCGCCATTCCGCCAGGCGATCAAGCGTCTCGGGCGTTCGGCCTTCGCGGGCGTGCCAGAGATCGCCCAGGATGTAGAGGGTGTCCGACCTCGTGCTGCGCAGCGCCGCGGCGAGGCGCTGAAGAGTCGCCGCGGCCGAGGCCGGCACCGGAATGCCGCCGGCGCGAAACGCGGCGTCCTTTCCCAGGTGCACATCCGCGACGAACAGCGCGCGATTTGCAGGCAGATGCAGCGCCCGCTCCGCCCGCAGCGTGAATTCGTGCTCAGCCCAGCGAACGCGCATGGCGGCTCCTGCGCTTGGGCGGCAAGCTCGCACCGCTCGCCAATTGGCTCGACATGCGCTGCACGCGCTCGGCCCAGCGCTCCGAGCTGACATGCTGCGCCCGCAACCGCTCCGCGGACAGCGGAAACGAGAGCGGCGTGAGCTGCGTCGTCGCGCGGATGCGGAACGGCTGCGCGGCGATTCGCTGCAGCGATGCGGTGAGGCGCTGAATCTCGAGCTGATGTTCGAGCACCTCGCGCCGCGCCTGGCGCAGCAGCAGATTTTCAGGGTCGAACTCGCTGAACACGTCGAAGAACAGCTCGCTGGACGCTTGCAATTGGCGACTGGGGCGCGGCGCGCCGGGATAGCCCTGCTGCACCAGCCCGGCGATGCGCGCGATGTCGCGAAACTGCCGCCGCGCCATCTGCGTGCAGTTCAGACAGGCCAGCAGGTCGTCGAGCAGGCGCTCGGTCGAGAGCAAGCGCCGCCAGTCGATTTCGCCGAGCGGCAATCGGCCCGGCGACAGCAGCTCGAAGCCGTAGTCGTTGGCCGTGATGTCGATCGTGAGCGGCGCCGCCGACGTCAGGCGATAAGCCAGCAGCGACGCGATTCCCTCATGCACCAGCCGCCCCTCGAACGGAAACACGAACCAGTGGTGACCCTCCTCGGACTCGGTGTGTTCGAAGAGCAGACCGCGGTCGTGGGGAATGTCGGATAGTTTTGCCTGCAATTGCAGCAGCGGCGCCACGCGCGCCATCTCGGCGCTGTCATGGCGCTCGGCCGTCGGATCGTCAGCGAACGCCGTGAGACGGGCCCGCACCGCGGCGGCCAGTTGCGTACTGAGCGGAAATCGTCCGCCGTTCCACCGCGGAACTCGCCCCGAACCGCCGCGCGCTTTGCGCACGTGGGCGGTCATGTCGCGAACGCGTATCAGTTCGAGGATGTGCCCGCCGAAGACGAAGCGCTCGGCCGGCGCGAGCCGCGCGATGAAGTACTCTTCGATGGAGCCGAGCTTGCGGCCGTTGAGCATGCGCACCGCCAGCAACTGCTCGCCGGTGATGGTGCCGATGTTGATGCGATGACCGCGTGCGAGCGCCGCGCCGTTGATCGCCCAGCCGTCGTCGCCGCGCTGCACGCGCGCGAAACGCGGGTAAGCCGTAAGCGCCGCCCCGCCGCGCTCTACGAAATCCAGCGTCCAGGTCCACTCCTCGTCAGTCAGGTCTCGATAGGCGTGCGTCGAACGCACTTCCGCCAGCAGTTCGTCGGGCTGGAAACCGCCGCCGGCCGCGACGGTCACGACGTGCTGCGCGAGCACGTCCAGCGGCTTTTCGAGCGGCGTACGCGCTTCGAGCCGCCGCGCCGCCAGCGCGTCGCGAACGGCCGCGAACTCGACCAGCTCAAAGGCGTGCGTGGGCACGCAGACGATGCGGCTGACGGCGCCGGGCTGGTGTCCGCTGCGTCCGGCGCGCTGCAGCAGCCGCACGATGCCCTTGGGGCTGCCGATCTGGAAGACCGTGTCGACCGGCGAGAAGTCGACGCCCAGGTCTAGCGAAGACGTGCAGACGACCGCTTTCAGCCGCTCTTCGGCAAGCAGCCGCTCGACGCGCCCGCGCACGCCGTGGTCGAGCGAGCCGTGATGCAGTGCGACCGCGCCGAGCCAGTCCGGGCGTTCGCGCAACAGCGCCTGGAACCACAGCTCCGCCTGCGAACGGGTGTTCGTGAAGAGCAGGGCGCTGCGGGCCCGCTCGATGGCCTGCACCGCGCCGCGAATCAGCCGCGTTCCCAGGTGGCCTGACCACGGGAAGCATTCCAGATCGTCGGGCAGCAGCGTCTCGATCTCGATCCGCTTGCGATCACGGCTCTCGATCAGGCGCAGGCCGCGCGCGTCGGCCCCGCCCAGCACGTCGCGCGCCTGTTCGAGATTGCCCAGCGTCGCCGAAAGCCCCCAGACGCGCAGCGCCGGCAGCCAGCGCCGCAGCCGCGCCAGCGCCAGCTCGGTCTGCACGCCGCGCTTGGTGCCCAGCAGTTCGTGCCACTCGTCGACAATCACGCAGCGCAGCGTCGCGAAGCGCTCGCGCGCCTCGGGATAGCTGAGCAGCACGCTCAGGCTCTCGGGCGTGGTGACCAGCGCGGTGGGCAGGCGTTCGCGCTGCGCGGCGCGCAGATGCGCCGCGGTGTCGCCGGTGCGCTGTTCGACTGTCCAGGGCAGACCAAGTTCACCGACCGGAGTGCTCAGCGCGGCAGTGGTATCGGCCGCGAGGGCGCGCAACGGAGTGAGCCAGAGCACGCGCAGAGGTCGGCTCGCGGCGCGCCGCTGGCGCAGGTTGCTGCGCCTTGGCGGCGTGACGTTCGCCGTTTCGTCGCGGCAGCCCTCCAGGAGCGGACCGCCCCAGACGGCGAGCGTCTTGCCCAATCCGGTCGCCGCATGCACGAGCCCGCTCTCGCCCGCGCGGTAGGCACGCCAGGCCGCGCGCTGAAACGCGAACGGTTTCCAGCCGCGATCCGAGAACCATTGAGCCAGTCGTTCCACGGGGCTCAGGAAATGTAGCACAGCGGCGCGGGTCGTGGTCGCCCGGCGCTCGACGCTGGGCCGCGGCGTCGCCAGAATGTGCCGCAGCGTACCGAGAGGAAGGAGCCTCCGTGAGCGGATTCATGCGGCATGCGTTGTGGTGGCTGCTGCCGGCGGTTCTCGTCGGGGCAGCGTCGGCCGACGAGCGTGAGGCGCGGCTGCGGGCGAAGCTCGCGGGTTTGGCGGAAACGAGTGCGCGACGGGCGCAGATCGGCGTCTGCGTGATGGACGTGCGCGACGGCCGCGTGCTGTTCGAGCAGGACGCCCGCCGGCCGCTGAAACCCGCCAGCGTCTTGAAGCTGTTCACCACAGCCGCGGCGCTCGAGCATCTGGGCGACGATTTTGCGTACGAAACGCGGGTTTACGAGCGCGACGGTGAGCTGCTGATCGTGGGCAGCGGTGATCCCGGGCTGGGCGACGAGCGGCTCGCGGCGCTGCGCGGGCGGCCGCTGCATTTTGAGTACGAGGAGCTGGCGGCGGCGCTGCGCGAGCGCGGCATCGGCCGGTTGCGCACAATCGCGCTCGACGACTCGGTGTTTGATCGCGACTGGCGGCACGCCGACTGGCCGGCGGATCAGCACGCGAACTGGTACCAGGCGCCGATCGGCGGGCTGAATTTCAACGACAACTGCGTCGACGCGAAGGCCGTCGCGGCCAATGGCGGCGTGACGCTCAAATTGCGCCCGCCGCTGCCAACGGAGTTCGTTGAGAATCGGCTGAGCGCGGGGCGCAAGGCGAGCGCGACGGTGACACGCGACGCCGGGCGCGATGTGCTGCGGTTTCGCGGCGTCGTGGCGCGCAACAGCGAGTTCAGCCCGGTGGCGGTCAACGATCCGACGATTTTCTTCGGCTTTGCGCTGCGCAGTGCGCTGGGCGAGCGTGGAATCGCGCCCGATGCGGGCGTGGTGCGGCGAACGCTCGATGCGCGATCGCTGACGGGCGCGGCGCTGCTGCTGGACTTTCGCACGCCGCTGCGCGAGGTGCTGTGGCGCGCCAACACATTCAGCCAGAACATGTTCGCCGACTGCCTGCTGAAGTCGCTGGCGGCGTATGACGCGGGCGGGCAGCGCAGCGCGCGCCCCGGAAGCTGGGAAGGCGGCGCGGCGGCCACGCTGGCAACGCTGCAGCGCATCGGCGTCGAGACCGGCGGCATGGTGCTGCGCGACGGCAGCGGACTTTCGCACGAAAATCGCGTCACGGCGCGGCAGGTGGCGCAGTTGCTAACCGTCATGCAGCAAGGGCGTCACGCCGGAGCATTCGCGGCGAGTCTGGCGCAGGCCGGCGCTGACGGCACCATGCGCAACCGATTCAAGGAAGCCCATTTTCGCGGCCGGTTGATCGGGAAAACGGGCACGATTCGCGGCGTCAGCACGCTCGCGGGGTATGTGCTCGTCGGCGACAAACCGGCGCTCGCGTTCGCGGTGCTGGTGAATGGCGGCAACGGCACGGATCTGCCGGAGGCCGTTGCGCGCGAGCTGGTGCAAAACGCCGGACCGTAGCGCTTATTCCGGCGGATACGCCGCCTGCAGCGCCAGCAACGAATAGGCGGTGGTCAGCGCCGGCAGACCCTCCATCCAGCGGTCCTTGGCGTTGATCCAACTGCCGTCGGCGAGCTGCAGCGAATGCAGCTTCTGCAGCAATTCGCGCCGCCAATCGTGATCGCGCCCGAGCTTGTCGACGATGATCGGCTCGCCGTACGCCGCGAGCGCGCGAGCGAAGGTGTGATAGAAATAGAAGAGGCCCTCGGCGGACTGTGCTTCGGGCATGTTGGGGTTGTGATCGAGCGTCCAGTGGCTGCGAATCCAGTCGAGCGCGGCGCGCACGCGCGGATCGTCGCGCGTCAGCCCGGCGTAGATCATGCTCTTCACACCGGCGTAGGTCATGCTGCCATACGCGCGCAGTTCACGCCGGCCGTCGGCCGTGATCTCGCCAGCTTTGCTTTCGCCGTCGCCGTTGGGCGAATAGATGAACCCGCCTTGCGTCGAGCCGCGCGCGAACGGGCGGTCGTTGGATTCCGCGAGCATCTGCGAGCGAGAGAGAAACACGAGCGCCTTCTGGAACGCGGGGTCGCTCGGCGGCGTGCCGTGATCGTGCAGCGCGTCGAGCATCAAATTGAGATTCGACAGATCGGGACGCTCGCTGCGGCCGTAGCCGGCGCCGCCGTACCAGGCGTCGGCGGGCGTGCGATCCTCGCTTTCGTCCCATTGCGCGGCTTTCAGAAACTCGACGGCCCGGGTCCGCGCGGTGCGCGCGGCGTCGCCGGGAATGACGGCGAGCAGCGACACTACGACGCTGGATTCGTAGTTCTTCAGAAGTCCCTCGGCGCCGTAGATGCCGCCGTCGGGGCGCTGGAATTGCAGGATGAATTCGATGCCGCGGCGGACGGCGGCGTGCTGCGGACCGATGTCGGGGTTGTGGGCAAGGGCGCGCAAGACGAGTGCACTGACGCCGGGGCCGGTCTGAGAGGCCCAGCCGCCGTCGGATTCCTGGGTGCTGAGCAGGAACTTCGTGCCGCGCTCGATGAGCTCGCGCGCCCGGCGCACGTCATCGGCCGAAAGGTCGAGGTTCGGCGCGGAGGCCGTCTGCGCGGCTGCGGTCACCGCGAGCCAGGTCATCAGCAGCGATAAGCGCATGTTCAGGCCCCTTGTGGCGGATGAAGTTCGCGGGCAATGCCGGTCGCGACGGCGATCGCGTAGTCGCCGGCGTGCGAAATGGACGCGAGCACGTGGTCGATGCCGATGTGGCGCGCGAAGGCGGCGGTTGCGTTGTGCAGCGTGACGAGCGGCTTGCCGAGCGGGTCGGGCAGCGTCTCGATGTCGCGGAACTCGATGCCGCCGCGCCAGCCGGTGCCGAGCACCTTCAGCACGGCTTCCTTCACGGCGAACCGACCGGCGAGTCGCGTTTCCGGGCGGCGCATGTCGAGGCAGTATTGCTGTTCCGCGGGCGAATAGATGCGATCGAGAAAACGGGCGCCGTGCTGGGCGTGCAGCCGCGCGATGCGCTCGACCAGAACGAGGTCGATGCCTTGCGAGATGATTCGATCGCACATGGCGTTCCCCGTGCGGCGGCCTGATGCACTCAGAGAATTCGCTTCAAGCCGGCCCGAACGCGTGACGATACCGGCTCCTCGAGCTGATCGAGAATCCGGGACAGCGCTTCCGGTCCTTCCGATCGCACGAACAGAGCCGCGGCCGCTCGAAACAACGAATCGCGCTCGGTGCAGTACGCCTCGAACGCGACGAGCAGCTCGTCGCGGTTCCAATGGGTGAGCGGGTCGCCGACGCCGGTCTGGGAGCGCGCCCATTTCAGCAGCGCGTGCGGCGAATCCTCGTGCGCGTAGAGCGGCAGCAGCGCGGTCAGCTTGGCCAGCGGCGAGCCGAGCACCTGCGCCGCGTCTTCGGGTATGCCGCGTAGCCGATGATCGAGCGTGCCCTTGCCGATGCCTTCCAGCCAACCGTTCGTGCGTGTGGGTTCCGGCGCGGGCGGCAGCAGTCGGGCGGGCGGAGACTGCAGCGTGCGGCTGCCGTGCGTGAATTCAATCACGATGCGCTGCACAGGGCCGCCGGCGGTGTGCAGGCGGCTGACGCTGCGCACGGTCCCTACGCCCCAGTCGGGCCGGGAAGCGACAGCGACGATCGCGCCCGGTCGTGCGAGCGGATCGCCGGGCGGAGATTCATCGTCGGGCGAGAACATCGCAAAGGAGTGTAAGCACAAAGGGCGTCTCCGACGGATCGGCGACGCCCATTCGATGGCGTGTGGGAATCGTCCGCTAGACGGCGGCTGCGGGGCGGACGTTGGTGGCCTTGGGACCCTTCGGGCCCTGCGTGAGTTCGAACTCGACCGTCTGGCCTTCCTTGAGGGAGCGAAAGCCCTCGGACTTGATCTCGGTGTGGTGCACGAACACGTCGTTGCCTTCTTCGGACTTGATGAAGCCGAAGCCCTTGGTGTCGTTGAACCACTTCACAGTACCACGAGACATGTAAGGAACCTCAGTACACCGAGCAAGACGCGACCTGCCGAAGCAGACGAAGTTCCGGAGGAACAGATCGGCCCTGAACGGAGTTCACGAGGAATATTCGGACGGGAGGCGGAAAAAGTCAACGGTTGTGTTAAGAACTGCGCGATTCCGGCCGCCGGTCGAAGCTGTGATTGACAATCCCGGCGAGCACACTACATATGCGGTTGCGACTCGCCGGGTCGGCTGACCCATTGGAGCCTATTGGATGCTACTTATCGGACTGCGAGCACTGTTCGTCATCCTGATCGCAGCCGTGACGTTCTCGGCGGTCAGCGCCGAGACGGAGGGTCTGCCGGAAAGCCTGAAGCGCTACCCATTCTGGATGATGATGGCGTCAATCGTGGTAGCGCTGACGATCATCGGCGTCGATGCGTTCCTGCCGCGCAAGTCGTTGGCGGCGCTGTCGGGTGCGTTTCTGGGTCTGCTCGTCGGCATGGTGGCGGCCTACGGGATCGGCCTGATTCTCGACATGCTCATCAACGCCAGCGCGCGTTCGCTGATGCAGACCTCGATCGTGCCGGCGGCGAAGCTGATGATCGGTCTGGTGTGCTGCTATTTGTCGGTGAGTTTCATCCTGCAGACCAAGGATGACGTGCGATTCGTGATTCCGTACGTCGAATTCGCGAAGCAGACGCGCGGGGCGCGACCGCTGATCCTCGACACGTCGGTGATCATCGACGGGCGCGTGGCCGACATCTGCGACACGCGCATCATCGACGCGCCGCTGATCATTCCGCGCTTCGTGCTCCAGGAGCTGCAGACGATCGCGGACAGCGCCGACCGCCTGAAACGCAACCGCGGCCGCCGCGGGCTGGACATGCTGAACAAGCTGCAAACCAACGACAAGGTGGAGATCAAGATTTCAGACACACGGCTGCCCGCGATCGAGGACACGGCGGGCGTCGATCAGAAGCTGATCGAGCTGGCGAAGAAGATCGATGGCCGCGTCGTCACGAACGATTACAACCTGAACAAGATCGCGCAGCTTCGCGGCGTGGACGTGATCAACATCAACGACCTCGCGAACGCGCTGAAGCCGGTGGTGCTGCCCGGCGAGACAATCGCCGTGAAAATGATCAAGCCGGGCGAGGAGATGGGGCAAGGCGTAGGCTATCTCGAGGACGGCACAATGGTGGTCGCGGAGAACTGCCGCGATCGCCTGAACGAAGAGGTGGCGCTGACAGTCACCAGCGTGCTGCAGACGTCTGCCGGACGGATGATTTTCGGGCGGCCGGAAGGCGTTCCGCCGCCGGGGCGGCGTCGGATGTAGGTTGGCGTCCACCAGAAATGAGAGCGGCCGGGAATGAGGCCACTGCTGACACAGCCGTGGCACCGGGACGCCCCCCCCCCCCACCGTTGAGGTGCGAGAAGGGATTCTCGCACCAAAATTGCATCAGGGGTGGATTCTCGCACCGGGATTGCACCGGGCGTGCGGGTCGTACACCTTGCTGCGAAGGTCGTCGAGCGGCGCAGAAGCTCGAGCGGTTTCAAATTTGCACTGCTTGGTAGCCGCAGTGTCGGAAGAAGCCGGCGG
>CAYMBL010000033.1:0-44185 GCA_964388675.1 uncultured Planctomycetales bacterium
GAAGTCCGCCTCCTTAGCCTGTTTGGTAGACAGGTTTACCGGTTGTCCGATCCCACGATTCAGACGCCAGGCCACGCGTTTACGTGATTCTGACGATCGTGAATCAAACGCGGTTTGATTCACACGACGACGTTAGCGCATTCCGCGCCGCAAGTCACGCGTTTCTGTGTTCTGGCCGGTCGCGGGATAGCGGAACCCACCGGTACCAGTTCCCGCGGCACCGACCGCCGCGCGTCACCTGTCCCGCGACCCTCCGACGAGCGCGGAATAATCAGCTTGACTCGGGCTGGCCGCCTGTTACTATGTATGCGAACACAGAACGGAGTGACGCCTTGGCCAAGAAACAAGCCCGCAGCAGCGACGAAATCGGCGACGTCCTTCGCCGCCAGCGGACCGAAGTGCTCGGCAAGGGCTTGCGCGAGATGGCCCGGCAGCTCGGCACGGCTCCGGCCCATCTGACTGACATCGAGCATGGCAACCGCTCACCGTCCGAAGCGCTCCTGGTCAAGATCGCCCGCGCCTACGAAATTCCCGAACCGCAGCTCCGCTCCGCCTGGAGCAAGCCCGACGAAATCGTTGAGGAAATCGCCAGCCAGGATGCGACGGCTGCCGCGAAAGTGCCTGAGTTGCTTCGTTCTGCCCGAAAGTTCACAGCAGGTCAGTGGGACGCATTGATCGACGCAGCCCGAAAACTCGCCGCGGACAAGAAAGGGAAGGCGGAGTGATGGGCGCCCGGCGCTACGAGTACGGCAAGCTCTTCCAGCCCGCCAGCGGCGGCCTGCTCATCGAGCGCAAGGCGCGCCGCGCGCTCTCGTTCTGCCTCCACAAGCTCGGACTCTCCGAAGTTCCGCTCCCGATCCCCGTCGACCGCTGGATTGAGACCGCATTCGATATCCGCTTTGGAATTGCCGACCTTTTGCACATCGGTCCGCGTGTGCTCGGCGCGAGTTTTCTGCGCGACCGGGAGATCCTGATCTCCGACAGGGCCCTCTTCAACGAAGGCCGCTATCGCTTCACGTGTGCGCACGAATTGGCGCACTTCAGGTTGCACATGCACGTTCGCGACCAGTTCAGCGACGATGAGGAGCCCGAAATCGTGTTCGACGATGAGATCGAGCGACAGGCCGACCGCTTTGCCGCCGCGTTTCTTATGCCGGTTAACCTGTTCGAACGCGAGGTCTTGCTGATTGCGCAGGGTATTGGTGCTGATCCGGAGTGGTGCCTTTCGGAGCTGATGATGGCCAGCGATCAGTCGCTGAAACTCTGGCAGAATATCTTCGTGCCCGCGCTGAGCCGTTCGTTCGGAGTGTCCAAGACCGCCGCGCTGATTCGCGCGCACAGCCTTGAGCTTCTTTTCGGAGAGCCGCGCACGTTGATCCCGACCCGGTTCTTTTACGACCTGATGCCGAAGCCGATTCCGCCCGTTGCTGAGTCGCGGGCCGGCCGCGCATGAGTGTTTATTTGTTCGTGTCGTTCCCGTGAGTGCGAACATAGGAACACATGGAGGGCTGACCATGGTGTTGTACGACCTGAGCGGAACGGCAATCGCGACGAGCGAACGACCGATCCGGCCACCCGGCGACGTTGAGCTCTTTGCAATTACGGTCGGCTTGCTCCTCGTCGAGAATCGCGGGTTCAGCGACCTGGCAACCGCACCAATTGAACTCACTGACGGAAACCGTCGTCGCGTTGCAGAAGCGCTGGAGGAGCGTGCCCCGTCGCTGGCCCGCGAGTTCGGCACTTCATCGGAGCTTCGAGCCCGCCTCACCGAACTCGCCGGACTGTTCATCGCGAGCGACTTTCGAATGACGGACTGCTTGTAGGAACGAGGACACTTCATGAAGCCGATCCAAACCAGCTCTGACGCGACCGCCATGGAGCGAGTCGCCCTGTCCGCGGAGGAAGTAGCAGACGTGCTAGGCATCAGCCGCGCCCATGTATGGAAGCTGCATAGCATCGGGAAGCTGCCGCGACCAGTTCGCCTTGGCCGAGTCGTGCGGTGGAACCGAAAAATCCTGGAAGCATGGCTTGCAGCCGGGGCGCCGCCCCGCGATCGTTGGGAGCCTCGTGAGACGAAGGACCACCGCTGAGCACCAGCGACCAGTCCGGAGGGTCTTGGCAATGCGCCTGTTCAAATCGGCATATCGCGGCCGCGACGGGAAGCCGCGTAAGAGCTCGAAGTGGTACGTTCAGTTTCGCGATCAAAACGGCCGGCGCCGCTCGATTCCGACGTTCACGAGTCGGGCTGCCGCCGACGAGTTCGTCCGCAACTTCACCAAGCTGCTCGCGTTCTTCAAGGCATCCGGCGGCCAGACCGATCCCTCACTCCAATCGTGGCTGGCTGAGCTGCCGCGCGAGATTCAAGAGAAGCTGGTTGACATCGGCGTCGTCGATCTGCGGAACGCGGCCGTTTCCAAGCCGTTGCGTGAAAACCTCGAAGATTTTCTGAAGGCGCTGCGGGCCAAGGGGGTAACGCCCAAGCACGTGAAGCTGCTCGAAACCCGCCTGAACAAGATGCTCGACGATTGCGGCTTACGCTACTGGACCGACATCCGCCCGACTCGCATTCTCGACTACCTGAACGGCCTGCGTGAGGAGCGAAAGGGCGATGGCGGCGAAGTTGTACGCGGCGTCGGCGCGCAAACCTTCAATTTCTACCTGCAATCGGTGAAGCAGTTCTGCCGCTGGGGCGTAAAGGAACGCCGGCTGGCCGAATCACCGATCGCTCACCTGAGCGGGCTGAACGTGCGAACCGACAAGCGCCACGAGCGACGCGCGTTCACGGCCGAGGAACTCTGCCTGCTACTGACGAAGACGGGCGAGCGCCCTATCCGCTGCGGAATGACCGGTGATCGGCGCGCTCTCCTGTATCGCGTCGCCGTTGAGACCGGGCTTCGAGCCGGAGAGCTTCGCAGCTTGACCGCATCGTCGTTCAGCTTCGACACGGACCCTCCGACTGTTACGGTCGCGCCGGCTTACAGCAAGCGTCGACGCGAAGACGTGATTCCGCTGCGGCCGCAGACTGCCCAGGCCGTCCAGACGCGAATCGACGGGCTCCCGCGCGCCGCGACGATCTTTCCGTTGCCGGACGTGCCGGCGAAGCTGCTGAAGTCCGACCTCGACGCGGCGAGGAGCGCATGGATCGAGGATTCGAAGATCCCCGAGGAACGAGCAAAGCGCGAGCGGTCAGATTTCCTGAAATATGAGGACTCGGCCGGCCACATCGCCGACTTTCACGCCCTTAGGCATACGTTCATCACGAACCTCGCTCGGGGCGGCGTCCATCCCAAACTCGCTCAGGATCTTGCTCGTCACTGCGACGTCAATCTCACGCTCTCACGCTACTCGCACACCGTGATCTCTGAGCGGGCGACCGCCTTGCGATCCCTGCCGGACCTCGCAATAACCCCAGTCGGAGCAGAACCCAGAGACGCCAATGGCGCCAGCCTAACAGCGGCGCGTCGGCTCGAAGAGCCTGTCGCGGCGTCGCCGACGCCGCCTGCCGAGAACCCCCGTCCTCCTGCCGAAAAAACCGCAGAAGCAGGTCGAAACGGCCACTCTGTCTATGTACTTTGCTTGCACACTCTTGACGGTTTGAGGACGATTCGGGTGGACGAGCATGGACTGACGGACGTGCGCGGCGACTTGGCGCAAGTCCTTGCTGCCACGCGAGAAACGCAGCAATTCCCGAGAGATTCTGAACAGCCACCGGCGGGACTCGAACCCGCAACCTGCGGTTTACAAAACCGCTGCTCGGCCAATTGAGCTACGGTGGCGCTGCCTCTAACTCAGTCGCGGAAATCAACTTAAGCCGTCGCGGCTCACACTGCCCGCGCGGGTCGCGATGCCCGGACCGACAACACCGATCGCAGCAAGTTTATCACGATCCGGGTCAGCGGCAACGCACAGACGCTCTACGCCGCGCGCGAGGAGACGCTGATTCAGAACGGCAATCAATTGAGGAACGTCGGCGCCACGCGCGCATGCCGAAAGCGCGACACCTGACGCCGATATGCCGGTAGTGCGCGCAGACACCGACTTTGACGCCGGCGCCCAGCGCGCACACCACTGACTTCAACCTCGGTGCCTCGCGCGCGCAGACACCGACTTTTGACGCCGGCACCCAGCGCGCCGAAGGCGATTCCGCGCCGAAGGCGACTCGACGCCGGCGCCGATGCCGATCTGGCCGACCCCGGAATCCTGCTCGCGAGACATGCCGGCTGAAATCAGCGGCTTGCTCGACACCTGCATTCGCAGCGCGCGAGCGAAGCCGCTGTACGCGGTCGCGGACTCTGATTTGCACCGCCAAGACGCACGCCGCCTTGTGGCCGCTCGGCGGCGGAGCTCGGCGGCGGAGCGCCTACCGCCCGCGGCGGCGTGCGCTCAGCAGCGCGAGCGGCGCCAACAGCAACGCCGTCGCCGGCTCGGGAACCTGGGCGTACTCGTAGGTGATCGTGATGTCGCCGAAGTGACGAAAGTTTGACAGGCTCACCCACAGCGCCGCGTCGGTCGGATACTGCGGCACGCCGCTCGGCGGAACCGGCCAGTTCGGGTCGTTGATCCAACTGAAGAACAGCTCGGTGAAGCCGCCGAGCACGGTCGTCAGCGGACCGACGTCGGTGACGGCCTCCAGCACCTCCGGCTCCGCGAGGCCGTATACCTGCGTCACGGTGAACTGCTGCCGCAGTTGGCGACGGAAGCTGTCTGCGCCCGGCGAGCCGGGGTCGCCATCGTACGCGCCGAGCGCCCCCGTGAGGCCTCCAAAAAACATCGCGCCCGGGCCCAGGAACGGCGGCTCGGTCTCGCCGCCACCGGGGCCGAGCTGAAACAGCGTCGGATAGGACAGCTCGAGCGAGAAATCGCCCGCGGCCACCGGCGTCGGTCCGGTGCTCTCGATGAACAGATCGAGCGAGAAGTTGTGGTGAAAGTCAAACGTAACGCCGGTGAGCCGGCGCGCGCCGCCCTGGGTGTCAAATCCCTCGATCACCGGCAGCGTGGCTCCGAACGTGGCGTCGTAGTCGAACGGCACGGTCTGCGAGATCGTCTCGCCAACCGCCGCCGCCGCAGACAACGTCGCCAGGCACAACGCACCCATCAGATTTCTCAAACAAATCTCCTTTGATTCCTGCGGTCGCGAACCGCGCGCGGACCCGAACGGCGCACCGTAGCGCCGCGAGTACCGCGCCGAAACATGCGGTGGGGAGCCCCCCGGCTCATGTCCGTCCGCCGCGCAAACCGCCGCGCTTCCGCGCTAGCGGTAGATGCGACAGCCGTCGCGCCTACTCACGCGGAGTTACCGGTTGTACCGGCCAGCCGCGGAACGGTGGCGGCGGGAGCACGACGACCCTGCCGTGCGTTCACGCGAGCCGCGGCCCATGGTGCATTCGATACGGCCCAGCGGCTGAGGTTACATCCGATTGACGGGGGTAGAGTCGCGCCAGTCGCGCGCTCGGAGTCGGGCGGATTGGATCACTCTCGGATAACGCGAAGAAAGCCGACTCGCCACGGTCCGGAGCGGCTCCGTTCGACGGCGATCTGCAAGCGACGAGTCGCCTTTTCGAATTCACAGGTGTAGTCGAGTTCGACCCGGTCACCGTCGGTACTGCTGAATACGTTTCTCGGGCTTCCATGGGCAGACCGGAACTCGCCGAGGTCGGCCCGCATCTCAACAAAATCAGATTTCACGCGCTCCAGATTCCGCGTCGAAAGCAACTCGGGCGATGCGTTGTCCCACAGGTGTTGCGCGTCCCATTGGCCGAAAGTGCGGGCTAGCAGCGCGTCCGCATTCTGCGCGGCGTCGCGTCCAACGGCCGATAGTTGGCGCGCGAGCACGATCCCGAGAGCAACGACGACCACAACGATCATGCCGACGATGACAATTGTCCGGCGGTATTTCAACCGTCGCTCCTGACGGAGTAGCGTGCGCCGACAATACTAACGCGGCTCCGCGACGGCGTTACGAAAAACGAGTGCGATGTCCAGATGCATCGGCGAGACGCCGATGCTCCGTCGAAGCGCGGTGGCTATGCGAGTCGCGAGGTTAGCAGTCCGTCCCGAACTCCGCCAGCACGACACCCAGGTCGGTCAGATCGACCACCCCGTCATTGTTCAGGTCGCCGGTCGCCGGGGTGCCGGGCATTCCGAAGTTGGCCAGCAGTATGCCGAGATCGCCCAGGTCCACCACTCCGTCGCCGTTCACATCGCCCGGGCAGATGCCGGCAACACTAAGCGTCGCCGCCTGCGATTCGCTCGCGCAGCCGCTGAAGACGTTGGTCACGAGCACGTCATACTCGCCCGCGTCCGCGGGGGTCGCGCCGGTGATGATGAGCGTCGATGTCGTCGCCCCGCCGATGCGTCCGTCGTCGATCAGGGCGACGCCGTTGCGCCGCCACTCGTACGTGCTCTGGAACGACGGCTCGAGCGTGGAGACAGCGAAGACGGCGAATCCGCCGACCGAGACCGACTGGCTCGCCGGGTTCGAGGTGATTGTCGTCGCCTGGCGCACGTTGACGGTCGCCTCCTGCGTCTCCGTCAGGCAGCCGGTAATCGCGTCCGAGACCACGCAGTGGTAATCGCCGGCCTGCGACGTCTTGAGCGACGGGAAGTACAACACCGGCGACGCCGAACCGATCAGATCGGCCGAGTCCGTCAACGCCGTGTTGCCCTTGTACCACTGGTACACAGGGAACAGGATGTTCGAGCTGGTGAACAGGATCGCCGTTTCGCCACCGCAGAGCGTTTGGTCGGCGGCCGGCTGCACGGTGATCGGCGGACCGTCCGCCGCGAGGCAGTTGCGCGAGGCGATGTGCGGCAGCATGTTTTCGTTGATCGAGCGTTCGTGGAACTTCAGCGAGATGTTGGTCATGCCTCCGGCGCAGCCGTGGCAGTAGCTCATGATCGTGCCCTGCCAGGCCATCGAGCAATCGCCGAAGCCACAACCGTCAATGCCCAGATCGTGGGTGTGCCAGGCGCCGAAATTGTGGCCGACTTCGTGGGCGACGACGAAGGGGTCCCAGTTGTTCCAGTGGTGATCCTGCAGCGGATAGGGGAACGACCCGCCGACGTTCGACATACCGTAGCCGTAGTTGTAATCGCAGATCACTCCAACCCACGCCACGCCGCCGCCGCCCATGCCGGAGAGATACTGCGCGACGTCGCGCTGCACGCCGCCCTGGCTGGCGGTCCAGTGGTTGCGGAATTCGCCGAGCTGGTCGGCGCCGGTGTAGGGGTCGACGTTCTCCGTCCAGACGCGCGAATAGCTGACATCGAGCGGCGTTTGGACGTCGCGCGTGTAGATTTCAGACACGGCGCCGATGAGCGTCAGCGTGTACGCCAGCGACTCCTCGCTGTCGCCGCCGAAGAGGTTGTTCGTGAACTCGAAGTCCGAATCGACGGCGATCTCCGCGCGCTGGCATTCGACGGCACGCGATCCCGACGGCGAGAGATCCTGCGGCGTCGCGGGCTGCACGAGGTCGCCGGCCCCGCACACGAACTCCGCCCAGCGCAACGCGCCGTCGGGCAGCGTCGTGAGATTGAACACGACCGGGGCCAGGCCCTCGCCGTGCGGACCGCTGCTCAGTAGGTAGCGCTGCTCCTGGTGCCAGACCCAACCGTTCACGCGCGTCGGCGTGATTGCGAGGAAAACGTGTGAATCGGGGTCTTCGCCCACCAGGCCGCGGAAGAGAGCCAGTTGCGGGCGGGCCACCGGCACATCGCCGTCCGCCGTGCCGCGCACGAGGCGCGCGTCGGCAGTCAGCACGTCGAACTGCTTGAGGTGCAAATCGAGCGACTGCACCGGGTCGAGCGCAAAGCCCGTCAGCACCAATTCGCGCTGCGCACTGAGCGTCGCGAACGCGTCAGCCGGTGCCGAAAGCTCCGTAAACACGCCGTCGGGCGACAGGTCTGCGACGATCCACGGCGACGGAATCGAGGGTGTCGTCGGCGGCTGGACATCCGCCAGCACCGAAGCAGCGCCCGTGGCGCAGAATCCAACCACGAACGCGAAAGCGCGAAGACGCGGAACCATCATGTCAAAGTCCTCCACCCGCCGAGCGGCGGGCCCTTCCCGAGTTTGGAACCGGCAGAGTAACGGACCTCGCCGCACGAATGCAAGCGATTCCAGCCGTCGCGCGGCGTGATCTCGACCCGCGACGCCGAATCGCCGAATGAATGATCGTTCCGATAGACTCTCGCGACCTGATAATCGAACGCGGAGTGCGCTGAATGAGCCGTCTTGAGCAACTGCTGAAACTCGTTGCGATCGCGCCGAATGACCCCATGTCGCATTACGGCGTCGGCCTGGAATACATCAACCTGCAGCGCTGGAGCGAAGCGGCCGGCGCATTCGAGCGTGCGATCGCGGCGGATGCGCGCTACAGCGCCGCGTACTACCAACGCGGACGTGCACTGATCTCCGACGGCAAGCCGGACGAGGCGCGACAGGTGCTGGAAGCCGGCATGACCATCGCGCAGCAGGCTGGCGACTGGCATACGCAGGGCGAGATGAGTGCGCTGCTCGAAACCATCGAATGACGGACGGAGCCGCTGCGTTGACCGTGACACGCTTGGCCGTGATCGGATGCACCGGACGCATGGGCCGTGCGATTCTGCGCCTGGCGAGCGCCGCACCGGACGTGAGAATCGCCGCGGCGATCACGGCCCCTGACGACCCGGCCCTGGGCCGTCCGCTGCAAACGCTCGTCGCCGCCGATGCCGCGCCAGCCCTGACAATAGGCGACACATTGCCGCCCGAGTGCGACGTCGCGATTGAGTTCACAGCGCCTGACGCCGCGGCAGATTGGGCCGCGCGCTGCGCCGAAGCGGGTGTCGCGCTGGTGAGCGGCACGACCGGCCTCAGCGCGCCGCAACTCGACAAGATGCGCGCCGCCGCTTCGCGCGTGGGCATCCTTTGGTCGTCCAACATGAGCCTGGGCGTCGCAATCCTGCGCCGGCTGGTGCGCGAGGCCGCGAAGCGCCTGGCGGACTGGGACGCCGAGATCGTCGAAACGCACCATCGCAGCAAAGCCGACGCCCCGAGCGGCACCGCGAACGCCCTGCTGCGCGAGATTCTCGAGCCCCGAAACGCAGAGGGCGCCGAAATCCGCCACGGTCGCAGCGGCACGGGCTTGAAGCGAATGTCAGGCGAGATCGGCGTGCACGCGGTGCGCATGGGTGGCGTCGTGGGCGACCATGACGTGCGATTTGCGTCGGCCGAAGAAGTGCTCACGCTCTCGCATCGCGCTCTGTCGCGCGACGTGTTCGCGGCCGGTGCGCTGCGGGCGGCCCGCTGGTTGCACGGTCGTCCCGCGGGGTGGTACACGCTCGATGACGTCACGCAGTAGCGCGGCGCCGGCTACGTGGTCCGCGACTTACTTCGCGGAGTGAATGGCCGAACCGAAGACGGCTTCCGCGGCTTCCATCAGCGTTTCGGACAACGCCGGGTGCGGGTGGATGGTCATCGCCAGATCGTCGGGCTCAGCGCCCATTTCCATCGCCAGGACGGCCTCGGCGATCAGGTCGCCGGCGTGCTCGCCCACGATGCCGACGCCCAGCACCTGGCGGGTCTTGGCATCCGCGATGATCTTTGTGAGCCCCTCGGGCCGGCCGATCGCAATGGCGCGCCCCGAAGCGCCCCAGGGAAACTTTCCGACCTTGTATTCGATCCCCTTCGCCTTCACTTCCGCCTCAGTCATGCCGCACCAAGCCACCTCCGGGCTGGTGTACACGACCGCCGGAATCGCGCGCGGATCAAACTCGACGTGATGTCCTGCGATCGCCTCAGCCGCGACGATCCCCTCACGCGAGGCTTTGTGCGCCAGCATCGGGTCGCCGGCGACGTCGCCGATTGCGAAGATGCGCTTGTCGGCGGTGCGGCGCTGCGGGTCGACTTCGATGAAGCCGCGCGCGTTGATCTTTACCTTCGTGTTCTCTAGGCCGAGGTTGTCGGAGTTGGGCTGCCGGCCGATCGACACCAGCACGCGCTCGAACAGTTCCTTGCGCGTCTCGCCGCCGACGGTGAACGTGACTTCGACGCCCTTCCCGGTGTCGCGCGCTCCTTCGAGCTTGGCTGACGTGTGGATCGCCTTGAACTGCTTCTTTAGGCGGGCGATCAGCGGCCGGGCCAGATCCTCGTCGGCGCCCGCGAGCAGACGATCGAGCGCTTCAACGACCGTGACTTCGCTGCCGAGTCCCGCATAGACCTGTCCGAGTTCGAGGCCGATGTAGCCGCCGCCGATTACAAGCAGCGACTTGGGGATCGACTGCACTTCGAGCGCAGCGGTCGAATCGATGCAGCAGTTCGCAGGCACCAGCGCCTCGGGCAGGCGCTTGATGCGCGAACCGGTGGCGACGATGGCATGCTTGAATTTCGCGCGCGAGACTTCGCCCTCGATCGTGAGGGTGCGCGAGTCCACGAATTTCGCGCGGCCGCGGATGACGCGCACATTGCGCTTCTTGGCGAGTGTATTCACGCCGCCGCAAAGTCGGTCCACGACCTGCTGTTTCCAGGCCCTGACCTTGTCGACGTCGATTTTGGGCGCGCCGAACGTGACGCCGAAACCGCTTGCGTCGTGAGCGCTGTGGATGAGGTGCGCCACGTGCAGCAGCGCCTTCGACGGAATGCAACCCTCGCGCAAGCAAACGCCGCCGAGGAGCGGATTTTCGTCGATCAGCGCCGTGTTCAGGCCGAGATCAGCCGCTTTGAACGCGGCGACATAGCCGCCCGGTCCGCCGCCGACGACCACGACATCGAATTCTTCCATCAACTCGCCGACGACCACGCGCGCCTCCGTTTCGTAGCGGCCGGTCCGCGGCGGGGTGTCCCGTGGGCCGCGGCCGGCGAATCGCGGATCGTAGACGGCGGGCCGCGATCCGGGTAGCGAACGGCGAACACGCGAATTTGCCGTTGTGGGGACACGAATGAAATCCATACGATGCCAGACCGGCGACCTGGTCAGTCCGCCTACTCAGGGGGAATAGCATGCTCCGCATTTTCCGTGGACGCCTAGCGCGTGCGGTTATCGCGGGAACGGGTTTGGTCGCGGCCGGGATCCCGGCGGCTGCGCAGACGCCGCACGAGCCGCGCGAGAACGCGCGCTACGTGCCCCCTGCCTCACCGGCGCGACTCGCCCGGCCCGGCGCGCCCGGCGTCAGCGGCATGCGCAGCGCGAACGGCGTGCAGGTCAATCTGGACGCGCTTGGTCAGAACATTCCGGGCGATGCGGCGAACGAGCCGTCTATCACCGTCGACCCGAGCGATCCGCGGAAGATCGCGATCGGCTGGCGGCAGTTCGACGCCATTTCATCGAACTTCCGGCAGGCGGGTTACGCGTACTCACGCGACGCAGGCCGCACCTGGACGTTTCCGGGCGTGCTCACGTCGGGGGTGTTCCGCAGCGACCCCGTGCTCGTCGCGGATCGCGCCGGCCGTTTCTACTATTACAGCCTCGTACAGACTCTCGTCTGCGATCTGTTCACATCCGACGACGGCGGCCAGACGTGGAGCGGCCCGGTCACGGCGCTCGGCGGCGACAAGGCCTGGGTCGCGATCGATTCCAGCGGCGGGCCGGGCGACCAGAACCTCTACTTCGCGTGGGACCTCGCGGGCTGCTGCGGGTCGCGGACGTTCCTGCGCAGCGTCGACGATGGCGCGAGCTTTGACGGACCCGCGCAGATCAGTTCGACGCCGCCCGAATGGGGCGCAAATGCGGTCGGCCCCGACGGCGCAGTCTACGTCGTCGGCCACGTCGATGACGATGTGCATCTGGCTGTCACTCGCGACGCTTACGACCCGCTCTTCGCACCGACCTTTTCAACGACGGTCGTCGATCTGGGCGGCACGTTCTCCGGAATCGGCAGCAGCACGGCGCGCCCGAATCCGGCCGGCCTGCTCTCGATGCCCTGGGTCGCCGTCGACCGCGTCAGCGGCGCGGTCTACGTGCTCGCGTCGATGAACCCGACGGGCGACGACCCGCTCGACGTGTTTCTGGCGCGCAGCCTCGACGGCGGAGCGACGTTCGAGCCGCCGGTGCGCGTGAACGCCGACCCGGCGATTCGGGGCGCATGGCAATGGTTCGCGACTCTGGGCGTCGCGCCGAACGGGCGCGTCGACGTGGTCTGGATCGACACCCGCGCCACGCTGACGCCGAACCTCGGCCGGCTGTATTACCGTTCGTCGAGCGACGGCGGACAGACCTGGACCGACGAGGCGATTCTCACGGACGAGTGGAACAGCCACCTCGGCTGGCCTCAGCAGAACAAGATCGGCGACTACTACCACATGTTGTCGGACAACGTCGGCGCGAGCCTGGCCTACGCCGCCACCTTCAACGGCGAGCAGGACGTCTACTACCTGCGCATCGGCGACGCGGACTGCAACGGCAACGGCGTCGGAGATTCGATTGACGTGAGCACAGGTGCTTCCGCCGACCTCAACGCCGACGGCGTGCCCGACGAGTGCGAATGCGTCGGCGACGTGACGGGCGACCTGATCGTGAATCTGGCGGATCTCGGCGTGCTGCTGGCGGAGTTCGACTGCGCCGCAGGATGCTCAGCCGATCTCGACGGCGACGGCGACGTGGACCTATCCGACCTCGGCATCGTGCTCGTCGCATTCGGCGCCGTTTGCGAGTAGCCGAGCGGCGCGGTCAGGCTCCCGGCGATACGGCGATGACTTCGTGCTCTTCGTCGGGTCCGTGCAACCCCACCTGCACGCGCTCGCCGACCGCGATTCCCATCAGCTTCTGGCTCATCGGCGCGCGGTAGTTGTAGACGCCGCGCTCAACCTCGGCGTCGAACGGCCCCAGGAAGCTGATCTCGAATTCGTGCCCGTCGCGGCTACGGCGCAGTTTCACGCGTGAGCCGACGCCGACGCGGTCGCGCGGAATGTCCTCGGGCTCGATGACCTGCGCGAGCGATAACTCGTTATTCATCTGCGCCAGTCGCGCCCGAAGCAGATCTCGCTCCTCGAGCGCGAACTTGTACTCCGAATTTTCGCTCAGGTCGCCGTAGGACGCGGCCTCGCCGATGCGGCGTGCGTTGTCGCGCATCGTGACGTTGATGAGGTGGTCGCGCTCCTCGGTCTTTTTCTGGAGTCCGGCGCGCGACGACCAGATGATCGACGCGTCGGCCCACGGCTCAATGCGTGCCGTCGTAACGCGCCACAACGCCGGATGCACGTCGCGCAGCAGATCGAGCATGCGAGCCGGCGTGTTGTCTCCCAGGCCGTCCATGCGCTCCAGAGTGCGGCGCAGCGTGATGGCGGCCGCCGCGGTGTGCTCGCCGATTGCTTTGCGTACGCGAGCAAAGTCCTTCAGACCGAGGGCCGCCTTGGCCCGCATGCGGAAACGCCGCGTGGTCTCGACCGGCGCCTGCAGGCCGCGCCCCAGCGACGAAAGCGTCTCGATGATGCGCTGGAACAGCTCGACCGTGCTCGGCCCGCGCAGATTCTCGAGATTGTCGGGCCCCTTCCACAGCCAATAGGTCACTTCCGGAAATTCGTGCGGCGTCAGCAGAGCCGCATCGATCTGGCTCTGGATCTCGCCCAGGCGCTCACCCTTCCGCGCCATTTCCACGAGATCGTCGAGCACGGCGGCCGGCGCATGACGAAACAGCGCAACCGCGAACTGGGAGGCATCGTCGGGCCGGGCCGCGGCCAGCGCAGCATGCCCCAATTCCCAGAGATTCACGTCCTCGAGCTGACGCATCAGCGCCGCAGGATCCGCGGCGTCGCGCAGCATCTGTACGGCAAGTTGACGCACGTCGTCGCCGACGATGCCCGCCGCGTCGTCGATTTTCTCCGCCGTGAGCGCGCAGACGAAGGCCTCGCCCGGGCGGCGCTGCTCGATGGATCGGATGTACTTCACGATGTGCGCGTGAATGCGCTTGAGCAGATCGGCCGACGGCTCTTCGCGATCGGCGCGCTTTCCGCGCAGATACGCCTCGACCAGCCCCAGCCACTTCTGAGGATCGCGCTGCGCCACGAGGGCATCCCAGGTCTCGTCCTCGACGGTGCGCGCGTTGTCGCAATACTCGAGCACGACCGGCGCGCGGCCCGACAGCGTGATGTTGGGGCAGCGTTTCAACTGCGTGCGCGCGTTCGTCCACCAGCGCGACCAATCCTTTTCGGCGATGAAGCGCGGACAAAGCTCGTGCTTGAGCGCGTTCTGATCGAGCGTGCCCTCATGCGCCTGCACGAGATTCACGATCACGCGCACCGGGTCCTCGGCCAGCAGCTCGCGCAGCCGCTCGGGACGCATCTGCCGCAGCACGCGAAAATCCTCGGGATCGACGCGCTCGTATTCGCGCGACAGCTCAAGCGCCGAGACCGTGCGCGGCCGGCCGTCGCGGCGCAGCGTGATCAGGCCTTCGGCCAGGTTGACGTCGATCACTTCCACAATCGCGGCTTCGGTGCGGCTGATGAGGATGTCGCCGGGATTGGCGCTCAGGCAGAAGTCCAGCAGGCGCATCGCGCTGCGGACCGGTCGGCCGGCTTCCAGGCCCGACAGGTCGAGCAGAGCAGCCAACCCGGAACGCTGCTCAAATGTATCGCGGTAGAGCGTCACCACGCGGCTGCGGAGCGACGCATTCTGCGGATCGGCGAGCAGTGAGACGCGGGCGATCGCCAGCGCCGCGCCCGGATCGGAGCGCGCATCGCGCTGCTCAAGAATCACCTGGCCGAGCGTCGCGACGCGCACCGTCAGCGGCTGCTTTTCAAGCTGTCGGAACGGCCCCGCGAGCTGCGCCAGTTCGACTCCGCCGCCTTCAAGGGCTTCCAGACAGCGGCGTTCGAACTTTTCGAAATCTCCCGACTTGGCGAGTTCCAGCAGCTCCGTTGCAGCCATATACGCGTCTCACTCCGCCCCGCCGCGAGCCGCGCCGCACTCGACGCGCTACCCGGTGGGTTCCTGTTTGTCCTGATCCGACAGCGTGTCGCGAGCGCGCTGCTTGGCTTTCAGCAGCCGCGAGGTGAAGTCCGCCTCCGACGTGGGCGGCTTCTTTTTCGTCGGTCGCGCCACAACCGGCGCGTTAAGCTCCGACGCCCCTCCCAACACCTCGTTGAGGCGTTCGGTCGCACGCGCGTCCGCCGCCGGCCCCTCCCAACGGCGCGATCGCTCCGGACCGGCCGGAGCGCTGCCCGCGGGACGGGACTCCTGACGAGCCCGCGACTGCGCGTCGCGCAACGTCGTCAGAACCGCCTCGCTCTGCGGGGCGTCTCCCCGCGGTGAGGCGAGTTCTCCAATATACCGCCGAATACGCCGCGCGACCTCCACCGGGTGGATCGCGATTCGGCGAACCGCCACGTCGACCAGAAACAACACCAGCATCCAGCGAATCAGCTCTTCCCAGATCGGGCGGCGAACTTCGGCCGGCTGCACGCTCGATCGGTCGAACACGCCGGACGGCGTCGCGGCGTCGAGCACCCGGCCGGAGGTGCGCTCGGCGAGCTGGCTCAGGAACGACTCATTGCCGCGCAATTCGCGGTATTCAGGCGAAAACGCGACGGAAAGCCCGGTTTGCAGCGAACCCTGCACCGCGTCGGCGCCGGCGCCCACGCGATACGCCAAATTCACGACATAGCTGCCCGGACTGCGCGCCTCGAACTCCGCCTCGTAGCGTCCCGGCCCCGTCTGCTGCAGGCGCAGTTGGGTGGCCTCGGCGCTGGGATTTACCAGTGCGCCTTCCATCGTGAGGAAATTCACGCTGGCCGCATTCTTATCCAGCGCGTCGACCCGCAGTTTTCCCACGCCGCCCTGCACTGACGTCGAGACGTCGAACTGCACGGGCGACGCCTCGCGCGACGCCCAGCGCACGATCTGCGCCCACAGCTTGCTGAACTTGGGCCACTCTGACCAATCCGAACCCCAGCGCGTCCACATGCCGCTCGTGAACGCGACGCTCTTGCCGAGCCCGACCTGCCAATGTGCGAGGATCGGGTCGCTGCCCTCGTCCGTCGGACGCACCAGCGGAATCTGGGCCAGCGGCTTCGGCGTGGAAAGCACGTAGCCGCCGAGCGCGGGCAGCGCCTCGCCGCCCAATCCTTCCACGAGCGTCGAAAGCCCGTCGGCGAGCCGCGGCGTAAACGGATTCTCGTTGATCAGCGATCGCTGCACGATCCGCGATTCCTTGATGAAAATCTGCGGCAATTGGCTGAAGTCGTTCGTGGCGTAGGCGCGGCCGCCGGTCGAATCCGCGATCCAGCGGGCTTTGCCCATGTCGACGTTGTGGCCGCCGAAGCCGATGCCGACCGTCGAACAGGTGATGCCGTGGCGCTTCATGTCGTCGATGACGTCATTCCGCGGCGGCGCGGGGTCGAAATCGGAGATCACGATCATGTGCCGGGCGCCCGCGTCGCGCCGCTCCATCAGTGCGTCGACCGCGGCCCGCATCTGAGGATGCAGGTCGGGCATGTCTCCCATCTGCATCTGCTTGATCATCGAGATGATGCGTGCTTTGTCGCGAACCTCCTGCAACGGGACGTCCCAGTACTCGGTGGCGCCGGCGTTCCAGCGATAGGAGAGCACACCCACCAAATCGCGCGTGCTGAGCGTTTTCACCGCCGCGATGGCGACGCGCTCGCCGATGAAGTTGCCCTCGGGGATTTCGCAGGCGTGCATGACCAGCGCCAGCGCCCCCTTGGGAATCTGCTTCTTGCTCTTGATGTCGAAACTGACCGGCATGACCTCTTCGACCGGCGTGTCCATCCAGCCGCCGGCGCCGAACGATTCGTCGCCGCCGATCATGATCAGTCCGCCGCCGAGCTCGCGCACGTACGACGCGAGCGCCTGGCGCTCGGCCTCAACGAACAGATTCGCGGGCGTGTTGTTCAGAATCACCGCCGAGTACGCGAGCAGCCGCACGACGTCGATCGGTTCGGCGCCCGCGATCTCGACGGTTGCGTCGACGCGCTCCCGCGCCAGGGCCTGTGCCAAAAGCTGCGCCCCGGCTTCGTCGTCGCGTTTGTCCGTGGTGCCGCCGGACGTGAGGATCAGCACCTTTCCCTGACCGGACACGATGGTGAACGCGCGACCTTCGTTGTTCGCGAGAATGGTGTCGGCGGCGCCGTCCTGCGGCTGAAAGACCGCTCGGAAACGGTGTGCGCCGCCCGTGCGCAGGGGGATCGACACTTCACGTCGGTTCGCACCGGCCTCGAGCTCCACGGGCAGTCCGGCGGCCGGTCCGGGATTGAGGTCGACAAGCTGGTCGTTTTGGAAAATCTGCAATTCGCCGCGCACGGGGCGCTGCGATCGCAACACCATCTGCAGCTTGACGGTCTCGTCGAGATTGGCGGAGGGCGGTGAGGTCAATCGCTCAAACACGACTTCGCTGTCGTGGGAATAGCGCAACGGGACCACGTCGATCGGCACGTCGGCGGCGCCGTAGAGCTCCGCCTCTTCGAGCGCCTGCCCGACGTTCTCGTTGCCGTCGGAAAGCACGACCACGCGCCGCATGGTGTCCGCGGGAAAAAGCGCCATCGCCATCCGCAGCGAACTCTCGAGATTCGTCTCGTCGGGCGTAAGCGGATCGCTGATGCGCGTGATGCCGAGACCGGCCATGGGCAGTTGTTCGAGGCCGCTGCGCCCGTCGAACGCGATCACGCCCATGCGGTCGCGCATCGCGTCCATCGCCGACGACGCCGAACGAACAAACTCGAACGTCTCATTCTGCTGCGCGCGCGGAATGCTGTTCGAGCGATCAACCAGGAAGATGACGGCCAGGTCGGTCGTCCGCCGAATGCTCTCAGCGCCGGCCAGCGCCAGGATCAGCAGCGTCAGCACGAGCCCGCGCGCCGTCAGCGCCACCCAGCGCCGCACCGGCCCCAGCCCAGCAAGCGAGCGGAACGAAAACGCGACCAGAAGCGGCAACAGCGCCAGCAGAGCCAGATAACCCGGCGCGTCGAATCGCAGGAGCGTCGGCATGATGCTCATCCCCCTGCCTACGAGAATCCACCCGGTCGCACGCAGAGAATTCCGGCTACTCGCGTGCCAGGTACTCCTGAAGCGCTTTGGGCCGCAGTTCGTTGCCGCGCATCGCCCGGATCGCACCGACCGCCGCCCGCGCTGCCGCCAGCGACGTAATGAGCGGGATGCCGAGCTGAATGCTCAGCGCCCGCCAGCGCCCTTCCTCGGTGGCGCTGCCGGTGTGAATCGGCGTGTTGATCAGCAAATCAAGCTGGCGATCGCGAATCAGGTCCGCCAGGAACGGCGCACCGTGACCGTCGTGCTTGCTCACCAGTCGCGACGGAATGCCGTGTGCCTCGAGCGTGTCGCGCGTGCGAATCGTCGAGTAGATGTCGAATCCCATCTCGTGCAGATCGCGGGCGATGCTGATGACGCGCGGTTTGTCGGGGTCGTTCACGCTGATCAGCACACGCCCCGACAACGGCAGCCGTAGCCCCGCCGCCAGCATCGCTTTCGCGAACGCCAGCGGATAGCTCTCGTCGATGCCCATGACCTCGCCGGTGCTGCGCATCTCCGGGCCGAGCACGAAGTCGACGCCCCGGAACTTGCGGAACGGAAACACCGGCACCTTCACGCTCACGTGCCGCAGCGCCGACGGCGCCCGCTCAGGAGGGGCGACCTGCGCCAGCGCTTCATCCAGCGAACGCCCGACCATGACCTGCGTCGCGACCTTCGCCCAGGGAATGCCGGTCGCCTTGCTGACAAACGGAATCGTGCGGCTGGCGCGCGGGTTCACCTCGATGATGTACACCGTGCGTCCCTGAATCGCGAACTGCACGTTCATCAGCCCGCACACGCGCAGCCGCCGCGCCAGCAGCTTCACCTGGTGCTTGATCTCGTCGAGCAACGCCGGCGACAGCGAGTATGGCGGCAGCACGCAGCACGAATCGCCGGAGTGAATCCCCGCTTCCTCGATGTGCTCCATCACGCCGCAGATGTCGCAGCGGCCGTCGGTCGTGCCGTCGCGTCCGTAGTCTGCGATGGCGTCGACATCGAGTTCAATCGCGTCGAGCAGAAATTTCTCGATCAGAATCGGATGCTGTGCGTCGATGTTCAACTCGCGATCGGTGGCCTTCAGCGCGCCCTCGATGAAGCGCAGCAGATCGCTCACGTTGTTGCACACCTGCATGCCGCGCCCGCCCAGCACGTAGCTCGGGCGGACGATCACCGGGTACCCGATCCGCTCCGCGACCTGAGCCGCTTCCGCGCGCGAATACGCTACGCCGCTGTCCGGCTGGCGGAGGCCCAGCTCCTTCAGCACCTGCTGAAACTGCTCGCGGTCCTCGGCCAGGTGAATGCTGTGCGGCGAGGTTCCGAGGATCGGCACGCCCGCGTCATACAGGCCCTGGGCCAGATTCAGCGGCGTCTGGCCGCCGAACTGCACGATCACGCCGCGGACGCGCCGCGCCGGACGGCTGTCCTCGCGCCGCCGCGCGGGGCGGAACGGTTGCCCGTTGAGCCGCTCGCAGATCGTGCGCACGTCCTCGAGCGTCAGCGGCTCGAAGAACAGCAGATCGCTGGTGTCGTAGTCCGTGCTGACCGTCTCGGGGTTGGAGTTGATCATCACGGTCTCGAATCCGAGCTGCTTGGCCGCCTGCGCCGCATGCACGCAGCAGTAGTCGAACTCGATCCCTTGGCCGATGCGATTCGGGCCGCCGCCGAGCACGATGACTTTTTCGATGTCGCTGACGCGCAGCTCATCGTCGTGCGTCTCGACCAGTACATGCTCGTCGTCCAGCACCTTGTAGCGGTGAGGATGATCAACGCCCAGGTCACGCAGCGCCGGACCCAGCTCGCTGCGCCCGCGCGACTGCTGGTGCGACCGCAGTTCGCTGACCGCCGCCGGGCTGCGCACAATCTGGGCGAAACTCGCTTCGTGCGTCGAATAGTAGTAAGGCGTATAGGCCTCAAGCTCGGCGGCGCAGGTGTCCACGAGCTTGAACACCGGCCGGTCGGCCTGGGCGCGAATGGCGTCGAGCGTCGCCTGGTCGATGCGCCACGCGGCGCGCAACTGCGCATCGCCATAGCCCAGCGCTCGGGCCTGCGTGAACAGACTGAGCAGCTCCGGCGTGACACGCAAGGCCGCGCCGCCGCGAATGGGAAAGCTGACCAGCCGGTCCTCGAAGCGCACCAGCTCCGCGAGCTGATCCAGGAACCAGGGGTCGATGCGCGACAGCGCGTGGATGCGCTCGACGGTCCAGCCCAGCTTGAACGCGTAGCGAATGTAGTAAAGCCGCCCCTGGCACGGCGTGCCGATTTTCTTGGTCAGCACTTCGTCCGGAATGGGCCAGCGCTGCGAGGCGTCTTCGCGCCAGTCCGCGGGCGCTTCGCCCGCCAGCGTGCCGACGAACGGCTGCGCAGCGGTCGCGGCGTTTCCCGCCAGGCCCGCGGCGCTAATCCACGTATCGTGGTCGTCGCTCAGCGCGCGCGGGCCGAAGACGGCCTGCAGCCAGCGATCCTCGCCGTGCAGACCATAGCCGTAGCGCTTGATCTCCATCGAGCGAATGCACTTTTGCAGCGCTTCCTTGAAGGTGCGGCCGATCGCCATCGCCTCGCCGACGCTCTTCATCGAGGTCGTGAGCGTCTCGTCGGCCTCGGGGAATTTCTCGAACGCGAAGCGCGGAATCTTCACCACGCAGTAATCGATCGCAGGCTCGAAGCAGGCGGGCGTCTCGCGGGTAATGTCGTTGCGAATCTCGTTGAGCGTGAAGCCGATGGCGAGTTTGGTTGCGATTTTGGCGATCGGGAAGCCCGTCGCTTTGCTCGCCAGCGCCGAGCTGCGCGAAACGCGCGGGTTCATCTCGATCACGACCATGCGACCGCTCGCGGGATCCACCGCGAACTGAATGTTCGAGCCGCCGGTCTCGACGCCGACAGCACGCATCACGCGGATCGCGGCGTCGCGCATGCGCTGGTATTCCTTGTCGGTCAGCGTCTGCGCCGGCGCCACGGTGATCGAGTCGCCGGTGTGCACGCCCATCGGGTCGAGGTTCTCGATCGAGCAGACGACCACGACGTTGTCGTCGCGGTCGCGCATCATCTCGAGCTCGAACTCCTTCCAGCCGGTCAGGTCCTCCTCGATCAGCACCTGCCCGATCGGCGACTGCCGCAGCCCGTCTCCGATGATCGCCTCGAACTGCTCGCGCGTGCGCGCCACCCCGCCGCCCGACCCGCCCAGCGTGTAGCCGGGCCGGATCACCGCCGGCAGCCGCACCTCATCCAGAATGCGCCAGGCATCGTTCATGCTCTCGGCCACGCCGGAGCGCGGCACGTCGATCCCGGCGGCGACCATCGTTTCCTTGAAGACCAGGCGATCCTCGGCGCGGCGAATCGTCTCGCGATTCGCCCCGATCATGCGCACGCCATGCCGGGTAAGAATCCCCCGATCCGCCGCGTCCATGGCGCAGTTCAGGGCCGTTTGTCCGCCGAGGGTCGGCAGCAGAGCGTCCACCGCCCGCCCGCCCAGCGCCTCGCGCGCCAGCACGTCGTCAAGCACGTCGGCGTTGATCGGCTCGAGGTAGGTGCGATCCGCGAGCTCCGGATCGGTCATGATCGTCGCGGGGTTGCTGTTGAGCAGCACCACCTCGATGCCTTCGGCGCGGAGCGCGCGGCAAGCCTGAGTTCCGGAATAGTCGAACTCGCACGCCTGCCCGATGACGATCGGACCGCTGCCGATGATCAGTACGCGGCGTATGCGGGAGTCGCGCGGCATGGCTTCTCTGTGACGGGGTGCAACGACGAACAGCGCATCTCGCGCAGCGTACCGCCGGAGCGCGGTTGCGCCTACGTCGGCCCAAGCCGGCTAGAGCTTGCGGATTGGGACGCCGTTTGTGGGGTGGGCCGCGCCCTTCGAGCGTTTATTGGGTGGGCCGGGCCCATCTTCTTCAGGAGCGTTTGCAGGGTGGGCCGTGCCCACCTTCTTCACGGCTAAATCTTGCGGAAGATGAGGCAGGCGTTGTGCCCGCCGAAACCGAACGAATTGCTCATCGCGACGGTGAGCCGCGCATCGCGAGCGGTGTTCGGCACGTAGTCCAGATCGCAGGCCGGATCGGGTTCTTGCAGGTTGATCGTCGGCGGAAGCGTGTTGTTGCGCAGCGCCAGAACGCTCACAACCGCCTCGATGCCGCCGCTGGCGCCGAGCGTGTGACCCGTGGCGCTCTTGGTGCTGCTTACCGCCAGGCGGTGCGCGTGCGCACCGAAGATTGACTTGATCGCTCGCGTTTCGGCGGCGTCGCCGAGCGGCGTGCTCGTGCCGTGCGCGTTGATGTAGTCGATCACATCGGGGTTCACACGTGCGTCGCGAAGCGCTGCCGCCATGGCCCGCGCCGCGCCCTTGCCCTCGGGGTCGGGCTGCACCATGTCGCCGGCATCGCCGGTGGCGCCGTAACCGATGACTTCGCAGAGAATCTTGGCCCCGCGTCGTTCGGCGGCTTCCAGTTCTTCAAATACCAAGATGCCCGCGCCTTCGCTCAACACGAATCCGTCGCGATCCTTGTCGAACGGGCGCGATGCGCGAGTGGGGTCATCGTTCCGCGTACTGAGCGCCTTCATGGCCGCGAACGCGGACAGCCCCAGCGGCGTGAGCGCCGCCTCGGAGCCGCCGGTCACGATGCTGTCGGCCACGCCGAAGCGAATCGCGTTGAAGGCATCGCCCATCGCACTGCCGGCCGACGCGCACGCCGTTGCGACAGCGGTGTTGATTCCCTGCAGATTGAAAGCGATCGAAATGTGGCCGCTGCTGGCGTTCGCCATCAGCTTGGGAATCGTGAACGCCGAGACCCGGCTGGGCCCCTTGTCGAGCAGACGCTTGTGCTGTTCTTCGAGTTCCTCGAGCCCACCGATGCCGTTGCCGACGATGACGCCCGCCCGGAACGGATCGGGCGCGCCGCCGGTCAGGCCCGCATCTTCCATGGCCAGCTTCGCTGCCGCGAATGCGAGCTGCGTAAACCGATCCATGCGTTTCGACTGCCGGTGATCGATGAACTGGGCCGGATCAAAATCGACGCACTCGCCGCCGAAGCGAACGTCAAACATCGTTGCGTCGAAGCGCGTGACCGGACGAATGCCGGATCGGCCTGCAATGAGGCCATCCCACAGCGCGGACACGGAAGCGCCAAGGGGCGTAATCGCGCCCATTCCCGTTACGACGACCCGCCGCATGTGCCTTCGGTCCTACTTGCCTGCTGCGATTTTCGCGATGTAGTCGATCGCGTCCCCGACGGTCTGAATCTTTTCCGCCTCGTCGTCCGGAATGCTCACGTCGAAGTGCTCTTCGAATTCCATCACCAACTCGACGGTGTCGAGCGAGTCGGCGTTCAGGTCGTTCACGAACGAGGTGGTGCGGCTGATCTCAGCCTCCGCCACGCCCATCTGCTCCGCGACGATCTTCTTGACCTTGCTTTCGATTTCCGCCAAGTCTGGCACTACCAGTTCCTCCAACCCATTCGTTCGCGCCTCGCAGCCGGCCGTTCGTCCGGAAATGGCGAACCCCGCAGTTTGCGGGGTGGGCCGCTGCACCCGAAACCATCAATCGGCGGGATGGTAGCCGCGCCGCCACACATTGCCAAGTGCCCCACGGGGCCTCAGCGCCCCCGCCGCCTTGTCCGAGCCGCGTCGCGATTCATGTCGCGCTGCTTGATCGCGTCACGTTTGTCGTGGACCTTTCGCCCGCGTGCCAGGGCGATCGCTACCTTCGCGAAACCGCGCTCGCTGAAGAAAATTCGCAGCGGCACGAGCGTCAATCCGCGCAGTGTCACCTTGTCGGCCAGCTTTCGAATCTCGGCGCGATGAAGCAGCAGCCGACGCTCGCGCTTCGGCTTGTGCTGCGCATAGCCCGCCATCGGATAAGGCTGAATGTCGAAATCCCGCAGCCAAACTTCGCTCCCCCGCACCGTCGCGTACGCGCCGTCCAGCGAGGCCTTGCCGCCGCGCAAACTCTTAACTTCACTGCCAGTTAACTCAATTCCCGCCTCAAAGACTTCGACGAATTCATAGTCGTGCGCGGCACGCCGATTCTGAATGGTCGGGCTGGCGGCGGCTGGTTTCGGCATGGACTATTATGGTACAGGTCCGCTGGCGATCGGCAACGCAATGCACTTGCGGCCCGCAACCGGCCGGCGTTCGCGGACTACAAGAGGTGGCGAATATGGAACCTGCGCAGCCCGTCGGCGAGCAGCGCCTCGCACGGGCCGACGAGTTGCGATTGGTCACGCGGGCCCGCCAGGGGCACGCTGATGCTTATCGCGCCCTAGTCGACGCGCACAAGGACCGCCTCTTCGCCTTTGTGTGGCGAATGCTCCGCAACCACCATGAAGCCGAGGACATCTGCCAGACGGCCTTCGTCAAGGCGTACCAGTCGCTCGACAGCTTCGACCCCAACTACGCCTTCAGCACCTGGCTGTTCACGATCGGCTACCGCCTCTGCTTGAACAACCTGCGGAAGAAGCGCGCTGCGCTGCGCGACATGGAGTTCGATCAGATTCCGGCCGAGCCCACCGCCGGCGAATCGCTCGCCGCGAGCGAAGCCGCGCGCCGGCTGCACGACGGTGTCTGGGCCGCGGTCGATCGGCTGACGCCGCCGCAGCGCACTGCCGTGCTGCTGTTCTATCGCGAGGGGCAGAGCTGCCAGGACATCGGACAGGTGTTGGGCATTCCGGCGGTCACGGTGAAAAGCCACCTGCATCGCGCTCGCGCCCGGTTGCGCGAGTTGCTGAGCCCCGAACTACTCGAAAACTGGTCCGACGAAGGCATTCGCCGCGCCGGCCGCCTGCGGGAACACGCACCATGAACTGCTCAGAGTTCGAGCAACTGCTCGAGGGATACCTTGATCGCGAGCTTTCGGGCACGCTGCGGCTCGAGTTCGACACGCATCGCCTGCGCTGTCGCCTCTGCCAGCAGAAGCTCGCTTTGATGGAATCCTGCGCGACGGTGCTGGAGCGCGATCGCGACACGCCCGCGCTGTCCGACGGATTCAGTGATCGCGTGCTCGCCGCCATCGCGCTGGCCCGCCCGGAGCCGCGTGTGCGGCGGCTTTCACCGATGCTGCGCGTACCGCTTCAGGCTGCCGCCGCTGTGCTGTTCGCGGTCATTCTGATTCAGCAATGGCCGCGCGGAAGCGCGCCGGCGCCCATTGCCGACCCCGGCGCCAAGCTCACGCTGCGTGCGTCAAATCTGCTCAGCCCCGGCGTTGAGGTCCCCGGTGTCGAGGCGGGTGTGCTCGGTGACGTCAGCGCCTTGCGCCAGTTGTTCGTGGGCTCCGCGGTTTCCGACGACGTCGCCGACCTGCTGGCATCCGATCCGCTGACTCGCGTTCTGCACGCGCTCCTCCCGAACGCTTCGCCGCCGGCCGAAGAGTCGGCGGTCTCGGAGGACACGCATTACTCGCTCTGACCGTTGCCTTCCTCGCCTGCTGCCCGCGCTGCTGGTGGCCGTCTGCGCGCCGCTCTTCGGCGCGGATGATCTGGCCCGGCATGTGCCCGCGGATGTGGGGCTTTTCGTCGAGGCGCGCGACGCCGCCGACCTGCTGACCGCGCTCACCGAACCGCAGTTGTGGGCCACGCTCGCCGAGTTCACCGGCCAGCCCGCGCGCCCGGAGAACGTCGCGGTCTGGCGCGAGCAGATTCGCGCCGCAGTGCGAATGGAGCCGCAGGAAGCGATCCCCGCCTTATTCGGCAAGCAGGTCGCGTTCGTAGGCGCAGGATTGCGCCGCGCGCAGGACGGCGTCGTTCTGTGTCGTCCTGAAACAGCGCCCGCCGAATGGCTCCGGCGCTGGGAGGCCGCGCCGTCCGAGCAATCCTCGATCCTGCACAAACTCCCCGGAAATCTCGGCGTCGCGGCGCTCGACGGATTGCTTGCTTTCGGCGACACGCCGGCCGACCCAGGGCTGCTGGAGCATGTGCTCGCGTTTCACGCCAACCCGCAGGGACCGTCGCTCGCCGATTCGCCCGACCTGCAGCGGCTCCTGGCGCGCACGCCGGCGAATGCACAGGCGGTGCTTTTCGCACGCATGCCGACCGCCGCCACGACGTCCGCCCCCGCGACCGCGTCCGGATTCGCCGCCAGCAGTGCGCTGTTGATCGCGCTGCATCGCGACGCGCATCTGCTGCATTTCACAGCCGCCGGTGACGCGCCCAGCGCCGCGCCGCCCGCGCTTCCGCCGCAACGCGGCAGCCGCCTGCTTACTTCCCTGCCCGATCGTACGCTGGTCGGTTGGGAGGGATGGGTCGATTTCGATCAACTGCGCGCGGGGCTCGAACGCCTGCCGGAGCGCAACCCCCTCCGCATCGCGCTCAAGATGCCGGAGCAGTCGGAAACGGTGACGCGCTGGATCAATGCGCTTTCGGGTGCGACGGCGGTCGCGGTCGGCACGGTCCGCGCGACCGACGAGTCGCCGGCGCTGCCGGCCGTTGCGCTGCTGCTGGGCACGAGCGACGCCCAGCAGGCGGATGCCAGCTTCACGGCTCTCGCTGAGTCCTGCGCCACCGTCTACAACGTGCTGTGCATGGCACGCGGAGTCGAAGGCCTGCCGCGCATCCGCGAGATCGGCGTCGGCCGCGGCGTCGCCCTGCAACTCAATCTCACGCGACTCGCCGCCGCGATCGGCGTGAAATTCCCGGGCGAGTTTCACCTGACGTGGATGGTGCACGACGGCGATCTGCTGATCGCAACACACACCGAGTGGCTGCGCCAGCTCGTGCAGGCGCGCGAGGGACGCATCGAGGGCCTGGCGCGGGTGCTTCGCCTGCCGCGTCAGACCATCACGCCCGAAAGCCGCAACCTGCTGGTCATTCAGTGGGGCGCAGTCGCCGACCTGGGGCAAGCGTGGCTGGGCCACCTCGAGAAAACCGCTCCCGACTGCTTGCACGAAACCTGGTGGCGGGCGCGACAGCCGCAGACGCTCCGACTCGGAATCGACGTGGAGCAGGACGCAGCCCAGCGCCGTCTCCGCGTGTTGAACGTGCTGCCGTCCAGCCCCGCGGCGGACGTCCTCCGCCGCGATGACGTGTTGCTCGGCGTCGATCAACAGCGCTTCGCGACTTCGCAGCCGATTCCTGAGATTCAAACCGCGTTGCAAAGTCGCGCACACGCACGCTGGGTCGACCTGATCATCGAGCGCAACGGCACCGAGCAGTCGGTGCGCGTCGCGCTGCCTTTCCTCGACCCCGTGCAATCGTTGCGGCGTGTCGTCGCGATCGGTCGCCTCGCAGCGCGCACCGTCTATCACGAAGACCCACCGAGCGCCGACGGCCCGCGCGGCTACCTCACGGTCGAGCTGCGCACTTCTGAGAAGCCGCTGTTCGACCCGCCGGTCGCGCAGCCGATCGGCGAGAATCCCTGACGCGCACGCGCGCGTCATCCATAAAAATAAGCGTGACAGCGATAGTTCGCCAAAGCGGCGGGCGTTCGTCGTTCTTCACCCGCGCAGCACGCGTCGACGGCAAACCGTCGAACGAAAAGAGCGCGGGCTGCGAAGCCCGTGCATCCACTGCTCCCCGCGTGGGCGCACGTTCCCCACTTCGCAGCCGCGCTGCTCGATAAAGCCTGCCCTGCAGCCCGCAACGCGCGATTTCCCGCGTGGCGACACAACTGGCACACCCATTGCTTCCCCGCCGCACAACTGAGCTCCCCGAGTTCAGAGGAGAACAACAATGCAGCGGTTCATGGCGAGCAAGTCCTGGATGAGTATGTCGGCGGCGACGGCGGCCCTTGCGTTCTGGATGGGCGGTTGCCCGCAATCCATCGAAAGCGACACGAACGACACCGGTGACGACACGGAAATCGTCGACGATGCCGATGACGATCTCGATGCGCCTCCCGCGAACCAGGCTCCGAGCGTCGAGGCCGGCGCCGACCTCAGCGTGGAAGGCGGAGCGCTCGTCATGCTCAGTGCCGTCGCCAGCGACCCCGAAGGCGGAGCGCTCGCCTACCTGTGGCAGCAGACCAGCGGCGAGCCGGTCGCGCTGAGCGATGCCGCGGCGGCCGCACCCAGCTTCACCGCGCCGATGATCAGCGGGGCGATCAAGTTCACCGTGACCGTGACCGACGCGGAAGGCGCGTTGGCCAGCGACACCGTCGGCATCGACGTCAGCGTCGCGCCGATGCTCTTCGCGAGCAACTTCGTGGCGGGCGGCGGCGGCGTCGTCAGCTTTGAGAACCCGGTCGCCGTCAACGGCAACCAGGCCCCGCACGGCTACCTGTTCGGCCCTGCAACCACGCTCACGGGACCGGCGGACATCGTGGTCGATCGCGCGGGCACGCTGCACGTCGCGAACTACGCGGCCAGCGCCATCACGTGCTACACCGACGCCGCGACCGTCAACGGCAACCTCGCGCCCGACCGCAACGTGCAAGGCGCCGCTACCGAGCTCGCCGGACCGGCGTCGCTCGCGATCGACGCGCAGTCTGACATGATCTTTGCGGCGAACTACGCCGCCGTCACCGATTCCATCGCCGTGTTCGAAGACGCGTCGAGCGCCGCGTTCCTCGGCAATCTGCCGCCGACGCGCCGCTTCTGGACCACCGGCGTGCTTTCAAACCCGTCCGGCATAAACCTCGACGCCGCGGGCAGCCTCTATGTCGCGAACAACGCGGCCGGCAACGTGCTGGTCTACGCTGACGCCGGCAACCTCAACGGCGACGTGGCCCAGTCGCGCACCATCACCAGCGCCGTGTTCGCGGGCGCTTCGATCTTCGACGTGTTCGTCGACGCACAGGACGCGCTGTACGTCGTGTCGTCAACGGTCGGCGCGCCGCAGGTGTTCATCTTCAATGACGCCTCGACGCTGAACGGCGCGGTCATGCCCGACGTGATTCTCGCAGTCACGGGCGGAATCCGCATCACCGCGATCGTGGTCGACGCGGCCGGCACCGGCTATATCGCCGATTACAACGCGAACGCGATCTACCAGTACGACGCCATCGCGACGCGCAACGGCTCGGTCGCACCCGACCGCACCATCAGCGGCGCCAGCACCCAGTTGATGCAGCCGATCCGGCTCTTCCTGCTGGAGCGGTAATTCCCGCAAGAGGGCAGGCGGGGAGAACGCGCGGGGCGTCGGAGCAATCCGGCGCCCTGCGTCCTTGTTGAGAGTCAGAACAGCAAGCCGCGCAGCGCCACGCTCGCGATCGAAAAGTAGATGATCAAGCCTGTCACGTCGCAGAGCGTCGCAACGAACGGCGTCGAAGCCGTCGCGGGATCGACGCCCAGCGAACGCAGTACCAGCGGCAGCATCGAGCCGGCCAGGGTGCCCCAGGTGACGACCGCCACCAGGCTTCCCGCGACCGTCAGCGCGACCATCGCGTGATGCGGGCCGTAGTCGCCCCAGCCCAGCGCCTGCCACAACAGGATTCGTCCGAATCCCAGCAGCGCCAATCCTGTTCCCAGCGCCGCCCCCACCGCCAGCTCGCGCGCTGCAATGAACCACCACGCACGGATCGTCACGTCGCCCAGCGCAAGCGCCCGCACGATCAGCGTCGCCGCTTGGGAGCCTGAGTTGCCGCCGCTGCTGACGATCAGCGGCAGGAAGATCATGAGCACCGCGGTCGCCATCCCTGCGGGCTCGGGGCCGCCGAGCCGCCCCTCGAAGAACTCCATCACGTTCGCGGTCAGCGTCTGTCCGATGAACAGCACGACCAGCCACACCGCGCGCTTCCGAAGCAGCTCGAAGAACGCGACCTGCATGTACGGCGCTTCGAGCGCCTGCACGCCGCCGATCTTTTGGAAGTCCTCGGTCGCTTCCTCGCGCACCACGTCGACGATGTCGTCGACCGTGACGATGCCCTTCATGTGTCCGTCTGCGCTGACGACCGGGATCACCATCAGATCGTGCTCGGCGAACAGATTCGAGACCACTTCCTGGTCGGTGTCCTCGCCGACAGTCACCAGTTCGGTGCACATAAGGTCGCGCACACGCTTGTCCGGAGCGGCGTTCATCAGCTCGCGCAGCGAGACCACTCCCAGGAGCACTTGATGCGAATCGAGTACGTACGCGTAGTAGATGGTCTCTAGGGTCTGCCGCGTCTGCCGCCGCAGATAGCTCAGCGCTTCGTCGGCGCTCATGTCCGGCCGCAGCCGTGCGAAGCGCGGGTTCATGAGTCCGCCGGCGTCGTCCTCGGCGTATGCGAGCAGGGCCACCACTTCTTTGCGCGTGCTGTCGTCGAGCAGTTCCAGCAGGCCGTCGCGATCCGCTTCGTCGCCCGCTTGCAGCAGATCGGCCGCGTCGTCGGGCGGCAGCAGCCGCAGCCAGAGTCGCTGCTCGGGCCGCGTCAGCGCGGTGAGCAGATCGACCTGCTCGCGCGTCTCCAGGCTGAAGAAGAGATCTTCGGCGTCAGCGTGCGTCAGCAGACGAAACCCGTCGACGCGCTCTTCGAGCGAGAGCAGCGACCACGCGTCGAGGATCTCGGAATGTGCGAGCGACTCGGCCATGATCGTTCGCTCCGAGGCGCCCGATTAACGCGACGCATCAATCAACCGCCGCCGACGAGTTTCTGCCAGATTTCCGGTCCGTTTTCCCAGAAGATGAGCACGACTCCCATCAATGATCCGCCGGCGATCAGCCCCGAAGCCGCCGGGAAGGTGAATTCCTCAGACGCCTTCGGCGCCGCGCGCGTGAAGAAGTGACCAATCACCGCTCCCAAGAAGAAGTCCAGTGCATTCGTCCACGGGAAGACCCACGCCAACCCCAGTCCCGCCGCGGAAGGAATCCACGGCTGCACGCGCTTGGGAACCGAAAGCGACAGCAGCGGCAGCGCGACGCCGACCAGTCCGCCAAGTACGAGCCCCCACACCTTCAGCGGGTGCAGTTTGTCCAGCCCCATTCCGAGCGCTTCGGCCACGCCTTTCCACGTCAGCGCGGACGGCGCGGGAAACTTCGCGGTGCCAAGAACGGACGGATCAGGCACCATGGCGTTGAATGCAAACACCGTGACCACTGTGCCCATGAAGATGCCGGCGAACTGCGCGAGAAACTGCCGCCGCGGATGTGCGCCGAGCAGGTAGCCGCTCTTCAGGTCCACGAGCAGGTCGGCCGAGGAGCCCGCCGCGGCCGCAGTCACGTTCGCGGACATCAGATTCGTCACCATGTTTCCCGGGCTCAGCGCGCCGAATGTGAGCTGAGTAATCTTGCCCATCGCTCCGACGGGCGTGGTGTCCGTCTCACCGGTGACGCGACACGCCACCAGCGCCAGGAAGAACGACAGGACGACCGCCACCGTCGTCTCCCAGAACGGCATCTGGAACGCCTGCGCTCCAAGCCACGCCAATCCGGCCAGCGCGAATACCTGACCCGCGACGAACCAGCTCGCCGGTGTCTCGATGGCGTCGATCTGGGCGTTGGACGTCTTGCGCCCGCCGAAGAGCCCCGCGAGCCCGCTGAACGCGCGCAGGATGCTGCGCCACTGAATCGCGAACGAGACCAGACTCGACGTCACCATGCATGCGGTGCCGGCCCACAGCGACCACTGCACATTGCCCGAAAATGAGTTCTTCTCAATCAGCCCGTATTCCGCCACGATTGGGATGTATACGCACCAGCACAGCACGGCGCCCAACATCATGCTGGCACAGACGCGCAACCCGGTGATCGCGCCGGCCGCGAGGAAAATCGGGTCGAGCGTCAGCAGCACCGTGCGGCCGGCCCACAATCCGTTCGGGTCCCACCAACCGCTGAACTTCGTGAACGCTGTGCCCAGTTGATAGGGCTCGAGATTCACATTGATCAGCCGCAGCCCTTCCCACCAGAACTTGTGCAGGGCCGCCAGCACTCCGGCGATGCCCAGCGCCCGCGCCGAGCGAATCGCCGACGCGCCGTGTGCGTGCAGCGCCCGCAACGTTTCGGCGGCCGCGACTCCGCTGGGGAACCGCAGTTGCTCGACGTTGATCATCTGACGCTTCATGGGAACCGCCATGGTGACGCCCAGCACCGCCAGGAAAAACGTCCACAGCATGAGCTGCCACCAGGGCATCGCGGGCTGATTCAGCATGAGATAGGCCGCGTAGGCCGAAATCAGAGTGCCGCCCGTCGAATACCCCGCCGAGCTGGCGGTCGACTGCATGCAGTTGTTTTCGAGAATCGTCATCTGCGTGCGTGCCAGCCCGATCGAGTAGAAAAACGTCCAGATCGAGTACGAGAGAATGCACGCCGTGATCGCGACGCCGAACGCCCAGCCCGCCTTCAGACCGATGTAGATGTTCGTCAGCGACAAGACCGCGCCCAGCACCGACCCCATCAGCACCGCGCGCAGCGTGAGCTGCTTCATGCTGTCGCCGCGGCCGCGATAGCACCGCTCGTACCATTGCCGCTCGATCTCGTCCGGCGTTCCCTTGAATCCTTCCAGCGGCAGCTCGTAATCGTCGTTCGCATGCTGCGGCGGAGACGCCGACTCGCGGAATTCGTTGTCGCGTGCCGGATCAAACCGATCGGACGATGCCATGCAGACGTTCCTTTTCGACAGGGGCGACCTTGCCCGGGTGCGCCGAGCGCCGCCGGATAGTCGCGCCTCGATGGTCGGATTGCAAGCGCGCATGCAGGGGGTGGGTCGTGACCGTTCGCGCCGCGTGAGCGACAGACGGCCGCGATCGCTCACGCCCAAGCCGCGCGACAGATGTGCCACGAAGATCGCGAACGGGGGCGCACTCGGAACGGCCGGCGAGCAGGCGTGATCGGGCTTTCGCCGCTGCCGACCGGCGTCGGAGCGCTCGACTGCCTGCCGCCGGCGAGCTCAGGATCTCTCGACTGTCGGCGCCGGCACCCGGGCACTCGTACGTCGACGAGCTCAGGAGTTCTCGACTACCCCTCGTCGGCGGGCTGAGAAGCGCGCGACTGCCCGAGGCCGGCCCGCGACGTGCACGGCCGAATCCGAGGTCGGTCACGTTGCCGAGGCGGTTCGATTCCTCAGCGCGCTGCACGGGCTGGTTGAGTCTGAGCATGCCGTTGCCGGGCGGCTCCGACGCAGACTCCGTTAGCGCAATCGCGCGCCAGTGGGCGCCCGTCCACCCGAGGTGCGACAGTACTGGGCGCTTCGAATGGTGAGCGCGCCTCAGGTCTTCACCTGAGTCCGCGAACGTCGCTATCCAGTTCGTCAATCTGCGCTTGCGCGAATCGCGCGCAATTTCTATTGACTGTACGACGCGAGCAAGTATGTTGTCGCAGTCGGCTCGACCGACACAGTTCGTGTGTTGATCGCTCATTCGCTTGAACATCGAGGGCCCGGAAGATGCTGCGCGCACTCGCGACTCTCCTGCTGGCAACGACGACTGCGGTGCGGTTGGCTGCCCAGACGCCGTCGGCGTGTTATGGAACCGCCTCGTTCACGGAAGGTCAATCGCCCTGCCTGGCAGCCGGCGGTCTTCAGGCACCCCTAGGCATGCCGCTCCAAATGGGGCTTTGGTACGGCCCCGCGCCGGCGAGCTTGCCGCCGCGCGTACTCAGCGGCGCGGGGTCGTCATTGGCGATGATATCGTCCGCCGAGGGGCGTCAGTACCTCACTCCTACGCCGCACAGCGAGCGGCCGACGCTCGAGGGACTGATTGACTTCGTGACAGGAGCTCCGCTTTATCAGGAGATCGATTTCGAACTGCCATTCGGCAGCGCCGTTTTCCGTCACGTACGTACCCACGCAGATGGTGTGACGCCCCGCTTCATACCTCACACTTTCCACGGGGTGGTCCCGACAAACGAGAGTGCGTGGGACTGGCAGGGGCAGTTCTGGATGATGAGCGAGAATCCGATTCTGCTCATCGACGCCGCGTATCCAGAGATCGCGCCCGAGAAGCGCACGTGTTACCTCATTCTCGACGCGCATCACTCGATCCCGTTCTCACGCGAGGGAGGCGCCGACCCATTGTTCACGGGACAGCGCTACGCGGCGCCGCGATGGTTCGACGCGCGCTTGCAACCGAGCGCACCGAACTCGAACAACCCGTACTCGCTGCCGGATACGTGGAGTGTGTGGCTGCAACGTGGCAGCCTGAAGTACACGTTTCGCGGCGTGTACGAGGACATGTGGAACGTCGCGCACACGCACGACGATTCGGTCTGCACGCACCCCGCGTGCATTCCCGGATCGTGCGACACCGTCGCTCGGACCTGCTCCATCAGCGCCCACGAAACACCTTCGCAGGAGCACGGTTTTCCCGGCGGATACGGCGTGCCCTACTACGCGCTCCTGGAACAGATCGAAGATCGCTTCGGCAATCGGGCAGTGATGAGTTACGTCCAGTTCGACCCCGACGCCTGTGTGGCGAACGGCGACTGGGAGTGCCAGAACTGCAACGAGAAGGGGCAACTGCGATCCGTGAAACTGTATCGCAGCGGCGAATCGGCCGCTGCGTGGACGATCATTTACACGCACCGCAGCTTCTCGATGATTTGGGCGAACGTCAACGGCGCGCCGGAGCACGAGCCCGCAGGCTGGCCGGAGCTTCCGAGCGAATATCACCGTTGGTATCCGCATGCCTTGATCAGCATCCACGCCTATGAAGGTGATATCGCGGACACTTTCGATCAAGCCACAATCCCGAGCGAAACCTTCTACGGCCAGCCGGGCGCGACCGGTTTCGATCCCGCGATCGCACCGATCCAATCCTTTGACGACTACGAGTCCATCGACGTGGTCGCCGTGCGCGGGCTTCCCACCAACTGGAAGACGGAGTGCCTTTACATCCATCAAGAGCCCGACTCACGCTGGTACCAACTCTCCCAGATCGGTTCGCAATATGCACGCGCGTACGGATTCGGCGTCGGCGTGCGCGACCAGTTGCAGCTCCAGCCGCCCAACCTGCTGAAGAGCCGAGTCTGCAAGCGCGAAGACGAGTCACAGAACATCACTCGAACAATCTACCGCTACCCCACGGGTTACCAAAATGATAACTACGGCTTCGCAAGTGCGACGAACGGTACGGGTCTTCGAGCCGTACTCAATGAAGCGACGATCAAGCAACTACAAGATGAACTGCTGGTTGTTGATGGAATCAATCAGGTCCCGCTAAATTCAGACAACGATCTCTTCACATTAGACCTACTGAACGCAGTGTATTTGACTTCACAGCCGGAAGACTTGACTCAGTATGGCAACCTACTGCCACTCTTCATGCGCGATGAGGCACCTGATAGTGACTACGCTCACGAGACTCCAGAAAGTTTCGCGGAAGAACTTGTCGTCGATGCGGCGCTACCCGCCGACAACGTGCACTTCGATTTGCGCCGGCGCCAAATGCTTTGTCTTCGAAGCTCGTGAATTGAAAAGTACTACCGCATCACACGGCTACGCAATTATCCCGCGGATTTTCCGTGCTTCGGAAGTCTTCTCGATGATTGCTTTCATTTGGATGATTTTGTCGACGCCGCCTTGTTGCACGCCTATCGACACTACATGTCTTCGGCTGGGTACATGGATCATTGGGGCGGCTCGTCTGACTACTGCGAGGTCGGCTCTTCGGACATGTTGTTTGCGTCAGCCGATTTTTCGCATCCGTTCTACGTCACGGTCATCGATGAAGTGAAGCCGAATCTTCCCGGCGACTACTACCTGGACCTTACCAACTACACCCCCCTCAACCGCCGCATCGTCGAGATGAACGTCGCCGGCGTCGTGCTACGCGAAAGCACCTTCGATTTCGACGCCGAAGGCCTTACGACCCTGATCGGCCGCAGCGGCGTCGGGCGGCATCGCGTCGTCGACCCCGCGACCGGGCAGGTCCTCGAAGAAGGGCCGGCGGGCCAGGACGAAAATGCCGTGCACTTCCCGGTTGCGCCGGCCACCGGAGCGCAGCAGGACAGCCTGATCTACTTCTACGAGTACGAACCGCCGCGCATGGAAGGCAACCCCGAAATTCAGGTCAACGGCGAACTGAAAGCCGTCGGCGTGAAGCACGGCGTGACCGGCACGCGGCACTACCTCTACACCATCGAGCACGGCGACCCCGAGCGGCCCGAAATCGTCACGCGCGAACGGCGCTTCCGCACGCCGCAGACGAACCTCGCGAACGTCCCGCCGGATGAAGAAGAAATCACGGAGCACATCTACACCTACGGCCCGGCCAACGACGACTTCGATCCCCCCGTCGTCGCCAAGCTCACGCGCAAGCCGCCGGCGCCACGCGTGACGCCCGCCGGCGTCAGCGAGTTCCGGGCTGTCGAGGAGTGGACCTACAACGACCAGGGGCAGGAAATTCGGCGCGGCATGGGCAGCGAGGACGCGAGCGGGGCGCGCGTCGAGTACTTCGTCACCACACAGGAATACGACGATGCCGGCCGGCTGAAGCGGCTCGTCGTCGACGCCGACGATGCGGCGCGCGTGGCGCCCGATCCGGCGGTCTCCACGCCGCTGGAGCTGGAATCGCTCTTCTGCTACGCGGGCGAATTCGGTCTGCAGCGCGTACGCATGCCTGCCGGACGCGAGCAGTGGATTCGCAACGTACCGACCGACCTCGCCACCAACGGCATGCTGGTCTGGGTGTTCAAGGACGTCGTGCCGCCGGCGGGCGCGGGTACAGCCGACTGCGGACAGGAGCCCGGCGGCGGACTGTGCCAGATTCTCTCACCCATTGACGTCACGCTCTACAGCGGCGGCTCGATGGTCTGGAAAAAATCGGTGCGCCCGCCCGAAGTCGGAATGGAATATCCGCCGCCGTACATCGATCAATTCCACAGCCAATACGCCGTGCTGTTCACCGATCCCGCGTACGAAATCACAAGCAGCACGCCGAGCTACGGTCCGAACGGCGAGGTCGTCGGCGTAACGCAAGCCGGCGACGGCGAAGCGCTCTCGGTGCAGGTCGAGTATCACGAGAGCGGCCAGATCGAGCGTCAGCTCGGCCCCGACGGCACCATCACACGCAACGAATACGACGCGCTGGGACGGCTCGTTACCACCTACCAGGGAACCGTCGACGATCACCCATTCTGGGGTTACCCCGAATGCAGCCCCGAGCCCTGCACCTATGACGACAACATGACGCTGGTCGAAAAGCGCTACTACGGCATCGGCCCGACTGACCAGCATCAGCTCACCGAGCTCCGCAACTACCGCGAACGACCGGTCAACCAGTTCCACGTCTACGAGAACAACCAATGGGTGGGCGGCGAGCCGAACGAAGACAGCATCGGCTGGCGCACCGTGCACGAATACGACTGGCGCCGGCGCGAAGTCGTCGTCCGCAAGGAGGATTCAACCGGCGCCGCGCTCAATCACATGGTGACCTGGTACGACCATCAGGACCGCGTGCGCTTCTCCGCCGAGTACGGGCCGGGGCTCGATCTGGGCGCGGTCGACCCGCGGGCGCAGGTCGCCGGAGCCGCTGAACCCGCAGCGACCGCGATCCTACAGGCCACGACGCCGCCTCTGTCGCTTTCCGAGACGATCTACAACCACCGCGGTCTCACCGAACAGGTGCGGCGCTACGACGTCGCGATCGTCGACGGCAGCGCGTACACCGCGACGACCACCTACTACGACTATGCCGATCGCGCCATTCAGACGCAGTCGCCGAACGGCCCCGTTCAGGTCACCGTCTACGACGCGAAAGGCCGGCAGGCGGCGACACGCACGCTCGCGGCGTCGCTCGGCAGCGGGGTGCTCGCCGGCGCTTTCGAAGTCGCGCGCAGCGAGTCCACGTTCGACCCCAACGACCGCGTGACGCAGCGCGCCTCTTACGAACGCCGTCACGATGCGTTCAGTGTCGGCGACGAATTCCTCACCACCGGCAACAGCGTCGTCAGCTACGTCCACTCGTGGTACGACATGGCCGGTCGCGTCACGACCACCGCGAACTACGGCACCAACGACTCCGCCGGCACGTTCGCGACCGGCGTGGCGCCGACCTACGGGCCCGAGCCGACCGGCCCGCTGCCGAACGCGCTGGTCACGCGCAACGCCTACGACGACGAAGGACGCCTCGTCGAAACGCTCAACCCCGACGGCACGGCCACCCACACCGAGTACGACGCGTTCGGCCGCGTGCGCCTGACGATCGAAAACGCGCTCGACACCGACCCTGCGGCGCGACTGGTCACCGCGCACGATTACGACGACGACGGACGGCTCTGGCGCATCGCCGCCGTGCTGCCGGCGCACGCCGGCGGCGTGACCGCCTTCGACCAGATCAACTGGTCGGCGGCGGACGGCTCGCTGCAGATCACGCAGCTCGAATACGACGGCGCACCGGTCGTCGACGAGAACGGCGCCGCGCTGACGCTGCACAACGGCCGCGTCTGGAAGGTCTACTATCCCGACCCTGCCACCGGCCAACCCGAGACCACACCCAGCTTCACCTACACCTACCTCGGCGACGGCTTGGTCGCGTCGCGCACCGATGCGCGCGGGAACGTGCTGCACTACACGTATGACGAGCTTGGCCGGCTCACGCAGGTGGACGTCGACGACACGGCTTGGTTCGACGTCGGCCTGCCGCCCGAGTTGCACCCGCCCTACCGGGTAGGGCGAATGGAATTCGACTACGACGCGCGCAGCAACCTCATCGACGCACGTGCCTTCGGCGACGATGAAAACGCCGCCGAGGTGCAGATCGCCGCCAGCAGCTTTGAATTCGACGCGCGCGGCAATCTCCTCGAGGAGTTTCAGACGCGCTACCACCCGCTCTCGCCGCGCGTCGGCATAGTGGGGTACGCGAGGGACTTCAGTTCGGCGAGTGAATACAACTTCGATCGGCTGGCGACTACGGCCTATCCGACTCACTTCGGCGAAGCCGTGCAGCGCGACGTGTCGCTGCACTACGGCGACGACGGCGCCGGCGTCGGCAGCCTGCTGGGCCGCGTCACGCGCATTCACGATTCCGAACTCGGAGACGTCGCCACGTATGACTACGCCGGCGTCGCACGGCGCATCTCGCTGGCGCTCAACAACGGCGTCACGCAGACCTACGCCGGCGGAGCGGGCTATTCGGGGCTCGATCAATACGGCCGACCGATCGACCTGCATTACAAGACCTCGAGCGGCGCAACAATTCATCGCTACGAATACGCCTACGACGCGGCCGGCAACCGGCTGCACGCGCGCGTCTCGCAGGTGAAGGAAGGCACGGTCACCCAGGTCAACAAGCGCTCCGCGCTCTACGAATACGACCCATTGCAGCGGCTCGTCGGCTACCAGCGCGGCGCGCTCAACACCACGAACGACGCCCTGCTCACCGGCAGCGGCAACCCCATCCCGCGCACGATCGACTGGCTGCTCGACAACCTCGGCAACTTCAGCGGCGGCGCGGGCGCCGTTCCGCCCGCCAGCGTGATCGAGACCGGCGACTTCGCCGGAACAGGCGTCTCCGAGACGCGCACGTCGCATCACGCTACGGATTCGTCAAATCGCATCGAAGAACTGCGGCTCGACGACGGCGCGGGCGGCGAGTTCGTCGTGCCGATGGTGTACGACTCTGCCGGCAACCTGGTGTTCATCGGCGCCGGCGCGCTCACGCCCGACATGGGCTATTGGCTGCAATACGACGGTCTCAATCGCCTGGTGCAGGTCCATCAGTCCGGCACGCTCACGGCCGACGATTTCCTTCCCAACGGCAATCTCGATTCGGCGGGGATCGGCTGGACGGACCCCATCTACGAATGGACGGCAGTGCCTCATCCCGACCTATGCGTCATCGATCCCAGCGCGGTGCCGCCGGCTCACAACCGTCCGGACTTCAGCAACGGCGGATCGGGCGAGTGCAGCGGCCCGATCGGCGCAACCGCCCAACCCCACGCTCCCGGCGCCGTGGTGTCGCACTATCGCTTTGACGCCTTGGCACGAGTCGTCGTGCGGGTCGCGCTCTTCTGGCCGCTGAATCTCGCGGCCGACGCCGGCTGCATCGTGCCGCAGCGCACCGACTACTTCCTCGACGGCGCGCGGCGGATCGTCGAAGCGCAGCACACGCCCGCCCCCGCCGAGTCCGACTGGTGCGACGCCGCCTGCGTCGCGAGCTGCACCGCCGCCTGGACCGCCGCCGAGTGGCGCGAGCGCGACTATCTCTACGGCCCCGACGGCGTCGACGAGCACCTGCTCTTCGCGCAGGGCACCAACCCCGGCTACATGCTGCTCGACGCCGGCGGCAACGACGTCGCCGTCATCAAGGCCGGCGCGGCGAACCTGTTGCTGCCCGGTGGCCTGGGCGAGCAATACACCTTCAGCCCCTACGGCACGCTCGAAGCCAAGTTCCGCACCAGCAACACCAGCCTGGCCCACAACCGCGTCGGCCACCAGGGTTTGTTCTTCGACTCGTGGGAGGTGCGGCCCAGCCCCGAGGTGCTGCACACCGGGCAGATCGGCGCCTACCACAACCGCAACCGCTTCTACGCCCCGCGGCTCGGACGCTTCCTCAACCGCGACCCGAACGAATCCGTGCAGCCGCTGCTGGCCGCCATGGCCAGCAACGCCCAGCCGCTCGACGTGCTGCTCAGCGCGTTCGACCTCGCCGGCCAGTTCGGCGACGGCGCCAACCTCTACGCCTACTTGGCCGCCAACCCGATCAACCGCCGCGATCCGAGCGGGTTACAATACGACCCGTTCGAAGACGTCGACGACGCGATCGCCGGCATCTGGGCGCAGCGTTCCACCGCGCTCGAAGGCGCGTACGGCATGGCGGAAGCCCTGTTGCAGGGCTTTGCGCGGATGGCGATGCAATCCGCGGTCGAAGGCCTGATTGTGTCGCTTGTGCCGGGCGGCACTCTCATGGTGGGTGCCTATCGTGCGTACACCGGTCTCTCGGCAATGTACAACGAAGGCCCGAGTTGGTCGGCCGCGCTGGAGTTCGCGGGCGGCGCAGCCAGCGTCGGAAGCGATCTCGCCCGCGCCATGGGAGCGTTTTCAGCCCATCGCGGTGCGATTCATGCCGCCAGGGCCGGCAGCGGCATCCCACGCGCATATAAGGCATTCAACCAAAGCAATTTCAGGCACAACCTCAAGGTGCTCACGCGAACAGACGCGCCGAGCGACTTGCACGCCCACCACATGCTTCCACGCGAATTTGAGGCCCGATTTCGCGCGCTTCAAGTACGCAATATTCATGACCCGAAGTACGGCGCATGGTGGCACGGACCGGATCACCTCGCGCGCGCCGCAGAGTACAATGATCTTTGGCGAACGTTCTTACGACTGGATCGTACTGCGGATGAAATTGAGAATTACGCGCGCCAGTTATCTACACAATTTGGCCTTAGGATCAATTTCTGAATGCAAGTGACGTACTCGCACATTTATCTAGTCGACGCCGCCGTCAACCGGCTCGATTTTTTCGCCACGGCGGATGACGAGACGGCGCAGCGCTCATTCGACTTGCTGAACGGGATTCTTGTCCCCTCGTCTCCCGTGCGCGCCGTTCACCTCAAGGGCAGTCGACTGCGGGACGTCATTTGGACCGGTACGATTGGAGTCACCCTGATATCGACGCGCTTCGTGGATTTTCTGCTTCGCCATGCGATTACGGGCTGGCGCACATACCCCGTCCATCTCTTCGATCGCGCGCAGCGCCCCGTCCCGGACTATCATGGGCTCGCGATCGTCGGCCGATGCGGCGCGATCGATGACGCTCGGGCGGTGCGTTGCGTGATTCCACCGAGGTCGCCCGCCGGTCGCGGCGTTCCGGGCAAGCGCGGTCTGTACTTCATGGACGACCAATGGGATGGCTCCGACTTGTTCCTGCCAGCCGGCACCGCGTTCATATTCGCCGTCGAACGTTTACGTCGCGCGGCGGAGGCGGACGGCATCACGGGCGTCGTCTTTACGTCTGTCGTCGATTTTCAGCAGATCGACATCGGGTCGTGACCGAATTGTCAGAGCCCCGCCCGGAGATTCGAGGACCGCAGCTCTCTCGGACAGCATCCAAAAGGTGCGCTGTCGCACCCACGCGCAATGAGACAACGTCGCGCTAGTCGGTATCGTACGCCGTTGTGCGTGGCGCATACTGTGATCGCGTGAGTTCCGTACGCCAGCGGTCGCACCGCAAGCTGCGATTCATACTGAAAGAGGATGTCCCCTGAAATTCTATCTTCTCAGTTCCGTGGGCCAGCTTGAGCGTGGCCGGCGACCGGTCTTCGATTTCATCGCGCCAGACAACGGGCACACAGTCATCTGGTGCGCGAAGTGCGGCGTGCGTGCGATAACATTTCGCCGGTCGCCCATTCGAATAAGCGTCCAACACGTATGGCGCATCCTCGACGTCTACTCGAAGTTCGCGGTCCACCTCGTCTCCAGTCGTGTGCGAAGACTGTTCTCGGAATTCGGCTTCACCGGCTATGAAATCGTACCGCCGATCGACGTGCAGCCCGCAAAACCGGACGAGCGACTTTCCGAGTTCACCTCCTCATTTCGCGACGAATACGAGGTGCTCTGGACGACCGGTCAACCTGTGTCTATCGCGGAAGCTTCTCAAATGACCGTCTCGCACGACTGCGCGCACTGTGGTTTCAGAGCCTGGACGACTCCGCACATCGGTGTCATCATCACCCCCGGCGCATGGAACGGCGACGACATTTTCCAGACCGTTGAGTTGCCTGGACCGTTGTTCGTCACGGAGCGGGTCGCGAAAGCCCTATCCTCACTGCCCGATTCGAATATCAAGCTTATTCCAGCCGAGCAACATGCCCCCGGAGCAGGCATCCGACGTCTGTAGCTCTTGTGCGGGGAATACGAACCGGCCCCGTATCGACGCCGAATCTCGTCCGGCAACGCCGCCTGGACCGCCGCCGAGTGGCGCGAGCGCGACTATCTCTACGGCCCCGACGGCGTCGACGAGTGCCCGAATCCGGCTCTTCTCGTCCGCGCACAACACGAGCGCGTGCTCGGACGGCCGCAGGTACACTCCGACCACGTCGATCAGCTTTTGCACGAACCGCTTGTCGCGGCTGAGCTTGAAGGTCCGCACGCGGTGCGGCTGCAGCCGGTGCGCGCGCGATACCCGGCAACCGCAGGCCGGCAAAGCGACTTCTCCACAGCCGCACCGTGCCTTCGGCCACGTTCAGCGAGGCTGCAATCGACTGATTCTCCGCGCCGTCGGCGGCCAGCAGCACAATCCGCGCCCGCGTCACCAGCCGCGCCGCAGCCGTCCGGCTGCGGGCCAGCACGCCGAGCGCGCTTCGCTGCTCGTCCGTCAACACAATCGCAATTGCTCGTCGCACATGCCTGATCCTCCTGAAAAAGATCAGACACGGGAAGAGATGATATCGTTAGTTTTTTGCGAGGCACTACACCTAGAGCATTTTCCAATTTATCCTGCTGTATAGCCGCTATGTCGGAAAAATCCTTCGGCGTCGCGTTGTTTGATTTGGTCGAGCACGGCTTGCGTGCCCTGCCACCGCGCGTCGCCCGCGCGGAGCGCGAGGCTTCGGAGCGACTGCTTGATCTTGCAGAGAGCTCCAAGCACAGCGTGATCGAGCGTTCCCGGTGGATGCACAGCCGGCGCGATCGGCGGGGCGCCCGCCAGCGCCGTTCAATCAGAGCCACAACTCGCGAGCTCTCGCGACCAGATCCCGGCCCCAGGTAAGCTTGCGAACGGGTTGGAACCCCGAGCCGCCGGCGTCGGTCAGCTCGAGCAGCAGCAGCCAGTCGTCCCAGACGAACCGCCGCGTCTCGCTGACGCTCCACGATGTGCCGTTGTAGGTGTACACCTTCTTCTCGATCCGCCGACCCTGGTAATCATACGCAAACTCCACCTTCTTCGCCCCGCTCACAAACAGCAGCGGCTCCCAGCGGACCAGCCGGTTCTCGGCGTCCCAGGTGAAGTTCGCACGGATCGCGCCCGTGCGCCCGGCGGACAACGTTCCGCCGACGCGAGCAGCCGCCGGCTGGGCACGCGGCGTTGAATACGCTTACCCGGCGCGACGGTACAAGTCGGCGGCGAGTCAACCGTGCCTCTCTCGGGAATCCGGCCCTGGGTTGGCGCGAGTCGACGGATCACGCATCCCGTCACCGCGAAGACGCATTGACGCCCCGCACTCGGGGCACTTGCCGGTCACGTTCCCCGTCAGATCGTAGCGACACGCGTGGCAGCAGCCCGGCGAAGCACCGGATGCACGCAACCACCTCGGCGCGAAATGCGCGATGTTTAGGAGGAGCGACAAGCACAAGGGAATCCACACGAGGAATCCGCTGAACTCCGTCGCCTCTGTATACTCGAATCCACCCAGACGGATAGAATGCGTATAGTGAGCAAAGAAGGCATGCACACAGGACCGCGTCCCAAGCGCGTCGAGCGAAGGCGTGCAATTTGGCCGGTCCTGGGTAGCGTCAGC
>CAYMBL010000034.1:0-42724 GCA_964388675.1 uncultured Planctomycetales bacterium
CGGCACGCTGCTCGTCAAGAACATCAACCCCGGTACGGTCGGTTCCTCGCCGGCGTCGCTCGCAAACGTCGACGGCACGCTCTTCTTCGCGGCCAGCGACGGCGCCAGCGGTTCGGAGCTGTGGACCAGCGATGGCACCGACGCCGGCACCGTCCGTGTCGCCGACATCAATCCCGGCAGCAGCGCGTCTTCGCCGAACTCGATCGTGAACGTGAATGGGCTCGCGGTCTTCGTCGCGAACGACGGCGTCAGCGGAGCCGAGCTGTGGGCCTCCGACGGCTCCGTCGCAGGCACCATCCGCATCGCCGACATTCAGGCCGGCGCATCCGGCGGGGCCATCGGCGCTCTCACCAGCGCCGGCCACGTCGCCTACTTCCGCGCCAATGACGGGGTCTTCGGCGAAGAGCTCTGGCAGAGCAACGGCACGCCCGCGGGCACCGAAATGGTCGCTGATATCAACAGTCTCTCGCTCGATTCGTCGCCGCAGAGCCTGCTCGTCAGCAACGGGCGACTGTTCTTCTCGGCCGACGACCGGCCGGCCGGGCGCGAGCTGTGGGCGCTCGATGTTCCGGCGCCGTGCCAACTCGCAGGCGATCTGGACGACAGCGGCACCGTCGATCTGAGCGATCTCGGCATCATCCTGGCGGACTTCGGCTGCACCGGCGTCTGCGACGGCGACGCCGACGACGACAACGACGTCGACCTCAGCGATCTGGGCATCGTGCTGGCCGAGTATCTCGACAGTTGCTCCTAGGCGCGAAGCCCGGCCCTCGCGCGCGACGCCCGATTCCCGCGTATGCTGCGCCACGCGCGGCAGCGGAGACGGGATATTCGGAACGTACCGACCGATTGCGAGTGGGTGATCGCTCCGCCTCACGTCGAGCGTGACGCGCTGCAGCGGGCCGCGGGCATTCCGCCGCTGGTGGCACAACTGCTGCTCAATCGCGGCATCGACTCCGCCGACGCCGCGCGTGCCTTCCTGCAACCCGACTTCAAGGGGCTGCTGCCGCCGGAAACGCTGCCCAACGCCGTCGCCGCCGGCGAACGCCTGACCGAGGCGGCACGCGCGGGTCGGCGGATCGTGATCTACGGCGACTACGACGTCGACGGCGTGACCGCGACCGCGATCCTCTGGCACGTCCTGAAGCTCTGCGGGGCGCGCGTTGAATACTACGTGCCCGACCGACTCGCCGAAGGCTACGGCCTGAACGCCGACGCGCTCGAACACATCGCAAAGGCCGGCCCCGCCTTGGTAGTCACGGTCGATTGCGGCGTGACGGCCGTTCAGGAAGCCGACCGCGCGCGGGCGTTGGGTCTCGAGCTGATCATCACCGACCATCATGAGCCGCGCAGCGAGCTGCCCGCGGCGCTGATCGTGCATCCAAGCGCGCTGGGCCCCAGCCCGAATCCGAACCTGAGCGGTGCGGGCGTGGCATTGAAAGTCGCCTGGGCGCTGGCCCGAGCGCACGCCGGCGCGGCCCGCGTCGCGCCCGAGCTGCGCGAGTTCCTGCTCGACGCCACGGCGCTGGCAGCGCTGGGCCTGATTGCCGACGTAGTGCCGCTTGTCGGCGAGAACCGCATCATCGCGTCGTACGGCCTGCGCCGGCTGAAGCAGACGCAGAACGCCGGCCTGCAGGCGCTGCTGGAAGTCGCCGGGTTGAATGAGAAATCTTCTCGCGTCGACGACTATGACGTCGGCTTTCTCATCGCGCCGCGCCTGAACGCCGTCGGTCGCATGGGACACGCGCGGCTGGCGGTCGAGCTGTTCACCGAAGCAGGTCCGGCCCGCGCCGCCGAGATCGCCAAGCAGCTCGACGCGCGCAACCGCGAGCGCCAGAGCGTCGAGCGCGGCATCCTGAAGCAAGCCGAGGCGCTCGTTGTCGAGCGGGGCTTCCACCGCGATTCGTGCCGCGGCATCGTGCTGGCCTCGCCCGAGTGGCACCCCGGCGTGATCGGCATCGTCGCCGCCCGGCTCGTCGATCGATTCCGCCGACCCACCGTGCTCATCGCGCTCAGCAACGGCGCCGGCCAAGGCTCCGGACGCAGCGTCCGGCATTTCCCGCTGCATGAAGTGCTCGGCGCGTGCGGACAGCACCTCGTAAGCCACGGCGGGCATGCCATGGCGGCGGGAATACGCATCGATGCGGCCCGCGTATCGGCATTCACCGACGCGTTTCTCAGCGAAGCGGCGAACCGATTGACGCCGGCGGACCTGCGGCCGCGGCTGTACCTCGATGACGAGGTGCCGCTCGGCGCGCTGCTGCCCGACACCGTCGCCCGAATCGATTCCCTGGCTCCGTTCGGAATGGGCAACCATCGCCCGCGACTCGCGACCAGCGTGGTCGAGTTCGCCGACGAGCCGCGCACGGTCGGCGCGACCGGCGCTCACCTGCAATTCACCGTTCGCGAAGGCGGAGCACACCGCCGCGCGATCGCGTTTCATCGCGGCTCGCGCGCGGGAGAGCTGTCGGGTGTGCGGCGGCTGCGGCTGGCATTCGAACCGCTGCTGAACGAATGGAACGGCACGCGCCGCGTCGAGCTGAAGGTGATCGATTGGAAACCGAGTTCGGCCTGAGGCGCGAATCCGCCGCTACGGCAGGAACTCGACCTTGGTCTCGCTCAGCGTCTCTTCCTGCTGAGCGCGCAGCGACGCGGGAATGTTATACGGCACGGGCTCGCCGGTGAGCGGGTCGATTCGCCCGCGGAAGAGCACCAGCGACGAGAAATCCTCGTACACGCAGGTGAAGTGCCCGCGGGTGAAGACCGACGTCTCCGGCACGTTCGTGCGCGAGTTGAACAGCGGCTCAGTGATGAACCAGATGCGGTCGTAGCGACTCACCAGGTCCTGCACGTGCCCGGCGTCGGGCAGCATCTGCGCGCCCTGCAGGCGATGCAGCGCCACGCTGCGCTTGTCGTCGAGACAGGCTTGCAGCCGCATCAACGTTTGCAGCCAGTAGTCGCTGGGCCGGCCGAGATAGTGGTCGATCACGTGCGGCGCGTTCACGATCACCAGGTCGCCCGGCTGCATGTGCTCAACCACGAACTTGGTCGAAGGCTCCTGCTGGGGCAGATTCAGGGCATCGGGATTCGTGCCGGCGGTGCGCTGCACCATCAGGTCGCCCAGGTCGATGGTGAAGCCGCTGCCCAGCACCAGAAACAGCGCCGCAAAGCCCGCCGCCATCCCCCGCGCAACCGGCAGCAGTGCCCGGCGATCGGTGAAGCGCAGCGAAGTCAGCGCGCGACCGATCGCGACCAGCCCCGCGCCCGCCAGCATCAGCCACATCGGCAGCAGGTGATAGCTGTAGCGCTTCCCGGTCACCGGCAGGAACAGCGCTTGGAAAATGCAGATGCCCAGAAACACGATCGTCAGCAGCCGTGCCGGCTTGCGATGCGCCCCGCGCACCGTGAGCAGCAGCGCCACGAAGAACAGCACCATCGGCAGCAGCATGTCGCGGTTGGGGCTCGCCGAACGCACGTAATACCAAAGGTCGAAGTGCGGGTAGAGCCACATCGGCGTGAGCGCCACCTCCGACGCGCCGCTGCCGAAGAGCGGCCGGCCGACCTGCACGAACGCGCGATTCGCACCCTGCGCCAGCACCAGCACGCCGATCACGAACATGCCGTAGTAGACGTGTGGGTCGGCCAGCAGCGAGCGGATGTCGCGCCGCCGCAGAATGATCGCGGCCAGCATCATGGGCACCGCGATCAGCGCTGACCCTTCCCAACTCAGGAACATGGCGCAGAAGCTGATGACGCAGGCCCAAAGCGCCTTGCGATTGAGCGGACCGTCGCGCGCGATCGTCTGATAGAAGAAATAGACCACCAGCAGCGTCGTCGCCTGCAACTGCGAGTAATAGCGGCCCAGGTTCGCCATCGCGATGCAATACGGCGAAAACGTGTAGATCGCGGCCGTGAACAGACCGGCCCAGCGGCCGAACATCCGGGCCGTGCACCAGTAGATGATCAGGATCGTCGCCACACCCCACACCGCCGCGGGCGCGCGGATGATGAGCCGATCCGTCTGAAACACAAACGACGCCAGCGCCGCGCCCGGATAGACCAGTTCGCTGGTCGAGGCGTACACCGGCGGGATGTCGGGGTGAATCTCGATGCTCGGCCAGCCGCGCTTTAGCAGGCCCATCGTCGTGCGGTACATCGAAACTTCGTCCGGCGACAGCGGGCGGGCGTCGATGTCCTTCACGCGCATGTAGGTGCCGGAGACGACCAGCCCCGCCAGCAGCAGATAGATCGGCCACGCGCTGGGCGTGCTCCGCGCGAGCGTGCCCGGACGCGTCGCGCCCGCGGCGCCGCGAATCGCCGCCAGCAGCAGCCACATCGCCGGCGCCAGCAGCAGCCCGATGAACAGATAGCCGGGCTGATAAACCTGCTCGGCGGCGATGCGCGGGTCCCAATCCATCAGATGACCGAGCCAGGCGAGCACGCCGGTGGGCAGCAGCGCCAGCGCCGCCGGCGAAAGGCCCAATTGGCGCTGCCGCGCGCTGGCGCGAAACAGGACGCGATCGGTCAGCCACGTGAGCGCCGCCAACCCCAGCACGCAGCCCGCCACAAACACCGTCTGGCGCAGGGCGCGCTGCTGTGCAATGCTCGGCGGCGGCGGGTCGCGCGCGTCGCGCCGCGGACGGTTCCACGGGAGCATGCCCAGGTCGCCTTGCTCCACCGCGACCGGCGTCGCGCTTGCGACTGCGACGTCATCTTGCCAGTCGGGCGCAATGCCCTCACGCCAGCGCCAGTTCTCATCCGACCAGAAGCGATATTCCTTGCCGCTGCGGCCCGTCACGCCGATGTCCACCATCACGTGCGGCGGCGGACGCAGCGTCGTCAGCGCCAGCGACACCGCGTTGCGGCCGCGCTGCGCCACGGGCGCAATGTCGTAGATCCATTCGGCGGAGCGCGGCGGCAGGATCGTCCCCAACTGCTCCTCGTTGGTGGCCAGAATCGTGCCGTTCACGGCCAGCCGGTACGGCGCTGTCGACTGCAAACGCAGCCAGGCGTGGCGCACGTCCTCGGGCACTTCGAACTCGGCGAACACGGTCGACTCGCGCGCGTCCAGACCCGACGGCCCGACCCACGCCCCGCGGCGCGGCGAGGTCATCGCCTGCGGCGAGGTCTCCTGCTTGGCGGTGATATTGCGCTCGCGCGTGACCAGCGTCGGCCACTCGGAGTCATCGAAATCCGTCGCGATCCAATGCTCGGCCGTCCGTTCGTGCAGCGCCCTATAGCGCCACGTACCGTCGGAAACGATCGAGACCTCGTCCTCGCCGAGCACGTACGAGCCGCGAACCGTCAGCTCGGGCGGATGGCTGAGCGTCGTCTGGCGCACCACCGCCGCCAGCACGTTCTTGCCTTCCTGCAACTGCGGCGTGATGTCGGCGACGGCGGAGACCGAGAAGCCGTCGTGCGCTTCGCGGCCGATCAGCGCGCCGTTGAGCCAGACGCGCAGGTCGTCGAACGCGATGACCTCGACCGAGCCGATGCGCGGCCGCTTGGGAACGTGGAACTCGTAGCGGACGTAGAGATTCTTTCCGCCGGCGCCCTCGGGCGGTCGAATGGTGACGACGTTGCCGCCGATCGGGAAGTCGTGCGCGCTGGGCGCGAAGAACGTGTTCCAGGCGAACTGGCCGCCGGCCAGCCCGGTCGCGAGCACGATCACCCAGCCGACGACGCGTCCGCGCATTACATCCCCACCAGCCCGCGCATGCCGCGGTAGTTGATCTGTTTGGGCAACTGGTAGGACTCGAGCGAAGCCTCATAGAGCTCGCGGGCGCGCACGAACTGTCCGTTCTCGAAGTACATGTCGGCGAGCATCGATTGCAACGAGCAGCGCAGCGTGTTGTCCAGCATGCCCTCGAGCAACGGCTCGACCACCTGCGCGACTTCGTCGGGCGCGATCCGCTCCTGCGGGGCGCGCAGCGCCGCGTCGAAGAGCACCAGGTATTTCTGCGACGGGTCGAGCTCGCACGCCCGCCGCCAGGCCTGCCGGGCCGCCTCGCGGAAACCCAGGTCAAAGTGCTGGAATCCCGCCGCAACGTAGAAATCGCTGAGCCAGCGCTTGCTGTGCGGCGATGGCAGGTCTTGCGACGCGAGGTCCTCGAGGTCCTCGAGCGTGTGGCGCGTCTCGCCGGAGTGCTGCCACTGCTCGCCCTGGAAGTAGCGCGCCGCCGGCGTGTCGAGCCCGCGGCGAAAGTCGATCTTGCCGCGCAGCGACCAGGTCCGCTGCATGTCGCGCAGCGCGGGGCAGAGCTGCTCGGCGCCGTCGATCAGCCGCGTCGCGTCGTCGGGTCGGCCCTCGGCGTCGGCCAGCAGCGCGTCGTTCCAGCGCGCCTCCGCCAGCGCCCGCGGTGCGACCACCGCCCCGGCGCAGACCGCCCCCAGCACGCACCAGCCCGCCGCCAGCAGCAGCCGGCGATAGACCGGGCCGTGCGCCGCGTAGACCATGCCCACCACGCACAGCAGCAAACAGAGATAGCGATCCTTTGGCAGATACAGCGATCCGCGAATGAACGAGCCGCGCGGCGCCGAAATCGGCGTCGTCTCGACGCGCGGCCGCGAAGTCAGCGGCTGGTAAGGGTCCACCAGCTCCGTCATGGTGTTGATCAGGTAGGAGCGGAACTGATCCTGGCGATCCATCTCCTCGATGAGCAGCGGGTGGTTCAGCGAAGCCGCCGCGATCGACGCCAGCACCGCGACCGTCAGCAATCCGAAGCCATGCACCAGCCGCCGCGGCACCAAAAGCGCCAGCAGCAGCCCGATGCCGCCCGCGACCAGCAGCAGCGTGCCGACGCCGAGCGGCGCGAACGCGCGCGGGCCGTAGAGCAGCCGGGTGGCCTGCTCGACCGACATCGCGCTTCCCCACAGCGGCAGCGCCAGCGCGCCGATGTCGGTGTTGATCGGTACGGTGATCCAGGCGCGCAGACTGAGCGCCAGCACGACCAGCAGAAACAGGGCGCCCAGACCGCGCCCGCCGACGAAAAACTGCACGAGCGCGGCCGGCGGCCCGGTTACGGCGGCCAGCACACGCTGCAACAAACCCGGGGCGCTGTCGGCGGCGCTGCTCACCCGATCACCCGCGCAGCATCCAGGTTTTCCAATCGGTGTTCACCGGCTCGTCGTCTCGCAAGTACTGCTGCCCCATGATGACGACCTCATCGCCGGCACGCAGCCCGTCGAGCACCTCGACGTAGCCGGTCGACAGCACCGGACCGGTCCGCACCTCACGCATTCGCGCTCGTCCGTCCTGCACGACGAAGACCATCGCGCGCTCGCGCATCTCGATTACCGACACCGACGGCACGGTCGTCGCCGGACGATTCACGCTGATCCGCGCGAAGCCGCTGATGCCGGCACGGATGCGCGAATCGGGATTCGGCATTTCGATGATCACCGGGCAGATGCGCAGCCGGGCGTCGATCTCGGGCAGAATTTGAGTCACCGTGCCCAAGAATTTCTCTTTCGGAAACGCATCGAGCACGACCTCGGCCGTCTGTCCGAGCTGCAACTCGTTCAGCCGCTCCTGCGGGAAATCGACCCGCACGCGGATCGGATCGAGCGCCAGCACGTCGCACACCGTCGAGCCGGGCGTCACATCCTGGCCCGCGACGAACGTGAAATTCTGAAGGAATCCGTCGATCGGACTGACGATGCGCGTGATCTTCGCGTCGAGCTCCGCCAGCGCCAGTTGCAGCTTCGCCTCGCTGACGGCGTCGCGCGCCTGCTCGATGTTGGTGCCTTCCTGAAGCGGACCGATGACCAGCGCGCTCTTGGCGGACTGCTCGCGCGATTGTGCACGCACGAGGTTCGACTGAGCCTCCGAATACTCCGAACGCGCGCTGTATAGCTCGACGGCGGTGAAGATCCGCTTTTGGAAGAGATCCTGTACGCGATCAAGCACCTTCTTGGTCCACTCGACTTCCTCGGTCCGGAAGCGAACTTCCTCCAGCGCCGATTTCAGTTCAGCCGCGCGGTCCTCGGCCAACTGCGTGGGCAGCTTCTCGAGAGTCGCAAGGTTGGATTCCGCCGCGCCGACGGTCTGCCGGCGATCGGCGATGACGGCATCGAACGCGGCTGCGTCCAGCTCGACGAGCAGTTCGCCGGCCTTCACTCGAGCGCCGTTCTTCGCGTTGGGTCCCAGCTTGCTCACGCGCAGCGGCGCGCCCGAAAGCTGCGTGCTGCGGCCGACCAGCAGCGTCGCCTTGCCCGACGGCTCGGTGACCGCGGTAGCGCCGACCACGATCGGCGAATTCTGAGTCGAGATCAGCTCGGTGCGCACCGGTATGCCCACGCCCGCCTTTCGCGCGCGGCCGGGCAGGCCGTATTTCTTGACGTCGTGCGATTCGAGCCGCATCCACACGACCGTGACCGCCGCGGCCAGCGCCGTGAGCGCGATGACCGCCGCCGGAAGCCAACGCTTCTTCATGATGGGTGCACCTCTCCAGCCGCGCGGACTCGCGCAGCGCCGTCGGCATGCCCTTCGCGAAAGCCGGCGACCGCCCTGCCCAGCTCTCGCAAACCGCCGCCCCGTCGCAATCCGCCGGGAAGGCCAAGCACACCGGTCTTATCGGCCGGTCGGACAAGCTACTCCAGATAGCCGAGGTCGGCTAGGCGTTTGCTGATCACCGCCTCGTCGTCCTCGGTGTACGTACGTTCGTCGGACCCGGTCCGATCGGAATTGACCTGGGCCGAATCAATCTTGTGCCCGGCGAGATACTCCGGCCGGAGCGAATCGCGCAAGACCCGACCGTCCATGTCGTCCGGAATCCGCTCTCCGAGCAAATAGAGCAGGGTGGGCATCACATCCCAGAGCCGGGCGCCTTCGATCCGCTGACCTGCCGGAATCATCGGCCCGGACGCCAGATAGATGCCGTGGTCGCGGTGGGTGCCGCTCTTGGCGGCATAGAATTTCATCGAGCCGGGGGCGTCGATGCGCAGCCGCTCGATCGGGGCCTTGGGGTTCGAGTGCCGTGAGCTCTTGCCCTGATAGGCATACCCGCCGGGGTACCCGGTGCGAACGATCAGGTCAGGGCTGCGCTCGAGCCACGGCCCGTCGTAGATCCTGCTGCGGTGCTGCACCTCGGTGACGACGTTTTCGCCCGTCTCGGGGTCGCGCCACGCCTCCAGCTTCTCCGTGATCTCCGCGATCAGCCGGTCGTATTCCGCGCCCGGGGCGACCGTGCCTTCCGGCTCGCGGCCCACCACGTTGATCCAGATCGTCTGCAGGTAAGGCAGTTCCTCGCTGAAGGCGCGCGTCTGGCTCCAGTCGATGCCGCCGAAGCGCAGCGAAGATTCCATCTTGTTGGCGATGCCGGTGAAGCGGCGGAAGACCATCGCTTTCACTTTGGGCGGCAGAACCCGCAGACCCCAGAGCTTGGCCCAGTTGATCAGCTTGAACCCCACGCCGCCCTGCGAGCCGGAGCCCTGGAATTTCAGGTAGCCGTTGTCGGCCAGCCACTTGTTCATGTAGATGATGCGATCGCCCGAGCCGCCGAACCCGTGGTCGGAGCAGATCACTTTCACGCTCTCGGGCGGGCACTCCTCGAGAATCTGCGGCAGCCAGTCGTCGAGCTTCTTGTAGACCAGGTAGATCGCCTCGCGCACGCGGGCGCTGTCGCTGCGCGCGTAGAGCGGGCTGTTGGGGTCGCAGAAGCGCCAGAAATGGTGGCCGATCAGATCGCTCTCGCCCCACAGGATCATGAAGACGTCCCAGGCCTCCCGCTGCAGCAGGTACTTGGCCGTCTTCCCTTTCTGGTCCATCACTTTCAGAATTTCGGTCAGCGCTTCCTCATGACGGTCGTCGTTCATGAGCTGCATGATGTTCGCGCTGGTGATGTATTTGCCGACTGCGGCGTTGATCTCGCCCAAGGCCTCGGGCGGAAACACGCTCGTCTCGTCGGCGGCGCTCGCAGCTCCCGGCGCGTCGAATCCGCAGATCAGCACGCCGTTGATCGGCTCGGGCGGGTAGCTGACCGGCACTCCCATGCAGCACACGCGCCGCCCGCTGTCGCTCAGCAGCCGCCAGCAGGTCTTGGCGCGCACGCGTTTGGCGTTCACAAACTGAATGCGCCGCGTGCCCGGCACACGCTCCGTGAAATCGAACACACCATGCCGCCCGGGGTTCTTTCCGGTCAGGAAGCTCGTCCACGCGGGGAAGGTGAATGGCGGGTCGGTCGATTTCAGCGGACCGTGCGTCGACTGCTCGCGAAAGCGCGCCAGGTTCGGCAGCTTGCCCTCCGCGATCCACGGGTCAATCAAGTCCCAGGTCGCGCCGTCCCAACCGATGATCACGACCTTGTGTTGTTTCGGCGTAGTTGCCATTCATCGTCCCAGGGCGCATCTGCGCCGATTGCTGCGAGCCGCTACTCGATGTAGCCCAGGCTCGATAGTCGTTCCTCGATCCGCTTGCGGTCCTCGTCCGAGTAGGTCGTCGCGGGTTCGTCGTCGGCCGGCGCCGCGGCGGTCGTCGAACCGGCAGCCGCCGGAGCCAGCGTGCCCGAGAGCACGTCGCTCAGAACGCGCCCATCCATGTCCGCCGGCACCGACACCCCCAGCAGCGCCAGAGTCGTGGGTGCGAGATCGAACAGGTCGGCCGACTCGCGTGCCGCCGCGCCGTGCGCAGCAAGCTGCGGTCCGGCCGCTACGAGGATGCCGTCGCGCCGGTGAATCCCCGTGATGTCCTGCCCTGGAATCACGGCGGCCGGAGGATAGAAAACCGTCGGCTCCGCCGCAAGCTTGGGGTGCGAGCGCGTCATGGTCCAGGTCGGCTCGGTCCACCAGTCAAGGATCAGATCGGGAGCGGAATCGCTGTAGCGCCCCGGATAGATGTCGCGCGCCCGGTGAATCTTCGGGATCACCTGCGCACCGCTGCGCGGATCGCGCAGCGCGAGCAGCGCCGACTCGACGCGCGCCAGCGCCGACTCGTATTCCGCACCGTCGCCCACCGTGCCCTGCGGAAACAGCGCCCGGCGATTCAGCCAGACCGACGGCGAGAGGGTGAAGCCTTCGTACGCAAACGCCACCGTCTGCGACCAGTCGATCGGCGGCAGCCCCATGGACTCAATCGCCGATCGTCCCCACGGCAACATCCGCGCCAGCGCCGCCTTCGCTTTCGCGCTCAGTGTGCGCCGCAGGAAACCGTCGAGCACGCCCACCGCGCTCGACAGCGCCGAGCCTTTGTTCGACGCGAATTTCAGCAGGCCCGCCTGCTCAAGCGCGTTGTTGATCCGCACGCGCGGGCCGCTGGTCGGTCCCGCGCCGTGATCCGAGAGCACGAACACGTTGGCCTCGGGGAACGCATCGAGCAGCCGCTGCAGTTCCTTGTCGCAGGCCACGTAGATGCGCTCGATCGAATCGCGAAAACGGCGTACGTCGGGCGCGTCGTCGCCGGGATACTGCGGGTGCGCGGGGTCGGTCAGGTGCCAGAAGTGGTGCTGCACCTGGTCGGTCGCGTTGTAGACGATCGACAGCACGTCGACCGGCTCGCGCCGAATCATGTCCAGCGTGTAATCGGTGCGCAGTGTCTCAATGCGGATGAATTCGCGCAGCGCCGCCTCGCGGTCGTCATCCGTCCGCATGTTCCCCAGGTGACGGTTGTCGATGCGGTAGGGCGTGCCGATCGCGTCGTGCGCCGCATGAAACGCCGGCTTGGGCAGCGCTATGCCGCTCTTTTCATCCGGCGCATCAAGTCCGCTGATCACAAACCCGCTCACCGGCCGCGGCGGATACGTCATGGGCACGTTCACGCAGCCGACGCGGTAGCCGAACATGTTCAACACGGCCAGCAGATCCTGATTCTTCTCGCGGCGGTGGCCGCCGCAGGTGTAATCAAACGTGTAGCTGGCGCGCCGCGGAGCAACGAACTCAAACAGCCCGTGCTTGCCCGGATTGCGACCGCTGAGGAAACTCGACCAGGCGCAGGCCGTCACCGGCGGAATCGTCGAGCGCAGGCGGCGAAAGCTGCCGCGCTCCATCAGCCGCGCAACCGTCGGCAGGCGCCCGGCCGCGACGAAGCGCTCCAGCAGGTCGGGCACCGCCCCGTCCCAGCCGATCAGCATCACGCGCGGGCCGGCCGCGGTCGCACTCATGCGCCACACGCCGCTTCGGTCAGCGCTCGCCGATCAATCTTGCCAGTCGAAGTCTTCGGCAGGCTCGGCAGGAACTCAACTTCCTGTGGCACCATGTAGCGCGGCACCGCGTCAAGCATGTGCCGCTCAAGCGCGTCCTTGGTCAGCTCGCGGCCGGCGTGCAGCGCCACAATCAGCCGAATGCGATTGCCGATCGCGGGATCGGGAATCGGTACAGCGCAGGCTTCCTGTACCGCCGGATGCGTGTAAGCCGCGGCCTCGACGTCGCCCAGTTCGATGCGATAGCCGCGGCTCTTGATCATGTGATCGCGTCGACCCTTGAAGATCAGCTTGCGCTCCGCGTCCCAGGCCGCCATGTCGCCGGTGCGATACAGCCGCCGATCCGAACCGGTGATCTGCGGCGCAGCCACGAAGCGCGCCGCGGTCTTCTCGGCGTCGCCCCAGTAGCCCAGCGCCACCGTCGGGCCGTCGACCCAGATCTCGCCCACCTGGCCCGGCTCCGTCAGCACGCGCCCGTCTTCCTCCACGAGAAAAATCGTGTCGCCGCTCGAGCCGATGCCGATCGAGATCGGCTCATCGCTCGCCGGCGGACCGGGCACTTCGTAATACGTGCAGACATTGGTCTCGGTCGGTCCGTAGAGATTGAACCAGCGCGCCGCAGGCAGCTTCTGCATCCACTGCCGCAGGTATTTCGTCGCGAAGACCTCGCCCGCGAAGCACATCTTCTTCAGCCGCGGATACTCGAAGCGCTCGATCTGTCCGCGCTCCATCATCTGAACGAGGATCGACGGCACCGAGTACCAGACCGTGATGCCGTCCTTTTCGATCCATTCCGCCAGCGTCGCCGGGAACAGCGTCACGCCGTCGGGCACGATCGACACGGTCGCCTGGCACAGCGCCGCTACGTAGAGATCGAACACGGACAGGTCGAAGTGAAACGGCGCGTGGCTCGAGAGCCTATCGTCGCGCGTCACGCCGACCGTGTCGCGGCTCCACTCGACGAAAGCCAGCGCGTTGCGATGCGAGATCATCACGCCCTTGGGCTCGCCGGTGCTGCCGGAGGTGTAGAGGATGTAGGCCAGGTCGTTTTCCGACACCGGCCGTGGCGCCGCGACAGGGGTGCGCTTGGACACCTGCGACCAGTTCGCTACCGGCACACCCAGCTTGGCCGACAGAGCCGCTGTGTCCGCGTGCTCGTCGAGCAGGATCACGCGCTGCAAGCCGCTGCCTTCGAGCTGCCCCGCCAGTCGCGCCGCGTAGCCCGCGCGCGCCACCAGCGCCTTCATGCCGCAGTTGCGAATCATGTACGCCACGCGCGCCGTGGGCGCTCCCACGTCGAGCGGCACGTACGCTCCGCCGGACCACATGATGCCGTACAGCGCGCCGACGGTCGCACAGCTCTTGGGCGCCAGCACGCCTACGCGATCACCGCGGGCCACGCCGGCGTCTTCCAGCTCCGCACAGACCAAGCCGGCGACCCGCGCCAACTCCGCGTACGCGAACGTGTCCTTGCCGTCGCTCACCGCCGGATGTTCCGGGCGGGCGGCGGCGGCGTCATGCAGCAGTATCGAGAGCAGCGTCGGCATTCGGTTCGCGTTTCCCTAGCGTCGCTTGCCGTCCACGAAATTCGCGACCGCCTCGAGCGTCGCAAAGTTGTCGGGAACGATGTCCAAGTCTCCAATCTCAATGTTGAACTGCGATTCGAGATAGGTGATCAATTGATGCAGCCCGACCGAGTCGATCACGCCGCCGGCGCCCAGCAGCGGCTCGGAAGGCCCCGGCAGCCGGCCGCGGTCGCCGAAGAGAATCTCGCTGCAAACGAATTCCGCCACCTGATTCTGAACGCTCATTCGACTCCGCCTCTCGTCCGCGGGTTGCCCCGGTACAGATCAAACATCGGCCGTTTCCTTCACCCGCCGTTCGGCCGTCCCGCCGCCGGCTCGGCCGTTCGCACCGCCGGCCCCAGGGCCTTCCGCGGTGTGATAAGAACCTTCTTCCTGCGCTAGGGCGTGCGCCACATAGCGCGGCCGCCCATCCGCCCCCGGCGAAACTTCCAGCCGTCTCCACGTCCACCAGGCCCACGGATAACGCCGGGTGTACTCGTCGAGCAGCCCCGTATACTCGCGCACGCACCGCTCGACCAGTTCCGGCGTGTCTTTTGCGCAGCGAATCGCCGGGTGGGCGATGAGTCGATGCGAGAACCATCCGCTCGGCAGCGCGTAAATCGAAACGATCGGCGCGCCGGTCTGGGCCGCCATCCGCGCCGGCCCCGTCGGAAAGGGCATCGTGCCGTTCAGGAACGGCACCTCGACGAATTCGGTGCCCATCATGCCGTCGCCATTCATGCCGACGATTTCGTTCTTGCGCAAAAGCCGCGCCATGCTCGTGAACGCGAAGAACGGACGGTGATAGACGATGCTCAGGCCGCTCGCCTTCTCCGACGCGACGAACGTTTCGAGCGCCTTGCGCGCCACATAGCCCGTCGTGTGCTTGGCGTACGTCATGCCGCGAAACACGTGGTGATGATTGCGGTAGCCAAGTTCCTGCAGCGCCGCAAAGACCATCTTGCCCATGCCGTAATGGAACATGAGCACGACCACGCCCTTGCCCTCGGCCAGCGCGGCGTCCAGATGCTCCTTGCCCTCGAGGCGGTAGCTCGACTTGACGTAGGCTCGACCGGCGGGCGTGGGGTAAAGGTACCATTCGACGAAGCGCTGGTGCTTCTGAATGACGTAGTTCAACAGGACCCGGGCCAGCGACTCGCGGCAGGTGAATGTCGGCTGCGCCCGACGAAACGCAGCCCGCGTCCGCCGATCGCCGCCCGCCAGCATCGCCACCCACTGCACGAATGCAAAGACGCGCGCCAGCACGATCGAGGCACGCGGCCCGATCAGCCGCAAAAAAGCCATGTGCGGCACGTAAAGGTACCAGACGCAGAAACTTCGAATCAGCCGGGCCATAGCTTCATCTTATCGACCGTTGCACTCTGCCTCCATCGCGCCGGGCAGTCTTGAAAACTCACTCCGCGTGTAGGGTGGGCCATGCCCACCAACGCCGTCGCACCCTTGCTCGATCTCGTCTGCGCTGGGGGACCGGCCTCCGGCCGGTCTCTTCTCTCGCGCGCCTCAGTCTGCCCGTAGGGTGGGCCATGCCCACCTTCGCCTTCGCACCCTTCTTCGATCTCGTCGCGCTGGGGGACCGGCCCCTTGCTCGATCTCGTCTGCGCTGGGGGACCGGCCTCCGGCCGGTCTCTTCTCTCACGCGTCGAAACCTCGCAACAAACGAACGACCGGACAGCGCGCGGCTCTCCGGTCGTCGAGTACCTCGCATCAAGTTTCAAACCGCGCTCAATTGCCCCCCGACGGACTGGCCGCCACCGCGCTGGGCGACTCCAGTTCCGCCGCGATCGGCTCGCGCTGCCGTGCAGCCGCGCCGCCAAATTCCATCGACTCGCGATAGACGTCGGCCAGGTGCCGCGCCGCCGCGAGACGATCGTATTCGCTGTAAGCGACGATCCGCGCCCGACGACCCAACTCCGCGGCCAGCGCCGCGTCGTCCAGGACTCGCAGGATCGCACGCCCCATCGCTTCGGTATCGTGGTCGGCGGTCACCAGCGCCTCGACGCCGTCGCGCAGGCCCTGGCTCGAACCCTTCGTCACCACGACCGGCTTGCCGGCCGCCATGAAGTTCAGCAGCTTGACGGGCACGCCCGGGCAATCCGGCCGCGGCACCACCGTCAGGTCCGCCGCCGCGATGAACGCCGGCAGTTCCGCAAACTCGAGGATCGGCGGGTAGACGCAGGCATGCGCCACGCCGCGCTCCTCCGCCGCGCGATGCACTTCGCGACGATGCTCTTCGTCATCGAGCGTGCGAACGAACGCGACCTTCGCATTGGGGCGCTCGGCGAGCACGACCTTCATCGCGTCGAGCAGGTAATCGATGCGCTGGAACTTGTTCAGCACGCCGGTGTACATGACAAGCTCTTCGCCGTTCACGCCCATGCGCTCGCGGGCGTTTCCGGGCTTGGCGTCAGCGAACATCGACAGGTCGATGCCGAGCTTCACTTCCATCACGCGATGCGCGGGGATGCCCGAATCGACCAGGAAGTTCTTGATTGCGTGCGTGTAGCACACGATGCGATCCGCCATTCGCGGCACCGCCCAGTCCAGCACCCGCGCCAGGCCCTTGGCCAGCCACTGCGGGCGAATGAACTTGTAGGTGTGCAGCTCGTCGATCATCGTGTTGACTGCGCCGTAGACGAGCGGGCGACCGGTGACGACCTTGGCCGCCCAGCCGATCATCGCGCCCTCGTAGTTGATGCCGTGCAGCACGTCGAGCCGCTCGCGCCAGACCACCTGGATCAGCTTGAAGATCAGCGCGATGTTCCAAAAGATCTTCGCGACGCTCGGGCCGACGCGGACGTCGTTCACCGGGCCGAACGCGGGAATGCGATGAATCTTGACGCCGCGCACCTCGCCCGGCTGGCAAGACGCATACGTGATGACGTGCACCTCGTGACCAAGCTCCGCAAGCGCTTCGGCTTTCTCGCGAATGCCGCCCGGAGTTCCGTGATTGCAGGGAAAAGGACAGGCCGCAACAATCCCAACTCGCAGTTTGTTGCCGCCGTCAACGCCCGTACCGCGTGCGCGTACTTCGTTCCCCAGCCCCATCCTAGTGGCTCCTCTCCGGCTCACCGCGCCCCTTCACGGCGTGCTGTGGGAAGGCAGTCTCGGCCGGCCAAAACTACTGGCGCTGCGTCCAGGGGACGCAACAACCCCGCGGCGAGCCGCGAGGATCAACCGTGTCGGTTAGACTGTTCTCCGCCCCACGATCGGGTGACATGCCTCGTCGGAATGCCTCCCGCACCTCTCGCCCGCAGTCTACGACGGTTCGCCTCCGAGTTCAAGCCATCGTTTCATGAGCAACCCATGAAAGTTCAGCCTGGAAATCCGGCCCGACAATTCGACCTAACTCTTTTCAATGTCTGAACTAATATCGCGCTGTCACGATTGTCACGAACGCTTATCGGACATAAATCGTACGAAATCCGTACGCGATTTCGGAACCGCGCGAATCCTACTCAGACTTGCACCCCGCCGATCACACGCGATACGCTGGCGAATCGAAGCGGTCGGCGCGGAGCCCCACCGAACGATCTCCAACGTGAATCGAGTTCGAATGCCGAACGTGCAGCGCCAGATCAAGCTGGGCTTTGTCCTGATGCCGACCGCCCTCGCGACGCAGATCGCAGGCTCGCTGCTCGCCGCGCGATTCCTCGGCCCCGACCTCTTCTCCGTATTCAGCGTGCTCTTCGGCGTGATGGCGGTTCTCAACCTCATCACCGAGATGGGCACCGGCACCATTCTCATGAAGCTCGTCGCCAAAGGCGACAAGCCGCCAGGACACTACATCGCCGTCTCGCTTCCGTTCCTGGGCGTGGTCTGTCTGCTCGGCGCGGCGGTGCAGTTCGGCGTCATCTGGCTCGTTTACCCCGAGCCCGAAATCCGCCTCGCCGGTTTCATCTGCTCGCTCAACACGATCATCTTCGGCTCGATGATGGCCGTGTCATGCACCATGCGCGGCATGGGCGACATCGGGCGCTGGCTGCTGGGTTTCCTCGGCCACAAGATCGCGTTCGTGGTGCTGCTCCTGCTCGGGTACGTCGTGTTCGGACCGAGCCTCGCCGCCGCCGTCGCGGCCTGGACGATCGCCGGCGCGCTGAACTTCGTCTACTCCGTCGCGTGCGTCTGGGGGCGCACATGGAGCGGACAGCTCCGCTTCGATTGGAACGAAACGCGCGGTCTGATTCGCGAGTCGATCCCCATCGGCCTCAACTCAGCCGCGAACCAGTTCGGCCAACATCTCGACACGTTCATCGTCGCCGCCATGACGACCCGCCCCGAAGCCAGCGTCTACCTGCTCGCGCAGAAGCTGCTGAACCCCGCCCGAAACATCCTGCACGGCGCCGTAAGCACGCCGACGTTTCCCGCGCTGGTGCGGCTCGCCGACGGCGATCGGACCGAATTCGATCGTCAATCGGCGCAGCTCTGCCTGCTGCAATGGGTGTCCGGGCTGCCGCTCGCGGTGCTGGCGTGGATCGCGGCGCCGCTCGTGATCCCGGCAGTGCTCCCCAAATACGAACCCAGCATCCCGATCTTCTGGATCACGGTCTGGGCGCTGGCGCCGGCGTCGCTTTCGCTCCAGCTTCGCTACAGCTACACCGCGCTGAACCGCCAGGGCCAATATCTCGCCCTCAATGGCGTCTACCTCGCGACGAAAGGCGGCCTGCTCGTGCTCGGAACCTGGCTGCACGGCACAACCGGCGCCGCGTATGCCACGGTCGCATCCGAGTTGCTCTTCGCGGTCATCACGCTGCTGCCGATCTCATCGCCGGCGGTCGCGCAACAACTCGCGTGGCGCATCGCGGCCGCCACGGTCGCCACGGCGGGCGTGGTCGCGGTTCTCGCATGGCTGGGTCCGAGAGATTGGCGCGCGATCGTGCTGGCGGGCGGATTCATGCTGGTGAGCGCGGTGCTGCTGAACCGCATGCTGAAGCGCATCCGCAGCCACCTGCCGCGCCGCACCGGCAGCGACACGGGCGGCGATGCGCCGATCGAGCCGGCGGCAATGCCGACGTGATGCGCGGCGCTGGGGTTCCGCCTCGGCACCGGTTCGCGAAGAAGATGTAGCGGCCACCCCCAAGCACCACGGCACGCTCACCGCCGCGCGCGGTGCATCCGCTCGCGCAGATAGTCCCGCGTGATGCGCAGCGCCGATTCACGCCGCAGCGGCTCGATGCTGGCGTGCAGACGCCTTCGCAGCGCCGGCGCCACCCACGCGCACAGCGCGATCCACAGCAACCCGAACACAAGCTGCACACCGAGATACGTCAGCGGCGGAACTGCGCGAAACGTCAGGTCGAAGAAGCCGCGCAACACGAGCGCGGAAGCGATGATCGGCCCGCCCGCCACCAGAACCAGCGGCACCACCCACAAATGATAAATCAGCGCCGATCGGAGCCACGCCCGGCTGCACAGCGTCAACCGACGGAATTGCGCCATGCAGGTCAGCCAACAAACCAGCAGCAGCGCCGCCAGAACCCCCAGCGGAATGATGATCGCCGGCGTCGATGCGATCGTGCGCAGGCTGTAGCTGCGAGAAAGCAGCAGCAGCACCGTCAGCGGCACGATCGACAGCGTCGTCAGCGCGACCGCCGCGTTGAGCGAACGCTCCATGCGGCGGATGTGCTGCTGAATCGCGCCGGCCGCGGGCGCCAGGTCGACGAGCGGGTTGTTGGTGCCGCATTCCGGGCAGCGCAGCAATTCGCCCGTCAGCCCGCGCAGGTTGTAGCCGCACTCGACGCAGTACAGGTCGCCCGCCGCGGTCTCGGCTGCGATGGGGCCCGGCGGCTCGATTTCGACGTTCACGACCCAACCTCCGCTCAGCAATCTACGCTGCGAGCGCGGCCCCCTCGCAGGTTTTGAAACGCCTCCACCGACTCCGCCATTCCAAATCCGCGCGATTCGAATAGCGCGGCGGAGGGTGAAGGGCCTTCTACAATCCCCGCACAAGCGGAAACTCGCCGGGGCGGCGCGGTGCCGAACTTGTGTAACGTGATTTCTGGCAGATGGTTACAACTCGGCTGGAGGCCGAACAATGAAATGCCCTTCCTGCAGCAGTGACCTACGGATGACCGATCGGCACGGGGTGGAGATCGATTATTGCCCGCAGTGCCGCGGGGTCTGGCTGGATCGCGGCGAGCTCGACAAGATCATCGAGCGCTCGTCGGGCGATCGCGACGACGACGATCACGACGAGTACCGGCGGCAGGCGCCGCCGCCTCCGCCGCCGGGTCATGAACACGGCTACGGCCATCGCAAGAAGAAGTCGTTCTGGCGCGAGATGTTCGATTTTGATTGATCGCCGCGTGGGAGCGCGTGCGTCGAGACGATTCGTGTGCCTGGGAAGTGAGGAGCGCGGGTGATGCTGTTGGGATGGGAAGCGGAATTGTCGAAGCCGATCTGGTGGTGGATCGGCTTCAATGTGTTCGTGCTGTTCATGCTCGCGCTCGATCTGGGCGTGTTTCATCGCAAAGCGCACGAGGTGAAGTTCAAGGAAGCGACGATCTGGAGCCTGGTCTGGATCGGGCTGGCGCTGGTGTTCAACCTCGGCATCTTCATGGGCTGGTTCGGCCCCTACGCGCTCGACGAACGCGCCGTGAAGGCCAAGCAGTTTCTGGCCGGCTACATCGTCGAAAAGGCGCTGAGCGTCGACAACGTTTTCGTCTTCGCGATGATCTTCACCTACTTCTCGGTGCCGACGATCTACCAGCATCGGGTGCTGTTCTACGGCATTCTCGGAGCGCTGCTGTTCCGCGCGATCTTCATCTTCGCCGGCGCCGCGCTGATCGAACGTTTCGAGTGGGTGCTCTACATCTTCGCCGTGTTTCTGATCTTCACCGGCATCAAGATGATCTGGGCGAAGGGCAAGCAGATCGAACCCGAGAAGAACCCGGTGATCAAGCTGCTGCGGCGCAACATGCGCATCACGCAGGAGTACCACGGACAAAAGTTCTTCACGCGGATCGACGGCCGGCTCTGGGCCACGCCGCTTTTCCTGGTGCTGGTCTTCGTCGAGCTGACCGACGTAATCTTCGCGGTGGATTCGATTCCGGCGATTCTGATCATCACCAACGACACGTTCATCGTGTACACGTCAAACGTGTTCGCGATTCTCGGCCTGCGCGCGCTGTACTTCTGCCTGGCCGGGTTCATGAAGATGTTCCACTACCTGTCGTACGGCCTGGCGATAATCCTGATCTTCATCGGCGGAAAAATGTTCTACCAGGCGGCGTACAAGGCCGTGCAGGGCTACGAGTACAAGGTGCCGATCGAGCTTTCGCTCAGCGTGATCGGTATGCTGCTGCTGGCTTCGGTGCTGGCGTCGGTCGTGTGGCGACCGCGTGAGGCCGAGCCGGCTCGTGAGGCCGCGCCGGCTCCCGCGCCGGACTAGCCGCGGCGTTCGATCGCCACGTAGTCGCGCAGCGTCGGTCCGTTGTAGATCTGCCGCGGGCGGTTGATGCGCTGGCTGGGGTTGATCGCCACCTCGCGGTACTGCGCGATCCAGCCCGGCATGCGCCCGATCGCGAACATCACGGTGAACATCTCGAGCGGGATGCCCAGCGCCCGCATGATGATTCCGCTGTAGAAATCGACGTTCGGATACAGCTTGCGCTCGACGAAATACGAATCGCGCAGCGCCGATTCCTCGAGCCGCTTGGCGATGTCGAGCAGCGGATCGTGAATGCCCAGCCGCGCCAGCACCGAGTCGCAGGCGCGCTTGATGATCTTGGCGCGCGGGTCGAAATTCTTGTAGACGCGGTGGCCGAAACCCATCAGCTTCTGATTGGTGGTCTTGTCCTTGATCTTGGCCAGGAAGGTCTCGGGCGATTCGCCGCTCTCCTGGATCTGCATCAGCATCTGGATCACTTCCTGGTTGGCGCCGCCGTGCAGCGGGCCCCAGAGTGCGCAAACGCCTGCCGCCGCGGCGGCCCACAGGCTGGCGCGCGCGCTGGCCACCATGCGCACGGTTGAGGTGGAGCAGTTCTGCTCGTGGTCGGCGTGCAGCAGGAAGATCAGGTCGAGCGCCTTCACCACTTCGGGGTCGGCCTCAAAGGGCAGGAACGGCTTGCTGAACATCATGTGCAGGAAGTTGGCGGTATAGCGCAGGTCGGTGCGCGGATAGATGATCGGCCGGCCGCGCGATTTCTTGTAGCTGGCGGCGGCGATTGTGCGCACGCGGCTCATCAGCCGGGCGGCGGTTTCGATGAACTTCTCTTTCTTGGGGTTGATGAGCTGCGGCTCGTAGCAACTGCTGGCGTTGATCATCGAGCTGAGGATGGCCATGGGATGGGCGGTCGACGGGAAGCCGTCCATCGCGTTCAGCAGATCCTCGTGCACGAACTGGTGCTCGGTCAGCAGTCGCCGAAACTCGTTCAACTCGGCGTCGTTGGGCAATTCGCCGAAAATGAGCAGATACGCGGTCTCGATGAAGCTCGATTTCTCGGCGAGTTCCTCGATCGAGTAGCCGCGGTAGCGCAGGATGCCGCGGTCGCCGTCGATGAAGGTGATGTTGCTGATGCACGAGCCGGTGTTGGCGTAGCCGTCGTCGAGCGTGATCAGGCCGCTCTGGTTGCGCAGCTCGCTGATATCGACGCCGGTTTCCTTTTCCGTGCCGGTGACGGTCGGAAGCTCGTACGATTTGCCGCCGAACGAGAGAATCGCTTTATCGCTCATGTTCCACCCGCTTATAGGACGTCCGCGCCAGCGTGTCCTGCTCGACCTACCCTGATGCTATCGACGCAACGCCGCCCCGGATTCGCTGTTTGCGCCGTTCGGCGAGCGATCCGAGGAATGTGCGACTGTAGGGAATCGGCGGGCGAATCGCAAACGCGGGGGGCAGGGTCGCGGGGGTTGGAGGCATCGCGAAACAGCGAGAAACGAAGAGCGAGAAACGAGATCAGAAGAGCCCAGGACGGGCCGGAGGTCCAGGCTCGTCGATTCTGACCGGCCGGAGGCCGGTCCCCCAGCGCAGCTCGGTTCGCGAGGAGAGACCGCGAGAAACTAGATCAGAGAGCTTGGAACGGATCGGAGGTCCAGGTTCCCCGATTCTGACCGGCCGGCGGCCGGTCCCCCAGCGCGGCTCGGTTCGCGAGTAGAGACCGCGAGAAACTAGATCAAAGAGCTCGGAACGGATCGGCGGTCCAGGCTCGTCGATTCTGACCGGCCGGAGGCCGGTCCCCCAGCGCAGCGCGGTTCGCAGTGCAATCTCAGACGCGGTGCGCCAGGATGACCGTGATGTCCTCGGGCTGCGAACCGCCCTCGGTGAAGTTCTGCAGGTCCGACAGCATCTCCTTGAGCATGGCGCTCGCGAGCTGTCCGAACCCGTCGCACAGGATGTTGATGAATCGCTCCTGCCCGAAGTTCTCGCCCTTGCGGTTCTGGGCCGTGATCACGCCGGGCGTGAACAGCACCAGCGTCTCGCCAGACTCGAGCTGCTCCTCGTACGTCGCGTACGGAGTTTGCCGAGCCGCAGCCAGCGCCGGCAACGCCGGCTCGGGGCCGATGCGTCGCTCGATGCCGCGCTGGCCGATGATGAACGCGCCGATCTCTCCGCCGAGCGAAAAGCGCATCGTGCCGCTGGGCGGGTCGATCACGGCCATGAAGGCGTCGAGGCGGTGGTCGCTGGCCGGGTCGTGCAGGACCAGGTTGAGCGAGCGCAGGAACACGTGCGGCGCGTCCATGTGCATGACGGACGAGCGAAACGCGGACTGCGTCTGCGCCATCACCATGCCGGGCAGCGGTCCGCCGACGTTGGTGTGCGCGATCATGATCGCCGCGGACTGGTTCTGCAGCCGAACCAGGTCGTATACGTCGCTGGAGCGCTGTCGGCCGGGCTCGCGAAAGGCGCCGAACTGCAACTGATCCCATTGCGGCAGCTTGCGGGGCGTGAGCCGCGACTGGATCGCGTGCGCCACCACCACCTCGCCGTCGAGCGTCGCGGCGCGAACTTTCGCGATGCGCTTGAGGATCGCGTCGAGCTGAGCGCCGATCGCACACGAGACGCCCAGAAAATGCTCGAGGTCGTGTGCTTCGAAGCGGCGGCCGGTCTCGGCGTTGTCGACGTAGAGCATGCCGAGCGGACCTTCGGGCCCCTGGAGCGGCCCCGACAGGATCGAGAACGGATGCTCAACGCCGGCGTGCGGAATCACCACGAATTGCCCGCGATCGAGCACGCGCGGCTGCAGGCTTTCGCCGATGTCGGGCAGGTCGGTGGCCTGTCCGCCGGCGCGCCGGCCCTCGACGTATTCCATCGAGCCGTAGTTCACGCGGCGGATGCCGATCCAGGCGCGCTGCCCGCCGAAGATCTCCAGCAGCGACGTCAGCGTGACGTTCATCACCTGCTCGGGCGTTTCGAGCGCCGCCAGGTCGATGTTGATGCGGCAGATGCGATGAATGAACCCCGGCGCCAGCGTAATCGGGTCTTCGATACGCTTCACAACCGAGGCCGGCGGGAGCTGGAACTGCACGAACCGCGCCATCGACGCGACCGAGATGCCGACGCGCTGCGCCTTGGGCGGCTCGTCGATCTCGGCGCGCACGACGAAATCGCCCACGGCCAACTGATCGCCGGAGCGGAGTTGCAAGCGCTCGGTCACCTGAACGCCGTTCAGTTTCAACTCGTGTTCGATGTCGAGCGGCTGAAGCACCCAGGTCTCGTCCTCGGGGTAGAGCACGGCGACCTGCGGCGGAATGCGCTCGTCGGGCAGCCGCACAGCGCAGTCGGCGGCGGAGCCGACGTACACCGGGCCGTCTTCGCAAACCGCCTCGGCGATTCGCGAACCACTGGCAAGAATGGCAAGCCGCATGGGGGCCGCTCTTCCGACGAAAGACCGGGAAGCCGGACCGAAACGGGTCGATCCAACGAAGCCGGATGCTACTGAGGTTCGCGCGGATCGGCCAGAGCGCGCGACGCTCGTTGACAACGGCGCAATCCGACGTAGCCTTCACCGTCGCTTCATGGGCGAATCGGGATCTCAGGGCGAAAGGCGCCACACTTGAGCTGCACACGTTTCCTTTCGCGGCGCTCGCTGCGCCGCTGGGCCGCCGGCCTGGCGCTGGCGCTGCCGGCGATCGTTGAACCTGCGGGCGCAGATTCCTTCGTTCTGAAAGACGCCACGGTGCTGGTCGGCGACGGCACGGTGCTGGACAAGACGTCGATCAAGATCGCCGACGGGCAGATCGGCGAAATCGGTCCTAACGTCGGCGGCGGCATGATGGACATGCTCACCCGCAAAGTGTCGCTCACCGGCAAGGTGGTGACGCCCGGGCTGCTCGACGTTTGGAGCACTGCGGTCGCGCACGTCGACAGCGTGGCCGAGGTGCCCGCCGCGGCCCGCGCCGCCGACGCGTTCGATCCCTTTGCCGAGCCGGAGCGCGCGGAGGCGTTGCGGCGTGGCATCACGACGGTCTACATCCCGGCGCGCGCTGCTGACGGGCTTGGCGGCCGGGGCGCAGTCACTCGCGTCTTGTCGCCTTCCGACGAGCATCCGGCGATCTGGTCTGACGCGGCGGCGCTGCACTACACCTATGCCGGGGCGAGCGGCGCGCAGGCGATCGCCCGCGTGAAGGCGGCCGATCAGTTGGCGGCGCTGTTGCAGTCGGCGCGCGACTATCGCGATTCGCTGGAAGATTACGAGGAATCGCTCAAAGAATACGAAGAGAAACTCAAGAAGCGCGTCGAGTCGGGCGAAACGGCCAGCAAGCCCGCCGCGACGCCCAAGCCGGAGACGCCGCCCGCGGCGGAGCCGTCTGAGTCGCCGCGCCCGCCCGAAGGCCGGCGCCGGCGCGGCGGTCCGCCCCGCCCGCCGAGCGAATCGGAGCTGGCAGGTGAGTCGGTAGCCGATCTGGCCGACGACGCGCCGCCGGCGCAGAAACCGGCGGACGGCAAGGACGCCAAGCAGGAAGAGCTGAAGAAACCCGCGGAACCGAAGAAAGACCGCAACCTCGACGTCGTGCTGGAGGTGCTCGACGGCAAGCTGCCGCTTCGAGTCGAGGTCGAACTGCCCGAGGACTTGCGCAACGTGCTCGAGGTCGCGCGGGCCTTCAACGTCGCGCTGATTCTCGAAGGTGCATCCGGGGCGGCGAAACTCGATGCCTGGGGCGAGGACTCGCCCATGATCATCCTGCGCGCGGAACCGGCGCCGCTGGAATTCGTGCCGGATCGGCTGCGCTACCGCACTGATGCCGCCGCGGCCGAGCTCGCGCGGCGTGACGTTTCGATTTTCTTCGCGAGCGGACCAGGCAGCGCCCCCGCCGACCTGGCTCTCGCGGCGGCCCGCGCGGTGCGTGCCGGCGTGAAAGAATCCGACGCGTTCCGTGCTCTGACCGGTCGCGCCGCCGAGATGCTCGGCGTCGCGGATAAGGTGGGTCTGGTGCGCTCCGGACTGGCGGCCGATCTCGTCGTGTGGAGCGCGCATCCGTTTTCGCCGGAGGCACGCGTCGAACGCGTCTATATCGCGGGGCGCGAGGTGTATTCTTCGGCGGAGGCCAAACCATGAGACTGGTTGTTCGCTCCGCAGCCGTCGCCGTGTTGTGGTGCGTGGCGCAGGGAATCGCTCAGGAAGCACGGGTGATCCGCGCCGGGTCCTACGTCGCGCCGGACGGCACGCTGCAATCGCCGGCGTTGCTCGTGATCCGTGATGGCCGCATCAGCGCTGTCGGAGGCGAGAGCCCGGCGGGCCTGCCGGTCGACGACTTCGGCGACGCGGTCATCAGCCCTGGTCTGATCGACGCCTACGCCGCGCTCACCGCGGCCGGCCAGACGTTCGAATTCGGCGATGTGCTCTCGTCCGAAGTGAACACGCGCGACGCGTTTGATCGCTACAGCGATCAGCTCGAAGCGGCGCTCGCCGCCGGCGTCACTACGTTCGCGCTCTTTCCCGACGAACGCAGTCTCATCGGCGGACAGGTGGCACTGTGCCAGACCTATGGCGGCAGCGGCACGGCGGGTGTGCTGCCCGTCGAGTTCCCCGCGCTCGCGGTGTCGCTCTCCGAGGCGGTTTACCAGCCCACGCGCGAGCCCACCTCGCGAAGCGGCGCGCTCAGCATGCTGCGGCGGGCGCTTTCTCGCGGTTCGAACGAAAGCGACCCGGCGCTGGCTCAGGCTCTCGCGGGCAAGCGGCCGCTGGCCGTGCTCGCGCCGCGGGATGAAGATGTTCGCAGCGCGCTGGCTTTGGCGGACGAATTCAAGCTCCGGCTGCTGATTCTGCATACGCGCGACGCGCGCGGGATTGCGAGCACGCTCGCCGCGAGAAAGCAGGGCGTCGTCGTCGGACCGCTCTCGCTGACCAGCGATACGCGCGCCGCATCCGCAGCCGCGGTGTTCGAGAAAGCCGGCGTTCCGGTCGCCATCGCGGGCGGCCTTCCGCGCCAGAACGCTGACAGCCTGCGCATCGGGGCCGCGGTCGCGGCCCGACACGGTTTCAGTTCCGCCGCAGCCCGCCGCTCCATCACGGTTACGGCGGCTGAACTGCTCGAGGTGGCGGATCACGTCGGCGCCCTGCGACCAGGACTCCGCGCCGACCTCGTGATCTTCTCGGGCGATCCGCTTGACCTGCGCAGCCGCCGCGTCGCGACATACGTCGGCGGTCGGCCGATTCCGCGTCTTCACAGCGAGGTACAGCCATGAAAACGCTACTGACATCCATTCTCGTGACGCTCGTCTGCGCCGTGGCCGGCGCGAGCGGCGACGGCGGAAAAGCGCTTGCGATTCGAGCCGCGCGCATCGGCCCGATCGGCGCCGGGGTGATCGAGGCCGGCGTGGTACTGGTGCAGGACGGTCGCATCGTCGCGATGGGGTCGCCGGTCGCGATCCCTGAAGGCGCCGAGACGCTCACGTTCGAGGGTGCGGTCGTCACTCCCGGTCTGATCGACGCGCTGTGCGTCCTCGGCTCCGATCGCCCGCGCTCGGCGGCCGAGCGCCCCGAGTTCGCGCGGCGTCCGGCTTCGCTCTGGCAGTCGCTCGCGAACAAGGCCGAGCACGCCCACAGCGACGATGAGCATGTCTGCAGTGCCGCGTGCGCCGGTCCGCGAAATGCCGCCGAGGAAGAGGAGATGTTCGCCGCCGCGGCCGGTGTCGGCGCGAGCTGGGGCGAGCAGGCCTCCGAGGTCACGCCGCACCTGCGCGTGCTCGACTCGGTAGACCTTGAGTCGCAGGACTTGACGCGCCTGCTGCGCAGCGGCGTCACCACCATCTACGTCTCTCCCGATTCAGGCCAGGTCATCGGTTCGCAGGGCGCGATCATTCGCACCGGCGGAGCGATCGAGCGCCGCGTCGTGCGCGCCGCCGACGCCGTCAAAGCCAGCCTGGGCGCCGACCCGATTCAGCGCGGCGGCGGAAACTCGACCCCGCGCGGCGGCTTCGCCGGCATCAACACCCGCCGCCCAACGACGCGCATGGGCGTCGATTTCGTGTTCCGCAAAGCGTTCTACGACGCCCGCCGCGCCGGCGACGGTCTGCCGCTCTACGGCGCAGACCAGCCGCCCGTCGAGGCAATCCCCGCGCTTCAGGCCCTGCTGCGCGGCGAAATGCCGCTGCGCATCCAGGCCCGGCTGCAGCACGACATCTTCTCGGCGCTGCGCCTGGCGCAGGAGTTCGGCGTGCAATTCGTGCTCGAGGACGCGGTCGAGGCGTATCAGTGCATCCCGCAATTGAAAGCCGCGGGCGTGTCCGTCGTCTACGGTCCGCTCTCCATCATCCCGCAGGGCTTCCGTGCCGCGATCGGCGAGGCGAACGACGCCCGGCTGGCGACGCCCACCTGGCTCGAAGCCGCCGGCATTCCGTTCGCGCTGACGGCCCAGGAACTCCGCGACGAAGAAGGGTTGATTCGCCAGGCCATGATCGCCGCACGCTACGGCCTTTCGCCCGCGGCGGCGCTGCGGGCAATCACGGCGGCTCCGGCCCAAATCCTGAATCTGCCCGGGTTCGGCAAGCTGGAAGTCGGCGGCCCCGCGGACCTCGTGGTGTGGAGCGGCGACCCGCTTCAGCCCACCAGCCGCGTGCAGCTCGTTCTGATCGACGGGGCCGTGGCGTTCCGCGAGTAAGACGTGAATCGCGGTTCGCCGCGCAATGACGGTTCGAGTGGTCCGAAGCTCGGAGGATCGTGTGAAACGAAACTGGCTCGCTCTTTTCGCGTCCTGCCTCGCCGCTGCCGCGTTCGGCGATCCGCCGGCCAAGGTGGCTCTGACCAACGCCCGCATCATTCCGGTCGTCGGCGAGCCGCTCGACAAGGCCACGATCCTCATCGAGCACGGCAAGATCACCGCGATCGGCGTGGGGCTCGAGCCGCCGTACGACGCGCGCGTGTTTGATCTTGCGGGCAAGGTGCTGTTCCCCGGTCAGGTCGTGGCCCACTCCGCGCGCGGCATGGACACGGTGAACGAGACGCGGCCGGTGACGCCGCAGCTCGATGTCGCCGATTCGCTCGATCCTTCGCAGCTCTATTTTGAGGAATGCCTGCGGCTGGGGCAGACGGTCGTGCACGTCATGCCCGGCAACAACACGGTCATCGGCGGCGTCGGTCGCGCGGTGCGTCCGATCGGGCTGAGCCCCGCCGAGATGAGCCTGGCCGAGCCGCAGTTCATGAAGCTGTCGGTCTCGCCGCGCCCCGGCTTCGATCGCATGAAGCAGCTTGCCCTGCTGCGCGAGGCGTTTCTGTCGCTGCCCGACTACCTCGATCGCCTCGCCGAGCAGCGCTACGAGGAAGACCTCAAGAAAGCTGAGAAACAGATCGAGGTCGGCCCCGCCGAGGCGCGCAAGCGCGGCCGCGACCTGATCCGTGCCGAAGACCTCGACGACGAGCATCGCAACCTGCTGCGCATGCGCGGCGGACAAATCGTCGTCGCCGGCGAAACGGGTGGCACGCTGCTGCCGCCGCTCGGCGCCGTGATCTGGTGCGGCGGCGCGATGGACGTAGCGGCTGCCGGTCGCGTGGCGCGCGAGTACGGCTTTCTCGACCGCACGGTGCTGGCGCTCGGCGGAGAGTGCTTCAAAGCGGTGGATGAGCTGAAACGTCTGGCGCGGCCGGTCATCCTGCCTGAGGACCTGATCCACCGCGAGACCGATCCGCTGACCGGCGAGATCCGTGAGACCTTCGTCGCCAAGCCGTTATTTGACGCCGGCCTGATCGTCTCGCTGCTGCCCGGTCCCGACACGTCGTTGCCCGAGCGCATGCTCACCTACCAGGCGGCGCGGCTCGTGCGCCACGGCGTCTCGCGCGACGAAGCGCTGCGCGCCATCACCATCAACCCCGCTAAGGCGCTCGGGCTCGATGCGCGCCTCGGCTCGCTCGAAGTCGGAAAAGACGCCCACGTCGTCGTGTTCAGCGGCGACCCGCTCGATTTCAACAGCTTCGTCGAGAAAGTGTTCATCGACGGGATACTCGCCTACGAACGCGAGAAGGACGTGCGCCTGCAGAAACTGCTCAGCCCCACGGCGAGCGACGCCGGCGGGGAGGAGTAACCCGATGCGCGTCACTCGCGGGTTAACGCTGCTCGCTGCGCTGCTCTTGTCGCCCCTCGCGGCGGCGGAAGCGGAGCGCGTGTGGCCGTCCGGGTCGTTCGTGGTGCGGGCGCGCGCGATTTACCCCGTCGCGGCCGATCTGCCCGAAGTCTTCTCGCCCGGCACATTGATCGTGCGCGATGGTCGCATCGCCGCGGTCGGCGCTGATCTGCCCGCCCCTCCCGACCTGCCCGTGATCGATCTGTCCGACGAAGTGCTGGTCCCGGGTTTCGTCGCCGCCGCGGGAAGCGTCGTCTTTCCGCACGCGGGCATCGAGACCGCGAGCGGCGCGTACCGAGCCCTCGACGCGTACGACCCCTTCGACGACTATCGCGAGCAGCTCGCGCGCGGCACGACCACGACTCACCTCGACGCCGGCGGGCATCGGCTGATCAGCGGCCGCGGCGCGGTGGTAAAGCTCGCGGGCGCCCCGGATCGCCGCACCTTGCAGGCCGACTCCGATCTGTGCGTGAATCTCGGCGTCTTCAATCCGCCGCCGTTGATCGAGCCTCCGTTCTACGCGTCGTCCGACGTCGCGATTGTGCCGGCTGAGTTTCAGCGGCCGCAGACGCGAGTCGGACAATTGGTGGAGCTGGAGGCGCAGCTCGCGGCGATTCGCGCACGCGCGGAGAACCCGCTCGCCCCGTTCGATCTGCACCAAATCGGGTTGCTCGAAGCATGGAACGCCAACCTGCCGATTCGCATGCAGGCCCGTCGCGCCGCCGATCTCGACGCCGCGCTGCGCTTTCTCGGCAGCATGAAGCGCGCGGCGTATCTGGTCGGCCTGGTGGAAGGCGACCGCCTCTCCGACGATCTGCTCGCGGCGCGGCTGCCGCTCGTGCTGCGCGTCGAGACGCCGCAGCGCAGCGTCGCTCCTGACCTGGGGCCCGACCCCGGCGCGTGGGAACCGACGTTGGACGCGCTCGGACGCCTCGCGCGTCGCGCCGCCGCTCAGCCGGAGCTGCCTGTCGCGCTGGCCGGCGTCGAGAACGACTGGAGCGCCGACCTGCACGCCGTCGCGAGCCTCGCGGTCAGCGGCGGCTTTCCGCGCGATCGCGCCCTCGCCGCCATCACCGCGGCCCCGGCGCGAATTCTCGGCATCGCCGACCGTGTCGGCAGCCTTGCCCCCGGGCGCGACGCGGACTTCGTCGCCCTGAACGGGCGCCCGCTCGATTCGACCACCAGCGTGCGGCACGTGTTCGTGAGCGGTCAGAGCGCGTGGTCTGCGCCGCACGGCGACGCGAACGAATCGCTCGTCATCAAGGCCGGCTCGATCTGGGTCGGCGACGGCCACCAGATCCAGGGCGGCGCGATCCTGATTGAGAACGGTCGCATCAAGGCCGTCGGCAGCCGCGTCGCCACGCCGCCCGCGGCGCGCGTGATCGACGCCGGGCCCGCCGCGTTTGTCACACCCGGATTCATCGATGCCCATGGTCACCTGGGCCTGGGCGGCGATCAGACCGTCGCCGGCCCCGACGTCAAACTGGCGCGGCTGTTCGCGTACGCCGGTCCGGAATTCCTGCGAGTGGCGCGCGGCGGCGTCACGACGGTGCTCACGACGGCGTATCGCGCGGCCCCCAACGGCGCGCGCATCACCGCCGTCAAGACCGCCGGCGACTCGCACGAAAAACTCGTCGCGCGCGACGTTGCGGGCGTGAAGTTCTCCATTCGCGGCCGCGATCCGCTCAAGGCGCTCGAGCCGGTGAAGGCCGCGCTCGACGCGGCGCGCAAATACGAAGAGCAGTGGAAGAAGTACGCCGAGGAACTCGAGAAGTGGAAGAAGGAGCGCGACGCCGGCAAGACAACTCGCGCCGGCGACGCAATTGAGACGGTCGTCGCCGCATCCGGGCCCGACCCCATCACCGGCACCTGGGACATCGAAGTCTCCGGCGGGCCGCTGCCCGAGCCGCAGCGCGGCGTGATGAAGCTCAAGCTCACCGGCACTTCGATCGAGGGCCGCTTGAGCACGTCTGACGATCCAGAGGAAGCCGTGCTGAAAGGCACGCTGAACGACAAGGACGTCATGCTCGAGATTGACGAGGAGATTCCGGGCATCGGCAAGCCCACCATCCGCGCGACGCTCACCGCCGAAGACGTCATGGCCGGCAGCGTCGAACTGGGAGCGCTTTTCAAGCTCGATTTCAGCGCCCGCCGCACGGATAAGTCCGCGGTCGAGTTCAAGATTGAGCGCCGCCGCAAGCGCGAGAAGGACGGGCGACCCGCGCCGCCGAAGACCGATGAGAACCTCGAGCCGCTGCGGCCTGTGCTCGCCGGCAAGGCCCCTCTCCTGCTTGATTGCGGTACGGCGGCGGAAATTCGCGCCGCGCTGCGCATGCTGGTCGACGAGTACAAGCTGCAGGTCGTCCTGCTCGGTGCGGAGGACTCGATCGACGTGCCCGACGAGCTGAAGAACCGCAAGGACCGCGTGGGCGTGGTTCTGCCGCGCGAGGTGCAGCGCCGTCGTGATCGCAAGCTGTTTAACCAATACGCCGCCATCGCCGATCTCGGCGTGCCGACCGGTCTACAGAGCAGCGCCGAAGACGGCGCACGCGCCCTGCCGCGATTGGCGGGCTTTGCGGTTCGACAAGGCCTGGGCGGCGACGCGGCGCTCCGCGCGCTGACGATCGATGCGGCGCGCATGTTCAAGCTCGACGACCGGCTCGGCTCGCTGGAGCCGGGCAAGGACGCCGACCTGCTGATCTTTTCGGGGCATCCGTTCGACGGCGGCGCTCGTCTGGAACGCGTCATCGTCAACGGGCAGGAGGTATCCGATGTCGCCAACTAGCCGCAGCGCACTGCTGCTGGCGCTCGCGTTCGCGGCGTCGGCCGTCGCCCAGACCGGCGACGCGCCGCGTCTCGCGTTTCGCGTCAGCAAGATCGTGTCGATGGACGACGCAGGGCAGGTCGTGAACGACGCGCTGCTGCTCGTGAGCGACGGCAAGATCGAATCGATCGCGCCCGCCGCCGGCCGCAAAGCGCCCGACGGCTATCAACTGCTCGAATTCCCCGAGCATTGGCTGGTGCCGGGCCTGGTCGACGCGCACAACCACACCGCCGGCGGCCTGGGCGACCTGAACGACATGGTCTACCAGACCAACCCCGGGCTCGACACCCGCGCCACCATCGACCCCAACAACAACCTTATCAAGGCCGCACGCACCGGCGGCGTGACCACCGTCATGCTCATCCCCGGCAGCGGCACCAACATGAGCGGCTTCGGCACGCTCGCCAAGACCGGCGGCGACACGCCCGACGACGTCATCCTCCGCACGCCCGGTTCGCTGAAGATCGCCCAGGCCGGAAACCCTGAATGGTATTTCGGCGGCAACGGCCGCATCTTCATGAACTGGAACACACGCCAGACCCTGCTCAAGGCGCGCGACTACCACGAGCGCTGGGTCGCGTTTGAGAACGGGCAAACCACGCAGAAGCCGGAGTTCGAACCCGTTTGGGACGGCTTTCGCGGTCTGTTCCGTCGCGACTATCCCGCCACGGTGCACACGCAGATCTACCAGGTCGTCCTGAGCACGGTCACGATGCTCGGACAGGAACTGAAGCTGTGGGTGGTGCTCGATCACTCCACGTTCGACGGCTGGAAAGTCGCGCCGCTCGTCCGCGAGACCGACATCTGGGTCGTCTGCGGCCCGCGCGCGTTCCTGTGGGATCGCGCCGCCGACCGCATGATCGGCATCGTCTCGGGCTGGCGAAAGAACCAGATCGATCGCGTCGGAATCAACACCGACGCCCCGGTCATTCCTCAGGAAGAGCTCTCGTTGCAGGCCGCCATGGGTTGCTGGTATGGCGCGCTGCCCTACGAGGCGCTGCGCGCCGTCACCGCGATTCCGGCCAAGGCCCTCGGCGTCTACAACCGCCTGGGCAGCATCGAGACCGGCAAGGACGCCGACTTCGCGATCTGGACCGGCGACCCGCTCGACCCGCGTTCGGCCTGTCTGCTGACCGTCGTCAACGGGCGCATCGTCTATGACGGAACGAAGGGGGTTCGCCGTTTCTAGCACTCTCACGCCGCCCGCGCGGCCCGGACAACTCCGCATGAACCACCGCACGCGAACGGCGCAAATCGGCCCGGCGCGGCTGCTCGGCCTGGCGCTCATCCTCGCGCTCGCGCCGCGCTTGCCGGCGCAGGATCCCGTCCCCGCTGACGAGCGCATCACCGTCATCAAAGCGCGCAAGATCATCACCGTCACCGGCAAGGACATCGGTTTCGGCATGATCGTGCTCGAGGGCGGCAAGATCACGAACGTCGGCCGCGGCCTCGAATACCCGCGCAACGCCCGCGTCATCGACGCCGGCGACCGCGTCGTCATGCCCGGCCTGATCGACGTCAACACCCGCTTCGGTTTGCCGCGCTACGACCGCGGCGGCGTGCTGAGCCAACTGACCGTTGCTGACGAGTTCGTCCCTCGACCCGGTCTGTTCGACGACCTGGTCGCGAGCGGCTTCACCGCCATTGCGCTGACGCCGCCCGGGCGCGGCATCACCGGCCGCGCGCTTGTGACGCGCACCGCCGGCCTCGACGACCAGCGCACGCTCACTTCGCCGGGTTATCTGTGGATCAACACCGACAAGAAGTCGGTGCGCGAGGCCTTCGAGAAGGCGCAGGCCGAAATCGACAAGGTCGAGAAAGCGAAGAAAGAGCACGAAGAGAAGCAGAAGAAAGAAGCCGAGGCCAAGCCCGCTTCCGCTCCCGCCGCCACGCAATCGGCCCCGGCCAGCGCGCCCACCTCGCAGCCGGCGTTTCAGCCGCCGCCCATCGATCCGGCGTTCACCACGCTCGTTGATCTCATCCAGAAAAAGGACGGCGTCAGCGCACTGATCGAGCTGGGCTCCGCTTCCGACGTGCTTCAGTTCCAGCCGATGCTCGCCAAGTATGGCTTCGCGCACGCGTTCGTCCTGCGCAACGGCGTGCAAAGCGACTTCTTCCGCGTCATCGAAGAGCTCGGCAAGCAGAAGAGCCGCATCGCTGCCTGGCCTTACGTTCATCGCCTGCCCAATTCGGCGGAGCGCGTTCACACGCTCAAGGACTTGGCCGCCGCGGGCTGCGAAGTTTCGCTCATGCCGCTCAACGATTCGCTTTACGAGCATCAGGTATTCCTGCCGCGCGCCTCGGAACTGGTGCGCGAAGGTTGGTCGCGCGAAGAGGTGCTCAAGGCCCTGACGCTGCATCCCGCGCGGCTGCTCGGGCTCGAATCTCGCTTCGGCGCGATCGAGAAGGACCGCGAGGCCGACCTGATCTTCCTCGACAACGACCCGCTCAAACCAGGCGCACGCGTCCGCGAAGTGATGATCGGCGGACAGATCGTCTACCGCGCCGAGGAGCTGCATTGATGCCTCGATTCGCCCGACTCGCCCTGAGCGCCGCGCTTCTCGCGAGCGCCGCTTTCGCGCAGGACTCCCGCCCGGTCGACAGTCGCCCGGCGTCGCAGCCGCAGTCCGGGCCTGCGAGCGCTCCGGCCAGCGCGTCGGCTCCAACGAGCACCGCGACCTCGACGACGTCCACGTCGACCAGCGCCACCTCCTCGACCTCGCCACCCGTTAAGCCCGATCGCTTCCTCGCGGTCGTGAACGGCCAAATACACACCGTCACCGGCCCCGTGCTCGAGCGCGCCACGCTCCTGTCGCGCAACGGAAAGATCACGGCGATCGGCCCGAATGTCACTCTGCCGCAGGATTGCGAGGTCATCGACGCGCGCGGCATGCGCGTCTACCCCGGCCTCGTCGCCGTCGGCGCCGGCGGCCTGCACGGCGGCTCGCCCGTCGACGAATCGACCGATGTCTTCAACGACAACATGCGGATCGCGGTCGCGGTCGGCATCACGAGTGCGCTGGCCGGCAACGACGCCGCCAAGCTCACCTTTGGTTCGATTGACGACATCCTGATCCGCCGCAATCTCTACTTCAACCTCAGCTACGACGCCGGCCGCCCGCTTGAGAAGGCCAAGCTGCGCGCCGACCTCGAAAAGGTCCGCAACTATCTGCGCGAGCTCGACGCCCACGAAATCGCCAAACAGCGCGACAAGGACGCCAAGGCGCCCGACAAGGAATGGCTGAAAGGCCCCTACGAGCAGTACATGAAGCTGCTGCAGGGCCAACTGACCGCCGTGGTGCAGGCCAATTCGGTCGGCGAATTGCGAGACGTCGTCGCGCTGGCCCGCCAGTTCAACTTCGAGCTGGTGATCCGCGGCGCGCTGGAAGGCTGGACGCTCGCCGAGGAGCTCGGCCGCGCCGACGCCAGCGCCATCATCACGCCGCGCGCTACCGAGCCCGGCCAGCTCGCCCGCCTGCGCGAGCTGAGCCTGCGACCCCGGGGCGCCACCATCGAAAACGCCGCCATCCTCAACCGCCACGGCGTCACCGTCGCCGTGATCCCCGGCATCAATCAGATTCAGACCTGGGGCGTCGCCGGACGCGACCTTACGCACCTCAACATGGAAGCCGCTTTCGCCGTCCGCGGCGGAATGTCCACCAACGAGGCCGTGCGCACGATCACCATCGATGCGGCCCGCGTTCTCGGAATCGATGACCGCGTCGGCTCACTCGAAATCGGCAAAGACGCCGACTTCATCGTCTGCGACGGCGACGTGCTGCACTACATGACGATGGTGCACTACACCGTCGTGAACGGGCGCACCGTCTACGACAAGAAGGCGTCCACGTTGTTCGCCCACATCCGCCCCGAGGGCCAACCGGAACTCCCGGAGTTCGACGACCAGTGGCCGCGCCGCCTCGAATGGCGCGAGTGATCGACCCGGCGCCGCCCGCGCTACGGCTTCTTCGCCGGCTTTGACGTCGCGCGCGACGGTGCCGCTTTCGATTCGCCCGGTCGGAACTGCAGCACCTTCGTCGCCGCGCCGCGCGCGAGATACTCAATTTCCACGCTACGCTCGCCGCGCTTCACGGTCAGTCTCGTCGGCTCATCCGCATTGCCCGGCACCCGCCACGCGCTGAGCACGTCGCCCTCGCGCAGCCCCGCCGCCGCCGCCGCCGACCCCGGCTTCAGCCCCGTCACGCGCTTGCCGCGCAGCGACTCGCTTTGCCGAAAGCCCAGTTCGTACGCGAAGGTCTCGACGGTCTCTCCCACGAGCGCCGGCGACAGCACATCCGCGGGCAGCTCGATCGTGTCGGCCCGCACCACGTAGCGATCAAACTCCGCGCCGAACCACTTGCCCAGCGTCTCGATCCCCAGGCTGCGCAGGTTGTCGTTCGACACGCGAAACGCGCCGCTCTCCGCGCGGGCCAGCAGCGCGAACAGCAGCGCATCCACGCCGCTCTTGACCCCCTGCGCCCGCGCCATGCGCTGCCAGCGCAATCCCAGCAGCAGCCCGCGCTGGTACGCCGCCTCGCCCACCGTCGCGCGCTCCGACCAGTAGCGCTCCTGGATGTCGGCGTTGGTGGCGTTGCGCGCCGGGTTCAGCGCATATTCGCGTAGATGCTTGTTCAGCCACTTCGCATAGGTTCGCGCGTCCCAGATTCCCGATTCGAACAGAATTCGCAGCGCGTAATAATCCGTGAAGCCCTCGGTGAACCAGAACACCAGTCGCTCGGGGTCCGCCGCCTCCAGCTTTCGCCCGTTCCAGTAGTGAAACAGCTCGTGCGAAAACAAATGCTGCACGCCGTCGTCGAGCTTCGACCCCGGCGCGAGTTGCAGCGCAAAGCTGTGATACAGCCCGTTGCCCGAGATCCGCAGCTCGCCCTCGCGCAGCGGCGGTCCGATCGCCGCCGCCGTCACCACGAAGGGCGGAAACTCGCGCTCGCCCATGAATGCGCACTGCGCTGCGATGATGCGCTCGCTGAACTCCGCAAACTTCGCGGCGTCGAATCCCAGTTCGCCTGCCAGCACCACCGAAATGCTGCGCCCTTCGCGCTCGAGCGTGTGTTTGCTCAGCTTGCCGGCCACGTAGATCGAATGCCGCAGGTCCGAGGCATCCAGCGTGTCGCCCACGTGGCGCCCCACGCCCCAGGAACAGGCCGCCTCGTGCCCCGCCGGCAGAACCCAGCGCATCACGGTCTGATAGCGGCGCGGTATGCGATTGCCCGGTTGCGGCGTCAGCAGAAAAGCGTTGCCCATGCCGTGGAAGAAATCCGGTCCGGTGATCGGATGGTGAGTGTGCGACCAATCGTCGAACGCGCGCACGCCGGAGTCCACTTCGTAGCGCACGCGCAGCCGCGCCCCCTGCCGATGCGGGATGTGCCACATCGCGCCGTCACGCTCGACCGGCGCGCTCGCCCCGCCCGCATCGATATCGAGCTTGCGGATCAGCGCCGGAACGTCATCGATCGGTCCCCAGCGCGGCGAAACGCCCAGCGTCGACTTGCCGCGCCCCGCCGTCTCCCACGTCAGCTCCACGCGCAGCACGCCGCGCGAAAAGTCCGGCGTCAGCACGTACGTGAGCGCCTCTTCCGCGAAAGCTGCGGGCGTCGCAATCAGCGCGAGAATCGCCGCCCACGCCGCGCCGCTCGCTGGTGTCCGGTTGCGCTGCCTCACGCGTGCCCCTTTCGCGCCCCGGAGGTCCGGGCAGCCCCAAAGTCCGCGGCTCGCTCCGGCTCTGTCTTATTGCTTCGTTAATGCCGCGGCGCTATCGTTCCCGGAAACGTCCCACACTCGCTTCGGAGGATACCCATGGCCGACGCCACCCGTCGAGAATTGCTCAAGTCCGCCGTCTTTGCCGGCGCCGCCGGCCTGCTCGTTCCGGCTGCCTTCGCGCGACAGGATACGCCTGCCGCGTCCGCGCGGCGGCGCGCCTTGCGACTCGCCCATCTCACCGACACGCACATTCAGCCCGAGCTGCGGGCCGACGAAGGTGTGCGGGCCTGCCTGAAACACGTGCAGAGCCTGCCCGACGCGCCGCAGCTCGTGCTCACCGGCGGCGATCTGATCATGGACGGCTTCGCCGCCACGCGCGACCGCACCAAGCTGCAATGGGAGCTTTGGCTGAAGGTGCTCAAAGGCGAATGCGCGCTGCCCGTCGAGCATTGCCTCGGCAATCACGACATTTGGGGTTGGCACAAAGGCAAGGCCGGCGCCACCGGCAGCGAGCCTGATTACGGCAAGAAATGGGCCGTCGAGACCCTCGGCCTGCCCGGACCCTATCGCAGCTTCGATCGCGCCGGCTGGCATTTCATCGTGCTCGACAGCGTCGCCAGCGACGGCGCCGACGGCTACATCGGCCGCCTCGATGACGAGCAGTTTGACTGGCTGCGCGCCGATCTGCAGAAGACCCCGCCGGCCACGCCGGTGCTGGTGGTGTCGCACATTCCGATCCTCACCGCCACCGTCTTCTACGCCGGCCGCGACGAGGAGCCGAAGGACGGCTGGGAGCTCGGCCGCGGCATCATGCACGTCGACATGCGGCGCATCGTGTCGCTGTTCCGCAAGCATCCGAATGTAAAGCTGTGCCTGAGCGGCCACATTCACCAGCTCGACCGCATCGAGTACCAGGGCGTCACCTATATCTGCGACGGCGCCGTCAGCGGACGCTGGTGGAAGGGCGAGCACGTCGGCTGCCCCGAAGGCTATGGCGTCGTCGATCTGTTTGACGACGGCTCGTTTGAGCACCGCTACACGCGCTACGGCTGGAAGGCAGAAGCCTGAGCGATCGGTAGCGGGGTAGCATCGGCGTCTCGCCGGTAATGCCGGGAATGGGGAGCATCGGCGTCCCGCCGGTAATGCCGGGAATGGGTAGGTAATGCCGGGAATCGGTAGCCGGTAAAGCCGGGAGTGGGGAGCATCGGCGCCCCGCCGGTCTAATTTAGGGGGGGGGCATGGGCCTCCGGCCCGTGCTGGATTTGTCGCCTCTCAGATCTCGCTGCTCGTTTCTCGCAGTTCGCTCGTAGGTGCTGCCTGCCTCAGCTCCGCGAGCGGGTAGCATCGGCGTCCCGCCGGTGGAAGCATCGGCGTCCCGCCGGTCTGAGGCGGGCATGGGCCTCCGGCCGCGGTGCGCAACGTCGAGTTTGCGTATCATTACGAGCGACGGAGGCCACCGCGGGCGCCATTGGCCTATAGCGGTGCGCCCGTCTGCGCTACGCGCCGCGACCGGCTGGTACCACTGCTCTGTAAGCCGTGCGTTTCGCTGTCGGCCGGGTACGGTCGCCTTTTCTGAGCAGCGATAGGCCGTTGGCGCTGTTGCTGTGATAGGGCGTGGCCGATGTTGCCAGACTTCGTACTTGTGGTTAGCTGCGCTCTGCCGCTGCTGGGGCTCGTCGTTTTTGTGTTCGCGGTTTGGCATGTAATCCGTGAGCACCGCAATGCCAGAGACTCGGAACCTCGGTGCATACGCTGCGGATACAGGCTACGAGGACTGACCACCAATGTCTGCCCTGAGTGCGGCACGCATTTCGATGTCGCCGTCAGCGAGGCCGGATCAGCCTGTCCAACGCACGACGCCTGGCCCGGACTACCCGCTTCCGCAGCAGACTTCAACTCGGGCGCGTGCCCTGGACCGGGCATGTTGGACTGTACGATCTACTGGGGCTGCGACGACAGCTTCGACGACGCGGCTCAACGACTCAGGAGGATTTCGAACTCGCCGCCGCAATCTCTTCGTACTAATTACATAACTGACTGGTGCGAAATGACGCTTCGCCGCAACGAAGGCAGGATAGAAACTTGGCGAACACAGTCCGATGCCTTCGAACTATTCCCATATTACATCGACGTCTTCGCGACTGTGGACAACGCTGCCTTCGTTGCCAGACTGAGGGAGTTTATCGCGTTGCTGAGGCGTTCGGGCGACTTGGTCGTTCCGGCATGCGACTTTGAGGCTGACCTGCAGTAGACATTTGTCAATAGTCGGCAGGCTGCAATGAGAATCCTCGTCCCGTTGTCAATACTGGTGCTTTGTGGGCATGTCATGGCGGCCGCGGGCGCGCCGGTTCTTGCATGCGGCATGTGCGCCGTTCTGATGCTGCTCGCGGCGTATTTGGTTGCGCGGCACGGCAGCGCAAGACTCGCCGCGCGGATAGCGTGGACCGCACTTGCGATTGGGAGTTGCGCTCTCGCCTGGGCGCGCTTCACGGCGTCTGATGCGCGGCTGACGTTGTTCCACCACAGGGGTGGGATGACGTTGGCTGTCTGGTGTGCCACATTCGTTCTCCTGGTGCAGATTCTCAGTCGGTTGCCCGTCGCAGCGAGTCGGCGCCGCGAGGGTAACCGTGGCGATTGCGGCCCGGCCATGCCCGGGGACCCGCCCGGTTCGCCGCAATGAGCCGTTCCGCCCGCGGCATGGCTGACAAGTCACTGCTGCACGGCGCCGAGAATCGCCTGGTCGCCATGCAGGCGACGGCACGCCGGTGAGCGGCGGGTGCACGGCCGGGGTTTCGTAGGAGTACCAGGGTCGGCGGATCGCTCAATCGCGGAGCGTGCCGGGTTTCCAGCCGGATCGCCAATAACGTGCGGGAGTTGTGAAATGACGGCTCCGGTGTGCGGGTGACTCAGTACGGTCGCCACTGCGCGGAGCACCGCCGCCGTTGATGGGGACAGCGTAGATGCGAATCATCTCGGCCTGGGTGGTGTGCACGGCGGCGATCGCTGGGATCGTTATTCTGCTAACCTTCGTGGTGATTCTGGCGAGTCCGGACGACGGCGGCGGGGGAAGCGTCAGTCCCAGGCTCGCAGCGATGTACTACGGTTGCTATCTCGTGTTGTTCGGCGCGCCGCTGGCCGCCATTCCGTGCGCCTGCGTCTGGGCATGGGTTCGCAACTGGCGCCCCGCCAAACCGGGGCCTTACTGCTTGAGTTGCGGGTACGACTTGACCGGATGCACCGCCGGCGTCTGTTCCGAATGCGGCATGCCGGCCCTGGTGCGCGGAAACTCGTTGATCCCGCGATACAGCGTTCCGCAAAAGGCAGCGACCCTGCTCACGGTCGCGTACGCCATCACCAGTTTCGTGTACGTGATCGACGTGTGCCCGCGCATGTTCAGCCAGCAATACGCACTCGCCAACATGCGAACGGATTATTCCGGGTTCTGGGTCGTCGTATGCAGCCCGGTCTTTTGGGTGATCGGAGAGGTGGCTCGCGCCAGCGTTCCACGGGTCGCCGGCCGGATCGGCATGGCGTTGGCGGCTGTTTGGATTCTCTGCATAATTGTGACGTTCTCGCGGTTCTGACCGTCACGCCGCATTGAGCAGTTTTCGCCCGGTCCTGACATGGACTAAGGCGACCGCACGCCGCGGCGAGACGCGAGAGTGAGACACGATGTCAAGGGTGAACGCGCTTTTGAGGGTTGCCGGACTCAGCGGATTGTCGGTGCTGCTTCCGAAGGCGATCACCGGATTCGCCATTGTGTTTGCACCATTCTTCATCGGACATGTCATTGGTCAGCGGTCCAACCGCGCGTGCTTTGACGCGCTGTTGTCCGGCTTGATATGGTCCACGGCAGTGGTCGCCGCCGAGGCCTTCTTCTTCGTGCCGGTTGGCGATGACGAGCCGGCCATCGGCATGGCTCTGGGCATCGTGTCGTATTCGTGCGTGACCGCGTGGGCGGGCGGTC
>CAYMBL010000035.1:0-42711 GCA_964388675.1 uncultured Planctomycetales bacterium
AGCGGTCGTTTTCGCTTGATCCGAGCCGCGCGCGTAAGCAAGCGGTCGTCTTCGCTTGATCCGAGCCGCGCGCGTGAGCAAGCGGTCGTTTTCGCTTGATCCGAGCCGCGCGCGTAAGCAAGCGGTCGTCTTCGCTTGATCCGAGCCGCGCGCGTAAGCAAGCGGTCGTCTTCGATTGATCCGAGCCGCGCGCGTAAGCAAGCGGTCGATTTCGTGCCTTGGTTTTGTTTCTTGGGTGGCATGGGCCTCTGGCCCGTGCCCTTATTCCCGCGCAGCGGGAACCGGTATGGTGCGAGAAAGGATTCTCGCACCAGGCGCGAGCGCTGCGGCGCCGTCGCTGCTCCATCCTCGCGCCCTTCGCTTCTGCCGTCGTGCTCGCCGCAGCCCCTAAAAATAGTCGCCCGCCGCCGCCGAATACCCTCGCGCCGCCATGAGCGCTCCGCGTGCGCCGATTCTCGGCCAGCCCGCCCTCGCGCGCGCGTTTGACGACGCGGGCGCGCGTCTCGTCCGTTATCGACCGGGCCAGGAAATCCGCGGTCACGCGCACGACTGGCTCGGCGTGACGCTGGTGGTCAGGCACGCCGGCGCAGCATCAGCATTCCGGCGGCCAGGATGGTCGTGAGCGTGGTTGGCTCGGGAATCGTCACGACAAAGCCGTTGAACAGATTGTCGATGCCCGCGATCGTTGAGCCGTCGGCCGAGATTGCCAAGGGGATGCTCAGCTCCACGCCGTTCGGCACCGGCACGTCGGCGGCAATCGCGTAGCTCGTCAGGTCCTGAATGCCCTGCCCCTCGATCCAGATCGTGCCGAACGTCCCGCCGAACGGATTGGCGAAGTCGCGTTCGAATCCGACGATCACGCTGCCGTCGTCGCTCACGCCGGTCGCCCCGCGCGACGGAAAGAAAGCGTCGGGGTCGAGCAGGCCGAGGCGCTCGAGAGCGCCGGTCGTGCGGTTGTAGCGCCAGGGCTCGCCGAAGCCGCCCTGACCGACCACCCACTCGCCGTCGGCGCTGATGTCGCTGGCCTCGCCGAGCGCTTCGGCGCCGTCGAAGAGCAGCGTCTGCACGCCTTCGCTCCAGAGCGCGGCCTGGCGGCCCAGGTCGGTGTCCTGCCAACCGACGACGACGGACCCGTCGAAATTGGTCGTGTTGGCGCGCGAGCTGTTGCGACCCACCGTCGAGCCGAGGTCCTGGGTCGGTCCCGGCGGACTCCACTGGATCGCGTGGGCGCTGCCGCCGCGCACCCAACCGAGCCCGACGACGGACTGACCGTCGCCCGAGATGCCCCAGCCGCTGCTGCCCTCGCCGCCGGAAGACCAGCCGATGCCGCCGAGCAATTGCCAGGTATTGGTGGGGATGTGATAGCGCGACATCTGGCTCAGTTGCATCGCGTCGCGCGTGTTGCCGCTCATGTACATGCCGTCGTCGGAGATGCCGGCGCTCCCGCCGACACCGTCGCCCGGTGCGACGCCGCCGACCGGGACGATTCCCGCGCCGGGGGTCCAGTAGAAGAACTCGCCGCCGGTGAAGTACCCGGAGGCCGTCGATCCGTCCGCCGACAGACCCGAGACGTTGGCCGAAGAGCCGAGGTTGAAATACGCAGGTGCATCGGCCATCGCGACGCTGCCCGCGCCTGCGACCAGGGACGCCGACACCAGTCCCGACAGGACTCGGCTCTTCATGATCCAACTCTCCGATCTCGAATGTTGAGCTTGATTTCGCCAACGGCGGAGGGCAAACAACCCCATAAATCGTAGCGCTGCGATCGCCGCGGATCAAACTCAAGCCGGTTTTGCGAGTTACCGGTCCCTGTCCGAGATCGTGCCGGGCGGCGATTACTCCAGCGCCAGGCGAACTTCCTTGCGTTCGCCGTCGCGCTCGACGACCACCGTCACGCCGGGCGCGTCGAGCGCGCGCAGCACATCCTCACGATCCATTTCCGTCACCGCGCGGCCATTCAGCATGGCCAGCTTGTCCGTCGCGAGCAGACCCGCCCGCGCGGCAACGCTGTCGGACTCGATCTCGCGAATCGCGGGCGGTCCGTCGGCCGGCGTCGCGATCACCAGCCCGTATCGCTTCCGCGCCGGCGGCTGCACGATCCGCACGCGATCGTTTTTCTGATCGAAGGTCAGGGCGAACTTCGAGAGAATGCTGATTCCGACGACCGGCATCGGCATGCGGCCGGCGATGATCAGGTCCGGATTCGGCACCTCGAGCGCGCCGAGTTTCAGCGCGCCGTCGAGCGTCGCGGAGCGCAGCTCCACGTCGCCGTCTCGGCCGCGAGCTCGCGGCTCCGAAGTGAACTTCAGCCCTTCCGCGAGCGTCGCCGGCACGCCGAGCGGTCCCATCGCGCCGGTGTCGAGCAGCGCTTGAATCGTTTTGCCGCCGAGCGAGATCTCAATCTCCGGATCTTCGTCGTCGCTGACGAAGGGCAGGATGTCGCGCCCGTTGGGCGCCGGCAGTTCGCCCCGCGCGACGGTGATTGTGCGGGCCGGGTAGTCGATCGTGAGCAGGTATTCGTTGAACAGGTGGAATCCCAGGATGCCGTGAATCGGGCGGAGACTGCGCGGCTGGTCCTGGCTGTAGTCGCGACTCGACAGTTCCAGGTTGCTGAACGAGAGGCCGCCAATAGTCAGCGACTCGAGCTTCCGCCTCGTCATCGCGCGCGACTCGCCGAGCAGACCGACGCTCTGTGTTTCACCGACGATGGGCAGGTTCAGCTCCTCGGCCAGTGCTTTGTCGACTCTTCCGCCGCCCTCCGCGCCGGTGTCGAGCATGAACCGATAAGGCCCCTTGCTGTTTACGAATACGTTGTCGAGCAGAATCCCCTCGCCCCAGCGATGAAAGCGCAGACTGGCTTTCTCGCCGGTCAGCTTGGTGCCCTCGTAGCCGCGGCGCGGCGACGGGTGCTCCTGCGCGAGTGTCTGCGCGACGAACCCGGCGCAGAGCAGTACGACGACGGATGATCTCATGAGGCTGTCCTTCCATCAGGCTCGCGTGCGGCCCGAAGATTTCGTAGCGGTGAGCCCGGCGCGCCATCAAAGCGCAGGTTCACAGTGTGCCGCGAGCGAGCGGCGGCGTCTTGAACGTTTGAAACCGCTGTCTCAGCAGCTCCGCCAGATCGCGTGCACGATTCGGCGAAACCCGCCGGGAGTCAGCCCGGTCTGGCGTTTGAACACCCGGGAGAGATGCGCCTGGTCGGCGAAGCCGACGTCGCAGGCGATGCTGGCGAGCGCGTCCGATCCGCCGGCGAGCGCCGCCGCCGCGAGTTCCACCCGCCGCCGCTGGCGCCAATCGGTCGGCGATATGCCCGTGCAGCGCCGGAATCGGCGTGCGAAAGCGACGGGGTGCATTCCGGCGGCGGACGCCGCGGCGCGCGTGGATTCGTGCGTGAAATCGAGAGTCGGGTCGGCGAGCGGCGCGTCGCTCACACTCTTCAGGATGGCGTCGGCGAGCAGGTCGCCGATTCGCGCGCCCGCGTGCGTTCGCCCGTGCAGCAGCTCGAGCAGCGGCGCCGCCGCGCGGCCCGCGTGCCGGTGATGGCAGCGATCAAGATTCAATCCGTGGCGGCTCAGCGCGTCAGCCGCGTCCGCCGAAAGCTCGAAGTGCAGCGTCAGTGCGCCGTCGGCGGCGATGCGCGTCTCATGCTCCGCCCCGGCCGGCTTGACCACCAGCGTCAGCGGCCGACAGACGATCGCGCGGTCGGCGATGGTGTCCTGCAGGCGGCCGCTGAGCACCAGCGTCACGCCGAGCCAGTCGTGGGCGTGGCGGCGCATTTCCTGGCCCGGTCGATAACGGACGAGACGCGCGCCCGCGTCGTCAAACGCGCGCGCGAGGGCGGGCTGGCCGAGAATCGGCGCACGCGGAGCGCTCATGGCGGCGCGAGGGTATTCGGCGGCGGCGGGCGACTATTTTGAGGGGCTGCTGCGAGCACGACCGCAGAAGCGAAGGGCGCGAGGATGGCGAAGCGAGAGCGCCGCAGCGCTCGCGCCTGGTGCGAGAGTCCTTTCTCGCACCAATACCGGTTCCCGCTGCGCGGGAATGAAGGCACGGGCCAGAGGCCCATGCCACCCAAGAATAAGACCAGAGCACGAGAATTTGACCGCGGCGAGAGAGCGACCGCTTGCTAATGCGCGCGGCGCGGATCAATCGAAAACGACCGCTTGCTTACGCGCGCAGCTCCTTGCACTTATCCGAGCCGCGACCGTGAGGGAGCGGTCGCATTTCCGTGACGTGCGAGAAGGAAATCTCGCGCGAACGACAAGTTTGAAACGTGCGGGATTGCATCCCGCACGAACGCCGAAGCTTCACTCTGAAATCCACGCGCGACTGCCAGCAGCTATCATCGAGCGCGATGAACCGATTCGCTTTGATCGTCGGCGGTTTGGCGCTGCTTCTGCTCGGCCCCGCGTGCGATTCGCCGCGCAGCGCCGCCCCCGCCGCGGCGCCCGCGGGCGTGATCATCGTTTCACTCGACACCACCCGCGCCGATCACCTCGGTTGCTACGGCGCGACCGAGCTGCGCACCCCGCACATCGACGCCTGGGCCGCGTCCGGAGTGCTTTTCGAGCAGTGCGCGACCGTCGCGCCGCTGACGCTGCCCGCCAACGCCAGCCTGCTGACCGGCCTCTATCCGTTCCAGCACGGCGTGCGCAACAACGGCATGTTCGCGCTGCCGCAGACCGCTGAAACGCTCGCCGAGCGCTTCGCGGCGCGCGGATACGCCACCGCGGCCTTTGTCGCCGCCGCGGTCATCAACCGCGAGTTCGGGCTCGCGCAGGGATTCCAGACCTATGACGACGTGCCCGGCGGCAGCGACGACATGGCCCCGCCGGAGCGCAGCGCGCAGGCCGTCATCGACGGCGCGCTGACCTGGCTGAAGGCCAATCGAGACGCGCCGTTCTTCCTGTTCATCCACCTGTTTGATCCGCACATGCCCTACCGGCCGCCGCCGGAATTCGACGCGGTCTATCCGGGTCGCCCCTATCTGGCCGAGATTGCCTACGTCGATGCGCAACTCGGCCGGCTGCGCGCGGCGCTCGACGAAGCCGATCTGACTCGGAATACGCTCGTCGTGCTGACGGCCGACCACGGCGAATCGCTCGGCGCTCACGGCGAGCTGACGCACGGCACGTTCGTCTACGACGAAACGATGCGCGTGCCGCTGCTGTTCTCGTGGCCCGCGGCGCTGCCTGCGGCGCGGCGCGTCGCGTCGCAGGTGCGTCTGGTCGACGTCGCGCCGACCCTGCTGGAACTCTGCGGGCTCGACGCTCTTTCGGTAGCCGACGGCCAGACGCTCGCGCCGATGCTCCGCGGCGCGGCGGAAGAGCCGCGGCTCGCGTACGGCGAGAGCCTCTATGCGAAGCTGGCGCTCGATTTGGCGCCGCTGCGCATGCTGCGTGACGGCGCATGGAAGTACATCCACGCGCCGCAGCCGGAGTTGTACGACCTGCGCACCGACCCGCGCGAAGAAAGCGACCTTGCCGCGGCCCAGCAACAGCGCGTCGCCGAGTATCGCGCCGCCCTCGAGAAACTCGTGCTTGCGGCGCGCCCGCTCGCGACGGCCGCCGCCACGATCGACGGCCGGCAGCAGCGCGAACTGAGCGCCTTGGGCTATCTCGGCGCCAGCGGCGGCGGCGGAGCTGCGCTCGACGAGGCGGCGTTGCTGCGCGCCGAAGGCCGGAATCCGCGCGATTACGCGCGACAGATTCGCACGCTCCATCAGGTCGAAGGGCTGATCAACGTCGGTCAGTACGCCGTCGCGGAGCGGGCGCTGAACGCAATCGTGCAGCAAGAGGGCGACGCCGGCCCGGCGCTGCCGCTGGTGCACGCACAACTGGCGGTAACCAAGGCGGCTCAGGGTCACGCGGCTGATGCGCTGCCGCATTTCGAGACGGCGCTGCGCGCCATGCCCGACGATGCACGCACCCGGATGCAGTTCGGCGTAACGTTGCTGCGAGCGGGCCGCACAACGGACGCGATTCGCGAGCTCGAAACGTGCATCGAAGCGCCGGCGACGCAGGCCGCGGCGCGCGAATGGCTGGCGCTGGCTCACCTGCGCGCCGGCCGACGCGACGAGGCGGCAGCGACGCTGCGCGGCGTCGACACCGCAACCCGAATCGCCAGGCTTCGCGAGATCGCCGACCAGTTCGGCTTGGCGGCGCCCGCCGGCGACGCCGACTGGGATTGGCGGCTGCAACTGGCGCTCGCGGCCCGCGAGCTTGGCGAGATTCAGCTTTTCGCACAGCTTGTCGACGAACCCGACGCCGGCGCGATCGCGGCGGCGCTCGCGGCCGACGCGGCGCTGGAGACGGGCGATTCCGCGCGCGCCCGCGCGGCGCTGGAGCGTCTGGTGCGGGCTGCGCCAGGCAGCCGTCGCGGCTGGACGTGGCTCGGCACGCTGCGATTCCTGAATCGCGAGGACGAAGCGGCATTGGCGGCGCTGCGCTCAGCCTACGCCATCGACGCGACCGACCCGGAAACCTGCCTCGCGCTGGCGCGGGTGCTGGCGACGTCTAGCGTCGACGCGCTGCGCGACGGCGCCGAAGCCGTGCGCCTGGCACGCGCCGCGGAAACCCACTTCGGACAGAGCGACCCGCAGGCCCACGAAACGCTTGCCGCAGCGCTGGCGGAAACCGGCGACTTCGACGCGGCGCTGGCGGCGCTGCGACGCGGCCAAACGCTCGCAGAATCGCTCGGCGAGAAACAGACCCTCGCGCGTTTGGCCGAGCACGCGAAGCTCTACGCCGAGCGCAAGCCGCTGCGGCGTCCCTGACGCCCCTACCGTTCTGCTACGGATTAGCGTGGACAGGCATGAAACCCGCGCGGGCAAGCGCGGCCTGCGCCTGCGGCTGCACCAGATACGCCAGAAAACGCTCGGCAGTGGGAAGCGCCTCCGGCGTGCGGCCAACGTGGTACTCAATCGCGAGTTGCAGCGAATCCGGCAACTGCTCGATAACGAACACGCGCTCGGGCCGGGCGTCGCTGGCGTAGAGCAGCGCCGCGTCTGCCGCGCCATGCTCCAGGGCCGCGAGCGCGGCGCGCGCGTCGTCGACGATAACAGCTGTCGCCAGAAGCTCGTCGAGCCCCGATTCATGGAGCACATGCCGCGCGTAGCGCCCCAGCGGCGCAGCCGGTCCGCAGAGGGCGATTCGCCGCGCGGCGGGTGCGCGCAGGTCGTCGAGGCTGCGCAGGTTTGCGGGATTGCCGGGCGGCGCTGCCAGCACCAGCCGATTTCGAGCGACGACCGCGAGCGACGCGGCGTCAATCAAACCGTCAACGACAAGCGGCGTGATGGTCTCGGCGTCCGCGGAGATGAAGACGTCGCAGCGGGCGCGTGCACGGATTTGCCGTGCGAGCACGCTCGACGCCGCCGATTGCACACGGACGGCGACTCCATGCTCCGCGTTGAATTCGGCAGCGATTTCGCGAACGACGTCGTGCAGACTGGCGGCGGCGAGAACGCGGATTTCAGCGGGTTCCGAGCGATCGCAGCCCGCGGCAAGGCCCGATAAGCAGGCGCCGGCGGTCAAGGTCATCATTCGCAAGAACCGATTGAACATCCGATCGTAAGCGTATACTAGAGACAGCGATGTTGGCACGCATACTGGCATTGATCGGCACGCTGGCCCAGCCACTGATGGCAGGCCTGTGTCTATGCGCGAGCGTCGACCGCGGCGCGGACGCGGCTTGCCCCTGTTGCGAGCCGATCGAAAACGCCCGCAGTTGCTGCGAATCCTCCGCCGGAGACCGCGACGCCCGCGACGTAGCCGATCTCTGCTGCTGCGAGACGGAGAGCGAACGGAGCGATCGCGCGGCACCATGTGCGGAGCCGGCGCCGATCGGACCGACCGCGGCGTTTGCCCTCATTCCGGCAAGTTCGGAGCGCGAGCTCACAGCCCGCGTGCATGGCGAGCTGTGTGCCATTGCCTCACACAATCGAAGACAAGCTCAACTCTCGGTCTGGCTCAAGTAACGATTCCCTGCGCATGAGTGCTCGGCGATTCCGGCATGGGCCGGGATCGCGCGCGTCGCCGCCTGTCGCGGCGGCGCACGGCGTCGCGTGTGTACGCACGCCTCTTGGAAGCTCATTACGAGGGAATCTCAATGAAGACCATGTTGATTTCGGCGTTGGTTCTGGGACTGGCCAGTCTGGCCTATGCCGCGTTTTCTTCGTCTCCGACGAGCGGCGCATCGGGCTGTGCGTGCGGCGATAGCTGCGCGTGCGGACCGAACTGCGCTTGCGCGAAAGTCGTGTCCGACGGCTGTGCCTGCGGCGATAGCTGCGCGTGCGGACCGAACTGCGCTTGCGCGAAAGTCGTGTCCGACGGCTGTGCCTGCGGCGATAGCTGCGCGTGCGGACCGAACTGCGCGTGCGAGAAGCTTGCGCCAGCCGGTTGCCAGTGCGGTGACGACTGTGCCTGCGGCGCGAACTGCAACTGCGGCAAGTAGTTCGGCTGCGCGGTGCTGACGGCGAAGGCCGCGCGGCATCGCGGGAATTCTCGCGGCGGGCGTCGCTTCGGCGGCGCCCGTCGCATTTTTTGAGCGCTCGGATTGGGTAACAGCGCGGACCTTGGTAGCGACGGAGTCAGCGCGCACACACCATCTCCCACCCGACGCTTGCCGGGCGGTAGGATTCGCCCGCAACGGACCGGGAGCGACCATGTCTGCCGCCGCCGAAGCACCGCCGCCGACAACGCCGTCTGTCGACATCAAGCCGCTGCGCGACTCGGTGAACGACACCCCGAAGCACTTCGTCACGCGCTCGGCGACGCTTCTGTTCGTGACGTTCTTCATCGCGGTCGCGCGGGGCCGCGTTTGCTCTGACCCGACTGCGAGTGCGCGACCGCATTTGTCCGGCCCCGAACTTGTGTGATGCGTCGTACTGTCCCGGACACTGATCCGAGATACGGGTGCTATCGAAATCGACCCCTCGGTCACCCTCGGGGCTCGGATCAGACGATCGCCGATCGCGGGGTCCGGTCGTGACTCGAAGCATCGCTCGGCACCGGGTCACCGCACGCATGGACTTGCGAACCGCAAAACGCTACTCTGCTGGCGGGTTTCAAAAAACTAGGAGCCGCTGTCATGGATGACACCGTTCGCGACGTGGCCGCGATTGCGCCGCTCAGCAGGGCCGCAATTGCTGACACGGACACACTCGAAATCGAAGGCCGCGTGTACACCGCAGGCGACAACGGCGAAATCACCGTGCAGCCCAACGAGAACGGCATCGACGACGGCCCCGCTGCTCATGACGGCGCCGCTGCCGACGAAGGCCCCGCCGCTGATGACGGCATCGCCGACGATGATGGCGCCGACTTCTCGGCGCCCGCCGCGAGCGAGGGCCGACCGCGCGATCTGCAGCGCCGCCGCGCGCTCGAAGCCCTGCTGTTCGCGACCGATGCGCCGCTGAGCGCCGGACGGCTCGCCGATCTGCTCGAAGAATCCTCGATCACGCAGGTGCGGCTCGACATCGCCGCGCTGAACGACGAATACGTCGCTACCGGCCGCGTGTTTCGCATCGTGTCGATCGCGCGCGGCTATCAGTTGCTCACGCTGCCGGAGTTCGAGCCCGTGCTGCGTCGCCTGCAGAAACAGCGCGACGACACGCGCCTTGGCGACGCCGCTCTCGAAACGCTCGCCGTCATCGCCTACAAGCAGCCGATGATTCGCGCCGACGTCGAAGCCATTCGCGGCGTGGCGTGCGGCGAGGTGCTCAAGCGCCTGCGCGACCTGGGGCTGGTGCGCGTCACCGGCCGCGCCGAGATCATCGGCCGGCCGCTGCTCTACGGCACCACGCGCAAGTTCCTCGATCTCTTCGGCGTCAGCGATCTGAACGATCTGCCGCCGATCGAGGCGCTGCGGCTGCGCGCGGCGCAGTCGCCGCCTGCGGACGCACCCGTTGCGCCGAGCGTCGAGAGCGAAGCCGCGGTCGCGGAGCGGGCGCCGCTGACGCTGCCGAGCCCGGCGCCGTTTGCCGCCGCCGGGGCGTAGGAGCGGCTGAGTCGTGCTCGATGCCGCGCGAATCGGAGCCATTCTCGCACGCGGTCGCCACGCGCCCTGCGTCGAGTCGCTGGGGCTTGAGTTTCTCGATTGGAGCGAAGGCGGCTGCCGGCTGCGGGCGCGTCATGACCCGCGGTTCGACGGCGTGTTGCGCGGGTTTCACGGCGGCATGCTGGCGAACGTCGCCGATTGCGCGGCGTGGTTCGCGATCGCCACGCAGATCGGCCCCGACGAATACCTGCTGACCACCGATCTGCACATTCGTTATCTGAATCCGTGCATGACCGACGCGATCGCCGAGGCGCGGGTGATCAAGCTGGGGCGTACGCTGTGCCCGGTGCTGGTGGAGTTGTTCGACGCCGCGGCGCAGATGGTGGCGGTGGCGCAGGTCACGTACATCCGCGCCGGCAATCTCGGGCTGGCGTCCGCCGCCGGCGCTGCGGTCGGATGAGCGCCGCCGACGCCGGTCTGCTGGCGCAGCTTGCAAGCGCGACCGATGCGTTGCGAGACGCGGTTGATCGACTCGATTTTCCGCCGCCGGTCGCCTGCGTCTATAACCCGCTCGATTATGCGCGTGCGATGTACGACGCGTATCTGGCGCGCTTCGCGCGGCGCGGCGTGATCGCGTTGCTGCTCGGCATGAACCCGGGGCCGTTCGGCATGGTGCAGACCGGCGTGCCGTTCGGCGAAATCGCGGCCGTGCGCGACTGGATGCAGCTCAGCGCCCCGATCCGCACGCCGCGTCGCTCGCTCGACGCGCGGCCGGTTGAAGGGTTGGCGTGCACGCGAAGCGAAGTCAGCGGGGCGCGGCTCTGGGGCTGGGCGCGAGAGCGCTTCGGCGAACCGGAGGAGTTCCTCCGGCATTTCTTCGTCGCCAACTACTGCCCGCTGGCGTTCCTCGGGCAGACCGGTCGCAACATCACGCCCGACGCGCTTCCGATTGCGCAGCGCAATGCCCTGCAAGCCGCATGCGACGACGGCCTCGCGGCGCTGCTGCGCATCCTGAAGCCTGAGCGCGTCATCGGCATCGGCGGCTTCGCGGCGGCGGCGGCTCGGCGCACGATTGACGATCAGCGGCTCGATCTGCCGGTGGGTGTGATTTTGCATCCCAGCCCGGCCAGTCCCGCCGCCAATCGCGGCTGGCAGCCGCAAATTGAGCGCCAACTTCGCGAGCTGGGCCTGGCGTGCGCGGCCGGATGGCGCGAGTCTCGCTGAGACCGCGCCTCAGGCGCGCGACGCCGCCATGCGTGTGCGCCGTACGGGTCGCGCGTTGCGATTCGTGGACGCAGCCCTCGCGGCGACGATTTTCTCGCCGGTGATCGGGTTGTTGAAGTGCGACTCCTGCACCGGCACGACGAACTGCAGGATGTGCTCGAGCACGTTTGCGGGCGAGCCGGTCGCGTCGACCTCGCGCACGATGCTCGCGTCGTATGCGCCCAGCACCGGGTAGGTCTCGGCTTCATACACCTTCCAGCGCCGGCGGATGACTTCCTCTTTGGCGTCGTCGATGCGGTTTTCCTTCAGCGCACGTCGTCGCAGGCGCTGAATCATCTCTTCCTTGTCGCGACAAACCAGGTGAATCACCATCAGCACGTTGATGTGCCGCGCGACGAGCTTGGCCTGTTTGGGGTTGCGCGGGATCCCGTCGAGGATCAGCAGGTCCTGCCGCGGCTTGTAGTCGCTCAGCACCGTGCGGGCGTGCATGTTCTGCTGCCACATCTTCACGGTGAGGTCGTCGGGCACCAGCAGGCCCTTGGATGAATACTCCATGAACAGCCGGCCGAGTTCGCTGGTGGTGTCGAGCGTGCGGAACACGTCGCCGCACGACAGGTGATAGAAGCCCGGAATGGAGCCGAGGATCTTGCCCTGCGTGCCTTTCCCGGCGCCGGGAGCGCCGAAAAGGAGAACCGTCTGGTAACGATCTGACATACTCGAGCTCCCCTTCGATCGGTCAAACGCCCGAATACCCGCCGCAGCGGCCGCTGCAGCGCCCATGCCCTCTTCAAGCTAGGCAACCGCCCGCCGGTTTACAAGCGCGCCGCGTACCAAAACCGCTCAGCCGCCCGTCGGCCGCAGCGCCGCCACGCCGCTGATCGCGAGAAACGCCGCATATCCCGTCAGCAGCAAAGCCCCCTCCAGCCGCGAAACGCTGCGCCCGAAGGTGCGGCTTATCGGAATGATCGCCAGCGCGAAGGCCGCCATGAACACCAGCGCCAGCCGGGGCGTCTGCTCGGGCGTGGGCGGCGCAATCATGCCGACCAGCCCGAAAATCGCCCCGGCGTTGAACAGGCATGACCCGAGCGCGTTACCCATCGCGAGGTCGGTCTGTCCGGCACGGACGGCCAGCACACTGGTGATCAATTCCGGCAGGGTCGTGCCGATGGCCACGATCGTGACCCCCACCAGCGCCGCTGGCACGCCGAACCGCAGCGCGATGCCGGTCGCACCGTCGCTCGCCAGGGCGCCGCCCACACCCAGACACGCCAGTCCGGCCGGCCAGCACAAGCCGATCGCCGGCCACGACATCGGCGCAGTGGGTTGCGTCGGGTCGGGGCCCAGGCTGTCCACCGGCGCCGCGCCACTCGCGGCGCGGCTCTCGCCGACGGCGGCCCAGATCGTCCACACGCTGTACGCGAAAAATCCCGACAGCAGGATCAGCGCTTCCCACCACACGAACCCGCCAACCAGCCCGATCGCCGACATGAAAAGCAGCGCTACCGCGTTCAGCCAGATTTCCACGCGGATTAGCCGCTCCTGCACGACGAGCGGGCGCAGCAGCGCACAGACCCCGAGCACCAGCCCGAGATTGCAGATGTTCGCGCCGACGACGTTTCCGAGTGCGAGGTCCGCACGATTCTGAAACGCCGAATAGAGATTCAGAGCCAGTTCGGGCGCTGACGTGCCCCACGCCACCAGCGTCAGCCCCACAACCAGCGAGCTGACTCCGAGCCGCCGGGCGGCGTCGACCGACGCGCTCACCAGCAGCTTCCCTCCCACAAGCAACAGAACCAGACCGCCGGCGAACAGGAGCAGATGCGTCATGGCTGGAAGGTACCCCGGCAAGCGAGGTTCGGCTGCGCCGCGCGAAGAAGCAGCTAGGGCGGCGCTCGGCGCTATTCTTCGACCAGGACGCCTTCCATCTGCGCGATCTTGGCGACCTCGGCGGGCGTGGTCGTACCGCGCAGAATCTTCAGCTTGCCGTCTTCGAGAAGGGCGCGCATGCCGCTGCCGCGCGCCGCGCGGCGAAGCTGGTTGGTCGGCGCGCGAGAGAATGCCAGCTCGCGCAGTTCGTTGTTCATCTCGAGCATCTCGAAGATGCCCTGGCGACCGCGATATCCGATGTTGCCGCAGCGCTGGCAGCCGCGCCCGCGATAGATCGACTTGCCTTTCAGATCTTCGTCGGTGATGCCGAGCATGCGCAGGATGAAACGATCCGGGTTGGGATCGACTTCCTTGCACTCGTTGCAGATCACGCGAATAAGGCGCTGGGCCATGATCGCCTGAATCGAGCTGGCCACCAGGAACGGCTTGATGCCCATGTCGATCAGACGCGTGATGGCGCTGGGCGCGTCGTTGGTGTGAAGCGTGCTGAACACTAAGTGGCCGGTGAGCGCCGCCTGAATCGCGACTTCACCGACCTCGCGGTCACGAATCTCACCCACAAGGACGATGTTCGGGGCTTGGCGCAGCATCGCGCGCAGAATCCGCGAAAAGGTCAAACCAATGTCGTCGCGCACCTGGCACTGGTTGATGCCCGGGAAGTTGTACTCGACCGGGTCTTCCGCCGTGATGATCTTCTTGTCCGGCCGATTCAGTTCCTGCAGCGCGCCGTAGAGCGTCGTGGTCTTGCCCGAGCCGGTCGGCCCCGTAACCAGAAAGATTCCGTTGGGCTGGCGAATGATCTTCTGAAAACGCTCGTAGTCGTCCTGCTCGAACCCCATGCCGGTCACGCCGATCTTGACCGAGTCGGGCCGCAGAATACGCAGCACCATGCTCTCGCCGTGATAGGCCGGCAGCGAGCTCACGCGAAAATCAATGAAGCCGTTGCCGATCTTCATCTTGATGCGGCCGTCCTGCGGCAGCCGCTTCTCCGCAATGTCGATGCCCGACATGATCTTGAGGCGCGCCAGCACCGCACCCTGCATGCTCTTGGGCACGTTGTCGCGCACGATGCAGACACCGTCGACGCGGTAGCGCACCCGCACGCGGTCCGTCATCGGCTCGAAGTGAATGTCGCTCGCCCGCATGCGGACCGCTTCGCTGATCAGAAGGTTCAGCAGCTTGATGACCGGTGCGTCTTCGTCGCCCTCCCTGGCCTTCTTGAGGGCGTCCTGCTCCTTCGCCAGCAAATCCGCGTCGCGATCGATCTGCTCGATCGCTTCGTCCATGCTGGTGTCGACTTTCGAAAGAAACGTGTCGATGTAGCGCTGAATCTTGCTCTTGGGCGCCAGCGCGCAATCCACCTCGAGCCCCAGCCGAAACCGCAGCATGTCCAGCAGCTCGAGATCGAGCGGGTCATGCACGATGACCTTGAGCCGATTCTCCTCGCGGCTCATCGGCAGAATCTTGTGCCGGATGATCAGGTCGTTCGGCACGCTTTCGAGCGCCGCCGGCACCACCACGTTTTTATCGAGGTCGACGTATTCCAGGTCGAATTGCGTGGCCAGCGCCTTGGTGACGTCGTCTTCGCTCGCCAGCTCGAGCTCGACCAGCGCCTCGCCGATCCGCTTGTGCTGCTGACCCGCATAGTTCAGGGCGTCGGTCAACGCCGCCGGCGTGACGATGTTCCAGCCGACGAGTATCTCGCCGAGTCGCTTGCGGCGTCGCGCCATCGTGCCCGTTACCTCTTGCGCGGGGTCTACGTCGTTCCCTGGATTCCCGCGCCGCACTCCGCCCGCTGCCCGGCGACGCCGCAGTATCTTTGCGACTCCGCCCGGCGGCGGCAAGCGACCGTCGCCGCGCGGGAGCCCGCCTCGAGGCGACGGATCAGCGAATGCGCCTGTATTTCAGCGATGGTTATCACGTGCCGCTGCCGGCGAATCATCGCTTTCCGATGGGGAAATACCCGGCGCTGCGCGATGCGATGTTGCAATCAGCCGTCTGCCGCGCGAGCGACATTCACGAACCGACCGCCGCCGATTGGTCGCTGCTCGCACGCGCACATAAGCCCGAGTATCTTCGCGCCCTAGAGCACGGCACGCTGTCGCCGATGGCCGTTCGGCGGCTCGGGCTCCCCTGGTCCGAGGCCCTCGTCCGCCGCGCCCGCCTCGCCTCGATGGGCACGCTGCTCGCGGCCCGTGCGGCGCTCGCCGATGGCATCGCTGGAAATCTCGCCGGCGGCACCCACCACGCCTTTGCCGATCGCGGCGAGGGATTTTGCGTCGTCAACGACGCGGCGATCGCCATTCGCGCACTGAAGGCCGAGCACGCGATCCGCCGCGCACTCGTCGTCGACCTCGACGTTCACCAGGGCAACGGCACGGCGGCGATATTCCGCGACGACCCTGATGTATTCACGTTCTCCATGCACGGCCAAAAGAACTACCCGTTCGTAAAGGTGCCTTCCACGCTCGACGTCGGTCTGCCCGACGGCGCCGGCGACGACGCCTATCTCGCCGCACTCGCGCAGCACCTGCCCGCCGTGATCGCCGCTGCGCAGCCGCAGCTCGCCATCTACCTCGCCGGAGTCGACGTCGTGAAAGGCGACCGATTCGGACGGCTCGCGCTCACGCGAAACGGCCTGATCGAGCGCGAGCGCTTCACGCTGTCCACGCTGTCCGGCGCCAGCGTCCCCACCGCGATCGTGCTAGCCGGCGGATATGCCGCCTCTGCTGAGGACACCGCGCTGCTTCACCTCGAAACGTTTCGCGCGGCAACCGCAGTTCACGGCTGAGCGAGCCACGCCGGCCGATCAAGCCGAGTTGAGACCGGGCTGCGCGCAGATCAAGCTGAGTTGAGACCGGGCTGCGCGCAGAGCAAGCTGCGCTGGGGGACCGGCCTCTGGCCGGTCATTCCGGATTCTTCGAATCTCACGCGCAGCGCTAGCGCAGCCCCGATCCGCGGTGCGGCAGCAGCCACGAAGCGCCGTCCGGCCCCTGAGCGCGCACGAACGGTGCGCCGAACAGCGCCTCCAGCCGCTCGGGCCGCAGAATCTCGTCGCGTGCGCCGTCCGCCGCGACGCGCCCGTCGCGCAGCGCCACCACGCGGTTCGCCAGCCGCAGCGGCACATCCAGATCGTGGCTCGAAATCAGCAGCGTGCGCCCGGCCATGCGAAACCGCGCCAGCAGGTCGACCAGTTCGAGTTGAACCGCCGGATCGAGCCCCGTCGTCGGCTCGTCGAGCACGAGCAGCGGTGCGTCCTGCGCGAGCGCCGCCGCCAGCAGCGCTTTCTGCCGTTCGCCGCCGCTCACCTTCCGCAGCGAACGATCCGCCAGCCCGCGCAGCCCGCACGCATCGAGCGCCGCATCCACCGCCATCTGGTCGGCCGCCGACAGCCCGCCCAGCCACGACCCGTGGCAGTAGCGCCCGCCCGCCACCACCTCACGCACGCTCTGCGCCGGCACGCCGTCGAGCGACTGCGGAACATACGCCGCGAACCGCGCGCGCTCGCGCGGCGTCAGGTGCAGAATCGGCCGCTCGTTCAGGCTCACCGATCCGTTGCGCGGCGACAGCAGGCCCAGCGCCGTCAGCAGCAGCGTCGATTTGCCGGAGCCATTTGGTCCGATCAGGCACACACACTCGCCGGCCCGCAGCGTGAACTGCACGTCCTGCAGCGCCAGGTGCGCGCCGCGCTGCACGCTCACGCCTTCGCAGCGCAGCGTCCAGCCGCCGGCGATCACGGTTGATCCTGTCGCGCCAGCGCACACAATTCGCGATACGTCGCACCGATGCGCGGCCCGAGCAGGAAGTGCGCCTCGCCGCTCAGCGTGTGCACGCGTCCGCGCTGCACGGCCGGCAACGCCGCCAGTGGCCGCCAGGCTTCAGCCGCGGGCGCGCTGCGCCGCGCTCCGCCGGCGTCGAGTTCGATCACGACGTCCGGCTGCGCCCGCAGCAGCCCTTCGAGCGAAAGCTCGCCGAACGCGGGCGCATCGGCTCCCAGCGCCGGCGCAAATCCCGCGCGCCCCAGCAACTCGTCATAAAACGAGCCCGGCCCCGCCACGCCCACCGGTCCGGGCGGAGTGCGCAGGATTCCGGTCAGCAGCAGCGCCCGGGCACGAACGCTCACGCTTTGCGGCGCAAGCTCCGCACGCAACTCAGCACAGAGCGCAGCCGCCGTGCGCGGCCGACCGGTCCATTCGCCGATGCGCTCGATGGCGACAAACAGGTCATCCAACCGCTCGTCCGGAACGCTCTCCAGCCGCAGCCCCAACCGCTCCAGCCGCTCGCGCATCGCGCGGCTGCCGCCCGACAGCAGAATCACGTCCGGCTTCAGCGACAGCACGAATTCAGCATTCGCATCGAACAGCGCCCCGATCGAAGGCAGCGCCTGCACCTCCGGCGGATACACGCAGTACCGCGTGCGACCGACGAGTTGATCCGCCAGCCCCAGCGCACAGCAAATTTCCGTCACGTTTGGCGCACCGCTGAGGATCCGCAACCGCGGCGAGTCCTTCTCCGTCGGGTCGACGCGCGGCTGGCGCACACGATCCGCGACCGTCGGCGCCGAGGCGGGCGCAGCGGTCTGCGCAATCACCGGCGAAGCGAGCCACACACAGAGCACCGCCGCCAGCCGCGCGCGGCTCACTGGCTCAGTTCCCAGCGCAGATAGTGGTTGTGCGTGCGAATCGCGCCGACCGTCGCAGTCGGGCCGTGCCCCGAATACACGGTCACGTCGTCGGGCAGCGTCAGGATGTTGGCGCGAATGTTGTCCAGCAGCCGGCGTCGATCGCTGTGCGGAAAGTCGTAGCGCCCGATCCCTTCGGCGAACACGGCGTCGCCGACGATCGCGACCGCCGCCTCAGCGCAGTAGTACGCCAGAGCACCCGGCGAGTGCCCCGCCACATCGCGCGTTTCCCAGCGCAACCCGGCCAGATCCAGCGTTTCCCCGGCGTGCACGATCCGCTCCGCGCCCGGCAGCGCCAGCGGCCAACCCATCCCGGCGGAGAGATTCGCCGCCGCGCTCGTCAGCAGCGCCAGCTCACCTTCCGGACAGACCACCGGAATCGGCCCGAGCAGCGTTCGCAGCGGCGTAATGCCCGCGATGTGATCGCCGTGGCAATGCGTCAGCACGATCGCCGACGGCTTCAACCCCTGCGCATGCACCGCCGCCGCCATGTTCATCGGCTGCGGCGGCAGACCGGGGTCGATGATCCAGGCGTCGTGAGAATCGGCGCGCCACACCAGCAACCCGTTCTCCTGGAACATCGGGTCGTTGAAGATCTCGATGTGCAGCGGTCCGTGCGTGTTCATTCCTCCGTATCCTACGCGCCGAATCGACGCGCGAGAATTCGTCGCGCGTTGTGGGAGACGTCGCCGTGTTCGACAGTCTGCTGAATCCGCCGGTGCTGTTCTTCTTTCTCGGGTTGTTCGCGACCACCGTTCGCTCTGATCTTCACATTCCCGAAGCCGTGTCGAAGCTGCTGTCGATGTACCTGCTGTTGTCGATCGGCTTTCGCGGCGGGGTCGAACTGTCGCACAGCGGGGTCACGCTCGCGGTGGCCGAATATCTGGGCGCCGCGCTGCTGCTCGCCGTGGTCACGCCGCTGTGGGTGTTTTTCGCGATGCGCCGCTGGCTGGGCGCGATCAACGGCGCCGCGGTCGCCGCCACCTATGGTTCCGTCAGCGCCATCACGTTCATCGCAGCGGTCGCGTTCCTTGACAAAGCCGGAGAGGCCTACGGCGGCTACGCGGTGGCGGCGCTCGCCTTGATGGAATCGCCCGCGATCATCATCGGCGTGATGCTCGCGCGCTTCTTTCAGCAAGAGAACTCCGGCGGCGTGCCCTGGAAGTCGCTCCTGCACGATGCGTGCCTCAACGGGTCGGTTTTGTTGCTGCTCGGGAGCTTCATCATCGGCCTGACCACCGGCAGCACACACTGGAAATCGCTCGAGCCGTTCGTCAGCGGCAACTTCTCCGGGCTGCTGGCGTTCTTCCTGCTCGACATGGGGCTGCTCGCCGGCCGCCACATGGGCGAGCTGCGCCGCGTGGGCCTGCCGGCGCTGTTCGGCGCCGTGGTGGTGCCGTTGGTGAATGCGACGGTCGCGATCGCGCTGGCCGCCTGGGGCGGCTTCTCAGTCGGAGACTCGCTGCTGCTCACCACGCTCGCCGCGAGCGCGTCCTACATCGCGGTGCCTGCTGCGCTGCGCCTCGCGCTGCCCGAGGCCAACGCCGGCGTTTATCTGCCCATGGCGCTCGCGCTGACCTTCCCGTTCAACGTGGTCGTCGGCATCCCGCTCTATCACGCAATCATTCGCGCACTTTGGAACACGACGTAGAGTTGAAGGGTGGGCCGGGCGTCGTGCCGACTGCCGTTGCGTCGGCCGGCTTCGGAGCCGACCCTGGTGCGAGAATCCCTTCTCACACCTTCGCATATCGCGACTGGCGACAGGTGCCCCGCCGGTGGCCGGGCGCGACTTGTTGCGACCCACATGAGGCGTCCGCCGTCCACCAATAATCGACGCGGCCGGCACACATCGCTGCGTGCCGGCCGCGCTCACGAATCACTCAGCCCGCCGCAGGCTGCGGCAAGCCGATCTCAATCTACGGGCAGGTGATCGAGCGCGTGATGCCGCAATCGGCCGGCTCCACGAGATCAACCGTCTGCAGACCGCTCGAAACCGCGATGGTGCCGGAAGCGCGCGAGCCGCTGACCGTCAGCACGATCGGGTTGCCATTGTGGCTCACGGTGACCGTCGTTCCCGACTTGCCGCTGTTGGCCATGCGCACCTGAATGCGCATGATGCCCGTGCCGCAGGTCAGCTTGATGCCGCGAACGTCGGCGCAGGTCGGCGGCGTCGGCGGAAGCATGTTCTTCTCGCCGAAGCCAGCCAGGATCTCCGCCGAGTGCGGCGTGCCGTTGGTCACGTCGCCATCGTCGTCGTCCAGCGTCAGGAAGTGGTTCGTGATCGCCGGGTCGATCGCTTCGCCGGTGTGCAGCAGGATCGAGTTCAGCGTCAGGTTATTGATGATGTCGTAGTACGCAACCGGGTTGGTCAGCACGAGTTCGTTGCGCGTCTCCCAGATCGCGCCGTTGATCAGCTGGCCGCAGAAGTGGATCTCGCCCGAGCACGGATAGAGCAGCGTGTTGACCGCCGTCCGCAGCGAGCTATTGCAATCCGGCGACAGGAACGCGAGTCCCGTTTCCGGACGATCCTGAATCACGCTGCCAACCGCGTCGGAAATACCTTCACCGTACGCGCCCTGGCCGCTGCCCGCGCGATTGACGAGGTGATGGCCGTACTCGTGATACACGACGTTTGAGTACGCCGAGTTCGGGCAGCCACCGCCCGCGTTGTAGAAGTTGATCGAAACCGTGTCGTAGAACGCGTTGCAGGTCGACGCGATGTTGACGTTGACATCCCACTCGGTCTGCGTGCCGATTGTCGGATACGCCGGGTTCCAGCTCAGCGCCCAGTCGCGAACGATGTTCGCGTGCAGGTACGCGTTCACTTCCGCGCGGTTCTGCTCGCTGGTGTTGGCCGCGTTGTGCGTGAAGTTCGCCACACCGCCGCCCGGGACGGTCGACGACAGGCTCGCTTCGGCGCCGCTCTCATTGTCCACCTTGAACCACTGACCGCGAATCATCGACGTCACGCTGACGCTGCCGGCGCCGCCATCGTCAATGGCGTAGTTGCCGTCCACATCCGCGTACGCCGTCGTCGCGCCGATCGTGACGCGCGCGTACGGCAGCGCCGTGCTCGCTTCCACGTCGCAGAAGTCCGGACCGTCGCCCTGCGTGGCCTGGCCGGTCACCTGGCCGGTCACTTCGCCGTGCAGGATCTGGTTCTCTTCGAACAGGATCTCGCCGGTCGCCGCGTCCGCGACGTACAGCACGCGCTTGTAGTCCTCAAAACCCTTGCGGCCGTTGTCCGCCACGTACCACACCGCCAAGCGCGGCGAGGTCGGAGCGCCTTCGACGCCCGCGAAGATCGTCATTTCCGGTTCGCTCGCATTGGCCATGTCCGGCATGGCAGCGATGCCGCTGCGGATCGCCATGTCGTCGTCGACGAGCGGCATGTCCGCCACTTCGAAGCTGTCCATGTTGCGCAGAGTTGACTCAGCCAGCACGATCGGGTTGCCCGGCTCGTTGCGAACGAGCACGCGCAGCTCGGAACGGAACACGGGGATGCCCGCCACGCGCTGCGTGTAGTACACCTGCGTGAACTTGTAAGTTCCGGTCGCCTTGTCGTACATGATCGGCAGCGTGTGCATTCCGTCGAGCGCGCCTTCGCTGCTCAACTCGAACGCGCCGTTCGCGAACGTCTGGGCGTTGTTCGCGACGAAGTCCGCCGCCGCCGCCTCAGGCGTGTCGCCGTAGCCGAACGTCGTGCCGTACATCTGCACGACCTGCCCGTGACGCGCGAAGAACTGCACGCCCGGATAGTCCTTCAGGATCGGAGCCGGGTACGCAATGCCCGTCCCCAGTTCGACAGGCGTCGCACCAACGTTCGCGCTGTCATGCGCAAACGCCAGCGCACAGCTCGCCGCTGTCACGCTCGTGACGAGGAAACCGCGAAAACCTCGCATGTGCTCTCCTTCGAGCCGACTCCCAGATGTGAGGAGCCTCGTAAGACCTTCAGACCGGAGAAAAGAAACCCGGAGCCCCCCGGGGCCCACGGGAACGACCCGTGAACGAAACAGAAATACCAGACTCGCGGCCACGGCGAAAGAGCTTTTTCCGGACAATTCTCACGAAACGTCGCGCGGCGTGAACGGTTCGCACGAATCATTCGTTATCAGGACATGCGGGACGGGCCGCCGTCAATCCTCGGGTCTCTCGCCCTCGGGCGCCATCTTCACCAGCCGCGGCGTGAACTTCGCAACACGTCGCACCAGGTCCGCCTGCGCCGCCATCACGGCTTCGATGTCCTTGTACGCGAGCGGCGATTCATCCAAGCCCGCCGACAGGCAGCGTACGCCGCGCTCCGCGAGATATTCGTCCACGTGCGAGCGCCGGAACTTCTCGCGCGCCGCGGTGCGCGACATGCATCGACCCGCCCCGTGCGATGCCGAGTGCAGCGCATCGGCGTTGCCAAGCCCCTGCACCAGATAGCCCGGCGCGGCCATCGTGCCGGGGATGTAGCCGTAGACGCCCGCGCCCGCCGGCGTCGCGCCCTTGCGGTGAACGATCACCTCGCGGCCGGCGTGCTGCTCCTTCCACGCGAAGTTGTGGTGGTTCTCGACTTCGTAAACCACGCGCGCCCCCACCGCGCGCCGAATCTTGTCGTGAATCACCGCGTGGTTGGCCGACGCGTAGCGCCCCATCAATTCCATCGCGGCCCAGTATTCGGCTCCGACGCCGTCCATCGGCAGCCACGCGAGAAAGGACAGTTCCTTGGGCAGATTCGGGTGCAGCTCGCGGGCCAGCTTGCTGTAGTGCGAGCAGATCGTCGCCCCGCTGCCGCGCGAGCCGCTGTGCGAAACCACCGCCAGATAGCGCCCGGCCGGCGCAGCCGCCTCACCTGCGCCGAACTCGATTTCGCCGAACTCGACGAAGTGATTGCCGGAGCCGCTCGTGCCGAGCTGCTGCCGCGCCAAGTCGCGCAGACGGCGCGTCACCGGCGTAACTGCCCAGTCTTCGTCTAGCACGGCGTGCTGGGGCGCTCCGCTCCGCCATTTGCCGCCAACGCCGAACAGCGTCTCACGTTCCAGGATGTTCGCATAGCGCGCCGACTCGGCTTCCAGCACCGTCGGCGGCAGATCAAACACGGTCAGCTTCACCCGGCACGCGATGTCGACACCCACCGCGTACGGAATCACCGCGCCCTCCGTCGCCAGCACGCCGCCGATGGGCAGACCGTAGCCCACGTGTGCGTCGGGCATCAGAGCCGCGCCAACCGACACCGGAAGCCGACAGGCGTTGCGCATCTGTTCGAGCGCACCGGCCTCGATTCCCTCGCCCCAGCGCGCGTAGCGCAGGTCCTCGCGCAGTACGTAGCCGGCTTCGGCGGCAGTCGGCTTGTGCAGCAGCCGCGCCACCTCGCCAAGGTGCGCGTCACTGAGATATTCCGCCGGATGCGCCAGCACCGCTGCCAGGATGCCGCGCAGGTCCGACGCTTGAGTCCCTGCGTCGCGCGCAGCGCCACACGCCGTCAGCGCCGCATTGAGCACCGGGCCGGTTGGATAGCCGAGGTTGATCAGTTCCCGCTTCTTCACACGCGTAGTTTACTCGCGCGCGCGGCCCGATTCCGTCAATTGCACCAGCGAAGCCGCCAGCCGATCGCGGTGCAGTTCGATCCCGCTGCGCGGATCGATTTGACCGAACGCCAGCACGCCCGTCGGGCAGCTCTGCACGCAGGCGCTGCAGCGCACGCACTCGGGGTCCGCCATCGGCAGCCCCTTGTTGGCGAAGCTCATCACGTCGATGCCCTGGTGGCACACGCTGGTGCATACGTTGCAAGAGATGCACTTCTTCTTGTCCGCCAGAATGCGGAAACGCGAGAATCGCGCGTAGATGTGCATCAGCGCCGCCAGCGGACACGCAAAGCGACACCACACCCGTCCGCTGAACCAGAAATAGCAACCGACGCCGAGAATCCCCGCCAGAACCAGATCGACGAACCACTCGTAGTTCAGGAACGGCAGCCCCGCCAGCAGCGCGTGATAAACGCGATCGATCGGCGTGCCCGGTACAAGCCAACTGAACACGCGCAGCGCCAGCAGGAGAAACGCCGCCGCCAGGATCACCTGCCCGGTCAGATTCAGGCGGTTCCACAGCGGCCCGTGCGGCATTTTGTGGCGGTGGGCATCACCTAGAGTCTCCGCGAGCGCGCCGCAGGAGCAGATCCAGCCGCAGTAGGCGCCCTTGCCCCAGTAGTAGATGAGAATCGGAATCAGCACGAACGTCTGCACGAAACTCACCACCAGCCAGCCCGCGAGCGGCTGTTCGGTGAAGACGTTGTAGATGAACAGCGGCCACGCCAGGATCAGGCCGTACGCACGCCAATACTCGCCGTTCGGGAACAACTGTCCGGCGACCCAGCCCAGCGCGCCGGAATCGAACCAGCCGTTCTGCCCGGCCCAGGGCAGCAGCAGCTCGGGCAACAGAAACAGCGGCAGACACTGAATCGCGATCAACGTCCACGTCTGCACGCGCACGTAGGGCGTGCGGCGGCGGCGCATGCGTCGCACGCCGAACACCACCACGCACACGCAGTATGCGAGCGTGTAGTAGAAACTGGGCGCTTTCGCCGCGTTGACGAGGACGTGCAGAATGTGCCCTGGGGTCGCAGCCGCTTGCGCCACGCCGCCGCCGAGCTGCGCCACCCACGCCGACAATCCGAACGGGAACCGGTCCGCGTCCGCGAACCAGCGGTATATCGGCAGCTCGACCCGGGCCTTCTTCCAGTGATAGAGAAACACGCAGAATGCGAAGAACGCCGCGAAGAGCGTGACGTCGCGCGGGCGCCACTCGCCGCGAATCGGCACGCCGCTGCGCCGGAAGAAATCCAGCGGCGGTTCGCGCCCGATCATCGCAAACACGTAGTCGTTTGGCAGCGTCTGAGCCCCGGCGTCGCCGGTCAGTTGCACGTCGGTCTCGCCGATCTGCGCCACGCGCGTGCGCAGGCTCAGCTTCAAGCGTCCCGCGGCATCGAGCGCCTGCGCACGGGCGACGTTCTCCGGCTTGGGTCGCGCGAACTCCGCGCCGCGGTGCGCCAGCGTCACGCGCGCGCCGGCCTCGGTCAGCGCGACGGCGGTCTCGAGTGCGCTGTCGCCGCCGCCGACCACCAGCACGTCGCGATTCGCGTAGTCAAGCGGATCGTGCAGGCGATTGCTGACTTTGTCGCGGTCCTGGCCCGGCGCGCCGAGCTGCCGAAAATTGCCGGCGCGGCCGATGGCGACGATCACGCGCCGGGCACGGATCGGCTCCGCGCCTTCCAGATGAACGAACAGCGCGTCGCCGCTGCGCTGCACGCGCTCGACGCGGGCCGCGGTGGGCGTGATGCCGGCGCGCTCAGCTTGAGCGCGCAGATCCGCCAGGAGCGACTCTTTCGTGTCACCGGCGACGCGCAGCGCGCCGGCGGGGGTCATGTCCGTGGGGTAGGTGAAGATCGGCTTGCCGCGCGGGAAGTTCGCGATCGTCGAGAAGCTCTCGGCCGCTTCGAGCAGTGTGAATCGCAAGCCCGCTGCGCGGGCCTCGAGCGCCGCGGCCATTCCGGAGACGCCGGCGCCGACGATGGCGAGGTCGAAGTCGGCAGCGCCGGCTGCTTCACGCGCAGATTGAAACGCGCGGTCGGCGACGATCGTGCGCACGGCGCGGGCGCCGCTGTCGGCGGCGAGCTTGAGCAAAGGGATGCCGGTGAGATCGCCGACGACGTATAGCCCGGCGACGCTGGTCGAGCCGTCCTCGCGCACGTCGGGGCCGGGCTCGACGCGGCCGGCGGGCCAACCCGTGTGCAGCCATCTCGCGTAGCGGCGAATCCAGTTCGGCATTCGATCAGCCTTCGTCGCGAAACGACCCGGTGCGCGGCGAACTTACGCCTTCGCCTGAAGCTGGCTGCGAAGCACCTGCACAATCGGCCCGAAGATGCGCTGATTCTGAGCGTCGACGCCCGCCAACGCCTCGTGCGCAGCGAGCATCAGCTCGAGCGCGGCACGGTCCGGCCGATCGGACGTTGCACAGTTCACGGGGCGCAGCTCCGCGGGCGGCGCCAGCTCCGTCAGCGCGAAGCGCCCGTTCAGTTGCAGCCGCTCGAGCGACGTGCGGCAGCGCTCGCTGCAGTTTGCGAGTTGCAGCCCGTTGCCGATGCGCTTCTGCAGCCCGACGAGCCAGCCGGCGAACGTGCTGTCGATCCAGGTCGCTCCGTTCAGGTCGATGCAGATCGCGGGCGCGGCCGGCTTCGACGCGAGGAAATCCTCGGACAGTCGTGCGAGCGTTGGAACGACGCGCTGCGTCGCACGGCCCAGGACGCCGTAGTAGACGCCAGAAGCCGCGGCGCCGACGAAAACCTGCGGATTGTCTGCGCTCATGCAACCTTCCTCGACGCGTGGACACTCAGCAGGCGGAATCTTGCGTGCAGCGTCCGCAGAACGCAACCTCGCCGCCGCTAGGATGCGTTGACACGCGGCGAAGTTGCGGGCGAAAGGGGCGAGCGATGAGAAATCGAGTCGTTGCGATCGTGGGAGCTTCGGCAGATAGCTCCAAGTTCGGCAACAAGGCGCTGCGTGCGTACCTTAGGCAAGGCTGGACCGTGGCGCCGGTGAATTCGCGCGGCGGCTCCACCACCCCGACAATCGCCCGCACGCGATACACCCATCAGCCGACCGTCGCCATGCAACCGCAAGGTCTCGCTTGCGTATCATTACCTGGGTCGGCGGACCGAGAAGCGCGCGTTTGCGCATGACGGCGTCGGGGGCGCGCCGAATGAGACCGACTTGCAGCTTCGTGACAACTGCGCGTCGCGCACGTGCATCCGGCGCGCCCTGCTTTTCAGCCTGCTTGCGTTCGTTTGCGGGTTTACTACCGCCCAAACGCATCTCTTTTGTCACATTGTCGCGCTGTCCGATCCGCTCGGGAATGATCCGAAAGGTGCACCTGAAGAGCAACGCTCTCGTATCGGTGAACTTGTACAGATGCAATCGGGTGCAGCTAATGACGAACGGCTTCTCGCCCAAGTGTGGGATGGAGTCAGATTTGAGTTGGATCGCGCCGCCGGAACTTCGAAGTGGTACCGTCGAAGACTGATAGGACTCCTTGCAGAATCGAACCGTCCTACAGATGCTGCGTATCTACTTGTGTATTCTTCGAGCATCCTTGAATGCGAACTGGCAGACAAGTGCCGACTCGCCGCGCTCGCAGTGGCGGGGCGCACGATAGGCTCGTCCTCGGAGTGCGGCACGCGGCCGGCTATCCCGGCGCCGCAATGAGCGTGGGAGCACGCGGATATGAGTGGTGTCAAGGGGCGCCCCGGCCAGCTGCGACCGCGAGGTCGCGTTTGCGTAGGATTACCTGGGTCGGCGGCTCGGGAAGCGCGTGTTCGTGCATAGAGGCGTCGCCCGGTAGCGACCGCGAGGCTCTTGATCGCAGCGGAGACTGCGAATGAACGTATCGCGCGGCTGGCTCGCGGTTCCCTGCGCAATTGGCCTGCTATGCGTAGTAGCGCTCTGCGCCACCTGCGAATCGCGTCCGCTCGCGGCGGGTGACTTTCGCGACGCAACGGGCGCAAGGCGCGACAACCTTGCTAAGCGGATAGCAGAATCCAACGAGCAGATCGGCTTGTGTGCGGAAGAGATCGAACGCGTTCTTGGCGCGCCGGACGAGTGGTGGCATGCGATGCAGTGGGACCTTGGAGCCAGCGGCGAGGCGATGGTCGTTACGCTCGATCGCTCCGAGCGGATCACACGAGTCAGATTCTCTTCTCTGCCGAGCGGATTGCCGGCCGGCTCGCCGTTCGACTCGGTCGCGTGGAAGAGCCAGCCGGCCGATCGATTGGCGATGGCCGCGGACCTCGCGACGTCGGGTCGCCTGCTCGGGCTGACGAGATCGGACGCGATCCTGCTTTTGGGACAGCCCGCGAAAAGCAAAGGTCCCGATGCGATCTATCTGGGGCGCTTCGAGGACGGACGCCCGATCCCCTATGGGCCCGCGCTGCACGTGAAGTTTCGCGACGGTCGCGCCTTCGACATGGACTGGGGCGGAAGCTGAAGTGGATCGAAACCCGCCGGCCGATCGTCGCTCGACGCCGCCGGCGGCATGTGTCGAATTCTGATGTTCCCTGGGGACTACGGCCTCGGTTCCGCGGAAGAAGCCTCGACGGTGCATACTATGGAGAGCAGGAACACCCTTGAACCGCGCATTGTGGCCGGAGTCTTCGTTGTCGTGCTCACTATCAATCTCCTCCTGACGGCCGGCAGGCTTTTCGATTTATCCGCGTTTCGCGTTATGGCGGATTTCGCGATCATCGGCTGCGTGCTAGCCTATGCGTTGCTGATCCTCGCGGGGCCGCGACCGGGCAGATAGTCGCGACATGATCTCAGGAGTGCCCCTGTTGTTCGACTGGATAACCACCACGCTCCTGTCCGTTACTCTGCTGCTTGGCGGCGGCATGGCGGTGACTCGCTGCGCTGGGTTCGCGGAGATGGCTCGCGCATTGGAATGGGCATGGTTCGGGCTGCTTATTGTCACGATTGCCGCGCTCCTGTATCGTTGTCTTTGGCGTGCCGCCCTCATCTCGCAGGAACTCCCGCCTTTAGGCATACGTGCTTACTTCTCGATGATGCGCCCCGCTTGGACTTCTGCCGAACGAGCCGATCAGCGACTGTGCCGGCGGAACTCCCAGACCGAACCGTTACTGGTATCCGACGGCGGAGATGTGCACATGGAGCCTGTCAGGTCAGTGTCGGAGTCCCGCATCCGGCTTGCAGCCCTGTCGATGGCTGTGATTCCGAACGGGATGGCCGCGTTGCTGCCGCTTGGTCCGCCGGTGCAGGCGCTCACGCGGCTGATCTCGCCGCTGTTTGCGGGATTGATAGCAGGCAACAGCAGTGCACGCCCGATATTTCAAGGAGCGACGGCGTGCGCCATGGGAACACTCTTCGTACTCCTGGGCATTTACCTGATCAGTGGCGAGTTTCCGACCGCAGGGCGCGATCGGGTCCCGGCTGCTTTTGTGGTTGCGTATGCAACTGCGGCCGGCGCCTTTGGAGCCTGGATCGCATCACGCGGCCGTTTGTTTGGCGCGAGTGGCCTCTCACGTGTGAGGCCTGCTGCGGGGACGACGAGTGGCGGCTCCACCACCCCGACAATCGCCCGGTCGCGATACGCCCATCAGCCGACTGTCGCCATGCAACCGCAAGGTCTCGCTTGCGTATCATTACCAGAGCCGGTGAATCGACGAACGCGTGCTTGTGCCCGACGGCGTCGCGCGGGGCGCCCAGAGCGCGGCGTGCTCCTACCTTGTCGCCGTGAGAGCTCCGTGGAGCATCAACCCGTGAGGACGTCTCGCCCGGTCATCTATAGTCTACTCGTGAGCGCCTGCGTTGTCGGTGGTCTTTGGCTCACCTCCTGGCCCCAGCCTGCGTGGGTACGCGAGGGGGTTGCTGTCGCACTAGACATGGACCGTGTGACAAGGGCGCTGCTCGAAGGGCGGGCCAATTCACTCGATATCCTTGTAGATAAGCTCCGGCGACATCCTCACCGGTGGGCCGCTCTCGCACAAGCCGTAATGCCAGAAGTGCGCGAAGCAGAACTGCCAGACGAAGAGATCGCCGCGTGGATAGATTCACATCGTGCGTGTCTCGAACTGATCCCTGCAGACAGGCAGTACCGTACAGGCTGTCGCGATCGTCCGTGCGCAACGCAGCCCGCTTCGCCGTGACGTTCGCGTCGCGGGCGGTAGCGTGCCGCTGGGCCGCGAAAACGCGCACCGCGGCTTATTGTCCATCGACTCGTCCGGAGAGACGCGGAATGACAAATACGGGTCGCCTTGCGGCGGGCGTGTTATTCGTCGCGCTTTGCACAGTTGGCGCTGCGCTATATTCGTGCTCCGCCGGGGTCGACATGCTGTTTCTGCAATGGAGCCGCAAGGAACCGACGAACGCCGCGAGCTACGCTGCGCGTCTCATGCAATCCCCCGCCGGGGTCAGGCTCGCGATCCGCGATATCGATGTATTCGGTGGAAGCACGCGTGGATGGACTTCTTGGGTCGTCGAATATAATACTGTATGCTCGGAGACGGATGAATTATTGGCTCACGTAGCGGCTGACGAGACTGAGTCGCTCCCAAGGCGACTCGAAGCCCACTGGATTCTATGGCGACGCACCGGCGAACCCGGCCACCTGGCCAGTCTATTCGATGCCGTTCGCAAACCGGGACCTCCGGCGGTTCAGATCGTGCGACAGAGACTGGCGGACGCGGTGCGCTCGCTCGATTTGCACAGACGGCTGGAGGTACCGGCATCCCAACCGATCGATCTGACTCTCAAGGAGCTCGTTGACGCGATCGATCGGCCGCGAGCTCATCCGCCCTAGTGCGTCACGAGGTCGCTCTCGATATCCGCCACCCGGGCCGCGCGCCGCGACCCCGCCGGCGTGCTGCACCGCCATCACGCGCCGCAATCGCGCGTCGCACTCACACCCGCGCCATCACACGCTGCCGTTCGACGAGATCCCGACCGCACGCGCTCAGAGACGCGCCGCCCGCGCATCGATCGTGAATCGCGCGGCGGCTCGCAATCCGGCGGCTTCCGTGAGCGCCGCGCGAACGGTATTCTCCCTCCGGCGCCATGCGGCCGCGCGCTACCTGAGGCAAGCGCACGCGAGTCGCCGTCGGCGCGCCCACGGGAGAACTCGCCATGTTCACGCGCACCTGGTCGCCAGTAGCGCTCGCATTCCTAGCAAGCGTCGCCGTGGCGCTTGCCTCGGCATCCGCGGGCGCGCCGGCCGCGCAAACCGCGAGCGCGCCTTCTGCGCACGCCGGCGCTCCTTCTGCGCAAACTTCCGGCCCGCGATCCGCGCAAGCCGCGAATTCCACCGCCGCGCATGCCTCCACCAGCGCGTCGACGCAGCCCGCCGGACTGCGCGAGCTGGACGGCGAGTGGATCTACGTCGAGGACCGCACCGAGGGCCGCACGCTCGAGCAACTCGGCCCCCCCATGAGCTCGAAGTTCTCGTTTCGCGTCGAAGACGGCGCGATCGTCCTGGTGTGGGGCCATGGCGGCCGGCGCGGCAATGTCCGCATCGTCCTCGACGGCACGGTCACCGAGGTTCCGAACACCACGAGCGGCGAGGTCGCGCGCTACCGCGGCGAGTGGAAGGACGGCGCTCTCACCTACGAGATCGACTTCGTGCGCAAGCCGGGCGAAGCGCCCGAGAGCCTGATCCGCCGCGAGTTCCGCATGACTCCCGACGGACTGATCGTGCGCTTTCGTGATGCGGTCGCTCTCTACCGCCATGCCGAGGACATCGCGCTGCCGCCGCCGGCCAAGGCCGCGATCGACGACCTGGCGTGGCTGGCCGGCGCGTGGAGCGCCACGCGAGGCTCGCAGGGCCAGACGTCGGTCGAGGAGCGCTGGAGCCCGCCGCTGGGCGGAGCAATGCTCGCCGTGTCGCGCACAGTCTCGCGCGGCAAGATGTCGGCGTTCGAGTTTCTGCGCATCGTCGAACGCGACGGCGGACTGGTCTACATCGCGCAGCCCAACGGAGCGGCGGCGACCGAATTCGTCCTGACCGAGCTGGCCGAGAAGCGCGCCGTGTTCGAGAACCCGCGCCACGACTACCCGAAGCGCATCGTGTACGAGCTTTCCGCCGACGGCGGCCTGAGCGCCACGATCGGCTTCACCAAAGGCGGCACGCCGCGGCGCTTCGAATTCAAGCGCGAGGGCGAATAGCCGCGCGGCCGACCGGCCCGATGAAGTGGCCGACGCTCCGGCGATCGACGAGATGATCGGGAAACCGCAGCGGGAGCCGAGCAGCCGATGGGCGCGTGTATCAGATGCCCGGCGGTGGGTACGAGATGCTGTTCCCTTACGAGATCCCGCCGCAGCATTTGACGGTGGCGCCGATACCATGAACGATGCCGAAATTCAGAAACTGTGGCTGAACGAGTACCAGCGACTCGAAGAAGACGCCGAACGGAGTCGCGACAGCATGTCGGTTCCGCTTGCGTTAGTGAAAATCTACGACAAGCTCTCCGATCGTGAAAAACAGCAAATCGAACCGGTCCTGGCGGAATGGCTGATGTCCGACGACAGTAAAAACCGGTATGACGCCCGGTTCATCGCCCGCAATCGCAACATCCGTTCTCTGAGAGCCGCTGTGGAGAAGGCGATCGCAAGACTTGTCGGCCAGCCAGGCCCTGGAGTTCGCTTCGAGGTAGAACTTCTTGAGTCATTGGTTCGCGAATGGAGCTAGCCGGCGATGCGATCGTAGGTGCGCCATAGGTGCGAGGATGAGCGACCTGACCAACCCGGAATCGTTTAGCAATGAAGTGCGCGCGGCGTTTGCCGGCCTCGTGCAGCGTGGCGCCTTGAGAGTTCTATCGAGTACTTACAGTCCGGAGTGCTTTGGAAATGCGGCCGTCGAACTCGGCGGGCAGAATTTTGCGGTGCGAGTCATAGGAGATCGTGGCGAGCAGGATGCCGAGGCGAGACCGCTGGCGTCGCCGGAGTGGTCGCCGCTGGACTGGGTGCTTCGCGCCGTAGGCGCTCGCGATCTTCCGGAATGGGGTCTCCTTCCTGTCCCACAGGCGGCGAGATTGATCGCGAAGAATATTACTTTGCTCGAGGCGGGATGCGCGCCGGAGTCACTCGAGGAGACTCTTCGGCGCCTCGGCAACATCGACGCGACATACGCGCGAGCGTTAAAGGGCAAGAAGGATGACCGGTAGCCGCCGACTGCATCAGCAACCGTCTGGTATCGACGGCGAGTCGGCATCTGATGCCGGATCAAGGTGGAAGCGGAATGCCGCCGCGCGGCGTCACGACCAGGCCGGCGCGAGGAATGGGTGAGCGATGTACGGAATACCCGCAGGCATCGACTGGACGTTCATCATAGGCACGGAGTTGCAGCAGCTATGTATCGGTATTCACCAGCTCTCGCTGCAGTTTTCCGGCGATGTCGCGATTGGCGTCGAGTGCGATTTCGAGCACGCAGGTCATCCGGCAGCCGCCAGTCAGTGCCGGGGACTGCCGGGACGCGCGCCATCCCTGATCTCGCTGCTGGGTAGCCGGGTGGACGCGGTCGCACGCGAGGGTGGACGAGTCCTGGTTCTTTCGTTCTCGAACGGAGAGCAACTGCGAATACTGGACAGCAACGAATCGTTCGAGTCATTCCAGATAACGGCGCGCGGTCTCACTATCATCGTCTAGTCGCCGTTGCAGCCGCCGGTCGTAACCCAAAGACCGACCGTGATCGAGAACAATTGTCGCGCGTCGAACTCGTCGGAGGATCCATGCGAAGGTGGGCAGGCGGACGGGTGAAAGGAATGAGCGACCTCGCTCAGAATCCCCGGGAGCAAAGCCGTGAAGTTTGTGTCAGTTTATCTGTTCAAGGACAGAATCATCGCAGCCGCGAGCTCGCGGGCGACGACCGGCGTGTGGATCCAGACTGGCGACTACGAGCAATTGCCGAGCAATTGCCCGGACGCAGAGATCGGCGCGCTTGTGATTCGGCAGTCGGCGCACTGCCAGATTGGGATCCCGCCCCCTGATCGACGCACTCTGTCCAAGGGCAACTGGAGACTTCCAAAGTTCGCCGGCGCGCGGTCTGCGGCGGCTTTCGAGCGCGGTGCTTCGCTCATTCGGGTCACTTGGGAAGGCCGCAACATGACGCTTCAGCCTAGGCGCCAACAGGGCACCGGGTGGGAGGAACTGCAGGGCTCAGAAAGAGTCATTCCGAGCGATATCGCGCCCGAACATCTCGGCGCACGCGTCCGTGAGTGCTTACGCGGCGCGGCGGACGCGGATGCGTCGCCCGAGGATCACGCTCGGCGTCCGGCGCAGTCGACTCGCAACCTCGGGTCGCAACGCGGCACGCGACCGTGAGGGAGAGCAATTGTCGCGAGTTGAATACGGGGACCGGGCGTATTGTCGCCCAAGATCAAACACGTTCGCTGCAACTGACGCCAACGGTACGCCGCGAACGTTCTTCAAACCGGATTCAGCAATTCACGGATATTCGGGCAATCTGGAGTATTATTGTGCCCAATAACAACAGCCTTAGAAAATGCCGCGTTTGTGGGCTGGCGCAGCCGGACTATCCGTGGGGAGAAGGGGGCGCGGAGCCGGTTTTCTCATACTGTCCGTGTTGCGGCGTCGAGTTCGGATACGGCGACTGTCAGCCTTCCGCAGTAAGAACGTGGCGCGCGAAATGGCTCGCGAATGGCGCGCACTGGGATGAGCCTGATGCACGCCCGGAAAACTGGAGCTTGGAGAACCAGTTACGGGAGATCCCTGAAGAGTACCGTTGACAATGCCGATTGCCTATCGATGCTTGACGTCGTGCACTGCTCGCACTGGCGTGATGGAGTCCATCAGATGCCAAGCAGTTGGCCGAACAATTTCTGAATGATCCGAGTCCGTACATGCGCCAATGCGCGGTCGCAATGGCGCGGGCATCGAGCGACGCGATTTTTCTGAAGAAGGTGCTGTGCCGGTTGGTGCACGATGAGGACGCGCGCCTGCGTGCGTGGGCGCATGAGCAGCTTCGCGGCGCAACCGGCTGATCGATTTCCGCCGGGCGTGAACTCGTGGTCCGCCGGCGTGCCCTGGTTCCGAGCCGCAAATTGCCGGCGGCTGGCGGATTTTCGTCGTCTGATTTTGGCGTCCTGGCGGCTGCGCTCGCAGTATCTGCCGCGCGGCACAGCGCGGCGGTGGAACAACGCCGCTGAACTTGTAACAAACGCTCTGTAAGAAGCAAGTGCTGTAGAAGAGGAATGCTATGCGTCGCGTAGAACCAGCGCTAGACTTCAAGCTTGCTCCAGACCAGAGTCTGCAGGTCCAGCCGGAACGCCGCGAGGTTTGGATTATTTGACTCTTTATCTGCAGGTTTCGTCACGACACTGCCGCCCCACACTCGGATTGAATTGTCGCCGACTCGTTCGGCTCGGTGGTTGAAAATCCACCCCGGCGCTTCGCCGGTCGTGTGCAACCGCTCGATCTGCAGCGAACCCAAGTCCAAGCGGTAGACGGGCGTCCGGTTATACTCGCGCGTACCAGCATATCCCAGGCTCCCGATGATGATGATGGCATCACCAACCAGGGTCGCCGTGTGAAAATCCGTCGGCGCAAAGACGCTCTTCGGATAACCATACACTTCAATTCGACCATCCGGCGTGTGCATGAAAACGTCGTTGTAGATGCAAAAATCAGGGTCGTAATAATCCTCGTGCTCGCCGCCGATCTGTATGGCTTTCCCGTCGGGAAGCAGCGTGAGCGATTGACCGAAACGCCTCGCGCACCAGCCCGGCTCGCCGGGAAAGTCTGTGCCCCTCCCAAAATGTTGCCGTCCTTGATACGCAGACACTCCGGCTCGAATCATCGCGATCCAGTACGGGAAGTTCATTCGGTCGGGATTGCGCTCCCCGAAGATGCGGGCTTCCCCGTGCGCGAAGTCCGCGCCGGAAACCTCATCCAATGCCTGCATCGCTTCGCCTTCGCTGGATTCGGCGTCGGCCAGACCCAGGATCAGCCGCTGGTCGGCGTGCGCCGGGTTCGCGCCCGCACTAAGCAGGCGCAGGGCGATTTCACGGGTTGCCGCGCTTCGTAGCGGTGGCGAGTCCTCCGGTTGAAGTGGATCCGCGCCTGCCGCGAGGACCAATTCGACGCACTCGAGCTCGCCGCATGCGGCCGCTTCCGCCAGAGCCGTTCTACCAGAATGGTCGGCGTGCCGGTAGTCAGCCCCAGCGGTGCTGAGCAACCAGCGCAGCATATTCGGGTGCAGTCCTTGGATGGCATAAAACAGAGGCGGCGCGCCGCACCGCCCGCGGGCGGTCGTATCGGCGCCATGCTCCATCAACAGCCGCGCCTTGTCGATGTCGCCCGCAAGAAGCGCGATCAACCAAGCCGTCCGCGACCAGCAGTCCCGCGCTTCGAGCAGTTCCCCCGCGTCAATGGCCGCCTGAACGTCGGTCAGCGTCCCCAGTGCAACAGCCTCCATCAGCGCCGTCCATTCCAACTGCCGCCGGTCGGCACCCGCGTCGAGCAACAGTCGCACGGCGTCAAAGCGACCGAGCCGGGACAGCACCCGCAGTCCTGACTCTCCGTAACTCGTAACTCCCGAGAGGTTCACGCCGCGCTCCACGAGCAGCGCGAGCAATTCGAGCAACTGTCCGTTATCGCACCCATGCACGGCGTCGATAAGGGCGTCATAGCCGTGTTCTCGCGTGTAGCGGATGTCCGCCCCGGCGTCGATCAATGCGCGGACAGCTGCCAGCTCGCCAAGATCGAGGGCTCTCCTCAAGCTCTCTTGGCGAGACGATTCGATCAAGTGTCCGTCCTAAACGCGCGCAACGGCGATCAGGTCGTCTCGCGAGCTCCGAGAGTCTCACAGCGGAAATCGGGGCGACAGGATTTGAACCTGCGACCTTCTGCACCCCATGCAGACGCGCTAGCCAGGCTGCGCCACGCCCCGTGTAACCCGGCAGCGTAGAGCAGCGCCCGGCGCAAGGTCAAGCCTGAGTTCGGTTTCGCGCTCAAACGCCCTCACTTTCGTACCCCGCGTTGACGCCGCCGCGGGCCGGCTCCTATGCTTGGCCATCGCTTCTCAGAGTCGCCGTTTGATCGCGTTGCCCGCATCGGTGCCGCCGTCATGCAAGACACCGCCCTCACCGCCGACGCCCTCGCTCAACTGCTGACGCGCTTTCACGAGCCGATCGACCGCCAGTTGCAGATGTTTTCGCTCGAACGCACCTTCGAGGCGCTGGGAGCGGGTCTGCGCGACGCACTCGATGCCGCGCACGTCTGCATCTGGATTCCGCATCCGCAGCGCAGCGAGCTCAGCCTGGCGTTCAGTTCGCTCGAGCTGCACGATTCCGACGATCTGCTCGCGCCGCTGCCGTTCGAAGGCTCTCGCTGCGGGGAGGCGCTGCGGAGCGGCCGGCCTCGTTTCTATCCATCGCTCGACCTGCCCACGCCCTGCTGCAAGCGCGATCGGCTCGAGGCCGAGAAGCTGACGCAGGCGTGGGTCTTCCCGATCTTCGCGATGCCGCGGAACGCGGAAAGCTCGGTCTGCGCCGTTGCGTCGGCGCACTTCCGGGCGGACGCGGTTGCGCCGCCGCGCGAATCGATCCTGCCCTATGTCGGACAGCGCGCCGGCGCCGCGATCGCGAAATCGCTGTGGGCCGAGACCGATCATCTCGTGCAGCAGGCGTATCAGCAGATCGATTTCTCGCGCGGCCAGGTGTGGGCCACGCTCGACCGAGTCGCGTGCGTCATCCGCGATGCGCTCGATTTCGAAGCGTGCTCGCTGCTGCTGGCCGATGTCGCGGGCGAGTCTCTGCAAATTGTCGGCACCACCGGCGTCGAGAGCCGCGAGTCGCGGAACCAGTGGATCTATCCACACCTGCGCAGCGTGACCGGGCGCGTGGCGCGCGAGCGCCGCACCATCGCGGTGGAGGACGTGCGCGGCGAACCAAGCTACGAAGGTCCGCTGTTGCCCGACATCACCGCCAGCAAACGCCGCCAATATCTCGGCACGCCGATCTTCAACGGCGACACGCTGATCGGCGTGGTGCGGCTGCGCAACAAGCGCCAGCACGGACACTGGTCGCCGCGGCTTAACGCGCTGGACGAGCAGCGCGCAGTGCGGCTGGCGGCGGCGCTGTCGCCGCTGCTGTCGCTGGCGGCGGAGTCGCTGCGCGGCCGTGAGATTCTGCAGCGCATCCGCCACGATCTGAAGGTTCCGCCGCAGGTGATCGCCAACACCGCCAGCTACTACGCCGAGCAGCTCCGCCGCGGGCGGTCGCCGCGAACCGAGGAGTTGATCCAGAAGCTCGAGGACATCGAATCCTTCGCCGGCGTGATGGTGGTGCTGGCGAACATGTCGCGGCTCGACGAGCCGCTGCGGCCGCAGCACATCTTTCTGCTGGGCGAGTCGGTGGCCAAGCTCTGCAAGATGCTGAGCCCGCTGTGCGCCAAGCACCGCGTGACGCGCGTGCAGACCGATGATTTTCGCGACGTGCCGAAGTTGTGGGTCGATCCGGTGCTGATCGAGATCGCGCTGTACAACTTGCTTACCAACGCCATCAAATACGCACACGGCGGCACCGAGGTCATCGTCGAATCCGAGCACGATTCGCACGGCACGCCGCCCGGATATCGCATCCACGTGAAGAACTGGGGCATCGGCGTTGACCCGCGCGACCGCGACCGCGTGTTCGACGCCTACTTCCGCTCGAGCGAAGCCGTGAAGGTCGACGTCACCGGATTAGGGCTCGGCTTGCCGATTTCTCGCGGAATTGTGGAGCGTCACGGCGGTACGCTGACGCTGACCGGCCTTGCCAACCCGACGTGCTTTACAATCTCGCTGCCGGCCTGGCTGAGCGGAAGGAGACCCGATGAATCCCGGGAAGCGCGTATTGATCGTTGACGACGAGCTGACCACGCTCGACTTTCACATTCGCGATCTGGAACAGAACGGCTTCCACGTCGAGCGCGTCGATGACGTGAGCGACGCACTGCGCTTCGCGCTCTCGAACGCTCCAGAACATCGTTTCGACGCGATCGTGCTCGACATGATGATGCCGCCCGGCCGGATCGTGGAGGCCCATCGCGTGCGACAGGGTCTGAGCACCGGCGCGTTCCTGCTCAACCGCTTTCGCGAGAATGGCCACCAGGCGCCGGTCCTGGTCCTTACCAATCTGCGCGTCGACGAAGTGCTCGAATTCCTGCGCGAGCAGGACCAGTTCGTACGGCTGCTCGCGGACCTGCCGCACGACGAGAGCGCCGCGGCCGAACCGCTGTGGGCGGCGCTGCGCACGCGGGTCGAGGAAAAACGGCGCATGCCGTGGTTCCGGCTGGCGCCGTTTCTGACGGACCTGATCGAGGGCCGCGCCCCGCGCGAGATGACCGCGCCGCGGCGCAGCTAGGCGGCGGCGGCGCGATGTCCCGTGCCGCGACATAACCAGCGACGAACCGCACGGCCGCGTCCGATCGACTCCGCGATCCGGAGAGCCCCCATGATTCGCCGATCTGCGCTTGCTGTGTTCGCGGTGCTCGCCTGCTCCCGGCCCCTGACGGCTGAGGAGAACCTTCGACTGTGGTACACCCAGCCGGCTGTCGAAACGCCGGACGAGTATCCCGCCCAGCCATGGAAGAACGCGCCCGGCTGGCTGCAAGCGCTGCCGCTCGGCAACGGCCGGCTCGGCGCGATGGTCTTCGGCCGCGTAGAACGCGAACGCATTCAAATCAACGAGAAGTCGCTTTGGTCCGGCTCGCCGCAGGAGGCCGACAATCCGGCTGCGTTACAGGCCCTGCCGCGCATTCGCGAGCTGCTGCTCGCGGGCCGCTATACCGAGGCGGAGAATCTGACGCGCGAACACATGATTTGCCGCGGCGCCGGCAGCGGGCACGGCAACGGCGCGTCGGTGCCGTTCGGCTCCTATCAAACGCTCGGCGATCTCCTGATCGATTGCACGCACGAAGGCGAAATCAGCGACTACTCGCGTGAGCTCGACCTGAACGAGGGAATCGCGCGCGTGCGCTATCGCGCCGGCGGCGCGACCTACCGCCGCGAATACTGGGTGAGCGCCCCGCACAACGCGCTGTTCGTGCACATCGCATGCGACCGCCCCGGCGGCGTATCGCTGCGGGCCACGGTGCGCCGCGCCGAGAATATCCGGTTCGAGACCAAGGGCGACGACCAGTTGATCCAATGGGGCCAACTGCCCAGCGGTCAACCTTCGCGCGAAGGCATGCGCTACGTCGCGCGGCTGCGAACGCAAGCCCAGGGCGGCCGCGAGTTCGCGACTCCGACGCACGTTGTGGTGGACGGCGCCGACGCCGTCACGCTGACCCTCGCCGCCGGCACGGACTACCTCTCGAACCGCGACGAGGTGGATGTGCGCGTCGATCGCGAATCCAAGGCAGCTCACGCCGCCGATTACCCGCTCGCGCGAACGGCGCACGTGGCCGATCACGCCGCTCTCTTCAGCCGCGTTGCGCTGGACCTTGGACCGCAGCCCGCGATGCCCACCGACCAACGTCTCGCGGCGCTGCGCAGCGGCGAAGCGGATCCGGCGCTCGCCGCGCTGTATTTCCAGTACGGCCGCTACCTGCTGATCGCGTCGAGCCGGCCCGGGTCGCTGCCCGCGAATCTGCAGGGCATCTGGTCGGACCACGTTCAAGGCCCGTGGAACGTGGACTATCACAACAACATCAACGTGCAGATGAACTACTGGCTCGCGGGCGCGGGCAATCTTCCCGAGTGCCGCACGCCGTTGCTCGATTTCATCGACTCGCTTCAGGCGCCCGGAGCGCGCACCGCGCGCGTTCACTACGACTGCCCGGGTTGGGTCGTACACACCGTGACCAACGTCTGGGGTTTCACCGCGCCCGGCGAGGACCCCGGCTGGGGCCAGTTCACCGCCGCCGCAGCGTGGCTGGCGCAGGACGTCTGGGAGCAGTACGAATTCACGCGCGACGTCGATGAGCTGCGACGGCGCTACCCCGCGCTGCGCGGCGCGGCGGAGTTCCTGCGCGCGTTCCTGATTCGTGACTCGCGCAGCGGCTGGCTGGTGACCGCGCCGTCCAACTCGCCGGAAAACTCATTCCGCACCGCCGACGGCGTTGTGGCGCGCGTCTGCTACGGGCCAACGATGGACAGCCAGATCGCGCGCGACGTGTTCACGAACGCCGCCGCGGCTGCGCAGCGTCTCGGCGTCGACGCCGAGTTCTGCGATGCGCTGCGCGTGGCTCTTGCGGATTTGCCGCCCACGCGCGTCGGTCGCCACGGTCAGATCATGGAATGGCTGGAGGATTTCGACGAGCCGGAGCCCGGGCATCGACACATGTCGCAACTGTTCGGGCTGCATCCGGGTCGGCAGATCACGCTCGACGCAGCTCCCGAGCTCACCGCCGCGGCCCGCGTCACGCTGGAGCGCCGGCTCGCCTCCGGCGGCGGTCACACCGGCTGGAGCCGGGCCTGGATCGTCAGCTTCTTCGCGCGGCTGCACGACGGCGACCGCGCCGCCGAACACCTGCACGCGCTGCTCGAGAAATCGACGGCCGACAACCTCTTCGATCTGCATCCGCCGTTTCAGATCGACGGCAACTTCGGCGGCGCAGCGGGAATCGCGGAACTGCTGCTGCAAAGCCACGCTGGCGCGCCCGGCGGCGAACCGGTTCTCGATCTGCTTCCGGCGCTGCCGCGCGCCTGGCCGGAAGGACGCGTCGACGGCCTCGCGGCCCGCGGCGACTACCGCGTGTCGATCGCGTGGCGGAACTCGAAGATCGTGGCTGCACGCGTTACGGCCGGACCGAACGCAGCGGGGAGCGTTGTCCTGCGCGTGCGCCCAATTGACGCGCAGCTGCGGCTGGTCGCGCCGGCCGCGACCGCGCTCGGCGAGACGGCGCTCGGCGAGACGGTTTGGCGCGTGCAACTCGCGCCCGGCGCCGCGGCCGAGCTAAGGGCTGGCGAATAGCCAGCTGGGGATCGGTCCCTGGCTGGGTTGTCTTCTAGTCCAATTGCGTTTTCATATCTTTGGCGGACCTGTACCCGCGCCGGTCTGAATTGGGGAGCTGGGCCTCAGAGACTGTGAATTTCTCTCGCTCTCGCGCCACGAATGCCCGGCACCTTATCGTTTGGCGGGCTTGGATGCAAGATGGTGCATTCCCTGAGCAAGAAGCCTTAAAAATTCCCAGGCTCAATGGGCGGACCGGCTTCCGGCGCCACAAACTTGTCAGTGACGGACATGCCTCCGCGCTGGTCTGCCGAGGTGGTTGCGCTGTGGGACCGGACGGTCATTCGGCCCCAGCGGGGGGCGAGGGTGGTAGCCGCGGCGTGGGGCGGGCGCGGCGAAGCCGCCCGACGCGCAACCCGTGGAAGCAGTCTCGAAATCGAGTCTTTCTCGCCCCGACGGGGCGAAGGGGATGCGCTCGGGCGTACTCTCGGCGCAGTCGGCTCCGGCGGCGAATTGGGCGCGGAAGCACCGACCTCGCGCGCTTCCTCTGCCCCATTCGGGGCAGGTCACATGTCAACGCACTCGATACCACGGGTTGCGCTGAGCCCGCGAATACGCGGGCTGCGCTCCACCCCGTGGCTACCTTCCCGCGCCCCTCCGGGGCGGCCGAATATGGCATGCGCGTGCCGGCCCGCGCTCAGCCGAAAGCGTCGCCGTGTGCCACCGCTGTGTCAGCGGTGAAGAACCAGCCGCCGGCGGTCGTGCGGTTCGCGACGCGCGATCTCGCGTGCCGCGCACTTGCGGAATCTTCATTTGATTTCCGGTCGGTCGCTGCGTAGAGATCATTACGTCCCCGCATCTCCACTGACCGGAGCAAGCATCGCAGCGGCGACGAACCGCGAGGGGATACGCATGATTCGAATGGTTACGGTCGGGGCGCTGCTGCTGCTGACAGTGCCTCGGACGCTGGGGCAGTACAGTTTCACCGATCTGAGCATCTACGACGACGCGCTCGGCTACATCGATCCGGTTGGTCTCTCGGCCGACGGCAACACCATCCTGGGCTCGTACGTGTACCGCAATTTTGATTTTGCAACACCCATTTTCATTCAGCATGGGGTCGGGACAGAGCTTGCCGCCGGCGGGTACGACGTCGGGAGCGCGCATTCGATGGCGTCAAACGGCACTATTGTAGGAGGTCTCGGTAATTCGCTGGAGGGGGGGCCGAGTGCAGCGGCCATGTGGCAGAACGGGCAACTCACCCTCCTGGAATTAGCAGAGGTCAGCGGCACCGCGAACGCGAATGCGATCTCCTCCGATGGTCGTGTCGTCGCCGGCACCGGCTCGATTCCGAGCGTCGGCACGCAGCCAGCCCGCTGGGTTGACGGCGAAGTCGAGCCGCTGGGTGACATTCCGGGAAGCAACTCCACCGGCCGAGCCTTGGCCGTCAGCGCCGACGGTTCGGTGATCGTCGGCAGTGCCGCCGCCAACA
>CAYMBL010000036.1:0-41982 GCA_964388675.1 uncultured Planctomycetales bacterium
GTCGACGAGGTGAGCACGCAAGCCGGGAGTCGCGGCCAGCAGGTCGCGAGTCGCGACGGGCAGCGTCTGCCAGATCGGACTGAACTGATCGCTCGATTGCACATCCTGGTACGTCGGCAGGCGGTCTGCCGGGCGCTCTTCAATCGACGCGCTGGGCGCGATGATCGCGAACGCAGGCAGGCCGGCGAAACCGACCCCCAAAACGGCGCAGGCAAGAAGCTTCCTCATAGTTGCTCCCAAGTGCGGTTACACGTGCGGCCGATTGGCCAGAGTGCGCGATTCCCCCCAAGGAATCCGGCTCAACGGTGGAGGATAGTCCGCTGCCCGTTGCGCGAAAAGCCCGAATCAAAATCTTTCTTAGCGCGACGATGCTATCGGACGAACCGCTATCGCTCGCGCCAGCGCTCCTGCAACCACAAGTACTGAGCCGGGGCGTCACGCACCAGCCGCTCCAACGCGCCGACGTAGCGCCTTGTCACGTACGCGACAGGATCCGCTTCGCGCAGCCAATCGGTGTGATCGATTACGTCGCTGACGCGGAAATCGAAGCGAAACGCGCCACGCCGTGCCAGGCCCGCGACGGCGACATCCGCGCCGTGCCGCACGGCCAGCACGCCCACGGCGCGATTCACGCGCAGCGGCCGGCCCAGGAACTCGACGTCGATGCCGCGCGCGGGCTCGGGTTGATCCACCAGCATCGCCACGGTTCCGCCGCGCTCGAGCACGCGCGGGACCTCGACCAGCGCGTTCTCAAGCGGGATCAGCGTGCTGCCGCTGATCGTGCGCACACGGTCGCGAAATCGATCAAACGCCGTATTCCGGTGCCGCCGATACACGATCGCCGCGGTAATCCCGTTGTACCCGAGCAGCACCGGCAGCAGGTCGAACGACCCGAAATACGCGGTCAGCAGCAGCGCCGGCTGTCCGCGGCGCTGCGCGGCGAGCGTGCGCGCGAGATACGGCTCGGGCATCGCGCCGCCCAGTCGCCGGTAGCTGCGCGGCGTCAGCCAGCGCGGCGTGAGGTGCAGATCGGTGAGATTCCAAAGGCGATGGCGCAGCGACTCCGCCGCCAGCCGCTCCAGTTGGGCATCGGTCCAGGATTCGCCGAGCGACTGCCGCAATTGCCGCACGGCGCGCGCGGACAGCTCCGGCATCAGTCGATTCAGCCAATCCGCTAGGACGGCCGTCACGCGATACGCCGCGCGCGGCCCGATCGCGCAGAACGCGAGCATCAGCAGCCGGCGGTGCCATGCCGCGGCATAAAGCAGGATTCGCGTGAGCACGAGCGGCAAATGCTAGCCGCTGCCGGCCGGGTACACTGAACCGGATGTCGGAACCGAACACGGGATTAGCGAATTCGGTGGCGCGGCTGGTGCGGCGGCACAACCTGCTCCTGCTCGCGACGTTCTGCGCCGGTCTGGCGGCGGTCGCGGTACGGACGTCGAGCAGTGGCTGGCGCCATTCGGCGCAGTTTGTCGCCTGGTCTTCAACGCTGCGCTGGCTCTGCCCGATTCTGGCAGCGCTGGCCGCGATCGCGGCGCTCGCCGCTACTGCCGCGTACACCCAGCGGCAGGTTTCGCGGATCGCGCTGAGCGCGGAACGTGAGGCGGCGCTGCTCGGCGCGTTCGCGCGCTCCAAGGCGTTCTCGATCGCGGCCTTGGCGCTGGCGTTCGCGGGCGGCTTGCCGGGCGTGGTGCTGTGCGGGCGAACTCTCGACGTGTTGCTGGCCGCGGGGCTGTTCGCGCTGTTGATCGTGGCGCGTCCGGCCGAATCCGGGTTCGACACGTTCGTACGGCTTGCGACGAACCCGGATTAGCTCGACAGGGGCGCTAGGCCTTGATCTGCTTGCTGATCAGATTGACGACTTCGTGCTCGTCGGGAAAGCGGCCCGTCGCGTGCTTGCTGTAAACAAGCTTTCCATCTAGGGTTACGTCAAAAATGCCGCCTCCGCCGCGAATGAGATCGGCTTGCACGCCCAGTTCCTCCTGAATCTCGGCCGCCAAACTGGAGGCCCGTGGGAGGTAGTTTCACTGCGTGCAGTAGGTGATCGTGATCTTCATGGCGTCTCCGTGCAGGTCTGATCCAATCGCCGCCGGCGTCGGCAGCGCACCAACCCATGATATCATTTCACGAGTGCCGGGGTGCGCTGGGGCGCCCGTCGAACGGAGGCGTTGCGATGATTCGGTTCGCAGGTGCGATGCTCGCGCTGGGATTGCTTGCGCCGTTTGCCGCGGCGCAATTCGTGAATCCGACGACGATCGGAGCGCGACCGGAAGACATTGAACTCAAAGTCGGCAACACCACCCGCTTGTTCACGGTCGACGATTACGAAGGACGGGTGCTCGTCCTTTATTTCTGGCGCACCACGAATCTCGAATCCGTCGAATGGCTCGACAAGCTGAAGGACCTGGACAAACGCTTCGCGCCGAAGGGCGTGCGGTTCATGACCGGCGTGCTCGAGCAGCCCGAAAAAGCCGACAAAGTCATCGACGAAAAAGGCGTGGACGACATTCTGTCCACCAACATGCGCTTGTACGGGCGGGGCTGGGCTGAGTTTTTCGGCGCCATGTCGCACCCCTACGTCGTCGTCGTCGACCCCGACGGCTACATCGCCTGGCGCGGGAACCCGAACGATCGCTTCGAGGAGCGTCTGAACGAAACGCTTGAAGCCACGAATCCGCCGAGCGTTGACGCCAAGTGGCTCGGCCGCAAGCTGCGCGCGGCGGAAAAGCACCTCGACGACGGCGAATTCGGCAAGGCGTACACCGCCGCCAAGTTCGTGCAGCGCATCGCGATCGAAAACAGCAAGGAATCACAGGCCGCCGACTCGCTGATGGGCAAGGCTGAGACCGCCGCCGCCGACTGGCTGAAGAAGGCGATCGAGTTTGAGCGCGCCGACAACCTCGACAAGGCCACGTACATCGTCGCGCAGATCAGCGTGCACTTCGGCGCGCCGGAGAAACGCACGCTCAATCGCCGCGATGAGCGCGGCCAGCCCGCCCCCGCCGGCAACAACGAAAATGAGCGAGATCTGCGACGTCCCGTGGCGCAAGATGCCGACAACGAGATCGGCCGCATGCGCGGCGCGGTGAAGGTCAAGGACATGATCCGCACGCAGCTCGAAGCCGCCCGCGGCGACGTGATGAACACGCGCGCGGCGGACCTCGAGGAGCGCAAGCAGTATGACCGGGCGCACGAGCGCTACGCCGAAGTGGTCAAGAAATACCCCGACAGCGAGCCGGCCAAGGCCGCCAAGGCTGCGATCGAGCGGCTGCGCACCAGCCCGGCGGTCGCCGAGCAGGTGAAGAAGGCGCGGGCGGTCGCCGCGGCGCGCCGTCTGCTCGATCTGGGCAACCGCTGCGAGCAGCAGAAGCTGCCGGCGCTCGCGCGCCAGCACTACGAACAGCTCGTGGCCGATCACCCCGAATCGCCCGAGGCCAAGACCGCCGCGGAACGGCTGAAGTCTCTGCCCGCGAGCGAAGCCGAGACGGCTCAGAAGCCGTAGCCGCTTCGGCGGTAGTGGCCATGCTTCTGCCTACGCGGGCTGCGGCGGCCGCGAGCGTGCTTGTGCCGAGCGTCGAGAGGGGGCGTCATGCAACCCGCCGCCATTGTCGACACATGCGCCGCGGAGTTTCGCAAGATCAAGTCGCTGTGCGAGGCCGCAATGGCCCAGCTCGCCGACGACCAGCTTCACGTCCGCGTCAACCCGCATCAGAACAGCATCGCCGTAATCGTTCAGCACATGGCGGGCAACATGCTCTCGCGGTGGACCGACTTCCTGCACGCGGACGGCGAGAAACCGACGCGCGATCGCGAGAGTGAGTTCGTCGAGCGCGGCCTGAGCCGTGGCGAGCTCATGGCGCTGTGGGAGCGCGGCTGGGCGGCGCTGTTCGACGCCCTCGACGGTCTGACCGACGCGGATCTGATGCGCACGATTCACATCCGGCGCGAGCCTCATACGGTGATCGGCGCGTTGACGCGGCAGATCTCACACTACGCGCAGCACCTGGGACAGATCGTCCTGATCGGCAAGCACATCCGCGGCGCGGAATGGCGCTACCTGTCGATTCCTCCGGGCGAGTCCGCGGCGTTCAACGCGGCCCGCGGGTTGGCGTAGCGACGCGCGGCGCCCGACGACCAAGCCGCTGGCCGGAAACGCTGCATGCCAGTCGCCACACTGCCGGCAGAGCGTCGAGTCGCATTTTCTCATTCGGGTGGGATGGGCGTCCTCGCCCGTCCCCGTCATTCCCGCGCAGCGGAAATCGAAGCTCGGTCCTGCAGAGTGGCCTGGGTGCCACCGCTCACAGAGCAGTGGCACAAGGCCGATCCCCCGGCGTAGCCCACCGTCGGACGTGTAGCCGCCGACGCTGCTGCGGCTCAGTTGCAGTCTGCACCGAACGCCGCGAGGACCTGTCCGAGGTCGGCGAGATCGACGATGCCGTCGCCGGCGCAGGGCGGGAAAACGTCGCCCTGTGCGCGACTCTTGCCCGCCGCGCCCGGCTCGTAGTTCGCCAGCACGGCGCCGACGTCCGCCAGGTCGACGATGCAGTCGAGAGCGCCTTCGGGCGCGATGTCCGCAGCGGAGCAGTCCACGCTTGCCAGCGCGCAGGCGGTCGCCGGGAAGACCGTGATGCGCGTGCCATCGCTCGATGTCGTGTTGCAGGTCCCGCCGACCGCGAGCGTGTATTCGCCGGCGTCGTCGCACGCGAGCGGGTCGATCGTGAGCGCCGGGCTTTGCACGCCCGCGATGCGTCCGTCGTCGCTGAGCGGCGTGCCGTCGCGCGACCACTGATAGGTGAGTTCGCCCAGGCCGTCGGCGGTCGCCGCCAGCACCAGCGCCTCGCCCTCGACGGCGTTGATGCGCTCGGCCGGCTGCGTGAGGATTTCGACGTAGTCGCCGAGGGTTTCGACGATGGCGAGGGATCCGAACGCGCCGAACGACGACGTAATCAGCACCAGTTCCTGCCGCGAGTCTGAATCGACATCAGCGAACCGTGCGCCGATCGCGGCATGCTCCGTCTCGAACGGAATGTACGATGCCGTGAAGGAGCCGTCGCCCATACCCAGCAGCAAGCCGATGGTGTGGGACTCGCTGCTGCCGCCCGTCGGCACCAGCAGATCGACAACCCCGTCCAGGTTCGCGTCACAAACGACCGCGCCCGTTCCCAGCACGGTCGGGTAGGAGTCTGCGACGGTCAGCGTGCCCCCCTCATTGATCAGGATTTGGATTCTGTAACCGATCGAGGTTGACGGAAACTGATATGTTCCGCCGATGACCACGGCCAAGTCGGAATCGCCGTCGGCGTCAAAATCGGCCGCGATAACGCGGAAGGCGCTTGGCAGTGACAAAGTCTGAAGGAGCGAGAACTCGCGATTGCCGAGATTTCGGAACACGCGCAAGCGTTCGCTCGTGGCCTCGCCGTCGATGAGCACGATGTCCGGCAGGGCATCGTCGTCGATGCGAGCGGCCGTAACGCCTTCGGGACAGGCAAGCGCAACATCCAGTGTCGTGGGGAGGAACGCGCCGAACCCGTCGTTCCACAGGATCGCGACGTGGTGCAGCCCTTGAGCGGCGCCCAGGGCGCTCACGATGATGTCCTCGTCGCCGTCCAGGTCGAGATCGGACAGGCTTACTGCGGAGCGGTTCCGTTCCGGCAGCGCGTAGCGCTGGCCGCTGCTGAAGCTGCCGGTTCGATCGTTGATGAAAACCACGATTTCGGAGCTCGAGGCGCAGACGGCGTCCGGCCATCCATCGCCGTTGAAATCAGCATTTTCCACATGCCATACGTCATCGCCTACTTCGTAGACCTCTTCCGCGAACGCGCAGCCGTCGTTGCGCATGACCCAGAATTGGTTGATCGGCTTGGAGTGCGCGACCAGAGCGTCGGGATCGCCGTCGAGATCAACATCGGCGAGTACGAAAAACTGCGGCGTTCGCCCGAGCTCGTATTCTGTGGGAAGCGCCACCGCCGGCTCGCCGCCGATGTTTGCGTGAATCTCAACGAGGCCGGAACTGCTGTGCAGCAAGTCCGGCAGGGCGTCGCCGATCACGTCCTCCAGCCAGACTTGGCCGGATATCACAGGGAAATCTCGAAACTCCGCGAATCCAGTTTTCTCAAAAATCGCAATCCGCGTCCCGCCGCTGTCGGCGCTTGCCAGATCAAGATCGCCGTCACCGTCGATGTCGCCGAGCGCCAGCTCGACGAAGAACGACGATAGGTACTCGGCGGGCGTGGGATCGTGCGCGATGAACGTACCGTCGCCGGTGTTCTCGAAAAACTGGTTCGTGTCATCGAAGGTTGACGCCCCGACCAAATCAACGTCGCCGTCTCCGTCCACGTCACCCGTCACGAGAAGTGCGCAATCGGTTTGCGACAACTCCTCTTTCGAGAACACGCCCGTGCCGTCGTTGCGCAGCAGATCGGAGCAACTCAGGAGGTCGATATCCATATCGTTGTCCACATCCGCAGCCACAATGACGCCCGCCGCGGCTTCGTAGCGCAGCCCCTCGTCAGTGAACCCGTCCGGCCCGCCCGGGAAGATCTCCGAGGTACTGATCAGATCGGCCCGGCCGTCGCCGGTGACGTCGGCGCACAATGGAAATTCAGAGATCTGCACATCCTCCAGCACCGCGGATGGCGTGAACCCGCCCGCGCCGTCGCCGAACAGCACCACGGCGCGCGCCTCGTTGTCGTACACGAGCGGGATGTCCATCCAGCCATCGCCGTTGACGTCGGCCAGCGCCCCTCCGACGCCGCAGGGGCTGCTCGCCGGCAACGTGGAGAAGTTCGCGACGTGTTCGAAACGGTCGCCGACACGCAGAACAACCGAGCCGGACTCGTCGCCATCGAGCGAGACAAAGTCGACCAGACCATCGTTGTCGACGTCGCCGCGCAGCCACTCCCGAACGAACGCCTCGACAAGCACGGAGCGCTGCGGAAACAGCAGACACTCGTCCGCTGCGCCCGCGTGAAGCGGGTTCGAGCTGAACAGTGCAAGCAGGCCGGTGAGGGCGCGCCGTCCAAGCCAGTGTTCGGTAAACCTCGTACGGGCCATGATTCGCCCCTGATTGCGTGAACAATGCGTATCGATGAATCCGCGGTCGACCGACCATATCTCGGCCGTCGGCCTTGCCGCAATCTGCGGCTATGGGGTCTGACGCTGCTACGGTCCAGGGGTTCCAAATTCGGACGCGATGGTACCCAGCTTCTGCCGCGAAACCCCTCACGCCCCGTTACCTCCTCCGGCCCTGCGCCTCGCGCCCGCCTCCTCTGCGCCCGGAACCCGCGGCCCTGCAACGCAACCGCGCGCCGCCTCCGTACAATCTCCGCCATTCGTGGGAGATGCTCATGCCGGCGACGATGATCCCTTATTCGCTACCGCCGCAGACGATCGAGCAGCAGCTTCGCGAGGGCGCGGCATTGCTGGCGCGAATGCGCACCCGCCGAAGCTGCCGCGAGTTCAGCGATCGGCCGGTGCCGCGCGAGGTGTTGCTGGCGGCTCTTGAGGTTGCGCACACGGCGCCCAGCGGCGCGAATCGCCGTCCGTGGCGCTTCGTGTGCGTGAGCGATCCGGCGATGAAGCACGAGATTCGCGAGGCTGCGGAGCAGGAGGAGCGCGAGAGCTACGACCACCGCATGCCGCAGGAATGGCTCGACGCGCTCGAGCCGATCGGCACCGATTGGCGCAAGCCGTTTCTCGAGATCGCGCCGTGGTTGGTCGTGGTCTTTCAAGTCAACTCGGACGAGCTGCCCGACGGCACGCGCGTCAAGAATTACTACCCGGTCGAGAGCACCGGGCTGGCCTGCGGCTTCTTCTTGTGGGCCTGTCACGCGCTGGGGCTGGCGACGCTCACGCACACGCCGAGCCCGATGGGCTTTTTGCGCGACATCTGCCGCCGGCCCGCGAGCGAGAAGCCGTTCCTGCTGATCCCCGTTGGCTACCCGGCAGAGGCCGCGACCGTGCCCGATCTCGTGCGCAAGCCGCTGAGCGCGGTTGTGCAATGGGACCGCTGACGAAAGCGCCACAGGGCGCAGCGCGAGCGCGGCGAGTAACGATTCACGAGAGCGTGCGGCGCGCCGGCGCGCGAGGCGGCTACTCGGCCACGGTCACCTGAAACTCAGCAAAATCGGCGAGATCCACCGCAGCATCACCGGTGACATCGGCGCACCCGCAACTATCGAGCGGCACGCCGGGGCCTGCGAGACACTGGAAAAACGCGGCTGCGTCATCCGTGTTGACGGCGCCGTCGCCGTTGCAATCGCCGCACGGCGATACCGCCGAGACCGCGCCGAACGAATCGACGCGCCCCCAGCCCCAGGTGAGGTCGTTGCCGAGCTCGCCGAGATCGACGCAGCCGGAATACAGTTGCATTTCGACCTGCGCAGGCGAGAGGCAGGGGTTGGCGCTCCAAATGAGGGCTGCAATGCCGGCGGCCATCGGAGTGGCGGCGCTGGTGCCGCAGCCGCTCAGGCCGAGTCCGCCGTTCGTGTAGGTGCTCAGGACGTCGACGCCGGGCGCGTACAAGTCGACGGCGAGGCCGTACGCGGAGCAGACGGTGCGGTTGTCATCCGGATCGGTGCCGCCGACCACGACCACGTCCGGCCAGTCGAACCAGGCCAGGTCCCGCGCATCGTTGCCGGCCGCCCAGAACAACAAGCCGCCCTGGCTCCTGATGTACTCGCCGGTCGTCTGCACCGTTTCGTATTCCACGCCCGTCTGGCTCACGCTGACGCAGGCGGCGCCGTTCTCCACAGCCCAGCGAGCGCCGGCGAGAATGTTGTGCAAGTATCCGCCGCCAGGGCTGTTGTAGTAGCGGATCGGCATGACTGAGAAACCCCATCCCATGCCGACGACGTGTGTGCCGTTGTTGCCGATGGCGCCGGCCAGACCGGCGACGAAAGTGCCATGACCATCGACATCGCCCACCTGCCCTCCGTCCGCTTGCGCGAGACCGTCCTCCGCGTTGTAACCCGGGACGAGGGCCGCGGCGAGATCGGGGTGATGGAGCTCAATGCCGCTGTCGACAATCGCGATGATTGTGCTCGCGTCGCCGGTCGCTACGTCCCATGCCAACGCGGACTGAACCTGCGGGTGGTGCCACTGCTGCCAGTAGCCGCCGTCGTTGGGAATCGTTGTCGTGGGATAGCAAATCCAATCCGGCACCGCGTACTCGTAATCGCCGGTGGCCAGCAGGCGCGCGGCATAGGTGTTCTCTGTCTCGTTCGCCGGCACCTTGATGATGTACTCGCCGGTCTGCGGAACGTACTCGATGACGTGTTGCTGCAGGCGTGCAGCCCCCCGGCGGCGAACGATCTCGATCGGTTCCGAAATGCGAACGCCCGCGACGGTCGCCGACTGCCGCGGGCGAACGATCATCTGCCCTGAGAATTCCAGCGCGCCCGGACGCTCGGTGAACAACGGCGGTTCGACTCTCGCGCCGTCGGTTTGTGCCGGTTGAGGACCAGGGAACAAGGCGAATACTGTCGCCGAGAAGAACGCAATGAAGCAGCCGGTCATGGGCACCATCGATTCCCTCGGCGTCGGATTCGCTGCTACTGCTCCTTCGTCACCGTGAGCACCTGATTTCGCGCGACGCGCCGCAACTCGGTGGTCGTGCCGTCGGGCCAGATGACCAGCACATCGGCGAAGCCGACGCTGCGCGGCAGACCGAAGTGGGCCTCGAACGGCTCCTGCCCCAGGAAACTCATGCCCGCGCCGATCTCGCGCGTTTGCGTCATGCCGTCGGCCGTCACACGCACCCGCGCGTGCACCGCGAAATGGTTGGCACCATCAATGCGCGGCTGCACGACCAGCCAGCTACGCGGCCGGCCGCTGCGCACGTTTTCAAGCAGCCGGAGCGGGTCGCCGTTGTTGCAGGTCTGCAGCAGATCGAGATCGCCGTCGCGTTCGCAGTCGAATGCGACCAGCGCCGCACCCCAATAGGTGTCGTTGAAACCCACGACGCTCGAGACGTCAGTGAAGATGGGGTCGGCGCCGCCGCGGCTGAGCCACATTTTCGACTGGTCGTCGGCCCAGGACGGGTTTCGATAGCCGTTGGTGGTCGCGAGATCGAGCCAGCCGTCGTGGTTGGCGTCGAAGAACGTTGCGCCCCAGCCCCAGCGCCCGTCGTCCACGCCGGCCTCGACCGCACGCTCGGTGAACAGCGGCACGCCGGCGTTGCTGTCGTTGCGGTAGAGCACGTTGTGGTAGCCGTCCTTGAGGATGTTGGTGACGTAGAGGTCCATGTCGCGGTCGTTGTCGTAGTCACCGATTGCCACGCCCATGTCGTTGGCGATCCAGTCGACGCCGGCTTCGAACGCGAAATCCGTGAACGTGCCGTCGCGGTTGTTCATGAACAGATAGTTCGGCTCGAAGTCGACCGCGACGAAGATGTCGATCCAGCCGTCGCCGTCGAAGTCGCTCATCACGGGTTGCCAGTTTGTCTCGCGCACGCCCGCGCCGGACGAGGCGCTGATCTCGGTGAAGGTGGCGTTGCCGTTGTTGCGGAAGAGTCGCGATTCGTCCTTCCAGGAGCAGATGTACAGGTCGAGGTCGCCGTCGTTGTCGATGTCGCCTGCCGCCATGCCGCCCGCGTGCGAGAAGACGCTGAGCGTGAATGTGGCGCCGAGCCCGGCCGCCGCGCCTACCTCGGTGAACGAGGTCGGCGAATCCTGCCGGAATAGCTCGATCGTGCGATCGCCTTCGCAACTCGTCTGCTGATAGCAATCGCCGACGGTGATCAAGTCGAGGTCGGCGTCGTTGTCGTAGTCGAACCACAGCGCCTGGCGGTGTCCGCGCGTTGAGGCGAGCCCGATTTGGCCGGCGATCTCGCTGAAGTTCCCTGCCCCGTCGTTCACGTAAAGCTGCGAGGCGGTGCCTTCGTAGCGCGGCAGGAACACGTCGATGTCGCCGTCTTCGTCGTAATCGACGGCGTTCGCGCCGGCGCCGAACCCGCTGTTGAGCGGCCAGCTATAGCTGCCGAAGCCCGCGACGCTGGTGATGTCGTGAAATTCCAGCGGCGCGTGCGGCACCTCGGGGAGTTCTTCCTGAACTTCCACCTGTGCGAAGGCCGCCGCGGAACCCGCGACGCCAATCGCGAACGCGCGAAGAATGGTCTGGTTCTTCATGAACACAATCGCCCCCTATTTCCGGCGCGGCGATAGCCGCGGAACGGATGAATCCGCCAAACGGAGTTGTCCGGATCGTACCCCACCTCTCCGCAGGGCGATCCCATTATAACCCGTGGCCCGCCCGGCGGGCAACGGAACATGGTAGACGTACACTGCTGGAATGGCGCAAGACCATTTCGACGCAATCGTTATCGGGATCGGGGCCATGGGAAGTGCCGCGTGCTGGCAGCTTGCGCGCGCGGGTCGACGCGTTCTCGGGCTCGAGCGCTTCCAACTCGGCCACGATCACGGCAGCTCGCACGGACAGACTCGCCTCATTCGCCGCGCCTATTTCGAGCATCCTGACTACGTGCCGCTCGTGCAGCGAGCGTACGAGCTTTGGGAAGAGCTTGAAGCGCTGAGCGGACGCGCGCTGCTGCATCGCTCCGGGCTGCTGCTCGCCGGAGCGCCCGACTCGCGGCTGTTGCGCGGGGTCCGCGCCGCCGCGGCGCAGCACCGACTCGCCCTGGAAGACCTTTTTCCGGCGGACGTCGAGCGTCGCTTTCCCGGGATCGTGCTGCGACCCGACCAGGTAGCGATGTTCGAGCGGGATGCGGGCTACCTGCTCGTCGAGGATTGCGTGCGTGCCCAGGCGCGACTGGCCGCGCAGCTCGGCGCGACGCTGCGCTTCGACGAGCCCGTGCGGAGCTGGAAAGCCGACGACGATGCGATTCGCGTGCAGACGGATCGCGGCCTGTACTCCGCGGAGCGGCTGATTCTGACGGCCGGCCCTTGGTCGCAGGACTTGCTGTCGCACTTGCGATTGCCGCTCGACGTGCAGCGGCGCATGCAGTTGTGGTTCGGCGTAACAGACGCGCGCTACGCGGTCGGCGCGGGCTTCCCCGCATTCGCGTTCGAGATCGAGAGCGGCTTTTTCTACGGGTTTCCGGCGATTGAGCCGGGTTGCATGAAGATCGCCGAGCACTTGGGGCGTCAGCCGATCGCGCACGCCGAGCGCCTCGATCGCGAGCTGCACGAAGCCGATGCGACCGACGTGCGGCAGTTCATCCGCCGACATCTGCCGGGCGTGTCGACAAACGTAATGCGCCACAGCGCGTGCATGTACACGATGACGCCGGACGAGCACTTCATCGTGGATCGGGCGCCGGACGATCCGCGCGTCGTTTTCGCGGCGGGCTTCAGCGGCCACGGGTTCAAGTTCGCGCCGGTCATCGGCCAAGTGCTTGCGGAGATCGCGATCGACGGTCGGACCCGGGAGCCGGCGGAGTTCCTGAGACTCGACGCCCCGGGCAGGCAGCTACGGTCCGGATAGCTGCACTGGGGTGGGTAAAGGTGGGTACGGGGTTCCCACCCGGTGACCCCGCGCGGGCGTCATCCCCAACCGGATCGCGTCGAAACTACCACAAGATCGTCAGCAGAAATCGTTTTATAGGACTATTGCTGTTCACGGCGGCACGCGGAGCGATTGGCACAGCGGTTGCTCTGCACTCATCCGTCCGCGATACGAAGTGCCGAGTTGGGGAGCCCGGCAGCCGAGTTAAGCGGGCGACGGGGGGACGCGGCTCGACGGGGGGTCGAGTCCGCGTGCCTGAATAGATGGGACCCGAACGCTGGACGCGAGAGCCCGATAGTTCGCGCGAGGGTCCCATCGAACTCTTCGGAGTGGGGGAGACGGCCCGTCAGGCGAGTGTCCTGGCGGGCCGTTTCGTTTCTCATTGTCTGACAGCCCCTTGCGCGTTGACCACGCAACCGGAGGCACGCACAATGCCCGCCCGCGGAGGCGCGCATGGCGTACTTTCGACTGCTCCGACCGGAGCAGTGGGTAAAAAACCTCTTCCTCTTCGCCGGTCTGCTGTTCGGCCAGAAACTGAGCGATCCGGCGTCCGTCGCCGCCAGCCTCGCGGGCTTTGCGCTCTTCTGCCTGCTGAGCAGCGCCATGTACGTCATCAACGACATTCGCGACGCCGCCGAAGATCGCCTACATCCGCGCAAGCGCCTGCGGCCGCTTGCGGCGGGCCTGGTATCGACTAGCGCCGCGGCGTGTTTGGCGGCGACCTTGATCGTGGTGGGGCTAGCGGGCGCCTTGTGGCTTGATCGCGGTTTCGCCGCGGTCGCAACGACCTATCTTCTGCTGCAAGCGGCCTACAACGCCGGCCTCAAACAGGCGGCGATACTCGATGTGATCTGCATCGGCGTAGGCTTCGTTCTGCGGGCGGTCGCGGGCGCGGTGCTGGTCCATGTCGAGGTGTCGGTGTGGCTCGTCCTTTGCACCTTCACCCTGTGCCTGTTCATGGGTTTCAGCAAGCGGCGCTGCGAGTTGAACGCGCTGGCCGGCGCCGCGCCCGCCGCCCACCGCCGCACGCTCGCGATGTACACGCCGGAACTTCTGAATCACATGACGACGCTGACGGCGGGTGTCGCGATCGTCAGCTTCATGCTCTACGCGACTGACGAGGTGACGATCCAGAAGTTCCACAGCAACTACCTGCTCTACACGCTGCCGATCGTCGTTTACGCCGTGTTTCGCTTCGCGCTGCGCGTCGAGCGCGGCGATGTCGACGGACCGACCGACGTGCTGCTGCGCGATCGGCCGTTCCAGATCGCGATCGTGTTGTGGGTGCTGGCGGCGACGAGCATCGTCTACGGCGGAAACCGAATCGCCGCCGCGTTGCAGTGGCTCAGCGGCGACGCGGCGGCGGTGTAGGGCCCGCTAGAGCAACTACCCACCCCGAGGCGGAGAATGCGCCTCGTGCCAGGCCGCCCGTACGGCGAAGAGGCTGCGGCGTCGATTCGAAAAAGCCAAATTCTCAACAACTGCACGGCGGCGAGCGGCGGAGCGTATTTGTGCATGAGGGGCCTCTTTTTTGCCCTCGCGGCGGTTCCCGCTGCGCGGGAATTGGGGCACGGGCCAGAGGCCCATGCTACCCAGGAAATAAGACCAAGGCGCGAAAGCGACCTCGCGGCCACGCGCGGGGCGCGGAGCAAGAGCCGAGAGTCACGACGCTAGCGCACATTGAAGTAGCGCGCCGCCGGATGGTGTGCGATGATCGCGCTGGTGCTCTGCTCGGGTTCGAGCTGAAATTCCTCGCTGAGCGTGATGCCGATGCGCTCCGGGCGCAGCAGGTCCATGAGCGGCCGCTGATCCTCCAGCCGCGGGCACGCCGGATAGCCGAAACTAAACCGGCTGCCGCGATACCCCTGCTTGAAGAGCTGCTGCATGTCGCGCGCGTCGGCGTCGGCGATCCCCAGCTCGATGCGAATCTGCTTGTGCATGTACTCGGCGAGCGCCTCGGCGGTCTCGACGCCCAGGCCGTGCAAAAATAGATAGCGCTGGTAGTCATTCTGCGCGAACCACTCGCGCGCCACCTCGCTCACGCGCTGCCCGGCGGTCACCACGTGAAACGCAACCACGTCGGGCTCGCCGCTCGCCAGCGGACGCCAGAAATCGCTCAGGCACCAGTGCGGGGCCGCACGCTGCCGCGGAAAGCGAAAACGCAGCCGCTCGCGCAGGCGGGCGCGTGGCGGCGCGGCGATACCCGCGGGCGAACGGCCGCCGCCCGAATCACTCTCCGCACGCTCCCGCAGCCACTCAGCGTCGGGCTCGTAGACGATCAGGTCGTCACCGTCGCTGTTGCAGGGCCAGTAGCCGTAGACCGCCTGCGGCTGCAGGATGTTCTCTCGTTCGCACTGCTCGACCAATGCGCGGTAAATCGGTCGAATCTCGGCGTTCACGAAGCGCCGCCAGTCCTCCGGCGAGCGCCCCTTGCGCCGAAATCCCCACTGCACCTGGAACAGCATGGTCTCGTTGATGTAGGCCAGCACCGACCGCAGCGGCGCCTTGTCGACCACGCGCGCGCCCCAGAACGGCGGCGCCGGAATCGAGTGTTCGTGCGACAGGCCGGAGCCGCGCGCCGCCCCGCGCGACGTCTCGTGCGCCGGCGCGACCGCGGCATCCGCGTCGCCGTCGATTTCGCGCAGGCCGTAGCGCTGCTCGAGTTCCGCGCCCAGCAGTTCCGCCGACTGCGCACCCGGGCGCTTGCGCAGCGGCTCCGCTTGGTCTGCCGGCGCACCGTTTGTTGCAACGGTTGCCGACGAAGCGGCCGAGGCAATCGCCGCGGGCGGATCGGCCTCGGCGGCCGCCGCGCGCGTGCTGCGTGGCGCGCGTCCTTCGCAGACATCGGCCATCAGCGCCAGGCCGTCGAACGCGTCGCGCGCGTAGAACACCGCGCCGTCGTAGATGTCGCGCAGGTCCGACTCCACGTAGCGCCGCGTGAGCGCTGCGCCGCCCAAGATCACGGGCGCCGCGATGCCGTGCTCGTTCAGCACGACGAGGTCGTCGCGCATCACCAACGTGCTCTTCACGAGCAGTCCGCTGAGGCCGATCGCGTCCGCCGTGTGCCGGCGCCAGGCTTCGATCACGTTCTGAATCGGCTGTTTGATGCCGAGGTTGTAGACCGTGTAGCCGTTATTGGACAGGATGATGTCGACGAGATTCTTGCCGATGTCGTGCACGTCGCCGCGCACCGTCGCCAGCACGATCTTTCCGCGGCTGACACCCCCGGATTTCTCCATGTGCGGCTCGAGCAGCGCTACCGCGGCCTTCATCGTCTCGGCGGATTTCAGCACGAAGGGCAACTGCATCTGCCCGCTACCGAACAACTCGCCGACGATCTTCATGCCGTCGAGCAGGAAGCGATTGATGATCTCGAGCGGCTCGTAGCGCAGCAGCGCCTCGTTCAGGTCGGTATCGAGCCCGGTGCGGTTGCCGTCGACGATGCGCCGCGACAGCCGCTCCTCGATCGAAAGATCGAGAATGCGCGATTTCGTCGCGACCTTCTCATCCGCACCGAAGAGCGCGAGGAAGCGCTCAAGCGGGCTTGCGCCGTCGGCGTCGCGCGTGCGATCGTGGATCAAGTCAAGCGCCGCGTTCCAGCGTTCGTCGCTGATCTGGTGCCGCGGCAGGATCTTGCCCGGGTGCACGATCGCCGCGGTAAGGCCGCGCTGCCGTGCCTCGTGCAGGAACACCGAATTGAGCACCACGCGCGCCAGCGGCTGCAGGCCGAAGCTGACATTGCTGACGCCCAGGATGCTCTGGCAACGCGGAAAGCGCCGCATGACGCGTTCGATGCCGTCGAGCGTCTCGAGCGCCAGCCGGCGGTCGGCGGTGTTGCCGGTGGTGATCGGGAAGGTCAGGCAGTCCCAGAAGATGTCCTGCTCGTTCATGCCGTGCCGGTTGACGAGCAGGTCGTGAATTCGCTCCGCGATCGCCAGCTTGCGGTCGGCGGTTTTGGCCATCGCCTCCACCGGGTCCTCGTCGATGGTGAGCGCCACCACCGCCGCGCCATACTGCCGGCAGAGCGCAGCGATGCGCGCAAGCTTCTCCTCGCCGTCTTCGAGGTTGACCGAGTTCACGATGCATTTGCCGCCCGCGAGCTTGAGCCCGGTCTCGATCACGTCGACCTGCGTGCTGTCGAGCATCAGCGGAGCGGTCACCTCGCGCGCAAAGCGATCGACGACGCGCTGCATGTCGGGCGCGCCTTCGCGGCCCACGTAGTCGACGCACACGTCGATCACGTGCGCGCCCTCTTCTTTCACCTGCTCCAGGGCCAGTCCGACGCAGCCGTCGAGGTCGCCGTCGGCCAGCATCTGCTTGAATTTCTTCGAGCCGTTCGTGTTGCAGCGCTCGCCGACGATGAGGAACGAGTTGTCCTGCCGATACGGCGCCGCCGAATACAGGCTCGATGCCGCGGGCTCCGGCGAAACGCGCCGCTGTACGGGCGTTCGCAGCGCGTCGGGCAGGGCCTCGACGACGGCGCGCAGGTGCGCCGGCGTCGTGCCGCAGCAGCCCCCGACGACGCTGACGTGATCCACCTCGACGAACTCGCGCAGCCAGCGCGCCATCTCGCGCGCGTCGAGCGGAAAGTGAGCGCGACCGTTGACGACCTGCGGCAGACCGGCGTTCGGCTGCACGCTGATCGGCCGCGTGCAGGTGCGCGACAGCAGCCGAATATGCTCGCTCATCTCCTGCGGTCCGGTGGCGCAGTTCAGCCCGATCACGTCCACTTCAGGGAAGGCCTCGATCGCCGCCAGCGCCGCGGGCAGGTCGGTGCCGACCAGCATGGTGCCGGTCGTTTCCATGGTGACCTGCACGACCAGCGGCACGCGCCGACCTACGCGCTCAAACGCGGTGCGGGCCGCGTGGATCGCGGTCTTGCATTGCAGGATGTCCTGGCAGGTTTCGATGACCAGCAGATCGACGCCGCCCTCGAGCAGGCCGAGCGCCGCCGTCGCGTAGCTCTCGAGCAGCGCGTCGTAGTCGATCTGGCGCAGCGTGACGAGCTTGGTGCCCGGTCCGAGCGAGCCCGCCGCGTAGCGCGGCTGACCGTCGCTCGACGCAGCCTCCGCCGTCTCGCGCGCAATGCGCGCTGCGGCCCGGCAGATATCGCGAGCCTGATCGGCCAGGCCGAATTCGGCCAGCACGTGCGGCATGCCGCCGAAGGTGTTGGTCTCGACGACGTCGCAGCCGACGTCGAGGAAGCTGCGGTGGATCGCGGCGATCGCGTCCGGGCGCGTCAGGTTCAGCACCTCGACGCAGTTCTCCAGCCCGCGATAGTCGGAAAGCGGCAGGTCCAGCGTGTGGATGCTGGTGCCCATCGCCCCGTCAAAGATCAGAACCCGCTCGGCCAGCCGCTCGAGAAAGGAAGGACGATTCGCCGCTCGCACCGCACCCTCAACCTTCGGGCCCACGCGACCCTTACGCGGGAGATTCTAGCGGCGGCCGGCCGACAGCCGGTGGCGCCAGCCGCCCGCTTGCCGAATTCCGGAAAAGCCCTACTATAGCTCGATTACCAACGGTTGGAGTGAGATTCACGATCCCGGAGAAATGCACGCGATGGCATCCAAACCCGCTGAGGTGGGCGCTCGTTCGTTCTTCGCAACCAACAGTTTCGACCTCGAAACGTTTGACCGCTGCGCCGATCAGGCCTTCGCTTCGGCCGCCGCACGCGAGTCCTTTGCCGCCGAGCTCGAACGACTGGAAGCCGGCGGCGGGCGCGGCGAAGCGCTGCGCATCGGCCTCGGCCGGCTGATCCTCGGTCAACCTTCCGCCGCCCTCGAATGGCTCGCCAAGGCCGCCGACTCCGGCGAGCGCTATCTGTTCACCGGCGAAGCCGAAATGGCTCTCTGTCGCTGGAGCGACGCCGCCGACGCCTACCGCAAGGCCGGCTCGAAGGGCTGGGACGGGTTCGAGGCCGACATGAAGCAGGCCGTCGCGCTGGTGCATGGCGACGACCTGCCCGCCGCCCGCAAGCTGCTCGCGAAACACGAGCAGGTCGGCCACGACCGGGCATCGTGGTACTTCGCGTCGGGCGTGCTCGCGGAATCGGACGGCGACCGCGACGAAGCCGTCGAACTGTACGAAAAGACGCTCACGCTCGACCCCGACCATGTGAACGCGATGTTCCGCTGCGCCTGGCTCTACGACCTGCGCGGCGACGACGATCTGGCGGTCGAGCTGTACCATCGCTGCGCCCTTCAGCCGCGGGCGTCGGTCAATGCGCTGATCAACCTGGCCGTGATCTACGAAGACACCGCGGAATACGAAAAAGCCCTGAACTGCCTGCAGCGCGTGCTGACTGCGTTCCCCGACCATGCTCGGGCGCGCCTGTTCCTGCGCGATGTCGAGAGCAGCCAGGAAATGATCATCGACGACAACGTCGAGCAGAAGATCGAGACGCGCAACCGCCTGCTCGAAACGCCGGTCACCGAGTTCGAGCTCAGCGTCCGCGCCCGCAACTGCCTGAAGAAGATGAAAGTGCAGACGCTCGGCGAATTGCTGCGGCTCAGCGAAGACGAGTTGATGGCGTACAAGAACTTCGGCGAAGCTTCGCTCACCGAAATCAAGGCCATGCTCTCGCGGCGCGGGCTGCGGCTCGGCCAACGGCCCGAGGAGATCGACCCCAGCGCCCTGGCAGTCACGGCGCCGCCTTCGACCACGCCCAAGGTGGTCGTGCCGCCGGGCAGCGAGGCGATTCTCTCCAAGGCCGTCAGCGAGCTCGAGCTGTCCGTTCGCGCGCGGCGCTGCCTGCAGCGACACAACATCACCACGCTGGGCGATCTGATCCAGCACAGTGAGCAGGAGCTGCTCTCCACGCGGAACTTCGGCGTGACTTCGCTCAGCGAGATCAAGGCGCGCATCGCCGACTTCGGTCTCTCGCTGGCCCCCCGCCAGTAGTCGTGGATTTCGAGCGACTCGCCGTCGACGGCCGCGCCCGCCGCGGCCGCCTGCACACCCCGCACGGCACCCTCGATACGCCGGCGTTCATGCCGGTGGGCACGCGCGCCACGGTGAAAGGGCTGGCGCCCGATCAGCTCGCCGCCTCCGGCGCTCAGGTCGTGCTCGCCAACACCTACCACCTGGCCCTGCGCCCCGGCGCCGATGTCGTTGAGAGTCTCGGCGGCCTGCACCGTTTCATGAACTGGCCGCGCGCGATACTGACCGACAGCGGCGGCTTCCAGGTCTTCTCGCTCAGCGACCTGCGCAGCCTCGACGACGACGGCGTGTCGTTTCGCTCGCACATCGACGGCGCGCTGGTGCACCTATCGCCCGAATCGTCGATCCGCATTCAGAACCAGCTCGGCGCCGACATCATCATGTGCTTCGATGAGTGCCCGCCGCTCACGCCCGAATCGCGCGTCGCCGACGACGATCATGCTGCGCCCGCGCAGCGCGCGCCGCTTCACGCTGATCACTCCGGCGTCGAGCAGGCCGTGCGAAGAACGGTGGCCTGGGCACGGCGCTGCAAGGCCGCCCACGCGCGCGCCGACGAATCGCTCGCCGGTCCGCCGCAGGCGCTCTACGGCATCGTGCAAGGCGGTCTGGACGTCGCGCTGCGCCGCGCCTGCCTCTCCGAACTGGCCGCGATCGGATTCGATGGGTACGCGATCGGCGGTCTGTCCGTCGGCGAGCCGCCGCCGCAGATGTGGGCACTGCTGCATGACTTCGCCGATGAGCTGCCCGCCGAGCGCCCGCGCTATCTGATGGGCGTCGGCACGCCGCGCGATCTGATCGAAGCGGTGGCGGCTGGCGTCGATCAGTTTGATTGCGTCATGCCGACGCGCAACGGGCGCAAGGGCTATGCGTTCACCGCTAGCGGAACGGTGCGGCTGCGCAACGCGCAGCACCGGCTCTCCGCAGAGCCGCTCGACGCCGACTGCGCGTGCTACACGTGCCGCGGATTCAGCCGCGGCTACCTGCGTCATCTGCTGTCGGCGGGCGAGACGCTTGGAGGCACGCTGGTTTCGTTGCATAATCTCGCGTTCTACCAGCGGCTCATGGCGCGGATGCGAGCCGCAATCGAAGCAGGCACGTTTGCCCAGCTCCACCGGGAACTCACCACCGGCCCGCTGGCGAACCCGGCGAGGGAATCGGACGAATGACGCTGTTTGAGTTGCTCGCACAGGCCACGCAGCCCACGGGAACCGGGAGTGGCGCCGCGCCGCCGGACATGTTCTTCCGCTCGATTTTCCCGCTGCTGCTGGTGGTGGTCGTCTTCTACTTCTTCCTCTGGCGCGGCCAGTCGAAAGAGCGCAAGAAGTTCGAGGACATGCTGAACGCCCTCAAAAAAGGCGATCGCGTGCTCACAATCGGCGGCCTGTTCGGCACCGTAGTGGACGTGCGCGACCGCGAAGTGGTGCTGAAGGTTGACGAGACTAACAACGTGAAAATCCGCTTCACGCGCGCCGCGATCAAGGAAGTGCTGTCCGCCGAAGCCGCGCCCGAGCCGAAGAAGGCCTGACCGAGGCCGCCCGCGGGCGGATAGAATTCGTCAGAGCCGCCAAGCGGCCGGCGAGACCGTGATGGCATTCGCAATCGAAGCCCTGCGCCAGACCTGGCTGCTGCTGTTGCAGTCGGGCGCTTACCTTCTGCTCGGATTCCTGCTCGCCGGACTGATCCACGCATTCCTGCCGACCGCGCTGCTGTCGCGTTGGCTGGGGCGGCCGGGGCTCGGCTCGGTGCTGCGCGCGGCGCTGATCGGCACGCCGCTGCCGCTTTGCTCGTGTTCGGTGGTGCCTGTCGCCGCCACGCTCCGCAAGGCCGGCGCCAGCCGTGGCGCGACCAGCGCCTTTCTCATCTCAACTCCCGAATCCGGCGTCGACTCCATCGCCGCCACCTGGGCGCTGATGGACCCGCTGATGACGGTCGCGCGGCCGATCAGCGCGTTTTTCACCGCGTTCGTCACCGGCGTCGCCACCGATCGCCTGCTATCTGTCCCGACGGCGAAACCGGCTGCGACCGCGCTACCGGTCAGCGGCGGCGGGTGTTGCTGCTCGAAACCCGCTGCGCCGGCTGCCGCCAGTTGCTGCGGATCTGCGCCCGCAGCGGCGCAACCCGGCCTCGGGCAGCGATTGCTCGGCGGAGTTCGTTACGGTCTGGTCGATCTGTTCGAGGACCTGGCGCGTTTCCTCGTGATCGGATTTCTGGTGGCCGGCGTGGTCGCGGCGCTGCTGGCGCAGTTTGACGTGCTGCGCGGCGCGCTGGGCTCGTCCTATGCGCCGCTCTGGATGCTGCTGGCGGGAATTCCCATGTATGTCTGCGCCGCGGCGGCGACCCCGCTGGTCGCGGTGCTCATCAGCGAAGGCCTGTCGCCGGGAGCGGGTTTGGTGTTTCTGTTGGCGGGTCCTGCGACCAACGCCGCATCGATCGTGCTGGTGCGCGAAATGCTCGGCTCGCGTGGGCTGGCGCTCTACCTGGCCGGAATCGCGGGCTGCGCCCTGCTGGCGGGTTTCGCGGTCGACGCGCTCTACGCCGCGCTCTCGATCGCGCCGGCTGCGCTCACGCACGCCGAAGCCTGCCACACTGCGCCCACGGCCTGGCAATGGGCGGGAGCGGTCGGTCTAGTGCTTTTGATCGCCAACGGACTGGTGCGGCGCGTGCTGCGGCTGCCGGCGCGGCCGTCCGCAGACGCCGCGCTGCGAACCTCCGAGGCTTCGGCCTGATCGTCAGGTCCGAAATTTGTGCGGAAACCGGCCCGCCGCGGCAAGAACCCGAACCGGGGCGGCGTTCCACTAGGATGGGCTTCGATTTCGGCGGATTTCGACGAGGTGACGCGATGATGGTGCGAGCGGCGATCGGTTGCGGCCTGGCGTGGCTGTTGAGTGCCGGTGTTGTGGCGCAGGATACGGAACCCGGCCGTCGCCCCGAACCGGGCGCTCCGCGCCTGGTCGATCGGCCGGGCTTTGATCGCGCCGGCGGGCCGTGGCCGTTCTACGGCCGCGTCGTCGAGCGCATGCGGGCCGATCTCGAGCTGGACGACGAGCAGAGGGTCGCGTTCGAGGAACTGACCGCCGGATTCCGGCAGCGCATGGCCGACGCCGGCGCCCGCTGGGAAGAGATGCGTGCCGCACGCGAGTCCGGCGACGAAGCGCGCGCCGCGGAGCTGCGCCGCGACATGGACCCGTCGCGCGGGCAGGAAGAGATCGATGCCGCCCTCGATCAGCTCGAAACCCACTTGCGGCCGGAGCAGATCGACAAGCTGGACGCGATGCGCGACCGCATGGAGCGCGACCGGGCCGAGCGTGACGGCTTCCGTCGGCTCGTGACCGACCTGCCGGACCGCCTTGAATTGAACGATGAGCAGAAAGCTCAGTACGACGAAGTGATGGCCGAAAACCGCCGCGCGATGGGCGAGCGTTTCTCCGCGATGCGTCCGCTGTGGGAGGAGCTGCGCGAGGCGCGCGACAACGGCGACGCCGAGGCCGCCGCCGCCCTGCAGGCGCAGCTCGACGCGCAGCGCCCGCGTCTCGAAACGCAGATGGGCGAGATTTTCAGCCGGCTCGAGCCGCTGCTGAGCGATGCGCAGAAGGCCACCATGCACGAGTTCCGCGACGAAGTGCTGCCCGCCAGCGGCGAGCCCGAATCCGCGGCCGCCGACGCCGGCGACGGCAAGTCGCTCGATGCCCGCGAAGTGCTGCGGCTGGCGCGGCGGGTGCGACTCAACGACGAGCAGCGCGAGTCCCTGCGCGAGATCGAGAAGGAGATCATGCGCGAGTATCGCGGCCTTCGCGGCGACGCCGAAGCGCGCCGAGCGCTGGGCGAGCAGGCGCGCGAAAAGATCGTCGCGCTGCTGGACGCCGCGCAGGCCGAGCGCTTCGCCACGCTGATCGAGCGTCAGTCGCGCCGCAGTGCCCGCCCCTGACGCGTTGCCGGACACTCGCGGCGGCGATACTGTTCAGCTCGTGCGAGTTGCACGACAAGGACGGATGTACATGCTCAAGCGAATGCGTCTGCTGATGGCCGGCGTCGTGGCGTTCATCGTCGGCGTGCCGCTGACCGAGAAAGCCTACGGACAGGTCGGCGACGTCATCTTCGGGTCGCTCGACCTGGCGGGCGCGATCATCGACGCTTCCGACGGCAGCTAACCCGAACCCGCGACGCGATTCTCATGACGCAAGCCGCTCACTGCCTGAGCGCAACGCTCGCGCTGCAGCTTGATGGCACACGCGATTGGACGCTGCGCCTGCTCGCCGACCTCGAGCCCGCCGACTGGGCGTTTCAGCCGGCGCCGGGCCTCGCGCACGCGCTCTGGCTCTGCGGGCATTTCGCCGTGTCGCAGCACATTCTCATTCACGCGCGCTGCCTGAATCGCCCGCTGCTGCCCGACGACTTCTGCGCCCACTTCGGCATCGGCGGACCGATCCCATCGGCCGACGAGCACGCCTACCCGCCGCCGCAGGAACTGCTGCACATCATGTCGCAGACGCACGCGGCGACGCTGGCGGCGGTGCGCGAGATGAGCGACGCGTTGCTGGCCGAGCCGGCGTACGGCGCGGGCGGCGCGGCTCACCCGCATTATTCGGACAAGTTCGGCGCAGTGACCCACTGCGCCCGACACGAAGCCTTTCACGCCGGGCAACTGGCGTGGCTCCGCCGCCTGCGCGGTAAGGCGTTTCTGCGGTGAGTTCATTCCCGCTCCCGCCGCGATGAAGGTACGCCGGGGGATCGGCCTTGAGCCACCGCTCTGTGAGCAGTGCTTCAGTCGCGGAATGCGGCGTGGTTCGAGATGGACATTCGACAGGGGTTGCAAAGATCGCCTGAATCTTGGGTCGTGGCGAGATAAGGAGTCAATGCACTGCTCACAGCGCAGAGGCAGCGCCCTGTGCCACTGCTGTGTCAGCAGTGGCCTTCCATCGTCGCGTACTCACCGGTTCGGATCGTCCATATCAAGCGGTACGTCTCGCGCGCCGTCCACGATCGAATCGTAGTCGCGCGCCGCGCGGCTCAGGGGGCCAAGCCACTGCTCACAGAGCAGTGGTACCGGGCGAGTTCAACGAACCAAGGCGCCGCTCTCAGAGCAGTCGCGCCTCGCCGTCTTTTTTCACGATCGCGACACTTCCCGCGGCACAGAAATCAGCGCGCTGCCGGCCGGGCCTCTTCCGCCGGCGGAACGTCGGGGTCGATCGGCGGGCAATCGACCCAGATCGGGCTGCTCCAGCCCATGTTGCCGTCGACCAGTTGCACGCGAAGGTAATACGCGTGCCCGCACCCGCCCTGCAACACGAGCTCGTCGCTGAAATCGCTGCCGGTCGGAAAGTACGTGCGAAACTCGAATGCGTCGCGCATCACGTCGACGCGCGCGATCTTCGACGGCGCTTCCACCACGAGCACAATTCGCACCGGCCGGCCGGTTACGATCTCCTCGCCCATTGGGCGATCGTTCACGCGGAAATCGAGCAGCAGATCGCGCGACGTCGACGCGTAGCAGCGCCGCGCGCGCAGCGCCTCCAGAATCGACTCGCGCGTCGGCTCGACGGCGTACGCCACCGCGAACGAGCGGAAGTTCGCGCGATGATCGCTGCTGGCGATGAACCCCAGTCGCGCGTCGCTCTCGAGCATCTTGCGGATCGCCCCGCTGTCCTGGAAGGAACTGGTGTTCGCCGGCTGAAACGGGTTGGGCGCGTCTCGGTATTCGTAGGTTTGCCGCGCGGCCTGGTAGATTTCCACGACGCGATGGAAATCCGGGTCGATCGCGCCGCTGGTCGCGAGTTTCGCCCACAGCGTGCGCGTGTTTTGCGACGCCGCGGGCGTGTGCGGAATCGCCAGCGCCTGGCCGCGCGGCAGCGCCGCAAACAGCGTCTGCAGCGCCGCCAACTCGTCGTCGTGCGGCTCGGGCCAGCCGTTGTAGGCCATGCGCGTGGCCGAGATCACGTTGTGATGCCCCACGTCTTCGCCGTCGGTCGCCGACCACTCGTAGCCGTACAGCGCCGCGAAGCCGGTTGTGTCGTGAAGGTCCGCCGTGATCTGCACGCGTGGCCAGTGGCGCTCGAGGTAGTTGAACACGTTGTCGACGTTGTCGTGGTGATCGGTGTGCGCGACGAACTGCAGGCCGGCGACGTCGCGCGCGTATCGGTAGAGTTCCTCGGCCGTTCCCTCGTACCACCATTTGTCCCACGAAAGCTCGGTATGTCGATGCAAGTCGCCCCACGCCGTCGTGTGCGGCACGCCGTCGACGACGATCGTGCGGCCGGCGAACGCGCGCGGCGCGTGCGCGGGCGTCTCGGGCAGCGACTCGGAGGCGTAGAAGAGCGGCTCGGCTCGCAGAAACTGCGTCTTGAGGAATCGACCGGCGAAGACACCGCCGGAGATCGCGTCTCCGATCACGCCGCCGGCGATCCAGACGTGGCCCGACACGGCGCTGATCGACGACGGCTGATGGAGATATCCGCCGCTCGTGCAGACGCGCTCGACGGAATACCAGCCGGTGTCATCCGCCGCGGTCGCGAACGTGTTGAACCGCTGTAGAAAGTCGTTGTCGACGCCGCTGCGAAACACGATCCAGGTGCGACCGTTGTGGCGGAAGAGCCGCGGCTCGTCGTGCATCGGGTAGTTGGAGTCGCCGGCCTGGGCGAACGCCGCGACGATGTGCTGGTCGAAATCGACGTTCGGCCGCAGGAGCGTTCCCTCCAGCGGACTCAGAATGCGCAGCTTCGGGCTGCGTCGGGCGTGCAGGATGTTTAGTTCCGCGAATTCGGGGCCCCATTCCGGGTCGGAGACGATTCCGAGTTGGCCGCGCCCCCAATCCGCCTGCGCCTCTTCCCACACAATCCACAGCCGATCCTGCTCGTCGGCGATCATGTGCGCGTGCGCCTGGAACTCGGGACCGGTCGCGATCGCGAGCAGCGGCCCAAGCGTGGCCGTCGCCGGGTCGTACACGCGATAGAGAACGTCGTAGTTGTCCGCCAGGAAGCTGTCCCACGCCAGGTGCACGCGGCCGTCGCTGGTGATTGCGAGCGTCGGCCGCCAATCGTTGCTCGGCGTCTGGCTGACGTTGATCGCGGTCGCGACGGCGCCGTTCGACTCGATGCACGTCAAATGCACGTCGGCTCGACCGCCCGCGTCGTCGCTCACCCAAGTCAGCCAGATGCGGTCGCCGTGCGCGAGGGCGGTCAGGTCGCGCTGCGGCCCGGCCTCCTCGAAGACGCGCAGAGGCATGGACTCGGGGTCGTCGAGCCGCTGCACCAGCACGCGCGCCGTTTCTGCGCCAGTCTCCAACCAAGCTGCCCAATGCGATCCATCCTCGCCGGCAACCAGTTGCGGCGACGAATACTCCGCGCCCGACGCCACCAGCAGCGGCGTACCCCAGCCCAGCGTTTGGTCCCACGAGGTGAGTTCGAGCCGATCGTGTGTGCCGCTCAGCAGCTTCACGCCGGCGCTCGTTACGCTCAGCGCCGCCAGCTCCCCGGGCACGTCCACGCGATCGAGCAGCGAGTCGCAATCCAAGCTCCGTCGGGCGGATTGCCACGCGGCCCGCGCCAGCCGTGCGTAGCGGGTGAAGGCGTCGTCGCAGCCGTCCTCGATGACGGATTCGCGCCCGTGGCCGTCATGTCCCAAAGCAGGAGCGGCCAGCGACAGAATTATCAGAATGTGCAGGTTGCGAACGTGCATCACTCTATACAAGTGTAGTCCTGCCGCCGAACCGTCACGACATGATTCAGGCAATAGTTCACAGAGCTCGCCGCAGGAAGTCAAGCGCACACGGCGTACTCCTTTCGGGTGTCCCCTTTCGGTGGGAGTTTGGCGCGTTTGAGATCGCTGGCTACCTTCGGCATCAAGATGACGCACGCCGAGCTAAACGCCGCCGGAATCCGAGTGTCCGCGGAGGTTTGGGCACGGTTGGCGGAATTCCTCGAGCGACTCCTGCACGAGAACGAGTTGTTGAACCTCACTTCCGTGCGCGATCCTGGCGCCGCCTGGCGACTGCATGTCGTGGACTCGCTCGCGTTGCTGCCAGCCTTGCAGCGACGCCCGCAATCGTCGCTGCTCGATCTGGGAAGCGGCGGCGGCGTGCCCGGCATCCCGCTCGCGATCGCGACGCCGACGGCCCGCGTCACGCTGCTCGACGGCACACGCAAGAAGGTCGACGCGCAGCAGCGCATCGTCGCGGCGCTGGGGCTGGAGAACGTGCGCTGCCTGTGGGGGCGAGCGGAGCTTGTCGCGAACGAGCGTAGTCTGCGCGCGGGGTTCGACGTCGTCGTGACCCGCGCGGTCGCGAAACTGAGTCAACTTCTCGAATGGTCTGCGCCGTTTCTGAAGCCCGGTGGCGAGTGCTGGTGCATGAAAGGCCCGGATGTCGACGAAGAGCTGGCCGCGGCGGCAACCGCCGCGCGCCGCGCGCGGCTGTCGCTGTCGCGCCGCTACGAATACGAACTGGCGGATCGCGGTCGGCGGACGGTGCTTGAATTCACGCGACTGCCTTAGCGGGCGAGCGCGGCGCGAATCTGTGCGATCGGTGCGGCGCCGGGTCGATTCGCGTAGCGCGCCAGCCGCAGCCCTGTGCGGCCTCGCAGTTTTCGGCGCGGTCGTCGAAGAAAATCACGCGTGCCCCGCTGACACCGGTGACGCGTTCGACGTGCCGGTACGCCGCCGTGTCGGGCTTTGCGGTGCCGATCTCGTGGCTGGCGAAGCGGTGGGGCAGCGCGTGCAGCGGCAGGCCGCAGAAGCCGCCGGGCTGCGTCAGCAGCCGCCAGTGATGCTCCATGGTGTTGCTCAGGCAGGCGCAGACTGCGCCGGCGGCGCGCAATTCGTCGAGCAGCGCCGCCGCGCCAGGCAGCGCCCCGCACAGAAACGCGGACGACACGCGCTGCATGTCTTCGCGCGAGATTTGTGCGAGCTGAGCGGCCTGTGCGAGAAACGCGTCGGCGTCGAGCCGTCCGATTTCGGCGGCTTTGTAGATCTGCTGAATGGCCTGGCGCGTCGTCGGGTCGCTGAGGGCCGCGGGCAGCGGCACGTCGGCGCGCGTACACGCCTCCGCCCAGCCGGCGGCGACATCCACCAGCACCCCGCCCAGATCGAAGACGATCAGCTCATCGCGCGGCGCGCTCATGCGACGTCCTCGACCGGAGCCGCCAGTTCGCGCCAGACGGCGTCGGGTTCCGCCAATTCGCAGGCGGCACGCACCGTGTCGCGCAGCAGGTCGGCGGGCGCGGCAATCGGCACGGACGTCAGCCGCAGCACGCGCGCCAGAATGTCGCACAAGCCGTCGTCGCAGCGATAGCGGAGCACGAAGCGGCGCGCGAGAAACGCCTGCACGATCTGCGCCAGGCCGCGCGTGTCGACGCCGGTGATGCCGGCGGAAAGCTGCTCGGTGTCGGGCGCGTCGGCGTCGGACAGATCGTGATAGAAGCGAACCGCCAGCGATTCGTCGCGCTCGAGCAACCGCCGATCGAGAGCCAGTTCGAGCGCCACGTGCGCCAGAAAATCAAGCAAGGCCGGATGCGCAGTGCCCGCGCCGCGCACCGTGCTCTTGATGGTTCGCAGCCATTGATTGAACACCGGCAGCGCATGAAAGCGACGGTCGGCGTCGACGTGGTTCAGCAGGCCGGCGCGCAGCGCCCGCGACGGTTCGTGCGTCGGCGCTGCAGCGCGCACCTGCGCCCAGCGAATGCGGCGCTTGCGAGAAAAGCGTGACCAGAGATCGGGAAGAGCCACTCCCATGGCGAAGTACGGCGCCCGCGGCAATCCGCGGACTTCGTGGTTCCAGACGTAGTGCGAGAGATAGTTCACGGCGTCCGCCGCGTTACTCGATGATTCGTCGGCGGGGAGGTCCGTCGCGTCGATCGGCCGAGCGGCCGCGCTTGGGCGGGCCGGATGCGGGCCGGGCCGGCTTGCGCGGGTTCTTCGTCGCGCGCGGGTTGTTCGTCGCGCGCGGGCGCGACGACGCCGCGGCGGCGGAGGGTTCGGGTCGCTCTGAGGTTGAGCGAGCGCCGACGCGCTTTCGCGGCCGGCCCAGGAACTCGGTCTTCTGGGCGTCGGGGCGCACCTCGCGACGCAGCAGCTCGAGCTCGCGCGCCGTGAGCCGGCGGCACGCTCCCAGCGGCAGGCCCTTGATGGTCAGCGGGCCGATCTGAATTCGCTTGAGCTTGCGCACCGGATAGCCGAAGCGCGCGAACATGCGGCGCACTTCGCGGTTGCGCCCTTCGCGCAGCGTAACCAACAACACGCTCTCGCTGCGCGCGCGATGCAGGACGCGCACCTCCGATGCCTGCGCCCGGCCGGTCTCGGCCAGCCACACGCCCTTGCGCAGCTTGGCGGGCAGGTCGTTCTCAACCTGGCCGCGGACCTCGACGTGGTAAAGCTTGGGAACGCCATAGCGCGGATGCATGACCATCGTCGCGAGTTCGCCGTCGTTCGTGGCGAGCAGCAAGCCGCTGCTGTCGACGTCGAGCCGGCCGACGACGAAGAGCCGCGGGATGTTCGGCGGCAGCAGGTCGATCGCGCGCGGCCGGCCGGCGGGGTCGCGATTGGTGCACACGACGCCCTTGGGTTTGTGGATCAGGAAATACTCGTTGGGCTGAGCGCGGACGCGTGAGCCGTCGACCACGATGACGTCGCTCTCGGGGTCGACGAACGCCGGCAGGGCCTCGATGAGCTGGTCGTTCACCAGCACGCGGCCTTCGAGAATCATCTCCTCGCAGCGTCGCCGCGACGCCACGCCTGCGTCGGCGAGGAAGCGCTGCAGCCGCATCGGTCCCGCGGGTCGTTTGGGGGCGCTCACTGGCCGTCGCCTTCGGGGCGCTCGCCGGGCGCCGCGGGTTCGATCTCGGGCGGGGCGTCGCTTTCGTCCGGCGGCGGCACGTCGGCGTCCGCGTCGTCGGCCTCGCGACGTTCGCGCGGGCGCACCGGTCCGAGGAGATCGACGGTGCTGGCCTGCTCGAGCACGAGACGGGCCGGGATCGTGCCGTCGGCGCAGAGCGAGTGCAGCGCCTGCACGATCACGGCGTGTGTCAGGCCCAGACCCGCCACCTGGCCCGATTCGTCGGCCAGCGGCACCTCGGCCATGCGCGCGATCAGATCGACCACGTCGGCGCGGGCCGTCAGCTTTTCCGAGAGCAGCTTGCGGCTGCGCGTGCGCGTGAAGAGCGTGATCGGGTCGCTCGCCTTCGCGGCGCTGAGCATCACCAGTTCTTCCGGATGCGAATAGAACAGCGGGCGCCGCACGGGCAGCGGGGCGCCGAACACGGCGATGCGCGGCTCGCGGACGCGCGTCACGTACACCATCGGCCGCCCGCGGCTGGCGACGATATCGAGCTGAAAGTTGGTCTGCGACAGGTCGGACGGCACACGGAACTTGCGCGTGCGCACCGACGGGTTCTCTTCCTCGCGCAGGGCCTCGTAGGCCGCGATGCGCAGCTCCTGATTGTCCGAATCCAGCAGCGGCGCCAGGCGCGCCGCGGAGCGCGGCAGTTCGCAGATCGCAAGCTCGCGCACGGCAAGCAGCGCAAATTCTCCGCCGGCCAGCGCCAGGTCGGTCAGCACGGACTGTGCGCCGGCGTCCTTCAGCCGCGCGCCGACGCGGGCTGCGTAGAAGCGCACATCGTCGCGCTCCGCCGCATACAGCGTTCGCACCTCGGGCAGCGCCGCCGCGCCGATGCCTTCCCAGATCCAGGCGGCGTGCTCGCAATCCGACGATTCGGTATTCACCTGTTCGCGCACGTCGCGCAGGCGGCGGTCGACGTATTCGGGCGAATTTTCCGGATACAAGTGCGTGACGATGGACAGAAAGCGGTCGGCGTCGTCCACGAACGCGGCGGGCGTGAAAAGTTCAACGTAACTGGCGCTGCGCGCGATGGCCGCGGCCGGCCGGCCGACGAAGCGCTCGTTGACGCGGCGCTCGAACAGCCGCGCCGTGGAATAGGAAGGCTCGCTGAGCACGAGCTGCACCGTGCGCGGCTCGAGCGTCAGGCCGCCCCCGAGCACAAAGCCGCGCCGCGGAGCGCGGGTTGGGGCTTCGCTGTCGGCGCCGCGGCTGACGAAGGGATTGGTGAACACGGGGCCGCGCGCCCGGGCGAGCGGCCGGCCGGCGATCAGACCGGTGCCCGAGGCGTTGGCGTCGAAGATCTTCAGCTCGCAGGGCAGCAGCATGCCGCCCTCGATCGAGCGCGTGGAGTTGCCGATGGCCTGCACCTGCAGGTCGACGCGCGCGCCCTTCGGCGCGCCGGCGGGGATCTGCGCCATCACCGAGACGACGGCCGTGTCGAGCGAGTCGATGAGTTTGTCCGGCGAGAACTTGATGCGCTGGCCGGTCTCGCCCTCGGAAGCGAACTCGCTCTGGAAATAATCGATCAGATACTCGCGAATGGTGGTGGGGCAGTCGGCGCTGCCGTTCTCGCCGAGCCCGATCACGACGCCGAAGCCGCGCAGCGTGAGCGGCTCGGCGCCGCTCAGCACGGCCCGCGCGCCGATGGTGCCTTCGAGGATGGGTTTCGATTCGTCGGCGACGGCGGGCTGATCCTCGGGAGGCGGCTTGGGCTTGAACCAGTCGCTCTCGAGGCAGCCGAGCAGGGGCAGCACGAGCAGAAACGTGCTCAGCCATGCGGCGCGCCGTTGTGTGATCATGGTCGGAACTCCGTCGCGCAGGCAGGTCACCGGGGGCGCCGTCCGCAGGCGTTCACGCGCGCCCGAAGCGGATCGTATCACGTCGCGGCCCGCACTGGCAAACGCGACGCGGCGGTCGCGACTGACGGATTCGCCGGGCGGAGCTATGCTCCCGCGTTCCGGCCGACGTGCGCCGGAGCGGGGGTGGCGGCGTGGCAGACGCCCTGGTGCTGAGCGGAATCCACAAGCGCTACGGCGAGTTTGTCGCGGTCGACGATATCCATTTGCGCGTGCCCGCGGGACAGATCTTCGGCCTGCTAGGTCCCAACGGCGCGGGTAAAACCTCGACCATCCGCATGGTCATGAGCATCCTGCACCCCGATCGCGGCGAGATCCGCGTACTCGGTCATCCGCAGGCGCTCGCCGTAAAAGACCGCATCGGCTATCTGCCCGAAGAGCGCGGCTTGTATCGCAAGATGACGGTGGAACGCACGCTGCGCTACTTCGGCGAGTTGAAGGGGCTGCGCGGCGCCGACCTCACGCAGCGCATTCGCACGGCGCTGGCGGGCGTCGGACTTACCGACTGGGTGCGAAAGCCGGTCGAGTCGCTTTCGAAAGGCATGCAGCAGAAGCTGCAGTTCGTGGCGACGGTGCTGCACAGCCCGGAATTGGTCATCCTGGATGAGCCCTTCTCGGGGCTGGACCCGCTGAACACCGATCTGCTGCGGCAGTTGATCCTCGACCTGCGCGCCCGCGGCGCGACAGTCATTCTCTGCACGCATCAGATGGAGCAGGCGCAGCGACTGTGCGATCGACTGGCGCTGCTGAATCGCGGCCGGGTGGTCATCGAAGGCGAGGTGGAGCAGATTCGGGCGCGCTTCGCCGCTCAGACGCTGCTGGTCGAAGGCGAAGGCGATTTCGCGCCGCTGGCGCGCCTGCGCGGCGTGCGGCAGGTGCAACTGCACCCGGGCCGGGCGCGGCTGGAACTCGACGAATCGTCGGACTCGAACGCGCTGTTGCTGAAAGCCGCCGAGTGCGGCCGCGTGGCGCGGTTCGAGATTCAGCGACCGGACCTGCATGAGATTTTCGTGCGGCTGATCGGCGGCGAAGACGAGGAAGCCGCGATGCCCGCGGGAGGCGGCGCATGAAGCGCGTGTGGGTCGTGGCGCAGCGCGAGTTTCTCGAGACGGTGAAGACGCGCACGTTCGTGATCAGCTCGGTGCTGATGCCGCTGCTGATCATCGGCTTCATGTTCGGCACGGAGCGCATCACGCGCATTTATGAGCGCGAGGCGATCGCGCCGCGCAAGATCGTGATCGTGGACCGCAGCGGGGCGCTCGCCGGAGACCTGCGGGCGGCGTTTGGCGCGTTCAACACCGCGAACCCGAACCGGCCGTTCGAGCTGGCGCTCGAGGACGGCCCCGGTGACTCGGCCGCGCTGCAGGAGCGCGTGGCGCGGGGCGAGATTTTCGCGTACCTGGTGGTGCCGCCGGAGCTGCCGGAGGGCGACGCGCCCGTGGAGCTGGGTCGCAAGGACGGTCAGCTCGAGACGACCGAACGCATTCGCGCGCTGGTGAGCCAAGCCGTGACCGAGGCGCGATTCCGCGCGACCGGCATGGACCGCGCGACCGTGCAGCAGTTGCAGCGCGGCGTGACGCTGAAGGTGCTCGACGCGCAGACCGGCCGCGACACGACCGGCGACGAGCTGGCGCGGTTTTTCACGCCGTTTGCGTTCATGTTTCTGCTGTTCATGGGGATTCTGAACATCAGCCAGGGGCTGCTGACCAGCCTGATCGAAGAGAAAAGCAACCGCGTGATCGAGGTGCTGCTGAGTGCGGTCAGCCCGCTGGAGCTGATGGCCGGCAAGATTCTCGGGATGGTCGGGGTCGGGACGCTGCTGCTGGTGATCTGGGGCACGCTGGGCGTGGTCGGCGCGCGCTACAACGACGTGGCTCATCTGGTGTCGACCGAACGCATCGTCTACATGGTGCTGTACTTCATTCCGGGATTCCTGCTGATTTCGGCGTTTCTGGCGGGCGTGGGCTCGGCGTGCAACACGCTGAAGGACGCGCAGTCGATGTCGTTTCCGCTGACGCTGATCACGATCGTGCCGGTCATGATGTGGTGGCAGATTTCGCAGTTCCCGCATTCCACCCTGTCGTTGGTATTCAGCCTGATTCCACCCATCACGCCGTTCGTGATGATCGTGCGGTTGTGCGCGACGCCGGACGTTCCGCTGTGGCAGGTGGTGTTGACGCTGGGGTTGCTGTGGGCGTCGGTGGCGGTGACGGTGTGGATGGCGGCGAAGATTTTCCGCATCGGCGTGCTGATGTACGGCAAGCCGCCGACGCCGAGCGAACTCTGGCACTGGCTGCGCGTGTCGTAGCCGCGAGGAGAGCATCGATGATGACGCTGTCGGCGGTTCGTACATTGCTGGAATACAACGACTGGGCAAACGGCGAGATATTGGCGGCGGCCGGCGGGCTGACCGATCGGCTGCTGGATCGCCCCATCGAGATGGGATTGGGCTCTCTGCGGCGCACGCTGCTGCACATCTGCAACGGCGAGACGGTCTGGCTGCGCCGCTGGCGCGGCGAGACGGAAACGCCCTGGCCGAGCGAGGCGGAGCTTGTCGAGCCGCGCGAGCTGCGAGAGCGGCTCGGCAAACACGCCATCGAACGCGACGCCTACCTCGCGACGCTGATCGACTCGGACCTGCTGCGCGACGTGACCTACCGCGATTCGCGCGGCAGCCTTTTCACCGCCGCGCGAGGCGACATGGTGGTGCAGGGCATCACGCACTCGCTGCACCATCGCGCGCAGGCGGTGAACATGTTGAGGCAGCTCGGGGCCGGTCTGGTGGAATTGGATTACATGATGCATCGGCGACGGCCGGTGTAAACGGAGCGGCGAATGGAATTCCGGCGCACATTCAGCGGGGCGGTCTGGGAGTCGCGCGTCGGCTACTGTCGCGGGCTGCGCGCCGGAGCGCACGTGTACATCACGGGCACGGCGCCCGTGGCCGACGACGGCGGCGTGTTCGCGCCCGGCGATGCCTACGCCCAGACGCTGCGCTGCTTTGCGATCATCGAGCGGGCGCTGGCGGCGCTGGGGGCGCAGCCGCGGCACGTTGTGCGCACCCGACTGTTCGTGACCGACATTTCGCGCTGGGAGGAGTTCGGCCGGGCGCACCGGGAGTGGGCGGGCGCGCATCCGCCGTGTACGACGATGGTTGAGGTGAAAGCGCTGATTGACCCGCAGATGCTGGTGGAGATCGAGGTGGATGCGGTTTGCCTGGACGGGTGACGGCGCTGCGGAAAACCGCGCGGCGTCCGTGTAATTGCCGCGTTCTGTGCTCGCCAACGCGATTCTGCGCTGGCATACCAAATGCCGTGATTGTCAATGGTGGCCGCGGGCGACCGCGGAGAAGCTATCGAGAGGTGCTGCGATGGAAGTGCTCGCGCTCTGCACGCGGAACGTGGTGTCGGCCGGCCCGGGCGAGTCGATTGACTCGGCCATCGAGCTGATGGAACGGCACGGAATCCACCATCTGCCGGTGGTGGACGGCGGGCGCGTCGTCGGGATGGTGTCGGATCGCGACATTCTGCTGGGTGTCGGCTGGCTGCTGGCGTCGCAGCGCGAGGTGAAAGACGCGCGAGGCGCGGCCCGCGCGGTCGGGCCGGTGCGGCTCGAGCAGATCATGTCGCGCACGGTGCATGCGCTGCAGGCCGGCGAAACCGTGCAGGCGGCGGCGCAGGCGATGGTCGAGCACAAGATCAGCGCGCTGCCGGTGAAAGACGGTGAGCGGCTGTGCGGGATTCTGTCAGAACGCGACGTATTGAACGCGCTGCTTGATCGCACACGGTCGAGCCCGGCGGCGCGCGACCTGCTCGAGCGTCACGCCGCCGACTTCATGCGCAGCAGGGTGCTGGCCGTCATTCCGGAAACTACGCTGCTCGAAGTCGTGCAACTGTTCCGCGAGCGGCGGATTCGGCACCTTCCGGTGGCGGTGGACGGGCAGTTGCTGGGCATCATCTCCGATCGCGACACCTGCCGCGCGCTGGGGCGCACGGAAGTGCGGCTGGCGCAGGCCGCGGCACGGCAGGAGGATTACAGTCCGCCGCGCTTCGCGGGGCAGATCATGAATCCGGATGTGCTGGCGGCGAGCCCGGAGACGCCGATGGCGGACGCGCTGCGGCTGCTGCTCGAGAACGACGTGCATTCGCTGGTGATTCTGCGCCACGAGCGGCTGGCGGGAATTCTCACTCTGACGGACTTTCTGCGCGAGGTGCAGCGGCGAGCGCTGCTGTAAGGCGTCAGGCGCTGCCGGCGGGTGTGCAGGCGGGCGGATAGACCGACTGGATCGCCTTCAGGATCGTGCGCGTCGCGGGGCTTTTGTTGAGCGTGTAGAAGTGAATGCCGGGCGCGCCGCGCTGCAACAGCTCGAGGCATTGCGCCGTGGCGTGAGCGACGCCGAGCGAGAGCACGGCGTTGGGGTCGTCCTGCAGCCGCCGCAGTTCGTGGAGCAGGCCGGCCGGGATGGTCGCGCCGCACATGCGGGTGAAACGCTCGACCTGGGCCACGCTGGTGATGGGCATGATGCCCGGAATGACGGGCACGCCGACGCCCGCGGCGCGCAGCCGGGCCACGAAATCGAAGTAGCGCTGGTTGTCGAAGAAGAGCTGGGTGACCAGAAACTCGCAGCCGGCCTCGACCTTGCGGCATAGGTTGGCGAGGTCGACCTCGGCCGACGGCGCTTCCACGTGTTTTTCGGGATAGCAGGCGCCCGCGACGCAGAAACGGAAGTTGCTGCGCGTGAACGCCACCAACTCGCCGGCGTGTGTGAATCCGTCGGGATGTGGGGTGAAGGGCGTGTCGGGGGGCGGGTCGCCGCGCAGCGCGAGTACGTTTTCGACGCCGCTGTCCTGCAGCCGCCAGAGCACGGATTGCACTTCTTCGCGTGAAGCGGCGACACAGGTGACGTGGGCCATGGCTTCGAGGCCGTAATCGCGGCGCAGGTTCGCGACCAGTTCGACGGTCTGGCGGCGTGTGCTGCCGCCGGCGCCGTAGGTGACGGAAACGTAGGTCGGGCGCAGCTCGCGCAGGGCGTCGATGGCGCTGCGCAGCCGGGTCAGGCCGTCCTCGTCGCGCGGCGGGAAGAACTCGAAGGAGATGCTCGGGCGTCCGGTGGCCAGCAGTTCGCGAATTCGCATGGGGGGATTCTCGGCGGTTGAGCGAGGGATGCAACGGGGAGGTCGGAATCGCGGCGGCGCGCGCGTGCCGATCAGGTTCCGTAGATGCTGAGACGCTCGCCGAGGTAGGCCAGGTCGATGTTGGCGCCACCAGAAAACACAAGTCCAGCACGGGCCAGAAGCCCACGCCCCCCCGATTCTGACCGGCGAGACGCCGATGCTCCCCAATTCTGACCGGCCGGAGGCCGGTCCCCCAGCGCGGCGTTTTCGTGGGCCCGAGGTGGTGCGAGAAGGGATTCTCGCACCAGGAGCAAGGGCCCGAGGTGGTGCGAGAAGGGATTCTTGCACCAGGCCCGAGTCCACTGCGCACGGGCCAGAGGCCCATGCCCCCCAAAAATCCAGACCGGCCGGAGGCCGGTCCCCCAGCGCGGCGTTTTCGTGGGCCCGAGGTGGTGCGAGAAGGGATTCTCGCACCAGGAGCTCGGCACACCCCGTCCTTCCCCGCACGCGGGTTGCGCGCGGGGAAGGAGCGGTGAGCGCTGCGGCTGGCGCGCGGTCGCTGCTGACTCGTCAAAAGTTACGCTCCGCGCGCGGTCGCTGCTGACTCGTCAAAAGTTACGCTCCGCGCGCGGTCGCTGCTGATTCGTCAAAAGTCACGCTCCGCGCGCGGTCGCTGCTGACTCGCCAGGTCGCGCTCCGCGCGCGGGCATTGCTCCGCGCGCGGGCTCTGCTACTCGCGCCGCCTTTGCTACTCGCGCGGGCAGTCCTGCGCGGCGCTGCGCGGGGCGTGATTCTCGCGCATCATCATGCTCATGCCGCCGAAGCCGCCCATGCCCAGCTCGTTGAGCTGCGGGTTGAGCATGCGCTCGATTCGCTCGCGGCAGGCCACCAGGTGTGCGTGCGACGCGAAATCCGCCTTTTGCGTGTTGATGACGGCATTCAGATCGGCGGACAGCTTCTGCATCGCGAACCGCAGCATGGCGTGGATGTCGGGCGAGACCACCGCGCCCGGCCGGCTGCGCAGCGTCGGCTCGATCAGGCCGAGAAACTCACGCTGCAGCGAGCGACGGAAGCGCGACACGAACGGGGCCGCGTCGGTGTGACCGCCGGCGGCGACGCGCTGGGCGTCGGTCGCGTCGCTCCATACGGTGCGCGTCAGGCGCTGGACGTACTCGGCGACCGTCAGCTTGTCGGCGTCGGTCGACTTGAGCTCGTTGTCCTGGAGCCGGCGCAGGTTGTTGGGGAACAGGCGATCGAACAGGCTGCTCCACTGCAACGCGCTGACGAACTCATGCACCGGGAAGTCCATCGCCATGTCGATGTTGGAGTCGTCCTCCCACCAGCGCGAGGGTGCGAGGTGGTTCAGGACGTTCGGATCGAAGTTGAAGAACTTGTCCGTGTAGAGGTTCTCCTCGATGAAGGCGAGCGCGGCGCGCTGCCGAGCGGCGTCGACCAGCACGAACGGCGTCGGGGCGTTGGCGTCGCCGCGGCGTGCGCGGTGGAAGTACTGACCGCCGACGTAGCGGCCGACGTAGTCGAGGATCATGGCTTTTTCGGCCATGAGGGTGAGGTAGGCGTTGCGCAGGTGATACCAGGGCTCCTGCTCGCGCACACCCCACTCGAGGATGTTGCTGAGGCGCTTGTCGACGAGCTCGATGCGCGTGCGGGCCCAGTCGATCGGGTCGGCGCCCATGTCAAAGCGATTCACGCGCGGATCGGGGGCAACGAAGGTTGTGTCTTCGTCGGTCGCGTAGGCGAGCTCGGGCTCGTGGGCGCGACCCGCGATCTGCTGGAGCATAGCCTGTTCGCCGGCCGGGGCCGCTGCGAACGCGGGGGCGTCGGCATCGCCGCTGCCGGTTGGCGTGGGGCCACCGGTGGTCATGATCTTTGCGCCGCCCGCGGCGATCGCTTCGCGGACTTCGGCCGGTAGCTTGTCGATCACTTCTTTGGGCAGTTCGTCGAGCTTGGGCTGTCCGTTCGTCGACGCCGCGAGTGTCGGAGCGGGTTTGTCGGCGGGCTTGGCGTCGGGCTTGGTCGGAGCCGCAGTGGGGGCGGCGCCGTCGGCCGGCCGGTAGCCGTACTCGATCGCCCAGGCGTCGTAGGGCCCGACGCGCGGCGTGATGAAGCTGCCGTCGGTGGCGTTCTTGGCGAAAAGCAGGGCCGGGTTGTAGTCCATCACGCTGCCGACGAGCGCCTGGCCGGTGGTGCGGCGGCGCTGGATTTCGTCGAGAGTGTAGATCGAGCTGGCCTTGAAGTTGTGGCGCAGGCCGAGCGTGTGGCCGACCTCGTGCATCACGACTTCGCGGATGACCTCGTACAGAAAGCGCTCGATCACCTCAGGCGGTTGACCGGCGAGCGCGGTCTGCGCGACGCGCATCTGGTGCTTCATGCCTTCGGCGTAGCTGCACGTGAGCCGGCCGGACTGCTGCATGCGGCGCAGCGCGGCCTTGCGCACTTCGAGCTCCGTCGAGTCACCGACGGTGAGCGAGGTCCAGGGCTGCGTCGGTCGCTGCCAGTCGGGGTTGTGCTCGAGGAAGCTCCGTAGCGCCGGGTCTTCGAACTTCGCGGCCAGCGCGCTGGGCAGGCTGGTCTGGGCTTCGTTCGAGTAGAAGCGCACCATCGAATCGTCGAAGATGATGTCGGCGTCGTAGATCTGTCCGGTGAACGGATTGGCGCGGCTGGGGCCCATGGCGAAGCCGGCGCCGGTCACGATCCAGCGGAAGAAGCTGTAGCGCATGTCTTCGGGGTCGAGGTCCTTCCACTCGTTGTCGTCGGTCTGCTGGCGCACCTCGACCGCGTTGACGAAGCCGATCTGCTCGTAGGCCTCGTTCCAGGCGAGGATGCCGTCGCGCACGGCGCGGCGGTATTTCACGGGGACGGTCTTCTCGATGTAGAAGATGATTGGCTGCTTGGGCTCGCACTGTTTGAGCGACGGATCGCGTTTCACGAGGTGCCAACGATTCACGTAGCGGTTCTGCAGCTCGCGCGCGTCGACGGGTTTCGACCAGTCGGCGTTGGTGGTGTGGAAGTAACCCACTCGCTCGTCGGCGAGGCGCGGCTGGTAGTCGGTCTGCGGGAGCTTCCAGAACGAGTAGTGGACCATCTTCTTGTCGAACGAGCCGGGAGGCGACATGCGCGCGATCGCGAGTTCGACGCCGAGCTCGACGTTCAGCTCGAAGGACTTGCGCTTGGTCCACTTGCTGAGCTGGCCGTTGATGTTCGCGCCGCCGCCGCCGAACATGGCCTCGAAGCCGCCGCCGGTGGTCCAGCCGATGTCGGCGAAGTTGCTCTTGAGCATGGGACCGAGGTCGATGACCGGGTCGCCGGAGGCGGTCTTGGTGACGAGCGGGACGGCGATGCGGATGCTGTCGGGGTAGGTGCGCTTCACGACGTCGCTGACTTCCTTGCTGTTGTCGACGACGAAGCGCGTCTCGGGCTCGACGAGCACGAGCTGATTGCCGTGCAGTTCCCACTTCACGACGCGCTCGGAGAGCGGGAAGCCGGTGAAGAAGCCGCCGCCGGAGAAGCTGGTGGAGAGCATGAGTTGCTCGCCGAGGATGGCCGCGGGGATCTGCGCGAGGAGTTTCTCCTGGTCCTGGTCCTTGGCGTCAGCGGGATAGGACCAGAGGGTGAAGAGTCCGCTGCTGGACTTCATGCCCTTGGTGACTTCCTCGAACGCGGGCAGCTTGTTGGCGGACTCCGCGCCGCCGCCGGGCGCACCGCCGAGCAGGCTGGCGAGTTCGGACATCTCGAAGACGGCGGCCTTCGGGGCGGGCTCTTCCGCCATCGCGGGCAGCAGCAGCCCCAGGGCCACTGTCGGCAGCAGCAGCTTCCTCATCATGGTTTTCTCCCGTCGCTGGTTTGCCGCGCCGGTCGGCGGCGGGCGCGATCGGCGGCTCCTGCGCCGCCGACACCGGCCCGTGCGACCGCAGACGCGGAATGGTGCGCGGACAGCGTTTCGAGACGGCGACGACCCTCTCGACCGGTCAGAAGCCCGGAACGCGGTCCGTATGAAAGCAATATACGCCGAGCGGCGGCTGCGGACGCGAGCGCACTTGGACGGGTGTGAGCGCGACGGGGCAGGCCGTGGGGCCGCGTTAAACGACGCGCCGACCGTGCACCCACACGCCGAGCGGCGCAGGCGCCTTATCGATCAGCGTTTGTAGCGGATCGGCGTCGGCGTCGCCGGGGAAGACGCTGATGTCAGCGAGCTTGCCGGGTTCGAGCGAGCCGATTTCGCGCTCGAGACCGAGCGCACGTGCCGCGACCGTCGTGACCATCCGAAACAGGTCTTCGGGCGGAAGCTCCGCCGTAGTGCGGCGACGTGCGCAGGCGAGTTCGTCGAGCAGGCCGACGCCGGTGTTGCTGGCGGGGCTGTCGGTGCCGATGGCGACGGGCACGCCGGCGCGTCGCAACTCGTTTAACGGGTGGCGGTTGTGGCCGAAGAATTCGTGTGCGCGTGGGCAATAGACGACCACGTCGCCGGCTTGCGCGAGGCGGTCGAGCGCGACATCGTCGAGGTAGTTCACGTGCGCCAGTGCGCCGCCGTGGAGGCCGGCCGGGCGCAACGACTGCCAGTATTCCAGCGGCGGCGATCCGAAAGCGCGCACGCCGCCGGCGTCGAGCGCGGCGCGGAGGCCGGTGGGGATCGCGGCAGGCCGGCCGCATAGCAGGTCGGTCTCTTCGCGGGTTTCGGCGAGGTGAATCGTCCAGGGGACCGCGCGACCTCGCGCGAGCTCGAGACCCGCGCGGATCTCGGACGCCGGGATCGACCAGGTCGCGTGGG
>CAYMBL010000037.1:0-37815 GCA_964388675.1 uncultured Planctomycetales bacterium
CCAGCCGCCCAGGCTGGACGGCGGCGGACGCATGGACCCTTCGGTGCCGACGACGGAATTAGCTCGAATAGACCCAACCAACCCCGCTTCGCTTCCCGGTCTCGCGAGCCGCTGCTCACGCGCACCTCAGGCTGGGGCTTACGGATCGTCAGAACGACTGCTTCAATTCCGTTTCAGTCGCGGTCAAGGAGGCTTATGTCACGCGGGGCGCCCAGGGGAGAAGCGAATTGATACTGTAGAGCGAGGGCGTGTTCGAGTTGAACGGTCGCATCGAGCATTGAGGTCGAGATCCACGTTACGAGCCCACCGACGAAGTAGAGGAACCGGCCCTCCGAAAAACGCTTGGCCGCATCTACGCTGTCATGTCTGCCACTCTAAAACAGGAATCGCAGTCCGAAGACCACGGCGAAATCGGTTTCGGGCCGCCAGTCGAGCCGTTGAATCACCGGCAACTGGACGGACAGTTCGAGCACCCAGGACTGCGCCTCGTACATGATCCCCGGCGACAGAAACACTTCGTGGTCGCCGTTGGTCTCGTAGAGTCCGTTCAACTCGAACGCGGCGTACCAGGCGCCCCTGGTGTCGGCTGTGTACTGCTCCGGGTGAAGGCGAAACAAGTACGCCGCGTCATAGCGGAGGAGATCGGCCTGTCCTTCGCCGGCCAGCAGCGGAGTGTCGTCCCCGTCGGTGGTGAACTTCCAGGCGCCTGACAGATTCACACCGTGCCGGCCAGTGACCTGCGTGTAGGCCGCACCGAGAATGGGATCGAACGAATAGCTGGAAAATTCGCTCTGTCCGAGTGGCCACTCCAAGCCGCCGAATACGGCCAGACGCTGCGTATCGAGCGGGCTGGTGTCATTGCGCCAGACGCGCCATTTCAACAGCGTCGTGAGGTCTCCGACGCCGAATGACTCTTCCGAACCGCCGGCGGCGCTATTGGATTGCCATTGCTGCTCCAATGGGAAGCGGATGCTAGCAGACCAGTCCGGGGCGATACCGAAGTTCAGCGTGTTCGAGAAGTTCAACTGATGCGTGTCGCCCCAGGGCGATGACGGAGCATCATCTAGGTAGAAATACCGAAGCTGCGGCTTGAAAATGAATGTTCCGGGCCCGGGCTGGGTCGCGGACTCATACGCGTTCGGCGGCTCCTGAGCGATGGCGGTCAGCGAACCGATTGTCACTGCTGCCAGTGCGCAGACGAAGCGTAGTGTCACAAGCGGCATTCAAGGACCCTCCGTCGGCGGCTGCGGGCCGCGCGGTCGTAATGTTCGCGGGCGTTCGATCTTGTTCAGCGTGAAGCCGCCCGCTTCAACGGCGGCGGCCAGCTCTTTATCACTGGGTTGCGTGCCATCCGCGAAGCGGACCTTGACGAGCCCCGATCCCAGATCGACATCCACGTTTTTCACACCGCTCACCTTCAGGAGCTGCTTGTCAATGTTGTGCGCGCAAAGTGGACAGGCGAGTCCGTGTACTGTCAGCGTGGCAGACTGCGCCGTTGTCGATTCCGCCGCGGCGCGCGGTGCGGGCTGCGTTCCCGGTGCACCGCGATCGGCTGAAGCGCAGCCGAGGACCGCAAGCAGCAGAGTCGCGCAACCGAACCATGTAATCTTCCGCATCAATCTCTCCACGGCCGTGATCAGAGTTCAATACCGCAACGGGGGTTCAAGCCGCGGTCATTCGATTCGCAGATTCCGCATCATGCCGCCGTCGCTGTGTTCGAGGTTGTGGCAGTGGTACACATATGTGCCAGCAAAATCCCCGAAACGAATCAGAAGACGAACGCGCTCGCCGGGCATCAGGAGTACGGTGTCTTTCCAACCTTCATCCACGTAGCCGCCGCGCACCGACTCCCAGCCGGTCATGTAGGCGTCATTGACGCTGCGGTCAACGACCTGGAATTGAGCGCCGTGGATGTGGATCGGATGGTTCATCGCCATCGGAGCGGTTTCGTTCACGAGCTCCCAGAGCTCAAGCTGGTCGAAGGGAATCGTCTCGTTGGCGGAAACGCCGGTCTCCGAAAACTGACGCCCATTAAAGCCCCAGCGCATTCCCATCCCCGTCATGCCCATTCCCATCCCGACCGTGACCGCGAACTCACGCGGGGAGTCGGCATTGACCGCGTCTTCGAGCCGATAGCGGGTGAGCTTTGCGAGACTCGCTGGCAGCGTGAGCGTCTCGGTCTCCGCACGATCCACGAGCACGTTCATGACCGTAAACGCCGCGCCGTTGGGTCGGTCAGACGTTGTCTGCGCGGTTCCAGTGACGACGTTCATGCCATGCATCGCGTGACCCATGCCGTCCGTCATGCCGTCCATGCCAATCTCGGCGCCCAGGAATTCGAGACTCTCCAGCGCGAGTTGCGATCCGACGGCACGGCCCGAGAAATCGGCCCACACTTCCATGCGCTCCCCGGGGGCGAGCGTCAGATACTCGCGCTCCAGCGGCGTTTCGAGCAGTCCGCCGTCGGTCGCAATGGCTACGAGCGGTGTGCCGTCGTTCCAGGCCAGCTTGTACGTGCGGGAGTTTGAGCCATTGATCAGACGTAGGCGGTAGGCGCGCGTCGCTGCGTTCAGTTGGTACGACGGACGGCCATTCACGAGGATCGTGTCGCCAAGGAACCCATCCATCATCCGGCCCGCGTGAGGCGGATAGACGAGTTGGTTGTCCGCGTCGAACGTGCGGTCCTGAATAACGAGCGGAATGTCGAACTCACCGGTCGGCAAACCGGCGGCCGTTTCTTCGTCGTCGAAAACCAGCAGCAGACCGGCCAGCCCAGCGTACACCTGGCTCGCCGTTGATCCGTGCGAATGGGGGTGGAACCAATACGTACCCGCCCGGTCCTGCACCTCGAACTCGTAGACAAATTCCTCCCCCGGACCAACCGCCGTGGACGGATGTCCATCCTGCTCTGCGGGGACGCGCATCCCATGCCAGTGGATGATCGTTGCATCGTCGAGTTCGTTCTGAAGCCGCACGCGAAGGCGGTCGCCGCGCTGAACGCGGATAATCGGTCCAAGGTACGAGCCCGGCAACGCCGCAATGCGAGCGGCGTTGCCATCGATCACCTCCGGCACGTACGTCAAGGTCTGCGTGGCGGCACCAGCGAGAATCTGCGTCGAAACCGACCTGGCGCTCAAGCGCAAGTCGAGCGTGGGTGTGAAGTTCGGGTCCAAACGGCCAGCGCCGGACGTGTCCGGCGACGTCGGGCACCCGCCAACGGAGAGTCCGACGACGACCGCAAGCAGACTGCCTGACAGTGCGCCGCGTATTGAACGCGATTTCGGGCGGGTCACGTCAAATTCCTCCAAGACCGAGGTTTCGGATGAGACGGTTCTGAGGTTGGATGCCCGGGCCTCGGAGATTCTTCCCTGCCGCTCGCATTTTTTTAGAAGTGACCTCGGGCGACTGGCGGACTACGGATGGGAGTGGTCAATCCCGGGTTTGAAGTCGGGTGCAACGGCCCGGAGGATCGGCGGAAGTTCCTTCGATTCATCCAGGCGGCTCAAAACGCAGTGGCAGGTCGTCGCGTCGGTGACGTGAACCAGCCGCCACTCGCCAACCTGAACCTGATGGCCGCGGTGTTCCCCAACGACGCATGGATGATCTCGATGCGTGCCGTAGTCCTCGGGGTGAATGGCGCGATGGAAGATCGTGCCGATGAACTCGCTCCCGCGACGGTAGGTCGCAGCGGCCGCTGGTGCGTCTCCGATCTGAAGGGCGAACGCTCCTTCGAACTCGAAGCCGCCTGGCAGATTGCTGGGCAGTTCGAAATTGAGTTGCGACGCGTGTTGCCGGGCCTGCGTCGCGGTCACCGGACGGCCCTTGTAGAGTTCCACGAACTGCCGGAATGCGGCTTCCGCGTCAACTGAAAGCCCATCGAGAAGAACGGAGAAATTCACGGTCGCGGCTTCCGCTCGCGTGCTTAGGCCCTGGGTTACAAAGAGGTAGCCGCCGCCGATGGCCAACACGAGGCAGGCCGCTGCCGCAAGAATCGATCGCAGGCGCAATAGCCGCGAAATGCGATGCGTCTTTGTTTTTTTGCCAAGCTCGGTCTCAATGCGCTCCCAGAGTGCCGGCCGCACGCAGACCGATCCACCCGTTTTGATTCGCTGGCCCAGATCCTGAAGGCGCCCGATCTCGCAGCGACAGTGCTCGCATATGCGAACATGCGCGTCGATCGCCGCACGTGCTTCCGGCGACACTTCGCCGTCAACGTACGGGCCGAGTCTTTCACGCATTTCGTCGCAGCACATGGCCACGCGGTTCCTCAAAAAGTCCGTTCCGGCACCGTCGGGCCGCCCCGCGGCGCGCCCTCCAGCCCGTGTTGAATTCGATGCGCCACGGACCGGTTTTCTTCCCCGGTTGGCGCGAAATCACCCAGCAGATCGCGCAGCCGCTGTCGAGCCCGGTGCAGCCGTGACGCCACCGTACCCATGGCCACGTCAGCCGCCTCCGAGATGGCCTGATAGTCGAGCCCCTCCTGGTAGCGGAGAAGCACTATCGCTCGGTCGATCGGGTCGAGCAACGCCATCGCTGACTCGATGTCGAGTCGTGTCGCGGCCTCGTGGCCGTTGTTGCGCGGGTCTGGGCGGAGCGCGGCGACGTCCGGGTCCACGGTCGACGGCCGCTTTCGTCGCAGCCACTGAAGCGCCTCGTTGACCGCGATCCGGTACAGCCAGGTTTGCACGGCCGAGCGCTCGTCGAACATCGCGATCGCGGAAAAAGCCTTCAGATACGTGTCCTGGGCGAGATCCTCGGCGGTCTCAGGCGAATGAGTCATGCGCTGAAGCAGCCGAAGCACGCGCTCGCAGGTTTGCTCGTATAGGGCGCGCTGCGCTTCGCGCTCGCCGCGTTTGCAGCGGGCGATCAGGTCGTGTTCGGGGATCGTTGGGGCATATTCGCGACGGTCCACAGCATGAGATTATCCGCGACCGCGCCGGAGTCCAAGTCGAGCACCGTTCCGCCGGCCCGGCGAACCGTTTTCCGACGGCGCGAGCATCTCCGGGAAGAAACCCGGACGGCCCCGCATCGAATGGAACGTTCGGCGCGAAGTACCCGTCACAAAGACGGGCCGCGCCGGGTCACCCGGAAGGAGATCGCACATGATGAACGGATGGATGATGTTGACCGGGCTCGCGGGAATGATGGCTTGGATGATGCCGGGCTGCGGCGGGATCGCCCTGGCGCAGTGCGGAATGCCGTGTGGAGGCGCCCAGCACGCCGCCGCTTCCCAGGAGCAGGCGCAACCCGCAGCCAAGGACGCGGGGGCGCGGCACGCCGCGGGAAAACAGGATTCGCAGCACGCCGCGTTGCCGGCTTGCCCCGTGATGGGCGAAAGCGTGGACTTCAACATCAAAACGATGACGGACGACGGGCCGGTCTACTTCTGCTGTGACATGTGCATCCCGAAGTTCAAGAAAGACCCCGCGAAGTACGCCGAGAGGCTCGCGGCGCAGCGTACAGCGCTCACCAAACTCGACCGGGTCCAGGTGACCTGCCCCGTGGATGGCAAGAACGTGGACGGCAAACTCACGGGTGAGGTGGGCGGTCACAAGATCGCGTTCTGCTCGAAGGAGTGCCAGGTGAAATACGCCGAGCATCCTGGCGCTTTCAAGGCGAAGCTGGCGGACAGCTACACGTACCAGACGCGCTGCCCGATCAGCGGGGAGAAGATTCAGCCGAACGTGTTCTCAGACTTGAGCACTGGCCAGCGCATCTACTTCTGCTGCGCGAGTTGCGGCGACAAGCTGCTCAAGGACCCGGCGAAGTTCGCACCGAAGCTAGAGGAGCAAGGCGTCAGGATCGACCCGAAGAAGGTGACGGTCGCAGATCCAAAGGCCAAGAAGGACGACCACAGCGGACATAAGCACCCGTAAGCGGCCGACCGGGTGTCACGAAACAAAAAGGAACGCTCCACCATGGAAATCTCCGTTCAACTCAGCGGCATGCACTGTCAATCGTGCGTGAGCAAGATCACCTCGGCACTGAAGCGCCTCGCGGGGGTCGAAGCAGTCGACGTCTCGCTGCATCCGCCGGTGGCTCGACTTCGTTCCTCCGAACCCGTCTCACGCACCGAAATCGACGCCGCGGTGCGAAGCGCCGGGGACTACATGGTTGAGCCTGTTCCCGAGCCGTCGCTGCCGGCGATGCCGCAGATCGACGAAGCCGAGCGTGGATCGTTTTATCCGCTCGTGCTGATCGTGGCGTACATCGCCGGAACGACCGTGCTGGCGGCGTGGTCCAGCGGGTCGCTCACGCTTGCCGCGCTCATGAACGGGTTCATGGGCGGCTTCTTCCTCGTTTTCTCATTCTTCAAACTCCTCGACGTGCGGGGTTTCGCCACGTCGTATCGCACATACGATCTGGTCGCTGCGGCGTGGCCGACCTGGGGTTACGTTTACCCCTTCGTTGAGCTGGGATTGGGCGTCGCATACGTTACCGGCGCGATTCCGGGCCTCACGAATTCGGTGACGCTGGTCCTGATGCTGGTCGGTGCGGTCGGCGTTCTGAAGGCCCTGCTCAACAAGCGTCGGATTCGCTGCGCATGTCTCGGCACCGTGCTGAAGCTCCCGTTGACGCAGGTCACGCTGGCCGAGGACGTCGTGATGGCCGTGATGGCGGCGGTCATGCTGCTGCTGCCGCATGCGTGACTGCAAGGAATCTCGAACGCGAGGCGATCGCGATGCTCTACTGCCGCATTGGACAGATTACGGCGACCGCTTTGTGTCTGGGGCTTTGCTCGTGCGCCGCGATCGAACACGGTCGCGAGCTGGAGCAGGCGCAGAAACGGATGGACGACGCGACGGGACACCGCCCAAGCTGGTCCGTGGATACGCCGCTGAGCGAGTTCCAGGTTCCGCCCGGCGGCGAGTTGACCGAAGACGTGGCGATCGACCTCGCGTTGAGGAACAACCGCAGCCTGCGCGCGGACATCGAGGTGATCGGGCAGGCCAAGTCGGAGTTGGTTCAGGCCGGCCTGCTGACAAACCCGATGCTGACGGTGATGCTGCGGTTCCCGGAGGCTGGCGGCCGAGCGAGCCTCGACTTCGGGGTGGTGAAGGACTTCGCGGACCTGTGGTTGATCCCGGCGCGGAAGCGCGCCGCATTGTCCACGCTTCAGCAGCGAGTGCTCAGCTTCACGGACGGCGCGGTGGGTCTGATTCGCGAGGTGCGAACGGCCTACGCACTGCTCCAGTACCTCGACCGCGCCGTCGAATTGCAGGTGGAGAACCTGGACATCCTGCGCCAGGCGATCGACGTGGCGCAGGCGCGGTTGCGGTCAGGCGGCACGACGCAGCTGGACGTGAACCTGCTGGAGGCGCGGCGATTGCAGGCCGAACTGGAACTGCTCCAGCTGCGCAACGAGCGTCGCACGACTCAGCTCAATCTCTTGCGACTGATGGGAACTTCGCGCGCTTCGGCGGAGTGGCGTCCGACCCCGCTGCCGAACGTCCCGCCGACCGGGGACGTGGGCGAGGAAGCGCTGATCGACTGGGGGCTGCGTAGCCGGCTCGACATCCAGGCTGCCGGCTGGGAAGTGGACGCCGCCGTGGCGGAATTCCAGCAGCAGGAGCTCCGGCTGATTCAGAGCTTCGGTGTCGGAGTATCCGGCGAGCGGATGGCGCGCCGCGGGATTCCAGGCCGCAATATCGCCGCGGACACAGCGCGTGCGTCGATCGCCAATGGTCAACTCACGGCGCCGGAGATCGAGCCGCGCAGCGCACGCCGCGCCGAGCGAAGCCAGGAGATTGATTTCGTGCTCGGGCCGGTCATCGAGGTGCCGCTGCCGATCTTTGATCAGAACCAGGCTCAGATCGCCAAAGCCCAGTATCGCGCACGCGAGCTACACGAGCGCTACTGCGAACTGGAGCAGCGGACGGTCGAGCAGATTCGCGCGGCGATAGCGACGCGCCAGACCGCGGCCAAACGCCGGGAAATCTACCAGTCGTCATTGCTGCCGGTTCAGGAATCCAATCTTCAGGTCGCCGAGACGGCATACCAGTCCGGCCGGGAGTCGATCCTGACCGTGCTGCTCGCGCAGCAGGACCTCATTCAGGCCAGGCTGGGACTGGCGGCCGCGATTCGCGACGAATTGACCGCGACGGCCGGATTGGAGCGGGAGCTGGGCGGACGGCTGCCGCGAGACGGGGAAGCTTCTCTGACGACGCAGCCGGCGGCGAGCCGGTCGGTTACGGAACGCGAGGAGTCTCAACGATGAAGCGCCAAACAGCGTTCCTAATCTTGCTGATCGGCGGCCTGCCGCTTCTGGCCGGCTGTAACACGAGCGCAGAGTCAGTGACCGAGCAGTTGCGGATGCTTGCCGAGGAGTTCCTTCGCAACGCGCTGGCCGCGCTGTTGATCTGAGCGTGGCCGGCCGGTGACTCTGCGGCATTCAATGATGGGCGTAGTGTAAACGAGGTTACTCATGAGCGAGAGCAATAACCGCGCGCCGTCCCGCACACCGGCATCCTGGCCAGTCGGCTTGATATTCCGGGCATGGAAGATGTGGATCGTCCGGGCGTTCGTGGGACTTACCGCCCTGGCGGCAGCGTTTGTTCTTGGCGGCTGGTTCCTGGGCCCTGACGGTACACAGCCTGTCGGCGGATCGGCGGCGCCAGCGGCGGAGTCGACCGTGCAGTACTGGACCTGTTCGATGCACCCGCAGATCAAGCTGCCGGAGAAGGGGCAGTGCCCGATCTGTTTTATGGACCTGATTCCCGTGCAGGCCGGAGCAACAGACGAGGGCGCGCCGCAACTGGCGCTCAGCGAGCGTGCACAGACTCTCGCTCGCGTGGCAACGACGCCGGTTGCGCTCCGTGAGCTGACGCACGAACTGCACATGGTGGGCAAGGTAGCGGCCGACGAGACGCGCATCACCTACGTCAGCAGCTACATCGCCGGGCGGCTGGACCGGCTATTCGTCAACTACGCCGGCATCTTCGTGCGCCAAGGCGATCATCTGGCTGAAATCTACAGCCCGGACCTGCTTGTTGCGCAGCAGGAGTTCCTGCTCGGCCTGGACGGGATCGAACGTGTCCGCAACGCGACCGACACATCCGCGCGGCAGCGGGCCGACGCTGTATTCGAAGCGGCCCGCCGAAAGCTGGAGTTGTGGGCGGTACCGAAGGACGAGATCGATCGCCTGGAGCGCGAGCGACGCCCGACCGATCAGGTGCGGCTGGACGCGCCGCAAAGCGGCTGGGTGCTGGAACGGCAGGCCTACCAGGGCATGTACGTCGAGACCGGCACGCGTCTTTTCACGCTCGCCGACCTGCGCAGCGTCTGGGTGATGCTCGACGCGTACGAACTGGATCTGCCGTTCCTGCGCTACGGGCAGCGCGTCGAGTTCGTGACCGAGGCGTATCCCGGCCGCACGTTCGAAGGCCGCATCTCCTACATCGATCCGCAACTGACGGAGGTGACCCGGACGGTGAAGGTGCGCGTCAACGTCATCAACGACGACCTGCAACTGCGTCCGGGGATGTTCCTGCGGGCCATCGTGCGTGCCCAGGTCGGTGAGGGCGGGCAGGTCATCGAACCATCGCTCAGCGGCAAGTGGATCTGCCCGATGCACCCGGAGATTGTGAAAGACGGACCGGGCGCGTGCGACAATTGCGGAATGGCGCTGGTGACGGCCGAGTCGCTGGGATTCGCCGCGCCACAAACGCCCAGCGCACAGGTCCTCGCCGTCCCGCAGACAGCGGTCCTGATCACGGGTCGCCGCGCGGTGGTGTATGTCGAGACGAACGACGTTTCCGGGGGCATCGCGTACGAAGGTCGAGTCGTCGAGCTTGGACCACGGGCGGGCGACTGGTACGTCGTAAAAGACGGCTTGTCGCAAGGCGAGCGCGTCGTAACGCGCGGCGCGTTCCAGATCGACTCGGCTCTCCAGATTCAGGCCCGCCCGAGCATGATGCAGCCGGCCGGTGATGCGGCAGCGTCGTCGCCGGGCGCGGATCAAGCGAAAGCCGCAGCATCCGCGCCTGCCGTTGTCTCACGCGCCGTCGCGGGGGCGATGTACCACCAGCACATGGCGCCGGTTCTCGACGCGTACATCGCCTTTACCGAGGCGCTGGCCGCCGACGACACGGAAGCGGCGCGGGCGGCGATCGGGCGACTTCGCGATGCCCTCACTCGGGCCAGTCCACACGGCCTCGCAGGCGACAGCGCCGAGTTGTTTCGCAAGCAGGTTGAGTCGATCAACGCAGCGCTGCCCTCGGCGGACAAGTCCGACATCGACGCATTACGGACCCAGTTGGTGCCGCTGACCAGCGCCGTCGAAACCTACCTGCGGACATTCGGTCACGCCCGCGCGCAGCCCATGGTCCGCATGTTTTGCCCGATGGCGTTCGATAACCGCGGCGCGAGCTGGCTGCAAATCGACGACAAGGTGCGAAATCCATATTTCGGCAAGCGCATGTACCGCTGCGGCGACGCGACGGGCGCGATCGCATCCGACAGCCGGGAGGTGCGCTGATGGCCGGTTCGCCGCTCCCATCCGGACCGGCCGAACCGCCGGCGCGCCCCACGGTTGCTGGTCCGGTCGACTGGATTATCCGTTTCTGTCTTGAAAACAAGCTGGTCGTGTTTCTGTTGCTCGCGCTGGTGCTCCTTTGGGGCTATCGCGTGATGCCGTTTCGCGGCGGCCAGGAGTTCATGCCGCGCGATCCGATTCCAGTTGATGCGATCCCTGACATCGGTGAGAACCAGCAGGTCGTCTTCACGGACTGGCCGGGCCGCTCGCCACAGGACGTAGAGGATCAGGTCACCTATCCGCTGACGACGACGCTGCAGGGCACGCCGGGTTTCAAGACCATCCGAGCGTTCTCCATGTTCGGTTTCTCCGTCGTCTACGTGATCTTCGATGAGCAATACGACTTCTACTGGTGCCGTTCGCGACTGCTGGAAAAGCTGAATATCGCGCAGCAAAAGCTCCCGCAGGGCGTCACGCCGTCGCTGGGGCCGGACGCGACCGGGCTGGGACAAGTCTTTTGGTACACGCTCGAAGGATCGCACGGCGGCTTCGACCCGGTCGAGTTGCGGAGCATCCAGGACTGGTACGTTCGCTACGGCCTTCAGGCGATTCCGGGCGTCAGCGAGGTGGCGAGCGTCGGCGGCTACGTCCGCGAGTATCAGGTGGACGTCGACCCCGATGCGATGCGCGCTCACGGCGTGAAGCTGCAGGACGTCTTCATGGCCGTCCAGCGCGCCAACATCGACGTGGGCGCGGAAACGATCGAGTGGAACGGCGTCGAGTACATCCTGCGCGGCAAGGGCTTCGTCAAGAGCGTCAGCGATGTCGAGAACGTGATCGTGCGCACCAATGAAAACGTGCCGATCTACGTGCGCAACGTCGCCCGCGTGCAGCTCGGTCCGGCCCTGCGCCGCGGAGCGCTCGACAAGGACGGTGTCGAGGCGGTCGGCGGCGTCGTACTCGTGCGTTACGGCGCCAACCCGATGGAAGTGATCGAGCGCGTCAAGGCGCGCATCGCCGAGATCGAGCCCGGATTGCCCAGCCGCACGCGCGAAGACGGCGTCGTCTCGAAAGTGCAGATCGTCCCCTTTTACGACCGCACGAAGCTGATCGAGGAAACGCTGGGCACGCTCAGCGCCGCGCTCTACGAACAGATCCTCATTACCACGTTTGTCGTACTGATGTTCCTGTGGCACGTGCGCAGCTCGATCGTCATCAGCCTCACCATGCCGCTGTCGGTCATGCTGTGCTTCATTTTCATGAAGTACGCCGGGGTTGATTCGAACCTCATGAGTCTCGGCGGCATCGCAATCGCCATCGGCACGATGGTGGACATGGGCATCATCCTGACCGAGAACATCGTCCGGCACATCGAGGCCGACGGCGACCGCAAGCCGCTGATTGACATTGTCTATGAAGCCGCGCGCGAGATCGGGTCCGCGATCACGACTGCGATCCTGATGACCGTGATCGCATTCCTGCCGGTCTTCGCGCTGGAGGGGCCGGAGGGCAAGCTCTTTCGACCGCTCGCCTACACCAAGACGTTCTGCCTGCTCGGCTCGCTGCTTGTGGCCATCCTCATTCTGCCGTCGCTGGCCCAGATCATCTTCGCCCGCCGCGGTTTGCGCGGGCTCCGCGGCGTGCTGTGGCCGGCGCTGTTCCTTGTGCTCGGCGCCGCGCTGTTCCTTTACGGTTGGAAGTGGGCCGGATTGGCGGCGGCGGCCTACGGCGCCTTCACCTGGATCGAAGGGCATCTGCCGCAGCGCGCCCTGCGCTGGGGCGGCATCGCGGCGAGCCTGGTCGTCATGACCGGCGTCCTCTACTTGCTCACCGAACACTGGATGCCGCTCGGTCATGGCGCCGGCATGACGCGGAACCTCTTGATAGTTCTGGGCATCAACCTGGCCTGGGCCAGCGTGCGCGTCGTGTTCATCGATTTCTACCCATACTTCCTGCGCTTGTTCCTCGATCACAAGCTCGCGTTCATGCTGGTGCCGACGGCAGTGGTCGTCTTCGGACTCGTCGTCTGGCTCGGGTTCGGCCGCGTGTTCGGCTGGCTTCCCAAGCCGTCGACGGAGGCGACGCAGAGCGACTCAGCGGCGAATGGGCTATCCGGCGTCTACACGCGCCTCTGGACGGCCGGCGTTCACAAGTTCCCCGGGCTCGGCCGCGAGTTCATGCCGCCGCTCGATGAGGGTTCATTCCTCTACATGCCGACGCTTATGCCGCACGCGAGCCTCGGTTCGGCGCTCGACGCGATTTCGCTCCAGGACCGGGCGATCGCGGCCATACCGGAAGTCGAGAGCGTCGTCGGCAAGATCGGTCGCGCCGAGACGGCGATCGACCCCGCCCCGATCTCAATGATCGAGACAGTCATCATCTATCGGGACGAGTATCGCAAGAACCCGCTCACCGGCGAGCTGGTGCTCGATGAGAATGGCAATCCGATCCGCCAGTGGCGCGACCACATCCGCTCGCCCGCCGACATCTGGGCCGAAATCCAGAAGGCGGCCGACGTGCCGGGAGTGACTGGGGCACCGATGCTCCAGCCGATCGCGGCGCGCCTCGTAATGCTCCAGTCCGGCATGCGCGCCCCGATGGGGGTCAAGGTATTCGGCCGCAGTCTGGAGGAGATCGAGCAAGTCGGCTACCGGATCGCCGAAGTTTTGAAGAAATCGCCCGGCGTCGCGCCGGCCGCCGTGATCCCCGACCGGGTCGTCGGCAAGCCGTACCTCGAGATTGAGATTGATCGCCAGCGCATGGCGCGCTACGGCATCAATATCCGGGATGTGCAGGACGTGATCGAAGTCGCACTCGGGGGGATTCAGGCCACAACCACCGTCGAGGGGCGCGAGCGCTATCCCATCCGCGTCCGCTACCAGCGCGAACTGCGCGACAACTTCGACGCCCTGGGGCGGATCATCGTGCCGGGCATGGACGGTCAACAGGTGCCGCTCGCGCAACTGGCGGACATTCGCTACGTTCGCGGCCCGCAGGAGATCAAGAGCGAGGACAATTTCCTTGTCTCGTACGTGCTCTTCGACAAGCAGCCCGGACACGCCGAGGTGGAGGTGGTCGAGGCCGCCGCCCGTATCCTGGCCGACCTGCAGAAATCCGGCGAATTCAAGCTGCCGGCTGGCGTGCATTACAAGTTCGCCGGGAGCTACGAGAACCAGGTGCGATTCCAGCAGCGTCTGAACGTCATCCTGCCGGTCAGCCTGTTCCTGCTGTTCCTGCTGCTCTACTTCCAGTTCCGCTCGGTCCCGATTTCGCTCATCGTGTTCAGCGCCATTCCAGTCGCTTGGGCTGGCGGTTTCATCGGGTTGTGGCTGATCGCGCAGCCGTGGTTCTTCGACTTTCCGATCTTCGGCCGCAACGCGCGCGAGTTGTTGAATTTCGACGTCTATAACCTCAGCGCCGCGGTATGGGTCGGATTCATTGCGCTATTTAGCGTGACCACCGACGACGGAGTCGTGCTGGCCACGTATCTCGGACAGGAGTTCGAAAAACGCCCGGCGCGGAGCATCGCGGAGATCCGCGCGAACATCATTATCGCCGGAACGCGCCGCGTCCGGCCCTGTCTGATGACCTCGGCGACGACCGTGCTCTCACTGATGCCCGTCCTGACCAGCACCGGCCGCGGCGCCGATGTGATGATCCCGATAGCGATTCCATCGATCGGCGGCTTGTCCATCGAGTTGCTGTCGCTGTTTGTGCTGCCCGTGGCGTATTGCTGGTACAAGGAGATTCTCTGGCGGCGCTGCGCTCGCGTGGACTAAACATCGTTCGATCGTCGAGCTGGTACGCAACTTCCTCCCCGGGCGAAGCACTCCGGCGGTCAGTACAATACGTTGAAGCGGTACATCGGCACTGATCTACTTATTGTGAACGATATGGAAAATGACGCAATCGCACAGACGCTCTGGCGAGTACCTGATCGAGAGCGTCATGTGCCGCGACCAGGTCCTCTCACGCAAAACTACTGGCCGGTTCGGAGAGTAGGAGCTGAAGGGGCTGGTGGACTCAGCGAGCACACAGTCTTTCCCGCGCCGCTACGATCGATCGGAGTCGATTACGTCCTTCGAGAGGATGGGCATGCTCGACAGATCTCCAAAGGGGACAGTCTTGCGCAGAGGCCGGGGTCGCTCCTGCGACGGCTTCTAGTCTAAACTCGAAACATCATCGGTTTGCTGCAATCTCGCCAGATCGTTCATAAACCGCACGTAAGCGGTCGCTTCGCGCTGCCCGCACGGCTACCCAACACGGCCCATGATGTCAGCCGCCTTCGCAAGATCGACCTCGGCGTAGATTTCGGTCACGTCCGCCGAGGAATGGCCCAGGACTACCCGAGCAGCTTCGATTCCGAACTGTTTTCGGAGGTACGTTGCTGCGTTGTGCCTCAGCTGATTGGGCGACCAGCGGTGCTCGCGCCGCCATGCGCTCAACTCCGTTTCCTTGACATGGTGCGGAGGCGGGAACGCCGTGTCGCACGCGCGGCGAATCGCCCACGCGTAGCTTCGCCGGTCGTAGTATTCGCCGGGTGCCCGTTGAGGAAATCGCTTTCGCTTCCGGGCCGCTTGGCTGGGCGTCATCGGGGTCTGTCGAGCGGCGCGCCGCTCGCGTTGGATGTGGGCCATCGCTTCGCGCGGGCTGAAGATCCACGCCGTACGGTCCTCCGACAGAAAGGGGCGCAGCAGGTCTTGGGCCTTCGGTCCCAAGTAGATAACGCGCTGCCGTCCGTGATGTTCGGTCTTGTGCCGCGCCGGCCGATAGACCCAGATTGAGCCGCTCACGTCGATGTCGCAGCCACGCATCTGCATGACCTCGCCTGGCCGCATGCCGGTCAGGAGTTGCAGCCGGATCATCGCGGCGACCTGGGGGGCGACGAGCTTCAGCACCGGCTCGGTCAGGCGTTCCGGGACCGGCTTAACCGGCTCGGCCTCGCGGACGTTGCAGCGCCCGAGCTTCAGCGGCGCGACGGCTTGTAGCGCGTGAAGGACTTCGGCCGGCACAAGCTCATTCTCCACGCCCCATTTGAACACGCGACGAATGCGGTTGATGCGGTTGTTGATCGTCCGACGGCACAGGTCGGTCTCGATCATCGCCTGACGAACAGCCTTGAGTGAGGATGGGCCGAAGTCCGCAACGCGCGTACGGCCGTACAGAGTCGTCAGCGGCCGAAGGGCATCGCCGAGGTTTCGGTACTCGCCGGTGAGCGCCCCGTTCTTGACGTAATACGATTTCGCGAAGTCGAGGTAGGCAGCGATGAGCTCGTCGACAATCCGGTTCGCGACCTTCCTGTTTTCGTTCGAGCCGTTCGATTCCGCCTTGTGGTTCGCGAGCCACTCGGCGATGACGCGCTTGTACTCTGCGCGGCTTTCGGGCGTGCCGTGCGGACCGAGATAGATGTCGCGGCCTTCGATACGGACGGACGCGAGTCCTGACGGCTTGTGATGGCGATAGACGGGAACGCGGGGTTTCGTGCTGGCAGGCATAGCCGGCTCCTGGAAGCACGAACGGGGGTAAATTACCCTCGTTTCCGAGCTTCCCGAGCCGCACAGCCCAACGCGGGCCGGTTCGCAAGTTGCGATCGGCTAAGGGATTATATCACAGCGGGCGAAGGGATTCGAACCCTCGACGTCCAGCTTGGGAACGGCGATGCAGCCTTATCAAGACCAAGAGGCGTTGGCCGCAACCTAGAGTCGGTGTCGCGGGGGCCACGTGCCGCGGCCTTGGATAGCGTGCAACGACGTACCCGCGTCGGCACACGCATTTGACGAAGCTTGCTTGGTAGGCGCTGATGGACTCATGGGGCGATCGGTCTGAGAAGGGCAGTGACAATCGATCGCAGTCCATCTCGAATGTCCGACGACAGATGCGGCCACGCGCGACAGATCGTCATCAGGTCGTTCTCGTGTGCAAGACATGCCGCTAGCCGCGCTGGCGCGTGCTCGTAAAACGCGAAGTAGCATTGGTTTACGTGATCCCGCTCGATCCTTTGTAAACCGCAGGTTGCGGGTTCGAGTCCCGCCGGTGGCTTTGAACCGTCGCCGGCGTCCTCAATGCGTCAGCGCATGCAGCACAATCGTCGCCGCCAGGCGGCGAGCGTCGTCGTCCTCGATCCCCCGGCAGTTGTAGCAGCGATGGCCGTCCAGGCCGCACCCGATCGCGAGCGGGCTGTAGATCACCGCCAGCCGACCGTCCAGCTCGACTGACCACAGTTCAGGCGGCGCGGGCTCCGTCGATTCGTTCCCAAACGCCTTGCGACGCACCCGCGTAACGTCAAACCCCGGTCGGCCATTAAACATTGCGTGATCGGCCGGCAGCCGCTTCAACTCGACTTCGGGGAACGCCCGGCGAATCAGAGTTCGAAACGACTGATCGAATGCGGGTCGTCCGCAGCATGCATCCGCGAACAGAAAGCCGCCGCGCTTGAGGTGCGCGCGCAGCGCTTCGAGTTCGCTGGCGGAAAGATCGAATGCGTAGTGCCCGGTGAGATAGAGCAGGGGGCTGTCGGCCAGCGCGTCTTCGGTCAGACGCGCGGCGAGCGGCTGCGTGATGACCGCGGCCGGCGTCGCGTCGCGCAGAAACTCGGCAAAGTGCACGAGCGCTTGCGGGTCGGGCTGCCAGTCGCCGTCGTAAACCACTTGCGTGAAGCGCAGCGCATCCTGGCGCGGCGGTCCGGGCGGAGCGCCCGGGGCGGGTTGAGGCAGCGTGACGACATCGAGTCGATCGCGCAGAGCCGAACGCCCCGCAGCGTACGCGGCGATGTTCACGCCGAGCTGCAGCGCGGGTTCCGCAAGCGGCGGCGGCTTGCCCTGCTCCCAGAGACAGGACAGGTCGCGCGGCGCGAAGATCACGCTGGTTCGACAGCCGACGTCGATCCCCATCAACCCGCTCGCTGCGCAGTTGAAGTGGCTGCTGTAGACCGGGTGGCCCGAGTCGAGTTCTCGCAACGGCAGATCGGGAAAGGTCTCGCTCGCGAATTTCTCGAACCCCGTTCGAAATTCGGCGCGGCTGCAGCAGGCTTCGGCGAGCAGCGTGCCGCCGCTCTCAACGAAACGACGAATCTTCTCACGCTGCGCCGGCGACCACTCCGGGAATTCGTGACCCTGCATGTAAAGCAGCGGCGCGGCGAGCCACTCTTCGAGCGGCGCGTCGAACGGGATCGCCTGCCAGGCAGCGGGCTCGCCGAGCCGATCTCCGGCGTACGCGAGCAGGTTGGCGAGATCGTGCCGATCGAGATTCCAGCGCTCGTCGCGCGCCCATTGCAGTTTCTGAATGAGCAGCGGCTTGTGGCCCTTTGCCAGAAAGAGCAGGCCGAAGCAGGTGTCGGTGAAGTTCCGTCCCCAGTTGCCATCGGGCTGTTGGCTCGCCACGAGAAACGCGGCGCCGGCGCGATACCAGTCGTGGCGCCCGAAGCTGGCACGACCGGTGAGAATTCCGGCGCGCTCCACCGCGTAAAGCCAGTAGTAGGTGTAGTCGCGGCCGTGCTCGGGATTGGCGTCGACGACGAAGCGCCGCGCCAGCCACTCCAGGCCGTTCGCGACCGGACGATTGCCGGCGTAGTTCCCGCAGCCGGCCGCCGCGCCGTCTCGATAGGGTCGTTCGGTCGATACCACGGTCGGCGCGCCCAGAATTGCAAGGTTGCACACGTTGGCGGCGGTCATGCTGCCGTAGGAGCGGCCGCTGTCGCGATAGCCCCAACCGCCGTCGCGATTCTGCGAGCTGAGCACGCGCTGCCGCGCTCGCTGCCACACGGCAGGGGGGACGCGGGCCCCGTTCTGTGCCGCGGCGTGCAGCGCCAGCAGCGCGAATTGCGAGTTCGAGTGATCGAACGCGGCGGAGCGGTCGGTGTAGCCCCAAAGCCCGGAGTCGAGCTGGGCCATCGCCAGCCAGCGCGCGGCGCTCTCGATTTGTCGGCGATAGCCGTCGGGGTCGGCTTGCAGCAGCGTCAGGATCTTCAGCGAAACGACGTACGTATCCTGATGATCGATGCCTTCGACGATTTCGAGCGCCGCAGCCATGTGCGGAGCGTCGGCCGGCTCGCCTGCCTGCAGCAGCGCAAACGTCGCCAGGCAGGTCTCGCCGTGGCGATAGGCGTAGAGCGCAGGCCATTCGCCGTTCGGAAGCTGCTTGCGTTTCAACGCGCGCACGGCCCGGCCGATGGCGCGCTTCACCTCGTCGCCCGTCACGTCCGCGGCCGGGCATGGAGCCGCCGGAAGCAGGATCAGCAATACCGCGAGCGAGCGGCAGGCAAGCGAAGACCGCAATCGTGAACGCCGCCCCACGACGACATGGTACCGCGCGCCGGCGCGACCGCCGCAGCCGATCGGCCTGTCGGGTCCACCTTCGCAGACGCCCGCAGGTATAGTTGGCGGCGATGACCGAGGCGCAGACATGGACGGTCGCGCGGCTGCTGGCTTGGACGCGCGAGTACCTTGAGCGGCAGGGGCTGGAGTCGCCGCGACTGTGCGCCGAATTGCTGTTGTCGCACGCACTCGGCTGCGACCGCATCCGACTTTTCACGAGCCATGAGTGCGTGCCGGACGACGCGGTGCTGCGTTCGTTTCGGGCGCTGGTGAAAGAAGCGGCCGCCGGCCGGCCGATCGCCTATCTGCTCGAGCGTAAGGACTTCTTCTCGCTGCCGTTTCGGGTCACGCCGGCGGTGCTGGTGCCGCGGCCGGAGACCGAGACGCTGGTCGAGCGAGTGATCGAACACGCGCGCGGCCGCGGGGCGGTGCGCATCGTCGACATCGGCACCGGCAGCGGCTGCATCGCGCTGGCCCTGGCGCGCCACCTGCCCGAGGCAAAGATTCATGCGAGCGACGTCTCGGAGGCGGCGCTCGAAATCGCGCGGCAGAACGCAGCCGCGCTGGGTCTGGCGGAACGTGTTGAATTTCGGCTCGGCGACCTCATCGCGCCCTGGCACGATGAGCCGGCGTTCGATCTGCTCGTCAGCAACCCGCCCTACGTCGGCCTGCGCGAACGCGACGACCTGCCCGCGACCGTGCGCGACTTCGAGCCGGCGACAGCCTTGTTCGGCGGCGAAGACGGTCTGGATTACTACCGGCGACTCGCGGTCGACGCCGCGTCCTGCATCGCGGCCGACGGGGCGGCGCTGCTGGAGGTCGGAGCCGGACAGGCCGCCGAGGTGGCGCGACTCTTCGCGGCGGCGGGCTGGGCGGATATCGTGACCTACAAAGACACGTTGCGTCACGATCGTGTCGTGCATGCGCGGCGGAGGGCCGCGCGCGGGTCGGGCGCGGTCGCCTAGCGCAAGAAAGGACTGTTGCGCCTCATGTCGCTTCCGTATTACCGGGTCACGGGTGGAAATCGGCTGCGGGGATCCGTGCGCATCAGCGGCGCCAAGAACGCGGCGCTGCCGATCATGGCGGCCGCGCTGCTGTGCGAGGGCGAGGTCATCCTGCGCGACATCCCCAACAACGCCGACGTTAAGGCGTTGTCAGAGCTGCTCGTGAAGCTCGGGATGGAGATCGAGTGGCTGCCGAACCAGGCGCTGCGGCTGGTGGTTCGCGACGAGATGAACTGCAAGGCCGAGTACGAAATGGTGCGCAAGATGCGTGCCAGCATCTGCGTGCTTGGGCCGTTGCTCGGCAAACGCCGCCAGGCCGTGGTGTCGATGCCCGGCGGCTGCGCGATCGGCGATCGGCCCGTGGACATTCACCTGCGCGCGGTGCGGAAGCTCGGCGCAGAAGTCGACCTGGTTACCGGTGACATCGTCGCAAAAGCCAAGAAATTGCGCGGCACGGAGATGTTTCTCGGCGGTCCGTTCGGGTCGTCGGTGCTGGGCACCGCGAACGCGATGATGGCGGCCGTGCTCGCAGAAGGCGTGACCGTCATCGAAATGGCTGCCTGCGAGCCGGAGGTTGTCGACCTCGCGAACTTCCTGAACACGTGCGGCGCTTCGGTCACCGGCCAGGGCACGCCGCGAGTCGTCATTGAGGGCGTGAAGGAGCTGAAAGGCTGCGAATACCGCATCATCCCCGATCGGATCGAAGCGGGTACGTTCATGGTCGCCGCGGCCATCACCAACGGCGAGCTGCGACTGGAGAACTGCCGGCTCGATCACCTGCTGGCGTTCGTCGACCGCCTCAGCGCGGTGGGCGTCGAGATCGAGCGCGAGGGCGACGTGGTCGTGGTCTCGTCTGCGCGGCGGCTCGAGCCGATCGAGGTCGTCACGCAGCCATTCCCCGGCATGCCGACCGACTTGCAGGCCCAACTGATGACGCTGCTGTGTCTGGCCGACGGCAACAGCATCATGACCGAGAAAATTTTCCCGGATCGATTCCTGCACGTGCCGGAACTGAATCGCATGGGCGCGCACCTGCACAAGGAAGGCCCGACCGTCATCATTCAAGGCGTCAAACGCCTGAGCGGCGCGCCGGTCATGGCAAGCGACCTCCGCGCGTCCGCGGCGCTTGTGCTCGCGGGGCTGGCCGCGCGCGGCGCCACGAGCGTGCACCGCATCTATCACCTCGAGCGCGGCTATGAACGCATGAACGAGAAGCTGCGCGCGGTGGGCGCAGACATCGAGCGACGCGAGGGCGGCGAGGAGTAGGCCATGCGGACCGCTGTGGCGCAAGCCGCTCTGTTGTGCCTGCTCGCCGTCGGACTGGCCGGCTGCAACCGCGAATTGACCCGCGAGCAGCGAGCCCTGCTGATCGCGGGCGAGGAATCTTTCGCGCGCGCGGATTACCCAGGAACCATCGGACAGCTTTCCCGGTTCCTGGCGCAGGTGAACGACGACCCGACGGTCGCACGGGCTGCTTACGTGCGCGGACTGGCGCGGCTGCGCACCGGTCAGCGCGGCGAGGCCGCCGTCGATCTCAGCCGCGCGGCGCGCGGCGGCGGCGACCCTGATGCCGTCTGGCGGGCGCGCGTCGCACTCGGCACGCTCTATTTCGAGGACGCGCGCTGGCGCGACGCCATCGTGCAGCTCGAAGCCGTCGTCGACCGGATGCCTTCGAGCGAAGGCCGGGATGCGGCCCTCTTCCGACTCGCCGTCTGCTACGAGAAAGTTGCGCAGCCGCGCGAAGCCCGCGCGCTTTTCCAACGCGTCGTCAGCGAATACTCAGGCGGACCGTATCGCGAAGAAGCTCGGCGGCGACTCGCCGGCGCTGCAAGCGCCGCCCCGGCCGGCGGCGGAGCCTTCGCCCTTCAGTGCGGCGCATTCTCGCTCGAGCGAAACGCCGACGAGTTGGCGCGCCGCCTGCGCGGCCGCGGCTTTTCGGCCTACGCCCGACGGGAACCACGCGGAGTCGGACACGTCCACGTCGTGTACGTCGGCGATTATTCCAGCCGGACCGAGGCCGAGCGCAACCTGCTTGCCGTGCGCCCTCATGCCGGCGACGCGCGCGTCGTGCAGCGCTAAGCGAAGCGTGGCGCACCAAACATGCTTCCCGACGTGATCGTGATCGGCGGCGGCGTAATCGGTTTGTCTTGTGCGTTTCGCCTCGCACAGGACGGCCGGCGCGTCACATTGCTCGAACGCGGCGCCTGCGGGCAAGCCGCGTCGCATGCCGGCGCAGGCATCATCGACGCCGGCAGCGTGCTCCGCAGCGACGCGCTCGCCCAGCTTCGGCGCACGAGTGTCGCGCTCTACGCGCCGTTCTGCGAAGAGCTGCGCGACTCGAGCGGCGTCGACCCTGAGTTCTGGAGCTGCGGTGCAGTAGAACTTCTCGCCGACGCGTCCCAGGCACGCGCCGCCGAAGCGCATCTCGCGTCGCCCGATCCGCACGAATCGGTTCAGCGTCTGACGCCCTCCGACGCCGCTCGACTCGCGCCGGGTGTCGCTCTGCCGGAATTCGGCGCGCTTTGGCGGCCGCAGGTGGCCCAGGTGCGGAACCCGCGGCTGTTGCGTGCGCTGCAGCTTGCCTGCGAGCGTCGCGGCGTGACAATTCGTGAGCGCGAAGAGGTGCGGGATTTCGACCTCTCAGGCGGCTCGCGAATCGACGCCGTGCGCACTAAAACAGGCGCCAGCTTCGCAGCCGATGCGTTCATAGTGGCGGCGGGCGCGTGGTCTGCCAGCGTCGCCGAGCGCCTCGGTGCCGTTCTGCCCGTAAAGCCCGTGCGGGGTCAGATGCTGCGATTCGAGTGCGGCGCAGCCGCGCCGCGCGTGATCGTGCTGCAGGGTCGGCGTTATGTCGTGCCGCGCCGGGATGGCGTCGTGCTGGTCGGCAGCACGGAAGAGCATCGGGCCGGATTCGACGCTTCCACGACCGCCGACGCGCTCGACCGCCTGCAGGCCTTCGCCGCGGGTTGCGTGCCACAACTCGCTGCGACGCCGCGCGCCGGCGCCTGGGCCGGGCTGCGGCCCGCCTCGGCCGACGGTCGGCCCTACCTCGGTCGCTGGCCGCGGCTGTCGAATCTGTTGATCGCAGCCGGGCATTTTCGGAGCGGCCTGACGCTTGCGCCGATCACGGCCCAACTCATCGCCGAATGGTGCGCAAACAGAACGCCGACGCTTGACACGTCGGCGTTCGATCCCGGCCGCGTTCTCTCAGGCGAGTCGAGCGCCTAGCAGCTCTGCCCGTAATTCGAAAGCAGCACGCCTAGGTCGCCGAGGTCGATCGTGCCGTTCCCGTCGATGTCGCCGTCTTCGTACGCCTGACCCGACAGGCCGAAGTTCGCCAGCATCGTGCCCAAATCCGTCAGGTCCACTACACAGTCGCCGTTGAGGTCGCCCGGCAGCGCCGGCGTCGACACCGTCGGCACGACCGTCGACGCGGTCACGCTTTCCGGCGTTCCCGGTTTGAACAGGCCCAGCGTCGCGTCGCCCGTGGTCGGAGCGACGTCCGCATCGAACCGGAAGTTGTAGGTCGTGCCCCACCGAATCGCGTTCGCATTCGGATTCGCCGTGTGCGTCTCCGTCGCCCACACGATCGTGTCGCCGACGCGCGTGCCAACCCAGTCCGTGCCCGAGTACGGCTCGCCGCTGTGATACGCCACGTCATGGAACCCGATGCCGCTCACCGTGGCCGACGCCGGCAACGGCACCGTGAACGAACCGACGCTGCGATCGGAATGCTGGTTATAGACGGCGTACTCATACCGGTAGCTGCCGTCGCCGAGGTCGGTCGCTTTCGCGGAGACGATCAGCCGGCCTTCATCCGGAATCAGCACTTCGGTTTCCGTCACCGTCGGGTCCAGCGTTCGCCAGGCCTGGATCGCGGCCCGCTGCTGCACCGTGCTGCCGGTGGTGCTCAACCGCCAGCGCCCGCCGCTGAAGCTGAACGTGACCGGGCGATACGACGTGTTGTTCGCCTGGTTGCCGAACATCGCATCGTCTAGCGCCACATACTGCGTCTCGGCGTAGTAGACCGCGCCGGGGTTCAGCGCCGGATCAATGTCCGCAACTTCCGCTTGCAATCGCTTGTAGATCGCGTTGCCGTTGCCCTGGCTGCCGGGCGGATAGGGGAATTCGCCGGTGAACGCGTTCACCTCGCTCCGCGGGCCCATCGTGAACTGCTCTCCGTTGAGCGAAGATTCGTACGTGTCCGAGCAGCCCGGCCCGAGCAGCCGGAACGTCCCGGGGTCGTCGCAGTTGCAGCCGCAGCCCTCCGAGTTGGTCGAAGCGAATCCGTGCTTCAGCCACGCCATACCGATCTGCTCGACCCGTCCGTCCTTCAGTCGGAACAGATTCTGCGCGATGACCGGGTGCCGCGGGTCGCTGTCTTCCCAGTCCAGGTTCGCGTCGCCCACGTTGCATGACGTGGTGCCGACGGCGAAGGCCGTAATGCTGCCGACCGAGCCGTAATTGCTCGACCCCGAAACCGAAGACACGATCACGTCCGGGCCCGAGGTCGGGTTGGGGCATTGCGCCAGCGCATTCGCGCCCGCACAGCCCACGATCGCCGATGCCAACAGCCTCGACCACGTCGATCCGACTCGCTTCATCATCTCATCTCCTTGAGCGACTCTCGGTGTGTCAACAGCTCTCCATTACGCACCGGTTACCGCAACCCGGCCGCCGCAAGCGAGCGCTGTCGAACAGGAACCAACCCCCCGGCTGGAGCGATGCGGAGTCGACGCACCGTCGAGCCTATACTACCAGCCAAACAGTGTCCGCCACAACCGCAAAACGCGCCCACCGCACCCGATGTCAATCCTCGCGGCCGCCCGCGCTCGCGCTGCCCGTGGTGACGGGCGGGCGTCCGTTGCGCGTTTCTCGCTTCGCCGTGCGCCGGGCGCTGGTGCTCGTTGGCGTGCATCTGCTGATAGCTCTCCACATCGGCCACTGGCTGGCAGGCAACGCCACGCTCACGCCGATCGAACCGTCGGAAGCCATGGAATTCAGCAAACACGGCCTTGTGAATGCCGGCCTGGTCTTCTTCGGACTCGCCGCCGCAAGCACCGCCGTGCTGGGGCGCTGGTTCTGCGGCTGGGCCTGCCACATGGTCGCGCTGCAGGACCTCTGCCGCTGGGCGCTCGAGCGCATCGGCATCCGGCCGCGACCGCTGCGTTCGTCCGTTCTGGCGATAATTCCGCTCTGCGCATTCACGTACATGTTCCTCATGCCGGTCCTTTACCGAATGCTGACGCCGGCGTCCGCGGATCACGGTTGGTACGCCGCTACGGTCTGGACCACGACCGACTTCTGGAAGACATTCCCCGGCTGGGGCGGCGCGCTGGTCACCTTCGGCGTATGCGGTTTCGCCGCCGTCTATGTGCTAGGCGCGAAGGGCTTCTGCACCTACGGCTGTCCCTACGGCGCACTGTTCGGCGTCGCTGACACGGTCGCACCGCTGCGAATCCGCGTGACCGACGCCTGCGCCGCCTGCGGACACTGCACTGCCGTCTGCACCAGCAACGTCCGCGTGCATGAGGAAGTCCGCCGCTTCGGTCACGTCGTCGACCCCGGCTGCATGAAGTGCCTCGACTGCGTCGCCGCATGTCCGAATCAGGCGTTGTTCGTCGGCTGGAGCGACCGCGTTACACGGCCGGCCGCGCGGCGCGCCCCACTGAACTGGCGCGACGGAGCGCTCGCCTGGCTGTTCGGCATGGCGGCGCTCTCCGTGTTCGCGGGACACGATCTCGCATTCGCGCTGCGCCCCATCGACGCGCTCGCTCTTGCGCTACTGGCGCTGCCGGCGGGTGTGGTGGGGGCGCTCGGTGCGCCGTTCGCAGCGGCGCGGCGCGACGCAGTCGCGGAAGTGCTTCTGGCCGCGCTGTTCCTGCTTGCGGCTCTCGCGCTGCGTGGTGCGTACGGTCTGGTTCCGTTCCTCTGCACGCTCGGGCTGGCGGCGATCGTCGCGCTGCTGCTCAGCCGCCTGCTGCTGGCGACGCTCCGCCCAAACGTCTCGCTGTTCGGCTGGGTGCTTCGCCATCACGGCCGCTTTCGGCCCGCGGCGGGGGGTGCAACCCTGCTCGCGCTCGCCGCGATCGGGTTGATCGGCGATGCCGGCCTGCGACAGATGCAGCAATATCGCGCTGCATGGCTCGAGGCGCGGCTGATCGATCTTAGCGCTCAGCGCGCCGCCGGCCGCAGCGATTCAACGTTGCACGCCGAATTGATCGCGGGCTACCAGCGCCTCACGCTATTGCGCCCGCACGACGCCGACGCCTACCTGGCAGGGGGGTTGCTGTTGACTGAGCTGTCGCGCTTCCGTGAAGCCGATGACCTATATCAGCGCGGGCTGCGCGAGACAAACGAGCCGGCGCGATTGCTCACCAACTACGGTCTGCTGGCGGCGGTGCAGGGCGATCTGAAGACCGCACTGCGGCGATTCGAGCAGGCGGCCGCCGCGGACGAAACGCTCGCAGCGCCGCTGCGCGCCGCGGGTCAGGCTCACGCAGCAATGGGCGACGTCGAAGCGGCCCTGGCGGCGTTGGAGCGCGCCTGGGCGCGCGAACCCACGGATGTCGACAGCGCGCTCCTGGCGGCGCAGTTGTCGATTCAGCGCGGCGACCGCGCCTCGGCGCGTGTTTGGATCGATCGTCTGGATGCGCTCTCGCCGCGCGACCCGCGGGTCGAGCGCCTGCGCCGCGCGCTGGGCGAATGAGCCGGGCTGCGTACGCACGCCGCTACGGCTTCTCGCCCTCTTTCGCCGGGGCGTCGGGCGCTGGGTCGCCGCGCTGCAGACCGGCCAGCGATTCGAAGTACTTTCGCAAGACGCCCTCGTACTGGCGCGGCACATTTTCCTTTTCGATCGCGTCGGCCGCGTCGCGCACCGCGGAGCTGAGAGCTTCCTGCACCGCAGCGCTGGCCTCGCCGCGCGCCATCGGCCCATCGACGAGCTGCTGCCCGACGATCTGCCCCGCGCGCTGCTTGATGTTCGCCTTGGTCGGGTCCATCTGGTGCGCGGTCGGCGTCTCACCGATTCTAGCGCCGAACCCAAGTCCTTCGTTGCCGCCCTGATTGCCGACACGGTCCCAGTTCGGCGACGCGCTCGGGCAGAACCCGCCCTGGCAGGTCGCCTCGCTCAGTTTCTTCAGATCAGAGAGCTGCGAGTTGATCTCGTTCATCATCTGCTCGCTCATCTCGAGTTCCGACAGCATGCCTTCCGCCTCACCCATCGCGGCTGACATCGCTTCACTCGCGCCGCCCGGCGCCTCGCCGGGATTCTGGCACTGCTGCGCGGCTTTCGCGGCCTTCTCCATCGCCTTTTGCAGCTTCTGCGCCTGCTGCATCGCCTGGCGCTTGTCCGCGAGCTTCTGCGCCAATTCCTTCGCCTGCTCGGGCGACATTCCCGCCTGTTTCAGTCGCTGCTCGAGCTGCTCCTGTGCCTGCTTCGGGTCGAGCTTCGCCGCTTCCTCCATCATCTTCTTCGCGTCTTCCTGGCTCAGCCCGCTCTTCTTCTGCAACTCTTCCTGTAGCTTCTTCGCATCGGCCAGTTTCTCGAGCTGACGCGCAAGCTCTTCCATCTGCCGCGACATCTCGCCCAGCTTCTGTTTGGCGTTTTCGTCGCCCGATTTTGCGGCCTCCTCAAGCTGCTTCTTCAGCTCCGAGAGCGATTTCTTCGCGCCTTCCATGTCGCCGTTCGACAGCGACTGCGACAGCTTGCTCGCCGGATCATCGCCCTTCGGCGAGTCGAGCTTGGCCAACTCCTTCTTGAGCTCGTCGATTCCGCGCAGGTTGTTCTCGCCGAGCTTCTCGCGCAGCTTGTCGGTCACGCTCTCGATCTGCTTCAGCGCTTCACGCCGCACGTCGTCCGGCTTCGTGCTCGTCGTCTCGGGGAATTCGAGCTTCTCGAGCGCCGCGGCGACTTCCTGCATCGCGGGCGCGTCGTTCAGCTTCTGCCGCGCCTTGGCGGCTTGTTCTTCGAACGCGCGGCGGATGTTCGCCTTTTCGCCGAGCACATCGGCCGACGGCGCTTCGTCCTCAGCCGCCGCAACCCGCGCCAGCAGATTGAGCTGCGGGAAGAGCAGGTACAGCAGCGCCGCCGAAATCGCCGCGCTCGCGGTCCAGCCCCACAGCCGCGGCACGCGCAGCGGAATGTGCGAGGGCACGTGCAGCCGCGCGGCAACGCGTTCGGCATCCAGGCGCGCCGCGTCGGCAAACGCATCGCCGGTTCGCGGCAGCACGAGCGCGGAGCTGACGCGTTCCTTCAGTCCGGCAGCCGCGTCGATCGCGAGCGCCGCCGGCAGGGGGCCGACCCATTTCCGCCACGCTCCGGCGGCAATGACCGCCGCCGCCACGAGTGCCGCGCCGGACAGACCGATAATCGGCGAAATCGACAACCCGAGCATTCGATCGACGATCACGAACACGCTGAGGCCGCCCGCCGCCACCAGCCCGCCGATCGCCAGCATCTCCAGCGTGACGTTCAGGTTGAGGCGCCGTCGCGCCTGTCCGATGATCCGTTCCAGCACCATTGTCAGCACCTCGGGCGCGCCCTATTCTGCCGCCGACTCAGGAAGTATACGTCGGCCGATGCCGACGTCCGCAGCAGTCGTCCCGCGGGAATCGCGATGCCGAGCGATGTTCGGTGGCGGATCGGCACGGCCGGCTGGTCCTACCCAGATTGGCACGGCATCGTCTATCCCGCCCGCCACGGGCGCGATTTTCGCCCGCTGACCTCGCTGGCGCGGCTGTTCAACGCCGTCGAAGTCAACTCGACCTTCTACGGCATGCCCGACGCCCGGATCACCGCTCTGTGGACGCCGCAGGTTCCCGATGATTTTCGTTTCGCGATCAAGCTCCACCAGGATTTCACACACGCGCACCAGCGCACAGAGTACGCAGAGCTCGCGAGGCGTTTTCTGGTGGCGCTCGTGCCGCTGCGAGACACCGGCAAACTCGGACCGGTGTTGATTCAGTTCCCGTGGTCGTTTCGCTACAGCTCGGCGTCGGTCCAGCACCTCGCGCGGCTCGCCGACCTGCTCCCGGGGCTGTCACGCGCGATCGAAGTGCGGCATTCGAGCTGGTCCACCCCCGAAGCCCAGGCGCAACTGCTTGCGTACGGCGTCCTCTGCTGCATCGACCAGCCGCAACTGCGAGACTGCCTCGCGCCCGCAGCCCCGACCACGGCGCCGTTCGCATACCTGCGACTGCACGGTCGGAACGCGGCGCACTGGTTCACCGAGAACGAACCCGCCTTCGAGCGCTACAACTACCTCTACAACGACTCCGAACTCAGCGAGTGGGTGCGGCGGCTTGTGCCGAACGCGGCGTCATTCGAGGAAATCTACGTTTTCGCGAACAACCACTACCGCGGCCAGGCCGTTGCCAACGCGCTCGAGCTGCGTGCGTTGCTTGGGCTGCCGCCGTGTGAGATACCCCACAGCTTGTTCGCGCGCTACCAGCGCCTCGAACGCATCGCGGCGGCGGTGACTCCCTGCGGCGAGCCGCGCCTCTTCGACTGAATTCGGCTACGGCTCCTGCGGCGAGTCGCTGCCGATATAGCCGATGCTCTTCAGCCGCTTCAATTCCGCCTCGCTGAGCTTCACGCCGGGATTCGCGGTCGTCGCCGGCTGAGCGCGGCGCAACTGATCGAGCGCGGCGAGCAGCGGGACGGCGGCGGGGTGGCCTTCCTGATAGAGGTTCTGCTGCTCGCCGGCATCGGCCACGAGATCGAACAGCTCGATACCCGCCAGCGCGCGCGGCCCGCGCTTTTTCGACCCGCCGGCCTCGGTCTGAATCAACTTGTAGCGACCCGAGCGCACGAAGAGCTTGCGCGCGTGACGGTCGATGCGGCCGAACACCGTGCGCTCGGCGTCGTCTGCGCCGCCGCTGCCGCGTGCGAGCTTCGGGGCCAGGCTGCGCCCTTGGAACGCGCTCGGCGGCGACAGCGAAAGGCCCTCGACGATCGTCGGCGCCAGGTCGATGAGCTCGACCAGTTCCTCAACCACGCGGCCGCCTTCGATTCCGCCGGGCGGTCGGACGATCAGCGGCACATGCACGCACTCCTCGTACAGCGTCCACTGATGACCTTCCATCGAGCCGTGGTCGTCGAGTTCCTCGCCGTGATCGCTTGTCACGATAATCAGGCAGTTGTCGAGCCCGAGCGTGCGCTCGATCGTCGCGAAGAGCTGACCGACGTAGTGATCGGTGTAGCGAATCTCCGCGTCGTAGAGCGCCTTCACTTCCTCGAGGTCGGCCGGCGCGATGCGCTTCGGCTCCTTCGGAATTCCGATGATGTACTGACTCAGCCAGTCGAAGGTGCCCTTTTTTGGATCCGGCGGCGGATCGCGAAAGCTGCGATCGAACGGCTCGGGCGGGGCGTAATCGATGTGCGGGTCAAAGTAGTGAACGAACAGAAACAGCGGCTTTTCCGTCTGCCGCGCGGTCAGCCAGCGTGACGCGCGATCGGTGACTTCCTCGGCTTTGAACGAGGCCGCGGTGGCCTCGTCGATCAGGTCCGAGGCCGGCAGCAGTTCCGCGAAGTGCTCGAAACCCTGTGCGAATCCATACCGCGCGCTGACGAATATCCAGCTCACGAACGCCGCGGTGTCATAGCCCTGCTCACGCAGGGTCTCCGCGATGGTGGTTCCGTCTTCGGACAGCGATTCGTTGTTGTGCTCAACGCCGTGCACGTGCGGGTATTGCGCGGTCATCATGGACATGTGCGACGGCAGCGTCCAGGAAGCCTGCGCGTACGCCTGCGCGAATCGCACGCCCGTCGCCGCCAGCGCGTCGAGCGACGGAGTTGTGGCGCGCTCATAGCCGTAACAGCTCAGGTGGTCGGCCCGCAGCGTGTCGATCGAGATGAATATCACGTGCGGCCGCGGCGCCGGGGCGGCTGACGGTTGTTCCGCAACGCGCCCGGCAGGCGTCCCCGTGTCGCAGCCGGCGAGCATCAGCAACCCCGCCGCCGCAGCCGCAACGATGATCCCTTTTCTCATTCCGTTTGAATTTCGGGTGGCATGGGCCTCCGACCCGTGCGCAGTCGTCCCTACTTTGATGTGAGTTGCGCTGGGGGACCGGCCTCCGGCCGGTCTTGCTGTGTGGCAAGTGGCGGTCAGTCTTTCTGTGTGCCGTGGGGCGGTCAGTCTTTCTGTGTACCATGGGGCGGTCAGTCTTTCTGTGTGCCACTGCTCTGTGGGCAGTGGCGAACCCGGGTCCACCTCGCGCCGGCGCCTTCTCTCGTTTCTCGTATCTCGTTTCTCGTTGTTCCGAGTGGCATGGGTGGCATGGGGGGCATGGGCCTCCGGCCCGTGCTCAGTGGTCCCTGTCTGGAGTGGAACTGCGCTGGGGGACCGGCCTCCGGCCGGTCTTTTTGCTTGCAGTTGAGAGTCCAGTTGTTTTATGCACCACTGCTCTGTGAGGAGTGTCGAGCCCGGGTCCACCTCGCGCCGGTGCCTTCTCTGGCTTCTTGTTTTTCGTTTCTCGCATTTTCGGGTGGCATGGGCCTCCGGCCCGCGCGCAGTCGTCCCCACTTGGATGTGAGTCGCGCTGGGGGACCGGCCTCCGGTCGGTCTTTTTGCTTGCAGTTGAGAGTTCCGTTGTTTTATGCACCACTGCTCTGTGAGGAGTGTCGAGCCCGGGTCCACCTCGCGCCGGTGCCTTGTCTCTTTTCTCGTATCTCGTTTCTCGCTCTTCCTGGCAGCAATCGACCTCATCTCTGCCCCTCGGGTTGTGTCGCCGCCGCCTCACGCGTGAATCGCGCCAGCGCCCAACTCACATGGTCAAATCGACGCCCATCGCTCGTCGGCTCGACGACCAAAGCCATGCGCCGCGCGCCCTGCAACGAGACTGTGACATCCTGCGTCGGCGCTGCACCCGTCAGTCGTTCGCTGCGAAACACCTCGCGGCCATCGAGTTCCACTCGCGCCACCGCCGTCCCGCGACCGAGCGCCCCATGATCCAGTCCCACCGTCGCGCGGAATGTCCCCCACCCCGCCGGAATGTCATAGACAACGCGCGACGGCGCGTGCACCCCAAGCCCGCGAAGATACGCCGTGTCGCCGAGCCGGATCGGCCCGCCGGAGACCGCGCGATTGGGCAGCGGCGTGCGAAACTCCTGGCGCACTTCGACCGGCGAAAGCCGGCCCAGATGCAGTTCGTCGGCCGCGATCGGCGTTGCCGGGGCAAGCGCCGCCTTCGCCAGGAGCGACGCCGCACCGATCGCCGCAAGCAGCGCCAGCGACGTGCCCCAGCGCAGTACGCGAAACTCCCATCCTGTTGCAGCGGGCGCACACGGCTCGACCGGCGCTGCCGGCTGCGACGCGCGGCGTGGCAGCAGCACCAGGGTGGCGAAAAATGCCAGCAGGCACGCCGCGCCGAGCACCGGCCCGATCGGCCGCACCGAGAGCTGCGCCGCCATTCCCAGCAGAACGATGATCGAGATCAGCCAGTAGCAGCGCTCGCGCACCGCAGCGCCCGCGGCCCACACCGGCAGCACCGCCAGCGCCGGAATGGCGTATCGCTCGTGCATCTCCGTCGGAAACAGATAGAACGCAAGCCCGAGCAGCCCGGCAGCGCCGTAGTAGTTCGACCCGCCCGGACGCAGCGAATACAGCGACAGCACCGCAGCCGCCGCGAGCGCAAACAGCGCCAGCGACAGATTGCGCCACGTCGCGTGCTGCACCCAATGCCCGCCGACCTGCACTTCATCGCGCCCGGCGGCAAGTGCCGTCAGCAAGCCGATCGGCGGCGCGTCGTCCGCCTGATCGCTCAAGCGCGCCATCTCCCACACGTTCAGCGCGCCTTTGCTCATCTTCGGATACTGACCGACGACCTCGACGTACGCACGGCTGAGCGTTTCTGTGAGCGCTCCGGTCGTTGCAAACGGGGCCAGCACCACCGCCGCGCCGAACGCCGCGCCGACGCAGAGCCAGGCCGGCGCGCGCCAGGGGCGGTTGCGCTGCGCCTCAAGCAGCAGGATCGGTACGAACACGATCGACTGGAATTTCAGCAGCACAGCCGCCGCCGCCAGCGCGCCGCCGGCGATGCACGCCTGTCGCTGCACGAGGATCAGCGCCGCGAGCACGGGCAGCGCCGGCACTGAGTCGATCTGCCCCCAATACGCGGAGTCGTAGAGCGCTGCGGGATTCAAGACGTAGAGGCTGGCAGCGCCGCAGGCCGCTCCGCGACCGAGCACCCGCCGCGCCGCCGTGAAAAGCAGCACGCCGATCGCGAGGTCGGCCAGCACAGCCGGCGTCTTCAGAAGAATCTGTAGTTGCGCATCGGTGAAGGCCGGCCCGTGCAGTGCGACCGCGATGCGCCCCACGCCGAGAAACAGCAGCAGCGCCAGCGGCGGATAGTCGCAGAATGACTCCGCAGCGTGGAAACCGACCAGTCCGTGTTGCAGCAGCCCACGCGTCCAGCCGACGAAGTACTCCATGTCGGAGCGGTAGACCAGATCGACGTCGAAGAGCAGCGCCGCGCGCAGCGCGCCGCCGATCGCGAGCAGCGCCGCCAGCGCCAGCGCGTCACGGAGACTGCTGCCGACGACGGGCGCGCTCGCGCCGGCGCCGTTCACGGTCTGTCCTCCGGCGCGCTGGCCGCACTCGGAATGACGAAGTAAGCGTCCACCCAGTCGACGTGATCGCTGGATTTGCCGTCGCCGGTCGCGTCCGCTTCGAGCGTCAGTTGCCGCGCCGTGCCGAGCGGCAGCTTGATCAGCACCGCCGGCTGGTTGCCGCGGATCTCGGGGCTTTCGTAGGCGACGGCGCCGTCCAGCTTCACGCGCACGCGCACGCTGCCGTTACCGCCGGTCTCGTCGTCGATTCCCGCGCCGGCCTGGAACTCCGTGGCGCCGGTAGGAATCTCGAACTCAATCCGCGAGGGTGCGTGCGTGCCCAGCCCGCGCCGATAGAGCTTGCCGCGCACGCGCATCAGATTGCCGTCCACGCTGCGATCAAACCGCAGATCACCCCAACCCTGCTCGACGCGCACCGGCCGCAGGGCGCTCAGCGCCAGCCGTCCGTCGGCGTCGGGCTGCGGCGGAGCGGGCCGGGCTTCGTCCTTGTCCCGCACACGGAAGATGAGATACGGCGCGGAACGGTTTTTCTCGTATCCGCCTTCCGGGAACACCAGTTCGGCGAATTCCGGCGCTTCGGCCAGCACCGCGCTCAAACGCGTGTGATCGCGATCGGCGATGACGAACCGCGCCCCGAAATGCTCGCGGATGTCGGACAACTCGACGGGAATGTTTTGCTCCGAGACCGTCTGCGAGTTCGGGTCCGGCATGTTGACGCGTACCGTCGCCGGCGTCTGGCCGCGGCTGATTTTCACGTAGCGCTCCCAAAGGTCGGGGCGCCGTTGATGCGTGAATTTCGGATCGAGCCCCACGATGTAGTGGTTGTGCGTGTTGTGGTAGAAATAGACGGGGAATACGTCCCAGTCGTCGGTGAACACAACGTCGCCGGGCTTCGAATGCTTCTTCAGGTAATCCATCGCCGCGCGAATCTCGGACAGGTCGTAGTTGCAGCGCAACGTTGACGCGACGGCGGCGAATGCACGGTTTCCGCCGCCGGCCACGCCCGCCACGAGCACGAGCGCTCCGGCCAGCACGGTGGCGGTGCGGGGAATCGCAGTCGCCGCTCGCGGTCCGCCGCCGCCCGCCAGTGCGCGCGTCAGCAGCGGAACCGCAAAGACCAGCGCGGCAGCCGCCATCCAGCCTGCGCTGGGAATTCGCAGCCGGCCGGCGGGACCGTCCGTGCCCAGCGCGCGGAGCGCAAGCAGCGCCAGCACCGCGCAGAATCCGATCGACAGCAGCGCCGGCGCCGCCAATCGCGTCGGCGTCCGCGGCACACGCGGCGCGCCATCGTCCTCGAGCAGCCAGATGCGCGTCAGCGGAATCACCAGCAGCAGCCCGATCAGCGGAACAAAGGCGCGCCACTCCGCCAGCAGCACGCGATTCTCGGCATCGCCGTGCAACTGCACCAACAGCGCGACCCCGACGGTCAGCAGGCCGATCGGCAGCGCCGGGCGCAGAAGCTCGCCGACCTGCCGCCAGGATTCCGCAATCGCGCGCAGCGGCGGTGCCGCCATGTACGCCGCACTCAACAGGCACAGCGGCGGCCAGTATTCAATGAACCGCCGCGCCTTCAGCGTCAGCAGCAGGAAGGCGAATTGCAGCAGCAGCAACGCGGTCTCGCGTGCGTCCAGCGGCGGACCGAAACGCGCCCGTACGCAAAGCACTGTCGTCCAGACACAGAAGACGGTGGCCGCCATGCGGAACAGAAACCACGGATCGGTGTAGGGCAGCCACTCGCGACCGACGGAGATGTCCGGCGAGAGTCCGGAGCCAAATACCTGCAACTTCAGAAACTCCCACATTCCGCCGGCGTATGGGTAGGTGAGCACGCCCAGCAGCCCGCCGCTCGCGCAGACGATCGTCATGCGCCAGGGGATCTCGCGATCGCTCCGCGGACCCGCGACCTGCGCCAGTGCGAACAGGGCCACGATCAGCGGCCCGAACATCACTGCGCCAAGGTAGAGATGCACATAGGCCGCCAGAACCAGCGCCGCCCAGACGTAGCGCCGCAGCGACAGCATCAGGATCAGCAGTTGCATGAACATCAGCGACGCGCCGATGGCGCGTACGTAGCCGTGACGCGAGAGAAACTGATCCGGCAGCAGCAGGAAGAGCGCGATCCACAGCGCGCGGTGCGGCACGCGCGCGGAGCGCAGCAGCAGGTTGAATAGCGCCAGATTCGCGCCGAAGAAGGCGCTGGTCGCCCAGCGCCCGCCGGCCAGCGCATCGCCGGTGAGCTGCTGCGAGACGTAGACAAATGGCGCCAGCAGCACGTGAAACCCGAAGTGGTGGCTGACGAAGGCGTCGCCGTGCTCGCGGAAATACACGAAGCGCAGCCAGGGGAACTCCGTCAGAATGCCGCGTTCGAGCAGCAGGGCTGCCATGCGGATGTGGTAGAACGAGTCGTACTCGGGCGCGCCCACTTCGCCGCCGGCGGTGCGCACCGACGCCGCGTAGAAGTAGTTCATGAGCACGACGCCGAGCGCCAGCAGCGCCAGGGACTCGACCGCCGCCAGCCACCGCTCGCCGCGCGGCGTGGCGGCATTCGTCACTGAATCGCGCAAACTCGATCGCTCCTTACGCGCTTGCCGGCGCCGGGCGCGGCTGGACGGATGCGGAGGGTAGTACGCCGCCGATCCAGAGCACGCCCGGCAGCGAGCAGAGAAGGTTGACCATGCGGATGAGAACCGCCGCGCTCAGAATCTGCGACGCGCTGCCGCAATCCGCGAAGAAGTAGCGATACGCCAGCTCCATCGTTCCCAATCCCTGCGGCGGCCCCGGCAGAGCGCGAATCAGCTCGCCGGCGGAGAAGTACGCGTAAATGGTAGCGAACCCGTCGGTCGTGGTGTGCATGTGCAGCGCCGCGCAGACCATAACGAACGCGCCCGCCGCCAGCAGTTGAATGCCGAACGTGACCAGCACCGCCAGGGCCAGCGCGCCCGGACGCAGCAGTCGCCGCCGAAGCAGACCGTCGACGCGCTCGATGACGTCGCGGCGCCGCGATCGTCGAGTCCATTGCGCCAGCAGCGCCGGCCCCGCCAGCAGGTACGCGGCGACGCCAACCGCGAGGATCAGCGTGAAGAGCAGCACGAACGGCCGAACCGCCGCCAGCCGCGCGTCGCCGCTAAGCAGGCAGACGAGCGCAACCGACGCCAGCAGCGTACCGAGACCTACTGCGCGGTCGAGCAGGACGACCGTAGCGGCTTCCGCCGAGCGTTCGACGCGATGTGCGAGCGCGATCGCCTTGTACGCATCGCCGGCGGTCGAGCCGAATGGAGCAGCGAAGTTCAGGAAATTGCCCGCGAATGCCAGCCGCACGCTGTCACTTGAAGGCAGCGGAATCCGCTCGCTGCGCAGCAACACGCTCAGTCGAAGCGCCTGAAGGATCGGCGTGAGCGAGAAGAGCACGATCGCTGCGACGAGCGCAGAGACGCGGCTTTGCCGTGCGCTGCTGAGCAGACCCAGGTGAATGCGCGGCGTGCCGTCGGAATCGCGCGCGATGTGCGATTCTGGCAGCCATTGCCGGCTTCCAGCGCCATCGGTCAGTCGGACGCCGCCGGGCGCCGCCTGAATCCAGCCGTGGCGCGTCTGGCCGCCGATCAGCTCGACGGAATCGCGCCACTGGACGCTGCGGCCGACGAGCACGATCGCGGCGATCGCAACGATCCAGCGCAGGCTGCGCCGCAGCGCGCGGGGCATTCGTGTGCGGAGTGCGTTCATACAGGGTCTCAGAGCGGCGGCGCAGAGAAATTGATACACGCCAAAAGCGAACAGCCGACGCGTCTGGGACGCGCCGGCTGCCGTGTACTCCCGGGATTCACGATCGGATCAGCCGCAACGCCTCATGCGCCGCCCTGGTCCATCGCGAGGCTCCTTAGCTGTTGCAATTCGCCGCGGAGCAGTGCGTCTGGAGCGTGCCGGAGAGCGTTCCGACCGAGACCACATCGCCGGGCTGAACCTCCGGGAAGTTCGACGGGAAATTGCCGTCCTCGGTGTCGTAGCGGAGTTCGCCCTTGCCGCCCGAGTCGGTGCGAAGCGTTCCGACGCTGAGGCCGTTGATCAGCACCGAGTAGGTCTTGTTGGGCTGCAGATCATCGACGTTTACGCGGAAGCGCTTGCAACCGGCCGGCAGCGAGCGGTACTCGGCATCGCCATCCGCGCCGCCACCGACGAGAGCGGTGTCAAGCTGCGTCGAGCCGTCCGGACAGGTGCCGCCGGCGCCGTTGTCGTTGCCGTTGGCGCCGTTGTCGTTGCCGTTGGTGGTACCGTTGTCGTTGCCGTTCGCGCCGTTGTCATTGCCGTTGGCGCCGTTGTCATTGCCGTTGGCGCCGTTGTCGTTGCCGTTCGTGGTGCCGTTGTCGTTGCCGTTCGTGGTGCCGTTGTCGTTGCCGTTGGTCGTGCCGTTGTCGTTGCCGTTCGTGGTGCCGTTGTCGTTGCCGTTCGTGGTGCCGTTGT
>CAYMBL010000037.1:37915-39195 GCA_964388675.1 uncultured Planctomycetales bacterium
GCCGTTCGTGGTGCCGTTGTCGTTGCCGTTCGTGGTGCCGTTGTCGTTGCCGTTGCTGGTGCCGGAGTTCGGCCTCGTGCCGCCGGCGACTTCCGCCCCGCCTTCGGAAATCGGGCCGCCGATGGGCGTCCCGCCCCCGGCCTGAATCGGAACCGAGGTCGCGCCCGCCTTCGCGGCGCTATCGAGCAGCGTGTCCATCGACTCGGACACGCAACCCACGAACAGCACGCTCGCCGTGGCGATCGCACCCCATGCTGACCACTGGAAGAACCGCATTCCACGTCTCCTTTGGGACTTGAATCGCCGCGCCGCCCGTCCCCGCGACCCTCGGGCCGCCGCCTGGCATTGCCTCTCCGCGATTCGTACCTGACTCTGCGTGCCAAGCGATCTGCGAACCGCGATGGACCAACCGCATTACCGCACTTCCGCGAGCACGCACGGTGGTTCAGAGTCGGTCGGCTGCACGGGTGATACGCGAATTCGCGAATTTGCGAAAATTCATAACTGCAGTTGTCGTGGTTGGATACGCGCAGGCGCGCGGATCCTGGATTCTGGGAGGGATGGGCGTCCTCTCCCATCCCCTTCGTTCCCGCGCAGCGGGAATCGAGGTCTATCACTCGAACAGCGACCGGTGAGCGTTGGTGCAAAAAGGGATTCTCGCACCAGGATCAATCATGCGGGGCGCTGACCGGCCGGAGGCTGGTCCCCCAGCGCAACGTTTTCGTAAGCACAAGCTGGTGGGAGAGGGGATTCGCACACGAGGAGCAAGAAAACAGCGAGTAACGAGCAGTGACATTCCTTCGGAGCGGGAGTCGAGGTTCAATCATCCAGAGCGGTGAGAGAGGAAAAGGACCGCTTGCTTACGCGCGGCACGGAACTTGTGATGCGAGCCCCGAACGTGAGTGAGGGGTTGCATTTCTCCGTGCCAGATAGGACCTTCGCACGAGTTTCGGCGGTTCCCGCTGCGCGGGAATAGGGGCACGGGCCCGGAACAGCGAGAAACGAGAGAAGGCTCAAGCACGGGCCGGAGGCCCACGCCACCCAAGAAGGAAAACAGAGCGCCACAGAGAAAAAATAGGGCGCGGGAAAACGACCGCTTGCTTACGCGCGCGGCTCGGAACAGCGGTGATGTTGGTGCGAGAAGGGATTCTCGCACCAGGGGTCGCGATACGAGAAACGAGAGAAGGCTCAAGCACGGGCCGGAGGCCCATGCCACCCAAGAAGCAAAACAGAGCGCCACAGAGAAAAAATAGGGCGCGGGAAAACGACCGCTTGCTTAC
>CAYMBL010000037.1:39295-40092 GCA_964388675.1 uncultured Planctomycetales bacterium
GGCTCGGAACAGCGGTGATGTTGGTGCGAGAAGGGATTCTCGCACCAGGGGTCGCACCACAATGAAAAATAGGGCGCGAGAGTAGGACCGCTGCGCGATCGACCGCTTGCTTACGCGTGCGGCTCGGATCAATGCCAACGACCGCTTGCTGACGCGCGCGGTGATGACGCCGCAGCCGACTACAGCAGATTCATGCGACGAAGGTCGTCCAGCGGCTCGTCGACGCTGCAGCTTCCGAAGGAGATGACCCGGTTCTGGCGCGCGTACGCAATCTCATCCAACGTGGCGAGCGCTTCGCTCCAACTCACGCCGTCGTCGAACGCGAAATCGCGCAGATCCTGTTCCTCGATCACGCCCTGCACATCGGCCAGGCCGAACTCGGGCCGGCCCGCGAGCACGCCCGCGACCAGCACGTTCAGGAATCCGTGCATGAACGTGCGCACGCTCGGCGCGAAATGACGAAGCGGGTGATGCAGGCCGGCCGTGAACTTCAGGGGCACATGCACCGCCGCGCATTGGTGGATCACATGCGCCACCTGCTCGCAGTCTGGGAATGCCGCGGGTTCGAGCCCGCCGGTGCGCAGCTTGAATCCGGCGAAGGGCGTCGCGGGCATCGGGCGCAGGCTCTCGGCGAGACGCCGCACGTAGCGGCGGTTGTGCTCAGCGAGACCGGCGATCAGCGTGTCGACCGCCGCGCGCCAGTCTGCGCCGGTCGTCGCTTCCGCGAACAGTTGCACCTGCCCAAACCGCGCCTGCGCGAGGCGCTCGCCGATCGCGGCAAGCGCGTCGGCCGCGGC
>CAYMBL010000038.1:0-1115 GCA_964388675.1 uncultured Planctomycetales bacterium
GCTGACCATCCAGCTCATTCGCGCGGCTTTTGACGAGGACCTGGGCGCCGCCGGCGACGTAACCGGAGCATTGCTCGCCAACACGCAGCCGGCCCAGGCACGTCTCAACGCGCGCCGCGCCGGCGTCGTGTGCGGCTTGGAGCTGATCCCCGAGGTGCTGGCGCAGTATTCGCTACGCAGCGCGCGCGGCCTGGTCGCGTTTCAAGCTGCGCCGGACGTGCGCGACGGCGCCAGGATCAACGCCGGCGCATTACTGGGCGAGCTGCACGGGCCGTGCGCCGATCTGCTGGCGATCGAGCGCACGCTGCTGAATTTCGTCGGCCGGCTGTGCGGCGTCGCCACGCTCACCGCCGCCTATGTCGACGCCGCCCGGCGCGGGGCGCCCGACGTGCAGGTGCTCGACACGCGCAAGACCCTGCCCGGCTGGCGCGAACTCGACAAGTATGCCGTGCGCTGCGGCGGCGGAACCAATCATCGGTTCGGGTTGTGGGACGCCGTGCTGCTGAAAGACAACCATCTGTCGGGCCTTGGCGTTCAGGAGCTGCCGGCGACCGTCAGCGCGTGGCTGGCGCGTCTTGGCGCACGACGCGCTGAGCTGAAGTTCGTCGAGGTGGAGGTCGACAGCCTGGCGCAATTCGCGGCGCTGATCGCGGTCGCCGGGATCGACGTGATCCTGCTGGATAATTTCAGCATTGAAGATCTGCGGGCCGCGGTGAGGCTGCGCGATGAGCGCAGGCTGCGCAGCAGGCTGCTACTCGAAGCGAGCGGCGGCGTGTCACTCGCCACAATCGCGCAGATCGCGCAGACCGGCGTTGATCGCATCTCGGTCGGCGCGATCACGCATTCGGCGCCGGCGTTGGATGTGGCGCTGGATTTCTGAACCGAGAAACAAGAGAAGGCAAATCCAGCACAAAAAGTGCGAGAGATCCAGCACGGGCCGGAGGCCCATGCCCCCCAATTTCAGTCAGGATTCCGCCTAATTTCCGCCATTTCACGTCTCCCAACTAGACCGGCCAGAGGCCGGTCCCCCAGCGCTGCGATTTCGCCGAGAGAAGGCAAGTCCAGCACGGGCCGGAGGCCCATGCCCCCCAATTTCAGTCAGGATTCCGCCTAAT
>CAYMBL010000038.1:1215-36353 GCA_964388675.1 uncultured Planctomycetales bacterium
CAGAGGCCGGTCCCCCAGCGCTGCGATTTCGCCGAGAGAAGGCAAGTCCAGCACGAGCCGGAGTCCCATGCCCCCCAAGAAAGTGTCCCCCGGAGCTACGATCCGGGCGGGCGGCTGAACGACGGCGGACCCTTGAGTTCGCGCGGAGGCGGCGGCAAGTGCGGCGCGGGGCGGTCTGAAAAGCGCCCGGCGTCGCGCGTGTGCTTGCTCTCCGTGCTCACCGCGCGGCCGCCGATGAACACGTGTCGAACCTTGTTCGTCGCCTGTCCCGGGTGGTCAGTGGTGACGATGACGTCGGCGCGCTTGCCGACTTCGAGCGAACCGAGTCGATCCGCCAATCCCAGAATCTCCGCCGCCGAGAGCGTCATCGCGCGGACGGCCGCGTCGGCCGGCAGGCCGTGGGCGACGGCGAAGCCGGCCTCGAGCGGCAGGAGTTTCGCCAGGTCGGCGGAGCGGTGACCCAGGCAGTAGCGGACGCCGGCGGATTCGAGCGCCGCCAATGCGCGGTAGTTTGCGTCCCAGACTTCGCTCGCGCCTTCGACATCGGCGACGCGTGACGGCATGCCGAACGTTCCCTCGTAGATCACCGGCACGCCGCGCGCCGCCAGCAGATCGGCGCACTTCCAGGCGTCCTGGGCGCCGACGATCACCGGATTCACACGCAGGCGCTCGGCGAACTGCAATACTTCGAGAATGTGCTTGTAGCCATTGGCATTGAACAGCACCGGTTTATCACGCCGAACGTACGGCAGCATCCACTCGAACCGGTCGTCTGCCGCCGGCGCGGCCGCACCGGAAGCGCGGGCCGCGGCCTCCGCTTCGGCGTAGAGCCGGGCGTCGCGGAAAAACTGTTCAAGCAGCGTGCGCGTCCGGACAATCTCGCGCTCGCCGGCGCTCGGTTCGTCGCGCGATTCGCCGAGCGGCGGCTCGCGGCGGGTTTCGTCGAGCAGCGACTTTGCGGCGAGCGTGGGCAGATTCACCACGAGCCCAGCTTGCCCCTCGATAAGCATCTCGCTGACGGTCCAGCCGTCGAGCGCCACAACGCCGGCCTGCCCCGCAACGAGCGGACCTCCCGGCAACACCAGCGCGGTTGTTATGCCTTCGGCGCGCGTGACTTCGACCATCGCACTGTGCGGGTTGATCGCCGCGACCGCCTTCACGTCGGGCGCGAACGAAGCCACTTCGCCGGTATCGATCGTCACGCCGACCGAATCAATCTCCGACAAACCGACTTCGGTGGCGGCGTTGATCAGACCGGGCCAGACGTGCAGCCCGCTCGCGTCGACGGCGGCGTATTCCGCGGGCACGCGCACGTTCGCACCGAGCGCCTCGATCTTCCCGTCGGCCAGCAGGAGCGTGCCGCGCTCGATGGCCGGACCGCTGACCGGGTGCAGCGTGCCGCCGACGATGGCGACGCGCCAGGCGGCGGCGAGCTCGGCCGACAACGGCGGATTCGGCTGCGGCGCGCCCGAGAACTGTTTGGGAGTGCGCGGCTCGATGCGCGGCGCGACCGGTCGCGTGGCGGTGGACGAAGCGGGCGTCGTGGTCGGCTGCGACGCGGCGTGCGCAAGCTCGGGCTGGAACCCGGGGTGACGGTAGTAGACTTCGCCTTCGATCAGCGTCAGCACGCACTTCGCGAACGAATCGAGCGGATGCCCGTCGAAGACCGCGATGTCGGCATCCTTGCCGACTGCCAGCGTGCCGATGCGCCGCTCGAGCCCGAACGGACGGGCCGCGTTGCGCGTGATGAGACTGAGCGCGGCGTGGGCGTCGATCTCGCCGTACTTCATGCACTTCGCGGCTTCGTGGTGCATGTGGCGCATGAGGTCGGCGGAGTCGGACTTGATCGTGCTGTTGATGCCGAAGCGGGACAGCATGCCGGCGTTGTGCGGCACGGCGTCATACGCCTCGACCTTGTAGGCCCACCAATCGGCGAACGTCGCCGTGCTGGCGCCGTGTCGGGCGATCTCAGGCATGATGCGATAGGCCTCGAGCACGTGATGCAGAGCCGCCACGCGAACACCAAACGATTCGGTGACTTCGAGCAATTGCAGGATCTCGTCGGCCCGATAGCTGTGGCATTGAATCCAGATGTCGCCGTTCACGATCCCGGCCAGGGCTTCCAGGCGCAGGTCTCGACGCAACGGCGGCGGACTGCGGCCAGCGGCCGCGGCCTTCGCGTGCTCGGCGCGCTGCAAGCCGTACTCGCGTCCGGCCGCGAGCGCGCGGCGCAGCGTCGCTTCGACGCCCATGCGCGTACCCGGGAAGCGCCGCACGGCATCGCGATCGCCGCGGCCCTGCGGGGGCATGCCGCCGCGTTTGACGTTCTCCCCGAGCGCGAATTTCACCGTGGCGGGCACGTCCTTGACGACGAGTTCCTCCGCCGGCCGGCCGTACTTGAGCTTGAGGATGACATTCTGCCCGCCGATGGTGTTCGCCGAGCCGTGCATGGCGTGGATGGTGGTGCAGCCGCCGGTGAGAGCCCAGAAGATCGCCGGATCGTCGGGGTCGATGACATCGGCGCAGCGCACTTCGGGCACGACGCTGTCGCTGAACTCGTTCACGGCGTGCAGGGCGATGTGGGCGTGCGGGTCGATGATTCCGGGCATGCAGACAAATCCGCGCAGGTCGATTCGCTTCGCGTCCGGCGGGGCGCTGACGTCGCGCCCGATCGCTCGAATCCTGCCGTCCTGAATCAGGATCGACGAATTGGGCTGATCCTCTCCCTCGAGCGTGATGAGATAGGCGTTCGTCAGCAGCACGGTTCCGCCGGTGCGGAAACCGGGGTCGCGATCGCTCGGCATTTCGATCGGCCACGCAGGAGCGTGCGTGCGCACGTCTGCCAGCGGGTCGGCCGGAACGGAGGAGGGAGCCGTGGACGGGGCGCTGTCGGTGGCGGCGTGCTCGGTCGGCGCGGAAGCGGGTTGCGACGCGGTCGCTTCGTCGGCCGATTCTTCGTCCGCTGCATCCGCGCGCGGCGGGTTCTCGCGATCAGGACGTCCGCGACCTCGGCGACCGCCTCGCTCGCGCGCTCCGCCACGTTCGCCGCTTTCGGCGGAGTCGAATTCGAACAGTGCGCCGTCGACGAGCGCCCAGCGCGCCTTCGCTTCCTTGTCGCTCAACGCCTTGGTGAACACGCTGAAATTCGCGCGTCGTCCTACGGCGATCGTTCCCAGATCAGCCTCGACGCCCAGCAGCCGCGCCGGCGTGACCGTGAGCGCGGCCAGGGCCGCGTCGAACGTCAACCCGGCCTCGATCCCCTCGCGCAGCGCTTCGAGCAGTTCCGCAGGCTTTTCATTCGCGAGCGTCGAAACGGTCCACGTCACGCCCGCGCGCTCGAGCTCGAGCGCGTTGCGGACGCGCGCCTCGCGCTGCGTTTTGCCCTGCTGAAACGCCGCCTCGGGTTCGAAGGGGCGTTTCTCCCAGTTCTCGCCGTAGTGGCTCTCGTCATCCGGGGCGACGCGCAGGTCTTCGGCGCTCAACTTGTATTCGCGCGCCTTGTCGCCGAAGCTCCAGGTGAGCACGACCGGCGTCTCGCTGCGCTTCAGTTCGTCCGCCGCTCGCCAGGCCTCGCGTCCGCCGACGATGATCAGCCGCAGATTCCACTCGCGCGCCAAGCTTAGAGCGCGGCGGATTTCGTCGGCGCTATTCGCCTCCCAGAGCAGCGGCCGTCCCGCCGCAACCGCCTGCAATGCCGCCAGGTCTGCGTCGAGGGGCACTTCGCGCGGCGAAAGCGCGCCGCGCTGCGCCGCCGCGTTCATCTCGCTGTACCAGCGCACGTCGGAGAAAGTCTGGCGCAGGTGCGCGACGACGCCCAGCGGCGTGCGGGGGTATGCGCCGCGGATGCGCAGCGCTCGATCGCGCGGCGGGCTGAACGATGCGCACTGCGCGAACTCGGGCAGCAGCACAGCCTCGCGAGCCGGACGCTCACCCAGCGCCAGCAGCGACGCCGAACCGCCGAGCAGATTCTGCGGCGGAGCCAGCAGCGCCGCGCAGAAGCCGGTGCGCCGCGCGGAATCGAAGGTGTCGGCGCTGACGTCGAGGAGATCAACCGCGCGGCGCGTGGCGTAGATGCCCGCGCGATTTGCGGTCCGCATGTCGGTGGTCGGGCCTTCGGTGACCGAGACATCGGCGCCCTCGCGGCGCCGCTCGCCCGCTTCGCCCTCGTCGCGCGGCTCGCCCAGCCCGCGGCGGCTGAACATGTCGATGAAGCCGGGGTAGGCGATCAGGCCGTCGGCATCGAGGACGCGCGTGCCCGGCGGCGGATCGATGTCGCCGATCGATTGGATGCGCCCGTCGACGACCAGTATCGTAGTGTTCGGCAGCGACTCGCCCGGCCGCGGCACGACCGTGACGCCGCGGAGGGCAAGCGGCGCCGCGAATTCCGGCGGCGTCTGACCGAACGCCTGCATCGCCGAGACAAGTGAACACAACGCCAGCAGCCCGCACGAGCGAGCGAACGAGAGGTTGAACACGCGATGCTCCCAGATCGGCCCGACCACCCCGGCGCGGAAGCGCGCCCCCTGCGAACGGCAGCCGCCACTACAGACGGGCGGCGCGGTCAGTGTACGGCAGAATCCGTGGCTCGCGCGCCCGCGTCGGCACGCGGCGGGCGGCGCGCATGATGGAGCCCGCGCCTGAGCTTGCGGCGGGTTTGCGCGACGCATTTGACTGCCCGGAGTGCAGCTACGACCTGCGCGGCTCGGGCGGCGCGCGCTGCCCCGAGTGCGGCCTCGAACTGGATTTCATCGACGCGCCGGCGTCGCTGATTCCCTGGGCGCGCAGCCACTCGCCCCGGGCGCTGGTGCAGACGCTTTGGCTGCTGATCTGGCGCCCCAAGCAGCTCTATCGCGAGAAGTTCCGCGCGGTGGATTATCACGCGGCGCAGCGCTTTCGCTGGGTGTGCGTGGCGTGGGCGATGCTGTGGTGGATTCTGCTCGTGCCGATCGCGGCGTCGGTGCAGCCGGGCGTGCTGGAGACTGCGGTTGCGGACTGGGGTTGGGGATTGATCTCGCTCGCGTACGCCGGACTCGGCCTGACGTTGATCTGGCAGACCGGCGCGCCGAGTTACCTGTTTCACCCGCGACACCTGACCGTTCGGGCGCAGAATCGCGCGCTGGCGCTGAGCTATTACACCAGCGGTTGGTTGGCGCTGACGGTGCTGCCGGTGCTGAGCTTGTGGGTTTCCCTGGCCACGGCGACGCTGAAGCGATGGGACATCCTCTGGGTGCTCGCACTGATTCTGGCGATCTCGTTCCAATGCATGATCCTGATCGCGCAGTGGGGCAGCCTTCGCTACGCGGCCAGCGTGCTGCTTCGCACGCGAACCTCGGTGTGGAAGGTTTCGCTGCTCGTCCCGCTGCTGTGGCTCGTCGGCGGATTTGCGACGCTCGTGCTAGTACCGGCGATCGGACTCTGGATCGTCCTGGTCCGAATAAGCCTGCAGTGATTTCGGCAGCGGTTGCAGCTCCGGATCGGGATCGAGCAGGAAGCGCTCATCGCCCAACGTCGCACGATCCTCGCGTCGAGGCGCCTCAACCCCGCCGTCGTCGCGACCGTTGTCACTCACGCTGTAGAGGCGCGCGGGGTACTCCCAGGGCAGATAGCGGACCGGCTCGCCGGTTGCGCTGAACGGATCGCGCGGCACCGCGGGCAGATATTGCGGAACCAACTCGTCAAGCGCGAGCGGCCGCTCGCCGTAATCGATCTCGTAGAGTCGAATGGCGAGCGCAGTGGCCGCGGCGCGGCGCCGAAAAAGCGCGAACGCCCTTATGCGCGTTGCGTTGGTCCAGTCGGAGTAGAGAGTGCGACTGAGCCCGCGCGCGAGGCGCTGCGGCCAGCCTGACAGATCAGCGGAATACGCGCGTATCTTGCGCCGCGCTGCCGGGTAATCCGGCTGTTCGGCAGCCTGAATCGCGGCGTCGGCGTCGTCGAGCGACCGCAGCGCATCGAGCGCGTGCATCGGAGTGACGGCCGTCGCGATCCAACTTGTCAGCGCGGTCGGTGATGCTCCAACGAGAGAGAAATAGGTCTCTGGAAAGCCGGTCAGACATTCCCGAGCCGCGTCCAGATTCGACAGCCGTTCCATCTGCATCGCGCGTCGCATGCGCTGCACAACGGATTGCTCCTCCAACAGCCGCGAGATCAGCCCCGCCGCGCTTCGCCGCGAGGTGGAGCCCGGTTCGCCGAGCGCGAGCGTCGCGCTGGAACGCTCGATCGTGTCGTAGGCCCACGCCTCGCCGATCACCGCAACCAGGTGAGTGATCACGAACGCCGGATCCGTCGCGAGATGCTCCGCTTGCGTCAATAACTGATTGACGCGGCGCAGCACGTCGTCGCTGCGCCCGTCGGCGTGTGCGAGCAGCGCGTCGGTGCGCACCAGGTTCGCCAGTGCTCGCTGCCCGGCCAAATGCGGCATAGCGGTAGCCCAAACCGGCGTCCCGAGCGTCAGACCCCAGTCAGCGGCAGAACACTCCAGCGCTCTGTCGTACGTTTCGAGGGCTTCGCAGTGCACGTTCAGGGCGATGCGTGCGAACTCGGGAAATTCGTCCGCAAAGTCCGCGTCCGTGTGAACCTCGAAGACCTGCCCGGCAGTGGATTGGTTCAATGCGAGCAGCACCGCCGCTTCCGACAGCCCCAGTGCCGCATTGTCTTCGTCCGCAAGCGGCTCCGCGCGCACGAAATCGTCGGCATCAATCGGTTCGCCCGCCGCCGCATACGCCGCGAGCCGCGCCTCCACGCGCCGCGTCGCCTCTCGGCCCCACCACATGCGAACGCCGACGAGCGCAGCCACTGCCACCGCCAGCAGCAGCCCCAGCCGTCTGGCCCAGCGATAACGCGGCGGAAACGGCGGCTCGTCGGCGAGAAAGTGCTGCGGAGCGCGGCTGTCGGCTAGACCGCCCACGTGTCACCGGTGTTGAAGAGCTGCTCGAGCCGACCGGCGCCGAGCTTCTTCGTCACGTCGTCGATCTGGCGCATGACCAGCTCATCGAACGTCGGGCGCTCGATCGCACGGAACACGCCGACCGGCTCGGGGAATTCCGGATGCCGCATGCGGCTGAGCAGGTACGCCAGCGTGGGCTCCGTCGCGCGCTCGTCGTGAATGAGCAGATCGTCGGCGGTGATCGAGCCGCCGAGTTCGACGACTTCCGGCGTCATACCGTTCAGACGGATGCCGCGGTTGCGCTCCTTACCGAAGACCATGGGTTTGCCGTGCTCGAGGTAGAGCACGTTGTCGTCGCGCTGCATGCGGTCCTGTGCGTATTCGAACGCGCCGTGGTTGAATACGTTGCAATCCTGGTACACCTCGACGTACGCCGTGCCGCGATGCTGCGCCGCACGGCGGAACACGTCCTGCAGATGCCGGACGTCGGTGTCGACCGCACGCGCGACGAAGGTCACCTCGGCTCCGATCGCAACGCAAATCGGGTGCATCGGGTAGTCGAGCGAGCCGAACGGCGTGCTCTTGGTTTTCTTGCCCTGCTCGGTCGTCGGCGAATACTGGCCCTTGGTCAGACCGTAGATGCGATTGTTGAACAGGATGATCTTGAGATTCACGTTGCGGCGGATGGCGTGAATCGTGTGATTTCCGCCGATGCTCAGCCCGTCGCCGTCGCCGGTGATCACCCAGACGTCGAGGTCGGGATTGGCGAGCTTCACGCCGGTCGCGATGGCGGGGGCGCGCCCGTGGATGCCGTGAATTCCGTATGTCTCCATGTAGTAGGGGAAGCGGCTGGAGCAGCCGATGCCCGAGACGAAGACGGTGTTCTCACGCCTCAGGCCGAGGTCGGCGAAGACCTTCTGCATTTGCATCAGGATGGAGTAGTCGCCGCAGCCCGGACACCAGCGGACTTCCTGATCGGATTTGTAGTCTTTTGACTTCAGTTGCGTCAGTTCGCTCATGGTTCTCTCACTTCACTCGCACGCGGCGGGGCCGCGGCGGTTGAGGTTGTCAGCGCGTCCCCAGCAATTCGTCGATCTGGCGTTGCAGGTCGGTGACCTGGAAGGGCTTGCCCTGCACCTTGTGCAGGCCGACCGGGTCGATCAGATAGCGCGCCCGCAGCAGCAGCTCAAGCTGCCCCATGTTCAGCTCGGCGACCAGAATCGTGCGGAACCGCGCAAAGATCTCGGGCAGGTTGCGCGGCATGGGATTCAGCCAGCGCAGGTGCGCGTGCGACACAGACTGCCCCGCCGCGCACGCTCGTTCGACCGCGGTGCGCACGGTGCCGTACGTTCCGCCCCACGACACCACGAGCAGCTTGCCCTGCGGCGCGCCGAAGAGCTCCTGCGGCGGGATGTCGTCGGCGATGTTGGCGACCTTTCGTGCGCGGAGCTCCACCATGTGCTGGTGGTTGTCGGGGTCGTAGCTGATGTGCCCGCTGATGTGCTCCTTCTCAAGCCCGCCGATGCGATGCTGCAAGTGCGGCGTGCCGGGAACGGCCCACGGCCGGCTGCCGGCGGCGTCGCGCAAGTAAGGCTGGAAGCTCTGCGGATCAGTGGGGTGAGTGATGGGTATCGGCGGCAACGAGTCGGACGCGGGAATGCGCCAGGGCTCGGCGCCGTTGGCGAGGTGGCCGTCGCTGAGCAAGAACACCGGCGTCATGTACTTCACCGCCACCCGGACGGCTTCGATCGACGCGTAGAAGCAATCGGACGGGGATTGGGCGGCGATGACCGGCGTCGGGCATTCGCCGTTGCGGCCGAGTACCGCCTGCCAGAGATCGGCCTGTTCGGTCTTGGTGGGCAACCCGGTGCTCGGACCGCCGCGCTGCACATTGATGATGACCGTCGGCAGTTCCGCCATTACGCCCAACCCGATCGCTTCCTGCTTGAGCGCCACGCCCGGGCCGCTAGTGCCCGTAATCGCGATCGCGCCGGCGTAGGCGGCGCCGATGCAGGCGCACATGGCGGCGATTTCGTCCTCGGCCTGGAACGTGCGTACATCGAAATTCTTGTAAAGCGAGAGTTCCTGCAGGATTTCGCTGGCGGGCGTGATCGGATACGAGCAGTACACCAGCGGCTTGCGGGCAAGCTGCGCGGCGGTCACGCAACCCAGGGCCGCGGCCTGGTTGCCCGTGATATTGCGATAGCGCCCGGGCGGCAGCGTGGCCTTGCGCACGCGATACCTCACCGGAAACAGCTCGGCCGTCTCGCCGAAGTTGAAGCCGGCGCGCAGCGCCAGTTCGTTCGCGGCGGCGACCGCGGGCGTGGCGGCGAACTTCGTGCGAATCCACTTCAACGTGGTATCGAGCGGCCGGTCGTACAGCCAGAACACCAGCCCCAGCGAATAGATGTTCTTACAGCGCTCGGCGTCCTTGCTGCTCACGCCCGATTCCTTCACGGCTTCGAGCGTGTGCTTGGTGATGGGAACGGAATAGAGGCGGAACCGGCTCAGCTCGCCGGAATCGAGCGGGTTCTGATCGTATTTGGCTTTCTGCAGCGCGACGGGCGTGAATTCGTCCTTGTTGACGATCAGGATGCCGCCTTCCATCAGGTCCTTGAGATTGGTTTTCAGCGCAGCGGGGTTCATGGCGATTAGCGCGTCGACCTTGTCGCCGGGCGTGTGGATCGAGTGATTCGAGAAGTTGATCTGAAAGCCCGAAACGCCGGCCAGCGTTCCGGCGGGTGCGCGAATCTCGGCTGGGAAATCCGGCAGCGTCGCCACGTCGTTCCCGTAGATCGCGGAGGTGTTCGTGAACTGCGTGCCGGCGAGCTGCATTCCGTCGCCGGAGTCGCCGGCAAAACGCACCGCAGCGTGCGGCAACTCTTGCGTGTTGTGGGCATGGTCGCCGGTCGTCGCTTGCGGGCCGGTCGAATCGGTGGTGGGGTCGACAATGGACATACACAGCCTCCGTGCGAAGGCCGGCTTCGCCAGCGCTGGCCGCGCCGGCCTGGCGAACGCATCTTACGGCGCGGCGGAACCGGTTGCCAATGCGCGGCAGTGCCGATAAGCCCGCCGCGGGCGCCATCGCAACGCAAGCCGACGCCGATCCTCACGCCTCGCGTCGATATCCACACACGCAGCGCCCGGCGCGGCCCGCGCCCTGCGAGTCGTCCACGCATCGGGAAAGGGAGCGAGCGCGATGTTTCGATCCGACGGTCGCCAGGCCAAGACGTCGCTGACCAGGTTGCTGAGCGAAGAGCTTCGACGCGAAGAGGCGGTCACGTTGCCGGTCGAGCCGGACGGTGAAACGGCACGCGGGGGCGAGATGCTGCTGCGCGACGCGCTGCGTGAAGGTGCCTCGGATATTCACCTCGAACCGCAGAGCGACGGCATGCGCATCCGCCTGCGGATCGACGGCGCGCTGCTCGACGCCGCGCATCTCACCGTGCTGCAGGGTCAGCGCATCATGCGCCATTACAAGGCGCTCGCCGGCATGGACGCCGTGAACAACAACAAGCCGCAGGACGCGCGGCGCTCGGTGCGCATCGACGAGCGCACGATCGATCTTCGGCTCGCGGGCACGCCCTGCGCCTGGGGTGAGAAACTGACGATCCGCCTGCTCGACCCCGATCGGCTCGCCAGCGGGCTAGACGAGCTGGGCATGGGCGACGGCGCGCGCGACCGCATCATCAAGCGACTGGCGCACCCGACCGGCATGTTTCTGGCGGTCGGTCCGACCGGCTGCGGCAAGACCACCACGCTCTACGCGCTGCTGCAACACCTGAAGCTGCAGGAGCGCAGCGTCGTCACCGTCGAGGAGCCGGTCGAGTACAAGATGGACGGCATCACGCAGATTTCGGTCGACGCGCGCCGCAACATCACCTACGCCGACGTGCTGAAATCCATCGTGCGGCTCGACCCCGATTACATCCTGCTGGGAGAAATGCGCGAACCGAGCGCCGCCCAGACCGCGCTCACGCTCTGCGCCGGCGGACGCGGGCTGCTGAGCAGCCTGCACGCACGAGACGCGGCGGCGTCGGTCAGCGTGCTGCGCAACTGGGGCATCTCAAACCTCGACATCGCGGCCACGCTCGAGACGGTGGTCGCGCAGCGCCTGGTTCGCAAACTGTGCATCCAGTGCCGGCGGCGCGGCGCGATTCACGCGAGCGAAGCCGAGTGGCTGGCGTCGAACGGTCTGCCGACGCCGGAGACGGCCTGGCAGCCCGCGGGCTGCGGCGCGTGCCATCAGGTCGGCTATCAGGGCCGCATCGCGGTGTTCGAAGTCTGGTGTCCGAACGAGCAGGATCGCGCGCTGATTCGCGAAGGCGCGGATGAGCACCATCTGCGGCATCGGCTGATTCAGGATGGGATGACGACGCTGGTGCACGAAGTGCTGGCGAAGACGGAGACAGGCGTGACCACGCTGGCGGAGGCGATGCGTTGCCCGCCGGCGCTGTCCGATGCGGTCGGCTCGCGTTTCGCGCCGCGTCCGAAGGACCCGGAACCGGCCGCGCGCCCCGCGCGCACGCCGCAGCCGGCACATGCGTAGCGCGCCGCGCTACGTCAGCCCGTACAGCGGTTCGAATTTCTCGCGCAGGTAGCGGGCAAACGGCTCGGCTGACAGCGGCCGGCCCGTCACGCGCCGCACCAGCTCCTCTGCGCGATACGTCTGCCCATGGCGATGGATGTTTTCGCGCAGCCACTCGCGCAGCGCGGCGAACCGTCCGGCGGCCGCCTGTGCGTCGAGATCGGGCAGCGCGGCCCGCGCCGCTTCGAAGAACTGCGCTCCGAACAGATTCCCCAGCAGGTACGTCGGGAAATAGCCGAACAGTCCCGAGCTCCAGTGGATGTCCTGCAAGCAGCCGCGCGCGTCGTCCGGCGGTCTGATTCCCAGCAAATCGTGCATCTGCTGATTCCAGGCCGCGGGCACCTCGGGCACCGTCAGCGCCCCGGACAGCAACTGCCGCTCGATCTCGAAGCGCAGCATGATGTGCAGCCCGTAGGTCACCTCATCCGCCTCGACGCGAATGAACGACGGCTCCACACGATTCACCGCGAAATGCCAGGCCTCGAGCGACACGTCGCCGAACGCGCCGCACGTCTGCTGCATCACCGGCAAGAAATGCCGCCAGAACGGCAGGCTGCGTCCGATCAGGTTCTCCCACAAGCGCGACTGCGATTCGTGAATTCCGAGCGACACCGCGCGCGCCACCGGCGTGCCGGTGAAGGCCGGTTCGAACCCCTGTTCATAGAGACCGTGCCCGGTCTCGTGCAGGATGCCGAAGAGCGACATCGGCAGGTAGTTCACGTCGAACCGGTTCGTAAGCCGCACGTCGCGCGGCGTGATTCCGCTGCAAAATGGATGCACCGTCGTGTCGATGCGGCCGGCCTGAAAATCAAAGCCGAACGACTCGGCCACCAGCCGACAGAAGGCGGCCTGTTTTTCAATCGTCACCGGCCGTCGCAATACGCCGTCATCCGGGCGGCGCGGCGCCTGCGCGATGCGGCGCACGAGGGGCACGAGTTGCTCGCGCACGCCGGCGAACACGGCCGCCACGTCGGCGCTGCGCGCCCCCGGTTCATATTCGTCGAGCAGCGCGTCGTAGCGCTCGGCCGACCAGCCGATGCAGTCGGCGAACTGTTTCTTCAGTTCGAGCACGCGCTGAAAGTGCGGCGTGAATGCCGCGAAATCCGACGCGCGGCGCGCCGCCGCCCAGGCCGGCTTGGCCAGCGCCGTCGCCGAGGCCAGCTCGCGCACGAGCGTGTTGGGCACGCGGATCGCGCGTTCGTGCTCGCGGCGCACCTCGCGCACGATCGCCCGCTGCCGATCGTCCGACAGGCCGCTTTGCTCAGCCTGAGCGAGCCAATCACCCACCACCCGCGCCGTCAGCCGCTCGTGAGCCAGACCCGCCATCAGCGCGCTTTGCGCTGCGCGATCTTCGGCTCCGTTCGGCGGCATGTACGTTTCCTGATCCCAGTCCAGCAGCCCGTCGATGGCGCGGAGCGTGCTGAGCTCACGAACGTGTTCGACAAGTCGCGAAAGCGCTTCATTCATGTGTGATCCACCTGCTGCAATCTTCAGCCGCGACGCCCCAGCGGCGCACCGCCGCAGGACGACTCCGCCGTCCGTTCGCGCCAGCTCGAATCGCCCAGCCAGCGCGGCGCCGCGCAACTCGACGGTTTCGGCGCCGTTCGGCGCGGCAGCGAGCAGTTCGCCTTCGCCGCTGTCCTCGCGAAATACCGCACCGCGGTCGCCACCAACCGGCCCCTCGTGCGTCAGGTACGCGCGACGATGATCGCCGATCAGCTCGGCGGCGATCTCCTGCCAGCCTTCGCGGCAGGGGTTGCGCGCCAGGCGCCAACTGCGCAGCGTGCCGCCCGGGGCACGCTCGACCATCAGGTCCCAGTGCGTGCCCGAAGCCTGCTCGTGGCGCAGCACGACGAACATGCTCGCAGTGTAACGAATGAAGCCGCGCGACCGGCGTCTCTAGGCTACTTCACGCCGATGCGGGCCTTCGCCTCGGCGGGCAGCGCCGCGTAGAGCAGCATGTTGCGGGCGACGCGCAGCGCACTTGAGGCGTCGTAGCCGCGCAGATCGTAGATCGGAGTGCCCAGCAGGCTCGCGCCGATGTCCACCGGCGAATGCAGCACGGCGTAGCGCGGGCCGAGCGCAAACCCGCGCAGCGGCGGCGCGCCGCGCCGCCCCATCGCCCGCAGCGCGCGGCGATACGAGACCGACGTCAGCGCCACGCCGTCATCGAGGCCCTCGGCGGAGATCAGCGCGGAATCGGCGGGCACCGGCGCCGACGCCACCCGCAGCGCGTCCGTGACCGCCTGTTCGAGCGCGCCGCGAAATTCCATCGATCCGTTGGTGGCGTCAGTGAGCAGCGTGCCGCCCGCTACAAGAAACCGGCGCAATCCGTCACGTTCCGCAGCGCTGAGCGCGAATTCGGCGTCGCCGCTCATCCACGCCACGTCGAATTGCTGCAACTCGGGCGCGTCGAGCCGCACGCCGGGCTCGATCAGCAGCGTGGTGCCGGTCGTGTTGTTCATGTACGTGCGCAGCCGCGACCAGCTCCACGGCTCGGGATTCCAGCGCCCCTGATACTGAACCTGCGCCAGGCGGATCGTGCGTCGCGTTGCGGTCGGCTCGAGCGCGATGGTCGGCGTGGTCAGTCGGCTGCGCACCGCCACTTTGTCCGTCGCGTACGCGTAGAGATTGCAGCCGAACTCAAAATCGCGCTGCCCGCGCCGCACGCGGTATTCGTTCCACGACTGCGCCACGTCGTCCTGAACGAGCAGCATCAGCGTGCGTACGCCGTTGTGCAGCTCCTGTGCCGCGGGCGCGGAGTCGATGCGAAACTGCGTCGCCAGGAGCGGGTGTTCGCCGCGCAGCGCCGTCCAGCGCTGCGCCGCAAACAGCTCGCTGCCCAGCGCGCGAAACGAATCCGCAAATGCCTGCGACCCGCCGACGCAGACGCCCACGATCATCCCGCCGCGCAGCGCGTATTCGCGCAGCAGCGCCCGCTGCGGCTCGGGCAGCTCCAGCCCCGCGTCGCCGCTCAGATACAGAATCGGCGCTTCGAGCAGATCCTCGATCGTGCTTGCCGGTCCCAGTATCTGCCAGTTCAGCAGGCGTTCGAGCGCATGCTGGGCGAAACGATTGAGTCCCGCGGCGTCGCGCAGATACGGATCGCTGCCCACGATCGGCTCGTACTCGTTCAGCAGCAGCGGCGCGCGCCCGTGACAGAGGAACAGCGTCGCGAAGCAGGTGTTGTGTAGGCCGCCGGGCCAGGAGCCGTCCGGGGTCTGTGATGCCAGCAGGTCGGCGGCGCCCGCCCGGAACCAGTCGCGCTCGCGGAAGTACTTGCGACCGCTGGCGCGTCCGGCGCGTTCCAGGCCGTAGAGGTAGTAATAGACCCAGCCGCTGTCGCCGTACGGGTTCTTCGTCGTGAACTCGCGGCCGAGCCAGTTCTCGCCACGCCGCAGCGCCGCGATCAGATCCAGCGCGTCGCGATGTCCGGAGCGGCCGTGCAGGCGATCGAGCACGATGTAAAGCGTCGAGAGCCCCGCGGCCGACATGCTGCCGGTGCTGGCGCGGCCGGGTTGATAACCCCAGCCGCCGTCGGAATTCTGCTGCGCGAGCCAGTGCGCCTTGACCCGCTCCCAGAATTCATTCGGCGCCCGCTGCGCCATGCCGGCCTCGGTCGCCATCCACACGCCCAGCACGCCGAATTGGCTGTTCGAGTGGTCGAACTCGCGAATCTGGGGCTTTTCGGACGCCGATTCGTACCAATACCCGCCGGCGTGCGGCCCGGGGCCGACGTGTGCCGCGGCCACCAGCCAGTCGAGGTCGTCCTGCAGCCGTCGCTCAAACGCACCGCCCGGCACCAGCGAGAGCGCCTGAGCCCGCAGCGAGTAGACGTATGTCGCTCGCAGCGGCTGGGCCGCGAGCCAGGTGAGCGTCTGCTGCATCTCATCCGAACGGGGATTCTCGCCTGCGTTCAGCAGCGCCAGCGTCGCGAGCGCCGTGCCGCCGCCCCAGAAGCGGTCGCCCGTGTCGGTGCGCGAGCTTTCCCAGTCGCCCGCCTTCGATCGCTGCAACATCAGCCAGTCGCGCGCCCGCTCAATCGCCACCGCCACCGTCTCATCGGTGACGCGCGGCGGCGCGTCGGCGCGCGCCCGCTGCGCGGCGGGAAATAGCAGCATCGCGATGAGCAGAAGTCGGACCATGTTTTCAGCTATTGGCTTGGACGCGCGACGCGTCGGGAGGTTCCGGCAATTGACCCGCGTCCGCGCGCTGCATAAACTTGGGTTGCGCGGGGTTGCTGCGCCGTTTGTCTCTGCCTGACCTTGGATGACGGATGGCCGACGGACCGGAAGACAGCCAAATCGCTCGTGCGGCCGTCGATCGCAGCTTTGCCACGCACGAAGAGGTTCGGCAGGCGTTCGACCGCCAGCGTGAACTGGCTTCCGACGCCGGCAAGCGCCCCATCGGCGAGGTGCTCGTCGACCTCGGCTTCCTGACCCGCACGCAACTCGAACGGCTTCACGGCTCAAGCGAAGACTCCGGCGGCCGGCCGGCCCAGCAGATTCCCGGCTACCAGCTTCAGAAAAAGGTCGGCGCCGGCGCCATGGCCGTCGTCTACCGCGCCAAGCAGCTCAGCCTAGACCGCGTCGTCGCCGTCAAGGTGCTGCCCAAGCGCCTCAGCCGCAATGCCGAGTTCGTAGAGCGCTTCTACCGCGAGGGCAAGGCCGCCGCCGCCCTCAACCACAACAATATCGTGCAGGCGATCGACGTCGGCGAAGCCAGCGGGTTCCACTATTTCGTGATGGAGTTCGTCGAGGGCTGCACGGTGTATGACGAGCTGGCCGACGGCAAGGTCTACGCCGAGGCCGAGGCGATCAAGATCGTCCGCCAGGTCGCTTCCGCCCTCGAGCACGCCCACGAGCGCGGCATCATCCACCGCGACGTGAAGCCCAAGAACCTCATGCTGACGCGCGAACGCGTCGCCAAGCTCGCCGACATGGGTCTGGCCCGCGCGACATCCGACCTCGAAGCCGCGATGGCCGAGGCCGGCCGCGCCTATGGCACGCCCTACTACATCAGCCCCGAGCAGATTCGCGGCGAGGTCAGCATCGATCGCCGGGCCGATCTCTATTCGTTGGGGGCGACGTTCTATCACATGGTCACCGGGCGCGTGCCGTTCGAAGGCCCCACGCCCTCCGCGGTTATGCACAAGCATCTGAAGGAGCGGCTCACGCCGCCCGACCACATTAATACGAAAATCACGGCCGGCTGCGCCGCGATGATCGAGATGCTGCTGGCCAAACGCCGCGAGGATCGCTACGCCACGTGTCGCGAGCTGATCGAGGACCTTGATCGCCTGGCCCGCAACGAGCCGCCGGTGCACGCGCACCAGCAGCTCGATCAGTCGATGTTCAGCGAATTGGCGGCGGGTCAGGCCCAGCCGGTCGCGATTCAGGCTCAGGCCTCGTCCGGCCCGCCGGCAGCGCTGACGATCTCGCTGGGGATCGTGGCGGCGCTGAGCATTTTGATCAACATCATTCTGGCGGCGGTGCTGGCGAAGTAGCGAGCGGACGGCGCGGGCTCCAGAAGAGGCGACAACGAACCGCCCTACCGGTGTTCAATCGGGCGATTGCCCGTCGCTCCGCGGGCTCCAAAACACCGGACCCCATCCCCCGCGCCGCCCGTGCTGATCCACGAGGTACGCGGCGGCGGCATATACTTTGTGGAAGCGCGGGACGGACACAACCGGGAACTCAACTCCGGGCTCCCAAGGCCCCTCCACCGTCGACTCGCGTGGGAGCTGCTGCCAATCGACTTCCTCGATTCGGAAAATTAGCCACGTGTAGCTGCTCAGGTCGCGATACCGATAGTGCGTGCGAATTCGCACCAGTCTTGAATCACCCTGCCCATCTCGATACTCGATCAAAATTTCCCTGATCGCGCGGGCGCTCGTGTACAAACAGACGTCCAGACGGTCGTTGTGAGGCCCCGGGCCATGCACGATCGCCGCGATCAGCACCGGACCGACGGAGTTCGCCTGCCCCGCGCTGTCCGCCGCGATCGCCCGCCGTGCGTCATTCAACCCGGCTAGGCATGCCGGTGATCGAGACAACAACTGCTCCTGCTGTTCCTCCAGGGCTTCGAGTGATCGACGAGCCCGCTCAGTTTCACCCAACGTAACGCGCAGCCGCGGATCTTCGGGCAGTTGCGGCGCGTCGCCGCAGCCGGACAAGCACAACAACGCTAGAAGTACACCCAACCCTACGTAACCGGCCCGCCGCATGTCGCCTGCGCCCCCATCAAACAGACCCGTCCGGCGGAACCGCTGCGCGATGCTGCGCTGAGCCGCATTCCGGGCACGCGCGATCCGGGGCGCCGCTCAGGTCGTAGCCGCACTGCTCACAACGCGGAAACGCCGCGAATTCGCGCAGCCCGGCGAACACGCAATCCGCCAGCAAATGCGTGAAGAACCCGAGAACCCCCATCACAATCACCGTGCCGGAAAAAACCCCGAACAGATCGGAGAACCACGTCCACGCGGACAGGCTCATCGTTACGCCGCTGGTGATGACGATCAGCCCCACGACCTCCGCTCGCAAGTCCCGAGATTTCTCATACCACGCCAGCGCAACGGCCGTCGAAACCGTCGCGATCACGGCCGCGACGAAGCGCAGCGCAAGCACGAGCTCCACGCTCGGAATGACCCACGTCAGGAGAAACACCAGGATCAGAAACCCGCAACCGGTCCGCGCGATGCTGCGGGTCGAAAGTCGCCGCCCGGATGCCACTACCTTCCGCATGACGGACACTTCGTCTACGCGCCGGTCAGCCGCACAGCCCCCTGGCTGCGATGCCTGCATGCTACTTCGCGCGCAAGTGCCGCTCAACCTCCGCGTGATCCCGGTGCGCCTGAGTCAGTGCGGCGGCAAACGAAACGGCGAAGACGCGCGCAGCGCCGGGCGCGCAATCCTCGATGTCGGCGAGGTAGATTCGGGGATCGCTCGGGTCGCACTTCGCCAGCAACTCGGACCCGTCCGGCCAAACGCCGATTTGCAAATACCCGTCGAACTCCGACGGGCGACTCGCCGCCGCGCGATCGAGCATCTTTGAGAACGGATCGAACGCGACGCATTCATACGCGTCCAATGCCGCCTGAATGTCCTCGTGAATCACGCCGCGCGGCCACGGCCACGGCTCGCTGGCGCGCGTTCCGTGGCAAGCGAGTATGCCTTCGATCACTTCGCTCGCGGCAACCTCCTCAAAGATCGGCTCGGGCTGCGCGGGCTGTTGATCGATGCGACGCGCGAGCAGATGCACCGCGTACGCCAACACGGCAAGCGCCAGGACGATGAGCGAGCCTGTCGTCATGTTTGCTCCATCAGGGTCGCGAGAGAGTCCACCATATTCATCCAGGCGTGGCGGGCGGCGACAGGTAGGGTCTCATGGACGCGGAAGAAACGGCGCGGTGGAGAGCTCATTGCGCTCCCGAAAATCGGCGAGTGCTTCCGCGACTCCAGGCGCGACGCCCGTCAGCGCCGCCTGGAGGCTCGGCGACGGCGCTGCACCAAGCGCGCCGCGCTCGCGCCGCGGCGCCTGCTGGAATCTCGAGTGCGGCGTACTTGCCGTAGCGTCCGATGAGCAACAGTCGGTTCCCACACTCGTCAATGCGCACCGGGTGCTCAGAGCTCGCTGCAAAGATTACGTGCGTGCGATGCGTCTCCCAGTTGTCGATGGCGGCGGCCGGCCCGAATGCAATCAGGTTTCTGGAAAAATCCATGATCAGTCTATTGTTGCATTCATCGGACCATTCTCCGGACTCCAGTATGCCCATCCCCGCTCGCCGAGCCGCCAGGCGTAGAACATCCGCCCCGGATGCGTCGGAAGCGGCCAGCCGAAGGCGAGCAAATACCAGGCGGACGCGACAAAAATACCAACCACAGCGCACCACAGAAGCACTCGTCGCATCATGGCCTCGCTTCCCGAAAGCACTTCGGCGGCGCAACTCCGATGTCGGCCGGCGACGCACGGCCCCCACGCCGGAGCACGTTCACCGCCGCACATCTCGCGCTTCGCCGTTTTCGGCACCCGCGCTCCGCCCTACTCCGCGGCCGCCTCGTTCTCCTGTTTTCGCGGTCTTCCCAGCCACGCGAGCCCTGTCGCGCAAAGCACCGTGCCGAGGAGCATCCAGTACGGGACGACGAACCAGCGCCAGCCAAGTATCATTCGAGGCCAGGCCCAAAACACGCCTGTGGCGGGACGCAGAAATGGCCGATTGACAGGCGCGTTCCAATTTTCATCTGCACCCAGCACCAACTGGACTGCGATGCACACGCGCCCATCGAACGACGCAATACCCCCAGCGATTGGTTCCGTAGTACTTACACCTCCCTTCATCGGGTGCGTAATGCTGCCGAGGTGGAGGTTGAGATAGAATCCTACTCTGGTGCTTGTAACCCACAGCACCCCAAGCATGGCTGAAACGACGAGCAGCACGCGCCACAGCTCAAGTCTTCGGCGAACGGGACGCTTTGCGTTCACGGCACGGCTCCGATATCGCGACCTCAGGTCCCGCTCGCACCTACCACTTCTCGACATAGGCTTCGTAGTAGAGCACGCCACCATCGTACGCAATGAACTCCACGCCGTGCTCTCCAATCCAGTTACCGCGCAGATTCAACGGGTCTGGGTCGATATACGCGCTCCACCACCGCGCAACATCTGGATTCGGAGCCTCCCGCCATCGCGCAAGCAGCGAAAGTGCGGCATCATGCTCTGACTCCGGTTTCCAGCGGCGAGCGTCCTGAATTACCGTTTGATAATCGTCCATCGTGACATTCGCCTTCACCAGACACCGGTATGCGAACGGTTCGTCCCGTGAAATATGACGGGCGAAGATGTGCACATTCGTGGGCGTCGTCGAGAAGTCGTGCGACAGCAAGTTCTCCAAGAACCTCAGCGCTTCGGGCGTCGCCACCGGGACGACGACGTCCAGCGCTCCGTAGCGCGGGCCGGAGCGCAAGAGCGTGGCGATCACGACGCCGAAGCACGCAACGACGATCGCCAGCGGGACGAACTTCGCGCTTAGCGACCGCATGCGCAACTCACCCGGGCCAAACCGCTACAAGAATGCACGCTCGACTGCACCAGTCCTCCGCATTCCGCACTACGGGTGTGCTCGCGACGAAGATCGCGCCACGTAGCATGACCCAGTATTGTCTCGCGCGCGTCACCATGGATCGGATTTATCCGGCCGCTGCACCGAAATGGAACAGCGCAATCAGCGTGCCCTTCAAGTCCGTATTGCCTTCAGCCCGCACGGATACGCTTCCTTTGAGTTCGTCCACATCGACCGCAATCGGTCCGACTCCCGCTGTTCGAATCATCCAGGCCAGCGAGAATGCTACTTCGAGACGTATCCGCGTGCGGCTCGAGCGCGTTACACCACGCCCTGATCCAGCATCGCGTCGGCGACCTTCAAAAATCCGGCGACATTCGCGCCGATCACATAATTGCCCTTCGCGCCATACGCCTCGGCCGTCTCCAGGCACACGCGGTGGATGCGGCTCATGATCTCACGCAGCCGGCCGTCAACTTCCTCGCGCGACCAGTTCAGCCGCATCGAGTTCTGCGTCATCTCCAGTCCGCTCGTCGCCACGCCGCCCGCGTTCGCCGCCTTGCCCGGCCCGAACAGCACGCCGTTCTGCTGAAAGACCTGCACCGCCCCCGGCGTACACGGCATGTTCGCGCCTTCCGCCACGCAGCGGCAACCGTTGCTTACCAGCGCCTTGGCGGCCGCCTCGTCGAGTTCGTTCTCCGCCGCCGTCGGAATCGCCACGTCGCACTTCACTTCCCACGGCCGCTTGTTGGCAACGAACTGCACGCCCTTGAACTTGTTGGCGTATTCGCTCGCCGGCAGGCGGTGCACCTGCCACAGGTCCTCGACGAACTTCGCCTTCTCGCCGCGAATGCCGTCCGGGTCGTAGCAGTAGCCGTCTTCGTCGGCGATGGTGACGACCTTGGCGCCCAGTTCGTTCAGCTTCTGCATCGCGTAGCAACCGAGGTTGCCGTAGCCCGAGATGGTGACGGTCTTGCCCTCGAAGGTTTCGCCGCGCGTCGCCAGCATTTCCTGCGCGAAGTACACCGTGCCGAAACCCGCCGCTTCCTTGCGCACCAGCGAGCCGCCCCAGTTCAGGCCCTTGCCGGTGATCCAGCCTTCGAAGCGGTTCATCAGTTTCTTGTACTGCCCGAACATGTAGCCGATCTCGCGTCCGCCGACGCCGACGTCGCCCGCGGGCACATCGGTGTCCGGTCCCACGTGCCGAAACAGCTCGTTCATGAACGCCTGGCAGAACCGCATCACTTCCGCGTCGGACTTGCCCTTCGGCGAGAAGTCGCTGCCGCCCTTGCCGCCGCCCATCGGCAGCGTGGTCAGTGCGTTCTTGAAGGTCTGCTCAAAGCCCAGGAACTTCAGCACGCTCAGATTCACGTTGGCGTGGAAGCGCAGACCGCCTTTGTACGGCCCCAGCGCGCTGTTGAACTGCACGCGAAAGCCGCGATTCACCTTCACGTCGCCCTGGTCGTTCACCCACGGCACGCGGAAGATCACCACCCGCTCGGGCTCGACCGCGCGCTCCAGAATGCGTGCCTTACGCAGCTCCGGGCGCATCTCGACGATCGGCATCACGCTCTCGATGACCTCGCCCACCGCCTGGCTGAACTCGCGCTCGCCCGGATTCCGCGCCATGACTTCCTGCATGAACGCCTTGACCGATTCCGACATCGCTTTCGCGCTCCCCTCTGACCCGTCGCCGCTCCCCCAACGCCGCGCGGATCACCCATCCGCCGCAGACTGCGGTCGACCGCCGCAGAACCCATCAATATAATCCACGCTGGCGAACGTTCGCATTTCGGCGGAGGCCGGGCGATGGACATCTGGAAGCAGTTCGAGCACAACATCTCCCACAGCGCCGCCCACCACCTGATGGCGATCGACGATCTGGTACGCAAATACGGCTACGCCCGTGTTTCCGACGTCGCCCGCAACCTGAACATAACTCGCGGCAGCGTCTCGATTTCGATACGTCCGCACGTCGAGGCCGGCCTGATCCTGCAAGACGAGCACCACCACCTGCGCCTTTCGCCGCGCGGCCAGGCGCTGGTTGACGCGATCAAGACCAAGCGGCTGCTGATGACGCGGCTGCTGTCGGATCTGCTCGGCGTCGAGCGCGGACAGGCGGAAATCGACGCCTGCAAGCTCGAGCATTTGTTGAGCAATCACACCGGCGAGCGGCTGGTGTCATTCATGCGCTTCATGGATTCGAACCCGCCAGCAGTCGGCGAGTTTCTCACCGCCTGGCGGCGTTTCGACCCGACCTGCGGACATCAGCCGTCGGATTGCCCGAGCTGTCAGACGTCCTGTCTGGCGCTGAATGTCGCACGGAAGTCCGATTGACGCGCGGCCCGCGCGAGTAAGGTGGATTTGGATTGGCTACGCCGCTCAGCAACGAGCAGATTGTGACCGAGCTCAACCGCGTCTTCGCCGAAGAGGTCGAAGCCGCCACGCGCTATTTGCATCTGGCGAACGCCGTCCGCGGCATGGACCGCCTGCTGGTCGAGCGCGTGCTGAAGGAAGGTTTCGACGAGACAATCCAGCACGCCGAGGTAATCGCGCAGAAGATTCGCTCGCTCGGGGCCGTGCCGCGGCTCGACATTCGCGTGGTCTGTCCGTCGGAGCCGCTCAGCGGCCGCGAGGCGCTCGCGCAGGCGCTGACATTCGAGCAGGCGGCGCTCGAGTGTTATCAGGACTTGCTGAGGCGTGTTGAAGGCGACGTTCCGCTCGAGGAATTCGTCCGCTCGCAGATCGCGGTGGAATCCGCGCACGTCGCACAACTGAAGGAACTGCTCAACTAGCGCCCCCCGCTCGGGGGAGCCATTCGCCCGCAACGGGCGCCACTTGGCGCCATCTTGCTCATTGGCGGCTGCCGCGCGCACATTCAATTCACATTCCGGCACCGCGCAATCGATATCAGCAGAGTCGTATGGACTCGCCTCTTGTTGGGGAACGCCATGGCTTGTGCTGCGTCGCCTGTGTCCGTCGAAGTCCGAGAAAGTCTCGCCGCGCTCCGGTCGCTCAGCTCCGTCCCGCTCGACGGGAATGACCTGGGCCGACTGGCGCAGATGCATTCGCACGCGCAGATTCTGGCCGAGCACGGCGGCTCCTGCTGCGAGCTCGCCCGCGCGCTGGCGGAATTCTTCGAGCGCACGATTCTGAACGAAACGAGCAACGCCGCCGCCGGCCTCGGCGCCACGCCCCGCGCCATCGTGGCGATGGAGCTCGCGATCGACACCCCGGACGCGGACTTGAAGGAACTGGTGGACGAAATCCGCGCGGCTTCAACCGGCGCCGCCCCCGGCAGCACTCCGGCGCAGTCGGTTGCGGCTACTGCCGCGCCGCTCGTCGCCGCCGCAGCGCCCAGCGCGCCGATCGAGGAGTACGTCAGCGAGCCGCTGGTGGTCGACCTCAGCGAGCGCGAGCACCTGCAGGGCTTCATTGACGAGTCGCGCGAACACATGGACGCGATCGAGGCCGCGCTGCTCACCGTCGAGGCCGAGCCGCACAACACCGACCGCGTCAACGATCTGTTCCGTCCCTTCCACACGATCAAGGGCATCGCCGGGTTTCTCAACCTGCGCGACGTCAATCGTCTCACGCACGAGGTGGAGACGATCCTCGACATGGGGCGGCGCGGCGAGATGACGATCACCGCGGCCACGATCGACCTGATCTTCGCGGCCATTGACGCGCTGAAGACGCAGATCAGCGCCATCGCGCAGTACCTGACCGAGCCGAGCGGAGCCTCGGTGCCGCAGCCCGACATCCGCGCACTGATGCGTCTGCTGCGCGCGGCGGCCGCAGGTTCGCCCGCGCCGGTCGCGGCGTCGGCTCCGGTTGCGCCGCAAGCGTCGCCGTCGTGCAGCGGCACCGCATTCAAAGCCGAGCCGCCGGTCGCCTCGGGACAGCCCGCGCCGCGCAACGAAGAGCTTCACGAGTCGGCGCCCGATCGTGGCGACGCCGGCCGTGCGCAGGCCGCCGATCTGTCGATTCGCGTCGACACCAACAAGCTCGACGCGCTGGTCGACGCGGTCGGCGAGCTGGTCATCGCGCAGACGATGGTAAATCTGAACGGCAACGTGCGTTTGAACGAGAAGTTGACGCGCGACGTCTCGCAGGTGACCAAGATCGTGCGCGACGTGCAAGAGACCGCGATGGCGATGCGCATGGTGCCGATCGGTCCGAGCTTCCAGAAGATGAAGCGGCTGGTGCGCGACGTGTCGCGCAAGGCCGGCAAACAGGTCGAGCTGCGCATCTCGGGCGAGGATACCGAGCTCGACAAGAACGTGGCGCAGGCTATCTCCGATCCGCTGGTGCACATGGTGCGCAATTCGGTTGATCACGGCATCGAGCCGGCCGACGCCCGCGTAGCCGCCGGCAAGAACCCGGTCGGCGTGGTGCACCTGAAAGCCTATTACCAGGGCGATTGCGTGGTGATGGAGATCGCGGACGACGGGCGCGGCCTGGACCGCGAGCGCATCCTGCGCAAGGCGCGAGAGCGCGGCATCGTCGGCCCGGATCAGCAACTCAGCGACGACGAAATCCACCAGTTGATTTTCGCTCCGGGCTTCTCCACCGCCGAGCAGATCACCGACATCTCGGGCCGCGGCGTCGGAATGGACGTCGTGCGCCGCAACATCGAGCAATTGCGCGGCAAGATCGAGATTGAGAATCAGCCTGGCCAGGGCGCGACGATTCGCGTGCGCCTGCCGCTGACGCTCGCGATCATCGACGGCATGCTGGTGCGCGTCGGCGCCGAGCGTCTGATCATTCCGACGATTCACATCGAGCAGTCGCTGCGGCCGGCCGCCGACCAGATCACACTCGTGCAGCGCTGCGGCGAGATGATCCGCGTGCGCGGCCAGTTGATCAGCCTGGTGCAGCTCGGCAGCCTCTTCGGCTATTCGCAGCCCATCGATCCCTCGCAGGCGCTGGTGGTGATCCTGCTGGCGGGCACGCAGAAAATCGGCCTGGTCTGCGACGAATTGATTGGACAGCAGCAGGTTGTCATCAAGACGCTGGGTGATCGCTTCAAGCATCTGCGCGGCATCAGCGGCGCCGCCATCCTCGGCGACGGCCGAGTGGGCCTGATCCTTGAGCCGGCCGGTTTGCTGGCGCTGCACAACAGCAGCCCCAGCGTTTCGGGCCGCCTCAGCGCGCTGCGCGCCCGCGACGAAGCAACGAACGAAGACGGTGCGGCGGATCGGTCGGGTGAACCGGTCGCGGCTTGGAACTAAGGGAGCAGTCGACCATGAGCAACGCCATGCAACTGGGAATTCCGAGCGCGATCGACTCACGGACGCGCGGCGGCAAGTACCTCACCTTCAGCCTCGCGGACGAGGAATACGGCCTCGAAATCCTCAAGGTGCGCGAAATCATCGGCATCATGGACATCACATCCGTGCCGCAGATGCCGCACTTCATCCGCGGCGTCATCAACCTGCGCGGCAAGGTGATCCCGGTGGTGGACCTGCGGCTGAAGTTCGGCATGGAGCCGGCGGAGTACACCGACGCGACTTGCGTGATCGTGGTCGACGTCGGCACGCTGATGGGCATCATCGTCGACACCGTGCAGGAAGTGCTGCACATCGATGAGGGCGCCATCGATCCGCCGCCGCCGCTGGGCGCCTCGGTGGATACGTCGTTCATTCTGGGCATGGGCAAGGTGCGGGATCAGGTGAAGATCCTGCTGGACATCGATCGCGTGTTGAACGAGGGCGAGCTTGCGGCGCTGCAGAGCGCGGCGGAATCGACCCCGGCGTAGCGGAGCGACGGGCGCGGGCCCCGTTGCGAAAGACGCCGGCGGCGGGCGCCGGCAGCGGAAGCGGAATCGCGGACTGAATTGCGAGGATCAAACGTGTCAAAGCTGGATTTGCGAAAGAAGATCGTCTTCATCGGCATGGTGCAGTTGGTCATCGTCTCGGGCATTCTCTTCGGACTGTACTTCTGGGAGTCCAAGAACAACGCACGCGACGCGTACGTCGAGAAGGCACGCAGCATCGTGCTGACGACCGAGGCCACGCGCGAAGAGATGGGCAACAAGTGGGAACACGGCGTACTGACGGCCACCCAGATGGCGGATTGGGCGAAGGCCGGCGACATGGAAAAGATTATGGACGCGATCCCCATCGTCACCGCCATGAACGCCGCCGCGGCGAAGGCGGACGAGGGCGGCTACCAGTTCCGCACGCCGAAGTTCCAGCCGCGGAATCCCAAGAACCAACCCGACGAGCTGGAGTCGAAAATCCTGAAGATGTTCGAGGAACAGGGCGCCAAGGAGCACTACGAATTCGACGCGAAAATGAACGCAATCCGTTACTTCCGTCCGATCCGTCTGACGCAGGAATGCCTGCTCTGCCACGGCGACCCGGCCAAGTCGAGCGAGTACTGGGGCAATGACCAGGGTCTCGACCCCACCGGCGCCAAAATGGAGAACTGGAAGGTCGGCGAAGTGCACGGTGCGTTCGAAGTCGTGCAGTCGCTCGACGAGGCCGACGCGCATGTGATGACCAGTCTCTACCAGGGCGGCCTGACCGTTGCCGGACTGATCACGGCTGCGGCCGCGGCCTTCTTCTTCCTGGTGACGCGCTCGGTCGTGATGCCGATCCGCAAGGTCATTCAGGGCCTGAGCGAGGGCGCGGCACAGGTCAACGACGCCGCGGCGCAGGTCTCGTCGGCCTCGCAGCAGGCGGCGGCGAATTCGAGCACGGCGGCCTCGTCGCTCGAGGAGACCAGCAGCGCGCTGGAGGAGATGGCCGCCATGACGCGCTCGAACGCCGAGAACGCGCGGCAGGCCAACGAGCTGGCCGGCCGGGCGCGCAACAGCGCCAACAGCGGCGACCAGACGATGGTGCAGCTCAACACCGCCATGAACGCGATCAATGACTCCAGCGGCGAGATCAGCAAGATCATCAAGGTGATCGAGGAGATCGCCTTCCAGACCAACCTGCTGGCGTTGAACGCCGCGGTCGAGGCGGCCCGCGCCGGCGAGCACGGCAAGGGCTTCGCAGTCGTCGCCGAGGAAGTGCGCAACCTGGCGCAGCGCAGCGCACAGGCGGCACGCGATACCACGTCGCTGATCGCGAGCTCGGTCGATCGCGCCAAGGAAGGCACCGGCGTGGCCCAGGAAGCCGCCGAGGCGCTGCGCGCCATCGTCGGCGACGTCGGCCAGGTCGCCGACCTGCTCAACGGCATCAGCCGCGCATCGAACGAGCAGTCGCAGGGCGTGGACCAGATCAACACCGCGATCGGTCAGCTCGACAAGCTCACGCAGCAGAACGCGGCCGGCGCCGAGCAGACCGCCAGCGCGTCGGAGCAGTTGACGAGCATGTCGACGGCCCTGAAGGACCAGATGGTGGCGGAGTTGATCCGCATCGTCGAAGGCGCCAACAAGGTCCGCTAGTACCCACCGCAGGCGGAGCTCGGCGGCCGCAACCCGCCGGGCTCCGTTTTTCGCTGCGCCGGGCGGAGCCCGGATTCGTCGGTCTGGTCAAGGACGGCCGCCGGCGAATCGATGAAAGCTACGGGGATCTATTTACATGACGTCACCCATCGCGCTCGGCGACCCAATCGCCAGGGCTCGCAAGAACCTGATCACGATCGACATCGCCGACGTGAAGGTCTCGAAGGACCCGGCGGCGTCTCTGATCACCTATTCGCTCGGAAGCTGCATCGGTGTGTCGATCTACGATCCCGTGACGAAGGTCGGCGGCATGATTCACTTCATGCTGCCGGAGGCGGCGCTCTCGCCCGACAAGGCGAAGGCCAACCCCGCCATGTTCTGCGACAGCGGCGTGCCCGTCTTGTTCCGCGATACCTATGCGCTCGGCGCCAACAAGGCGCGACTGGTCGTGAAGGTCGCCGGCGCTTCGCAACTGCTCGACGACAAGGGCACGTTCAACATCGGCAAGCGCAATTATCTCGCGCTGCGCAAGCTCTTCTGGAAGAACGGCGTGCTGATCGCGGCCGAAGATGTCGGCGGTTCGCTCAGCCGCACCATGAAACTCGAACTTGCCACCGGCCGCGTCACGATCAAGTCGCGCGGCGGGGAGGTGCCGCTATGAGCGCGCTGGTGCTGGAAGACGTGATCGCGCGCGTCGAGCAGTTGCCCAAGCTGCCCGACACGAGCCTGCGACTCATGCGACTGGTGAACGACCCGACCGCGACGCTCAAACAGATCGTCGACGTCATTCGCTACGACCAGGCGGTGACGGGCGAGGTGCTGCGGCTGTGCAACTCCGCGTACTACGGCTTCAACCGCAAGATCGCCTCTCTCGACGAAGCGGTGCATTACCTCGGCACGACCAAGGTGATGCAGCTCGTCATGGAGGCGCACGCCCAGACCCTGCTGGGACCGGCGCAGTCGGGCTACGGCCTGCGGCCCGGTTCGCTGTGGGTGCACTCGGTCGGTGTGGCCATCGGCGCGCGGCGCATCGCCGAGCGCGCGGCACCGTCCGACGCGGGCCTGCTGTTCACCGCCGGCCTCATGCACGACGTGGGCAAGGTGGTGTTGAACGAATACATGGCGACGGATTTCGCGCGCGTGGCGGCCATCGTGACGCAGGAGCGGATTCCCTTCTGCGAGGCCGAGCAGCGCGTGCTGGGCACGACGCACGCGGAAGTGGGCGCCCTGCTGGCGGAGAAATGGGGACTGCCGGACGCGATCGTGAACTGCATCCGGCATCACTACAACCCGGCGGAGCTGGCCGAGCCCGACGTGCGCGTGGACATCATTCACGTCGCCGACGCGGCCTGCACGCTCATGGGCGTCGGCGGCGGCGACGACGGTCTGATGTATCGCCCCGACGCCGAAGTCGCGGCGCGGATCGGAATCCACGAGCACGAGATCGAGGAGCTTGGCGCGTTCATCGTGGATGAGCTCAAGTCCGTCGAAGCACTATTCCATCGGGAGTGACGGGAAGATGGCGACCAACCTGCTAATCGTCGACGACTCGGCGGTGATGCGCCAGATGATCAAGCGGACGATCTCGCTCGCCGGTCTCGACGTGGCCGAGATCTTCGAGGCCGGCAACGGCATCGAGGCGTTTGCGCAGCTCGCCGAGCACGAGATCGCCTGCGTGCTGCTCGATATCAACATGCCGGTCATGAACGGCGTGCAGTTCCTGAAGCGCGTGGCCGACGACCCGCGGCTGCGCAACATCCCGGTCGTGATCGCGTCGACCGAAGGCAGCGAAACCCGCATCCGCGATCTGATGGCGTGCGGAGCGCGCGGCTACGTGCGCAAACCGTTTCACCCGGAGCAGCTCCGCGACGTGCTGTCGCCGATCCTGGGCACGCGGGCTGTCGAATCGGCGGGCGTCAGCGACGATCCGACTTCGTTCTAGCGCTGATCACGGCGACTCGGCAGGAACCGACGCCGGCTGCGTCGCCGCGCGCCGCAGCAGCGCTTCCAGCGCGTTGGCGAGCGCCGGCAGGTTGCGCTGTTTTGCGCGCTGCAGCCCGCGTTCGCCGAGTTCCTTCGCGCGCGCTACGTCACCCGCCGCCAGATAGGCCTGCGCCGCCGCCAGCATCGTCGCCCCGTCGTCCGGCCGGATTCGCAGCGCTGCATCCGCCGCCTCGACGGCGCGCGGCACTACCGACGGATCGCCGGAAGCCACCAGCACCTGGGTGAGCATCGTCAGCACGTTGGGGTGGTCGGGCACGCGCTGCTGCACGCCGTGCAGCACCGCCGCCGCGTCGGGAAAGCGACCCGCGCGGGCCAGTACGCCGGCCGAGTCGACGACCTGGGGTACCAGATCGGGCTTGAGCTGCAGCGCCTGGTCAAACGCGCGCAGCGCTTCTCCGATCCGTCCGATTCGCACGAGCGTCGCGCCGAGATTCAGGTGCGTCTCGGCGTCCTGCGGATTGCTTTGCAAAGCCAGCTTGTACTGCTCCATGGCGCCGTTCACGTCGCCGGTCACCGCGAGCAACGCACCGAGCGAGCGCCGCGCGCCCGGAAACGCCGGATCGGCCTCGAGCAGCTTGCGGAAGGAATTGGCGGCGTCGGGCAGCTTGTTGAGCTGCTGCTGGCAGTAGGCGAGCGACGTCCACAGGTTGACGCGCAGCTCCTTCGACATGGCGCGATCGAGCGGCGCCACGCGCAACAGCATCGCTTCGGCCTCGGCGAACTTGCCGTCTTTCGTCAACTGCATCGCGGCGAAGAGGTTGCCCTGCGCGCCCGACGTGTCGGTGCCGGGGGGCAATTGCGCCGTGACGAATCCCATCGCGGTCAGCGGAAACGCCGCCAGACCGACCGCGAGCCACTGATTGCGGCGTATCTGTCGACACAGCCAGACGACCGCATGCGCCGCCAGCAGAATCAGAATGATCGCGACGGGCAGCCGGAAGCGGGCGGTGACGAAGAATGCCACCACGCTGACCATGTACAGCAGCACATAGCCCCAGATCGGGAAGAGCGCCGCCGGCCGGGCGAAGCAGAGCAGCAGACCCAGCACGCCGAGCGGACCGATCAGCCAGAAACCGTGCGGCAGCCAGCGCGTGATGGGCGCGAATTCGCGCACGGTGAACATGATGTCCTGGTTGTTCGCAATCTCCCAGTAGGTCCAGAAGTAGCCGAGCTTCTTGACGAGCAGATTCAGAGCCACCGCCGGCTGCGAGGTCATGAAGTCCAGCGCCTCGCTGGTGTACCACTGCGAGACTTCGCTGGCTTTCAGCGGGCGGCCGACGGCCTGTTCGGCGCGTGCGACCTGTGCTCGATAGCCTTCCCACCAGCCGCCGGGATCGCCGGGGATCAGCGCCGACATGCCGTCGGAACCGGCATTGTTGCCGATGTAGAAGTTCACGCCGCCCTGCGAGGCGATCAGCACCGTGTCCTTGCCGACGACGTAATTGCGGATCGTGACCGGCAGGATGGGCGCGAACACGCCAAGCACGAACAGCGCCACCGCCGGCAGCAGCCGCGCCAGCCGCTCGCGCTCGAGCAGGGCGAGCCAGACGATCACAGCCGGCGCCAGAATCAGGATGTTCGGCCGCACCAGCGCGCCCGCCCCGAGCAGCAAACCCGCCAGCAACCACCAGAACATGCCGCGCGTGCGGTGCGCCAGCAGCAGCGCGATGATCACGCCCTGAAAGAAGAAAATCTCAAGCACGGGCAGCAGCAGTTCCGCATCAAAATACAGCAGCGGCCAGTAGGAAGCGGCCGTCAAACCAGCGATCGCGGCGGTCAATGCGCCGAATGCAAGCCGGCCGATGACGTAGACCAGGCAGCAATTGATCGCGCCGAGCACCGCCTGCACGATTCGCGGCGTCATGGGCTCGACGCCGAGCGTCTTGTAGATCCCGGCCAGGAACCAGGGGTAAAGCGGGGCGCGGAAATAGGGGCCTTCGAGCGGCTTGCCGGCGACGATGTTCTGTGCCCACTCGTGGTGATAAAGCGGGTCCATCGTCGGATTGGCGAAGGCCGGATTGGCCTGCACCTGATGCGCGTAGACCAGCCGCAGCGTGACCGCGACGACAAAAATCAGCAGCAGCGCCAGCAGATCGCCCCAACCCCAGCGCAACGGCTCTGCGGCCGTCCTGTCGGGTGGCGCGGCGACGGCGGGTGCAGCAGTGGGTGCAGAGTTGGCGTCAGTCACAATCGGCTCCGAAGATTCGCCCCCTGCGGTTCGCGGGGCGCAGCACCCCCGGAGGGATTATCGGCATTCTGCGCGAGTTTGCACGGGGGGGATGAGCCGACGCGACGCGCGAGTCACACGCGGGCGCGACCGGCAGCGGCAAGCGGCGGACCGTCAGTGAACAAAGTAGTGCACGTTTACGGCGGGATCGACGACCGCTTCGAGCATGTGCTCGAAGTAAATCCACCAGCGGATCGCAACCGCACAGTAGACCGCGAGCACGAACCAGCAGGCCAACTCGGCCACGCGCTCCCGCCGCAGCGCCAGCAGCAGGCCGGACCCCACGGCGACGAGCGCGGACTTGTACGTGATCAGGTGCGCCGGCGGCGCCTTCACGAGCTGGGCCGCGAGCGGGTTCATCTCGCGAAACGTGCGGCGTTCTGATTCGCCCAGCGTGTACGCCAGATCGAACGCGTTCAGGAGCCAGATCGCGCCGAGCAGCAGCAGCACGCGTCGCGGCCGCACCAGCCAAGAGAACGCGGGCGGGCGCAGGCGCTCGGCGAGCCGAAGCACTGGCGTGGCGCGGAGAAGGAACGGTCGCGACCCGGAACTGATGGCACTCACGCACGACGTATCGACCAAATTCCGGCGAGCTCTGAACGAAAACTCGCGTGCCGATCGAATCTCGCCCGCGGGCTTAACACAATCTCGGACCGTTACACTAAAAGGGCGCGCCGCCCACGCGGGCCCGCCGCGCCGACCCGATATCCCAATGCGTACGGTGAGGGTCGGCCGCCTGAGAGAGCGAACGAAATCGGCGCAGCGGTCGGGACGCGCCTATTCTCGTTCAGGGCAAACGTTCCGGAGACGAGATGCTGTACCAGCTTCCGCTGCCGCCGAAGTATCACAACCTGAGCTCCGCGGAGCTGGAGGCGGGCATCCGCGACTTCAAGCGCCGGCTCGGGGCCCGGCTCTGCATCCTCGGCCACCATTACCAGCAGGACGAGGTCATTCAGTTCGCCGACTTCACCGGCGACAGTCTGAAGCTCTCGATGCTCGCCGCCGAGCAGCACGACGCCGAGTTCATCGTGTTCTGCGGCGTGCACTTCATGGCCGAATCGGCCGACATTCTCGCGCAGCCGCACCAGACCGTGATTCTGCCCGATCTTTCCGCCGGCTGCAGCATGGCCGACATGGCGCACATCGACCAGGCGGAAGCGGCGTGGGATGTGCTGAGCAGCGCCAGCGACGCGCCGATCACGCCGATCACCTACGTGAACAGCTCCGCCGCGGTGAAGGCGTTCGTCGGCCGGCGCGACGGCGCGTGCTGCACCAGCTCGAACGCGCGCAACGTGCTGGAATGGGGGTTGCACGGCGGTGCGCCCGGCTCCGAAGACGGGGCGCGGGTGCTTTTCCTGCCCGATCAGCATCTGGGCCGCAACACCGCGTACGCGCTGGGCTGGCCGCTCGACTCGATGGTGGTCTACGACCCGCACAAGCCCGGAGGCGGCCAGAGCGAGGCGGCGCTGCGGGCGGCACGGTTCTATCTGTGGAAGGGGCACTGCTCGGTCCATCAGCTCTACAACGCGCCGCAGGTGGCGGCGATCCGCGCGCTGCCCGAGCCGTGGCAGGTGCTGGTGCATCCCGAGTGCTCGTGGGAGGTCTGCCAGCAGGCTGACTTCGTCGGCAGCACCGAGTTCATCATTCGCACAGTGCGCGAGGCGCCGGCCGGCAGCCACTGGGCCATCGGCACCGAGATTCACCTGATCCGCCGGCTGGCGGCGCAATTCCCCGAGCAGCACATCCGCTCGCTGGCGAGCATTCAGTGCCTGTGCACGACGATGTACCGCATCGACCTGCGGCACCTGTACTGGACGCTGGAGCACCTGGCGGCGGGTCAGATCGTGAACCCGATCCGCGTCGACGCCGAGACGAAGCGCTGGGCGCGGGTGGCGCTGGATCGGATGCTCGAGCTGCGGCCGATGGCGACAGCAGGGCGCTGAAAAACGAGAAACGAGAAGCGTGAAACGAGATCGGAGCGAAAGCGGCGCCATGAGTGGCGATTCGGGTGGCATCGGTGGCATCCTGCGTGGCGCTATGGGTGGCAATTTGGGTGGCATGCTTTCGCGGTACGCCGCGTAAGCATGCTATCTGCAGCACGACAATTCCCGCTGTTCGCCGACGGCGGCGCATGCTCACGCTGAGTACAGCGAGAGCATGCCACACGCCATTCGAAGCTTCATGCGCGCCACACACGCGCAGCGCGGGTGGTTACGAGCCGCGGCGGCCGAACCAGCGCCCGCACGCCGACAGGCAGCGCACGAACTGCGACAGGCAGCGCCCGCACCACGCCGCGCCCCGGCGGCACACGGTGCAGCCGCGGGTCCACATCGTCGCCGCGAAGGACCACAGCACCTTCCGCGCCGCACGATCCGCCCGACGCACGCAGCGGCTGTGCGCCAGCGCGAGGAGAGCGAGCACCGTGTAGCAGCCCGCCGGCGCTCCGGGGTTCATCTGGTGCAGCCAGTGCGGAACCGCATTGGGATAGGCGTAGCAGAGCGCGAGGATGGCATACGCAGCCGCGTGGGCGAGAGATAGGATCATTGCTGACTCCCTTGTTCGCCGCTGCATCGCCGGGAAGTCCGGACGATTCGCAGCCGCGACAGGAAGCCGCTGAACCAATCGTCGGATTGAACGGAACGGATCGGATCGCGCGCAGGATCGCGTGCCATTCGCCGCCACGTGCGTCTCGTTCGTCGAAAGAAAAATTGAGGATTGGCTGCTGTCGACCCGATCCGATCCGGGACCTTGTGCCACTGCTGTGCCAGCAGTGGCATGCGGCCGATGCGCACGCGGAGCAAGTCGGACGCAGCCCACACCTTGAAGCCACTGCTGACACAGCAGTGGCACACGACGCCACGCTCGACGACGGAAGATTGGAAATTGCGGCGACACGGGTCACGATCGGTCGCATGCTCACACGAAGCAAGTCGGACGCAGCCCACACCTTGAAGCCACTGCTGACACAGCAGTGGCACA
>CAYMBL010000038.1:36453-39652 GCA_964388675.1 uncultured Planctomycetales bacterium
CGACGCCACGCCCGACAACGGAAGATTGGAAATTGCGGTGACACGGGTCACGATCGGCCGCATGCTTACGCGGAGTACCGCGAAAGCATGCCACCCAAAGCGAAACCATGCCGCACGCGCATTACGGCACGAAATCGTCGAAACCGGGCGGGCGCGGCGCGCCGCGCGACGCCGCTACGCCACGTCGTCGCGCGTGCCCGGGAACCAGCAGTCGTCGGCGGGGTGAGCGGGGATGCGATCGGATTTCTTCAGGCCGAGCCGTTCCCAATGCGTGCGCAGCGTGTCCGCCGCACGCTTCCAACCCTGATCCTTGGATTCGCCTTTCTTCGGCGTCGGGTCGGGGAGCCTGGCCGGGTCAAACGGAAGTCGGTCGCGTGACTCGATTCCGCGAAGAAACTCGAGTTGCTCGCGCCACTCGCGCTCGAAGAAATCCTTGATGTGCCACCGGCCGAAGATGATCGCCGCGCAGGAGTTTTTGAACGGCTCGCCGAGTCTGCGCATCCGGGGCCTGTAACTCGTCGAGCGAAATGGCCGCCTCGCCCGCCGCCGATGACGCGCTCCGCTTGCGCGACGCCGATCGCTGCTCCTCCAAGCGTTTGTGTGTCTCGGACAGCGCGCCGGTCATCGCGCGCATGTCATCCAGATGCGGCGCAATTCGCTTGTCCACGAGTTCCAGCAGTCGCTCGTGGTCGGGGCCGCGCTCCCGCTCCTCCACCCGCCCGACCGCGCCGAGCAAGTCCGCCACGCGATAGCGCTTCTTCGCCCCCTGCGGCCGAAAGTCATCGTCGCCGTCGCGCTCCAGCTCCAGCAGATATTGATACTCCACTGTCACGTCCGGCTCGTCGGGCAGCGGCACCAGCTCGTCGGTCCTGATCCCCGGCAGCGTCGCGTTGATCTCGCGCAGCTCGTGCCGCACCACCGAGAGCGCCCGGCGGCGGGTCTCGGCTTCGCCGTGAACATGCACGAAAATCCGCTTCTTTTCGCGATCGCCGCGGATAAGGGCCTGGCAGCCCTCCACGTCGAGCACCATGCCGCTGCGCCAGCGCGACGAATCGGGCCGCTGCAGGGTCGCGGTGCGCGTGATCAGGCGCGGGATCACGCCGCCGGGCAGCACCGAGTACGCCACCTGAAAGCGCAGCGCGTCGGGCCGCTCCCAGTCGAGCGGCGGCTCCATCTCATCCAGGCGCTCGGGCACGAGGAAGCGCCTCGCCTTGCCGGCCGGAAACTCGAAGGCCAGCTCGAATTTCTTCATCATGTCGAGGATGTAGCCGCAGCCCTTTTCGTCGTAGCGCGGCGGGGTCTCGCCCGCGTTCACGATGCCGGGCAGGTCGGCCGGGTCGAGCACTCCGCGCGTGTTGAGCAGCGCTTCGCTGGTTACGACGCGATAGACGCCCTGCGTGATCCACGCGGGGTCGAGGATCATGTGGTCGCGCAGCCGGCTGTCGTAGGCCAGTTCGGGGTCGTCGTAGTACAGCACCACGCCCAGGTCGTGCAGGAAGCGCAGCACGTTGTCCTGCGTGGCGAGTTCGCGTTCGCCTTGCTTGGCGCAGATTTCGCGGTAGTCCTCGATCGGCACGCGGTGGGTCGTTTTCGCACGCTGCTCCAGCGCCTGCTTGATGGCGAAATAGGAACCGGGCCAAAGCCCCTTGGCGTTGGGCAGGTCGTTCACCTCGCGCTCGATGCGCTGTCTCAACGCGTCCATGCCCAGGCCGGTCTTGCACGAGGTCTTGATGAACGCGGCGATGTTGGGGTAGTCGAGCTTGAGCCGCGATTCGTTCAACGTCAGGTCGTTGCCGTCGTCGCACTGGTTGGTGACCACGATCACGGGCGAATCGCCGCCCAGGCCGGCGATCAGGCTGAGCCAGTAGTGCAGGTTGCCTTCCTGCTCGCCCTTGCGGGCGTCGAGCACGAGCAGGTACAGGCTGCGCTTCGTCAAGAAGAACTGGTGCGTGGCGTGCATGATCTCCTGCCCGCCGAAGTCCCAGATGTTGAGATGGATTCTTTCTTTCTCGGCGGTGTGTTCGCGGTTGGCGACTTGCCAGCCGCGGATGAAGATGCCGTCGGTGCGCGGCTCGTCGGGGTCGAAGTCGTCGTCGACGAGGCGCTTGACGAGCGAGGTCTTTCCGACGCCGCCCTGCCCGACGAGTAGCACCTTGGCTTCGTTCAGCCGGCGGGCGTCGGGCTGTTGAGTCTTGCGAAGCCAGTCGAGAATGATGCGGGCGTCGGTGACATTCGCGATTTCGGGTGGGATGCCGTCGAGCGGATTTTCTTCCAGATCGAGATATTCGAGGCGTTCGAGTTTGCAGAGCTCGCGTGGAAGAGAACGCACGTTGTTGTGGCGAATACTCAGTTTGGTCAGGCCGGTCAGGCGCTCGGCGATGGCCCGCGCGCACGCTTCGCCGATGTTGTTGTACCAGAGGTCCAGCGTGGTCAGGCCGGTCAGGCGCTCGGCGATAGCCCGCGCGCCCGCTTCGCCGATGCTGTTGCTCCCGAGGTCCAGCGTGGTCAGGCCGGTCAGGCGCTCGGCGATGGCCCGCGCGCCCGCGTCGCCGATGTTGTTCCAACCGAGGTTCAGCGTGGTCAGGCCGGTCAGGCGCTCGGCGATGGCCCGCGCGCACGCTTCGCCGATGTTGTTGTACCAGAGGTCCAGCGTGGTCAGGCCGGTCAGGCGCTCGGCGATAGCCCGCGCGCCCGCTTCGCCGATGCTGTTGCTCCCGAGGTCCAGCGTGGTCAGGCCGGTCAGGCGCTCGGCGATGGCCCGCGCGCCCGCCTCGCCGATGTTGTTGCCCCCGAGGTGCAGCGTGGTCAGGCCGGTCAGGCGCTTGGCGATGGCCCGCGCGCCCGTTTCGCCGATGTTGTTGCTCCCGAGGTCCAGCGTGGTCAGGCCGGTCAGGCGCTCGGCGATGGCCCGCGCGCCCGCGTCGCCGAGGGAATGCCCTGGCAGAAGTAGCGACCGCAGGTGCACCAATTCGAGCAGCGCCGACGGCACGGCGGCCAGCTGCTCGTGGAGCCGAAACGCACACGCGGGGTCGAAGCCCGGCTGGCGTTCGATCCAGTCGCCAAGGTGCGGCCCCTCGAGCGTCAGGGATCGCCACTGCTCCTCCTTCGCGCGGCGCAGAACGGCGTCGAGTTCGTCAAGACTGATCGTGGGAATCCCGCGCTGGCTCATGGCGGGAATCGTAAGGGGGCTAAGGGGCTG
>CAYMBL010000039.1:0-38974 GCA_964388675.1 uncultured Planctomycetales bacterium
GCCGCTCGATGCACGCCGGCATGCGCCGCCGGTCGAGCTGCAAACGCCGGCCGGCATCCGCGCCCGGCTGTTCGCCACACCCGGCGCTCCGTTGCTTCACGTGCGGGCGGCGGGCGCAGCGGCACCCGCACCTTCGGCGTTCGAATCACTCCAAGACCTGATGAGCTATCGTGGGATTCGTGCCGAGGTGCGACCCTCGCCGTCGGAGTTGTCGCTCGCCGGCCCGCCCCACGAGTTGCCGGCGCTGTTCGAGTTGGCGGTTCGGCTCGGCGTCGATTTCCGAGATGCCGGGCTCCAGCTTGAGGTCATCGGCGACGCCGAGCGCGCCGCCGTCGAAGCCGCGCTCGATGCGGCCGCAGCCCCTTAGCGCTCTACTGCGCCGCTTCGCGCAGCACCTGTTCCTCGACGTAGATGGGCACTTCTCGCGCCACGCCGAGCGCAATCGCATCCGACGGTCGGCTGTCGACCTCGACGATCTCGCCGTTCTGACGGATCACGAGCTTGGCGTAGAACGTGTGCTCCTGCAGATCGTTGACCACGATCTTCTCGAGTTCGCCCGAAAGCATGTCAATCACGTTGCCGAGCAGGTCGTGCGTCAGCGGGCGCTGCGCCTGCACGTTCTTGACGCGCCGATCGATGGCGAGCGCCTCGTTAAGCCCGATCACGATCGGCAGCACGCGCGACCCCGTGCGTTCGCGCAGCACGATCAACTGATAGTCGCGCGTCTCCGAGATCACAATCTGCGCCAGATCGACGCGTACTTCCATGCGTAGCTACCTCGACGGGCCTCCGGGAGGCTATCTTTCGCGGCGCGCCATTGTCAAGCGACGCGCGCAGGACCCGCGTCGCGCAGCTTCAGGATCACCGAATGCTCCGCGCGATTCTAGTCGTGCTGCTCGTCCCGACCGCGGCCACGGCCCTGTGGCTGGCGGGCGCACAGCGCACCGAGCGTGCGGATTTCGTGGTCGCCTCCGATGAACTGCGCACGATCGACCCGCAGCGCGCCAGCTACAAGGACGAGTTACAGGTGGTCGCGGCGCTCTTCGAAGGCCTAACGCGACTGAACGCCCGCAGCCAACTTCCCGAGCCGGCGCTCGCGGAATCATGGGAGTGCTCGCCCGACGGCTTGGTTTACACGTTCCGCCTCCGCGAAGCGGCGCGCTGGTCCGACGGCTCCCCGATCCTCGCCGAGGACTTTCGCTGGTCGTGGCTTTGCGTGCTCGACCCACGGCTGGAGGCGCAATACGCCTCGCTGCTGTTCGTCGTGAACGGTGCGGAGCGCTACTACCGCTCGCGGCTGAACGACGACCCGGCCGACGACGCGCCGGCCGAAACGGTCGGCATTCACGTTACCGACGAGCGCACGCTCATCGTGCGACTCGCGCGACCCTGCTCCTACTGCCTCGACCTCACCTCGTTCCCGACGCTCGCCGTCGTCCACCCCGCCACCGTCGGCCGCTTCACCTTCGACGGGCCGCGCGTGACGCGCTCCACTCGCCACCAGTGGACGCGGCCGGAGCATCTCATCGCGAGCGGACCGTTCGTGCTCGAAGCCTGGCAATTTCGAAACCACTTGCGGCTGCGCGCGAATCCGAACTACTGGGACCGCGAATCGATCTCCCTGCGCACCATCGAAGTCGCGTTCATCGGCGACCCCGGCGCCGCCCTGCTCGCCTACGAGACCGGCCGCATCGACCTCGTGCGCGGCATCGCACCCGACACCGCGCGACAGTTGAAGCGCGCGACCGAAAACGGCGAGCGCTCCGACTTCCGCCACGGCCCGCGCTTCGCCACGTTCTTTCTCCGTGTGAACTGCCGCCGTGCTCCGCTCGACGACCCTGCGATCCGGCGTGTGTTGGCGCTCGCGATCGACAAGCAGGCGCTGTGCCAGCGCGTACTCGGGTTGGGCGAGGAGCCGGCGCACACATACGTCCCGCCGGTCGGCATTCCGCTCATGCCGCGCATCGCGCCCGACGGCCAGCTCGCGCATTACCAGCCCGCGCGCGGCCTCGCCGCCGACCTGAGCTACGCCGGGCGCGTGCAGGCGGCGCGCGCCCTGCTCGAGGCCGACCCGGCGCTGGAAGAGCGCCTCCGCGCCCGGCCGATCGAGCTGGCCTACGCCTCCGAGCCGCCGCAGTTGCGCCAAATCTGCGAGGCGCTGCAGGCTATGTGGTCCGAGGCGCTCGACCTGGAGATCGCGCTGCGCGTCATGGATCGCAAGTCGCTGAGCACGCGAATTCGCGAGCTCGACTACGATCTGGTGCGCAGCGATTGGTACGGCGACTACCTCGATCCTTCGACGTTTCTCGACATGTTCACCGCCGACAGCGGCCAGAATCGCACAGGCTGGGCCAACGGCGAGTATGACCGATTGATCGCCGCCGCCGCCGCCGAGAACGACGCCCGCGCGCGTTTTCAGGTTTTGGCACAAGCGGAGCGATTGCTCACCGAGGTCGAGTTGCCGATCATCCCGCTGTATTTCAAGACCGGAAATTGCCTGCTGCGCCCCGGCTTTGGCGGCGTAAGCGACGACGTGCGCGACGCGCTGCCGATCCATCGGCTGCGGCGCGAGGAGGCCGCTCCGTGACGCTCAGCTATCCCTTCTGGAATCGCGAACAGCGCCGCCTGCGCTGCCTTTGGCGCTGCCTGCTGCTGATCGCGCTGCTGGTGGCGGTGCTGTTGGTGCTTCAGGCAGCCATGAAACTCGCTCTCCCCGGTCTGCGCGGCGCGCCGGCCATGGCCACGATCGGGCTCGCTATCTGCGCCTGCGTCTACGCCGCCGCACGCTGGATTGATCGCCGGCGAAGTCGCGACCTGGGCCTCGCGGCTTCCGGCGCAACCTTGCTCGACATGCTCTGGGGCGTGCTGCTGGGGCTGCTGCTGCAGACCGGCATCGTCGGTTCGCTGGTCCTGCTGGGATGGGCGACGATCACGCGACCCGAAACGCAGGCCGCCGCTCCCATCCTGACGGCGCTGCTCGACGGCGCCATTCTCGCGCTGTTCGTCGGGCTCTACGAAGAGCTGGTATTTCGCGGCTATTTCCTGCGCAATTTCGCCGAGGCCTTGCGCCCGCGTCGCGCCAAACCCGCCCTCGGCGTCCTGCTGGGGTGGGCGCTCAGCTCGGCGCTATTCGGCCTCGTCCACGGCAGCAACCCCAACGCCACGCCTTTCGCGCTTCTCAACATTGTGCTGGCGGGATTCTTGCTCGGGTTGCCGCCGCTGTTCACCGGCCGCATCGGCCTGTCCGTCGGGCTGCATGCTGCCTGGAATTTCGCGCAAGGCCCGCTCTACGGGCTGCCGGTCAGCGGCGCCGTCCCCCGGCACGCGGCGTTCGTCACCCAGACCACCGGCCCGACGATTTGGACCGGCGGCGCATTCGGCCCCGAAGGCGGCCTCTCCAGCACCGTCGCCGTTCTGCTCGCGATGCTGCTGATTTACGCCGTCTACACCCTTCAGCGGCGCGCGCTGCACGGCCCACTCGCCTGCTACGAGCCGCGGCAGGCGAATCCGGCGTCGCCGATCGAGTCCGCGGTTGAGGCCAGTTGATTTCCGGCGCGCTTTGCCATGCAATCCGCTCGCGAAACCTGCGGGCCGGCGCAACCGCACGAGCATCGGAAGGAACATCGCATCGTGATCCGGAAGCGACGACCGCGCGTGCGCGGCCCGTTTCGAGTCTCTGCGTTGGCGCTGACTCTTGCGACGCTCATCTCCTCCGCCGGCTGCTTCGAGCCCGCGCGCCTGCACACCGTGGATCGCTATCGCGCCGGCGTGGTGTTCGTGCTGCCGGGCATCGAGGGCCGCAGCTTCGCCAACTACAACATCGCGGTCGGCCTCGACGAGGGCGGAGTCCCCAGCGCCATCGAAATCTACGACTGGACGATCGGCGTGCCCGGCGCGCAGCTCGCGAATCTCGCGCTCCTGCCGCGCAATAAAGAGAAAGCCGCGCAGCTCGCGCAGCGCATCGTCGCGCACCAGGACAACTACCCGGGCACGCCGGTGCATCTGGTCGGGCACTCCGGCGGCGCGGGGCTGCTGGTGCTGGCGATGGAGGCGCTGCCCGCGGATCGGCGCGTCGACAGCGCCGTGCTGCTCGCGCCGGCGCTGACGCCCGACTATGACCTGTCGCGCTCGCTGCTGCACGTCTCGCGCATGTACAACTTCTACTCGAATCTCGACCTCGGGCTGCTGGGACTGGGCACTTCGCTCTTCGGCACCATCGATCGCGATTTCGGCCCCTCGGCCGGCGCCATCGGGTTTCAGTCGCCCTTCGACGCGTTCGACGCCTCGGCCGATCTCTATCGCGCGCGCCTCACGCAGGTCGAGTGGACCCCCGAGCTGATGCGCGTCGGCGCCACGGGCAATCACTTCGGCTGGTCCTCACGCACATTCGCGCGGCTCTACCTCGCTCCGCTGCTCAAGAACCGCTCGCTGCCCACGCTGCCGTGAGCGCGCTGCAGCGAGTCGCCGTCGTCATCCCCGCGCTTGACGAAGCGGCGGGGCTCACGCGCCTGCTGCCGCAGGTGCAGTCACTGGGGGTCGGCTGCATCGTGGTGGGCGACAACGGCTCGCGCGATGACACCGCCCAGGTCGCACGCTCGTTCGGCGCGCGAGTGGTTCACGAGCCGCGCCGCGGCTACGGCGCTGCTTGCGCCGCGGCGCTGCGCGACGTGCCGGCCGCGCACGACGTCATCGTGTTCCTCGATGCCGACGTCTCGGACGATCCCGCTCACTTGCCGGCGCTGGCCGCCCCCGTGCTCGCCGACGAGGCGGACCTGGTGATCGGCTGTCGCGACGCCGCCCTGCGCGACCCGGGCGCGTTCACGCTGCCGCAGCGCTTCGGCAACTGGCTCGCCACGCGGCTGATCCGGCTGGGTTGGGGCTACGCCTATCGCGACCTGGGCCCCTTCCGCGCAATCGGACGCGCAGCGCTCGATCGGATTCAGATGCAGGATCGCGCATTCGGCTGGACCGTCGAGATGCAGGTGCGCGCGCTCGAGCTCAAGCTGCGCATCCGCCAGATCTCCGTCCCCTATCGCCGGCGCGTCGGACGCAGCAAGATTTCCGGCACGCTGCGCGGCGTCGTGCTGGCCGGCTACTGGATCCTCTCGACACTGGGGCGACTCTACGTGCGCTCGATGCGGGCGCGACGCACCGCCCGCTGAACCGCCGGCGTTGCGCTGCCATTGCGTCGCGACGACCGCCGCGCAAGTCCCTACACTATCGCCCCGATGCACGTACACGAGATCGAAACTTTCCTGCTGCTGCTCGGCGCCGTGACGCTGCTGGCGTGGGCGGCGTCGGCGTTGCGCATCGCGTATCCGATCTTTCTGGTGCTGGGCGGATCGGTGCTGGCGTTCACGCCGGGCCTGCCGCTAGTCGAGCTGCACCCCGACGTCGTGTTCCTGCTGATCCTGCCGCCGATCCTCTATCAGGCGGCGCTGGTCACCTCGTGGCGCGACTTCAAGGCCAACGCCCGGCCGATCGCGATGCTGGCGATCGGGCTGGTGCTCATCACCACGTTCGCCGTCGCCGCGGTGGCGCGGCTGTGCGTGCCGGAGCTGCCGTGGTCGGTCGCGTGCATGCTGGGCGCGATCGTCTCGCCGCCCGACGCCGTCGCCGCAACCGCCATCACGCGCCGCCTGAACGTGCCGCGGCGGATCGTCACGATCCTCGAAGGCGAAAGCCTGGTGAACGACGCCACGGCGCTGGTGGCCTACCGCTTCGCCATCGCGGCCACGGTCACCGGCGCGTTCTCGCTCTACGACGCTTCGCTCGCCGTGCCGATGGTGGCGCTGGGCGGCGTGCTGGTCGGCTTGGTCGCGGGCGTGCTTTCGTCGTGGCTGCGGCGCTTCATCGAAGACGAGAGCGTGCAGATCGTCGCCGCACTGCTCACGCCCTACCTCGCCTACCTGCCCGCCGAAAAACTGCACGTCTCGGGCGTGCTCGCGGCGGTAACGGCCGGCATTTACGTGGCCCGCGCCAATCCCCGCGCCATGAACTCACGCACACGGCTGCGATTGATCGCAATCTGGGAAGCGCTGATCTTCCTGCTGAACGGCATCGTGTTCATCCTGATCGGGCTGCAATTGCCGGGCGTGCTCGTGATCCTGCAACAGAAGCGCAGCGCCGTCGAGTTGCTCACCTACGTCTCGGCCATCAGCCTGACCGCCATCGTCGTCCGCATCGGCTACGTCTACGTCGCGGCGACGATCCCGCGCGCGATCAGCGCCGCACTTCGCGCTCGTGACCCCCTTCCGCCCAGCGGACAGCTCTTCCTCATCGGCTGGACGGGGATGCGCGGCGTGGTTTCGCTGGCGGCGGCGCTCGCGGTCCCGCGCTTCATCGAGAGCGGCGCGCCGTTCCCGTACCGCGACCTGGTCATCTTCATCACTTTCGGCGTCATCATGGTCACGCTGGTGCTGCAGGGGTTGTCGCTGCCGGCGCTCGTGCGCGCGCTGCGCATCCCCCGCGAGCGCGACCATCTTCAGGAACTGGCGCTGGCGCGCTACGAGACGGCGCACGCGGCGATCGCCAGGCTCGAGACGCTGCTCGAGACCGACGCCGCGGCGCCAGACCTTATCGAACGGCTGCGCGTGCCCTACGAAGAACGCATACAGGCTTTTGCGCAGCATCTGCTCGAGGAACGCGACGATGCGCCGCTACCCGCGGCCGATTCGCTGGGATCGCTGCGGCGTGAAGCGCTGACCGCTGAGCGCCAGCACCTGATCGAGATGCGCGACGACGGGCTCATCAGCGACGACGCCCTGCGCGAAGTCATGGAAGAACTGGACCTGGCCGAGGCCAAGCTGATTCATTGAGGCGGACGCGGCAACCCCGCTCCGCCCGCCGGCGCAGCGAACGCGCCACGACAACCGCGCCGCGCGGCTAGTAGTCGTCGCGCTCGTCGAACCCGCCGACTTCGTCGCCATCGTCGGCCAATTCGTCGTCGACGCCGTCTTCCTCATCGTCGCCGCCGACACGCTCGGCGTCCTCGACCGGCTCGTCGTCAAACGCATCGCGCCGCGGTCGCGGCTCTGCGGGCGCAAACGGCAGCGGCTCGGGCGGCGCCCAGCGCGGCGTTTCGATCGGCGCGGCCGGCGCAACCACGCGCGGCTTCATCATCGGCTGCGACTTCTTCGGCGCTGCGACCTTCGGCGTCGCGACCTTCGGTGCGACCGGCTTCGCTGCGACCGGCTTCGCTGCTGCCGGGCGCGCAGCCTTCGGCTTGGCCGCAGTTGTCGGCCTCGCAGCGGCCGCAGGTCGGCGCGCCGCCGCCTTCACCGGTTTAGCGGCTTTCTTGGTCGCCTTCTTCGTCGACTTCGCTTTCGTCGCCGACTTCGCCTGCTTCACCGACTTGGCTTTCTTCGCCGACTTGAGCGCGCCGGTGCGCTTCGTCGCCTTCTTCGCGCCGGACTTCGCCGCTTTTTTCTTCTTCGCCATCACTCAGCCCTCGTGGTTCGACCTCGCGAATGCCAAACCCTGGCGCACGACGCGCAGCAGCAGCCGCCGCATCCGTACGGCGCAGCCGCTGGCGCGGGAATTATGCGCAGCCCCGCGAATCGCGACAACGGGCCGCGTGAACCCGCGCGTGGAATTCGAGGCGCCGCGCGAATCGCCGAGCCCTACGCAGCGCCAAACGCCTCGCAGCGCGCCGCGTGTCAGACGCTCCAATTGGCGACACGAACCGGCGCACGCCCGGAGGCATACCGCGTTCGCCTCAACGTAACTGCATTATGCGTAATTAGTTAGAGGCGAATCCGAAGCCGAAATCGAGACGCGCGAGGTCTGTCGTGTCCGCGTGCAGCGCGCCGCAGTCGCACGGCGACGGCAACACCGGCCCCATCAGCGACGATTCCACCGGCTCGGACAGCAGCACAAATTCGTCGCCCCACTCCTCGATCAGCGGCAGATCGTCGCCGAGCGCCAGCGACGCCGCGACCGTTCGGCGCAGGCCCGCCAGCCGCGGCCGCATGTTTCGACCTGGGCATTCGGTCTGCTTCACCTGGCCGTGGCCGTAAATCTGACTGGCGCGCACGCCGGTCTGACCGCACAGCCAGGATGTGAGCTGCTCGAGCGTCGCAAGCTGCCGCGACGTGGGTTGACCGCCCTCCAGATCGCCGATCAGACAGATGCCGATGCCGTGCTCATTGAAATAGTTCTTGGGCCGACGCACGCCGAAATACGTTCCCGCGGGCACGCCGCAGTGCGCTCCCTGAATCTGCTTTTTCCAGCGCGGGCCGACGAAGATCTTGCCGTCGGGATAGTTCACGCCGTTGCCGATCACGAAGTGATAGCCCAAACCGTTTTCCCAACCGCGCGAAACCCGGTGATACGCATCCATGCCCTGCGGCGTGTCGCGATTGCTCGCCGAATGGTGAACCACCACGGTCTGCCACTTGCCGGGCGTGATGCCGCCGGGCGGCGTCAATTCCGCACCGTTCAATCGTGCGGTCGGTGCGGGCGCCGGCGCGGGCTTCTGCACCAGCGGCGGCGGCGCAGGCCGCGGCGTCGGCTGCGGACGAGGTTGCGGCGGAGGTGGCGGACGACGCGTCGCCAGCGGCGGACTCGGCAACGGCGACAACCGGCGCTCCGATTGCGCACAACCCGACAGCGCGCCCAGCAGCGCGACAATCACCAGCAGCGCGGCTCGTTTCATGGCTGATTCTCGCGAATTCCGTTTCGACCCCGAGGCAAGCAGTGAAATCGTCCCTGATTTCCCCAGCAGTATTGGCGGCGGCTGCGCCAATGTCCAGCCCGGCGCAGCATTCCAGCGCGCGAAATCACCGCGGCGCGCCGCTCAGATCGCGCGTCGCCAGCAGGTAGAAGAAAAACGCACCGCCGATCAGGTTTGTCAGCACGCCCACCGGCGGCTCAAACCCGCCCACGCAGCGCGTCAGACCGTCACATACCGCCAGAAACCCCGCCCCCAGCAGCGCCGAGCCGATCAGCAGCCGGCCGCTCCGCGCGCCCACCAATCCGCGGGCCATGTGCGGCACCATCACGCCGACGAAGCCGATCGGCCCGCAGTTGGCAACGCTCACCGCCGTGAGCAAACCCACCAGAGCCAGACTGACGCTCACCACCCTTCGCACCGGCACCCCGCGCGCGCCGGCGAGTTCGGGTCCGAGCGCGAGCGCATCCAGCGCGTGCCGCCAGAGCAGCGTCGCGGCCAACGTGACGAGCAGACACGCCAGAATCTCGGCGATCGCGGCCGGCCGGTAGTTTCCGAGCGATCCCATCATCCAGAAGACGATGTCGCCGGCGGTGTCGCGACCGCCGAGGTACGCGGTCAGCGTGACGCCTGCGCTGGCCAGGTACGCCACGCACAAACCGCCCAGCAGCAGCCGCGCCACGTCGCGCGAATCGCGCAGCGATGCGACGCCGTACACCAGCAGCAGCGCCAGACTGGCGCCGGCGAACGCAGCCCCCGCCAATCCCGACGACAGCCCCATGTACAGCGCCACCGCCGCCCCCAGCGACGCGCCGGCGTCGACGCCGAGCGTGTATGGCGACGCCAGCGGGTTGCGGAAAATCACCTGAAACACGACGCCGCCCAGCGCCAGCCCGGCGCCGACGCTCGCGGCGAGCAGCGTGCGCGGCACGCGCAGATCCCAGAACGGCGATCGCAGTTCAGAATCGAACAGGCTGCGCCAATCGGCCAGGTCACTCGCGGTCAGCGCCGGCCGGCCCAGAAGCGCGCTGCCGCCCACCAGCAGCAGCGCCAGGACGCCCAGCGCAGCCAGCCTGCGCCAGTCGCCGGCCGTCCGCCGATCAGCGGTCATCTTCCCGCGGCGGCGCGGATTCGAGATCGACCTCGATGAACGGCGTGCACAGGAAATACGCTGTGTCGTAGCCGAGTTTGCGCAGCGCTCGGTCCTCGCCGAACGAATCGGTCACGTCTTCGGCGGGTCGCGTCATGGTGAGCTCGCGCCCGTCGCGCTGCGGTGGCCAGACACGGGCCTTGTCGGCTTCGGCGTCGGTGGCGATGAGCTTGAAGCGCAACTTCAGCAGCGGCATGACGACCGGCACCTCGGGCTCCATGCGGCCGCGGAATTCCTCGATCTCGACATAGAGCACGTGCGTGGCGTCGATCTCGCGCCCGATGCGCTGCACGCTCCAGCTCGAGAATCCCGGCTCGCGCCGCACGCGCAGCGTGTTTTCGAATGACACCATTTTCGCCGCCTGCGTTTCCTTGTGCTCTTTCAGGTGCTTGGCGAGGCGCTCGTGAATCGCGCGGATGACGACCGGATGCTGCTGGCTGGGCTGCATCGACTCGAACACCAGCGCCAGGCGCGCGTCGGCCGGCAGCCTGTACTCGGGCGGCTGCAAGCGCGGCGGACCGAGGTAGTACGCCGCTGCGCCGAGCAACTGGCAGCCGCTCGCCAGCGCAGCGCACAGCAGGAGCGAAGGAGCGAGAAACCGCGCCGTCACTTGATTTCCTCTTTGCGGTCGTGGAAGAGCCCGGCGACGTCGGTCGCAAAGGCTTCCATTACGCCGCGCCGCACGGCGCGATCGGTAGCGCCCCATTCGGCGGGGCCCTCGGGCGGGAAGCTGGTTTCGACGAGTTTTCGGAAAGCGGGGCGTGAGTTGGCGACCGCGGTGTCGTAGACCTTCACGTTGGCGGAGATGCGGCCGCGGTAAAGATGGGGGCTGTCGGGTTCGCGGGTGGTGAAATCCGATAGCTCGACCAGCACGAGGCGATCTGCGCCGAGTTCCTCGCCCATCTGCGCCGGGTCGGCGCGATCCCAGTCGAGATCACGATTCTGGAAGTCGACGATCTCGCGAATCGGGATGAATTTTGCGCCGGTTACGTTTCCGTCCATCGCGGCCTTCAAGTGCTCCGCGAGTTCGAGCCGCGCGTGCGGGTACTCGACCTGGGTGTCGAGATCGGTCCAGACGGCGATCGCGACCGACTTGTCCTTGAGATAGGGATACTCGGCGGGAACCGTGCGTGTGGGGCGCTCGCCCCACATGATCCACGGCGCCGCGAGCCACTGGCAGCCGCCGGAGGCGGCGAGACAGGCGGCGAGTCCGACGATCTTTACTGCTCGATGAATCGTTTTCATGGTCTCCACTCGCGGCGTCGCGTGAGGCCGTTGCCAGCTGGGCGAGGGCCGACCGAACGCGAAGCCGCCCGCACTCGGGCGGGCCGTCCCCGCTGCGCGAGCGGCAGTATACGTCAGAGGCGGCAAGCTCGGTCGAGCGGTGGGCGCGACTGCCGGGCGATCGGACTATCGGGATCGGCACGCGAGAATCTCGCATCAGAACGCGTGAAGGCGGCTTCGTCCGGGTGAACAAAAAAAATGGTGCGGGCGTTTGAGCACCGAAGGTGCGTTTCAGCTTCCGCCCCGGGCAAAGCCCGGGGATAATCGGGGCACCGATGCGCAAGCCCTAGAGGGGCGGGCCGATTGGCGGGTTGATCGAGTGTTTCCCCGTGAGATTGAGTCGCCCTTTCAGGGCTTGCGCGGACGGGGGATCGTTTTCCCAGGGCGTTGCCCTGGGCTGAGGCTGAGTGGCCCCGTTGGGGCCAAAAGACCAGCCGGAGGCCAACCGCAGCACTCTCACCAACGTTCGAAAGCGCACCGAACCAGCATCGACCCCTCGTTCGGGGCTGGGTAAATTTGTCGCAGGGGATTTTCGCACCAGGACGTCGCGAAAGGCCAGCTCCGGCACGGGTGATTGAACCTCGATTCCCGCTGCGCGAGAATGAGGGGGACGGGCGAGGACGCCCATCCCACCCAGACCAAAGACTGGCAGAGGGTCGAACCCGCATCGACCCCTCACTCGTTCGGGCGCAGTTCCGAAGGACTCTCTCGTGACGGCCGACCAGTCGGGTGGAGCCGCTTCCGCGTAGTATGGATGGCGCACCGAGGCGGCGCTCATGATCGACGTAGCGAACGCATCCCGTTTTCAGATGATCTGCCTGCGCTGCGACCGGCCGGTGCTCGCCCGGCCGCAGTGGGCGGGGCGGAACGTGCATTGCCCGCACTGCTGGAGCGTTGTGCGGGTGCCGCCGCCGCCGGCCAACGGTGAAATCGTGCGCGCAGGCGCGCCGAGCAACGCCCCGCGCGTCGTGTTTCATTTCGCGTGCCCACGGTGCTCGTCGCTGCTGGAAGCGAACTCCGGCATGTCGGGACAGACCGGGAGCTGTCCGACGTGCGCGGGACGCATGACGGTCCCGCACGTGGACGCCCATTCGGGGCGCGCAGACCCGGCGATTCTGCTCGAGGAGGCGCCGGACGTGCCCGCGCCGGTGCACGCCTACGCCGCCAGCGGAGAGCACGCTCCCACCATCGAGCGCCAGCACGATGGAACTTCGCGGATTCGCTGTCCGCGCTGCCGCGAGCTGAGCCCCATCGAAGCCGACGTGTGCGCCAACTGCAACGCGCCGTTCAGCATCGACGGCGCGGTCACGATGGATCGCGTTCGCCGTGACACGCGCGCCATGGCTGCGCTGACGGCGGGCGTGCTGGCGGTGCCGCTGTTCATGCTGGTGCTGCCCGGATTGGCGGCGATTGTGCTCGGCTACCAGGCGCTGCAGACGCCGGTCGCGTCGAGCCGGCGCCCGGTGCAGGCGTGGGTCGCGATGGGGCTCGGAGCGGTTTCGCTCATGGGCGCAGCAATATTCTGGGCGTTCGCTTGAGCCGGGCGAACACCCTCGCGACTGTGCAGTTTCAGCCGAGCGAGTGCGGCTACGCGAAGGAAACGAGGCCGCCGAACAACGCGAACAGCAGCGCGACGAATGCGAACCAGAATCCCATGATCCAACTCCTTTCGGACAAGGGGGCGGCGCGCGCTGCGCCGCCGTGCGGCGGCAATTGTACGCAGCGCGAAGCGCCTGTCGAGATCGGCGGTGGTCCCGCACGAAGTCGAGCCGGCGCTGAGACCGGGCTTCACTCGGCGGCGCGTGCGGTCTGTCAGAATCCGCGCCGACGGCTATAGTCATCGAATTGGCCACACGGATTGCGGTGCCGATGCTCGCGGTCTCCACGGAAACCTCATCGAGAGTTCTTCGCAACCCGCTCGACGTGCTGCGCTGCGGCTGGCGCGACCGTCGGCTCGTCCTGCGCCTGGCGGGGCGCGAGGTCGCCGCGCGCTATCGCGGGTCGCTGCTCGGCTGGTTCTGGGCGCTGCTGGTGCCGCTGCTCAACCTCGCGGTGTTCACGTTCGTGTTCTCGGTCGTGTTCCCCGGCCGCTGGGGGTTCGAGGTCGAAGGGACGGGACAGTTCGCGCTGGTGCTGTTCAGCGGCATGATCGTGTTCAACATCTTCAACGAGTGCTTCACGCGCGCTCCGCGCCTGCTGCTCGAAAACGTCAGCTACATCAAGAAAGTCGTGTTTCCGCTGGAGAGCCTGGCGTGGGTCTCGTTGCTGGTGGCGCTGTTCAACGCGCTGGTGGCAAGCGGGGCGTTTGTACTGGGTTATGTGCTGCTGCTCGGCACGCCGCCGCTGAGCGCGCTGCTGTGGCCGGTGGTGCTGGCGCCGCTGCTGCTGCTGACACTGGGGCTGGTGTGGTTTCTGTCGGCGCTGGGCGTGTACGTGCGCGACGTGGCGCAGTTCATTCCCGTGCTGACGACGGTGCTGTTCTACCTCACGCCGATTCTGTTCCCGCTCGCGCGGCTGCGCGACGTCGTGCACCCTACGGTCTACGCAGCGCTGGCGCTCAACCCGCTGGCGGTGGTGGTCGAATCCTCGCGGCGCGTGCTCTTCGGAGGCCCGGCGCCCGACTGGCAGACGCTGGGCGGTCACACGCTGGCCGCGTGGGCGATCGCGTGGCTGGGGTACATGTGGTTCGCCAAGACGCGCAAGGGCTTCGCCGATGTCTGCTGAGCCGGTGATCCGCGGGCGCGGCCTGGGAAAGGCCTATCAGATCTATTCCCGGCCGGTCGACCGGCTCAAGCAGATGCTGTGGCGCGGCCGCCGCCGCTTCTACGAGGAATTCTGGGCCCTGCGCGGCGTCGACTTTGACGTGCAGCGCGGCGAGACGGTCGGCGTCATCGGCCGCAACGGCGCCGGCAAGTCGACGCTGCTGCAACTGGTGTGCGGCACCGTCGCTCCGACCGAAGGCACGCTCGAGGTCCGCGGGCGCGTCGCGGCGCTGCTTGAACTCGGCTCGGGCTTCAATCAGGAATTCACCGGCCGCGAAAACGTCTTCGTGAACGGCGCGCTGCTGGGGCTGAGCGAAGCGCAGATGCGCGCGCGCTTCGACGCGATCGCGGCCTTTGCAGACATCGGCGATTTCATCGACCAGCCGGTGCGCACCTACTCGAGCGGCATGCAGGCGCGGCTGGCGTTTTCGGTGGCGATTCACACCGACCCCGACGTGCTGATCGTGGATGAGATTCTGGCGGTCGGCGACGCCGGCTTTCAACGTCGCTGCGTCGAGCGGTTCTACCAGATTCGCGACTCGGGCTGCACGATTCTGTTCGTGTCGCACGATCCCTACCTGGTCAAGGTCATCTGCGAGCGGGCGCTCTACCTGCGCCAAGGCGAACGGGTGGCCTTCGGCGCAGCGGCGGAAGTTGTGGACCGCTACACCTACGAGCTCGAACAGGCCGAGGCACGCACCTCGCCGCGCGAAGCGCCGTCCGCGACGCCGACCGCCGGCGATGCGGATGCCCCGCCGGCACTGTTCGCGTTCACCGAAGTCGCGTTTGAAGACGCGCGCGGCGCGCCGCTGGCGGAAGTGCGGAGCGGGTGCGACGTGGTGCTGCGGGCGCGCTACCGCGCCTTGCGCGACGATCTGCCGGAACGCTGCTGCTTCGTGTTCAACCTGAAGCGACACGACGACTTTTACGTGTGCGGCACGACGACGCTGATGGACGGGCTGGAGGCGTATCCGGTGCGGCGACAGGGCGAGTTCGTGGTGCGGTTTCCGAATCTGCGACTGCTCGCCGGCCGCTACAAGTGGCGCGTGGCGATCAACGATGAGCGCGGCTTGGCGGTGCTGGGCGAAGCGGTGCACCAGTGTCCGTTTCAGGTCGTCGACCGGTTCCAGGCTCACGGGCTGATTGACCTGCCGCGCGAATGGCGAGTCGACGGCCGACCGGCGGTTTCGCATGGCAAGGAGAGCACGACCGCATGATTGAGCGCTTGGCGTTCGACGAGGATGGCCGCTTCAACGCCGTGGAGGCCGCGAGCCACCTCGCGCGGTACTCGGTGGCGCGTCCGTTCTGCAGCGGGCGGCGCGTGCTCGATATCGCGTGCGGCCAGGGATACGGCAGCTATCTGCTTCACAAGTGGGGCGCTGCCCGCGTGGATGGCGTGGACATCGCGTCCGAGGCGATCGCTGCGGCGCGCCATTACTTCGCGTCGCCGGACGTTCACTATCACGAAGCCGCGGCCGAAGGACTGATGGATTTGTTCGCGCCCGGCGCGTTCGATCTGATCGTGTGCCTCGAGACCATCGAGCACGTGTTGGACGCGGAGAAATTGCTGCGGCTGCTGTCGCAACAGCTCCGGCCCGGCGGCGCCGTCATCGTGTCATGCCCGAACGACTACTGGTATTACCCCACACCGTCGGAAGGAAATCCCTATCACCGGCGGAAATTTCGTTTTGGCGAGTTCCGAGCGCTGTTTGACGGCATCTTCGAGGGACCGAAGTCCTATTTCTACGGCACGCCGCTGAGCGGATTCGTCACCCTGCCGATGAACGACGCCAACCTGATTCCCGGCGGCGGCGAAGACTCGCTGAGGGTGATCACGCGCGCCGCGGCACTGCCCGGCGCCTCGATGCTGCCGGCGGACGAGTTGATATCCGACGCGAATTGCAGCTATTTCGTGGCGGTGTGCGGTCCGGACGTGGGCGCCGGCGCCGAGCCGGCATGCGTGCTCTTCCCGTGCTCGATGACCGCGAGTTTTCGCGCCGTGGAATCGCTCAGCGTGCGCAATCTGCGCGATGAAGTGCGCTCTCTGCGGCAGCGGCTGTATGACAGCGAGTCGGGACAGGCCATCGCGCCGGTTCGCGCCGAGCTCGCGGCGGTGCAGGCGGAACTGCTGACGGAACGCGCGCAGAACTCGGATGTGCGCGGTGCGCTGAACGGTCTGCGTGCACAGTTTTCGGCCATGCAGACCGACTATCGCGCGACCGGGCTGCGACTCGCCGCGACGCAGGCCGAGAATCAATACCTGCGCGACGAGACGGCGGCGGCTCGAGCGCACGTCGCGGACGCCGCGGAGCGCGCGAAGCGCACGGAGGCTGAACTCGAAGCGCTGCGCGCGGCAATGCGCGAGCGGCCGCCGCTCGAGCCGGAGCAGGTGGCGCAGATCGCGGACTGGCGGCGTCGCATCGAAAATCTGGATCGATTGAAGCGCTGGATTCCGGCGCCGATCTGGTCGCTGCTGCGCCGGGCGCGAAAGCGCTGACGACACGTCGCCGCGGCGCGGACCGCGGGCACTACACTGCCGCCGGCGCTGTCAGCGAGCGGCGCGAATCGGAGCTGGAATGTCTCGGACGCTGCAACTGCTTCCCGGGCTGCAGTCGCTCGAATACGTCGCTGCACCGCTGCACGCCATGGCGGCGGCAGACGCCTACCGCCTGCAGGGCGCGAACATCGGCCGCAACGGCGGCAACTTGACGATCTCATTTCTCTCGCTGAATCGGCCGGTGCTCTCGCTGCGGCTGCTGGAGTCGATCAAGCGAGAGTTGCCCTGGTTCCGGGGCGAAGTGCTGATCGTCGATCAGGGATCGAGCCCCGACGTGCGAAGCGCCCTGCGCGACGCGCTGCCTTCACTGCCTTGCGTGGGGCGCCTCGTCGAGCTGGACGATAACTACGGCGTCGCCGGCGGGCGCAATCGCACGATGCCGTTCGTGCAGACCGACTGGGTGATGTGCCTCGACAACGACATGGTGTTTGTCGGCGACCCGGTTCGCGAGCTGCAACAAGCGCTGGCGTTGCTGGGATGCCACTTTCTCAACCTGCCGCTGCTCGACCGCGACCGGCGCACGATCTTCGCTCGCGGCGGGCACCTGTACCTCGACCAGGTCGGCGACCGGCTCTACATCGGCGGCGGCTCGGCCTGCACGCAGACCGCTGACGACGCCGGCGACGGCCCGCCGTTCCTCTCGACGTTCCTGTTCGGCGGGGCGTGCGTGCTGAATCGACACACTTTCGCGGCCGCGGGCGGCTACGACGAAGGCATGTTCATCGGATTCGAGGACATCGACTTCTCACTGCGGCTGTTCCGGCTCGGATACAAGATCGGAAACGTGCGGCGGGCGCTGCTGGTGCACGACCATCCGCTGCCGCAGGAGAGCGACGACAAGGACTACGAGCGGCGTCGCTTTTCGATGGAGATTCTGAAGCGCTCGGCGGAGCACTTGCAGAGCAAGCACGGATTCGTGATCTGGACGAGCGGAGTCGAAGAGTGGCTGCGCCAGCGCCGTCGGGAACTCGACCTCGGCCAGGAAGCGGCGCTAGCGCCGCCGGCGAGCGAAACCGGCGCCGCGGCGCCGACGATCGCCGCGGAACCGCGTTCCAAGCCGCGCGTGGCGCTGGTGATCGACGCGCCGGGCTGGGCGTTCTGGAACATCTCGCAACAGATTCGCCGCCATCTGAGTGACCGCTTTGACTTTGAGATTCTGGTCACGAGCGACACCGAGAATGCCGCGCAGCTCTTTTTCGCGGCGCGCGAGTTCGACCTGGTGCACGTGTTCTGGCGCGAATTCGTGCATCTGCTGCTCAATGAGCACTGCCGCTCATACGTGCGTGCGTTGCCCGGCGACTATGACCGGTTTTTACAACGCGTTGTGCGCCGGCCCGCGTTCTCCACGTGCATCTACGACCACCTGCATCTCGAGCCGGACGAACTCGCAGCGCGAGCGCCGATCTACCGCGATCTGGTCGACGCGTACTACGTCGGCTCGTGGCGGCTGGAGGCGATCTACGCGGGGCTGCCCGACTACCCGCCGCCGGCCGCGGTGCTGCCCGACGGGGTAGATCCCGAGCTGTTCGGTCCGCTCGGGGCCGAGCGCTTCGAGAACGCCGGAGCGCGGCCGCTCGTGTTGGGTTGGACCGGCAACAGCCGCTGGGGCGATGGCAAGCATGACTACAAGGGCGTGCACACGATCCTCAATCCCGCGATCGAGCGACTGAAAGCCGAAGGCGTCCCGGTGGAGTTGAAGCTTTACGATCGCGCCCATTCGCCCTTGCTGCCGCACCGCGAGATGGCGTCTCAGATCTACGCGCACCTCGACGCGTATGTTTGCACCTCGCTGATCGAAGGCACGCCGAACCCGGTGCTGGAGTCTTTGGCCTGCGGCGTGCCGATCATCAGCACGGACGTGGGGATCGTGCGGGCCGCGCTCGGGCCGCGCCAGCGTGAGTTCATCCTCGCGGAGCGCTCGGTGGAGTGCCTGGTGGACGCGATCCGCCGCCTGGCCGACGACCGCGCGCGGCTGCTGCCGGAGCTTTCGCGCGAGAACCTGGAATCGGCCAAGGCGTGGTATTGGGAGCGCCGCGTGCAGGGTTTCGCTCCGTACTTCGAAGAATGCCTGCGACGACGCGCCGTGCGTGGCGCAGCAGGCGTCTCCGCATGAGCGCCGCGCCGGCGACCGCAACCGCACCCGCAGCGTCGCGTGCGCGCCTGTCGCCGTTGTGGGCGCTGCTGGCCGTCGCGCTGCTGAGCGCGTTCTTCTTTCCTCTCACCGCCGGGCCGGTCACCTGGGACGAACTGCTCTACATGGGCATCGCATACGAGCCGCGGCCGGAAGCCTGGGTGATGAACCGCTACGGCCATATCTACTCGCTCGCGGCGTTCATGCGCGCCTACCACGACCCGCTGGTTGCAACGCGCGTGTGGTGGTCCGTGAGCGCGGCCGTGAGCCTCGTCGCGCTCGGCTGGTCGCTGGGTTGCCTGCCGTGGGCACAGCGGCTGTTTGCCGGCGGCGTTGCGATCTATCTGCTGCTTACGCAGGTCACGTTCAGTTGGTCGCTGGGATTGGCGTATCCTGACTACAGCGTGATGCTGGCGGCGTGCGTATCGACGGCGCTGGTGCTGGGGCCGGTCGCGCGCGAGCGCCCGATCCACAGCGCCCGCGCGGCTCTGCTCGGCGCGCTGCTGGTCTATGCATTCAAATCGAAGGAAACCGGTCTGGCGCTGGGCTGGCTCGCGACGCTGCTGCTCGTTGATCGCAACGCGCTGGGGCTCGATGCGGCGCGGGTGCGGCGCGTGCTTTCGTATCTGGGGGGCGCCGCTGCGGCGCTCGCACTGCTCTTCGCGCTCGACGGATTGCTGCTCGGCGACCCATGGTTCAGCGTGCGCCCGGAAAACCTCGAAGCGCTGCGCAAATTCAATGCAGGCACGCCGCGTCCCGATCCCTGGACCTGGCTGACGTGGATGGCGCAGCCGGACAATCTGCATCTCAGCGCGCTGTACGCGGGTGTGCTGCTGCTCGGCGCCGCCGGTTTGCGGTCGCTCCCTTTCACGTTGCTAATGCTCACACCGCTGATGGTCTTCTTGCTTCTGGTGGCCGGCGGCCTCGTCAGCAACCCGCCGGTCAGCGCGCGGTACACCGTCCCCGCGCTGCCGCTGCTGTGCGTGCTCAGCGCCGTCGGCGCAGCGCGACTGATTTCCGCCGGCGCGACACCGAATCGCTCGGCCGCGGCGGTGCTGTGGCTGGGAGCGCTTGTCGCGCTTGCGGCGGTCACAGTGCTGGTCAGCGCGCCGTGGACGCACGTCCGCCTCGCGCCGCCCGAGGAATTTTTCCGGCGCAGCGTGCTGCCGCTCGCGGTGTTCGGCTCGCTCGCGGCTGGGGCCATTGCGGTATCCGTGTCCTGGCTGCGAGCGCCGCTGCTCCTGCTTGCGGTGCTTATGCTGGGCTATGTGGGCATTGCGCCAGCCCAGCGGTTCGTCCGCAGCATGGCTGAGGGCGACGTGCGCGCAAACGCCGCCGAGCGTATGGCGGGACTGACCGACATGGCGCGGCTTGTCCACCTCGAGCGTGCGGACACCATCCTGTTTGACGGCGCAATCTACGGGCGAGAGTTGTTCAATCGCGGGCCCTGGGCGGTGCGAAGCTGGCTCGCACTCGGCGCGGGGATGCGGCTCGCGCACGCGCGGATCGAACTCACCAAGCCCGACCAGCCGTTCCCGCTCGACCGTGCGGCCGAATTCGACATCGTGTTTCTCGCCGCCGACACTCTGCGCCGCCTTGAAGCCGCGAATTCCGCGGTCGCGGCCGCTGCATTGCAAGGATGCGAACGGTACGATTCCGGCGATGGTCAGGTCACCGTCCTACGCCGCGCAGGAATCACTCCCTGAAGCCGCTTCAGCGGCGCCGTGCCGGCCGCCCGGGAGCGCGCCGTGAATCCCGCGCCCGTGACGGAATCGCTCAGGCTCGGCCCCGAGGTGCGCGTCATCCCGCCGGCTCCGCCGCGCAGGACGGAGAAATTGGTGCGCGTGCAGGTCAACATTTTCGCGCTGAATGAAGGACCGACGATCGGGCGTGTTGTGCGCGGCGTGCCGACGCAACTCGATGGCGTCGAGAGCGTCCGCATCGTCGTGATCGACGACGGCTCGACCGACGCCACCGCCGCCGAAGCGCAGGCGGCCGGCGCCACCGTGATTTCCCACGGCACGCGCCGCGGGCTCGGCGCTGTCTTTCGGTCGGCGCTGCACGACGCGCTGGCCAACGACGCCGACGTGATGGTCACGATCGACGGCGACGGCCAGTTCGATCCGGCGCAGATCCCGCAACTGGTGGCGCCGCTGCTGACCAACCAAGCCGACATGGCGACGTGCTCGCGCTTCCTCGATCCCGCCCTGCTGCCGGACATGCCGTCCGTAAAACGCTGGGGCAATCACGCGGTCGCGGGGCTGGTTTCGCGCCTCAGCGGGCGGCAGTTGCGCGACGTCTCGTGCGGATTTCGCGCCTACAGCCACGACGCACTGATCCGCCTCAACTTGATGGGCGCATTCACCTACACACACGAAACGATCCTCGAACTCGCCTTCAAGGGCATGCGAATCGTCGAAGTGCCGCTGGCGGTGCGCGGCGTGCGCGAGTTCGGCCGCTCGCGTGTGGCGTCCAACGTGCTGAACTACGGTGTCCGCACGCTGCAAATCCTCTTCGGCACGCTGTTGAACCATCGGCCGCATCTGGTCTTCGCGACGCTCGCGGCCATCAGCGCCGCGCTGGGCGCAGTGCTGGCGACTGTCGGCCTCATTCCGTTCATCCTCACCGGTTCCTTCCTGAAGTGGGCGATGTTCTCGGGCGCGTTCTTCGTGGCGGTCGCGATTCTGCTCGTGCTGTTCGGATTGCAGGCCCGCGCGCTCTATCGCGCGCAGTTCCTGCTCGAAAACATACTTTACGAGCAGCGCCGCCGTGATCGCCTGCAACGGCGAGGCGCATGAGCGCCGCGGCCGACAACGCCTCCACGAATTCACCCCGCCGCTGGCTGCGCCCGCTCGTGGGCTGGACGATCGCGATCGTCTTCCTCGGTTATCTCGGCTGGCGGCTGGTCGAGCAGCACCGGCAACTCGGCGAACTGCCGCTGCGCGTCGGCGCGGCGTCGGCGGCGGCGCTGCTATGCATGATGCTGGCGCAGGCCTGCGTCGGCGCAACGACTCACGCCGCCCTGCGCGCTCTGCACGGCAGCGCCCGCGCCTCCGCAATCGTTCAAATTTACCTGCTTTCGCAGGCGGCCAAATACCTGCCGCTGGGTGGCGTACTGAACCTGGCGGCGCAGACGACCGGCGTCGCGCGACGCGCGGGACTGAGCGCGCCGCACAGCGCCGCCGCCGTCGCGTTGTCGTCCGCCACGGTCTGCGCCGCCGGCGCGACCGCATATGGACTCTCTTCGCTCGCTGCGCCCGCGGCTTCACTCGCATGGCTCGCGATCGGAGCGTTGCCGGCCGTGCTGCTCGTCGCCGCGTGGCCCTACGTCTGGCTGCGCACTGCCGGACGCGTGCTGGCGCGCCTGGCGCCGGCCGATGCACACGCGCCGCCCCGTCGTGGCGCGCTGCTGTCGATGGGCGGATTCGCGCTGCTGGCCTGGGCGCTGTTCGGCGCATCGCTCACGTTGCTGACCAGCGAATATCGAGCGGTCGATGCGCGCCTGGCGCTGCAACTGGCGGGCATCATGGCGGGTTCGTGGGTCGTGGGGTTTTTGAGCGTCGTAGTCCCCGCCGGCCTCGGCGTGCGCGATGCGCTGATGCTGTGGATGCTTCAGCCGATTCTGGCGCCCCCGCTCCCGGTCGTGCTGCCGCTGATTTCACGGCTGGCGTGGCTGGCCGCCGACCTGTTCAATTTCGCGCTCGCATTGCTGTCGCTGCGGCTGGATTCGCGCGCTGCGCAGCCCCCGTTATCATCGCGATAACGATTCGCACCGCACCGTTCGCAGGAGACCGCCCGCGTGCTGCTCGCTCAACGAGAAACCCGCGCCGCGATGCAGGCCGCCGTCGCGGAGTTTGAAGCCCGGCTTGGGTCGCACGCCATCGACGACATGGCCGTGCCGTCCTACTTGCGCCGGGGACTCGTGTCGCGGCTCGTCTTCTGGCGCAAGCTGCATCAGATCGTGCGCGTCGCCGCACTGCGGCCGTCCACACGCGTGTTCGACTTCGGGTGCGGCACGGGCGTGCTGCTGCCGACGCTTACCGCGGACGGTCGCACCGTGCAGGCGACCGACCTGCGGCTTGATCTGGCGCGACGGCTGGTCGAGCGCATGAACCTGCCGCGCGTGGAGTTCCTGACCGCCGACGCGTGGGAACCGGCCGTTCCGGACGGCCAGATCGAGACGATCATCGCTGCCAATGTGCTCGAACACATCGAGGATCGCCAGAGCCTGCTGCGGGTCTTCGCGAGAAAACTGACTTCGACGGGCAAGCTGGTCATCTCCGGCCCCACCGAGAATCTGCTCTACCGCACCGGGCGCAAGCTCATCGGTTTCACGGGCGAATATCACGTCACGACGATCCGCGAAATCCTGGCCGACGCCGACGCCGTCGGGCTGAAGCGGCGGCAACTGGTGCGCTGGCCGCTGCCGGGCGCGGGCTGCCTGTATCAGATCGCTGCGTTCGGGCGCGACTGATACGGTGTGACGGCTACGCGGGCGCTGTGACCAGCACCGAATCCTGCACCGGCCCGCCGAGCATTCGCGCAACGGCAAGCTCCGCGGCCGGGGTGTCTGCGCCGGCGGGCGCGATCAACAGTTTGTCGCGCAGGTGCGTGAGGCCCAGGATCAGATCGTCGCTCGCCCAGGCCCGCACGATCGGCGATGCGCTGTCGAGCCGCCGCAGAGTCAGGTTCTGCTCATCGAAGATGCTCACCAGACCGGCCGAGCCGGCCGGAGCCACAATTTCGAGCACGCCGCCGAGCTCGCGCACGGCGAACGCCTCGATGGGATGGCTGGCGCGAAACGGCGCCCACCAATCCTCGGGCTGACGAACGTCCTGCCGCAGCAGCCGGCCCTGCGCCGTGGATGCCAGCAGCGTGAACTCGTGCGCGCGGAGCGCGGCGATCGTCTCTCCGGCGCTGGTGTGCACCGAGACCTCGTCGAGCGCCGGGTCGTAGCGCTGCACGGCGTCGTCGGCGCTGAAGAAGACCGCGCCGCCCGGCCCCGGCACGACCGAGCGCACCGCCTGAGGAGCGCCGTCGAGCACGGGGAAGAGCACGCGCGCCTCGGCGGCGCCCGTCCATTGCACCAATCCAATCTGCGAGTGCGTGCCGAAGTAGGAATCCGCGACGCGCAGCAGCGAGTTGAAGCCGGTGCGCAGCGGCCCGCTCTCGGGTCCGCGCAGGCCGCGCACCACTTCGCCGTCGGATGCGCGCACGACCCACGCGCCGCGCGCCGCGCCGATCAGGAGCTCGCCGCGCTGCTCATCCAACGCAAGGCTGCGTAGCCCGCCGAACGTGTCCGGCAGGGTCGTGCGGCGCTGTTCGCGCAGCGCCGGCGACAGCCACAGACACGTCTGGCCGGACACGGCCACGATCGACTCGGTGCGGCGTGCGTGCGGCGCGAGGCGCCAGAGATTCTCGAGCAGCCGCCCGCGCTCCGGCGGCGCGAGCATCGTCAGCCCGTCGGCCCAGCGCGCGGCATCGGCGCCGACGGCGGATTTCAGCTTGCCGAAGAGTTCGCTCAGGCCGGCGAGGCGCTCCGCGGCGGAGTGGCGCGCGGCGGCCTCGACCTGATCCTGGGCCGCGATGCGCGCGACGCGCAGTTTGGCGTCGCTGTCGCGACGGCGCATCGCCGCCAGCGAGGGGCTCGACAGCTCGAGCGTGGCCACGCTCTCGAGCTGTGCGCCGGTCTCGAAGAGAAAGCGGCTCAGATCGCTGCGCAATCGCTCGGCAAATGCGGCGCGCGTGTCGCCGTCGACCAGCGTGCCGGCGTCGTGCTGGGAAACGTGCGCGGCCAGCGCCGCACGACCCCCACCGGCCGCAGCCGCAGCCGCCAGCGCGGCGAGCGTCAGCTCCGGCTGCGACGCCAGGTAGCGCCCCAGCGCGAGCAGGTCGGCCTCGCGCGGCGCCCATTGCAGCATGATCTGAGCCGCGGCCTCAATCTCGTGGCCGTCGCGCGATGTCGTCGCGTGACGAAGCGGAACCGTAATGCGCCGCGTGCGAACCAGCACCAGCGTGTCGGCGTCCGCGGCGCGCGGGGTCTCGCCGCTGGGCACGAATTGGCAGCGGCCATCGGCGCGCTCGAGCAGGGCGCACCAGGCGTCGGGCAGCGGCTCGGAACCCAGCAGCCCGCGCGGCCAGCGGCCCGCGCCGGCGCGCACCGCCACCAGCGCCTCGTCGCCCAGCCGATTCCGCAGGTCAGAGAGACTCATCGGTGTCTTCCTGCGTTCGCGGCGGCGGGCTTGAGCGCGGGTCGACGTGCAGAAGCAATCCGCCGCCCGCGACGCACCACAGAAACGGCGCGACGTCGTCAAAGGTCCAGCCGCCCAGGATCAGCAGCAGCCCGAGAAATCCGATCGGCAGCGCGAACCAGGGACCGGCGCCGCGAACGCCGCGCCGCGCGCCGGCGCTCACGTCGAACGCGGAGCCGCAGCGCGCGCAGAAGCGCGATCGGCGTCGACGCCGTTCGCCGCATCGCGTGCAAATCCGCAGCGCTCGCATGGCCCCACCATCCGCATCGCTAGGCAAGCCGCCGGTTCGCCTCGTCGACGAGCCGCGGCATGACGAGCAGGTCGTAGAGCAGACCGATCCCGAGCAGCCCCCACGTGACCAGCCACAGCACGCCGGTCAGGTACCGCGCCGCATAGAAGCGATGCACACCGGCCGCGCCGACCAGGCACAGCGCCCACAACCCGTAAGCCACCCCCAATGATCGCAATTCGCCGGCCACGGCGTAGGAGCGACCGGCCAGCGCGAGCGCCGGCGCGCCGCAGCGCGGGCAGTAGCGGCCGCGCAGGATCGTCTCACAACGCGGACAGATGCCTGTCATGCCGAGGCTCCCGTCTGCGCGGCCCACTGCTCGAATCGCTGCACGTCGGCGCTGTTCACCGACGGCGGCGTTTCCGCCAGCGCCGCGAGCACGTCAGACATGTTGATCTTACGGGGCGCGGCCCCGCTCACCGATTCCAAAAAAGGCCGCCGTGCCGAACGCTCGGCCAGGGCCTTGATATCCGCCCCGCTGTAGCCGGCGGTACGCTCCACCAAGGCGGCGAGGTCCAGGTCGTCGTCGAGCGGACGCTTGCCGAGGTAAATCTCGAACAGGCGCAGCCGCGCCGGCGCGTCAGGCAGCGGGATGTAAACTTTTGAATCGAGCCGGCCCGGTCGCATCATCGCGGGATCAAGGCTCCAGGGTTCGTTGGTTGCGCCAAGGAACAGCAGAGCGCGCCCGGCCTTGCGGTCGAAACCCTCGATCTCCTGCAAAATCTGCGGCACCACGCGCTGCATCACCGTGCTGTCCGACGTGCGGCGCTTCGGCACCATCGCCTCGACTTCGTCCAGGAAGATGATGCTCTTGGTTTCGCTCTTGGCCGCTTCGAACAGTTTTCGCACATTCTGTTCGGCTTCGCCGACCCACTTGCTCATGAGCTGCGCCGGCGTGACGACGAACATCGTCGCATCCAGCTCGCACGCGACCGCCTTGGCGAACATCGTCTTGCCCGTGCCCGGCGGACCGTAGAGCAGCATGCCGCCGCCCACGTCGATCGCGTAGTGCTTCGCAAGCTCCGGGTGCAGGAAGGGGTAGATCATCTTCAGGTAGATCTCGTCCTTCACCTCGTCCAGCCCGGCGATGTCGGAAAAGCGGGTCGTGGGCCGCTCGCGGACCACCCAGTCCTTCGCGTCGGTCCCCTTGTCCTCGTCGCCGTCCCGCGCACGATCTCGCCCGCCGCCGCCGCGTGCCGCCGGCGTTCCGGCGCGTTGTTCGCAACTGCGCGCCAAGTCCATCAGCTCGCGCGCATAGGTTTCTTTCTCGGAGCGGCGCGCCGCGTCCTGCTCCTCCTCGGCCAGCTCGATCATGCACTCGGCGGCCTGAATCAGGTACGGCCGCGCCGCGACGTAGTCGCCGCTGCGCAGCGCCGCGAGGCCCTTGTCTTTCAGCCGCGTGAATGTGCCGAAGGTCGCCATGGCCCCTGCGTTCCTTCCCCTCGGGAAAGCCCCGCCCGATTTCGTGTCCGGAGCGCGATTATTCGCCGCCATCGGCGAAACGCGCCAGCTCCGCCAGCGTCGCCGTCAGCTCATCGCTCGGCGCGACGAAGCGCGACAGCCCCAGCGGCGCCAGGGCCCGCGCCCACCCCAGCCCGCGCCCATCGATAAGCGACTCGGCCAACGCCGCGCGCTGCGGCTCGTCGAGTTGCGGCGAGGCAATCATCAGCCGCTCGGGCAGCGCGACCGTTCGCGCAGCCTCGCGCAGCCCCTCCGCCGCGTCCGCCTGTGTGCGAATCCACGTATCCCACACCGCTTCCTCGAGAAAGCCGCCGACGAACTCACCCGCGCGGACGCGTGCCGCCAGCCGGTCGGGCTCGGATACGTGCCGCACCGCCTGCGGCGCACCGCCCTGCGCGGCAATCCAGGCGGCGGCCGCGAAGTGCGTGCGCGCGTTGCCCTTTTCTCCCAGCGCCAGCGCGGCGCGTGCCAGCGAATCGGCCGCGACGCTCTCCGCGGCGCGCGTCACCAGCACGGCGCGTTTGCCTTCGCTCGCGGCGCCGGCGAACCCGACCGCGAGCAGCGGAAAGCGCTCGCGTCGCGAGAGGCGCAGGTACTGCGACACACTGACGAGCGCGCACTGATTCACGCCCAACTCGAGATTGGGCGCCACCTGGAACGTGAAGCAAAGCTCGCTGACGACCGGTCGCCCCAGCCGCCGCGCCAGCGCCTGGTTCAGCGCGTCGTAGGGCGTGAGCGGAACGAATTCGAGCAGCGCCTTGGCCGGCAGCGCCTCGGGCCGATCGTTGGCGACCGCGTAGACCAGCGGGCGCTCGCTCAGCCCCACCCATCCGAAGATCTCGCTTCCGGCGCGCGCGCTCGACTGGCAACCCGCAAGCGCGAGCAATCCGCCGACGATCCCCGCCAGTGTGATGCCGGTCCGCATGGACGGAATGTAACGCGCGGCCGCTCGCCGCGCGGCGCTTTCGTTCATCGCTGAACCGCTCTATGGTATGTGGACCTCGTTCAGGGAGATCCGCGTGTCCAACCAGTCGAAGAATCGCGCTGCCGGTCGTTCGTCGCTGTCGCGGCGCGACTTTCTCCACGTCACCGCCCTCGCGTCCGTCGCCGCCACCGTGACCGGCTGCGACAAAACCGCGCAAACCACCATGCGCCCGCCGCCGGTTATCGCCAAATCGCCGGAGCGCATCCGCGTCGGCGTGATCGGCTGCGGCTGGCGCGGCCGCGGCGCGGCGTGGGATGCAGTCCAGGCCGCCGAAAACGTGCAGATCGTCGCGCTCGGCGATCTGTTCCAGGATCGCGTCGAAGAAGCGCGCGACTGGCTGGTCGAGACCGCGGGCAAGGCCAATCGCGCCGATAGCGTGCAGATCACACCCGAGCGCTGCTTCTCGGGCTTCGACAATTACAAGGGCGTGCTCGGCTGCGACCTCGATATGGTCGTGCTCGCAGCCCCGCCGGGATTCCGCCCGCCGCATTACGCCGCCGCGATCGACGCCGGCAAGCATGTCTTCATGGAGAAGCCGGTCGCGGTCGATCCGGTCGGATTCCGGCAGGTGATCGCCGCGTCCGAGTTGGCACAGCAACGCGGCCTGGCAGTGGTCGCCGGCACGCAGCGCCGCCATCAGCCGCATTACCTCGAAGCGCTGCGCCGCATCCACGACGGACAGATCGGCGAGATCCGCGGCGCGCAGTGCTACTGGAACCAGGGCGAGCTGTGGGTGAAGAAGCAGGAACCCAACTGGTCCGACATGGAATGGCAGTGCCGCAACTGGCTCTATTTCACCTGGCTCTCCGGCGACCACATCGTCGAGCAGCACGTGCATAACCTCGACGTCGTCAACTGGGCCATGCAGGCCACGCCCGTCAAGTGCGTCGGCATGGGCGGCCGCGCCGCACGCACCGCACCCGAGTTCGGCCACATCTACGACCACTTCGCCGTTGAATACGAATACGCGAGCGGCGTACGCACGCTCAGCATGTGCCGGCAGGTCAAGGGTTCGTCGGACCGCGTCGCCGAAGTCATCGTCGGTACGCACGGCGTAGCGCACCTCAACTCCAACACCGCGAAGATCACCGGCCGACGCAACTGGGAGTTCGACGACGGTGGCAACGCGGTCAACCCATACGTGCAGGAGCACACCGATCTGATCGCCAGCATTCGCGCCGGCCGACCGCTCAACGAAGGCCGACAGGTGGCCGAGAGCACGCTCACGGCCATCATGGGGCGCATGTCGGCCTACACCGGCCGCGAGCTCCAGTGGAGCTGGTTGCAGAGCGCCAGCGAATTGAACCTGATGCCCGCGAAGCTCGAGCTGGGTCCGCTTTCGGCGGGCGAGGTCGCGATTCCCGGCGTCACCAAACTCGTCTGATAGCCCGCTCAGACGCCTGGCAAGCTTCGGTCGTTCGCGGCGGTACCCCCGCTGCCCAAGTGGTCCTCGCCCGTCCCGTCCCGTTCCTGGCCAATCTTCGGTCCGGGTGCGATGAGTCCTCGCCCGTCCCGTTCCTGGCCCCGATCTTTGGTCCGGGTGCGATGAGTCCTCGCCGGTCCCGTTCCTGGCCAATCTTCGGTCCGGGTGGGATGGGCGTCCTCGCCCGTCCCCCTCATTCCCGCGCAGCGGGAATCTAGGTCCCAAGCGGCGACGAGCCAGAGGCCGGCGCCCAAGCGCGGACGAACCATCAGGTAGCGAACGCGACCCCTCACTAATCTGATCCGAGCCCCGAACGTGGAGTGAGGGGTCGCATTCCGCTCGGGGTCCGGATCACGGACCACACCTCCGACGGACGCCCGTCACACACGCATTCTCGGGCGTTGCTGACGAATCAGCGTCGTTGTCCGCCCCCGATGCGATCTTCGCGTTTCCCCCCGGGGGAAAACGATGATCGGAACTCGTGAGAAAAATCGAATCAATACCGAATGCCACAATCTGAATCGAAACATGTACGTACCGAAGGGTGCGAAGAGTCCGGCGCCCCAGCGCGTTGATTTCGAGGTGGATCGACGCATAGGACTCATGTGCTATCGGGCAGGGGAACGGCAAGCCATGCGACGGGGGTTTACGGCGGTACTGATCGTCAGCGTTCTCGGTGCGCTCAGCGGTTGCGGCAACTCCGCGATCGTGGCGGACGCGGTGAATCGCGTCCCGGAGTTCCTCGGCGAGGTGCAGCTCACGCCGCCGCCGACGCCGACCGAGCACCTGGTCTTCCTGATTCCGGGCATCGAAGGCCGCGCGCAGACGCTGGCGCCCGTCCGCGAGGCCCTGCGCGACGCGGGCGTCCACGCCGACGTGCGGACGTTCAACTGGACGCGACCGTTCGGCGCGCTCGACAACCTGATGAACTACGGCGCAAACCGCGAACGTGCGCTGCGGATCGCACGTGAACTCGAGACGTTCGCGCTCGAGCACCCTTGCGCGACCATCGACGTCGTCGGCTACTCCGGCGGCGCGGGGCTCGCGGTGTTCTCGCTCGAAGAGCTGCCCGAGAGCGTCCGCGTGCGAAACGTCCTGCTCGTGCAGGGCGCGCTCAGCCCGTTTTACGATCTGACCGGCGCGCTGCGTCACGTCGACGGCCGACTGGTGAATTTCCACTCGCCGCGCGACTGGTTGATCCTGAGCGCCGGGACCAACGTCTTCGGCACCATGGACGGCGAACGTCTCACCGCGGCCGGTCGATACGGATTTGATCTGCACGCCGCCGGCGTTCCCGAAGAGCTGCACGATCGCGTGCAGCAGGTCGAATGGACGCCTGCCATGCGCGAGAGCGGTCATCGCGGCAACCACGCCTCGATCAGCGGCTACCGCTGGAACCGCGACTACGTCGCGCCGCTGCTGCATGCCGAGGAATCGACCGCGGTCGAAACGCTGGCCCTGGCCCGGAAGTGAGCGCGTAGCGTGCCGCGACGGCGCGAGCGGGGTATACTCGCGCCCAGCAGGAAGGAACGCGCTGAAATGGCAGAGGCTTCGAGCCTGAAGGTCGAGGACGCCGAGGGCGTGTGCGTCGTGAGTTTTCGCGACGCGTCGATTCTCGACGTGCTAACGATTCAACGAATCGGCAAGGAACTCTATGACCTCGTCGAGGTCGGCGGTCACCGGTCCATCGTGCTGGACTTCAGCGACGTCCGCTTCATGTCGTCTCAGGCGCTGGGCGTGCTGCTGACGTTGCGAACCAAGGCGAACAAGGCCGGCGCCCGCATCGCGCTGGCCAGCATCCGCACCGAACTGGCGCGGGTCTTCAAGATCACGAATCTCGATCGGCTGTTCAAGTTCCACGCCAACCGGCAGGCGGCGGTCCAGAGCCTCGCTCAGGCCTGACAGCGCCCGCGGCTACTTCTGGCGGTACGTGATGCGCCCGCGCTTCAGATCGTACGGCGAGAGTTCCACCGTCACCCGATCGCCGGGCAGAATGCGGATGAAGTTCTTTCGCATCTTTCCGGAGACGTGCGCCAGCACCTCGTGCTTGTTCGCGCCGACGTCGGCCTCAACGAGAAACATCGCGTTGGGCAGCGCCTTGACGACGATCGCCTCCATCTGAATGGTGTCTTGTTTGGTCAATCAATCCCCCTTTGTGTGGCTGCTTCGCCCGCTCGAGCCGCCCACGCGGCCCGCTCCGATTCGGCGGACGACCGCCGCCACTATGATCTAATCATAGAGATTAGCGAAAGTTACGTCAATTTTCGGACTCGGCGACGAAACTGCCGTTCCGCGGCCGATCGCTTTGGTGAGTACTCTATCGTCCGCCGGGATGTCCGGCAAACGCAGCGCGCTCGCAATCCGCGGCAGGCTGCGGCGTTCTACCTGGACGGCTGTTGGCCGCGATGGTGCGGCCGGAAACCTGGAGCCAGAATCGTATGAGACGCCATTTGGGAATCGTTGCCCTGCTGCTCGCGACGGCCTGCACGGCCCTCGCACAAGACGAAGCGCCCCCGCGCGGCGAGGGGCGGGTCGGAGAGCGACTCCGCGAACGCCGCGGCGGAATGTCCACTTTCTTCGAGCGCATCGCCGAGGACGTCGGCATCACCGACGACCAGCGCGCCGCGTATGACGAGCTGGTCAAGCAGTACACCGACAAGATGCGCGAGAATCGCCCCTCGAACGAGGAATCCGCCGAGCTTTCCTCCGAGCTTGCGGAAGCTCGACGCGCCGGAGACCGCAAGCGTTCGGCCGAGATTGCGGCGAAGCTTCGCGGCGACGATGGCAAGATGATGGATCACTTCTTCGACGACCTGCAGCCGATCCTGAGCGACGAGCAGGCCGCCAAGCTGCCGAAGATCCGCGAGCGCTCCGCCAACCGCCGTGCCGCAGCAGGCGGCGACGCCGAAGCGCGGCTGCGCATCCTGCGCGACGACCTGAAGCTCGACGAGTCGCAGCAGGCCAAGTTCGACGACCTGGCGAAGAAGCTGACCAAGAGCCTCGACGAAGCCGGCAAGGACCGCGAAGACGAAGACGCTCTACTCGAGACCGTCCGCAAGGCGGCCGAATCCGGCGATGAGGGCGAGGTACGGCGGATTCGCACGGACTTCGAAGAGCGCCGCGGACGACCCGATCGCGCCTACGACGAGTTCGTCGACGAGCTTGAGCCGATTCTGAAGCCCGAGCAGCAGCGTACGCTCGATCGCTTCCGCCGCGACATGCAGCCCGGGCGCAGCCGGGACAACGACCCGCGCAACCTGTTCCGCGTGGCGCGACGCCTCGATCTGGATCAGGCGGCGCGCGACGGTCTCCGCGATTTGGAACGCGATTACGGCGAGGCCATGCGCGAGGCGCGCGGCGACCGCGAAGCCATCGCCAAGATGGGGGAAGAAGCCAAGGCGGAAATCAAGAAACTGCTGACCGACGAGCAGTCGAAGCAGTTCGACGAGATGCTCGCGCGCGGCGGCGATCGGCGCGGCCGCGGCGACGAAGCCGGCCGCGGTGAGCGCGGTCGTGATCGCGAGCGGCAGCGCGACGGCGAGGGGTCGCGGCGGCGCCCGCGTGACCCGGGAACGCCCCCGCCCGACGAGAATCCGTAGCTTCGACCGCAGGCCGCCGTCGGCGACGAGAGTCCGTAGCATCGACCCACAGGCCGCCGTCGCCCGATGGGAATCCGTAGCTTCGACCGCAGGCCGCCGTCGCTTGGCGCTCTGCAAGACGATTGGCTTGCGAAGCCCAGCGCGTGACCGCGATGCCCTTCCGCTGGAAGGCGCGCGGTCACGGCTGTTTTCGTTTCCAAACTTCCCGTAGGGTGGGTCGTGCCCACCTTCCCCCGTCACCGCCGCGACGAGAACTGTCGCTGGTGCGAGAATCCCTCCTCGCAGCCACATCTGTCGCTGGTGCGAGAATCCCTTCTCGCACCGACATGCACGCCCCGATCCGAGCTTCCCGTAGGGTGGGCCGTGCCCACCTTCCCCCGTCACCGCTGCGACGAGAATCCCCTGTGACCGGGTGCCCTTCGGATCGTTGGTCAGTGTTGAGGCGACCGGCCTCCCGCCCGCCCGCGCGCCGAAAGCGATGAAACCCACGTTCTCGCACCGCTCCGGCCCGTAGAATTCCTGCATGAACGCGCTGCACGAATGCACCAACACGGATATGCCGCCGCTTCTCGACCCTCGGCTCGAGCCCATCGCGGCGAAAGTGCTGGCCGGTGAGCGACTTTCCGTCGAGGACGGACTGGCGCTCTACCGCTCGCCCGACATCTTTGCGCTGGGGGCGCTGGCGAACCGGGTCCGCGAGCGCCTTCACGGACGGCGCGCGTTCTACAACATCAACCGGCACGTCAACTACACGAACTACTGCGTGCTGCGCTGCAAGTTCTGCTCGTTCTACCGCACGCCCGACGGCCGCAGCGGCCTCACGCCGCTCAGCAACACCGCAGGCTACGAGTATTCACTCGACGAGATCGTCGAGACCGCGGCGCAGGCCGTCGCGCTGGGCGCGACCGAGCTGCACGTTGTCGGCGGACTGCATCCGAAGCTGCCGTTTTCGTTCTACACCGACATGTGCCGGGCCATCAAATCCCGCTGTCCGGAGCTCCATCTCAAGGCGTTCACCGCAATCGAGATCGTCCACTTCACGCGCATCAGCAAGCCGCGGCTGAGCATCGACGAAGTGCTGACCGCGCTGAAGGACGCGGGGCTCGACAGCCTGCCGGGCGGCGGAGCCGAGATCTTCGACGATCGCGTCCACAACGAAGCTTTCAAGGCCAAGGTCGGCGAGCGCCATTGGTTCGATGTGCATCGCGCCGCCCACGAACTGGGAATCCCCTCCAACGCAACGATGCTCTACGGTCACGTCGAGCGCGTCGAAGAGCGCCTCGTGCACCTCTGCAAGCTCCGCGAGCATCAGGATCGCTCCCTGCAGCGCAAGGCGGAGCGCGGCTTCGGCGCCGCGTTTCAGTGCTGCATTCCGCTCTCGTTCATTCCCGACGGCAGCGCGCTGGCGGACCTGCCCGGTCCGACCGGCCTCGACGACCTGCGCACGCTCGCGCTCAGCCGGCTGATGCTCGACAACTTCCCGCACATCAAAGCGTTCTGGATCATGCAGACGCCCAAGCTGTCGCAGGTGGCGCTGAACTGGGGCGTCGATGATTTCGACGGCACGGTCGTGTGGTACGACATCACCAAACGCGAGGGCCGCGGAACGCAGCACCAGGAGCTGACACGCGAGCAGATCGAGGCCCTGATCCGCGAGGCCGGCTGCGAGCCGGTCGAGCGCGATTCCCTCTACCGCCCCGTGATCCGCGAATCCGGCGTCCGGTAACGCGCCGCCGCGCGAATCCTGCCCTAGGCGCGGGCGCGAGTGTTCGCGCGGCTGACACCCTCCGATATCTGATGCAGGATTCCGTGAGGACGGTCGGTGACCGCGCCGCTGCATCGGAAGATCGTTGACGCCAGTCGGCTCGCGGCCGACTTGAAGCCGCTCCGCGCCGCCGGCCGCACCCTGGTGCAGTGCCACGGCTGCTTCGACATCGTTCACCCCGGCCACATCCGCTATCTGCACCACGCGCGACAACTCGGCGACATCCTGATCGTGTCGCTCACCGGCGACGCCCAGATCAGCAAGGGCGTCGATCGCCCCTACATCGCTCAGGACCTGCGCGCCGAGAACCTGGCGGCGCTGGAATTCGTCGACTGGGTGGTCATCGACCCCAACCCCACCGCGGCCGAGCTGCTCGAAACGCTCCAGCCCGACGTGTACATCAAAGGCCGCGAATACGCCGCCAGCAACGACCCTCGCTTCCTGAACGAGCGCGCCATCGTCGAGCGCCACGGTGGGCGCGTCGTTTTCCACAGTGGCGAGGTCGTGTTCAGCTCGACGCGCCTGATCGAGAACCTGCGGCGCGACGCAGCGCTGGATGAGTGCCGCGTACGCGACTTCTGCCGCCGGGCCGAGATCGACGCCACCGGGCTGCGCCGCCTGCTGACATCGTTCGCCGGACTGCCCGCGATCGTGGTCGGCGACGTGGTGCGCGAGCGCTACATTCACTGCGACACCGCCGAAGCCGCGCCCGACGCGCCGGTCATGTCGCTGCGGCGGCTCCGCGAAGAGAAATACTGGTCGGGTGCGGCGGGCATCGCGGCGCAGCTCGCGGCGCTGGGCGCCGACGCCCTGCTCGTAACCGCGACGGGCGGCGAGCCGGCGGCGCTGCGGCTCGGCGCGGATGGCGCCGTGAATCGCTTCCGCACGCACCTGCTGCCGATCCGCCCGAACACGCCCGAGCGCAGCACGTTCCTCGCGGACGACAGCAAGGTGTTCCGCGTGCACGCCGGCGACGACTGCCCGCTCGACAGCGCCCGCGAGCGCCAGATCGAGAGCGTGCTGCTGGAGCAGTTGCCGCAGTGCCGGCTGCTGATCTGGCACGACGCCGGCTTCGGCATGGTGGCGCCCAATCTCGTTCGCACCGTCAACGCCGCGGCCCAGCGCGCCGGCGTGATCGTCGTCGGTCATGCCGGCGGCGAACGCGGACGCGTCTCGAACGTCGAGCGCGCCGACCTGCTCGTCGCCACCGAGCGCCACGCGCGCGAACTCATGCACGACCGCATCGGCGGCCTGTCCAGCGTCGTCTGGAATCTGCTCGCCGCCGCCCGCTGCCAAAGCGGTCTGATTCTGCTGCACAAACGCGGCGTGATCGCCTTCGACGGCCGCGGCGACGAACACGCTGCGCCCGCCGGCAGCGGCGCATTGCAGCGCCTGCGCAGTGAATACGTCCCCAGCGTCGCCGAGCACTACGTCGATCTGCTCGGCGCCGACATCGCGGTCGCCGCCATCGCAGGACTCGCGCGCGTCGCCGGCGGCAGCGACGCGATGCTCGCCTACCTCGCATCGGCGATCGAGGCCGCATCAGTCGCGCGCCGCGGACCGGCGGTCGTCGAACTCGCCGACCTCTTCCGCTGGCTCAGCACGCGCCCCGAGCTTTACGCCGACAGCCGTTTTCTCGCCGAAGAGACGCTGGATGCCGCGCATCCCGCGCCGCCGGCCGATGTCGCGGCCGCAACCACGAGCCGCGCATGAGCCGCACCCCGGCGCTCAGCATCGTGATCGCCAGCCACAATCGCCGCGACGAACTGCTCGACACGCTCGAACGCATCGACGCACTCGAATTGCCGGCGGCCGATCGCGAGACGATCGTGGTCGACAACGCATCAACTGACGGCACTGCCGAAGCCTTGCGCGCCCGCCCGGACGTGCGCTGCCTGCCGCTGCGCACCAATCTCGGCGCTTGTGCAAAGCAGCTCGGCATTCGTGCGGCACGCGCTCCCCTGCTGCTATTCCTCGACGATGATTCCAGCCCGCTGCCCGGAACGCTCCCGCGCCTGATCTCACGGCTGGCGGACGACGAATCGCTCGTGGCCGCCGGCTGCACCGTCCATCTGCCCGACGGCCGCGAGGAATGCAGCGCGCTGCCCTGCGTCTTCGCGGGTTGCGGCGTGGGCCTGCGCACCGCGGCCGTGCGCGCCGTCGGCGGCCTCGACACGTCGTTCTTCATGGCGGCCGAGGAATACGACCTGGCGTTTCGGCTGCTCGCGACCCAGGGCCGCGTCGAACTTTTCTCCGACCTGAAAGTCGAGCACCGCAAGTCACCCGCGGCACGCCACCCCGGCCGCACGCTCGGCTACGACGCACGCAATAACCTGCGCATCGTCGCGCGCTATCTGCCCGCGGCTGCTGCATCGACCTACCGCGACGACTGGCTGCTGCGGTATCGCTGGCTCGCGCAGGCCCACGGCCACCTCAACGAGTATCGCCGCGGCGTCGCGATCTCCCGCTGGCAATTGCTCCGCGAGCGCTGGGCCTATCGCCGCTATCGACTGCCTGCCGCCGTCTTCGAGCGTGTCTTCGCGTGGGACTACATCGAACGCCGCATGATGCGACTCGCCGAGCGTGGCGTGCGGCGCGTCGCGTTCGCCGATCTCGGAAAGAACATCTACGCCTTCGTGCGCGGCGCTCGCTCCGCGGGCCTCTCGGTTCGCTGCATCGCCGACGACCGCTTCGCCGCGCCGGGCCGCACCTATCGCGACATTCCGGTTCTGCCCATCGCGGACGCAGCCGCCCAGTGCTTTGACGCGTGGGTCGTAAGCAACACCTCGTACGTCCACGCCCGCCAGCGCGCGCGCGAATTGGCCCCACAAAGCGCTCATCCGGTCCACGCCTGGTTCACCGAGCCCGGCAATTCGCACAAACAATCCACAAGCTTCCAACCGAGCGTGAAATCACCTCCACCGGCGCAACTAACGCCCCCGTAGTTAGTTACGTACCCAAGCCACCTCCGCCGGTGTTAACGCGAAATTTACGTTGCGTTCTCTTCGCAGTTTCTTTAGGCTGCCTTTGCAATCGGAGCGGCGGCGAAGCCGTGACGACCGCAAGCGGTAACAGGATTGACCAAGGGAGCACCGGCGCGGGCCCCCGCAGGTCAACCATTTCTCGTGCGAGCGAAACGATGAACCCGAAATTCGCGTGCATCGGCGGTACGGCCGCGTACGACCTGCTCCGTCGCGGGGCGCTCGTCGCCCAGCGGCTCGGCGCTCAGGCCACTCCCTTCGGCGACTCGCAGCCCATCTATCGCTGCGAGACCCGCTTCGGCGAGTTTCTGTTTCTGTCGCGACACGGCGAGTCGGGCTACGAGCTCGCGCCGACCTTCGTCAACTACCGCGCGAATGTCTACGCGCTCAAGCGACTCGGCGTTCGCTCGCTCGTCTCCTGGAGCGAAACCCGCGCCATCAGCCACAACTTCAAGATCGGCGAGTACGTGCTCGTCCACGATCTGGTCGACGAGACGCACCGCCGGCCGAACACGTTCTTCGAGAATCAGGGGCTGGGCGTCGTGCGCCAGTGGCCCGTGTTTTGCCCGAGCCTGCAACACGCGCTGATCGCGACGCTCGGCGCCGAGCGCTGCGCCTTCAAGGAACAGGGAACCTACGTCTGCATCGAAGGGCCGCGCCGCGAGACGCCCGCCGAGGCGCGCAAGTACGAGAGCTTCGGCGCCGAGCTGATCGGCACCACGCTCGCGCCCGAAGTGTTCCTCGCCAAAGAGCTGCAGATGTGCTACGCGTCGATCTGCTACGTCGCCAGCTACGCCGAAACCGGCAGCGACTATCGCCCCTTCGAAAACGGGCGCATTCTCGACCGCACGACTCAACACCAGCGCGCCGCCGCCGCCGTCGAGCGGCTGCCGCGCATTCTCGAGCGCTTGTGCGCCATCCTGCCCGGCACGCCCGCGCTCTGCGAGTGCGACGCCTCGATGCAGCACCACATCGAGAGCGGCCAGATTGATTGGGACTGGCGCACCTGGTTCGCCGACATGGAGCAGCGCGTCGACGCCCCGGCTCCCGCGCCGCGGTCGACCAACGCCCCCCTCCCGTGATTCTGACCGCCGCGTGGGTCGTTCCCGTCGCCGGTCCGCCGATTCGCGATGGCTACGTCGAATTCAGCGGCGCGCGCATTTGCGCCGTCGGAGCGCGTTCCGAACTGGACCCGCGCGCTCTCGGCCCCGATCGCTGCCTGTCCTTCGACGACGCCGTCATCGTGCCCGGGCTGGTCAATCCGCATACGCACCTCGAGCTCGGCTGCTACGCCGGCCGCATTCCTCCCGCCGACTTCTGGACCTGGATCGGTCGCCTCGTAGCCCTGCGGCGCGAACCCGGCCAATTGCAGCGCGAAGAGCAGTCCGCCGAGGAATTCGCCCGGCAATCGCTGCGCGCCGGCATCACCTGCGTCGGCGACATCTCACGCCGCAACGTCGCGTGGCGCGGCCTGGCGCGGGTCCCGATCCGAAAGGTCTGTTTCGCCGAGTTGCTCACCATCGCCGACGACCCGCCGCGCACCATTCCCGAATTGCTGGCCGCGCTCGACGAAATCCCACGCGATGAGCTGCTCACCCCCGGATTGTCGCCCCACGCGACCTGGTCGATCCCGGCGTCCGAGATCCGCGCGGGTCTCGAGCTCGC
>CAYMBL010000040.1:0-38593 GCA_964388675.1 uncultured Planctomycetales bacterium
CGCCTGCGCGACACAACTCGAATTCGCATCTGATGTTATCCGAGAAACCCGCGCCGGAGCGGGCCGAATTCCACGTAATCTCACGTACGCAGCACCAGTCGAAAGTCGTTACAATCGATCATTCGTACATCGGAGTGCTTCATGGAACTGACCCCGAAGCAGGTGGCCCGAGCGATCGGCGTGAGCGATGCCTCGCTGAAACGCTGGTGCGACAAGGGCGTGCTGCCCGCGTACCGAACGGCGGGCGGTCATCGGCGGCTGCCGCTGTCGGGTGTGGTCGAGTTCCTGCGCAAGTCCGGGCGGCGCCTGGTTGACCCCGCGGTGCTGGGCCTACCCCCGGTTACCGGGAGCGGTACCACCGTCGTCTCGCGCGCCGCGACGCAGCTCGTCGAGGCGATGCGCGCCAACGACGAGTCGCAATATCTGCGAATCATCTTCGATCTCTATCTCGCCGGGCAGCGCGTCCGTGAAATCTGCGATCGGGTCGTCTCGCCGGCGCTGTGCGAGGTCGGTGAACTCTGGCACAGCGGCAAGCTCGACGTATTCGAAGAGCGACGAGCCTCCGAAATCACGATGCGCACGCTCTACCGCCTGGCGGCGTTCATGCCACCCGTGAGCGACGACGCGCCGCGCGCCGTCGGCGGAAATTACAGCGGCGACAACCACGTGATCCCAAGCATCATGGTCGAGCTCACACTGCGCGAGATCGGCTGGCGGGCTGACAGCTACGGGCCCAACCTGCCGCACGCCTCGCTCTGCGAACTGCTGCGGCGAGACCGTCCGCGCCTGTTCTGGCTCAGCGTGAGCTGGATCGCCGACCCGACCGAGTTCCTCGCCGGCTGTGATCGCGTGTTCGCGACCGCGTCCGATCTGGGTGTGGCGGTCGTGGTCGGAGGTCGACAGCTCACGGAAGAGGTGAGACGCCGCCTGCGTTACTCCGCGTTCTGCGACCACCTCGAGCACGTTGCCGCGTTCGCGCGCACTCTCCGCCCCGACACGGCGGAGCCGACGACGATTTCCAACGCGGTGGACGACGCCGAGTGGTCGCACGTCGCCGCAACCGAGCTCAACAACTAACGCCCCGACCGCCGGCCGCTTCGCTCCTCTTGTACCGATAACCTGCGGAAACGCCGGCTTCGCCCGCCGCGGGTTCTCCGCTACACTGCCCCGCTCGCGAAACAGCGAAGAAGCGGAAACGCAAGGAGAATTCTCGGTGACGACGCAGAAGGCGACCAACATCACGCGACACGAGGGGCACGTCGATCGGCAGGCCCGCTTTGACATGCTCAAGCAGACTGGCTGCACCATCTGGTTCACCGGGCTCTCCGGCTCCGGCAAGAGCACCGTGGCCTACACCGTCGAGCACGCGCTCGTCGAACGCGGCCATCTGGCGTACGTCCTCGATGGCGACAACATCCGCTTCGGCCTCAACAAGAACCTGGGCTTTTCGCCCGAGGATCGCACCGAAAACATCCGCCGCATCGGCGAAGTCGCGAAACTCTTCGCCGACACCGGCGTCGTCACGATGACCAGCTTCATCAGCCCCTATCGCGCCGACCGCGACATGGTTCGCAAGACGCACGACGAGGGCAAGCTGCGCTTCGTCGAGATTTTCGTGCGCGTGCCGGTCGAAATCTGCGAAACGCGCGACCCCAAGGGCCTGTACAAGAAGGCCCGCGCCGGCGAGATCAAGGAATTCACCGGCATCTCGGCGCCGTACGAGGAGCCGCTGAACCCCGAGCTCGTGATCGACAACGGCGGTCAGAGCGTGCAGGACTCGGCCCAGCAGGTGCTCGACTACCTCGCCAAGCAGGGCATGATCCGCTAGGCATCACGCCGCAACGAAGTGCAGAGACAAACCCGCGCGCCGGCCGCAGTGGCAACCGGCGCGCGGGTTCGCATTTGGCGTCTCGTGTGTTGCGATTTTCGTGATGGCGCGCAAGCGCCGGCCGGAGGCTGCCACTACTACTGTGCCCTCTTCCCCTTGAACCCTGCGCCCCTTGGCCCCTCGCCCCCTATGCCCCGTGGCCCCTTGACCCTTCTGCTGTCCTCACTTTGCCTCGTCTTCCGCTTCCTGCCAGCCGCAGTTGCTGCCCCACGCGGCGAGCATGGCGCCGAGGTCGGCCAGGTCGACGTCGCCGTCGATGTCGCTGTCGCCGGCGATGTCCCAGCCTTCGCGGTTGAAATTCGCCAGAAGCAGCCCCAGGTCGCCAAGGTTGATCACACAGTCGTTGCCGGCGATGTCGAGATTCTCGCAGCCGCCGCGCGGGCACGAGTTCGGCTGGCAATCGTCCGGCACGCCGTCGGCGTTGGCGTCGCTCGACGCGCCGGTCGCGATGTCGCAGGCGTCAGAGACGCCGTTGTTGTTGCAATCGATGGGCAGGGGGATAAGGTGCACCGCTCCTCCAAAGTACGCGCCGGCGTCCTGGTCCGACTGATCTCCAACGATCGCCCAGGCACCGGAGAGTTCGACAACACCCCAGGGCAGCCACTCGTTGTTCGGGCCGGCGAACTCCACCAGCTCGATCCACGAATCCCCGTCTCGGCCGTGCAGCCGTCCGCCCTCTGGGCCGAATACCTCGAGGACGTAGTTGCGGTCGATGCTGGCCTGTCCGGCGTATAGTACCGAGTTTCCGTAGAACTCGCCGCGCTGAATCCAGGCATCGTCGACCCACTCGTACAGGTAGTTGAAATCGCCGTAGCGCCCGTTCACCACCATGAATTCGTCATGCAGGTCGATCCAGACTCCATAGATTGCACCCAGGTCGGATGAGTAGTCCAGAATGCTTTCCTGCACCCACTCGCCGTCGTCGTGCCTGAACGTCACCACGCGCAAGCTGCTGTCGGTCCATTCCGAATAGTCGCCGATCGCGATGCGATCACCGTCGATCGCGATTTCCCAGCCGAAGCCCTCAAACCACTGCAATGTCGGCGGCGGCAGCAGCACCGCCTCCTCGAGCCACTCGCCGTCGACGCGGCGGTAAACATGTACGCGGCCTTTCTCATCGTTCTCGCGTGGAGCGCCGACTACGAGCAGTTCGCCATCAACAGCCAGCGACCAGCCGAAGTAACCAGCCTCCGTGTCGCCATCCAATTGACTAGTGGGGGTCCAGCCATCGCCGGCGCGCTCGAAGATCACCACTGCGCCCGGATCATCGCCCAGCCCCGTGGCCGCGACGGCGGCCAATTCGCCGGACAATGCGACAGGCCAGCCATAGTTGTTCAGCGTCGAGGGATTCGATAACTCGGCGGCCTGCAGCCACTCCGCGCCAACGCGCTCGATGATGAACGCGGTCTCAAACGCACCCACGACGAGTCGATCGGTCTCGGCGTCCACCTCCAGTCCGAAACTCAAGAACTCGACGGGATCAACCGGGAGCAGCTTGAGAGATGCGCAGTCCTCGCCTCCATGGAGTGTGGCGGCAAGCACTAATCCTAACACCAAAGCGCGTGCAAGTCGAACGGTTCGCGTTCTCATAATTTGCCTCTCTAGAGCCCGACCGTGAGCACCAACGTTCCACCTTCGGGAAGCAGCGGCAACGGCGTGACCGTGAGCGTGTCGCCGAGCAGCGTTGTGCCAATCGGCACGGTCTGGCCGCCGTCGGGTTTCCACGTCGCGGATGAGGCGCCCAAATCCGCGAAGGACGGTTTCTTGAGAATGATGACGAGCGGAGGAGTCGGTTCGTCCATCGCCCGCGCCAAACCCGGGTCGAAGCGGTCTAGCAGTGGATCAAGGAGCTTCAGCTCGATCGTAAGGGGCGAATTCTCGTTGAGTTGAAGTCCTGACGGAGCGGCCATGTCAATCTCAAACTCCTTCAACCGCACTGCGTCAAGTTTGAGCAAATTCGCCGCGATTACTTGAGCCACAGCGCACGCGGGCTTGTCCTGACGGTTAAACACATCCGCAATCCGGACTTTCGCCCAGTATGCTTCCGAGTGCAACTGTCGATACGTCTTGTAGACGATCGTCGTTGGATTGGTGATGCGTGTTGGGTGTGCGTCAAAGAACGGAAAAATCGCATCTGTCCAAGGATGGCCCGACGAAGTGCACGAAAGATCGTGCCCACCAAACTGGCCGCCTGTTGCCGTGTACTCTATCTCTTGATACCCGCCGATGTAACCAGGAGCCTTCAGCTCATCGGTGTTCGGGGTCTTGCCGAAGTCCAGCGGGGTCGCCGCCGTCCATGCCGGAGGCGACATCGGATCGTCCGGGTCTACGGGCTGAATGACATGTTCGCCGTCCCAGTCGACTTCGTGAAAGTTGAAGCCTTGCTTCCAGTTGTCTGCGTCGGCCTCTCTGTTGTACGCTTTTTGATCGTTGTTGCCGTGCATGTGGATGATCGGCAACGTGTACGCATTCTCGATCAGGAAACGGGCGCTGGTCTCTGTGTAGTTGCAGTCGATCACCGCCTGCGCTGCTGGGTCGGGATTGGCCTGGTGCGGCAGGCCGTTGAGCATCGGCTCGAGGCAGCTCCCCGCATCGTAGTTGAACGCCACATTCGCATACATGTCCGAGAGCGGAGCGGTCACCCCGACCGACGCCCAGAGATGCGGGCGCTTCAGCCCGATGCATAGCGCCCCGCGACCGCCCTGCGAATGGCCCATGAGATGCACCTTCGCCGGGTCAACCGGCAGGCAAACTGTCGACCAGGATAGGGCATCGAGTACGTCCTGTTCGCCGAACTGATGGATGCCGCCCTGCTGCGAATTGTCGGTCGAATTGTAGTATTGAAAGCTGTACGGCCATTCGCAATTGTTCAGCGGGAACGGCCGCATGTTCGGCGCGATGCCGATCCAGGTTCGTGTGTCGAGATTGCCGGTGATGCAAGGCAGCGTAGTCATCAATTCGCCGCCCTCATTGTTCGCCCCGTGCAGCCAGATCACCGCCGACACGTCGGGGTCGCTCAACTGCAAGTTCGCCGGCCACCAGAGCCAACCCGTCAGCACGGCGCCGTCCTTGCTTGACAAATACTCAAACTGGCTCGCGCCGTCGGGAATGTCCGCCGGACAAACCCGCGTTCCCGGCACCGAGACTTCCTCCAGCGGGTCCTGCGGCTCCAGCCGCAGCATCGTCGAGCTCACGCGCGAGCCCACGTCGATCGTCGTCTGCCAAAGCAACTGGTTCGCCGGAATCGTGAACAGCGCCAGCGGCGTCGTCTCGGCATTCGCGTACACCGCCATCGCGGTCGCGGTCGTCGGCGGCAGCGTGGTCGAGCCGGGCGCGAAAATCTTGCCGCGGAGCTGCACCAGACTCGTGCCGACAAACGTCGCGCCTTCGAGCGGCTTGGTCAGCGCGATGCGCTTGGTGTTGACATCGTCCCACACAAAGGTCTGCGTGGCGACGGTCTGAGCCGCGCTGGTCACGCGCACGGTGTAGGTCTGGCCGGCGATCATGAACTCCGACGGCACCCGCGCGTGCCACGGGTTGATGCCGGTGGTTCCCGATTTCAGCACGACCGCGTTGGTCGAATCGAGCACCTCGACCGTCAGGCCGGTCTCGCCGGGGGCCGTGCCGCAGATGGTGAAGTTGCCGCACATCTTGTTCATGCCGGCTCGCGGAAAGTCGATCGTGATGCCCGCCCCGACCGGCCTCGCGACCAGCAGGAGCAGCGCGGCCGCGCACGCGACCCGCGTAACATCGAAGCGCCGCCACGACCGAACCGTCTCGCGCGCGGCTCGGTGCTGGGCGACCCGTGCCGCATGGAACGGGTCGAGCCGAGCTACCGCAGATTGACTATGCCGCCCGCCGTTGCGCCGTTGCGCCGTTGCGCCGTTGCGCCGTTGCGCCGAATGTCGTCATCGCTCTATCTCCTGAGGTGCGAACACCACGCTACCACGTCCGATACGCCAAAGTCAACGAAATTCCGCCGAGCGCGGTTGCGCGCAAGAACGCGGCGGGCGCAGCCGCGAGCCACATCGCCGCAAAATCGCGCAGTCGCCGCGCTGCGCGCGCTCTTCGCCGTCCATCGTTCGTAAAAACCAGCAGCCGCGGCGGCGCGTCGCGCGACGCACCGCCCGGCACGCGGGAGATTTGACTCATGGCGGAAACGCTCGACTTCTTCGGACCGCAGCTCGCACGCGGACCGTTCATTTCCAATTCGCCCCCGGTGGCGGCATTGCAGCTCGCGACGTTGCTGGCGCAACTGCGGGCGCCGCTGCTGCGCGCCGACGCCGACATCCAGGCGCACGCCGACTTCATCCGCGCGCTGGCCGACCGGCTGATGCCCGACTTCGCGGCAGCGATCGAGCTTGATGTTCTGGCCGAAGCCGCCGACGCCATCACCACCAGTATCCGCACCGACATCAACCAGGTGTCGCTGCTGCACTGCTGGCTGGCGGATTCCAGCGGCGGCGGCGAAACCGCCCTCGCGCCTGACAGCGTCACCTGGACAACCGGCGTGGTGCTGCAGGAGATCACCGCGAAGAAGCGCTACCTCGTGCTGACTCCGAGCACGGGACAGGCCGCGGCGAGCGTCGGATACGCCGGCAACCGCACGTGGTATTGGGGCGTGATGCGCCACGGGCGCGTGTTCTACTCGAGCGCTCTCGATTTCAACTGAACGCTGCTGGACTCGAACGCGCCGAAGCGAACGCGTCGGCAGCGACGCTACGGCATGATCGTGACGGCGACGCGATCGGTGACGCTGAAGCGGCCGTCGTTCGCCAGCAACTCGAAGATGAGCACGGTCGACGCCTCGACGTCGGGCGCGATGAACTGCGGGGCCAGCGAGAAGCCGTCCTCGAGCAGGACCGCGGGCATCCCCGAAACCTGGGTCCAGGCGAACGTCATGCGATCGCCGTCGGGATCGCGCGTCGCGGCGCCATCGAGGACGACGCGCGCGCCGCTTTCGGCGGACTGGTCGGCCCCCGCGCTCACGAGCGGCGCCTGATTCGCGGCGGGGGTGCTGTCGTCGGCGTCGACGGTTCCGTGTGACGGTGCGCCCAGTTCGGCGGGCAGGCACCCGCTAAGGCAGCAGGCCGCCAAAACGCTGGTCAGCGAGCGTAGAGGAAAGGTCGTCCGCATTCTTGGCCCTCCGTGTAGTCGATGAGTGCGGCGAGCGTCGTGCGAATCGTATGATAGGTTTACACCGTTCGAAAGGCCGTTAGAATTGGTCAGTGTGAACCCCGCCAATCCGAGAGGGTTGGCCCGACGCCCGCGCAAGCGGGCGTCTATCTTTCAGCTCCATTCCCGCGGTCGCTCTATGAATCGCCCGCTCACGGGCACACGATCCGGCAGCTGACTTCGTCTCAGTTTGTCCTCGCCCAGCCAGAGCCAGCCGTGGGCCGCTTTCTTTAGCGCTTCGCTGCTCCGGTCGGGCGGAAAAATCGCGACGATCGCTTTCCTCGGCCACCGGTCACGAACCGCCCGGATCGGCGGAACAAGATCGCTATCACCGGACACGAGCAGGGCGACATCAAAGGAACCGTCCGAAGCATCCAGCAGCAAATCGCACGCGATGTTCACATCGGTCATCTTTTCTTCGGGGCGAAGCCAGGTGCCGCCGCAACTGCGACAGCGCTGTGCCTTGGCCAGGTAGTGACCGTACACGATCGACAACGCGGGTCGAACCGTGCGCAGCGCGTCGAGATACCGCAATTGTCGCGATTGACCAGGTGGGTCGTGTTTGATGAGCGAGGTGTAGTAGACGACTCGCACCAGCGTCTGGCCGGGACGAAGGAACCGCTCAGCCAGCAGCCAAAGGTCGAGCCAGTAGTATCGCTTCCAGGATCGGCTACGAAGGCCGTGGTACAGGTTGAATCCGTCGACATAGACGATCACGTTCATGCGGGTCGGCTCGCGGCGTCTGTTACGTCATTTTCTCCGTGCAGGTGCACACGGTCTGTCCGCAGCCGGGGCAGCCGCGGTCGGCGTACTTTCGCCGCACCGCGTCCTCGAGGTCCACGCCTTCCACGTTCGCGAGCGTAATCAGCCAGGCGAACACGTCGGCGAACTCGGCCGGCAGGTTGTCGCGGTCCTGCTCCGCGATTGCGCTGGCCAACTCGCCAACCTCCTCGGCGAACCAAAGGAAAGTCTTTGCGCTGCCGCGCTCGCGGTCGCGGGCCGAGTACATGCGGTCAATCAGTTGCTGGAATTCGCGGATTCGCATGGCGGGTGTTCTACCCGGTTGCGCGGCGTGCCGCGAGCGGTTTGCGTGCGCCGAGGCCGGCTGGACCACACCGCTCCCCCCGAGACTGGAGTTTTGGTCGGATTTAGCCAATAATACGGTTGAGCCGAAGGGGGGGTTCGCAACTTGGAATTTCTCGAGCATGTGCCGTACGTTCAGTTTGATGAGTCCGGGGTCGTTTTGTGCGCTTCGCATGCAGGCTCGACCGCATTGCAAGCGATTTCAGGCGGCGAATCGGGCGTATCCAGCGAGCTGCACCGCGCCGCTCGCGGCCTGGGAAGCAGTGCATTCGGCGTGACCGAACTGCTGCCGCGTGATGGCTCGCTTGCGAGCTATTACGGCCTGATCTGGCGCACAACGCCCGAAGGCGTACCGCGTTACGTGGCCCTGCTTCTGCACGGTGATCTGTTTTCCGCCGACGAGTTGGGCTGGTCACGCGTTTTTTCGCGTTCGTCGTAGCTCTCGCCGCCGCCATCTCTTGCGCTCCGCTCGGCATTCCGTCGTTGATGTTCTGTTTTTGTTAGGTACAATAGCCACGGGCGTTTCAAGCAGCGAATGACGCGGCCGCGCCGTTCCCGCGCGATCAGCCGCCGTTCGCTTGTTCGTGGGAATTCGACACATGGCGGATCGCGCGCCGCGGCGCGTGCTGTGTCTGTTTCTGCCGCACTTGTCGGCCGACCGCGTGCGCGGCGCAGCGCCGACGCAGCCGCCGCCGGAGGTGCAGGCGCCGCCTGACGGTGCGCTTGGATCGCAGCCGCCGCCGGAGTCGCTCGGGGGGGCTCCGGTGGCGCTGACAAGGCGGCGCGGTGCGGCGCAGATTGTGGTGCAGTGCTGCCCGCTGGCGGAATCGCTGGGCGTGCAGGCGGGCAGCACGCTGGCGCAGGCGCTGGCGCTGGTGCCGCACCTGGCGGTGCAGGAAGCGCAGCCACGCGTCGACGCGCGGCATCTGGAGCAATTGGCCGACTGGGCGCGGCATTTCAGCCCGCTGGCCGCCGCCGCTGCGCCCGACGCGCTGCTGCTGGAGATCGGCGGCTGTCTGCGCGTGATGGGAGGAGAGCGCAATCTGGCGCAGCAGGCTCTGGGGGGGCTGCTGCGCCAGGGATACGAAGCGCGGGCCGCGTGCGCGGACACGGTCGGCGCCGCGTATGCACTGGCGTCGAGCGGATCGCAGTCGCTGGCGTTCTGTCCCGCCGGCTGCGCCGCGGCACACCTCGCGCCGTTGCCGCCGGCGGCGCTGCGCATCGACGCGATCACCGTCGAGCGGCTGCACGTACTGGGTGTGCGCACGATCGGCGATCTGTTGATGCTGCCGCGCAGCTCGCTGCCGGCGCGGTTTGGTGCGCTGCTGGTGCAGCGTGTGCAGCAGGCGCTGGGCGAGGTTTTCGAGGGAATCGACGCGCGGTCGCCGCAGGTTCCGGTGCAGGCGCAATGGGTGTTCGAGCCGCCGGTGTGTGTGCCGGCGCCGCTGCAGGCCGTCGCCGAGCGGCTTCTGGCGGATGTGCTGGCACAACTGGCGCAGCGCGGGCTGGCGCTGCGCCGGCTGGAACTGCTGGCGGCGCTGGAGCGCGATCCGCCGCAGCGGCTGGAGGTGGTCTTGTCGCGCAGCACGCGTGGCGGCGCGCACGTGACGGCATTGCTGCGGCAGCGACTGGAGACGCTCGATGCGCGGCGCGGCGTGCGGGGCATGCTGCTGGCGGCGTGCGACGCGCCGCCCTGGATCGGCCGGCAGCACACGCTGCTGCAGGCAACCAGCGCCGAGGCGGATGAGCAATTCGGGCAGTTGCTGGATCGGCTGGTGGCGCGGCTGGGGCCGGAGGCGGTCGTGCGTGCGCGGCTGCTGGAGGATCACCAGCCGGAAGCGGCGTTCTGCTACGAGCCGTACACGCTGCAGGACGGAGAGCACGACGAATGAGCGGGGCGCGGTGTGCACGGCCGACGCGATTGCTGGCGGCGCCGGCGCCGGTCGAGGCGCAGGCGGATGAGCATGGCGCGCCGACGGCGTTTCGCTACGCCGGCCGGGATCATCGTGTGCTGCGGGCGTGGGGTCCGGAGCGGATCGAGACCGGCTGGTGGCGCGGCGCGGACGTGCGGCGTGATTACTACTGCGTGCAGGTGGAGAGCGGCGAGCGCTTCTGGTTGTTTTTTTGTATCAGCAGCGCGCGATGGTTCGTGCATGGATTTTTTTCGTGAGTGTAAAGGGGCGCAACCTCGAGTGGATTCATTCGATCGGCCAGCGATTGGCTCGCCCCTTCAGGGTTATTGCTTGTGAGCGCGCGACAACCCCGCGTGATGCCCGGGGCTGAAGCTGAAACGCACCTTCGGCGCTCCGACGCCCGCGCAACTTGTGTCCACCCGCGTGATGCCCGCCTTTGCAGGTCCCGGTGCAAGAAGGGAATTTCGCACGAAATACAAGCAAGCGACCCCTCACTCACGTTCGGGGCTCGGATCAGAGCCCGCTGGTGCGAGAAGGGATGCTCGCACCAGCCCTCCGAGTCTACATCTAGAAAAACCAGATCGGGTCGAGCAGCGATTGCAGGATCAGGCCTGGCTGTCCGGCAGAGCCGTCGAAGGAGCTGCCGTCGATGAGGGCGTCGGCCCCGTCGCCGCCTGCTCCGCCGAGCGCGCCCCCTCCGCCGCCGCCAGTGAATTTGACGCTGTTGATGGTGCCGCCGGCTGCGCTGGCGCCGCCGAGGCCGCCGTTGACGAGCAGCTCGCCGGTGACGTCGATGGTCGGGGCGACGAGGTGGATGATTCCGCCGCCGCCGCCGCCGCTGGAGGCTTCGTCACTGTCTGCGGCTTCGCCGAACCCGCCATCGCAGGCGATGACGCCGGCGACGCTGACAGATTCGGGTGAAGCGAGGATGACCCAACCTCCGGCTCCTCCGCCGGCGCTGCCACTCTCGCCGTACGCCTCGATGACGCCGTCGATTCGAAGTTCGCCGCGCGCGATGATGACAAAGCTGCCGCCGCCTTCGTTGGCTGTTTCGCTTTCGCCGGCTCCGCCGCCGCCACCGCCCGCCGCGGGGCCTGGGTAGGCGATCAGTCGCGCCGCGAGTTCGGAGAGCGGGAGGCCGCCATCGCCGCCGGAGCGTGTGTCGGTGTTGTCGCCGTACTCGCCGTCGCTGGCCGCGGCGAGCGACTGCCCGGCGTGTGCGGGGCGACCGCTTTCGGTGGTGGTCGTGTCGTCGCCGCCGAGCCGCCTCGCGCCGCCGGCGCCGTTGTCCACTGAGACGATGCCGTTGATGTTCACGTCGCCGAGCACGCGGATGATCGTGCCGCTTGGCACCGTGAGCTGTGCGCCGGAATCGATGAAGATCGAGTTGAAGAATAGATTCTGCGGCGCAACACCGCCCACCCAGTCGGTGTCGACAAGCAGCGTGAGGTCGCCGGCGCTTCCGTCGCCGTAGATGCTGCGCGCAAGGCAATCGAGCGAACTGGGTACTCCGTCGCGGTCAAGGTCTTCCGTGGCGAGGTCGAACGCGCCGTTTGCGTTTTGATCCCAGCAATTCACGCCGTCGCTGCCCGGCAAGCCTGCGGGACCGGTCGGTCCGGCGGGGCCTTCAGGACCCTGCGAACCGGTTTCGCCAGCGGGCCCGGCCGGTCCGGTTGCACCGACTTCGCCCGCAGGACCGGTTGCACCGGCGGGTCCCGGCGCGCCCGGCGCTCCTTGCGATGCGCCTTCGTCCACGGTCTCCATGGGCGCCGAGCCCGCGGGGCAGCCTCCCATCATTCCCGCGGCGAACGTGCCCAGCGCTGCGAGAGTCCACAAATTTCGTTTCATGGTCAATTCCGCCTTTCCGCGTCAGACCGCTCGTTTCCGCGAGCAGCGTTGCTGAGAGAGAACGCGGGAAATCAGTGGGGCAGGGACAAAACCCGCACAGCGCGGCGTCGCTGTGGATGCGCGTGCGGTGGTGCGAGAAGGGACGCTCGCACCAGGACCCATGAAGGTCGGCTTCGTCCGGGTGGATGAAAATGGCGCGGGCGTTGCGGCGCCGAAGGTGTGTTTCAGCTTCAGCCCCCGGCCGAAGCCCGTGCTCGCGGCGTACAGTCAACAGGCCCTGAAGGGGCGAGTCAATTGCCGAGTGGATCGAGCAAATCCGAGTGAGGTTGAGTCGCCCTTTCAGGGCTTGCGCGACACGGGGCCATTTTCCCAGGGCGTTGCCCTGGGCTGAGGCTGAGTGGCCCCGTTGGGGCCAAAGACCAGCCGGAGGCCAGTCCCGGAGCCCAGTCCCGGAGCCCAGTCCCGGAGGCCAGTTCCGGAGGCCAGTCCGGAGGTCAGTCCCGAAGGCCGGTCCGGACGCCACTCCCCCCATCACTCTACAACCGCCAGAAGCGCACGCTGTCGCAGGAGATTCGTAGCAGCGAATTTTGGTAGAAGCGTTGCGAACCAGAATCGCAACGCGGCATGCTTGCGCGGAGTACCGCGAAAGCATGCCACGCAAGCCACGCACGAAGACTTCAGGAATCTGCTCGAGGGACTAACGGAGTTCGAGCGATTCGGTTGCTATAAGAACCAGATCGGGTCGAACAGCGATTGCAGGATCAGACCGGGGTCGCCGGCTTCTCCGGCGGAAGAGCCTCCATCGGACTGACCAGCGGCGCCGCTGCCGCCTTCGCCGCCGAGCGCTCCACCGCCGCCGCCGCCGGTGAAGAGGACGCTGGTGATGGTTCCCGCAACTGCGCCCGCGCCGCCCGCACCGCCGTTGACGAGCAGCGTTCCGGTGACGTCGATGGTCGGCGAGACGAGATGGATGATCCCGCCGCCGCCGCCGCCGTTGGCGCCCTCATCCGAATCCGCGTCTTCGCCCTGGCCGCCGTTGGCGTTGATTGCGCCGGCGACATTGACACTTTCGGGGGATCCGAGGATGACCCAGCCGCCAGCCCCGCCGCCGCCGTTGAAACTCGATCCGTTCGCGTCGATGACGCCATTCACCGTGATCGTGCCGCGTGCGACGATGACGAGGCTGCCGCCGCCGTCGCCGCCGCCTTCGCCTTCGCCGCCCGCGCCGCCACCCCCGCCCGCCGCGGGGCCGGGGTAGGCGATGAGTCGCGCCGCGAGTTCCGGCAGCGGACGGCCACCGGTCCCACCCGAACGACTTGAAAAGTCGTCGCCAAATTCGCCGTCGCTAGCGGCGGCGAGCGACAGGCCGGGGTGCGCGTGAATACCGCCTTCCGTGGTGGTGCTGTCGTCACCGCCCAACCTCGAGGAACCGAACGCGCCACGCTCCACGACGATCGATCCATTGATGGTCACATCACCGAGCGCGCGGATCACGGTTCCGCTGGGAACGTACAACTCCATGCCGGCATCGATCGTGATGGAATTGAAGAACACGTTCTCCGGCGGCGTGCCAAAAAACCAGTCGACGTCGGCGACCACGTTCAGGTCGCCGGCGCTGCCGTCGCCGTAGATCGAGCGCGCGAGGCAGTCGAGCGCGCTGGCGGCGCCGTCGCCATCGAGGTCTTCGCTGGCGACGTCAAAGACGCCGTCGCCATTGATATCCCAGCAGTCGAGTCCGTCTGCGCCGGGGGCGCCTTCGGGGCCTGCGGGTCCCTGCGGACCGGCTGCGCCCGTTGCGCCGGTCGGACCGGTCGGTCCCGGTGCCCCATCTTGTCCGGCGGGTCCGCTCGGGCCAGGTTCACCGGGAGCGCCGGCGGCGCCTTGCTGTGAGCCACTGTCGTCGAGGCGGTCCGTCGCGGTTCCCGCCGGGCAACCGCCCATCAGGCCGGCTGACGCGAGGATACCCATCATGCCGCCGATCCACTTCCACATGTTGCGTCGCATTTTTTCTTTCCCTTGTCACTTGCGGGGCGGTCTCGCGATCGAGCCGTTTTCCGCATATTACCAAAACGAGAATTGACAGCCGGCGCTATCGCGCGCGGCCGGATTTTACGGAAAAGCGAACAAATGGGCCTCGCAGCGGCGGACGCGGCGGCTCGTCGCGATCGAGCTCAGGTCGGGCCCGTGGCCGAGAACAGCAAACGCCGCGGCCGGCGTGATGCCGACCGCGGCGCCGAGTTCAGGCAATCCGGTCTAACGGGCTTTCGAGCGATTCGGTTGCTAGAAGAACCAGATCGGGTCGAACAGCGATTGCAGGATCAAGCCGGGGGCGCCGGCTTCTCCATCGGCCGAGCTTCCGTCAGTCTGGGCGTTGGATCCGCCGCCACCCTCGCCGCCGAGCGCTCCGCCGCCGCCGCCGCCGGTGAAGAGGTTGGCGGAAATCGTGCCGGCGGGCGCTCCCGGTCCACCCGCGCCGCCGTTGACGAGCAGCGTTCCGGTGACGTCGATGGTCGGCGAAACAAGGTGGATGATTCCGCCGCCGCCGCCGCCGCTGGCGCCTTCATCGCTGCCGGCGAGTTCGGCGGTGCCGCCGTTGGCGTTGATTGCGCCGGCGACATTGACGCTTTCTGGGGAACCGAGGATGACCCAGCCTCCGCCGCCGCCGCCGCCGAAGAGACTGGAGCCGTCCGCGGTGATGGCGCCGTTCACGGTGATTGCGCCGCGTGCGATGATGACGAGGCTGCCGCCGCCGCTGCCGCCGCCCTCGGCCTGGCCACCGGCGCCGCCACCCCCGCCGGCGGTCGGTCCGGGATAGGCGATGAGCCTGGCCGTGAGTTCGTTCAGCGCGCTGCCGCCCGTCCCGCCGGTGCGAGTCGCTGAGTCGTCGCCGTATTCGCCGTCGCCGGCGGCGGCGAGGGAAAGGCCGGGATCGGCAGGTCGTCCGCCTTCGGTGATGGTGGCGTCATCACCGCCCAACCTTAAAGCTCCGAATGCGCCGTTGTCTACGAAGAGAGTGCCGTTGATGGTCACATCGCCGAGCGCGCGGATCACCGTGCCGCTGGGAACGTGCAGAGCCACGCCGGCGTCAATCGTGACAGAATCGAAGAACACGTTCTCCGGCGGCGCGTTCGTCCAAAAGGTGTCGCCGACCACGTTCAGGTCGCCGGCGCTGCCGTCGCCGTAGATCGAACCAGCGAGGCAGTCGAGGGCGCTCGCAGCGCCGTCGCCGTCGAGGTCTTCGCTGGCGACGTCAAAGACGCCGTCGCCATTGAGATCCCAGCAGTCGAGTCCGTCTGCGCCGGGGGCGCCTTCGGGGCCCGCGGGTCCTTGCGGACCGGTTGCGCCCGTTGCGCCGGTCGGACCGGCCGGTCCGGGGGCGCCGTCCTGGCCGGCGGGGCCGCTTGCACCCGGCTCACCAGAGGCGCCGGGGGCGCCTTGTTGCGAGCCACTGTCGTCGAAGCCTTCCGTCGCGGTTCCCGCCGGGCAGCCGCCCATCAGGCCGGCTGACGCGAGGATACCCATTGAGCCGCCGATCCACTTCCACATGTTGCGTCGCATGGTTGCTTTCCCTTGTCGGTGCGAGGCGGCCTCGCCATCGAGACCGTTTGCCGCATGCGGACAAAGCGGAAACGACAGCCGAGGCTATCGCGCGGATCAAGAAATTGACGGGAAAGGGCGAACGCGGCGGCGTGCAGTTCTGCGGGCGGTCGGCCGGCGCTGGATGCGGCGGGTGGCCGTAACTATCAGACGCGCAAGAAATTGGTCGCGGAGCAAGGTGACCGGGTTGCCGCAAATGCGGGCGTTTTGAACAGTCGGTATGTCGCGCAGCGCGGAGCGCAGCGTGATCACCCGCGTCGGATCGCGGGCGTAGGCGGCAGGGAGGGGCGGGCTTGCCCGCCGATCCGCGGCGAAAAACGGCCCGTTCGTACGGGCCGGGCTTTCCGGAGAGGGAGCATCCGGGATGCGTAACGTTACGCACGGATGGGTCGTGGGTCAGGCGGCTCGGATTGCCGCCGTATCGGTGAGAAAGGTGTACGGATGAAAGCGATCGTTTCTCGCGTTCGTGAGTTCATGGTCAACGAAGATGGTCCGACGGCGACCGAGTACGCGGTCATGCTGGCGCTGATTATCGTGGTCGCGATCGCCGCGATTACGACTCTCGGCCAGAGCGTTGACGCCACGTTCCAGGATGTGAACAACCAGGCGTTCGGCTCGTAGCAACCGCCGACGGAATGGCAGTGACTATCGGACGGCGGCGCTGGCAGGAAGCCGGCGCCGTCGTCGCTTTTTGTGTCCCCCGCCGCGCGAGCCGATGAGAAATACGCGGCGTTTTGGGTGCGTATCGAACAACTAGTGAAGGGGCGGATGCACCATGGGACTGGGCTACTGGGATCTCACGCTGGCGATTCTCATCCCCGCGACGCTTTACGCGTCGTGGATTGACTACGCCGAGCGCCGTGTGCCGAACTGGCTGAACGCGCTGATCGCGTGCGCCGGCCTGACGCTGCAGACGGTGTTCTTCGGCCTGAGCGGACTGGGCGACGGCGCGATGGGTCTGCTGGTCGGGTTCGCGCTGCTGATCGTGCCGTGGCTGATGCACGGCATGGGCGCCGGCGACGTGAAGCTGATGGCGGCGATCGGGGCCTGGCTGGGACCGTGGCTCACCTTCGTGAGCTTCGGCGCAGGGGCCGTGCTGGGCGGGATCGTGGCGGTGGTGATGATTCTGTCGACCGGCCGCGCGGTGCACGCCTACGCCAACATGCAGACCATCGCGACCAAGATGCGTCGCTTCGACACGGCGTTCAGCAATTTCGGCGGGGCCAGGACCTTCGGGAACACGAGCCAGCTTCTTCCGTACGGCGTGCCGCTTACGTTCGGCACGATCGCGGTGCTGCTCACCTACTACTTCGGAGGTTGGTTGTCATGAAGCAAGGGATGGGAAAGAAGGCGCGCCGGGGGGCGGCGGTTGTCGAGCTGGCGGTCGTATCGCCGGTGATGTTCGCGATGCTGTTCGGCATCATTGAGTTCGGATGGCTGTTCAGCGTGCGGCACAACATGATCAACGCGGCACGCGAGGGAGCGCGGCTGGGCGTGATCGAGGGTGTGGAATCGAGCGAAGTCACCGCCCGGGTGCGTGATTTTCTCGAGCCGATGGGCCTGGACGACGACGTGACGATCACCGTGGTCGACGCGACCGAAGAGGATCCGACCGTACGCGTCGACGTCAGCGTCGATCGCGATGAAGTGTCGCTGCTGGGCAGCTTCTTTGGCTTCTCCGGCGGCACCATCGAAGGCAGCGCATCCATGCGCAAGGAAGGGATGTAGCCGGAGCGCGGCAGGACGAGAGTTCACCGCGAGCCGACGAAGTGAGTCTGAAGGCGCACCGCCGGGGGCGCCCGCCGCGCGGACCGTGCAAGGGCACGGTCGGCGGCCGGCGCGTTTGACGGGCACATGCAGTGAGACCAAGCGATGAACCTGAAAGCGATCCTGCCGTTGGTCATTGGCGTGGGCATCGCCGGCGTCGCCGGGAAGCTCGGAATCGACTACGTGCGCAAGGCCAGCGCGGGACCGAAATCGGTCCAGCTCTGGACGACGACGGTCGACATTCCGCGCGGCTCGGCGATCGACGAAGCGAGCCTGGCGCCCTTGAATTTCCCGGCCACCTTTGCGCCCAAAAACGCGATCACCGACAAGACCAAACTCGTCGGCCGCGTTGCGAGCAACGGAGTGCCGGCGGGCGTGCCGGTGCTCGATTCCATGTTGCTGCAACCCGGCGCCAGGCCGGGCATTCAGGTGCCCGACGGCTACCGCGCCGTGGCGGTGAAGATCGACGAGAGTTCCGGCGTCGACAATCACCTGCAGCCCGGCGACTGGGTGGACGTGGTGGGTTTCTTCAACACCCGCCGCAACAACAAGTCGGAGATCATGGCCCGCACTCTGCTTGAGAATGTGCAGGTGGCGGCGGTGGGCGCCAAGCTGGCTCCCGAGGCGCCGGCCGGCAAGCCCGACCCCAACGCCAAGAAACAGACTACTTCGAGCAACAAGCCCGCGCGCGCCGTGACGCTGCTGGTGAAGCCCGATCAGGTGCCCACGCTGCACCTGGCCGAGCAGCGCGGCAAGCTGAAGCTGAGCATGCGGAGCAACATCGATCCGAGCAACACCAGCGCTTCGACCGGCGTGACCAGCGAAGACGACGTGCTCGGTATCGAGCCGGAGCCGGAATTCGCCGAGGGCGGTCCGTCGCCGATGAACGACCTGCTGGGCGGGCTGATCGCGGCGTTCCAACCGAAACCCACGGAGCCCGCCGCCGACCCCGAGCCGCAGCCCGAGCCGGAGCCCGAGCCTGTGCCGACGGAGCCGTCGTACGAGTGGAAGATGGTGGTCTTCAACGGCAACGAGCGGCAGGTGGTGGGCTGGCTGCCCGGCGCGCCGACCGAGCCGCACGAACTGAGCACGGAAGGCCCCAACATCTTCCAGCCCGATCGCCCGCAGCCGCCGAACTTGCCGACCGAGCGCAAGAAAGCACCGCCGGCCCGGTCGCAGTCGAAGCCGCAGAAATCGGATGCATCCAAGTCGAAGGCTCCGAAGTCCGATCAGCCTAACAAGGACGTCCCCGTTCAGCCGCAGGAGCCGGAGTTCGAGGACGAGCAGAACGAGGACGGGCCGATCGAGCCGGAAATCTTCGGTGACCCCGAATCCGAGACCCAGGAGCGTTTGGGATGAATTCGCTGACAACTCAACGTCGCCCAGGACGATCCTTTTGCCGCAGCGCCGCGGCGCTCGCGCTGAGGGCAGCGTGCGGCGTGGCGGGCGCCCAGAGCCCGACCGAGCTGCAGCCGGTTCCGACGGCGACGCCGGCGCTGCCGGTGGTTTCCACGCCGACGAGCGCGGCGGGCACGGACCTGAAAGTCAACGTGCGCGACGTGACGACGCAGGGGCAGTTGATTCGGGTGCCGGTGAACAAGAGCGTGCTGGTGGATTTCAGCGCGCCGGTGAAGGAAGTGCGGCTGGCCAAGCCGGACTTCGCCGCGGTCAACCCGATCTCGCCGACGCAGATCCTGGTGACCGGCAAAGAGTTCGGCACGACGCAGCTCATCGTCTGGTATGACGAGAACAACCAGCACGTCTTCGACGTCGCGGTGGACATTGAGCTCGAGCGGCTGCTGGCCAGCATCCGCACGGCCGTCCCGCGGGCGCGCGTGCAGGCGTATGCCCTGCTCGACTCGGTCGTGCTGACCGGCGAGGTGCCCAGCGCCGAAGCCGCCGACCGCGTGATGCAGATCGCGGCGGTGTTCAGCGGCCGCGTGATCAATCACATGCGCGTGGCGGGCGTGCAGCAGGTGGTGCTGCGCTGCACGGTGGCCGAGGTGAATCGCAGCGCGACGCGCCAGCTCGGCTTCAACGGCTGGCTCGGCGGCGACGATTTCCCCAGCGCGTTCTTCGCCAGCAACCTCGACAACATCAACCCCAGCAACATCGGTGCGCCGGCGGGCGCCGCGTTCTCCGGCTCGGCGACCGTGCCGTTTGTCGTGGGCGAAGGCGGCATCCCGGTGACCGGCGCCACGACCCTGACCGTGGGTTTCCCGCAGGTGCAGATGCAGGTCTTCGTGCGGGCGCTGCGCGAAAACGGTCTGCTGCGCATCCTCGCGGAGCCGAATCTCGTCGCGCTCAACGGGCAGGATGCAACGTTCCTCGCCGGCGGCGAAATCCCCATTCCCATCGCCACCAGCGATCGAATCAACATCGAGTTCAAGGAGTTCGGCGTACGGCTGAACTTCACGCCGGCGGTGCTGGGTGAAGACAAGGTGCGCATCAAGGTTGCACCCGAAATCAGCGAGCCGGACTTCGCGAATGCGGTCACGGTGAGCGGATTCTCGATCCCCGGCTTCTCGACGCGCCGCGTGCAGACCGTGGTCGAGATTCCGTCGGGGCAGACCTTCGCGATCGGCGGATTGCTGAATGACCGCGTGCGCGCGGTGAGCCGAGCCGTCCCCGGTCTGGGTGATGCGCCGGTGATCGGTGCGCTATTTCGCTCGGTCGAATTTCAATCGGACCAGACGGAACTTGTGGTGTTGGTCACTCCCGAGCTGGTGGAACCGGTTTCTTCGGACCAGGTGACAAGTGTTCCCGGACAGGGCTACACCGAGCCGAATGATTTTGAACTCTTCCTCATGGGTTCAGTCGACGGCAAGAGCGGACGGGCGATCCCCGAGCTCCAGCCGCGCGTGAACCAGGGCTGGCCCGTGCGGCCCAGCGAGCTGTACGGCCCGTCGTCGCTTCCGAAGGTCCGCGGACCGGTCGGACCTTCCAGCGGCGAAGAGGGTTCGTAAAGCAACGCAACCTCCAAACGAGCGAGCAACACGGGCAGGCGCGGTGCGCGGAAACGCGCGTCGCGCCTGTTCGTGCATGGCAGAGGGGATGGGGATGCCGCTTCACGGAGGTGGAAAGATGCGCGCTCTGCTTCGTGTCCGCGGGCCCGGCCGCCGACGTGGCGCCGTGGCGGTGTATCTCGCGATCTCGACGACCCTGGTGATGGGCATGGCGGCACTCGCCGTCGACCTCGGCGCTCTGTATTCGGCGCAGGCTGAACTGCAGCGCGCCGCAGACTCAGCAGCGCTTGCCGCGGCGGGACGGCTCGTCGGCGACGGGGTGGAGGACCCCGAGCAGGCAGCTCTGGATACGGCCCGCGAGTATGCGGAAAAGAACGACGTGTTGAACCAGACAATCCACGTCACCTCCGACGCCGACATCGAGCTGGGCAAAGCCACCATGAACGCGATGACCGGGCGCTTCGACTTCAGCCCCGGCGCGTCGCCGGTGGACGCCGTGCGCGTCACGCTGCGGCGCGACGAGGCCAGCGCCGGCGGCCCGGTGCAGTTGATGTTCGCGCGCTTCCTGGGCCACGACTCGACGGCGCTGCAGGCGCGCGCGACGGCGGTGCTCGTGCCGCGCGACATCGCGGTGGTGATCGATATCTCCAACTCGATGTGCTGGGACAGCCAGCTTCGCTTCTGGAACCGCACCGATGGCGGCTACGCAAACACGCGCGACGTGTGGGCGGCGCTCGACGGACCGGAAGCCTCGCGGCCATACAACCCCTCGAACTCCGAGGGCAGCAGCGAATATGCCGGCGACAGCGGCCCGAGCTTCGGCCGCATGACGAACTGGGGCGACCCGCTCGATCCGGCGTCGTACAGCGCCAGCGCCGACCCCGGCGTGATCTACATCAAGAAAAGCACTGCATTGAGCGCGACGGTGAGCGCCGCGCTCGATGCACAGCTCGCCTCCGCCGGCTACAGCGCCGACGAACGCAACATCCTGACCGGCACTTCGAGCGACTCCAGCAGCAGCACGCACTGGAAGAACCGCGCGTGTGTTCTGCTGGGTCTGGCGACTTGGAAGAGCGGCCGCGCCGGCGGTCTCTACCCGCCGGGAAGCAGCGGCGCGGGCGACGGCGACAACCTGATCGAGAGCGGCGAAACCGCGTTTGTCAGCTATCCGTCGTGGCGCGTGGGTTCGTGGACCTGGCACAACTACATCGACTTCGTGCAGTCCAACAGCAGCTACAACAACAGCGCCAACGGTTCGTCGGCGTTCCGCTATCGCTACGGCCTCAAGACCTTCACCGACTTCCTGCTCGAGAGCAAGCCCGAGAACTTCAACAACAACAATCTCTGGCAAACGCCCGAGCTGCCGCTGCGCGCCATCAAGGACGCCGTGCAGGCCATGATGGACACCATCGCCGAGCAGGACACGATGGATCACGTATCGCTCGAAGTGTTCGCCTCTAGCGCTCGCCACGAACGCAACCTGACCGACGTGCTCCAGAACGTGCCCAATCGCATGTACGAGCTTCAGTCCGGCCATTACGACCGCGCCACCAACATCGGCGGCGGCATCGCGATGGCGATCGGCGAGCTCCAGAGCAGCCGCGCTCGCAGCAACGCGCACAAGGTGATCGTGCTGATGTCGGACGGTGTGCCGAACATCCTGCCGGACGGCACCTCGACCTACGACGGCGACCCGGCCGCGATGCAGTATGCACGCGACCAGGCGCAGATCGCGTACGACGCCGGCTATCGCATCTACTGCGTCAGCGTGGGCTACAACGTCGATCGCGTGCTGATGCAGGAAATCGCGGCCATCGGCGGCGGCCAGGAGTTCTACGCCGCCGGCAACCCCGAGGAGTACACCGAGGAACTTGAGGACATTTTCCGCTCGCTCGGCGGAAAGCGACCCGTCGCGCTGATTGAGTAGCGCGGCGAGCGATTCGATAACCAGATAGGAGCATCCTGCGACGGCGCGCCACCAACGCGCCGTCGCCGCTTTCCGGCGAGCGGTTCGGGCGACCGATAAGTCCTGATCCGACCGTCGCGACGGGAGAATCCGAGAGCGCCGCGAGCGAAGACTGCGGCGCGACGGCGACCTAGCCGATGGCTTGAGAAGGGACACGAGCCGCTGTGAGCCGTACCGTACGCGTCATCGTTCTCAACACCGACGACGAGGTCGCAGCCGACCTCCGCACGGTTCTCCTGTCGGTGGAGGGCGTGAAGATCGTTGCCGAGATCGATGAGCCTGCGATGCTCACGCAGGCGATCGAGCACTTCCCGGCCGAAGTGCTGCTCATCCACCTCGACCCCAACGCCGCCGCAATCATGGATGTCGTGGCGCCGCTGGTCGAAGCCCGAAAAGAACAGATCGCCGCCATCGCGATGACCGAGGACCGCGACGCGGAACTTGTGCGGCGGGCGATGCGCGCCGGCATGCGCGAGCTGCTGTGGAAGCCGTTTCCGCCCGAGCAGCTTGCCGAAATTCTGCAGCGACTGGGCGCCGAGACGCGGCCCGAAGGCGCGCGGCTGGGCAAACTCATTACCGTCGTCGGCACCGGCGGCGGACACGGCGCAACGCAGCTCACCACGAATCTCGCGGTCGAACTTGCGAATCTGGAGACCGCCAACGGATCCGGAAAGCCGCGCGTTGCGACGGTCGATCTGGATTTCCGGTTCGGACAGGTCGCGATGCAGCTCGACGCCGCGCCGACCTACACCGTGGCCGACCTGTGCGAAACGCTGGAGCGAGTCGAGCCGCAGATGCTCGAGCGCGTGGTCTTCAAGCATCAGACGGGCGTGCACGTGCTGGCGCGGCCGACCGAGCTCGACCAGGCCGAGCGGATCAGCGCCGCCCACTGTGCGGCAATTCTCTCGTCGCTTCAGGAGCAGTACGACTTCGTCGTGATCGACCTGCCGGCGCGGTTCGACCCGACGGCGCGCGTGGTGCTCGACGCGGCGGACTATTTCCTGCTGGTCACGCAACTGCAAGTGCCGTCGGTGCGCTGCGCCGATCGCATTCTTCGGCAGCTCACGAACAGCGGCTATCCGATGCAGCGCGTGCGGCTGGTGTGCAACCGCTTCGGCCGCGACTCGGGCTATCTCGAGCAGGGCGACGTCGAGCAGACGCTGCACCGCAAGTTCGACGCGCTGATTCCCGACGACTGGAAGACCAGCTCGACCGCGGTGAACATGGGCGCGCCGCTCTTCACGCTCGCGCCCAAGTCGCGCCTGCGACAGGCGTATCAGCGACTGGCACAGCAGGTGGCGGGCGTGATCGACTCACCCGAAGCCGACGCGGCGCAATCGAGCGAGCCGGCGCGCAAGAGCCTGCTCAAGTTCCTCGTCGGCGCGAAGTAGCCCGCGGCCGCGACGATTTCTTGGCGATTTCCGACTCGCGGTCGGTCACGACTAGCAGTTCGTCGCGCCGCAGCGCACAGGCTCGTTCGGGAAAGTCCGCAAGCGAGCACGACGCGGGTGTGGCGTTGACACGGCCGCGATCGATCGCGCCCGTGTACTCGTGCACCAACACGACCACCCGCCCCGCATGCCGGCACACGTCTTGCACCAACGCTATCACCGTCGGGTCCAGACCGTAGTCCTTGATCGGCGGCGGCTCGCGGCTGCCCATCGCGCGCGCGATCTTCGACTCCGACCAGCCGCGCCGCTCGTAGCCGCGGCGCTTCTTCGCAAGGCGTTCCGCAAAGTTGTCGGCGTCGCGTCCCGCCGAACCAAAGTACAAGCCGCAACAGCACGAGTTGGCGTTGATGACGAACGATGCGATGCCCGCCGGCATCGCGCGCGCGATGTCCGCATGGACATTTCGTGCCAAGTGCCACTCGCGCGCGTGCGTCTCTCGGAGCCACGCTTCATGCGACGCGGGAACTCCGAGATGAATGTAGTCGCACACTTCAGCCTCGCCGCGCTATCCCGGCTCTTTCGCCGGCTTGCCCTCGGAATCCACGAACTGCGGCGGCGGCAAGCCCAGGTCTTTGAGCTGCGGCAGGATCGCCGCGCGGTCGCCCACCAGCACCAGCACGCCGCGCTCCAGCGGGATCGCCTCTTTCGCCAGTGCGTTGAGCTCCGCGGCGCTCACTTTCGCGATCGCGCTCAGGTCGGACGCGACCGATTCCATCGGCAGCCCGTTGACAGTCAGCTCAGCCCCCAGCCCGACGAACCCGCGCAGCGTCGAGAACGACTGCACGATGCCGTTGATCATCGTCTCGCGGGCTTTGCCGGCCTCGGCCTCGCTCACGTCGCCGCCGCGAAGCCGCGAGAATTCCTTGAGGAACTCGCCGATGGCGGCGCCGGTGACTTCGGTCTGCACTTCGGCGGTCGCGACGAAGGCGCCGCTCGACGGCTCCATCTCGAAGCGCGAGCGCGCCCCGTAGGTGTACCCCTTGTCTTCGCGCAGATTCTGATTCAGGCGGCTGGTGAACGTGCCGCCCAGCAGCGTGTTCAGCGTGCGCAGCGCGACGCGCCGCGCATCGGAATACTTCACGCCCGGAGCCTGAAACCGCACGACCGTCTGCACGGCGCCGGGGCGATCCACGACGTAGAGCCGCAGCCCCTCGCCGGCCGCCAGCGCGCCGAAATCAGCCGTAGCGCCGCCGCCGCGCTTCGCCGGCCGCCACTGCCCCAGCAGCGGATCGAGCACGGCCTTGGCGTCCGCGACCGTCAGGTCGCCCGCGATCAGCAGCGTGGCCCCGTCCGGCGAGAGCAGCTCCTGGCGCTTAGCGTTCACCTGTTCGAGCGTCAGCGGCTCGACGGTGGACGACAGCCCATCCGAAGGCCGGCTGTAGGGGTTGGCCTCGCCGAAGAGCACGCGGGCCGCGACGCGCTGCGCCACGACCGTCGGCGCCGATTCCGACTGGCGCAGCCCCTCCAGATGCAGCGACTTGACGCGATCCCAGTCGGTCGCGGCCATGCGCGGCGAACGAATCGCATCGGCCCACAGCGCAGCCGATTTCGCGAAGGTGCGCTTCAGCGAATTCAGCGAGACGGTCAGCGTCTCGTGGTCGCTGCCGGCGGAGAACTGCGCGCCGAGCGCCTGAAGCGCATCTCCGAACTGCAGCGCGTCGCGCTCGCCCGCACCCTCGTCGAGCATGTCGATCGCCAGCGTCGCCAGCCCCGCGCGGGCCGAGTCATCCAGCGCGCCGCCCGGCCGGCGCACCAGCGCCATCGAAACCAGCGGCAGCTCGCTGCGCTTCCACAGCAGCACCCGCAGCCCGTTGGCCAGTTCGAACGACTCGGGCGCGGGCGGACGGAACTCACTTGCCGTCGCCGGCGCGGGCTTGTCGTCGCGCGGCGAGGGGGAGCGCTGCGGCTCCTCCGGGTATACGCGGATGAACGCGCGCGCGCCGGGCGTAAGCACGGCTGCGACAGTGCGCTGGATTTTCTCCGCCGAGGCGCTGCGGAATCGCGCTAGGTCTTTTTCAAATGAGTTTGGCTCGCCGTAGAAATACTCGTACTCGTTCAGGCGATCGGCGCGGAAGCGCAGGTCCTGCATGCTGTTGAGCAGACGCGACTCGACCTGCGCCTGCCGGCGCTCGAGTTCGTCGGCGGTGGGGCCGGTCTGTGCCAGTCGCGCGACTTCCTCGTCGATGATCTGCTCGACGCGCGTCAGGTCGGCGTCGGGGCGCGTGATGACTTCGATCGTGAACAGCGACTGCAATTGCGACGAGTTCTGCGACGCGTCCACCTCGACCGCCAGCTTCTCGTCGATCACCAGACGCTTGTAGAGGCGGCTGCTCTTGCCTTCCGACAGGATTTCGGCCGCCAGTTGCAGCTCCGCGTCGCCCTCGGCGTACGCGATCGGGCTGTGATAGACGATCATGGTCTTGGGCAGCTCGACCTTGTCGATCGTTGAGATGCGCCGTACGCCGTCGAGCTTCACGGGCGCAACCTGTCGCCGCTGCACCGGCGCGCCGGCCGGCAGCGTGCCGAAGAGCTTCTCGACCAGCGGCTTGACGGTCGCGGAATCGAAATCGCCCGCCACCACCAGCGATGCGTTGTTGGGCACATAGAAGATCGCGAAGAAATCGCGCACGTTGCCGACGGTCGCCGCCTCCAGGTCGCCGTGCGTGCCGATCACGCCGTCGTGATAGGGATGCCCCGGCGGGAACATGACGTTGAACATCAGCTCATACGAATTGCCGTACGGCGTGTTCTCGGTGGTCTGGCGCCGCTCGTTGCGCACGACCTCGCGCTGCTTGTCGAGCTTGTCCTGCGTCATGGTCAGACCCATGTCTTCGAGGCGGTCGGCGTCGAGCCACAGCAGCAGCGGCAGCAGCGCCGACGGTCCCCAGGAGAAGTAGTTTGTGCGGTAAAGGTCGGTGCTGGCGTTGTTGGCGCCGCCGCCGGTCTCCATCAGCACGTCAAACTGATTCCCCGGCACGCGCCGCGTGCCCATGAACATCAGGTGCTCGAACAGGTGAGCAAAGCCGCTGCGCCCCGGCGGCTCATCGAGCGCGCCGACGCGGTACCACGTGTTCACTGCGACCTGCGGCAGCGTGCGGTCTTCGTGCAGCACCACCACCATGCCGTTGGGCAGCGTGAATTTCTCCACCTTCAATTGCTGCGCCGAAACCGGCGCCGCCGCCAGCAGCGCCAGCGCCAATCCCAGCCAACCGCGCGCGATCGTCATTCGTGAACCCCGATAGTGGTTATTGCCTCTCGCCCAAACGGCCCCAGTGTATCCGCTCTACGGCGCGCCGCCCTGCAGCGCCCGCCGCACGAGGCCGGCATAGTCCGCCCGCCGACCGAACCAGGCCTCGCGCACGGTGCGATCCGGCCCGAGCAGGCGCGCAATCGGCAAATCGCCGGGCTCGGTTCCGCTAAGCGGAGGGCCTGCCAGCACGTGCTCCAGCCCGTCTCCGCAGAGTGCGATCGCGCGCTGTGCCCGGCGCAGGTCGGCGTCGAGATTGACGCACACAACGCCGATTCCCCGGCCGACGTCCGACTCGCGCAGCGCCCGCACCGCCGCCAGCCCGCGCAGCGACTCGAACGACTCGGCGCTCCAGTAGTACTCGACCAGCGGCCGACCGAGATACGGCTCGCTCAGCACGGAATCTCCCGCGGGCGAGGTCAGGCTCCAGTGCGCCGCCACGCGCCCGACCCAGCCGGACGCGGCGCTCGCGCGCGCCTGCAGCCGCGGCGTGTCAGCGGCAAGCTCCGCGGCGCGGGCGGCCACCAGCGCCGGGAACGGCGAATCTCGCAGCGGCTGCCATTCCGACTGCAACCCCGACCACAGCCTTCCCAGCCGCGCCAGCGCGTCGGCGGGCCGGCCGCTGTTGACGACCTCGTCGCGCCAGCGATCCGCCAGCCGCAGCGCATCTTCATACCGCGGAAACTCGTCGCGCCGGCGTCGCAGCCAGTCGCCGTCTACGGCGGCCGCTTCGCGAACGACGAACACCGCGTCGAGCGTCGTCGCGCCGCGCCGCTGCACGCGTGCTTCGATACGCACCGGCAGGTGCTGCACTGCGGAGAACCAGAACGTGCCGCGTACAACTTGCTCATCGAGCGCAACCGCTCCGCCTGAGGCGTCGAGCACGAAGTCGATGCGCTCGGCGCCGGCCAGGCGCTCGTCGGCGCCGCGATTTACACAGCGCCAGCGGCGCCCGTCGGCGTCGGGCTCGCTGGTCCATTCGCCTTTTCCGACGAACGACGTTGGCAGCGCGGGCAGCAGCAGCCCGAGCGCGTCCGCCGTCTCGAAGCGCTCCGCGAAGGGCGACAGCAGCCGCCATTGTCCCAGTGCGCCGAGCTCGAGCCGAACGCCGTCGGCCGCGGCGCCGCCGGGCTCGCGCAGCGCGAGCACCTCAAACGTCTCTTCGCGCCGCTCAAGGCACCAGAACGTAACTCGTTCGGCGCGTTCGGCTTGTCCCGCGGCGCGCGTTCGTCCCTCAAACGTCACGCGGTCGCCGGCGCGCAGCGAATAGCGCAGCAGCTCCTCGCCGCCGCGCAAATTCGCGGCAAGTGACAGCAGCACTGTCAACAGTCGCAGGCCCGGTCGATGCATCGTCGCACGTTGACGCCGTCCGGCGCAAAACGCAACCCGCGCGGGTCTTTCCGGTCGTCCGTACAATGCGTCGGTGGCGCAGTCGGCGCCGCATGCCGCGTTCAGGAGTGCTTTCGTGAAGATCATTACCGAGCCGCGCGTGTACGTCGTCGGCCGCCAGACCATCGACGAAGCCGCGATCGACCGTTTCATTCGCGAGAACGAGACGAGTTGGGAAACCGACACCGCCGTCGGCGCCGAGCGGCTGTGCGAAGTCGCGGGCCGCGTGTGCTACATGTCGTTCGGCAAGGGCCGCAAGACGAACGCGGAATACCTGGGCAATATCCTTCAATCACAGCACGGCTCGGTGCTCGAGCACGCCGTCTGGAACATGCTGTTCACCGGGGTCTCGCGCTCCTTCACACACGAGTTGATTCGGCATCGCGCGGGGTTCGGCTATTCGCAGTTGTCGCAGCGCTACGTCGACGAGAGCACCGCCGACTTCGTCGAGCCGCAGTGCATCGCCGACGACCCCGAGCTGCATGCGGTCTGGCTCGAATCGATCCAGCACGCTCACGCCGCCTATTGCCGGCTGGTGGAAGGCCTCAACCGGCGCTTCGCCGCCGAACCGTCCGCCACGCTGCGGCGCAAGCTGGCGCGCCAGGCGGCGCGCAGCGTGCTGCCCAACGCCACGGAGACGAAAATCTTCGTCACCGGCAACGCCCGCGCCTGGCGGCATTTCATCGAGCTGCGCGGCAACGAGCACGCCGAGACGGAAATCCGCGTCGTCGCGCTCAAGGTGCTCCGCATCCTGCAAGCCGAATCGCCCAACCTGTTTGGCGACTACCGCATCGAGACGCTGCCGGACGGCGTCGAGGTGGCGCGCACCGAACATCACAAGGTCTGACAGCCCACGGGAATTCGCCCCATGGTTCGCACGCTTCTGCTCCTCGCGCTCGGCAGCCTGTCACTCGCCTCGACGCTGCGCGCCGATCTCGGGCGCGTCACGCTCGAAGACGGCACCAGCCTGCGCGGCGACCTCGAGCTGACCCCCAGCGAGATCGTCATTCGCAATGAAGCCGGCGAGGCGCGTTTCCAGCGCGCGTTCGTGCAGGCGATCGAATGGCTCGAGGAGCCGACGACCTTCGAACAGAAATTCAACCGTACGCTGTTCGGCCTGAAAAGCGACGACCTGAACGGACACATCGAGCTGGGGCGGCTGGCGCTCGGCGCCGGCCGGCCGGACTTCGCCGCGACGCTGTTTCTGCACGTTCTGAGCATCGACGACAACCAGGAGGAAGCGCGGCGGCTGCTGCTCGAAGCGCAGGACCTGATCCAGAAATCGCGGGTGCCGGCTTCGTCGCAGGCTACGCGCCCGGCGCAGGCCGCGGCGCCTCTCGTGCTCAACGCCCGCAGCATCAACCGCCTGAAGCTGTACGAGTTTCCGATGGAGCGCGTCGGCGCGCCGATCAACGTCGTCTTCACGCGCGCCCGCGGCCAGCCCGACCTGATCGACCTAGTTCGCACGCAGCTCCGCGACAAGCCCGACGCCGACCCCGAGTCGCTGCAGCGCCTCGAGCGCGGCCAGCCCTACGAAAAGGCCCAGGTCATCCTGCGCGAAACCGGCATGCAGCACGCCGACCGCATCCAGGTGAACGGCGAGGTGCCCGTGTTTAGCACGTTCCGCCGCAATGTGCTGCCGCTGGTGCTGCGCGGCTGCGGTCGCTGCCACTCCGGCGCCGGCGCTCACGAGCCGCGGTTTCCGAGCGGCGGGCAGGCGACCGACACCTTCGCCTACACGACGTTTGCGCTGCTGAATACGTGGCAGTCGGGCGGCGAACCGCTGATCGACCGCGCGCTGCCCGAGGAAAGCCGGCTGCTGAAGATGCTGCTGCCGGCCGATCCGCAGGCGCCGGTCCATCCGCCGATGACCGAGGGCAAACTCGTGCCGGTGCTGCGCAGCACGCGCGACGCCGACTATTCCACGGTCCTCGAGTGGATCAGCGGCCTGCGCGTGCCGACGCCCGAATACGAGCTGGAGTTCGTCGCTCCGGCTGCGCGGCGCACCGGCTCGCGTCCGGCGACGGCGCCCGCGAGCGCCCCGCGCGAGAACGACGCCGGCCGACCTTAGTCCTTTCTCGTTTCTCGCATTTCTTCGTCGTTGCCGGTGCCCGCAACACGGCTGCGCTGGGGGACCGGCCTCCGGCCGGTCGCCGCGCTGCATGATCAAACCTCGATTCCCGCCGCGCGGGAATGAAGGGGACGGGCGAGGACGCCCATCCCACCCAGACCGCAGGATGGTGCCGACGGCGAGGACGGTCGCCCCGCCCAGCCCGAGAATGGGTGCCCGTGTGCCTGCACCGACGGTCGATCCTGGTGCGAGAATCCCTTCTCGCACCATCGGACGGCTTCACCCGCTCCCGGGGTGACTTGTGGTGTGCATCGGCGCCCCGCGGTGCAGGCCGCTGCGACCATCCCTATTCCGCCAGATCCGCAAGCGCAGTCGCCTTCGGTGGCGGAAGCGGACTGCGCCAGGCCGCCAGCAACATCGCGCACTCAGTCGGCGTCAGCAACCCCCCGACGAAGCCGGCTTCGGCGTGCAGGGTCATCTGCCACGCTCGCGGATTGAGCGGGTGTACGACGAGCACTGAGTCCTCGCGGCGGAACACCTCGACGTGCCAGCCGCCGCCGCGCCGCACGACGCTTCGCCGCACCAGTCCGCCGTTTGTGATGAACAGTTGCCCGCCCGCCGCCGAAGAGGCGAACATCGGGCCGATGAGAAAAACACGGAATGCCCCAAGGAAGATAAACAGCCGCACGTTGGGCACGCCGGTCTGCAGCCAACTCCACGCGTGGCCGAGCGTGAAGAGCCCGAACAGCACCGTCATTCCCAAGGTTATTCCCAAGCCGCCCATGCGAATGTTGCGCTGCCAGCGGCGGGTCAGATAGTCCGCCGAATCCGTCTTCGGCAACCCGGCGCCCTCGCCAAGCCAGGCCCGCGCCAGCGCTCGAAAGCTCTCATCCGCTTCGTTCAGAGGCAACGGTGAAATCGGCTGATTCAGCGGGGCAGCGGCCGGCTGCGCCGCGATCGGCCCAAGCGAATCGTGACATCGCGCAGGCCGTGATCCAGCGCGGCGCGCGCGAACCACGGCCAGGCTTGCCCGATCAGGTTCGCGGCGTCCTTGACCAAATCCCGCACCGCACTCGGCGAATCCTGCTTGAACGACTGCACTGCCGCGTGCACCGCACGAATGACGCCACGTCTGGAGTGAATCGCAGTAAGCGTTACGAAGCCGGCGAGGGCGGCGACGGGAATGGCAACGAGGACCCAGTCGGGTGCGCGGACCGCCATCGCGATCGAAGTCACAGCGCCGAGCACGAACATCGCCGCGAGCACCGCGCAGAACAGCACGAGTGCGCGGCTCCAGCGAAAGCTCGGCGGCTGATGCTCTATGTCCAGCCAGCGTGCTTCCATCCCGCTACTTTGTGCGGATCGCGCGAAAACGCAAGCCGTGGAAAGCGGCCCGCGGAACAGCCACTCAGAGTGTGTTACTCCGCCAGATCCGCAAGCGCCTCTGCCGTCGGCGGCGGGAGCGGGCTGCGCCAGGCCGCCAGCAACATCGCGCACTCAGTCGGCGTCAGCAACCCCCCGACGAAGCCGGCTTCGGCGTGCAGGGTCATCTGCCACGCTCGCGGATTGAGCGGGTGTACGACGAGCACTGAGTCCTCGCGCCGGAACACCTCGACGTGCCAGCCGCCGCCGCGCCGCACGACGCATTGCACTCCCGGTTGATTTTCCGCCGCCCAGCCGCGAAAGTCCGCTCGTTCACGCGAGCACCTCGCCCCGGGAGCCGGAATGCAGCTCACAGGCCTCGACGTCGCAATCGTCCTCGGCAGTCTCGTCGTCTCGTTCATCCCCGTGCTGGTTCTGATGCGGCGCGCCGGACGCGGCACCGACGAATTCTTCGTCTCCGGCCGCGCTGCACCGTGGTGGCTCATCGGCGTGTCGATGGTTGCCACCACCTTCAGCACCGACACGCCGAACCTCGTCACCGATTTCGTGCGCACCGGCGGCGTGGCCAAGAACTGGCTGTGGTGGGCCTTTCTGCTGACCGGCATGTCCACCGTGTTCTTCTTCGCCAGCCTGTGGCGACGCAGCGGTGTGCTGACCGATCTCGAGTTTTATGAGCTGCGCTATTCCGGGCCGTCGGCCGCGTTCTTGCGCGGCTTTCGCGCGCTCTACCTCGGACTCTTCTTCAACTGCGTCATCATGGCGACCGTCACGCTCGCCGCCGCCAAGATCGGCAACGTCATGCTCGGCTGGGACCGCACGACGACCGTCGTCGTCACCGGCGCGCTTTGCGTGTTCTTCGGCAGTTTCGCGGGCCTGTGGGGCGTGCTTACCACCGACGCCATCCAGTTCGGCATCGCGATGTTCGGCGTGATCGCAGCGGCGGTCTACGCGGTTTCGCACGAAAAGGTCGGCGGGCTGGCGGGCCTGGTCGAGAAAATCGACCCGCAGACGCTTTCGATCTTTCCGGATTTCTCAAACCCTGAAGCCCTGCTCACGCTGCTGATCCTGCCGCTCACGATTCAGTGGTGGTCAAGCTGGTACCCCGGAGCCGAGCCCGGCGGCGGAAGCTACATCGCGCAGCGCATGCTCGCGGCACGCAGCGAACGCGACGCGATCGGCGGCACGCTGTTCTTCAACCTCGCGCATTACGCGCTGCGCCCGTGGCCGTGGATCCTGGTCGCGCTCGCGTCGATGATCGTGTTTCCCACGCTCGACGACATCCGCCGCCAATTGCCCCATGTCAGCGATGATCTAATCGGTCACGATCTCGCGTATCCGGCGATGCTCACGCTTTTGCCGCCCGGGTTGCTCGGCCTGGTCGTGGCCTCGCTGCTCGCGGCGTACATCTCGACCATGACCACGCACATGAACTGGGGCGCGTCGTATCTGGTGAACGACCTCTACCGCCGCTTCATGCTCGGCGAGCGCGGCGTGCATCGCGGCGGGGCGGCGGCCGGCAGTGCCGAGCGCCACCTGGTGCTCGTCTCGCGCATCGTGTCGGCAATGCTGGTCGCGATCGCAGGAGTGCTCGCCTTCTTCCTCACAACCGCCAAGGACGCGTTTCAGTTGCTGCTTTCGATCGGCTCGGGAACCGGGTCGATTTACCTGCTGCGCTGGTACTGGTGGCGCGTGAACGCCTGGAGCGAAATCGCAGCCATGGCGGCGTCGCTCGCTTGCGCGGTTGGTCTCTATGTTGCCCCCAGCTACGGCTGGGATGTGCCGATCCACCGCGCCATGATTCTCTCGGTGGCCGTCACGACGGTTGCGTGGGTTCTGACAGCGTATCTCACCCCGCCGACGGATCGGGCCACACTCGTGCGATTCTGGCAGCTTGTGCGGCCGCCCGGCCCGGGATGGGCCGGGGTGCGCCGCGAAGCCGGCGGTGCCGCGTCGCCCGATCGGCCGGTGCCGGCTCTGCTGGCGGCGCTGGCGGGTTGCGCCACCGTCTACGGCGCGCTGTTCAGCGTGGGCGCGCTGCTGTTGGGACAGTATCTGAACTTCGCGCTGTGGCTCGCGCTCGGACTGGCTGGCGCGGGCGGGTTGATCGTGTTGTTGCCGCGGGTAATGCCGAAGGCCGACGCTACGAACGGCCCAGCGCGCTGACGTAGGCCTGCGCCGCGGGCAGCACGCGCTCCACGACCTGTTCAACCGTGCCGTCGAGGATGGCGCCGGCGCTGGCGGTGTGCCCGCCGCCGCCGAACTGCTGCGCGAGCGCGAGCGCCGAGATGCCTTTCTCGGCGCGGAAGTTCATGCGAATCTTTCCGGGGTTTCCTTCGCTGAACAGGATCGCGACCAGGATGCCCTCGATGCTGCGCACGATCTCGACCTGATCGTCGATGTCGTTGGCCTTGCAGCCGGCTCCGGTGATCTCTGCGTGCGAGGCGGTGCTCCACGAGAGCTTGCCGTCGCTGCTGACGCGCGTGTTCTTGTACACCACCTGCAGCAACTCGAATTCACTGCGGCTGCGGCTGCGGTTCAGCCGCTCGCAGACGCCCGGCACGTCCGCGCCGCAAGCCGCCAGTTCGTGGCCCACTTCCAGACTGCGCGGCGTCGTGTTCGACAGCGAGAAGCCCTGGGTATCGCTGTGCAGACCGGCGTAGAGCAGCGTCGCAGCGTCGGCGTCCAGCCCCACCGGCAGCGCGCGCAACACCTCGAACACCATCTCGGCCGAACTGCTGCGGCCGGCGTCGACCCAGTTCCATTTGCCGTAGCCCGGATTGGTCGCGTGGTGATCGATGTTGCAGATCGGCACGCCTTGGAGCGCGTCGAGCTTGCCGTCGATGTTGACTCGACTGTCCTTGGCCGTGTCGACGACGACAGCCAGATCGCAGGCCGCGATCTGCGCGGCGGTTGCGGGCGTCATGCCGCCCATCTCGACGAGAAAGTTCAGCTTCCGCGCCACCGTGCCGTCCGGCAGGGCGGGAAACGACTGCTTGCCCAGCCGCGCCAAACCCCGCGCCAGCGCGCCCATCGAGCCCAGGCAATCGGCGTCGGGCGTGACGTGCCCGACAAGCGCCACCCGCTGGGCGGCGTGAATCGCCGCGGCGACGTCCGCGGGAACCGGAGTTACGTTGGCGTGTGTCGGCATGGTTTGCTCCCCCCAAACTTATCGGGAGCGGGATTGTAGCGGCTTCAGGCACGCCCTCGATCAAGCCGCGCCCGAGCTGCGGCGCGTGGCGGCTAGAGCAGATTGGCCGCGAGTTCCGCCAGCGGGCTGCGTTCGCCCTTGCGCAGCTCGACGTGCGCCGAGATCGACTCGGCGCGGAAGCGGTTCACCAGATAGGTAAAGCCGTTGCTCGATTCGTCGACATAGGGGTTGTCGATCTGCCAGGGATCGCCGGTCAGCACGACCTTCGCGGCCTGTCCCATACGCGTGATGACGGTTTTCACCTCGAGCGGCGTCAGGTTCTGGGCTTCGTCGATCACGACGAAGCGATTCGCGATGCTGCGCCCGCGGATGTACGTCAGCGGCTGTATTTCGATCAGCCCGGCACGAATCAGCGCGTCGCAATCGGTGTGGCCCTTGATCGAGCCGCCGCTGTCGAGCAGGAATTCGACGGTGTCGGCGACCGGCTTCATCCAGGGGTCGAGTTTCTGTGACAGATCGCCGGGCAGATAGCCGAGGTCGCGACCGACCGGCACGACCGGGCGGCACACGAGCACACCGCGGTAGCGTTTGCGTTTCAGCGTCTGGTACATCGCGGCCGCCAGCGCGAGCAACGTCTTGCCGGTGCCGGCCTTGCCCATGAGCGTGACCAGCCGGATTTCGTCGTCGAGCAGCGCGTCGATCGCGAAATATTGCTCCTTATTGCGCGGCTTGATGCCCCACATCGATTCTTCGATGTCGCGCAGCGGTACGACCGATTCGCCGTCGGGCATGGCGCGCCCCAGGGCCGAGGCGCGGCTGCCCTCGGGTGTGCGCAGCAGCACATACTCATTGGGCAGCAGCCGCTGACCCGGCAGCCGCAGGCCGGTGGACTCGCGAAACTCGCCGAGTTGCTCGGGCGTGGTCGTTATTTCGACCTGCCCGCTGTACAGCTCCGAGAGCTTCACGCGGTCGGTTTCGTAATCCTCGGCGCGCAGGCCGAGCGCATCGGCGCGAATGCGCAGATTAATATCCTTCGTGACGATCACGACCGGCACGCCGGGCTCGCGCTGACGAATCGAGTCGGCCACGCGCAGGATTTCGCCGTCGGCGGGCGCGTTCTGCGGTTCGAGCAGCCGGCCCGCCTCGCAATGCACGCGCAGTATTCCGCCGCTCGCGAGCGGCACTCCCTCCGCCAGGCTGTGCTTGCCGCGCAGGGCGTCGAGCATTCGCACGACCGATCGTGCCGAGTAGCCGCGGTCGGTGCGTTCGCGCTTGAAGCGGTCGATTTCGGCGATCACGCTGATCGGGATGATCACCGTGTTGTCGGCGAACTGCAGGACCGAGTGCGGATCGTGGATCAGGATGTTGGCATCGAGGATGTAGTTCTTCCGCATCGCGCTTCGACTATAGCCCGTGGGGCGCGGGCGACAAGCCGCGCCGAGTCGCCCGCGCGAAATCGTTCGCGTCGCGCATCTTCACAGTTTCTGAACGGTCGCGACGGCGGGCGGCGTCCTCCGCGGAAGGGGCTTTCCCGGCTGCGCGACGCGGGTTACTGTCGCGGACCCGCCGCCGGAACCGCAGGGCGCGGAATAAGTTGAGGATCAGCATGGCGATTACGCACGGCGACGTTCAGCGCATCGGAGAACTGGTTCGGCAGCAGGCGGAGCCGTTTGACCGGCTGCTCACGGAAGTGCGACGCGTGATCGTCGGGCAGGACGAGCTGTTGCGGAAGATGCTCGTCGGTTTGCTCGCCAACGGGCACATTCTGCTAGAAGGCGTGCCGGGGCTGGCCAAGACGACGGCGGTCGCGTGCCTGGCCCGCGCAATCCACGTTCGCTTTCAACGCATTCAGTTCACGCCTGACCTGCTGCCGGCCGACATCGTCGGCACGCAGATATTCCAACCCAAGGACGCGACGTTTCACGTCCGCAAAGGTCCCATCTTCGCGAACTTCGTGCTGGCGGACGAGATCAACCGCGCGCCCGCCAAGGTGCAGAGCGCGCTGCTCGAAGCCATGCAGGAGCGGCAGGTGACGATCGGCGCCGAGACGTTTCCGCTCGAAGAGCCGTTCCTCGTGCTGGCCACGCAGAACCCGATCGAGCAGGAAGGCACTTATCCGCTGCCCGAGGCGCAGGTCGACCGCTTCATGCTGAAACTCGTGGTCGACTATCCGACGCGCGAACAGGAGCGAAAAATCCTCGACCGCATGGCGACGCTGCGCGGCGCGCCGCGCGTCGAGCCGCTGATGGAATCGCAGACGCTGCTGGCGGCGCGCAGTCTGCTCGACGAGCTTTACGTCGACGACAAGGTGCGCGACTACATCGTGTCGCTGGTGCACGCCACGCGCCGCCCCGAAGAGTACAAGCTGAAAATCCGCCAGTGGATTCAATACGGCGCGTCGCCGCGCGCCACGATCTTCCTCGCGCTCGGCGCCAAGGCGCTCGCGTTTCTCAACGGGCGCGGCTACGTCACGCCGCAGGATGTGAAGGACATCGCGCCCGACGTGCTGCGCCACCGCGTGATCGTCAGCTACGAGGCCGAAGCAGAGGAGAAGACGAGCATGGACGTGATTCGGCACGTGCTCGATCACGTCGAAGTGCCGTAGCAGCGCCGCCGCCGGCGCGCGTCAGGCCGGTAGTTTCGCGGCGCGATCGAGCGCGCTCAACAGCCAGTCCAGCCGCGCCAGTCGCAGCGCGTAGTCGCGTTCGCGCGCCGCACCCTTCGTGCGCAGGGCCGCGACCAGCGACGCGCGCCGCTCCGCTGACGCCAGGTCGCGCGGGTCGACGAGCAACACCAGCGGCGCCAGCCGCGCGAACCACAGCTTCTCGTCCGCAGTCCAGCCGCGGTCGCGCACTGCGAGCCGCTTGCGCACGCTCGCGACGGCGCGTGTCTCCGCCGCGGCGCGATCGTTGCTCGACAGCCGCGCAAGCCGCCGCGACAGCGCGAGGCTGACGCGCACGAGGTCCGGAGCGCGCGGCGAGTACTGCGCGGGCGGCGTCGGCGCGTCGGTGTCGAGAAAGAGCTTCGAACCCGTCAGCCGTCGAAGCAGCGTGCTCGACGATCGCGCGCCGGCAGCGGCGGCGAGGCGCGCGGCTTCCGCGTCGGCGAGCGCTCGCAGCCGCCCGTCGACCGGGCGGAAACCCAGCCGGTAGTAGAACCAGAACGCGCCCGACCGAATCGCTTCGGCGTTGCCCGCGCCGAACTGAAACGGATCGACGAGAAACTGCGCGGCCTGGTAGTTCCGGTGGTACACGCGGAGAATCTGCGTGAAGACGAACGCCGATTCGCCGCCGCGAAATTCCTCGAACAGATTGACGCCGATTTCGCAGCGGCGGCCGAACACCCATCCGCCGCCGTACGCGATCGGCACGCGGTTGCGCGCCGCGACGAACCCGAAATAGCTCTCGATCGGCAGCCGTCGGGCGGGCTGCATCCCGAAGAGCGCCACGTCGATGCCGCGTTCCAGCGAGAACAACTCGACCTCGCGTGGATTCGCGTACGTGACCGGGTCAGTCTCGCGCAGCCGCACGGCGAGCGTCGCGCGCGCGACGTCGATCAGCTCTCGTGCTTCATGCGACGTGCACCGCGATCGGCGCGGCAGCGGCTTGCCGAGCCACGCGTGCACGTCGAACTCGCGCAGCAGCGGACCCCGCTGCCAGAACGGCCGGCGCGCGGGAGAGCGCAGAAACGTGCGCGACGCG
>CAYMBL010000041.1:0-36100 GCA_964388675.1 uncultured Planctomycetales bacterium
GAAGTCCGCCTCCTTAGCCTGTTTGGTAGACAGGTTTACCGGTTGTCCGATCCCAGATTCAGACGCCAGGCCACGCGTTTGCATGATTCTGACGACCGTGAAACAAACGCTGTTTCACGACTCCAGACTAGCGCATTCTGGACGCTAAGTCACGCCAGTCTGCCGGGGGCAGTGGGTAGGACACGCCGCGAAATGCAACGTGACGATCGGCGAACAATTGAATCAGATTGTGACGCATGCGCTGACTACGCGAAGAAATGCGAAGTGGTGCGACGTTCGGCAAATGTCTGGCGCTCGGTATTTACAAGAATGTGGCCACAAGCACATGTTTTTTCTGCCGAGGTGCGCCGGCCGCGCGTACCATCCAACAGATGGAGCGAAACGAAAACGAACGGGACAGACTGGAAGATCCTCGCAGCTTCCATGACCTCGTCGCAGAGCGAGCACGAGCATTTATGCAGCACGAGTTGCTCAACCCAGACAGAGCTGAGCCGATTCGGTCGGCGTGGCACATTGGTCTTCCCGACCCGACCGACGCTCGACCATGGACACGCGCGGATGAGGACGAGTACTTCGTTCGCGAGAATGCCGCCGCGACGCGCGAGTGGGCGGAGGGGGCGGCACTGATTGAACACAGCCCACATCTTTGCCGTCCCGACCCCGACTGCCACCTCAGCATACATGGATGGTGGTTCGAGGTGTGTATGGCTGAGGAGGTTCTGTCGCGCGTACAAAATAGACCATCGCTCGTTCCCATAGTTCGCCTCAGCGCACCGCCCGACTGCCTAGGGGGTTATCACCCGCACGACAACCTGATTGCCCTCAACACACTCGTCTTTTATCTTGACCCCAGGCGGATTTTGGAAGTCTACCTCCACGAGGCTCGACATGGGTTCCAATTTCATGTTATTAGTCACCCGGAGCAGCACCCCGACGTGCACCCGTCAACCATCGCAGAATGGAGTCGGGCGAGCGTGGCCTACACTTCGATGACGCACGATCCTACGCCGTCAGAGGTAGAGGCCTATTTCAATAACGCGCTCGAAATTGACGCGCACGCGTATGTGGAACGACGAATGAGGCAGATCGATGGAGCGCAGCGATAATTCCGCAATCTGGCTCGGCCCGCTGAAAGATGTTGCCGCAGGTCTGTCAGCCCGCTCGGGTTACGCGCCTGAGCGAGCGCTCGCAATTGCGACCGAGATTGGACGGTTGGACTGGTCCTTGCACGAAGATTTCCGAAGGTGGTGGGCATCGGGCAGCATGCCAGATGGTCCTTCGATCATGGGTTACACTCCAAAACGTCTGATCGAACAAGGCAGATGCCAATCGATTCCCGTTGCGTTCACCTGGCTGAGTGCTTTGGTAACGAACGCGCAGCGAACGCAAGAGCTGCTTCAAGCGAAATACGACATTATCGCCGTCACACCGGGCGGCTCTGCGGACCAAGTGGACGCTCGTTTTCAGTAAACGCGCGTACACACGACGGTGATGGTGTTGCGGACTGAAGCGAAGTGTCTCATTTGGCTGATGTGTTCAATGGCGCGGCGGCACGCCAGCGGAGCTTTCCCCGGCGTCGGCTCAAGTCCCGCTAGCCCGCGACCAGTACCCCGGGTACAGGCTCTCGGAAACTCTCATTGCGTAGTGTTCAGCATGCTGTTCGATAAGTGCGTCCGGATCTCGGGGGCGCCCGTTGCACTCGCGCCAAGCGTCGACTACCTCAGCGTCGATTCGTGAAACACCGGTCCGCGACTCAGCCTTTTCGCCCTTCTTTTCAGCTGCCCATATCACGCCAAACTGGAAAGCGTGGAACACCTCGTGCGCGAACACCTCCACGGCGTATTCAACGTACTCAGAGCGAATCAAGGACTGCGATAGTCTGATGTAGCGCCCTTCCGCGAAGTCGCCCCATGCAGTAGTACTCCCGCAGTACACCGGATCCGCCTTGATCCGTCCAGCTTCTCCCTCCACAAACCGTGGCAGATCTACTGCGTACGTACGAAACGGCTCTCGGCCCTGCAGCTGAGCAAGTTGACGCTCCGCTTCCCGCAGGGTTTCCAGGCGCTCCTCAGGGGTCGCTTTTGCCCAAACGTCGCGCTTGAGTCCATTCAGTTTCGACAGCAACTCAACGTCCTGAAGAGCCCGCTGCTCCAGGCAAGGCGGCCAGTCGTAAGGGAGAGGTTCTGGTTGCCACGCATTTCCGAGATCGAGGTCACGCCCAGGCACCAGCCACGTAGGAGACCGTGGGTCCAGGTGTTCGCGTTCGGCTTCGCGATCCTGTTCTCGTACATCATCGCGGTCATCGCGTTCCATGCATCGATTCTACGCTTTTCAAGATGTCCCTGTGTCGTGGTTTCGAAGAAGTTCTCGCCTGCAATGCGATGCTGTGCGAAACGCGGCAGCGCCGTGCGAACGCTCGCGAATCGCCCAAGAACTCGTACCAGCCACGAGTGAGAAGACGATGGCGCGGAACCGCGGCACAACAGTCCAGCAACCGGCAACGCGTTCCCCACAAGCACCGCGGGCTGCTGCAGGCGCGCATGATGCGCCAAGCTACGCACGCCTGCTTCCATTTCGCCGTGACCGTCTCTGCGGCGCATCCTTGACCGACTCTGCATTCAGCGTTTTGATTTCCTCGAAAAGCGGATTGTACTCGTCACGGATTGACAACCAGAGCCATCCAGGTGGCACCAATCGTCTAGCCTTGTCGCGAAACTCAACTTCTACAAGCGCGTCTGGTGTAAGCGAGATGATCGTTACAGGCTGGTCGTGAAGCTCTGCCGCGGATCGGTTCAACAGCACAGTCTTTCCAAACCAGTGTCCGCCGCGCAGCAGGGATAAGGCGAATTCGTCTTGGTTGCTCATGGCTCCCGATGCTACCCAGCCCGACCATGAACCATCAAGCGATAATTACTCGGGCCCCCAGCTCAGCGTCCAGTTTTGCGTAAATGACGTCGTGCGTTCATACCCTCTCTACCCCCGCACGCATCGCAATACCCCGAAATCACGCGAAAAAACGCGATTCGGTGCGAGGCCTTGCGAAACGCAATTTTACTCGCTAAGTTGCTGAAAGCACGGGGTTTCCTGACTGTCTTGTGGTCGGTCCCTGGGATTTCCCAAGCTGGACGTCGTGGGTTCGAATCCCATCGCCCGCTTTGAAATCTAAGTCCGTGGCTGATCGCAAGTTAGCGAGCCTTTCCGCGTCGGAAAGTGCAGCCCGAAGGTTCGAGCGCAAAACGGTATACACCGTTTTGGCTCCGCCCGAAGGAGCTGACAATGCCGAAGCTCACCAAGAAACTCCCGTCGTATCGTCTGCACAAGGTCTCCGGTCATGCCATCGTCACCATCATCGCCGGACGCGACCATTATCTCGGTCCACACGGCTCGCCGGAGAGCATCGACGCTTACAAGCGCCTGATTTCCGAATGGACCGCAGCCGGACCGGCGGTAATCGCGGCAGGCGCCGCAGCGCCGAATGGCGGCTCGGACTTCCGAATTTGCGAAATGCTGGCGGCCTACTACACGATTCATGATTAAACTACCCACGACCTACGAACTATTCATCGCGCCGTTCTCGATTCCCGAATTCGGGAGAATGGAGCGGACTGAAGCAGAGCGTCACTTCGAGTGGTTCGTATCGCAGCAAGCGATTCGTATCGATCACCTGTCGCAGGTGGCCTTGGAGAGCGGTGTGCTCCCGGGCGCGCTGGATTTTTCCCCCGTGTCACTGATTGCGCTATGGCGTTGGGCGCGTCAGTTCGCGGCTCGCGACGGCCTGTCCCGTGGCCTTAGACGAGATTGGGCTGCTGCCCGCCTCGATATCGTCTCCCACGAACTAAGCGTTGAGACGAAAAGCCTGGCGGTCGATGTTGGCTTCTATTGGGCGCAAGTGTTCATGCAACTATCCCCGAACGTGAAGTGGGTTCTTTGCCTTGAGAACGGACACGTCATGAACAAACCAATCCTGGCTGGCTTCAGTCGCACCATGTTTCCGCCAGACGTCGCGGCGGCTCAATTTTTCAAGACACTGCGCGGCGAGGGCGTTGACGAGGACCTCCACAATTGCGCGGCAGTCTGGAGCGGCAATTTGGTCCGATGAGTGCGTCGACTCGTGCGACGCCCTGCAATTCACGCGTACCATGACGAACCTGCGCATTCTCCGCAAATCGCGAAAACGTGAACCCGGTGACGTGTTCACATACCAGCTTACGGACCTTCGCTTCGGCTTTGGGCTGCTCGTCCGAACCGATGCGCGGATGGCGGACTGGACCGGAATTAACCTGATTTATATCTATGATGCGTTTTCCGTATCTATGAAACAGGTTCCGCCTCTAAGCAAGAACAGCTTGCTCCTTCCACCCCGGCTGGTCAATGACTCACCCTGGACGCGCGGTTTCTTCGAGAAGATCGCGCACTGGCCGCTTACGCGCGTGCTCTGTTTCCAACGTCACTGTTTCTGCGACCCAACCTACGTAGATGGACCGCGGTACATCGACGAATACGACGAGCGGATCCGAAAGCGATTCGAGCCTTGCGGCGATTACTTGCTCGGCAATTGCTTCGCGGTCGATCGCGACATTTGCGAGGCCTTGGGATTGCCCGTGAACGACGACGGCCCGACTTCGTTGCCCGGCGTACGGCGATGACGTCGGCTGGAACCAGGCTGCGCGCTCTGAACCGCCCGCACTCCCATCCCTGCCGCCAAACTCGCCGGCGACGGCCTGCTGGCCCTGCGCGGCCTCGGCAAGGCCTGGGGCTGGGGGGCAAAGGCGTGCACCTGCCTCGTCGCGGGCACGATCGTCGAAACCGCCGCCGGCTGCGTGCCGATCGAGCAAATCTCGCCCGGCGACGCCGTCGTCGCCCGCCACCAGCACGACCCCGCTGACGCTCCGCCGCAGATCGGGTACGTTAGCGATGTCCATCGCCGGATCGTGCCGGCGGTGCTGCGGCTGTCGCTGGCCGGCGGCGGCGAACTGGGCGTCACGCCCGACCACGAAGTCTGGATCGAAGGCCGCGGCTGGACCTTCGCCGGGCTCGTGCAGCCGGGCGACGTGCTGCTCGGCCCGGCCGGCGAGCCGCTCGAAATCGACGGCGTCCGCGTCGACCGACGCCCCACGACCGTCTACAACCTGGAGGTCGAACACACCCACACCTTCTTCGCCGAAGGCGCCTGGGTGCACAATGGAAGAGCTTGCACGCTTGGGCTGCGCGCGCTGAGGGGACAGTGGCACCATGCCATATCCAAGCGGGTGTGGCGATCTCTGCAGGAGCACCCAAATCTGCGTGGAAAATACCAGCTTCGTGATAGCCGCTTCACGACCCAGGCGATTGACGACGATACTCACCGTGGCTACCAAGGATGGCACAGATCACTCGACGAGGAGATTTCGACCGCAGTCAAAAGGCACCCCGAGTGGACCACGCAAGAGTTTGAGGCACATCCCCGCGCACGATATCTACAGCCGGACCTGCTGAGCAGATTCCCCACTGGCTTGCCCTAGCCCCACTTGGTGACCAATGTTCTGTGTTCTGACTCAACCGCGTGCCGGCACCTCGGAGTCGGAAGCGGACTATTTTGAGGATGATCATGCCCAAGCCGCGGCTGCACCTTGTTGCCCCGTTTGCGGCGCGATACTGGGTATGCTCCCGTCGACACCGCCGCATGTTGGCTTGATCGAGCTCCATGGAACTCAATACCCCGACATTCTGCCGGGGCCGGGCGACGAGCTTGTCGTCTCCGAGAAGTTCCGAGAGCTGTGGCTGCGTAACTCATTTCGCGGTATCGAGTCCTTTGAGCCCATCCTGCTTCGACGAGTCATCCGCCGAATTTCGCGCGCTCCTACGTACACTCCACCGTGCTACTTCATCGCAACGATGCAACGGGTGTTCGGTACGCTTGACTTGCGAGAGTCTGGTTTCGAATGGAAACGCCCTCCGACGTGTAGCTATTGCCAAAAAGGGAGCGTGCTTCGCCACAAGCGCATTGCCGTCCGATCAGACGTTCAAGTCTGCCGCGACTGTTGGATTCCCTCGGAGTCTCCTGTACACATGTGTAGCGCGAACCTGCGTGACGCATGCATCGCGGCAACTATCAATAACGTCATTTTCGTTCCGTCTCTAGAGTACTGTTACGATCTGGAGCCATGGAACAACGAAGCGCGGATACATGAGCTATTGTCACCCGCTTGCCCTGGACACGTCCTTGAGAAGCGAGTCGGCGGGGTACTCTATCGTTATTGTCCTGCGACCAACGAGTTAGCCATTAGGCGCGCCAACGGCACATCGACGATGTTTCAACCGGTTGACGGTATCGATTACTGGCATGACCTCTAGGCACGTCGGTGCCTCTGCTCGCGTAGAGTGCTCCCGCTAGGATTGCGTCGACGCCGCTGACGAGGCACGTGCCGATCTGCCACGGGGCGGGTAGTATCGAGCGAACGCCCGCCCGTGTGTTGAGCCAAGAACGGTGTTGATGGTGGCCAGATTGGTTGCTTCAACCAATCCGTGTCGTCGATTGATGGCGACTCCGCCCCACGCTCCTGGCGCCGTGGTGTCGCACTATCGCTTTGACGCCTTGGCGCGGGTCGTCGTGCGGGTCGCGCTCTTCTGGCCGCTGAATCTCGCGGCCGACGCCGGCTGCATCGTGCCGCTTCCTGCACTTGGGATGCACCCTGCTGCTGCTCAAGGGGTTTTGGGATAGGTTCTATGCTCAGAAATCAGGATTAACACCAATACTCATAGAACCTATCCCTTAACAGGACCCGCCCCGACCTGCGCAGCTCACCGGCCGACGCCGCGACGAACCAGCAAGCCGTCTCCGCCCTGTGCGCCGAATGGAGCCTGAAGCCCGTTTCCAATCCGGGCGCAGCGGGCGACATCGCCCGCCAGGCGCTGCATTTGCTCGCCCAGGCACCCGAGCGGCGCGAGCCCATTCTGGCGCTGATCTACAACCCTACCCCGCAACAGTTCGCCATTGACCCCGTCAGCGGCACGCTGTTGATCACGCTGGCTGTGATCGCGCGCAGAGCCACCTCGAATTCTCGCGCGACAAGGAAGGCCGCTGAGAATTCAAGTTCAAGAAAACCCCGACAAAAGACAGCCTGCTCCGCCCGCTGATCGAGAAGCTCGTCGCGCTGATCGCCGGCGGACCGCCAAAGTCACCCTGACGCCGCGGACGCCTGCGCCTTCGCGCAACCGCGCGCAGCGCCGTCTGGACACGCAGACCCGCGCCGCTATCATTGCGATTCATGCGTCTGCCGCCGATTGCAATGCTCTGCCTGCTGCTGCCCGCGTTCGCCCCGACGTGGATCGTCGCCGGTATCGCGGCCCATGCACATGAACACCGCGTCGCAGCGCACGCCGAAACCCGCCACGAACACGGCTGCATTCCGCATCGCAGCCACGACGCCGAGGGCGACCCCGTTCCGTTTTCCGCAGAGCCGAGCTTTTGGGCGCCCCGACCCGCCGTGAGTCCTGGGCTGCAACTTCCCGCGCTGTTGCCGGGCATATTCCTGGCGATGCCCACGCAGCCGCGGCTTGGCGGCGCGCTGGTCTCGGCGCGCGAGTTCGCCGACCGTCGCTCCCGCTGTCCGACTTCGCCCAGCCCGGGCGATACGCTGCCCCTGCGCATCTGAATCAACCCGCCCCGCGTCTCTCTGCCGCGCCTGCGACGCCTTCGTCGCTGCGCGCGGCGCGCTGGTATCGCCGTCAAACTTGCATTCGACTCGCTGATCGGGTTGGTCCCGCGCCGCCGCGGCGGCGGACAGGTGCTTGATGGTCAGATTTTCATGCCGACTCGAGCTCATGCTCGCAGCCGCCGGCGCGTGCGCGGTCATCCTCGCCGGCTGCGCTTCGCTCGATGCGCGGCACGAACTGGAGCACGGCGCCGCGGCTGTCGAAGGCGCGGTCGGGGTTTCGGGCGCGCTGCTGACGCTCGAAGAACAAACCGCGCGCGAGAAAACCGCCGCGCTGCTCGGCGACGGATTGACCGCCGACGAAGCGGTGCAGGTGGCGCTGCTCAACAACCCGCGCGCGCGGGCCGCGATGCTCTCGATCGGGGTCTCGCGGGCCGACTTCGTGCAGGCAACTCTGTTCACAAATCCGACGCTGACGCTGTCACTGCGCCTGCCGGATGGCGGCGGGCTGGCGAACTTTGAGGCGGCCCTGACGCAGAACATCGCGGAGCTGTGGCTGATTCCGGCGCGGCGGCGCGTCGCGCAAAGGGAGCTCGATCGCACCGTGCTCGACGCGGCGCGCATCGCCGCCTCGATCGCGCTCGAAGCGCGGATCGCGTATGTGCGCGTCGTGCGTGCCGCGGGGCAGCAGACTCTGGCGCAGGATCAGTTGCAGATCACCGAGCGGCTCGTCGAGATCGCGGGCCTGCGGCAGGAAGCGGGCTCGGGCAGCGAAGTCGACATCAACCTCGCGCGGTCGCAGCATCTCGAAGCTCAAACCGCGCTGCGCAACGCCCGGCTCGCCGGCGTCGAGGCCCGTGCGGAGCTGGCGCGCCTGCTGGGCCTTTCGACGCCGCCGAACGAGCTGACGCCGACCGATCGCCTCGCGGAACCGGCGACCGGCTTGTCCGCCGCCGATGCGCTACAGCAGCTCGCACGCGAGCACCGGCTCGACCTGCGCATCGCGGATCAGACCGTCGCAACCGCCGAAGCGCGGCTGCGCGAGGAGCGCGTGCGCTTTCTGAAATCGCTCGAAATCGGTCTGGCGCTCGAGCGCAGCGAACGACGTTCGCCGGGCGATCGCAACTGGGCCGCCGAGACGTTCTATGATTCGCTGCAGTCGCGTGCGCTGACGCCGCCCAACCTCATGCCGCGCCCGTCCTCAGGCCACGACGTGCTCCTCGGTCCCACGCTCGGAGTGGAGCTGCCGCTGTGGGACCAGAATCAAGCGCAAATCGCGAAGGCCGAGCTTCTGCATGCGCAAAGCGTGCAGCTTCGCGACGCGCTCTTGATCGACGTGGCGCAGGACATCCACTCGCGTCTGGCTCGGGCACAGACCGCGGCCGAGAACGCGCGCTTCTACCGCGACGAGCAGTTGCCCGCGGCCGAGCGGAGCGCGCAGTTGTCGCGCGACGCCTACCGGGCGGGGCGGCTGCCGCTGCTGTCCGTGCTCGAGGCGGAGCGCAACCTGCTGACCGCGCGGAGCGGGTATCTGGCTGCGCTCGAGGCCGCAGCGCTGGCGATGGTCGATCTGGAGCGCGCCACGGGCCGACCGGCCGCAGGTCTGTTCGGAGCCGCTGCCGCCGGCTCGCCCGCAACGATGCAACCGGCGAGCGCGCCGGTCTGTTCGGAGGTCGCACAATGACAATCCGCGTGTGCCTTTGCCTGCTGACCGGAGTCCTATGTCTCACCGGCTGCCGAGGCGAAAAGCAGGAACCGACCGCGCCCGCCGCGCAGGCCGACGCAGCGGCTCCGCCGACCAATCGCATCGACGTGCCGGCAACCGTGCGCACGAATCTGGGCATCACGTTCGCGAAAGTCGAGGCGCGGCACGTGGCGCGCACGATCCGCGTGCCCGGCCGGTTCGAGCTGTCGCCCGAGGCGCGCCGCGAATACCGCACGATGCTCGGCGGGCGCGTGGAGCTGCATGTGGCGCAATTTGACCGCGTCGAGCCGGGTCAATTGCTCTTCACGCTGGATTCGCCGCAGTGGCGCGAGTTGCAGGAACGTCTGAACCAGACCGAGTCGCAGTTGCTCCAGGCCCGCGCCCGGTCCCAGACCATTGATCCGCTGATGGCCGCCCACGAGCAGCATCACCACGAACTCGAGAACGGCGTGCAGATCTGGAGCGAGCGTGTGCAGCAGCTCGAAAAGTCGCGCGGCGCCGGCGTCGTGACGGACGAGGAGTTTGCGCAGGCCCGCGCCGCGCTCGCGACCACCCGCGCGGATCTCGCGGAAGTCCTGGAAAAGGAGGCGGAGCTGCACTCGCGCAGGATCGAAGTGCAGGCCGAGCTGAACGCCAGCCGGGAGCGCTTCGAGATGCTCCTGTCCAATGCCGGCTCGCTGCTCGCGATCCCGGCCGCAGAGCTGCTGAAAATCGACGCAGACTCGCCGGAGCAGCACGCGCGCTGGCGCGAAATCAGGCTCGTCGAGATTCGAGCCGCGGCGGCGGGCGTAGTCGAGTCCATCACGTTGACGAGCGGCGCCTTGGCGAGCGAAACCAGCCTCGTGCTGGCAACCATCCAGCCGGAGCGGCTTCGATTCCGGGCGCGCGGGCTGCAAAGCGACCTGAATCGCCTGCGCGACGGACTGCCCGGCCGCATCGTGCCGCCCAAAGGCAGCGGCCCGGTGCTGGACGGCGCAATGGAAGGCCGTATCACGCTCGGCCTGAACGCCGACCCGGATGAGCGCACAATCGAGCTCTTCATGACGCCCGCAGCGCTCAGCCACTGGGCGCGGCCGGGCGTCGCGGCGCACCTCGAAATCGTTGCCGAAGGCACGACCTCGTCCGAGTTGGCGATCCCCGCCTCGTCGGCGATCCGCGACGGCCTGCTGACAATTATCTTCCGCCGCGACCCGGCCGATCCGGACAAGGTGATTCGCATGCAGGCCGATCTCGGCGTGAGCGACGGCCGCTGGATCGTCATCCACAGCGGGGTGAAGGAAGGCGACGAAGTCGTGCTCGACGGCGTGTATCCATTGATGCTCGCGACGTCGGGCACGATGCAGAAGGGCGGACACTTCCACGCCGACGGCTCCTGGCACGAGGGCGACGACTGATGCTTCGCAGCCTGATCGCCTTCTCGCTCGAACGCGCGTCGCTCGTGCTGACCACGGCCGTGCTGCTGGTGGCGTTCGCTGCGTACCAACTGCCGCGCATGCCGGTCGACGTCTTTCCCGAGCTGAACGCGCCGACGGTCGTTGTGCTGACCGAAGCCGGCGGGCTTGCCGCGGACGAGGTCGAGCAGTTCGTCACTTTTCCGATCGAAACCAGCGTGAACGGCCTGCCCGGCGTGCGGCGCGTGCGCAGCGCCAGCAGCATCGGACTGTCGCTCATCTGGGTCGAGTTCGACTGGGGCTCCGACATCTATCGCGCGCGACAGCTCGTCACCGAGCGCCTGGCCGCCGTCCGCGAGTCGCTCCCCGACAGCAGCCACGCCGAAATCGCGCCGATCACCAGCATCACCGGCGAGATCATGCTGCTCGCGCTGTCCTCGCCCGACGGCTCGATCAACGACCTCGAGCTGCGGGCCTACGCCGAATTCGATCTGCGCAATCGGCTGCTGGCCGTGCCGGGCGTCGCACAGGTCTCGCCCATCGGCGGCGAACTGCCCGAATACCAGATCAACGTGCGCCCGGATCGTCTGGCGCTCTACGGTCTGACTACCACCGACGTTGTCGCAGCGGCACGTCGCGCGCACAGCACGGCCCCCGCCGGCTATCTGGCCAACGTCGACGGCCAGGAAATTCCGATCCGACAGACCGCGCGCGTGCAGAGCGTCGCAGACATCGCCGGGGCGCTCATCAAATATCACGAAGGCGCGCCGGTGCTCATCGGTCAGGTCGCCGACGTCGCGCTCGGCCCGGCTCCGCGGCGCGGCACAGCCGCCGACCGCGCGACGAACGCCGTCGTGCTCAACATCCAGAAATCGCCCGGCATGAACACGCTCATGCTCACCGCCGAGATCGACCGCATGCTCGACGACGCCGAGAAGAGCATGCCGGCGGGAATCAAGCTGAACCGGCAGGTCTTCCGCCAATCCGATTTCATCCAGCGCTCCGTGGACAACGTCACGCGCGTGCTGCTCGAGGCGACCGTGATCGTCGCCGTGATCCTGATCCTGTTCCTGATGAACATTCGCACCACGATCATCACGCTCGCCGCGCTGCCGCTGTCGCTCGCCGTCGCGCTGCTGCTGCTCTGGTGGCTCGGCATGACCCTCAACGTCATGACGCTCGGCGGGCTCGCGGTCGCGATCGGCGTGCTGGTCGATGACGCGATCATCGACGTCGAAAACGTCTTTCGCCGGCTGCGCCAGAACAAGGCCGCCGCGCACGCCGAGCGCCCTCTGTTCGTCGAGACCATCTTCAACGCCAGCAATGAGATTCGCCCCGCCATGGTGTTCGCGACGATCATCATCGTGATCGTGTTCGTGCCGCTGCTGTTCCTGCAGGGGTTGGAGGGACGCTTCTTTCGCCCGCTGGGCATCACCTACATCGTTTCGATTCTGGCCTCGCTGATCGTCGCGCTCACCGTCACCCCCGCCATGTGCAAGCTGCTCCTGCGCGGCCGCCTGGGCGGGCAGCAGCACGCCGACGGCTTCTTCGTGCGTTTCCTGAAGCGCCTCTACGAGCCGTCGCTGCGCTGGTCGATGCAACATCGCGGGTTCGTGCTGGGATCGGCGGCCGCCGTCACGGCGCTCTCGCTCTGGCTGGGCAGCACGTTCGGAACGAGCTTCCTGCCCGCGTTCAACGAAGGCTCTTTCACCGTGTTCCTGATGGCCCCGCCGGGCACATCGTTGTTCGAGAGCGACCGCCTGGCGCGCGGAATCGAGCAGCGCCTCGCGCGGATCGAGGGCGTGCGCAGCGTGACGCGCCGCACCGGACGAGCCGAGCGCGACGAGCACGCCGAGCCGCCCAGCAGCTCCGAAATCGAGATCACCGTGCAGCAGGGATCGCACATGTCGGCGGTGCGCGACCGCATCGACGCCATTCTTCAGGACGTGCCGGGCATCACCACCACCATCGGCCAACCGATCGAGCATCGGCTCTCGCACATCCTCTCAGGCACGCCCGCCGCGATCGCCATCAACGTCTTCGGCGACGACTTGGCCACTCTGCGCGCGCTGGCCCGAGAGATCGAGACCGAACTGAAATCGGTGCCCGGCGCGCGAGACGTCGCCGCCAACCGCGAAGTCATGGTCACGTCGCTGCCGGTGCGCTATCGCCCGCACGATCTGGCCGCGGCCGGCCTTTCGCCGGCGTCCGCCGCCGAACAGGTGCAGCAGGCGCTCTACGGCGAAATCGTCGCCGAGATCAACCAGGGCGTGCGGCGCTACCAGATGGTCGTGCGACTCGCACCCGAGGAGCGCGAGCGCCAGGATCAGATCGAGAACCTGCTGCTGCGCGGTCAGGGCGGCGCGATCATCCCGCTGATACAGGTCGCCGACATCGGCCCCGAACGCACCAGTAACCTGATCGCCCGCGAGAGCGCGCGCCGAAAAGCAGTGATCTCCTGCAACGTCGCCGAAGGCCACAACCTGGGACAACTCGTGGCGCAGGTCCGGTCCAAAGTCGACCCGATCGTGCAACGCGCCGGCTACGCCGTCCACTACGGCGGACAGTTTGAGGCCCAGCAATCCGCCGCCCGAACCCTCTACGTCGCCGGCCTCGGCGTAGTCATCCTCATGATCATGCTGCTGCAGCTCTCGACCGGCTCGCTGCGGGCCGCGCTGCTCGTCATGGTCAATCTGCCGCTGGCCATCATCGGCGGCATCATCGCCATCTACCTGACCGATAGCGGCAGCGGCCCGACGAACTTCGGCGCAAATACGCTCGCGCTGCTCGGTCTCTCAGGCGACGTCTATCGCGCGCCGGTGATCTCGATCGCCGGCATGGTCGGCTTCATCACCCTCTTCGGCATCGCAGTGCGCAACGGAATCCTGCTGGTGAATCACTATCAGCATGTCATGCTCGAGGAGCGCCGGCCGCTGCTGGACGCCATCGTTCAGGGCTCGATGGAACGACTCGTCCCCATCCTGATGACCGCGCTGTGCGCCGCGCTGGGTCTGGTGCCGCTGGCGCTGCACGCCGGTGAACCCGGCAGCGAACTGCTGGCGCCGCTGGCGATCGTCGTGCTCGGCGGATTGATCACCTCAACCTTCCTGAATCTGATCGTGGTGCCCGCGGGTTACGCACTGGTCTTCGGCGCGCTCGCAGCCAACACGCCCTCCGCAGTCATCCCGCGCAACGACTTGCGCACGGCACTCCCCGAACCTGGAGCCTTACCACCGAAGGAGAATGAAAAATGAACCGCCTCGCACTCGCCGCCATCGCGTCGTGCCTGTTCATCCTGATCGGCTGTGAACAAGCGCCTCCCGGCGCCGCCACCACCGGCGGCTCCGGCACGGCCGCAACGCCGGCTGCGAGCGGCACGGCGAAACCCGCGGCCGCTGCGGACCACGGGCATAGGCAGCCCGCCGAAGCGCCCGCGAAGCCGGCTACTGAAGCGCCGGCCGAAGCCAAACCCGGGGACGGTGCCGGCCACGGCGGCGCGATCATCGAACTCGGCACGACCCAGATCGGCGATCTCTCGGTGCGCGCGTCGCGCGACTCGGGCGAGCTCATGCCCGGCGGCGACGCGCCGATCGACGTCTGGCTCACCACGGCGGACGGCAAGCCGGCCACGGTGGCGGCGGTGCGTTTCTGGATCGGCGTTGAAAACGCCAAAGGCTCGGTGAAAGCCAGAGCCGACATCGAAGACCCCAAGCAGCCGCATCACTGGCACACGCACGCCGAGATGCCGAACCCTGTTCCGGTCGGGGCGAAGCTGTGGGTCGAAATCGAATCCACCGCCGGCAAAGCCGTCGGCTCGTTCGAACTAATGGAGTAGTCGAGTGGCATGCAAGCCACACGCCGGACGCGCCGCGACAGATGCGGCGCGTCCGCGCTGGATGTCTCGAACGCCGCGGCTACTGCGGCGTTACGACGAACTGGCTCTGGACCGTGGGCGTCGACAGCGGATCGCCCGGCGTCACGCCGTAGGTGGTGACCAGCAGTTCCTGGGTCGTGGCGTCGATCTCGAACTCCGTCCAACCGTAGGTGTGCGTGGCCGACCAGCCGCCGCTGAGCAACGTGGCCTGCACCGGCGACCCGTCGAGGCCCAGCAGGTCGTAGCCGAACGAGCTGATCTGGGTATCGACCAGACCCGCGAGGATCGCTTCCTTCACCGCGACCGGCGAGGCGTCATAGAACGCCTTGGTGGCCGGGTCGAGCAGACCCAGTGCGAAGGCGATCTCAACGACCGTCGGCCCGAAAGGCGCGTCAAACGCCCACGGCCCGGTGGTGATTTCGAAAGCAGTGGTGGCGATCTGCGGGAAGCCGACGAAGTCCTGGAAGGTCAGGTTGTTCACCAGCGTGCCGTGAATGTCCGCGGCGACGAACACGACATTGGTGATGCCGTTGTCATGCACGTGTCGCAGGATCTCGGTGCGCTCGGCGGCGTAGCCTTCAAAGCGATCAGAGGCCGCCAAGGGGCCGAGATTCTGGATCGGCTCCGGCACGAACACAAACTTCCACGTGACGCCCGCGTCTTGCGCGGCGTCGAGGTCCGCCTTCAGGTCGTCGAGCTGAGCGCGGCCGAGCATCGTGCGCGACGCGTCGAACGACTCGACCAGGAATCGAATCACGTCCGCGGGGTCCAGCACGTTCGCCGCCACCAGCCCCGGATCGCGGAACGATCGCGCATCGAGCACCAGAATCGCGGCGTCGCTGCCGAAGGTGCGATAGCGGTAGAGCTTGCGCTTGTCGGCGGTGCGTGCATCGCCGGTGTCGCCGTAGTACTCGTCGCGAATCGGGTTGTACTCCTGAAACGCGCGCAGGCCGTTGCCGTACAGCTCGGTCTCGTTGATGTACGCGCCGGTCGGGTCGAAGCGCGGGTCGCTGAGCGGGTCTGCGCCGCCGGAGAAGTCGTTGGTGACTTCGTGGTCGTCGATGGTGGCGAAGAAGACGGTCGAGGCGCGCGCGTCGGCGAGCGCGTTCACGCCGTCAGTCGCCGAGTAGATTTCGCTGTTCTTCAGGCGGAATTCCTCAAGCGTCACCGCCTGCTGCACGCCGGGCAGAATCGGCGACTCGATGTCGCAATAGACGGTGTCGCCGAGGTTGACGACGAAATCGAGATCGCGCGACGCGACGTTGGTGGCGCTGTAGTACGGCGCGTTGTCGCCGCGCGAGTCGCCTGAGACGCCGAAGCGAAGCCCGGCGAGGGCGCCGAGCGAGTGCGGCGTGCGGAACGACCCGGTCATCTGCGTGCCGGCGACGTCCGTCGCGCGGTAGTAATACTGCGTGCCCGGCGTGAGCCGGCTGATACGGACGCGGACCGGCTGCAAGGCGTCGACGGCGCGGGCCACGCGGCGGTTGCTGATCGACGTGAAGTCCGGGTCCGTCGAGACCTCGAACAGCACGCGTCCCGGCATTGTGGTGCGCGTCCAAAGATTGACGCTGCGTTCGGTTACGTCGCCCGCCGCAACACCATTGGGCATGGTCTGCGCGACAGCGGTCGTCGCCAGCAGCGTGCCGCTGATCGCGGCCGCACAGATTCGCAGAAATCCTCGCATGTTCCCCTCCAGGCTCAGAGCCGATATTTCGCGCCGGCGTGCGCCGCCGATGCACGTCCTCGCGACCCTACGCCCCCCTTGTCTCGCAAAAATGAGGGCCGCGCAAAGAACTCGTAAGTCGCGCTCGCCTACGATCGTGCATCCAAGAGGACCGAACCGCATGGAGCAATTGCGGCTCAAGACGCTGCCCGGGCTGGAGCTACCGGTATTGCCGGGGCAGGCGCATCCTTGCCCAACGGGCCTAGCAGCCCGTTGAAGAACCGCCGTTTTTACGCCGCTGATGTGGCGCACGACCTGCCCGCGCATCCAGCCGGTAAAGGGGCCGCGCGTCGTCTACGGCGAAGCGTGCCGGCTCGGCGCGAAGTCGCTGGAACACTACGGCATCACGTTTCGGCAGATTCCCTTTGAACTGAAGGTGGACTGACGGATGGCCATTCGCGTTCTCATCATGCCGTCGGCCGAAGGCGACCTGCGGGACATGGATGTCACGGTCGCGCGGCGCGTGGCGAGCAAGCTGCGGGCGATCGAGTCAGCCGGGCGGCTGGTGGGGGACGTGAAACGGCTGACTGGCCAACGGGGCGATTCCGGCTGCGGGTAGGCGACTGGCGTGTGCTGTTCACACTTGCGGAGAATACAATGCGCGTGTACCGGATCGTCCACCGACGGGAGGCGTACGATTGATGACGAAGAAAGTCCAGATTCTGGAGCGCAACGGCAAACCGGCCTTCGCCATCCTGTCCATCGAGGATTACGAAGCCATGCGCGAACGGCTGGAAGAACTGGAAGACCTTGCGCTGCTCCGCGACGCGGAGCGAGCAGATCGCGGCGCGGCGGGTCGGCCGCTGCGGGACGTGATGCGCGATCTCGCTGCGTCCAAGCGCGGGGCGAAGGTCCGGAAGAGCTGATGAGTCTGAAGCTGCGCGAGTACCAGCGTGAATCGCTGGCCGCGATCGGGCGTTTCTGCGACGCGGTGCGAGCTGCCGTCGGCCGCAAGGCGCTGCGTCCGGTGCATGACGCCTACTACGCAGAAACCGGCCGCGATTTCATCGAAGTGCCCCAGCTTCCGAACGTGCCGTACGTCTGCCTGCGCGTGCCGACCGGCGGCGTGAAGACGCTCATTGCGGCGCACGCGGTCGGCGTGATCGCGAAGCGGCTGGGGCATCAGGATCGGCCGCTATGCCTGTGGGTAACGCCTTCGACCACGATCCGCGACCAGACGCTACGCGGGCTGCGCGACCGTGAGCACGCCTACCACCGTGCCCTGCGCGAAGCGCTCGGCGTGCCGGTGGAAGTGCTGACAGTCGAAGAGGCGCTATCGGTCAATCGGTCGATGCTGTCTTCCAGCGCCGTCATCGTCGTGACGACGATTCAGAGTTACCGCATCGACGAAGAGGCAAACCGCAAGGTCTATCAGGACAACGGTTATCTGATGGACCATTTCGCGAATCTGCCGGCGTGGGTCCGCGAGCAACTGGCCGAAACGGGCAACGGCAACGGCGGAACCGGCCGCGTATCGCTGTCGCTGGCGAACGTGATGAAGCTGCGCGGCCCGATCGTCATCATGGACGAAGCGCACAACGCCCGCACGCGGATTTCGTTCGACTCGCTGACGCGGTTCGGCCCGCTCGGCGTGCTGGAACTCACGGCGACGCCGCAACAAGAGCACGAACCTGACAAGGAACTGTACGCGAGCAACGTATTGCACGCGGTTTCGGCGCTGCAACTGCGGCGGGAGGGGATGATCAAGCTGCCGGTGGAGCTTGAGTCGCGGGACAATTGGCTTGACGTGCTGGCGCTGACGAAGCAGCGCCGGGAGGCGCTGGAGCAACGGGCGACGGCGTGGCAGTCGCAAAGCGGTCGATTTATCCGGCCGATTGCGCTGATCCAAGCCCAACCCAAGAGCCAGAAGCGCGAAACGCATACGGTCGCGGCGATCAAGACGGCACTCGTGGATCAATTGAAAGTACCTGCCGAGCGCATTCGCATCGTAACCGGCGACACGGACGAACTTGGGGCTGAAGACCTGCGCGCTCCGCATTGCACTGTGGAATACATCATCACGGTCGACAAGCTGCGCGAGGGGGTGGGATTGCCCGTTTGCGTACGTGCTTGGGTCGGTGGGCAACGTGGCGACGGAAACCGCCGTGGAACAGCTACTGGGGCGCGTGCTGCGGATGCCCGACGCCGTGCCGACGGGCGTTGCCGAGCTTGATCGCGCCTACGCCGTTGTGCAAAGCGCGGACGTGGTCAAGACGGCGAACAATCTGTGCGACAGCTTGGTCAGTCGGTGCGGTTTCGATACGGAGTCGGTCGGCGATGCGTTGCGGGTACATCGGCACCTCGACACGCGACGGCTGTTTCCCGTCGCGACGATTCCCGTTTCGGCGGCCCTGAACCCGGCGCAGCTTCCAGCGGCGGTCCGCGACAAGGTGGAATACGACGCGGCCTCGGGGACGCTGCACGTTCGCGAGTCGCTGACGCGTGAAGAGACCGTGGCATTGCGCGACTCGCTGGAGACGCTGACGGATCGCGCGGCGGTCGAGACCTATTGGCAGTCAGAGCGGGCCGTGGGGACGGTGGCGAAGAACCTGGACGAATACGTCCGGCCCGTACGCGTTCCGCAATTGATCGTCCGCGATGGGTTGCGAAGCTACCTCTTCGAGCCGCAGGAGTTGGACGAATTCGAGTGGGATTTGGAACACTGTGACGTGACGATAAGCGAGACCGATTTGCCGGTTGAACTCAACATCGGGGACCGCGTCTCGGTGGGAGTAACGGAACGCGGCGGCGTGCAGATCGGCGGCGTCGAAGAAGTGTTCGTGAGGCAACTCTCGTTTGTGGCGGACGGCGACGATTGGAGCACGGCTGAGTTGGTGCGCTTTCTGGACGCGGAGCTTCACAAAGGCGGCAAGAATGCCGGGTTGCCCAAGTCGCAAAGCCAAGCGTGGCTGTCGCGGGTCATCGATGGGCTGCTCTTGGACCGCGGGGCCGACCACCGGATTCTGGTGCGGAAGCGGCATCAATTGGCGGACGTGGTCGATCGGCGGATCGCGGCGCACGGCCGTCGGCAGGTGCGGCAGGCGGCGGACATGTTGATTGACGGACGATCGCCGCGTCGGCTTGAGACGTCGCATGAAGTCCCTCAACGGCTGGAAGAGCAAGACTACTGCCCATATGAACGGTACCGTGGTGTGTTCAGCTTCTCCCGACACGCCTTCAAGCCGATCGGCACGATGGGAAATGAAGAGAGTCAGTGTGCCAAGCGTATCGACGATCATCCAAATGTCGAGCGGTGGCTACGCAACCTGACCCATGAAAGCGCAGGTGGATTCAGTTTGCCGCTATCGCCGGGAGAATTCTTCCCCGACTTCATCGTGGAGCTGCGCGACGGACGCATCGCGATCGTGGAGTACAAGGGAAGGCACCTGGCGAAGGTTCCGGAGGAACTGCACAAGGAGATGATTGGCGATCTCTGGGCCGCGCGGTCGGTCGGGCGCTGCGTCTTCGTCCGCGTAGTTGATCGGGATTGGGCGAAACTGGAGGCAGCTCTCGCCGCGAAGTAGCGCCGCGCGGGCTACTCCAATCTCTCCAGCAGCGCCGCCGCGCTGCACGCGATCGCTTCGCCGCGGCCGATCGCGTCGAGCCCTTCGTTCGTGCCGGCCTTCACGTTCACCGCATCCGGCGGCAGGCTCAGCAACTCGCGCAGCCGGTCGCGCATCGCCTGCTTGTGCGGCGCGAGCCGCGGGCGCTCCGCGTGAATGTGCACGTCGACGTTCACCACGCTCCAGCCGTTGCGCCGCAGCAGGTGCAGCACGTGTTCGAGGAAGAGCGTGCTGTCGGCGTTCTTGAATTGCGGGTTGGTGTCGGGGAACAGCTCGCCGATGTCGCCCAAACCCGCGGCGCCCAGCAGCGCGTCGCACAACGCGTGCAGCACGACGTCGGCGTCGCTGTGACCCAGCAGCCCGAAATCGCACGGCACGCGCACTCCCGCCAGCATCAGCGGGCGCCCCGGCGCCGTGCGATGCACGTCGTGACCAAAGCCCACGCGGTGCGGCGGCAGGCGCGCGTCCATGCCGGGCAGTGTATTCGCCCGCGGCTTGCCGCTCAGCGCCGCTCCCCGATAATGCGCACGCCATGCCCAATCGCGCTGGACATCGCGCTCCTCGTCGAACTCCGTTTGCGAATTTGCCCGCCGGCGAGGAGGTTTCGGTCGGCGCGTATGCCCGGCGGCGCTGGCGGCAGCGTTTCGTGATGGGGGTGTTCGGGGCGCTGCTGATCGTCTCGGCGCTCATGCTGTACTGGAATCTGCGTCCGCCGCGGCCGCAGGCGGTGGTGCGATCTCAGGTTGCGCTGCGCTGCACGCAGTGCGGCGCTGAGAGCGCCCGCGAGCTGCTGGTGGGACAGGTGTTTCCCGTTCGCTGCCCGCACTGCGCGGCGGCGGCGTGTCATGATCTGTGGGCGTGTGCGCAGTGTGACGAGCGGTTCGTCCGCATCGTGCCGCCGGCCGGCGAGATGAGCTGCCCCAAGTGCGGCAGCGCGCGCGTCGGGGCGGCGACGGTCGAATCTCCGTAGAGCCGCTGCGGCGGCGGCGCGGGAGCGCCGATAGGACAGCGAAGGCGCGTGTCTGCGCTCCGCGGGCGGTCCGGCGGAGCACTTGCGACATAACCGTCGCATGCAAAAGACGTTAACGTTCGGATGTTGACGTGGGTTATCAGCCAATCTAGCATCCGGTCGGCCGTCGCAGCGGGGCGAATTGCGTTTCGCGGCCGCGGTCCAGGAGCACACGGATGTCCCAGCGCGACGAAATCCTGAGCATCGTTGATCGCCACCTCGACACGACCCGCTTCCGCCAGCAGCACTGGGAGGGGTCGTTTTTTGAGTATCTGGATATGGTGCTGGCCGACCCGCGCATCGCGCGCAACGCGTTCCAGCGCGTATACGACATGATCCTGCACTTCGGCACGCGGCGCTACACGCTGCTCAAGCAGGATTACGTGCATTACAAGTTCTTTGACGACCCGATCGAAGGCGGGCAGGACGCCGTCTTCGGTCTCGACGCCTCGTTGATGCGGCTGGTCGACACGCTGAAGGCCGCGTCGCAGGGCTACGGCACGGAGCGGCGCATCCTGCTGCTGCACGGCCCGGTCGGCAGCAGCAAGAGCACGATCGCGCGGCTGCTGAAGAAAGGCATCGAGTATTACTCCCTACTCGACGAAGGGGCGCTCTACACCTTCACCTGGAAGGTCGAGAACGAGGAAGGTCAGGTGGAGTATTTCCCGTGTCCGATGCACGAGGAGCCGCTGAAACTCATTCCGCGCAAGGCGCGCAAGGAAATCATCGCCAAGATCAACGCCGATCTGCCCGAGGAGCGGCAGCTCCGCGTGGACGGCGATCTCGACCCGTTCTGCCGAAAGATGTTTGACGACCTGCTGCTGCGCTACGGCGGCGACTGGCGCAAGGTGGTGCAGCACGTGACCGTGCGGCGGCTGCTGCTGAGCGAGAAGGACCGCCGCGGCATCGGCACCTTCCAGCCCAAGGACGAGAAGAACCAGGATTCGACCGAGCTCACCGGCGACATCAATTACCGCAAGATCGCGCTCTACGGCTCCGACAGCGACCCGCGGGCCTTCAACTTCGACGGCGAGCTGAACATCGCCAATCGCGGCGTGTGCGAATTCATCGAGATTCTCAAGCTTGACGTGGCGTTTCTCTATGACCTGCTCGGAGCCACGCAGGAACACACGATCAAGCCCAAGAAGTTCGCGCAGACCGACATCGACGAGGTCATTCTCGGCCACACCAACGAGCCCGAATACAAGAAACTTCAGAGCAACGAGCTGATGGAGGCCTTCCGCGACCGCACCATCAAGATCGACATGCCGTACAACATCCGGCTGTCCGACGAGATCAAGATCTACGAGAAGGATTTCAACAAGGAGAAGGTGCGCGGCATTCATCTGGCCCCGCACACGATCGAGATGGGCGCCATGTGGGCGGTGCTCACGCGGCTGGAGGAGCCCAAGAAGGCCGGCCTGTCGCTGCTGCAGAAACTGAAGCTCTACGACGGGAAGAACATCCCCGGTTTCACTGAAGACAGCATCAAGGAGCTGCGCGAGGACGCGCCGCGCGAAGGCATGCAGGGCATCAGCCCGCGCTACATTCAGGACAAGATCAGCAACTGCCTGGTCAGCGAGCAGGCGCAGCAGGAGCGCTGCATCAACCCGTTCATGGCGCTGAACGAGCTGGAGTCGGGTCTGTCGCATCACTCGCTGATCGTCGACGAAGAGCAGAAGAAGCGCTATAAGGAACTGCTCAGCGTCGTGCGCGAGGAATACGAGGACATCCTCAAGAGCGAGGTGCAGCGGGCCATCAGCGCCGACGAGGACGCGATTCAACGGTTGTGCACCAACTACATTGAAAATGTCCGCGCCTACACGCAGCGCGAGAAGGTGCGCAACAAATTCACCGGCCGCGAAGAAGAGCCCGACGAGCGGCTGATGCGCAGCATCGAGGAGAAGATCGACATCCCCGACAGCCGCAAGGATGATTTCCGCCAGGAGATCATGAACTACATCGGCGCGTTGTCGCTCGACGGCAAGAAGTTTGAGTATCACACGAACGCGCGGCTGCATCGCGCGCTCGAGCTGAAGCTGTTCGAGGACAGCCGCGACACGATCAAGCTCAAGAACGTGGTCAGCGGCGTGGTGGACGACGAGACGCAGGCCAAGATCGACGTGGTGAAGCAGCGGCTGATCAAGTTCTTCGGCTACAACGAGACCAGCGCCACCGACGTGCTGAACTACGTGGCGAGCATCTTCGCGCGCGGCGACGCCAAGCAGGGGCGCTAGCGGCGAGGGTCTTGACGTTCCGCGCCCTGCGCCGCGCCACACGCGGCGCCGGTGCGCGCTCACAGATCGCATCGCTGCGGCCGCTCATTTCCGGGCAGCGCCAACATTCTCGAAATTTCGTGCAGCGCACGCCGCGCCGGCGTGTATCTACCTTGCGCGATTCGTTGTCGTCATTCGCCATTGTGCCCCCGCTCTTGCGCCGGAAAGGAGACACCTGGATGCGATTGGTCGTCGTCTCGAATCGTCTCCCCGTGACCGTGGACCGCGCCGAATGCGGCGGCTGGGCGCTGCGCCCCGGCTCGGGCGGGCTGGTCTCGGCGCTCGCACCCGTGCTCAAACGCATGCGCGGGCTCTGGATCGGCTGGCCCGGCAGCGAATGCACCGATCCCGACGAACTCGATCGGCTGCTGGCCGAGCACGGCCGCTCCGCCGGCTTTGAGCTGTGCGGCGTGCCGATCTCGCAGCCCGAGGTCGAGGGGTTCTATCAGGGATTCTGCAACGAGATCATCTGGCCGCTGTTTCACGACCTGCAATCGCGCTGCAATTTCTCGCCGGACTACTGGACCAACTACGTGTCGGTGAAGCGTCGCTTCGCGGATGTCGTGCAGGCGCACACTCAGCCCGACGACTTCATTTGGATTCAGGATTATCACCTGCTGGGCCTGGGACGCCGCCTGCGTGAGCGGGGTCTCACCAACCGCATCGGATTTTTCCTGCACATTCCGTTTCCGCCGCCCGACATCTTCTGCAAGCTGCCCTGGCGCATGGACGTGCTCGAGGGGCTGCTGCACCACGACGTGGTCGGCTTCCAGACACCGCGCGATCTCGAGAACTTCCTCGATTGCATTCGCAAGCTGCTGCCCGCGGTGCGGCGCCATCCGCGGCGCGGCGGCTACCGCTGTACCCATGGGAACCTGGCGACCGAAGTCGGAGATTTCCCGATCGGCATCGACTACGCCCAGTTCGCGGCGGACGCCGGCGCGGACGGTGTGACGGCGCGGTTTCGCGAGATGCGCGAGTCGATGCCAGGCCAGCAGCTCGTGCTAGGGATCGACCGCCTCGACTACACGAAGGGGATTCCTGACCGGCTGCGCGCACTGCAACTGGCGCTGAAGCGCTACCCGGAATTGCACCGGCGCATCAGCATGACGCAGGTCGTCGTTCCCAGCCGCGAAAACGTGCCCGAGTACCAGGACCTGAAAGGCCGCATCGAGCGCCTTGTCGCGCAGATCAACGGCGAATTCACGCAACCCGGCTGGGCGCCGATTCAGTATGTGTTCCGAAGTCTTCAGCGACCCGAACTGCTCGCCTACTATCGGGCGGCGGACGTCGGGCTGGTAACTCCGCTCAAGGACGGCATGAACCTGGTCGCCAAGGAATATTGTGCCTGTCAGATCGAGGGCGATGGCGTGCTCATCCTCAGCGAGTTCGCGGGCGCGGCGGTCCAGATGAAGCACGACGCGATTCTGGTAAACCCCTACGACCTGAACGATGTGGCGGAACACATTCGCCGCGCGGTGCTCCTGCCGCTGAGGCAGCGCCGTCCGGCGATGCGGCGGCTGCGCACCGGCGTGCGGCGCGAGGATGTGTTCTGGTGGGTGCGTCAGTTCCTCGTCGCCTGCGGCCTGCACGAAACATCGAATCAGGTGCTTGAGGAGGGAGTGCCGGGGGCGGCGCGATGAACGCCGGCCTGCGCCCGCCCGCGCTCGGGGCCGCGCTCAGCTCCAGTATGGACGCCCTGGCCGCTACGCCGCTGTTGCTCGTGGCGTGCGACTTCGACGGCACGCTGGCGCCGATCGTCTCCGACCCGGCCGTGGCCGAACCGCTCCCGCTTGCGATCGAAGCGCTCAGCCGATTGGCCGCAATGCCGCAAACGCACGTCGCGATCATCTCCGGCCGGGCGCTGGCGGACCTTCGCACTCGCGTTGCGGCGCTCGCCGGCGCGCGGCTCGTGGGCAGCCACGGGGCCGAGTGCGACGGACAAGACGCCTCGCCACTTTCGGCAGAACAAGGGGCGCTCCTGCGGCGCGTGCTTGAGTGGATGAACGCTCAAACCGGCCCCGGCCTGCTGGTCGAGCGCAAGCCGGCTTCGGTCGCGCTGCATTACCGCAACGCCGCGCGTGACGTGGCGCACGCCGTTTGCGAGGCGATTCGCAACGGGCCCGCAAGATGGGACGGGGTGCACACGCGCTGCGGCAAGGAAGTCGTCGAGCTGAGCGTCATGTCGATCGGCAAAGGCGATGCGCTGCGCCATGCGCGATACGCGCTCGCGGCGGCGTCGGTCGTCTTTCTCGGCGACGACTCCACGGATGAAGACGCTTTCGCCGCGCTCGAAACCGGCGACGTCGGCGTGAAGGTCGGCGACGGCGACACCGCGGCCCGGTTTCGCGTAGCCGACCCGGAAGCTGTCGCAGCGCTTCTTCAGCAACTTGCCGACCGCCGCGGCGCCTGGTGCGCCCAGTCCGTCGCCACGCCCATCGAGCAGCATTCGATTCTCTCCGATCAGCGCACGCTGGCGGTGATCGATCCGCGCGGATGCGTCGTGTGGTGTTGTCTGCCGCGCATCGACTCGTCCGCCGTTTTCGCGTCATTGCTGGGCGGTCCGGCCGCCGGGTATTTCTCGATCGAGCCCGCCGTCGGCGCATCGGGGCCTGCGCCGCGGCAGCATTACCTCGGCGATTCGTTCGTGCTGCGCACGGCGTGGCCGACGCTGACGCTGACCGACTACCTCGACTGCGGGGCCGGCCGGGCGTTCCAGCGTGCCGGGCGCACCGAACTGCTGCGCGTGATCGAAGGCGCCGGTCGCGTGCGAATCGAGTTTGCGCCGCGGCTCGACTTCGGGAGGATCGAGACGCGACTTACGCAGCGCGGCGGAGGGCTAATCGTCGAGGGCGCGATCGACACGCTGGTGCTGCATGCGCCCGGCGTCGACTGGCGTATCGAGACCGTCGGCAGCCATCACACGGCCGTCGCCGAGATTGATCTCCCGGGCCGGCCGGTCGCGCTCGAGCTGCGCTACGGCACGGCCAGCCTCGAACCGGCTCGACACTCCGAACCCGAACGCCGCGCGCGATCCGAGCGTTTCTGGACCGGCTGGTCCGCGACGCTGCAACTGCCGCGCGTCGCGACGGACGCGGTCCGCCGCAGCGCCCTGGTGCTCAAGGCGCTGGTGTACGGCCCAAGCGGCGCGATCGCCGCCGCCGGCACGACCAGTCTTCCCGAGCAGGCGGGCGGCGTGCGCAACTGGGACTATCGCTATTGCTGGCCGCGCGACGCGGCGTTGGCCGCCACCGCCCTGCTGCGGCTGGGCGCGTTGGGCCCCGGCTTGAAGCTGCTCGATTGGGTGCTGGGAATACTCGATCGCTGCGAGGCAGGCGCGCTGCTATGCCCGCTGTACACCGTCACCGGCGGCCACAGCACGCCCGAAGCGGAACTCGCGCATCTGGCCGGCTATCGCGGCAGCCGCCCGGTCCGCGTGGGTAACGCGGCTTCTCACCAGGTGCAGCTCGATGTGTTCGGCCCGATTGCCGAGCTGCTGTCGCGGCTGGCGGACAGCGGGGCCGCGCTCTCGAGTGAACACGATCGCCTGATGGCTTCGATGGTGAGCACCGTCGCGCGCCGCTGGACGGAGCCGGACCACGGCATCTGGGAAGCGCGCCGCTCGCGCCGCCATCATGTGCACTCAAAGATCATGTGCTGGCAAACGGTGGATCGAGGCGTGCGGGTCGCCGAGTATCTGGGCCGCGTTCGCCCGGAATGGCTAGCCCTACGCGACGAGATCGCGCGCGATGTGCTGACCCACGGCTGGAACGCCGAGCGCGGCGCGTTCTGCGCCACGTACGGCGGCGCCGAGGCGGATGCGGCGGTGCTCTGGGTCGGCCTGTCCGGGTTGCTGTCGCCGAGCGACGCTCGCTTTCGCTCGACCGTCGATCTGGTTTCGCGCGAGCTGCGCCGCGGGCCCACCGTGCACCGCTACTTCTACGACGACGGGCTGCCCGGCCAGGAAGGCGGCTTCAATCTGTGCACCGCCTGGCTGATCGAAGCCCTGGCGCTGGTCGGCGACCGGGATCAGGCCGGCGAGTTGTTCCATCAATATTTGGCGCAATGCGGCCCGACCGGCCTGATGGCAGAGGAGTTTGACGCGCGCGAGGGCTGCGCGCTGGGCAATTTCCCGCAGGCGTACTCGCACCTCGGTCTGATCAACGCCGCGCTGGCGCTCGATGGTGCGAGGTAGGATCCTTGCGATGCGCGTGCGGCTCTGACGCCTATATGGCCATCAGGATGCCGAACATGGAGAGCAAGATCAGTTCGCTATGGGCGTTGCGCCCTTCCCGATCCCCAAATGCCACCTCGGCCGTGAATCCTCCCTGATCCGTTTGCTTGCTCCAGTTCCAATAGACGGGGGGAAACCCACCGTGGAGCGACCCGCCATAGAAATACGCTTCCGCGTTTTCGGGTTCGGGCGTAATCACGCGAAGCTGGAACTTGACATCTGGTCCGGCGCCGGATGTGACGGCATAGCTGTGAATGGACACGGTCATTATCTTGATTTCCTGCGCAGGCTCGGAATCGAACTTGCGAAACCGCTGCTTCTCCTCGACGAACTTGCGAAGAATCAGCACCGGAGATTCGATGTTGATGCCTGCGGCCGCCTGTTGCCACCTGGGTGGAATGTCCTTGGTTTTGTGTTTGAACGACTTCGCGATGTGCCTCAAGTCGTCAGCAGACAGACCGATGATCGTGATGTGCTCGGTCGGAAACGCGACGTGGATATCCTCCTCGTTCGGCTTGCCGGTTCCCTTCGTTGCGCTTGATTCAAATTCCGCGCGCGACCGGTAAATTTCCAGGCCGCTGTCCATCGTTTTCGTAACAGCGCCTCTGAGCCCATCCCGGTTCTCGATCTTCCGCCTGACCGGTTCATTCGTCTCCCTCGTGACCCAAACGGTCACGAACCGGAATGAACCAAGTCCGATTCCCCGCGGAGGTTGAAATCCGGAACCCGCGACCAGCCGCCGAATCGGCTTCCGTGCGACAATCTCGGAAAAGACAACACGGTCCAGGTTGCTTTCTCCGGTGCTGCAAACGAAATCGCGGTCGAGTTGGTTCGTTTCGGGCGTTGAATCGTCCGCCACGCCGAAGAAGCCCTGCAAGTTGCGTTTGAGAGTGCATCCTTCGCGAAGCAGCAGTTCGGCGTTCAACACCAAGACGGATTCCATGGTATCGGGCATCGCCGCAACCAATTCACGGTTCGTGGGCGGCTCGTCTGCGCCAGCGAACGACCCGACGACGGCTGCCAATGTGACGGCGACCATCGTACGTGAAATGCGAAGCATGAGGCACCCTCCCATTGGCGCATCAGATCACACACCCGCAGCCTGTCAAGCGAGTGCGCCGCGCCGACAATTGGCGCGCCGCGCGGAAACGCGTGCGTCGGCGACGGTCTGCTTCAAGAATCTGACAATCGACGCTACCGTGCGCCGTAATCGGAGCGTTTTCTGTGCGATACAAGCTGCTGCGAGCGCTCTTCGGCTTGCTGGTTGGGGCTGTCGTCGGCGTCGGACTTGCCTTCCTGGCTGCTTACTTCTGGTATTTCCTGGCGCCCAACACCGACTATTTCCGCGCTCGCGGCTTTCCGGTGTACATGGCGTTCGGCGCCGGAATCAGCCTGGCGGTGAGCGCGATGGCCGCCCGCGGCGCGGGGTTCGATGGCTGGCCTTTCAGAATCCTCGGGGTTGTGTCCGCCGCAGCGACGGGGGCACTGCTCGCGCTGAGTTCGCTCGACGGCCGCGCCTGGAGCGGCGCCGGCCTGCCGCCCGCGGCGACGGCGCTGGCGTGGGTGGGGCTGCCGTTCGCTCTCGGCGGCTGCGTGAGTCTGATCGGCGCGAGGAATTGATGCCGCCGGCACGCGCGACCGTCGTAGTATTCTCGCGTGATCGAGATACTCGCCAACGCCGGCACTCCGCTGCTGTGGTTGAGCTGCAGCCACCTGGTGCTGCTCAACCTGCTGATCGGCGTGTTCGAGGCCTGGGCGCTGCGTCGATGGGCGGGCCCGACGCACCGCTCAGCGACCACGATACTCATTCTCGCGAACTACGCGTCGGCGTGGGCGATGGTGTTCGTTCGCAGTCTCATGCCCGCCGACACCACGAATTGGGGATCTGAGCGAATCACGCTGGACAATCTCGCCGCGTGGCATGCCGTGGCCATCGCCGGCGTGTTCCTGGCGTCGTTGGTCATCGAGTGGCCGTTCGTATTCGCGGCGCTGTCGGCGCCGCGCGGCGTCTGGAAGTCGCTGCGGGCAAATCTGCTGATCCAGTCGGTTTCACACGCCCTGCTCGCGCCGTGCTACGCCCTGCTCACTTCCTTCATGCTGGCCCCTTGGGGCCCGGTCCGCGTTGCACAACTCGCGGATGTTGTCGGCGCCGACTCGGCGTGGTGGGTCTACTACGTCTCGCCCGACCACAAGCAGATTCGCCGCATTCGGCTGGACGGCACGGATGAGCAGTTCGTCGCGACGGCGCCGGGCGCGGACTCGCACGAACCGATCGCCGCGGACGATTGGATGCTGTTCGCGCGCCAGAACTCAGCCGACGCGCCGTGGAGTCTCTGTGTCTGGTCCGCGCCTTCGGCAGAGGCTCTGGTCGTCCTTCCCGCGTTCGCGTCCGACATGCCGATTCCACGCCGCGATGCCGACGAAGGGCTCGTCGCCGCGTCGGAGCCGGCCATCGAGTATCCGCTCGACGTGCCGCGGCCACCCCGCTTTTGGGGGTCGTCAGTCGATCACAGGCGACACACGGAATTCTCGCAGATTCTGGATGTATTCACGGGCCTCTACGCAGACGAAGGCCTCTGGGTGAGACGCCGCGCGGAGCGCTCGCGCCGCTACGCAATCGAGACGCCGTTTCTCGCAAGTTGGACATCGCGCCACGCGAGCATCCTGCCCGGCGATCGCGTTGTGTACGCGCTCGGGCCGCGAATTGTGGTCCTGGATGTGCCTCGCGAGCGTATCGCGCCGCTGACTTCCGGCAGCAATCCGCTGGTCGTCGCCGACGCAGCCGTCCTAGATGGACGCGAGCGGCGTTAGTTAGCGTCCCGCTCGGCCGGACCCCGGCGCCGCGCGCTCGCCGCTGCGCGGACCGGCCGGCAGATTCGCCGCGCTCCTTGACCGAGTTACTCCTGTTCTTGCTCCGCTCTTCGCAACGAGCTAGCATCCATCCGCCCGCACCGGGTTGGGCGACCCGGCGACTCGGGCGTGCCCGGCCGGAGACCCTCCGCTTGCCCGCTTGCCGCGCTTTCGCAACGCCGCTGCTACCCGTCGCCGTGCGCGGTGCGATATTCGCGCTCCTGCTTCCGCTCACCGGCTGTCTGGTTCCGCAGCCGCGCGGCGACGGCTCGCTCGATCGCATCATCGAACCGCAGACCCAGCGCGCGTATTGGCGGTATCTGCCAGCGGCCTACGTTGCCGCCGAGCGCGACAGCAAGCGCGACGCTCGCCGCTGGCCGCTGGTCGTGAGTTGCCACGGCATGAAGCCGTTCGACACCGCGCCGGCCCAGGCCCGCGAGTGGCAGCAGGAGGCGGATCGCTACGGCTATGTCGTGATCGCGCCCGAGATGCGCTCGCCCGACGTGACGCAGCAGTTTCCCGTTCGCTCGGTGCATCCTTCATTCAAGGAAGACGCCGAGTTCGTGCTGACCGCGATGGACCACGTGACGGAGACGACCGGGGCCGACGGAAGCTGCGTGCTGGCGACAAGCTGGTCGTCGGGCGGATACATGGCCCATTACCTGGTGAATCGCTATCCCGAACGATTCCATTGCCTGGCGGTGCGGCTGTCGAACTTCTCCGACGAGGTGCTCGAGGCCGAGGCGACCCCGCGCTCGCGCTACCATCCGGTGCTGATCGTCAACACGCAATTGGATTTCGAAATCGTGCGTGCCGAATCGCGCCAGGCGCGCGAGTGGTATCAGCGGCACGGCTATCGCAACCTGGCGTGGGTCACCATCAAGGACATCGGACACGAGCGCACGCCCGATCTGGCGGCGGATTTCTTCAGCCGCGTGGCAAACGTGCGGCCGTCGACGCGCCCCACGATCCTGGCGCGGCGGCAGGCGATCGACGGCAATCGCGAGGGCGTGGCATTGCTCTCGGGGCGCATGGCGCGCTTCGCGAAAGCGCCGGCCGGCGCGGAAACGCGCGGTTCGCGCGCTGCGAGTCCGCGCGACAAGCGCGCCGATTCGCGCGCAGCCGCCAAGCCTACGCCGGAGCGCCGTTCGGCGGCCGCGGCGGCGGTTGCGCCGGACGCTGCGCCGCTGGCGATCGGCGTTTCGACGCGTGTCGGCGTCGAGCCGGTGCTGCTGGGTTACTGGGCTGAGTATCCCGACGACGCCAAGCCGGCCGCGCAATTTGCGTGGACCCTCAACGGCGAGCCGATCGGCAGCGGTCCCAACGGACAGCACGCGCTCACGCGCGTCGGCGATCACAGGCTGGAGCTGACCGCGGTTCTCCCCGATGGCAGCACGCGGCGCGCGAGCCGGCTGGTGTCGGTGCTGCCGCGCGTGGCTTCGACGCCGGTGGCCGCCGGGAACTGACAGGCGTCGCGGAGGCGCGGGATGCCGGAGTCCAACGAAAATCTGTACGCGCCGTGGCGCATGCAATATCTGGAATCGCTGCGCGACCGGCCCGCGGGCGGCGGCTGCTTTCTGTGCGACTATCTTGCCAATCCACAGGCCGACGCCGCCAATTTCGTGCTGGCGCGGAGTGCCCAGGCGATCGTGCTTCTCAATCGCTATCCCTACACCAACGGACACCTGCTGGTGGCGCCGGTCGAGCACGTGCCGCGGCTGAGCGATCTGCGGCCGGCGGTGCTGCACGAGCTGGCCGAGCGGCTGGCGAATTGCCAGCGCGTTCTGGCGGAGCTGCTGCACGCCGAGGGCTTCAACATCGGCATGAATCTCGGCCACTGCGCGGGGGCGGGCCTGCCCGATCACGTGCATTGGCACATCGTGCCGCGCTGGGGCGGGGATACGAATTTCCTGGCGGTCGTCGGCGGCGTGCGCTTGCAGCCGCAAACGCTGGAGAGCGTCTACGCGGGCTTCCTGGCGACGGCGGCGCGGCTGGGGGTGTAGCTGCCCGGGATTGGCGCTTTGCGCGCGTTCTCATCGATCGTTGCGGTTTGCATTGCCGTTCGATCCGCGCGGCGGGCTCAGCACTTCAACCAACGCCGACTCAAGCGTCGGATGCCGAAATGAAAAGCCCTCCGCGAGCAGCCGCGCCGGCATGACATAGCGACCGTAGAGCGCCAGTTCCGGATCGGTGCCCATCAGCGGCGCGCCGATGCGCACCATCCACTCCGTCGCCGGCAAACCGATCGGCACGCGCATCACCCGCCGAAGCGTGCGCATGAACTCGATCTGCGGCAACGGCTGGGGCGACGACGCGATGTAGGCGCCGCTCATGCTGTCGTCGTCGATGGCGCGTTCGATCACGCGGTTCATGTCGACTTCGTGAATCCAGCTCATGCCCTGTCGGCCTGAGCCGATGCGACCGCCGAGGCCGAGCCGGGCCACGGTCCGCAATCGCGTGAGGGCTCCGCCGCCGGCGCCGCGGTTGCGCCCGAGCACGAAGCTGGTGCGCAGCACGACGGTGCGTTGCGAGGCAAGCACGCTTGTCGCCAGCGCCTTTTCCCACGCGCGGCCGACCTGCGGCGCCAGGCCGAGCCCGAAGGGTGAATCCTCGACGCACACGACGCTCGGCGGATCGCCATAGATGTGGGCGGTGCTCATTTGCACCCAGACCGGCGGCGGCGATGACAGCGTGCGCATGGCCAGGCCGAGTACGCGTGTGGCCTCGACGCGCGAGCGCAGAATTCTCGTCGACGTGATCGGGCGTTTTGATGCAATCGACCGTGCGGCCGGTGAGGTTGACGATCGCCTGCGCGCCGCCGAGTTGACGCGACCACTCGCCGAGCGTTCGCGCGTCCCACGCGACGTGCCGCCATGGGCCGCTGCAGCGCGGCGGACTGCGCGAGAGGATTACGATGGGGCTGCCGCGCGCGGCAAGATGCGCGGCGAGCGATAGGCCGAGAAAGCCGCTTCCGCCGGCGATGATGACGGGCGATCGGGGTGCGCTCATGGTCAATCGCGCAGAGTGTATCGCGGGGCGATAGCGGGCGAGCGAGTTGGATTGCACGCGAGGGCGGCTGCCGCGCGTGGCAGTCAGTGCGGCGTCGGCACGATGAGCGCGGCGGCCGCGGGCGATCCGGCCGGAAACGGCGCGGGCGGATGACTCGGTACAATCACCGAAAAAGCCGCGCGACGAGCGCGGCGAATGACCGAACAATCTGCGGGGTAGGATGCGACTCGTTCAGGGCCGCCGCCGCGGATGCGTGCAAACGGCGAGCGGAGTGAGGTTCGATGCGACGTTTGTCAGACGATGCGCAGAGGCATGGCCGTTCGCGTCGCATGTCGACGCTCGGCGGGGTGATTGCTCTCACCGCGTCCGGCATTCTGTTTTGTTGGCCGCTGATTATTGTTTGCATTGTACGGTACCGGGCTCAACCAGACGCAGAACTAGTCTTTGTTGGCGTTTTTCCGTATACATTGTTTGTGATCGGGGCGACGATAATGTGCATGAGTCGAAACCGATTTGTCCGGCTCCGCTGGGATGACCACGAACTCGTCGTGGGGAACATCCTCTCGCGCGAGACAAGGCGATTGCGTTGGTGCGAGCTTCAGAGCGCGCGTCTGACAATGAGCGCTGCGGCAAGAGAGGACACGCGCGTACGACCTTATCGACTCGAGCTGACGTGGACGAACGGACGCAGCCTGACGCTGGACAACGGCCAATTCTGGCTGCGCACACTCAGCCCGCTGTTGGAGGACGTTGCCAGCCATCTTGGGCACCCCGTCGCCACGCGCGAAGTTGAGTGGAATTATTGGGGCCCGATCGACGCGCGGCCGTATTAGAGTGCGCGGCGTTGGACTCGCGCTATCGCAGCGTCCTCCCTGTCTCGGTTTCGGGTCCGGGCCCGAGCCGGCTGTCGCGGCGAGGCTCACGGCGATTTGATGGCCGGCTTCGCAGCGGACGGCGCCCGCGAGCGGTTACAATCCGGTACACGGAGACACGGAGCACCGGCCGGTCGAATGTCCGAGAGCATCAACGGAAGTCTCGCGGGGAAGTCGAAGTGGTGCGAATGACGGTTCTGCGGCGGGCTGCCATGCTGCGCGATGTGCCGAATTTGGAATCGCTGCTGAGTAATCCGAGAAATCGGCGGTTGTTGTATGGTATCTCGACGATCGGCACGTCGATGCGCTACGCCGTCCTCGATACCCAGCTAGTTTGCACACCCGAGTGGGCGAACCCGGACCGTGTGGTGCTGAGTGCGATCATCGATCTGCAAGGTCACGCCGCGCGGGTGCGTCTTCAAATCTCCGCGCCCGCCGTAGCGTCAAGCGTGGTTTTCTGCTGCGTGGCAATTGGCTGGCCGATTGCGTTCGTCGCTTACCTGGTGTTGCGCGACTCGCGTCCATACTCTGTATCGGACGCGGTGCTCAGTGCGTTCGCAATCGCGGCGACGATCTGTACAATCGGTCTCTTTCGCCAGTTTAGGAAGGTATTTCGCGATGAAGCCGACGCGCTACTCGACCCGTGGAGGACGCTCCTGGGCCCTTGATGCAATTGGCTCGCGGCCTGATCGCGTCTGGCGGGAATTGACGGATCCGGGAGAGGCCTACGTGGCGGGCATTGTCGCATTGAGCGCGCTCCAAGCCGTCAGGTGGGACAGAGATGTTCTGTTCCGGCGTGCGTCGGCGAAGCCGGAAGCGAGTCGCCACGAGAGGATGAGACATGAGCCAGGATGCGCCGGAGCCTGCTTCTGCTGCGAGCGGCAGCAGCAATCGAGCCTCAGGAATGACGCGCGGCGAGTTTGTCAGGACGTGCCTTCTCGGAGGCGCTGTCGTCGGTAGCTTTCGGTCACAGTCGGCCGAGTCCGCGATGCAGGATCGCTACGACGACGGAGATGCAATGAAGAAGGGGCTCTTATGGGTCTCCAAGTGGTGGGTGGAGTATCGCGGAAGAGCGTTGGCAGTCTGCTTGCAGAAACCGCCCTCCGACGGGCAATGTCGACAAGTGGTCATGGCGTGGCGAAAGGAGACACCGACGGAGCTTTCTCACTGGTCTGGGCGGCTCGGACCGCGGGAGTCGGCCCGGTGGCCGTAGACGTGGACGAACCCAAGGTATCCGTACGAGCGGAGGGCGAAACGGAGTCGAAGGGCGTAACGATCGCGTTCTTGCATCTCGGCACGGTCTACAAGTGGCTGCGGGCGGCGGCGCGGGGCGGCGAAGCGGCGTTGGCCGCGCAGAAGGCCGGCGGTCCGCCCGGCCGGCTGCGGGCCGGGCAGAAGCAACAAGTGCGCCGCTGGATTTGCGGGAAAGCCCCACGCCAGCATGGTTTTGATTTCGGTCTGTGAACGCGCAAGATCGTGGCCGCGCTGATTGAGCGCCGAATGGGGCTGCGCTTGAGCCTGACCTCGGTCGGCCGGCTGCTGGCTGAACTGGACATCACGCCGCAGAAGCCGCTGCGGCGGGCCTACGAGCGCGATCCGGGCGCGATCGAAGCATGGAAGTGCGCGGCATACCCGGCGCTCGAACAACGCGCCCGGCGCTGCGGCGCCGACATCTTCTTCCTCGACGAGGCCGGTATTCGCTCCGATGCGCCCCTGCAACGCACGTGGGGTGCACGGGGCCACCTGGGAGCGAGATGCGCTATGTTGAGCGACAAGCACAACGGAATCCACACGAGCGGTTCATCAGTCAGAATCCACCGAACTCCACCTCCCGTGCCCGCTCGAATCAACCCCGATGGACAGAATACGTACAGCGAGCAGCACAAGGATGCACAGACAACCACATCCCAAGCGCGTCGAGCGAAGGCGTGCAATTTGGCCGGTCCTGGGTAGCGTCAGC
>CAYMBL010000042.1:0-35912 GCA_964388675.1 uncultured Planctomycetales bacterium
GCCCGCGTCTTCCGCGATCATTTCCGCGGCTTCTACGCCGCGGCCCCATTGAAGCTGTGTTCTGGCAGACGATCATGTCGCACGTCCTGCTATTTCCGCGGCTTCTACGCCGCGGCCCCATTGAAGCCGGCAAGGTTTCATCAGCATGAGCGAGCCAATGAAGATTTCCGCGGCTTCTACGCCGCGGCCCCATTGAAGCGCGACCGACACCCCCGGCATCGTCACGTTCGAATTATTTCCGCGGCTTCTACGCCGCGGCCCCATTGAAGCAGCGGGCCGCTGACGAAAGCGACACGCGGGCCGGCATTTCCGCGGCTTCTACGCCGCGGCCCCATTGAAGCGCGCGCGTTCCACGCGTCCGCGCCGTCGCGGGCCTATTTCCGCGGCTTCTACGCCGCGGCCCCATTGAAGCCATCGCGGCTTCCGGCTCCAGGATTGCGGCGAGTTATATTTCCGCGGCTTCTACGCCGCGGCCCCATTGAAGCTCGTCTTGCGACACCACGCCGCCTTCGGACACTTCATTTCCGCGGCTTCTACGCCGCGGCCCCATTGAAGCATGCAACGACACCACGGGCCTCTGCGCTGTCACGTCGTCCGCTGAGGCGGTTGGGGGGTTCGCCCGGTCAGTTTGCGCCCTCGGTGGCCGCCCTAACCATCGCCACGATGCCCGCTCGGATTGCCGGGTCCAGGGTGAGCCAGACCGCTACCACGTTGGCAAGATCATCCGGCATGGCGGGGGCCGTTGCGGGGTTGGTGTGGGGTGCAGGCGTCGGCGCGCCGGTGCCGAGTGTGCCGGAATCTGTGCCGCCGTGGTCCAAAACAGTCGCTTTTCTCGATGATTTCGCGGTTTGCGTTCGTAAGACGTGCAAAAATTCGCGGCCGGATTGCTGGAGGCTGGAACGTGGCCGGCCTCGGCTCGGCACGGCATGGCTCAACCGTTCAGCCGGCCAACATAACCTTAACAGCGTCCGCGGGCAGCGGTCCTGAACCCAACCTAGGGCCGAAGGGATCCGGCCGCGAGGGGATTCTTGCCGCCACTCTTCTCAGATCGGATAATGCCCGTTCAATCTCAGCAAGACGCATAGCCGAGATTCGGAGCAGAAATGGATCGCAGCGAAGCCGATCACAGCAAGTTACTCGTCGAAGCCTCCCACGGCAAGGTTGATGCTGCAAACGGGTTTGCTTCGCTGCTCTATGCCGAGCTGCGAGTTCTCGCAGAACGGTTGATGCGAAGCGAGCGGAGAGATCAAACTCTGCAGCCGACTGCGTTGGTGAACGAAGCCTACGTGCGATTACTGGGCAATAGCCCGATTGAATGGAACGGTCGGGCGCACTTCTACGCGGTTGCCGCGCGCCAGATGCGCCGCCTCCTCATCGATGCGGGACGCCGACGCCCCCGGAAAGTGAATTTCACTCTGGGCGAGCCGATCGTGAGCGGGCGCGAATCAACCATTGATTTGCTCAACCTGGATGAGGCGCTGCAAGAGCTTGCGAAGCACGACCAACGCGAGGCCACCGTTGTCGAGCTGAAATTCTTCGGCGGCATGAGTGACGAAGACATCGCAAGAATATTGGAAATCTCGGAGCGAACCGTCCGTAACGATTGGCGTCACGCGCGCGCGTGGTTGTGCGCGAGAATGGGATGCGACCCAGCATGAGCAGCGATGCGCGTTTTCGTCGAGCCAAGGACATCTTCGAACGAGCCGTGGAGCTGCGCGGCACCGATCTGGCCGTATTCGTGGATCGCGCCTGCGCCGGGGATGCGGAACTCGCCGCCGAAATTGCTGCACTCCTGAAGGCCGATACTTCCACCGCAGCGCTTCCGGAGTTAATGCCTGTGACGCTCTTAGCGACGACATGGACTCGCGCGGAAGAGGCGCTGCCCGCTCTTGTCGCCGGGTATCGAATAATCGAACGTCTTGGCGAAGGCGGCATGGGCGTCGTATATCTCGCGGAGCAGGAAACTCCCATTCGGCGGCGCGTCGCGCTAAAACTAATTCGGCCAGGCGTGGGAACCAAGGAAGTACTTTCGCGGTTTCAGAACGAGCGCCAGGCCCTGGCGCTGATGAGCCACGCCAACATCGCTGCTGTCTTCGACGCCGGTTCGACTCCGGAAGGCAGCCCGTACTTCGTTATGGAATACGTCCCTGGCGAGCCGATCACGGCTTATTGCGACAAGCACCGACTGTCGCTTCGCGAACGGCTCGCTCTCTTCGGGCCCGTGTGCCAAGCCGTTCAGCACGCGCATCAAAAAGGCATCATTCACCGCGACATCAAGCCGTCGAACGTGCTGGTCACGGTTCGGGATGGAATTGCCACACCGAAAGTGATCGACTTCGGCGTTGCCAAAGCGACGAACCAGCACTTAACCGAGCACACCGTCTTCACCCACCAGGGAATGCTGATCGGCACACCCGAGTACATGAGCCCTGAACAGGCTGAAATGTCGGCGCTGGACATCGATACGCGCGCTGACATCTACTCGCTGGGTGTTCTGCTCTACGAACTCCTGACAGGAACGTTACCCTTCGACCCGCGTAGTTTGCGGAACAAGGGGTACGCCGAGATTCAACGCATCATCCGTGAGGTCGAGCCTCCCAAGCCTAGTACGCGACTGTCGTCCGCGTCATCGCCCGCAGGAGGAATCGCGGGAGCTCAGCCTCCTGACAGCAACACTATTGTCGAGGCCGCCGCCGCGCGCCGCCAGACGGATGCTCGCACGCTGATTCGCCACGTACGCGGCGACCTCGACTGGATCGTGATGAAGGCCCTAGAGAAAGACCGTACTCGACGGTACGGTTCCGCAACGGAGCTCGCGGCCGACGTGACGCGGCACCTGACCGGCGAGCCCGTCAGCGCGGGGCCGCCCACTTTCCAGTACCGCGCTGTTAAATTCTTGCGCCGTTATCGAGCCGCGGCGTTCGCGTCCGCGACCTTCGCGACAACCCTCATGGTCGCCGCGATCGGCATGTCGTGGCTCTATCTTGAGGCGAATTCGGCAAGGCGAAACGCTGAAGTCGCCGAAAGGGTTGCGAAAGATGGTGCGGCCCGCACTGAACGTACGAACAAATTCTTGCGCGCGGTCGTGCGGCTCGGAGATCCGATTTCCTTCTGGGGGACAAATGAACGCGGGGCCACAACTGATCTTCGCGACGTGCTGCTCTCAGCTGACTCCCGGATCGATGAGTTTTTTGCAGATGACCCCGTGACAGCAGCCGGCTGGCGTTCGACAATCGGCCAAACCCTGCTTGGTATCGGCCCGACAGACAAAGGCCTGGAACTGCTTGTCGCCGCATCCAACAGCTTCGCCGAGCAATTAGGTGAGCTGAATCCTAAGACGCTTGCTTGCCGAGTGCAGCTCATGCGGGGCTACGGGTTTGACGGACGGCATCAGGAGGCCCTGGCATTAGGTGAGATGTTGCTGCCTCAGATCGAAACCATATCCGATGAGGAATCTCGACGCGAATTGCGACTCAAAATTCAGTCATTCACTATCGACTCAACTGCGGCGCTCGGCTGGCATGAGAAGACGCTCCGGAGCTACGACGAGTTTATCGCGCTTCAGGGGCAGGCATACGAGCCGGGGCAGCTAAACTCCGCGGGCCGCGGACGTGCGGCTTGGGCGATGCTCAGATTGGGGCGGCGCGAGGATGCGCTGGCGCTTTGTGAGCGCAATCTCAAAGAGACGCTCGAATGGGCGGGTTCCGATCACCTCAATACGATCTATGCGCGTGAAACATTGCTCGCCGTTTCAAAGTTGTCGCCGGCTACGATGGATCCACACACGAGAATTCGCGAGCATCTGAAGCTCTGGAACGACTCGAAGCGGGTCTTCGGAAAGCTCGACTTGCGGACGATTCACAAGGGGGGAGCAATCGCGCAGATGCTGATCGACGCGGACCGTAATTTGGAAGGCGCGGCAGTGCTGCGTGACAATATTGCCCTGCGGCGCGAAGCGCTGGGGCTAGCACACTTTGACACGCGTTGGGCGGTTGGGGCGCTGGCGACACTGCTCGCGAAGGATAATCGGGAAGGTCCGTTTCTCGCAGAGTGCGAGGCCGCCGCGTCCTTAGCGCGTGACATGTACGGCGAAGACAGTTCGGACTACGTCGGCGAAGTCATTTTGTGGGCAACGGCGTTGGAGGGCGCAGAGCGTTTCGACGCTGCGCTCGAAACAGTTTTGACGGTCAAAAGGATCGTACTTTCAATGCCCGAGAGGAGCATCGATACTCAACGTGCCTGGCTGGAGAAACTGGATGACTTGTTGGGGCATTTCGGCCGACTTGAGGAGGCGGAGCAAACGTTAGCTGCACAGTTATTGGTCGATCCCGAGTGGGTTGGGGGATGGGCCCGTGTTGGATGGCGCCAAGTGGGGCTAAAGCGGTGGACAGCCGGCGAAGCAAGCTATCGTCGTGCAATTCAGCTTGAGCCACGCCCGAACGGATCAATCCATTGCGGTCTAGCTGAAGCACTTCGCGGGCAGGATCGTCTGGACGAGGCGATGAGTGAGGTGGAGGTCGCTGAGCGTTTCGCGCCGGATTGGTCTAATCCTGAGTGGACGCGAGGTGCCATTGCACAACGTCTAATCGAGTTGGATCAACGAACTAGAGCGGCCACCCTGCTGCGAACAAGCATTGTCAGAAGGCGGCAACTATTCAGTGTAGCTAACTCAGAAACCCGTTGGGCGGTTGGGGCACTGGCGACACTGCTCGCGAAGGATAATCGGGAGGATCCGTTTCTCGCAGAGTGCGAGGCTGCCGCGTCCTTAGCGCGTGACGTGTACGGCGAAGACAGTTCCGACTACGTCGGCGAAGTCATTTTGTGGGCAACGGCGTTAGAGGGCGCAGAGCGTTTCGACGCTGCGCTGGAGGCGCTGTCGAGGGTCAGGACCATCGCGCTGTCCCTTCCTCCAGCGCATATCGAGACGCGCCGCACCTGGATTGAACGGTCGGATGATTTTCTCGGCCGACTGAATCGGCTTGAGGACGCACGGCAGGGGCTCGCTGCTGCGGTAGCAGAAGACCCTTCGTGGGCAGGCGGCTGGTCGCGTTTGGGCTGGCGACAGCTGAATCTCTCGCAGTGGCCCGCCGCCGAGAGAAGCTACCGTCAGGCAATACACTTGAAACTCGACCCTGACGCTTCGATCCACCGGGGGCTCGCCGAAGCGCTTCGGGGGCAACGGAAATTAATCGACGCGCTCGGCGAGATTGAAATCGCTGAACGGGTTTCCCCGGAGTGGGCGGACGCGGCTTGGATTCATGGCCTGATCGAACTTGATCTTGATCGACCTGTCGACGCGGCCGCCTCGCTGCAGCGAGCTGTTCGTCTCGCACCAATGTGGTCCGATCCTCGTGCAAGGCTCGGCGTTGCGCTCTATCGATGCGGAGAAAAGCTGCAGGCGGCTGATAGCTTTGTGGAAGCGACGCGGCTGGACGCCAATTGGTGTTGGCCCCATTTTGAAGCCGGTCGGTGCTTTGTAGAATTAGGTCGTTTCGCGGAAGCTGAGCAATTCCTCAGCGCAGCCTGTGCTATGGATGCTCGATGGGGAGATCATTGGTTGTTCCTCGCGCGTGCCCTCGAAGGAATGCAGAAGGCACTGGACGCCACGTGTGTGCTCGATAGCGGGATCTCCGCAGTCCCCGACCGCGCCGACCTGCGCAGCGAGCGCGAAAGGCTGCTCTCCACGCTGACGGCTGATGATCTCAATCTCTACGAGCAGATTAACCGGCTACGCGCGGAGCATATCGCCCAATCTGAAGTGAGGCTGGCGATTGATCGACTCGAAGGTGGCTTGGCGGAACGTCGTCAGCGCCTTCATCAGCTCGCGTCACGAGTCGGCACGACGCGTTACTCGGCGAATGATGCGGCGTGGCGGATTGTGCGGCTGTCCGGCAGGGATATCGCCGAGTACGAGCGAGGACTCAAGCTTGTCAACGACGCCTGCTCTCCCAAGCCCTCGGGCGGATGGCCATCTGCGGGTGATGACCCGGCCGTGCTGAATACTTTAGGGGTTGCCTACTTTCGAACCGGCCGCGACGCCGAAGCCGTTGCCGCGCTGAACAAGTCGAATGCTCAGTCCGCTGGTGCAGGTCGGCCCGAGCTGCCTCACAACTGGGCTTTCCTGGCGCTGTCCTACCGCAGGCTCGGTGACGAATCGGCCGCCGAGCAGGCACGGAACCACTTTGACAGCTTGGCGAGCGCCGCTCAATGGGTCTCGGATCCGGAAATCGCCGCGATGCGCATCGAAATCACACGCGCATGGGCCGATAACTAAATTGATTTCGGCCGCCTCTGCATCATTGCCCCGCTCCAGACTACGCAGTCTCGGCGCGTGATCGTGGGCTATCGCGCGCAGTTTCAAGACGGCCCGTCCCGGCACGCCCCCCGCCTGCCCGCACTCATCATTCGAAAAGTTCGGACCCGAGTTGCCGAATAAGGCGCCCTCGTTCGCTTTTTAGGTGCGGCGTGAGAGACAGGTGTGCCCTCGAACGTGGAGAAGACATGCGTAAGCAGTTTGACATCAAGGTATTGGGTTCGCGGTCGCGGCCAGATGATAAGGCACGGCGCCAAAACGAATGCCGGCACGGGGCCGCGTGGAGGTGGGGAAGCGGGTGCAACGGGACCGACCGGCACTTCCGGAAGCAGCAGCCGGCTCGACAGAACGCCCGGGTGTTCCACAGCCTCGCGCGGCGGTCGTGGCAGATCTGGATCGGGGTTCTGACTTCAACCCTCTTGTTATCGGGGACCGCCTGCAGTCCGGGCGCGTCAGGAATCGCACACGCGAGTGCGATTATCGAAGCGATCAAGGCCGGCAGTAAACAGCGGGCAATCGAACTAATTCGGGCCCACCCGAAGTGTGTAAACACGGCTGATCCCGTCGGCGTGGGCGCCCCCGCAGACCCGGGCGGACTCACTCGCGGTTGGACGATGCTGCATCTCGCCGCGTATTGCGGCCAGCCTGACGTGTGCGAAGCATTGCTCCAGAGCGGGGCGTCCGTTAACGCAGAGATCAACGGTGTTACCCCGCTCGATGCCACGCTCGGGACGAACCCGAAGCACCCCCGCCGCGAGGATATCCTTCTGTTTCGGTCTGGTCATGGCGGCCGCATTCCCGCAGTAGCGCAAGTGCTGAGAAAAGCTGGTGCTCGCGGGAACTACTACGAGGCCGCGGCAAGCGCACTGCGCCGGCTCAATGACACGACCGAAATGAAGACCCTAGACGCGCTTACCAATGGCCTTCGGAACTCCCAGCCCTGACCGGTTCCGTTGCAACGCGCAGAGATTCAAGGAGACACAAGTGCATTCACGTTATAACGCACGACGAGTTGCCGTTTCATCCATCTTTGATTCGCCCTCCTTCATGGAATGGACATTGAGGCCCGTTGCCGGTGTCGCTGCATGCGTGCCAATAAGCCTCCCGCTTTTGCTTGCGCTCACGCTTGCAATGCTCGGTTGCCCATCATCACCCGACGATCTAGACCCTGCCTTGAACTCGAACGTTGAAGGCCGGAGTGCGGAATCACCTGGCACCGTCGTCGTTACGCCGTTCGAATCGGCTCTAGAAGACTACCTTCAGTGGCGAGTCATGGGTCGGCAGCTCGAGACGGACTCCGCGGTACCGGTCACCAATTTCGTGAAGGCTGTGCGCGAAGAGGTTGACCGCAGTGATCCGGATTCAGCCATCGCACGCCTTACCGAGGCCGTCCTGCAACGTGTGCAGTCCGCCGGCGACATGCGAAGCGTGTTCTGGGCCGATCGGTTTGCGTTGGGTGTTCAGGGCCAACCGGACGCTTTCGAGATTGACGCGGTTGATGCGGAAGTGGACAAGCTTGCCCAAGCGGAAGCCGACGCCGATACAATCGTGATATACGTGAATGGACTCAACACAACGCACTTGGAGGCAGTGATTGACTCGCAAGTGCTCAGGAGCACGCTGTCCGGTGAATCGTCCGCGCAGCGCGTTCCCGGGATTAAGTCGGTCATGTTCTGGAATCGCAGCTCTACTGAACGTGATTTCTATTGTCCAGTTCTGTTCGCAAATCCGCAACTCGCGAGTGCTTGCACCCTTGTTGCCGATGGATTCGATCACGGTCCGGTCATCGCAGTCCTCTCCAGCACGCTCGATCTTCCGCCAGGCGCAATTCTCCACGACCTGCCTGAGGCAGCCGTACAATGGGCTGCGGATGCGCTGGACCTGGATACCGACCCCGCCGGGCAGCTCCCAGACTTGATTCAATGGATTCAGACAGCCATTGTCCGCGGGAAGCGTGTTGTCTTAGTTCCTCACTCACAGGGCAATTTTCTCGTAAAAGCTGCGTTGCAGCGTATCATTGCCGAAGAGGACGAATATTTGAACCTAAACGTACCGCTCTGGGGGAGCAATCCCTGTGACAGACCCTACTCGCCGCATATCGGCGTCATTAGCACCGGAAGTCCGATCGAGTTTGGCGACCTTGAGACGCGCGTGGCAGTCGTGCAAGTGCGGGGAGAGTTTCTCGCTGAGAATCTCCCGGGTGCTCCCGCAGGCTACATCGACCCCGTTGATCAGAGCTTGGACGCTCGACAGCGACATAATTTTGTGGGCTCGTACATGCGCGGCCCGGCGCGAGTGGTGATCGCTGATCTCGTTCGAGAGTTCCGGGAAACCCTGCCCCTACCGGGTCAGATGCTAAACATCAATGTCTCGCTGGACGTTCTCGCCGGAGAAAATCAGCTCCACCGAGCAATGTGCAACGACTGGAATGAGCCGTTATCCCAGCATTCGGAGCATGCGAATGCGTCGGTGACCGCGCGCATCGATCGCGAACCTCGCAGACTCCACATTACTCTCGACGGCGATCTGTCCGGTACGCCGGATCACTTCTATGCGATTCAAGCTTCGTACACGCTTAGATTGGGGTGTTCAGTTCACCTTGAACCGGGGCAGGCGCTCCGTATTACCAGCAGCGGAACTGAGCATCGCAAGGACGGTGCGATCAAGCTGACATACCTCAAGAACAGCCCTGAGAGCGCAGGCAGTCAGACGATCGAGTTCGGAGCGGCCGCCGTTATCCCCGCAGAAACCGCTGGGGACCTGGGGGAATTTCTGCCCGCGTCAGATCCCATGCGATTCGTAAGTCGTCGCCGGGAGATTGCCATCAGCGCTGAGTTCGTTCCGTGCGTTCCGGAAGACACCGAAAACGTGCGCACTCAGATGACTGTCACCTTCGAAGTGCAATAGGTACGCAAGAAGCATAGTCGTAAGCAATGTATGGACATGGCTTAGGGCATTTGTTTGGAGTACATCATGCAAGACTTCGTAAACGCAACGTCTGAGATGCGCCCCGGCGACCGTCTGATTCTCAAGCACAGTCGGATGTTTCTCATTGGCGGCGCAATTATGATCGGCATTGGCGCGCTGGTTGTCTGGACGAGGCCGGGCGACGATCCGGATTTCCGCCGTCGACAAGACACGATAAATGCCGAACTTCAGGAGGTAGACCGGATGCCGCGGCTGCAGCGATACTCAGTAGGCCGCGATGCGGAGGGCGGTTTAGATATCGAACCCATCGGCGAAGCGCTGCGGACGCCGGAGCAGATCGGCGAGGCGAGTCGGGTTGCCACGAAGCAGTTTCAACTGGAGCTCGATCGCAACAACCGTGAAGGATTTTCAGCGCTTCAAGCGATTGGAGGTGCGTTTGTTTCGTTCCTCGGCGTAATTGCGATTGTCTCAGCGCTGGCGGTCAGGCGGCAGGCGAGTCAGTATAAGTAGCGGCCGTCCGCGCGTCGTACCAGCTCAAGCCCCAGTCGCCCAGGCCGGTGTCCAGGTCGAACGGCTTGGTGCTGAAACGATACGTGTTCGTCGCGGCGTAAGTGCCCGTCGTCGCCACCACCTGCCCGAACGGGTCGTATTCGTAGTGCGCGGCGACCGCATTCGTCGCCGAATCGATCACCTCGCGCACGTTGCCGTTGGCGTCGTAGAAAAAGACGTAGCTCTTGTCGTCGCCGGTGGTGGTCGTGGTGTTGGCGTCGCGCACCGCCAGCAGCCCGCCGATGCCGCCGGCCGAGTCGAGGGAGTTGAGGTCGCCGTTCAGGCCCGCCAGATCGAGGCCCCAGGTCTGCTTGCGCAGGTAGGCGTTGCTCGCCAAGGCGTCCAGCTCCAGCAGCTTCAGCCAGCCGAACCAGACGTAGCGCACGTGCGCCGCGGGCGTCGTCTGCCACGCGCCCGCCTCCGCCGCCGCCCGCCGGGTCCCAGTCGTAGACCCGCCGCTCGATCCGCCGTCCTAGATAGTCGTACGTGTAGACCACCTTTTTCGACCCGCTGACCGGAGTCGCCGGCGACACTTCGATCAGCCGGTTCTCCGCGCCCCACTTGAAGGCGCATTGTACCAACCCGCCGGCACCGTCCCCGGCCAGGCCGGCCGTCAGATTCCCGTCGGCGTCGTACGCGAGCGACTCATCGGCTCCGCCCGCCGGCGGACACGCGCTGCTGTCGTCGTCGATCGTCTCATACTGGTTCAGCTCGTTCGAGCAGTAGTACTTCGTGGCGGCCGTGCCGTCGATCGAGCTCACGCGGTTGCCGATCGGGTCGTAGGCGTAGTCGCGATCAAGCGTGTCGTCGGCCGTGCCGGCGCCCGGCGTGTCGGCTCCGCCGCCGGTGAAGCGGTCGGTCGCGGTCAACTCGTTGCGATCGTTGTAGCCCCAGACGTCGTTCTGCGGATCGCCCGTGCCGCTGCCGTAGCTGCTGCCGAACGCCTCGCCCGTCCGCACGCAGCTCGTCCGCCGGCCGAGGTCGTCGTTGGCGTAGGCGTACTTCGAAATCGTCGTGCTCGTGCCGTAGAGATTCTCGACCGACTCCAGCAGATTCCGCTGCGTTTCGTAGCTGCGCTGAATGCGGGCCTCGACGGTGCTGCCCGCCTTGAAGTCGATCGTGTCGATCAGCGGGCTGTCGCTGCGATAGGCGTTAGCGGACCGCCGCCCGACACCGGCCCTTCAGGGGTTCGGGGTTCGCCCGCCCCCCGTGGCCGCCCTAACCATCGCCAGGATGCCCGCTCGGATTGCCGGGTCCACGGTGAGCCAGACCGCTACCACGTTGGCAAGATCATCCGGCATGGCGGGGGCCGTTGCGGGGTTGGTGTGGGGTGCAGGCGTCGGCGCGCCGGTGCCGAGTGTGCCGGAATCTGTGCCGCCGCTGTCCGAAACAGTCGCTTTTCTCGGTGTTTTCGCGTAGAGTTCGCTTCCTGTATCGCCCACTCCTCCCGCCGGCGGGGCGGCTTGTGACCGCGCCGGGGCCGCCGTACACTCCGTAAAACCCTCGGTACATCCGACGTTGCGCCGCGCGGCGCAACGCGAAGGAGCGCAGCCTTGGCCAGTTCGTACGACAATCGGCGCTATCTGTTCACCTCCGAATCCGTCAGCATGGGGCACCCCGACAAGGTGGCCGACCAGATTTCCGACGCGATTCTCGACGCCATGCTCGAGCAGGACCCCTACTCGCGCGTCGCCTGCGAGACGCTCGTCTCGACCGGAATGGCGGTGGTCGCCGGCGAAGTCACCACCAAGGCCTACGTCGAGATTCCTGACGTCGTGCGCGGCGTCATCAAGGAAATCGGCTACACGTCGGGCGACATGGCGTTCGACTACGAGTCGGCCGCCGTGCTGACGTCGATCAAGCGCCAGTCGCCGGACATCGCGATGGGCGTGGATCGCGACGGCGCGGGCGACCAAGGCATGATGTTCGGCTTCGCCTGCCGCGAGACGCCCGACCTGATGCCGCTGCCGATCCAACTCGCGCATCGGCTCGTCGAGCGCCAGGCGCAGGTGCGGCGTGACGCGATCATTCCCGGCCTGCGGCCGGATGCCAAGAGCCAAGTGACCGTCGAGTACGAGGGGCTCAAGCCGCTGCGGGTCGAGACGCTCGTGCTGTCGACGCAGCACGATCGCAGTTGGAACGAGCGCCAGAACGAGCTGAAGGTCGAAGTGATCGAGAAGATCTTCCGGCCCGTTCTCGGCGACTGGTGGCGCAGCGACATCAAGCTGCACGTCAATCCCACCGGCCGCTTCGAAATCGGCGGGCCGCACGGTGACACCGGCCTCACCGGCCGCAAGATCATCGTCGACACCTACGGCGGCCGCGGACGGCACGGCGGCGGCGCCTTCAGCGGCAAGGACCCCACCAAGGTCGATCGCTCGGCGGCCTACATGGCCCGCTACGTCGCGAAGAACATCGTGGCGGCCGGCCTGGCTGACATCTGCGAAGTGCAGCTTTCGTATGCGATCGGCGTGGCCGAGCCGACGAGCGTGCTGGTCAGCACGGAAGGCACGGCGCGCGTCGACGAAGAGAAGATCAGCCTGCTGGTGCGCGAGTATTTCCCGCTTACGCCGCGCGGAATCATCGAACATCTGCAACTGCGCAAGCCGATCTACCGCGAGACGGCGCGGCACGGCCACTTCGGCCGCGCGCTGCCGTCGTTTTCGTGGGAGAAGACCGACAAGGCCGATGTGCTCCGCAAGTCGGCGGGTCTGTAGGGCGGCCGATTCTGCAATCGCCAATCGACGTGCGTTCGCTCGCGGCGGCGGCGTGCCCGTCATGCGCGGATTGACATCCCGCTTCATTCGGCGAGCGCGCCAAACCGCATCGTGTTGGCCCGCGTCGCTCGGCGACAATATCATCGTGCTCCCGGCGTAACGGCGTCGGGCCGGGAGTGCGCATGAGCAATGCCGACATTCGACTGCGAGACGTCTCGAAAGCGTATTACAAGCAGCGGCTTGAAATTCCGGTTCTATCGCGGCTGAGCCTCGACATCGACGCCGGCGAATTCGTCGCCCTGATGGGCCCCAGCGGCTCCGGGAAGTCCACGCTGCTGCATCTCATCGGCGGGCTCGACTCGCCCACCTCGGGCACCATCCGCGTCGGCGATGCGCAGCTCGAAGCGATGTCCGAGCGCGAGCGAACCGCCTGGCGCAGCCGCCACGTCGGTTTCATCTTTCAGATGTACCACCTGGTGCCGGTGCTGACGGCCGCGCAGAACGTTGAACTGCCGCTGCTGCTGTTCCGCATGAGCGGATCGGCTCGCCGCGAGCGCGTGCGCACGGCGCTCGATATCGTGGGGCTGGCCGATCGCATGGACCACCGGCCCAATCAGCTCTCCGGCGGTCAGGAGCAGCGCGTCGCGATTGCGCGCGCGATCGTCACTGACCCGGATGCGATCCTCGCCGACGAGCCCACCGGCGACCTCGACGGGCGCACTTCGGAGGAGATTCTGAAATTGCTGGCGCTGCTGAACACCGAGTTCGGCAAGACGATCCTGATGGTGACGCACGACCCCAAGGCCGCCGCGTTCGCCAAGCGCACTCTGCACCTGGAGAAAGGTGAGCTCGAGCGGGATCATCGGCACGAGCCGCAGACGGCCGCCGGCGGGGCGCGCGCATGACGCTGTCGTACGTGCTTGTGCAGAATCTGCGGCGCAACCCGTTGCGCGCGGCGCTGACGATGATCGCCTTCGCGCTGCCGATGGCGGTGTTCGTCGCGGCAATTTCGCTCGTGATCGCGCTGATCCAGTTGAACCAGTACAACGAACAGCAACTGCGGCTCGCGGTTCAGAACCGCATCGCGCTGGTGAACGCGCTGCCGGAGCGCGTGCGGCGCGAGATTGAAGCCATCGATCCGGATCGGCAGCGCCTGACCGCCGTGTGCGGCTTCCGCTGGTTCGGCGGGCGTGTGCCGAACGAGCCGAACGTGGTGCAGAGCCTGGGCGCCGACCCGGACACGTTTCCGACGGTGTTCAGCGAACTCGCGTGGACGCCGGAGGAAGAGGCGGCCTGGGCGCGGGATCGCGCCGCGGCCGTGGTCGGCGCGAACGTGGCCGATCAGTATGGCTGGAAGGTCGGTGACCGGGTCACGCTGGAAAGCTCGGTTCCGCCGTACCTGTCGCTGGAATTCAACATCGTGAAGATCACGCCGGTGGCGGGGCGCACCAACGCGATGTACCTGCGGCGCGACTACTACGAGGACGCGCGCGAGGTCGCCGGCTTCCGCGAGCCGGGCTGCAACGTGTTCTGGGTGCGCTGCCGCAGCGCCGCGGCCCTGGCCTCGCTGCAGCGCGACATCGACGAGCGCTTCGCGAATTCGCCCAACGAAACGAAAACGATGGATGAGAACGCGTTCGGCGCTCAGTTCATTCAGGCGGTGGGCGACCTGCCGGGGCTGATGCAGGCGATGGCGGTCGTGGTGGTGGTCATCGTGGCGCTGGTCGCGGGCAACACGATGATGATGAGCTTCCGCGAGCGCATTCGCGAACTCGCGGTGTTCAAGGCCATCGGCTACCAGGGGGCGCGCGTGTTTCGTATCGTGCTGGCGGAGAGCGTCCTGCTGGCGCTGTTCGGCGCGCTGCTCGGGATCGTGCCGGTCGCGATCGCGCTTACGCTGGTTCCGCTGAAGCGGCTGGGGTTCCTGCCGCTGGCGGCGCTCGAGATATCGCCGATCGCCATCGGCGTTTCGCTGGGAATCGCGCTGCTGGTGGGCGTTGCCGCCGGGCTGGCGCCGGCGTGGCAGGCCTATCGACTGAACACCGTCACCGCGCTGCGAAAGACCGCGTGATGACACCGGGAGTCCGCCTGTGCCGTTGCCGCTGAAATACCACTGGCGAAACCTGTTCGTGCGCAAGGTGACGACCACGCTGACCGTGCTGGTAATCGCGGTCGTCGTGGGCACGCTGACGTGGATTCTCGGCTTCACTTCGGCGCTGCGCGGGGCGCTGGCGGTCGCCGCCGACGCGCGCAAGGTGATCGTGCTGCAGCGCGGCGCGAACTCGGAAACCAACAGCTCGATCTCGCCCGAGGAGTTCAACCGGCTGAGCCAGCTCAGCGGCGTCGAAATCATCAGCCCGGAGCTGTACTGGCAGACGCAACTGCCGCGCCTGCGCGACGGCGGACGCACCCGTGCCAACGTCGCCCTGCGCGGCGTGACCGAGGCCGCGTATCGGGCGCATCCGAATGTGCGTCTGCTCGGAGAGAACCTCGCGCCGGGCGAGCCGCAGGTGCTCGTGGGACAGGCCGCGGCGGAGCAGTTTCAGGGGTTGGAGCTCGGCGCTTCCATTCCGCTGGGAATCGGCGACAACCGGCAGTATCGCATCGTCGGCTACTTCAGCGCCGGCGGCGGACCGATGGAAAGCGAAATCTGGCTGTACCTGCCGTCGATGCAGAGCGCATACCAGCGCAACGGCTACTCCTCCGCGACGCTGCGCCTCGCCGAAGGCGTCGCGCCCGGGCCGCTCATCGAGCAGATCGGCGGGGCTGCGATTCAGCTCGGCGCGCAGACCGAGCGCGAATACTGGAGCGCACAGACCGGCACCATCATCGTCTACCAGGTGGTGTGCTACATCCTCGTGGGCATGATGTCGCTGGCGGCGGTGTTCGCGATCGCGAACACGATGTTCGCCATGGTCTCGGGGCGGGCGCGCGAAGTCGCGATGCTGCGGACGATCGGCTACCAGCCGCGGCAGATTCTGACCGGGTTCGTCCTCGAATCGGTGCTGCTGTCGCTGCTGGGCGGCGTGCTGGGGGTGCTGGGTTGTGCGGCCTGGCTCGCCTGGGTCGGTCGCACCAAGGACATGTTCGGGGCGAATACGTTTACCACGATGGCCTTCGAGATCGAGCTTACGCCCTGGATCGCCGGAATCGCGCTGGCCGCGGTCGCGGTCGTCGGCGCGCTGGGCGCGCTGGCGCCGGCGCGGCGCGCGGCGCGGCTTCAGGTGGTCGCGGCGCTGCGCGAAGCGTAGCTGGGTGGCACGCGCTTGGACCTTCGTCTCACGTACCTGCTGCGCAACCTGACGCGCAATCTGCGCCGCACGCTGCTGACCACGGCGGCGGTTGCGATTCCGATCCTGATCTACGTGCTCAGCACGGCGACCATCGACGGCATCGAGCGCTTTCTCGACAACTCCGCGGCGCAATTGCGCCTGGCGGTGACGCACAAATCCTCGATTGTGAACCCGCTGCCGCAGGGGCATCGCCAGCGCATCGAAGCGCTCGACCCCAGTCGCGCGCGCATCACGAGCGTCTGCGGGTTGCGCTGGATCGGCGGCAAACTCGAGAACGACCGGCGCACGCTGTCGACGCTGGCCGCCGACGCCGATACGTTCGCCGCGACCTTTCCGGAGTATCTGCGGAACCCGGAGCAGCGCGAGCGCTGGTTCGCCGATCGGCAGGCGCTGATCGTCGGACGCGACACGGCCCGCCAGTTTGGCTGGGCGGTCGGCGACCGCGTGACGATCCTGCCTTCGGCGCCGCCGTACACGCCGATGAGTTTCAACATCGTGGCGACGTCCGACGATTCCGCCGACACGATCACGAATTGGTTCCGGCGCGACTATCTCGAGGAGGAGCTGAAGAATTTCGGCGCGCCCGAGGGCTATGTTGCGTTCTTCTACGTCAAGTGCGCGACGAAAGGCGACCTCGAGCATTACCGGCGCGAGATCGACGCCTTGTTCGCCAACACGCCCGACGAGACGCACACGCAGGACGAAAAGGCGTTCATGAATCAGTTCATCACGCAGCAGTTCGACCTGCCGCGCAACCTGACGCTGCTCGCGCTGGTGACGGTGTTCGTCGCGGTGACCGCCGCGGCCAATACCATGAACATGAACTTCCGCGATCGCATCAGCGAGTTCGCGACGCTCAAGAGTCTCGGCTTCGGTGCGACGCTCGTGTTCTGGCTGATCCTGGCTGAGAGCCTGCTGCTGTGCGGTCTCGGCGGTCTGGTCGGGGCGGGAATTCCCTATGTCGCTTTCACGTACACGCCGCTCCGCGAGGTCACATTGCCGCTGGTGCAGTCGATCAACGTTGCGCCGCTGGTGTGCGTGCAGGGCGTGGCGGCGGCGCTGGGCATCGGGCTGCTGGCGGGGCTGAATCCGGCTCGTTCCGCCGCGCGGCTGCATGTGGTGGCCGCGTTCCGGGCGTTGGAGTAAAGGCGTGGCGCTGCCGCTGACGTACAACTGGCGCAACCTGACTGTGCGGCGCTTCAGCACCGCGCTCACGGTGCTCGTGGTGGCGGTCGTCATCGCCGTACTCACGCTGCTGCTTGGATTTGCGGCCGGCGTGCAGTCGTCGGTCACGGTCAGCGGCTCGGCGCAGAATCTGATCGTGCTGCGCCCCGGCGCGACCGCGGAGAGCACCAGCATCATTCGCAACGAAGAAGCGCAGCGGCTGGTGCAGACGCCCGGACTGGCGATTAGCGCCGAGGGCTTGCCGCTGATCAGCCCCGAGATCTGCGTGCAAACGACGCTGCGCCGCATCGGCGGCGGCGCGGCCAACGTCGCCGTGCGCGGGGTCGACGAAGCGGCGCTGCGCGTGCATACGGAGGTGCGCATCGTGTCGGGTCGCGCCCCGCAGCCCGGCGCGTACGAAGCGATGGTGGGACGCGCCGCGGCGCAGCGCTACGCCGACCTGGCGCTGGATCAGCAGTTGGCGCTGGGGCGCTCGCGCGACCGGCTGTATCGCATCGTGGGCGTGTTTGAGTCGCAGGGCAGTGCGTTCGAGAGCGAGATTTGGGCGCCGCGCCCGCAGATCGCCGATTCTTATGCGCGGCCCGTGCTGTCTTCGGTGCTGCTGCGCTTGCAGGATGCCGCCGCCGCGTCGCAGGCGATTGCATACATCGCGAGTCCGGCGGTCGACCTGTACGCGCAGCGCGAGACGGAGTATTACCGCGACCTTTCCTCCCGCACGCGCGATTTGGTGGCGCTCAGCTCGATTCTGGTGGGGATCATGGCGATCGGCGCGGCGTTCGCCGTCGCGAACACGATGTACGCCGCGGTGGACGGTCGCCGCCGCGAGATCGCGATGCTGCGCACGATCGGCTATTCGCGCGGCGCGATCGTGAGCGCGTTCGTGATCGAATCGCTGATTCTGTGCGCGGTGGGCTGCGTGCTCGGCGTGGCGGCGGGCGCCGGGCTGATGCTGTACTGGGAGTGGAGCGGTCAGCGGCAGGACTTTCTTTCGGACGTGACGTGGACGGTCTTCGCCTATGAGTTGCGAATCACGCCGAGCGTAGTGCTGACAACGCTCGGGGTCTCATTCGTCGTTGCGGTGTTGGGTGCGGTCGCTCCAGCGCTGCGTGCCTCACGCGTGCAGATTATTGAGGCCCTGCGAAAGGCTTGATGCCGGCGGGGCGCGTGGCGCGGTTGGCTTTTTCGGACGCGCGTGCGCCGAACCGCGCCGCGGGTTGACCCGCGGCTCTCACGCGCCTTGAATCGACTGATCGACGGCGAAAGCTGTTGAGCAAGACCTTCGCCTTGTGTCTCACCGACCCGTCGCGAGCCGGCCCAGGAGGAGTTGCCGGTTCGCGACATTTTTGCTTTGGAGCGCCTCGCGACGAGGCGGCTGGGTGCTACGAGGGGGTGATGACGTCGGTGCGGATTTCAGCGAGTTCCGCGACCAGCCCTTCGTAGCGCTGGATGCCGGCCTGGAACTCGAAACCGCCGTCGCGATAGGCGGCGGAGTTTGCGATGAAATCAATCTCGCTGTCGTCGTCGACGAAACGCAGGCGCACGGCGGTCATGCCGGCGTGAGCGTTGACTGTCTCGACCGCCTGCTTCACGGCAATTTGCAGTTCCGGGTGCATCGCGATCCCTCGCGGACGGGTCACTCCAGAATGGCGAGAATATCGTTCTCGTCCATGATGATCAGCTCTTCGCCGTTCACCTTGACTTCGGTGCCGGCGTAGCTGGTGAAGAGCACTTTGTCGCCCTTGCGCACCTGCAGCGCCTTGCGGTCGCCGGTGTCGAGCAGCTTGCCGTCGCCGACGCTGAGCACGGTGCCGCGCTTGGGTTTCTCTTTCGCGCTATCGGGGAGCACGATGCCGCCGGCGGTCTTCTGCTCGGCTTCGAGACGCTTCACGAGTACCTTGTCGCCGAGCGGACGGATCGACGCGTTCGCCATTGCTGCCAGACTCCTTGCATGTTCGCCGTACAAAAGACCGGATTCTGCCCTACCGAGCGGAGAGCGTCAACAAAAATCGGCGCTCTCGCGGGCTGCGTCGATGTTCGGAAGCAATCGATGTGCCAAAGCACCAGCATCCGCGCGCTCAGGACGCAGCGAATCCCAACATGCGCGGCAGCAATACGTTACGCGCTCGCGACCGCAGCGAGGCTCGCTACACGATCAGCGGCCGTCGCTGCCAATCTGACAGACGCCGGCTCGCGGCGGCTGAGACACGAATTCCGCATCGCGCGGCGACGCTTGCGTGCAAACCCGCGTTCGGCTCGTCTTCGCGAGTGAATGCAGGGCACTGTGGCCGCGAGCGGGCGAACCGCCCGCGACCGTGTGCGGGGGAGACAGCCCCGTTGAATTCGGATCTGACCGAGCTGGCCCGGCGCGGCTATCGATTCGCGCTCGCGTTGACGCACGACGCGCATCGCGCTGAGGACCTGTTGCAGGAGGCCTGGCTGGCCGTGCTCGCCGCGAGGGGACCGCTGCGAATCGAGTACCTGCTTGTCAGCATCCGCTCGCGCTTTCTGGATCAATGCCGGCGCGCGCGACTGGCTGAGTTCGAGCCCTTCGTTGACGACGAGCCGCGCACGACGAGTGAGAGCGAGGAATGGAGCGACGCCCTCGAATGGTCCGATCAGCGACTCGGGGAGGCCCTCGGCCGCCTGCGCGCCGAGGAGCGTGCCGCGCTCTACCTCTCCGCCGTCGAAGGCCGCAGCGCGCAGCAGATCGCCGGCTTGTTCGGTTGGCCGCGCAGCACAGTACTGAGTCTCGTGCAGCGAGCGCGGCGGAAGTTGCGGACCTGGATGGAATCGCCGGAGGCGACGCGCTGATGGATCGGCTGCCGGAACGACTTGCGGAGTACTACCAGACGCGCGACCCGGCGCCCGAGCTGGTCGATCGACTCACCGCGCTCGCCTCGGCGACGCAGCCCGTCTCGCGACGGCGCGTCTGGCTGGCGCTCGCTGTCGGGGTTGCGGCGGGGTTGCTGCTCAGTCTGAGCTTCTGGACCTACTACGCCGGCTATCGCAGCGGCGTGCACACGGGAGCGCAAGCGATGGCGCGGGTACCGGCGCCGACGGTATCTGCCGCGGTCGCCGACGCTGAGCCGTGGATGCCGCGCCTGATCGTGGCGCGCTTTCACGCCGACTGGTGTCCGCGCTCGCCGAGCATCGAGCCGATTTACGACGAGCTGGCCGACAACTTTGAGCACGAGCCTGTTCTGTTTGTGACGTTTGACATCACCTCGGCTCAGACGCGCCAGCGCTCGTGGAAGCTGGCGCAGGCGCTTGGCGTGTTCGGACTCCTCGGCACGATGGAAGTCGACGGCCGGCAGCGCGTGGAGCCGGGAATAATTCGCCTGTTGAACCGCGAAGAGCAGCTTGTCGTCAAGGAGCTGCGCACGATCGACGAGCAACCCGCATTCGAGAAAGCGCTGGCGGCGGCGCTTCCGGCGGCGCCCGTCCAGCAGTCCGGACAACCGTAATCGCCGCCTTGGACAGTCGAACAAACAAGGAGTTTCAAGATGCGCCGCGTTCTCACACATGCTTGCGTCGCCGTGATGTGCTGCGTTGCCGCACCGGCACAGACACAGGAAGTGTTCCTCACGCCCAGCACGCGCTCGGTCAGCCAGGTCTTCGGTTACACCGCGGCCTTTGACGGCCAGACGGCGATTGTGGGGGCGACGTTCGAAGTCGTCCTGGGTCGGGCGAACGCCGGCGCCGCCTACGTCTACCAGCAGGTCGGCGGATTGTGGACGCAGGTCGCGAAGATCACGCACAGCGCACCCGCGCTAAACGATTTTCTTTCCGGAGCGATCGCCGTCGACGGCGATTACATCTTTGTCGGGGTGGACGGCGACGACACCGCCGCGGGCGTCGACGCCGGCGCGACGCTTGTCTACGAGCGCATCGGCGGCGTCTGGACGTTGGTCGCAACATTGGCGCCGCTGGATCCTCAGGCCGGGCAGCGCTTCGGCGCTGCGATCGCGCTCGCGGGCGAGCGCGCCGTGATTAGTGCGCCGCTAACCGCACACTCGGGCTTTGACTTCCCAGGCGCGGTTTATGTGTTTGATCGCCTCGACGGTGTATGGCAGCAGACTGCGATGCTAACGGCGCCCGACGCCGCGGAGTTCGACAGTCTTGGGACTGCGCTGGCACTCGACGATTCCCGCATCGTCGTCGCCGGACCGTTCATCGACGCCGGGGGCATCAGCGATTCCGGGGCGGTCTACGTCTTCGAGACCACGGCCGACGGCGGCTGGGAAGCGGCCCCGCGGCTGGTAAGCCCGACGCCGCTGGTCGACGCCGAGTTCGGCACCGACATCGCGCTCAGCGGCGGGCGGCTGCTGATCGGCGAGCCCAATGCCGACTCGGAAGGCGTGGATCGCTCGGGAGCGGCGTACGTCTTTGAGTCTGACGGCTCGCAATGGCAGCACGCCGCCACGCTCGCGCATCCGGAACCCGGCGTATCTGATCTCTTCGGCATCAGCGTCGCCATGGACGGTAACACCGCGCTGGTCGGCGCGTATCTCGACGACACGGCGATCGGCGCCGGCGGCGGCTCGGCGTATCGCTATACGTCCGATGGCACGCAGTGGGCCGATCCGACCGAGCTGCTTCCGGCCACACAGGCGCAGGCCGGCGAGCTGTTCGGCTGGGTCGTGCGCATGCGTGGCGATCGCGCGCTGATCACGCTGCCGTTCGACAACCTTAACCAGGGCGCGGCGTACATCTTCAGCGGCCTCGGCGCCGGCTGCGAAGGCGACATCGACGGCGATGGTCAGGTGAACCTGAGCGACCTGGGCGTCGTGCTGGCCGATTTCGGAATGACGGGCTCGGGCCTCGAAGGCGACGTGGATTCCGACGGCGACGTCGATCTTTCCGACCTCGGCGTGGTGCTGGCGTCGTGGGGCGGTTGTGAATGAACTCGAGCCCGGCGGCGCGCGAATCGCCCCAATGCCGCCGCTGACTCGCTGATCAAGCGGCGCGCGCGAGGCGCGTGCGACGAATTTTTTTCCCCCCGTTCGGCGGCGCGGGCGCTCCCAACTCGCGCCGCATTGTGATTGGCCGAGTTGCGGCGATAGCGCCGAATGTGCCTACTCGCAGCTCGCGCCCCAGGATGCGAGCACTTCGCCGAGATCTTCGAGATCGACGCAGTTGAAGTTGCCGCTGTCGCCGAGGCGGCCGGCGGCGGGATCGTAGAGCGGATTGCCGTTGCAGGTCGAGAACGAGCGCAAGACGATGCCGAGGTCGGAAAGATCGACCTTGAGGTCGCCGTTGGCGTCGCCGTCGGGGGCGTAGGTCCAGATGCCGAAGTTCTTGATCGGCAGCCGATCGACTTGCGAGAATGATCCCCCGATAAGCAAGTCGCCGTTGTATTCGGCGATCGCGAAGGGCGCGGTGTCGCCCAGGCCGTCTTCGCAGATGCCGCGGCCGAGTCCGCTGAATGACTGTCCGTCCCAAAACGCGACCGACTCGAACGGCTCGTCGAAGTTGCCCACCAACACGAGTTGACCATTGAACTCGCCGAGCTCGGTGACGCTCCCGTCGAGCCCCTGCACAAGCGCCCACTCTGTGCCGTTCCAGTAGCAGAGCGGATGATGCCAGGGACTGCTCGAGGAGCCACCCGCGTAGAGAAGGCCGTCGATCACGTGTAGTGCGTTGGTGGATGGCTCGGGTCCACCTTCCAGGCTTTGCCAGGTCGTGCCGTCCCAGCGAACCACGGTCGTGCAAAATTGCCCATCAGCAACGTTGAAATTGCCGCACGCGTAGAGCTCCCCGTTGTAGATCGCGACGTCGTCGACGACTGGATCGTCGCCGAGGTAACCGTCGCTCATGCCACTGCCGTAGTCGTACCAGAACTGTCCATCCCAGCGCTTGATGCAGCGTGTAAGCGGCCCATGCACGATCAGATTATCGTCATGCACGAGCAACCCGTAGATCGGTAAGGGGGCGCCCTCGATGTACTCCCACTCGGTCCCCGTCCAGCGATGAAGGAGGTTATTCCCGAGGCAGTAGAGTTCGCGTCGAAATTCGATAACGTCGTGCACACTCAAAAAAGGTGCGTCCGCAAAACCGCTGAATTCAACACCGTCCCAAACTGCAAGGCCCTTGACGGTGACGCCGCCAATCTCTGAGAAATTCCCGCCGACGAATAGCTCCGACGCGCCGTCTCCATCGACATCCCACGGATAGAACCCGCGGACGGTGTTGCTCGGCGCGGCGTCGTAGTTGCGCCACTGCCATTCGCATTGCGCGTGCGCGGCACGAAGCGAAAGCGTCCACGCGAGCAGCGCGAGAATGAGCGCACGTCGAAGCGGCATGTCGGTCTCCAAGACAGGGTCCGGCAAAAATCTTACACGAAAAAGCGCGAAATTTCAAGAAAAACCTTGACAAAAAAAAACGTCCGTGTGCAGAATGCAGACTGCGGCTCGCCCGTGGCGGCCGCGCACGTCCCTCGCGAAAGGAGTCGATCATGTTCCGGCGCACATCGGTACGCGTTTCGGCCAGCGTCCTGCTGAGCCTGCTCACCGCACTCGCCGCGGCCCAACCGCGCGGCTACGGCATCGTCGCCAAGATCAACGATCATACAGACGGGACCGAAATCGCGAACGCGAAGGAGCCGCAGAACGCACACATCACCGCCATCCAAAGCTCGTTCAACTGGTCGGACCTCGAGCCGCAGGACGATCAGTTCGATTTTTCGAGCATCGGCAACTGGTTCGACACGATCTACCCCAAGCGCGGCGTGCTCGTCATCATGCCGATCAGCGGTAAGAACCCCGACAAGCCGGAACACGCGCTCAACGAGGCCACGCCGAGCTGGTTGATCGAGCGACTTTCGCTGGAGTCGCCCAGCGGCATCGTGTCGTACACGAACTCCACGGCGTCCGTGCTCGTGCACTACCCGTTGTTCTGGAACCAAACCTATCAGGATGAATTCGAGGAACTGCTCAACCACCTGGCCGAGTACCTCACGCTCGCCCCCGTGCCGCCGAACAACTTCCCCTCGCGCATCGACCAGATCGAGTACATCCGCGTCACCGGCTACGGCGTCGAAACGACCGAGCCGAGCTTCTACAACACAACCACCCTGGCGCTCAAGCCCGCGCTCCAGGCAGCGGGCATCACGTTCGTCGGAATCAAACCGCGCCTGCACTGGAAGACTTCGTACTGTCCGATCGGTGACAGCGGCTGCCGCAAGTACTCACAGGCGACTACCGCCTTCTGGGACATGTGGATCGCGATCTTCCCGAATGTGCCGCTGGCGGTCACGGTGCGGTTCAACGAGGATACGACTAGCCCGAACTACAACTACTATCAAGGCTACAAGAATAACATCGACAACAATTTCGGCCTGGGCAGCACCACCGACGTCATCCTGAACACCGCCTGGCAAACTAAGTCCTGCGAAATGCAGACCCTGCGCACGAACCTCGCGGCGCTGCAAACCGCCAACCTCAAGGTCGGCTTTGGCGACGTGCACTGCACGTTCCCGATCCCGACCACCGACGACAAGTGCTGCATGCAATACGACCTGGCGCGGGAAGGCATCGGCCTGACCGGCAGCGGTGGGTATTCGCCGCGTTCGCTCGCGAGCTATCTGACGCTCGGCAGCAACCGCTGGGGCCTGCCCGCGGGCTCGGTGATGTGGACCTGGGCCGACGGGCAGCTCGCGAGCTACACGGGTACCGGCCCGGACACCTGCGCCAGCACATGCGAGTATGTGCTCGACTGCGGCAATCCCAATGACGACTGCACATCGATGGAGGAAAACAACGAGCGCGACGACGGCGTGGACTAGCCGCTGACCGCCAGCAGCCCGGCGCGCGGCCGTGTCAGCACCACCTTGGTGTACGCGAGTTGGAACCCCAGCCGGCGCACATTGCGTTCCGTTCCCATTCCGGGAAGGCCGCTGATGGTCGCGAGCGATGCGCCGCGCTGCGCCGCGTAGTTCAGCCGCGCCGCAAGCAGCGCCTGCTGAATGCCGCGGCGGCGGAACTCCGGCAGCACGCTCAGCCCCCACAGCGCCGCCTGCCCATCGAACAACTCGACGCTGCCGCCGCCGACGCAGCGCTCGCCGACATACGCCGCAAACGACGCGGTGCGATGGTGCCGGGCGCTGCGCGCGGTCAGCTCGATCGAGCCGGCCGATGGCGCCTCGCCGTCCGCGAAACCCGTCGCGACGGCCAACGAAAACGCCGCCACGGCCGCGTCGTCGGTCGCGTCGAGCGGAGCGATCCGAACCTCCGGCGGCGTCGCTTGCGGCGGTCTCGCGATCTCGTCCGTCCGCAGTTCGCGGTATAGCACATTCTCGAATCCGCGCAATTGAAACCCGGCGGCGGACAGCTCCCGCAGCAGCGAAGGGTGCGAGAACGGGCTGACTTCGATGCGCGGCTCGGCGCTGACCTGCTCATGAAACTCTGCGAGGCGCACCACATCGTCCGGGCTGACGGGCGACGTCAGTCCGACCGCGAGCGCGGTGTTCAGCCACAGCCCCGGCTTGCCGCGACTGGCTACGCCGCCGGCGATTTCGATCGAGGCATCCGCCACATCGGCGATGCTCACGGCGCAGCGGCGTTCCTCGCGCAGGGCGATGGCGGAATATTCGAGCATGGAGGCACATGGTAGGGACCAGGTGCCGGACGGTTCAAACGATCATTGGTAGGCTTGCGGGGCGACCGCGATCTCACGGGTTCCAGGTCTCAGAGAAAATCTCGCGCGACCGCATCCGCCACCAGCCGGCCTCGCTGTGTCAGCCGGATCGCGGAATCTGTCACCTCGAGAAATCCCAACGATTCGTGCCGGCGCACCGCTTCGGCGAAGTGCGCCGCCGGGTCGGCGCCATACCGCGTGCGGAACCGCTCGCGCGAAAGTCCGGCGTTCAGCCGCAGAGCCAGCATCGCGGTCTCGCGCGCCTGCTCGGCGATCGGCAATCGCTCGGCGTGAACGGTCGGCCGCCGGCCCGCAGCCACGGCGCGCGCGTACTCGGCCGCATCCGGAATGTTCTTGTATCGCTCGCCGTCGACGTAGCCCGACGCGCTCGGTCCGATGCCCAGATACGGCTCGTTGCTCCAGTAGACGAGGTTGTGGCGGCACTCGAAGCCCGGGCGCGCAAAGTTGCTGATCTCGTACTGCGCGAGCCCCGCCCGCTCGAGCGAGTCGATCGTGCACTCGTACATCGCGGCCTCGAGCTCGACGTCGGCGCGAACGACCTCGCCGGCCTCCAGCCGCTCGAACAGCGGAGTGCCGCGCTCGTAGGTGAGGCCATAGCAGGAGAGATGGTCCGGTCGCAGTGCGAGCGCGGCGTCGAGATTCGTCTGCCACGAGCGCAGCGATTGCCCCGGAATCGCGAAGATCAGATCGAGATTCAGATTGGCGATGCCCGCGGCGCGCAGGATCGACACGGTTTCAGTGACCTGCTCGGGGCGGTGGATTCGGTCCAGCACGCGCAGCTCGCTCGTGTCGAACGACTGCGCCCCGAGCGAGACGCGATTCACGCCGCACGACACGAGCGTCTCGCCGATCTCGGCGCTGACGGTGGCTGGGTTGGCCTCGACGGTGAATTCCGCGTCGCGATCGGCGAGCTCGCGCAAGCGACTGAGCAGCCGCCGCAGGGCAGCGGCGGGCAGGGTGGTGGGCGTGCCGCCGCCCACGAAAATGCTGCGGGCCTGCCACGATCGGCCGGCGACGGCGCGGTCGAGCTCGGTCAGCAGCGCCTCGACCAGCGGGTCGACTGCGCCCGCGTCGAGACGCACCGAATAGAAGTCGCAATAGCCGCAGATGGTCTGACAAAACGGGACATGCACGTAGATGGCGGGAGACGGCTCGTTCATTGAGTTTCCCGCATGGCAGACGTAGCATATCGAGGTCGGGGGATGGGGCGCACAGCCGCCCGAACGGGATGCGCCGGAAAGGGACTCATGAAAGTCGTGCTGGTGCGCTTCAAGGACGGCCAGCGGCGTGACGTCGCCTTGTCGGACGACAAGAACACGCTGGGGCGCGGGGAAGACTGCACCCTGCGCATTCCCATCGCACAGGTTTCGCGGCACCATTGCGAGGTCTTCGTCGGGCGCCAGAATTGCACCGTGCGTGATCTGGGCAGCTCGAACGGCACGTTTGTGAACGGCAAACGCGTGGCGGAGGCCAAGCTCAAGCCCGGCGACCAGATCACGTTGGGCCCCGTCATCTTCGTCGTGCAGATCGACGGCCGGCCTGCGACGATTCGCGCCGAGGATGTGCAACCCGGACCGGACGACAGCGCCGCCGGTACGGGCGCGACCAAGCTGACGGACGACGATTCCGAGCCGCTGCTCGATCTCGACGATTTCGAGATCGAGGATGACGACGACGACAGCCCGCCGAAGAAACGCTGACGGCCTTGGACGCTTCCGCACCGACCTCCGGGCGACGATCGCGGTTTTTCCTCTGGTTCGGCGGCGCCGCGGCGCTGATCGTCCTGGCGTTTCTCCTGCTCGCTGCGGCGCTGCTGCGCCGCCCGGGTTGGTATCGACCGCAGTCGATCAATCATGCGAGCCTCGAGGCCGACCAGAAGTCGCTTGTCGCCACGCTCGACGCGATCGGCGCTGCGCTGAACACCGGCGCCGCGTTCGAGGCCGAGCTTACGGCTGACCAGATCAACCGCTGGATCGCCGCGCGGCACGAGCTCGCGCCGCCGCAGTCGCTGGCACGCGTCGACCGCATTCTCGAACAGCCGTTTGTCGCTCTCGCGTCCGACGGGGCCCGGCTCGGCGGGCTGCTCGCGTGGAACGGCGTGCGCGCCGTGGCCTCGACTCGCGTGCAGGTTGCGCTGGGCGAGCAGCTCGAGCTGCACGTTCACGACCTGGCGCTGGGGGCGCTCTCGATGCCCGGCGGCGCGACCAGCAGGCTGCTCGATGCGGCCGCGGAAGCGATACCCGGCGCGACGCGCCACGAGCGCCGGCTGCTGGCGCCGCGCGACTGGGTCTGGCCCAACGGAAAGCGTCCCTGCCGCATCACGAAACTGGAAATCGCCGACGGTGTCGTACGGCTGCGGCTGGAGCCGCGCTAGCGGTTGGGCGCACCGGCCGCTCGCGAGTAGACTGCCTTCCTTACCTGAGAGAAGACACGCAACTATGGACCTGACTAAGACGTTGACGCTGGAACGAATTCGCGTGCCGCTGCGCGGCGCGGACAAGAACGCCGTAATCACCGAGCTGGTGGATCTGCTCGCGGAAGCCAAGGCGCTGACCGATCGCACCGCTGCGCTCGAAGCCGTGCTGAAGCGCGAGTCCGAGCGGTCAACCGGGATCGGCTATGGCCTGGCCATTCCGCACGGTCGTACCGCCGGCTGCCGCTCGCTGGTGATGGCGGCGGGCAAGCCGGCGCAGCCGGTCGACTTCCGAAGCCTCGACGGCCGGCCGGTGACTTTCGTCGTGCTGCTGGTGAGTCCGCCGGATCAGACCGGGCCGCACATTCAGGCGCTGGCGCGGATCAGCCGGCTGATGAACGCGGAGACCTTTCGGATGGCGGTGGCGGCCGCGGAGTCCGCCAAGGCGCTCTATGACGCGATCGCCGCTCACGAATCAGGAGAGTCGAGCCCCGGATGAGCGCCAAGGCCCGAGTGGCAAACGGCGCACACGGGGCCTAGGATCAGGGAAGGTTCCCCCCGGCAACATGGCGAGTCCGCGGCGCGCGGTCCGACGGACTCTCAGGAGTGCATGAGCATGATTGCACGATCGTGGAAGGCGGCGCTGGGGTTTCTAGTGGCGGGCAGCGCTGTCGCAACGACGGCCGCCGAGGTGATTTCGGTCACGGGATTCGCCGAGTGCAATCTGGTCGAATTCGTGAACGACGCATCCCCGCGCAGTGCGAGCGACGCGGCTTCCGAACCCGGCGACCCGTTCCCGCTGCGGGTGGTGGGGCGGCTCTTCAGCGAGAAACCGGGACCCGCCGCCGGCGCCATCGCGGCCCAGTTCGCCGAACCGCTTTTCGATCAGGCGAACCCCGAGGAATTCGCGATCAACATGGCGCTCAACAGCCTCGGTCCCGAGGTGCGCTACGACGCCAGCGCCAGCCTCGTCGAGCGCCGCACGATCCTGTTTGAGCCCGGCGAACTCGGCCCGCTGGCCGTGGCCGGCTCGGTGCAGCCGCTCGAAGGCACCTTGTTTCTTGACGGCGCGTTGTCGCTGCTGGCCGGACCGGCCGGTACGGGCGACCTGAGCGGCGCGTTTGTGCGGCTGCGGGTCACGATCGAACAGATCGGCAGCGACGGCGCCAGCCTCACGCTCTTCGACGCCGGCATCGAGCTGCGCGGCGAGGGCGGTTCCGCGATCGCGACCGTGGACGGCGAGTTTCCGATCGCCGACGCGGTGCTCACCGAGCTGAGTCTTCTCGACGACGACTTCATCGAACTGCACATCCTGGCGCTGCCGGACCTGCGCATCGACTACGACTTCGACGCGGTGGTCGGTGAGACCTTTGAGCTGCGCGCGACCGTGCAGGCCGAGGGCGCGAACCGTCCCGGCGACGTCGGCGTGTCGCTCGTGCTCGGAACGCCCACCGACGCGATCCAGGACGTCATGGCCACCACGAAGGGCGACGCGGGCGCGACGACGTTTCTGACCGCGCTGGACAGCGAGCGCAACGACCCGAGCGGAGACCTTGCGTTCCCCGACGCCGCGCCGACGCCCTCGCTCTGCGGGCTGTTCGGGCTGGAAGCGCTGCTGGGCCTGATGGGGCTCACGGGCTGGCGCTGGCGCACGCGCCGCATCACGCCGCGCCGCTAGACGGGGCGGCTGGAGATTTCATGATCTTCTACGTGCGTCTCGCGATCACGTCGCTGCGGAGCCTCGAGTCGCACTTCCTGCGCTCGCTGCTGGCGACGGTGGGAGTGCTCATCGGCGTCGGCTCGGTGGTGGCGTGCATGTCGATCCTCGAGGGCGCGACGAACCGCGTCATGCGGAATTTCCGTTCGCTCGGATCGAATCTGATCTTCGTCACGCCCGCCACCGCCCGTGTCGAGGGACGCATTGTCGGCCGCGCGCAGACGCTGCGCCTCGACGACATCAAGACCATCACCGAAGAGCTGGGAATTCGCCTGGATGCGGCGGCGCCGCAGGCCCTGGGCAACGCCCCGATCAAGCACCTGCAGAAGACCGAGTCTTTCACGCTCATCGCCACCAGCGACCGCTATTTCGAGATGAACGGCTTCGAGGCGGGCGCCGGCCGCGTCCTCAACGCCGCCGAGAGCAACGACGACAGCGCGAATGTCGTCGTGCTGGGCTGGAAGGTCGCGGACGAACTTTTCGGCGGCATGGAGCCGCTGGGGGCCGCGATCAAGATCCGCAACACGCCGTACCGCGTGATCGGCGTCATGGAGAAGCGCGGCAATGTCGGATTCCTCGATGCCGACAAGGCGGTTTTCATACCGATCCGCGCGGGGCTGAAGCGCTTCTTCAACCAGGCGCACCTCGATTTCATCACGCTGTCAGTCGCCAAGGACCAGGACATCGACGCCGTGAAGAAGGATGTCGAGCGCATTCTGCGGAAAGAGCACAACATCCGCCCCGGACAGGCCGACGATTTTGAAGTCGACACGCTCGAGGAGACCGTCCAGAACTTCAACCAGTTCGCGGTGATTTTTCGCGTCGTCTTCTACAGCATCGCGGGCATCAGCCTCGTCGTCGGCGGGATCGGCATCATGAATATCATGCTGGTCAGCGTCACCGAGCGCACGCGCGAAATCGGCGTGCGCATGGCCTGCGGCGCGCGGCGCTGGGACATTCTGCTTCAGTTCCTCGTCGAGTCGCTGGTGATCAGCCTGCTCGGCGGCGGCTTCGGGCTGCTGCTGGGAATGATGTTCGCCGACCTGCTCGACAAGGTGCTGGCGGGCATCTTCAACACCGAGATCACGGCCACCGTCGTGATCACCGCGCTGGTTACCACCACGCTGGTCGGCGTCGCGAGCGGGCTGTACCCGGCCTACAAGGCGAGCCGGCTTGATCCGGTCGAGGCCCTGCGCTACGAGTAGCGCCGCGGCTCAGCCGCTCAGCAGCCGGCTGATGTCCTGCACCGTCACCAGCACAAAAATCAGCACGATCGCCGCCAGGCCCACGAGCGAAGTCACCATCTGCGTCTTCAGCCCCAGCGGCTTGCCCTTGATCTTCTCGATCAGCAGAAACACCATCAGTCCGCCGTCCATCACCGGCAGCGGCAGAAAGTTGATCACCGCGAGGTTTACGCTCAGCAGCGCCATGAAGAAGACCAGTTGATCCCAGCCGACGCGCGCCTGCTCCATCGCGACGGCCGCGATGCCGATCGGCCCCGCGACGCTCTGCACGCCTACGTTGCGCGAGCCGAGATTGCCCAGGAACTGATAGATCTGCGAGACCATGTTGCCGACGAGCTTGGTGCCCATCCACATCGCTTCGATCGGGTTGCCGTTTGCGTGCACCTTCGTTTGCAGAATCTCGAACGAGATCGCGGCGATGTACTCGTAGTTGATTCGCGCCGGCCAGGGGTCGATGCTCTCCTTGCTGACCGCAAACCGCGCCGTCTGCCGCGGAGCGCTCGGCGACGGACTGAACTCGATCTCCACTTCCTTGCCGACGCTTGCCGCCAGCAGACCGCGCACCGCGTACACCTGCGGCAGCGTCACCCGTCGCTTCGAATCGTCCGGCAGCGTCAGTTCCATGTCGCTGCGGCCGTCGATCTTCCAGATCAGGGAGGTCGGCGGAATTCCTAGCGCGCTGTACAGGCTCGGCGGAACGTGCAGCTCGCCGGTCACTTCGTCGCCGCCGGTGCGGTACGTGAGCCGCACATCGCGTCCGCCGGCCGCCAGCAGCTTCTGCGTCACCGCGAACCAGTCGCCGACCGGCTCGCCGTCGATGGCCGTGATTTCGGCCCCGCGCGGCAGGTTGAGCTCCGCAGCCGGCGTCTGCGGCGCAACCGCCGCGACGATCGCGCGATTTTCTTCGCCCAGTTCGAATCCAAGCCCGACACGCGGCTCAGACGGACCGAACAGGCTGAAACCGGATCGCGGCGTTACGGAATAGCGCAGCTCCTTGCCGGCGCGCTCGACGCGCACGGTCGTCTCGCGGCCGCCGTTCGCGCGGATGTGGTTGATCACTTCGTCATACGTCGGATTGGCGATCGACCCCCACTCGAGCAGCACGTCGCCGGGCTTGAACCCGCGCTCGCCGCCGTCGAGCGACGCCGCCCGCGCCGCGGGATAGCCGGGCTGCACGTGCGACACCGCCAGCCGCCGAAACATGCCCAGGATGTGATTCGTGCCGGCCCGGCCGCGCACCGGCGGCTCCGCGTGCTCCAGGATGAGCTGCGCACGCTGCACCGTCTCAATGGCCTGCGGCGGCGCTGCGGAATTCTCCGGATCGCCGCGCAGCACACGCACCGTGCGCGGTTCGCCGCGGCTCTCGCGGAACAGTTCGGCCACGCGCATGCCGTTCTCACGCACCTCGGTCCCGTTCACGTGCGTGATCACGTCGCCGGCCAGCACGTTCGGGTGATCGTCGACCGCAAACCCGTCCTGCAGCGCCCGCGTCGAGAACGCCGGCGAGATGCGCAGCGTGCGCACGTTCTGGCGCTCATCGCGCTCGGGCTCAATCGTGCGCGGCTCGAGAACCTTGCCTTCACGCTCGACGACGACCGACACCGGGCCCTGCGAAAACGCGGTGTACGTGTTTACATCCATCCACCAGTCGATCTGGCGGCCGTTGATGCTCACCAGCCGATCGCCCGGCTGCAGAATGCCGAATGACGGACTGTCGGCTGGCACCACGCCGACGACCGCGGCGGGCATCTGCTTGCCGATCAGGAAGACCAGCATCAGCGCCAGCGCCGCGAAGAGCAGGTTGAACACCACGCCCGCCGACACGACGATCATGCGCTGCCCGACCGGACGGTTCGTGAAGGCCCGCGGATCGTCGCTGAATTTCACCTCGCCCGATTTCTCATCGATCATGATGTCGTCATGGCCCATCATCTTCACGTAGCCGCCGAGCGGCAGCGCCTTGAAGCAGTAATCCGTCTCGCCGAAGCGCTTCTGGCGTAGCTCGTCCGCGGTGTAGGCCGGCCGATTGCCGAACGTCAGCCCCTCGCCGTTTCGATAGCCGAACAGCCGCGGGCCGAAGCCGACCGCGAAGCGGTCAACGCGCACGCCGACCCATTTGGCCGCCAGGAAGTGGCCCAGCTCGTGAACGAAAATGATGATCGAAAATCCGATCAGCACCTTCAGAAACAAGAACAGGTTGTAAAGCCACGCCGGCAGCGCATCGAGCGCGAGCAGCGAAGCGGAATTCGTCAGCGAGAGCATTCATACACCTCTTGACGCGCCCAGGCGTCGCAGGCAAGCAGGTCGTCGAGACTGGGGCTCGGCAACGCCCGATGACGCGCCAGCACGCGCCCGATCAACTCCGGGATGCGCACAAAACCGATCCGCGCTGAGCGGAACAGATCCACCGCGGCTTCGTTGGCCGCGTTCAGCACGGCGCCCCACGAGCCGGCGCGCCGCGCCGCGTCATACGCCAGGCCCAGCGCGGGAAACCGTTCGAAATCCGGCGGTTCGAAGGTCAGGCTGCGCACCGCCGACCACGATAGCCGCGGCGCCGTCGCCTCCAGCCGCCGCGGATGCGTCAGCGCGTATTGAATCGGCGTGCGCATATCCGGCGTGCCGAGTTGCGCGATGATCGAGCCGTCGCGGTACTCCACCATCGAATGCACGATCGACTCGGGGTGAACGAGCACCTCGATCTGGTCGGCCGGCAACCCGAACAGGTGGGCCGCTTCGACCACCTCCAGCCCTTTGTTCATCAGGGTGGCGCTATCGATGGTGATCTTCGGCCCCATGGTCCAGGTCGGATGTCGCAGCGCATCCGCCAGCGTCGCGCTCGCGATCTGCTCGCGCGTCCAGGTTCGAAACGGTCCGCCCGAAGCGGTCAGGTAGACGCGATGGACTTCGCCGCGCTCTCCGGCCTGCAGGGCCTGAAACACCGCGGAGTGTTCGCTGTCGACCGGGATGACGCTCACGCCGCGCTGCCGCGCCAGCGGCATGAGCAGCGCGCCGGCCATGACCAGCGTCTCTTTGTTCGCCAACGCGACGTTGATGCCGCGCTCAACCGCCGCCAGCGTCGGCGCCAGGCCGGCGGATCCCACGATCGCCGCCAGTACCAGGTTCGCCTCGGTCGCCGCTACCAGATCAAGCAGCCCGTTCGCTCCGGCGTAGACGCGCGTTGTGGCAGGGCAGCACTGGCGCAGGTCCTCGGCGCAGCTCTCGTCGTGGATGCCGACGGCCGAAACCTGAAAGCGTGACGCCTGCTCGCTGAGCAGGCGCGCATTCCGCCCGGCCACCAGCCCCACCACGCGCACCGCGTCCGGCAACGCCGCGGCCACATCCAGCGCGGCGCGGCCGATCGAGCCGGTTGACCCCAGGATCAGCAGTCGTTTCTGCATCAATTCCTGACTATAGCTTCGCACCGCCGGGCCGGGTATTCGCGGCACGTTCGGCTTTTCGCGGGGGCGACGCGGCGGCCGCGGGGAAATATACTCCGGCGATACGCCAACGGTTCAGGAGCGAGAGCATGAGCGTCAGCGCCGGCGACAACATTCAGATCGATTGGGAGCGTCAGGAAACGCCCGAGCAGATGGCCGAATTTCAGGCGCGCATCGACGCGGGCACGCTGATCGAGGCCGACGACTGGATGCCGCAGAATTACCGCATCGGCATGCTGCGCATGGCCGAGCACCACGCGAACAGCGAAATCGTCGGCGCATTGCCCGAGGGCGAGTGGATCGGCCGTGCGCCGTCGCTGAAGCGCAAGCTCGCGCTGATCGCGAAAGTGCAGGACGAGGTCGGCCACGGGCAGATGCTCTACCGCGTCAGCCAGGACCTCGGCAAACCGCGCGACCAGATGCTGCGCGACCTGTGCACCGGCAAGACCAAGTACCACAACGTCTTCAACTATCCCGCCCCGACGTGGGCCGACGTGGCCGCGATTCAGTGGCTGGTCGACGGCGCGGCGATCATGAATCAGAAGACGCTGGCCGATGGCAGCTACGGCCCCTACGTCCGCACGATGAAGCGCATCAACATGGAAGAGGCGTTTCACTTCAAGAGCGGCGAAGACATGGTGCTCACGATGATGAGCGGCACGCGCCGCCAGCGCGAGATGATGCAGGCCGGCTTCGATCGCTGGTGGAATCCCTGCCTGATGTTCTTCGGTCCGCCCGACAAGGAGAGCGTCAAGACCGGTCCTTTCATGCAGTGGCGAATCAAGACCGCCACCAACGACGAACTGCGACAGCGCTTCGTCGACCGGTTTGCGCCGGCGGCGCTCGATCTGGGCCTGGTCGTGAAGACCTACCAGCGCTCGGCGGACGGCCGCATCGTGCGCAACCCCGACGGCTCGCCGATCTGGGTGCGCGACGAGCAGCTCGCGCTCGACCCGGCGACGAAGCATTGGAAATTCAGTCAGCCCGATTGGGATGAATTCCACGCCGTGATTCGCGGCAACGGCCCGCTGAACAAGCAGCGCGTCGGTCTGCGGCGCTTCAGCTACGAGCAGGGGGAGTGGGTGCGCCGCGCCGTTCTCAGCGGTTCGTCGGGCCTGCCGCCGACGCGAAACTGACCGCCGAACCGGCGAGTATCGGCGTCTTGCTGGTATTTTCGCGTGCGACTGCTCTGTGAGCAGTGTCGGATTGGCAGGGGCCTTAGAGGCTGGGGGGCATGGGCCTCCGGCCCGTGCTCGATTGTCTTCTCTCGCTTTTTTGCTTCTCGTTTCGTTGTGGCCGCGCTGGGGGACCGGCCTCCGGCCGGTCTGATTCTGGGTCAAGAAACCGGGTGGCATGCACCTCCGGCCCGTGCTGATTCGGCTTGGTGATAGCGGCGTCCCGTCGCTCTAGAGCGGTTTCAAATTTGCACTGCTTGGTAGCCGCAGTGTCGGAAGAAGCCGG
>CAYMBL010000043.1:0-34388 GCA_964388675.1 uncultured Planctomycetales bacterium
TCGACCTGTCCGACCTCGGCCAGATGCTGACCGACTTCAACACGAACTGCCAGTAGTTCTCGGCAGTCCGGTTCGTTGATTCACGCCGCGGGCAGGGGAAATCCTGCCCGCGGTGCTTTTTTTCGCGGGACGCAGACACTTCTAGCGATGGAGTCAGGGCGATTCATCGCCATCCGCCGGTGCAAACGCGCGGGATTCCGCGTCCGCCGCAAGTCGGGCGAATTGGCGAAGCGCGACCACGCAGCTCAGCGTCGCGATGGCCAAAGCCCACCAGCCGATCCAGCGAAACAGCAGCAGCGCCACAAACGGCATGATCAAACCGCGCACGCCCGTCAGCGCCACATGGATCCCCATGTAGAGATCCGCCTGCTGCCGACCGGCAAAGTGCAGGTGCCCGAGGTTCCAGGCGATCGCTCCGCCGCTGCGCCCAACGCCGTTGAACGTGCGCGAGGCGACCAGTAGCGCGACCGCAGCCCAGGCCAGCGGACTGCGCCACAATGCGTCGCGCGACTGCGATTCGAGCTGCAGCAACGCCACCGCCAGCATCGCCAGCACGCACGACGCCAGCCAAATCCAACTGTTCCCGACACGGAAGCGCAGCACGCCGACGCGATCAAAATGGCGCGCCCAGGCGCCAATCGTGAACAGCAGGATCGCGTTCGGCAGCAGGTCGAGCAGCGCCGCCGCGGCGAGATAGCTGAATTCGAGCCGCTGCGTGAGGATCACGAGCAGGATCGGATCAACCATGAAATTCGCCGAACCGAGAAAGTACTGAGCGCTGCAGTAGCGCGCAAACGCGTGATCCTGGCGCAACACGTTCCACGACTCGCGCAGCGTGCCCACGGCGCTGCCCGCGGGCCGCTCCCGGCGCGACGCGCGGAACTCCGCGAGATAGCGGCTTTCGTGCCGAACCTTCAACTGCCGCACCGGCAGCAGCGAGATCGTCGCGATCACTCCGACGAGCGGATAGACCCATCGATAATGCGCCGGATCGACGTCGAACAGCAGGCCGACGCCGCTGCCGGCGAGCAGGCCGACCGCCAAGCGCAGCCGCTGTAGGCGCCCCGAAAGGCGGGCTCGCTGCGAAGCGGGGTAGTTGGCGTTCCAGATGCTGGTGCGCACGGTGAGCAGCGCCGCGAGCATAACGCGCGCGAACGCGACCTGCCCGGCGAAGAGCCAGCCGCCCCAGGGCGACCATTCCGCCGGGGTGAGTCCGACCGACGCAAAGCCCAGAATCGCGCCGGCTGCGAGCCAGAGAAACAGCGGCGTCCGCCGGCGGCCGCGAATCGCCGCCGCCGACCACAGGCTGAGCATGTTGGCCAGCATCGGCGTCGTCCAGACCACGGTCGTCAGCAGCTCGGAGGCTTGGAACGTTTTGGCGACGACGATGCTGGACGTGTTGCCCTCGACGAGTCCCGCAAAAACGCCCCAAAGCGCCATGTGCCGCATTTCCGCCGCAAACGCGGGACGAGCCATCAACGGAACGTCGGCTGTGCGGAACGGGTTCAGCGGCATGCGCAGGCACTGCGCAGCGTCGGCCGCAGGAAGGCGATTTCGGGCGCGTTCTCGCCGCGGCGGTCGATGAGGTCGCGAGGGGCCGCGTGGCGTAGCATCACGAAGGGACTATACTTGCGGTTGCAGCGCCGGGAAACGCAGCATTTCGCGGCTCTTGGCGGGCTGCGCCGACACGGGAGGCACTTGTGCGATGAATCTCGGCAGCCCCATGCACTGGCTCGTGATCGGCATCGTCGCGCTGCTGCTGTTCGGGAACCGACTGCCGGAGGTGGCGCGATCGATCGGGCGGGCCATGAACGAATTCAAGCGCGGCCTGCGCGAGGTCGACACTGACCTCGATCAGGAATCGAAGAAAGAGCCGGACCGGCTGAAAACCCCGCCGGACGATCTGCCCGCGGCCGAGCGCCGCGAGCGTGAAGCGCAGTCGGTCAGCCGCAACGACGATCGCTAACCGGGGCCGGTCCCCGCTTCGTTCGCAGGTTGCTCGAGCGCGAACGCCTCGTGCGCGGCGGCAACCGCTTTCTCCGCAAATTCCCGGCGCACCAGCACACTGACCACGATCTCGCTGGTGGACACGTTCTCAATCGGAACGCCGGCGCGGCTGAGCGAATCGAACAGGCGCGCCGCGGCGCCGTGATGCGAGCGCATGCCGACCCCGACGATGCTGACCTTGCAGAGCGCGTCCTCGACTTCCAGGCGCGGCGTGCGCGTCGGGTCTGAATCAGCCTGTTTGAGAAACAACTCGGCGATCGCCTGGCACTCGCCGAGGTCGGTTGCGGGCATGGTGAACGAGAGCGCCGCCGCGCGGCCTTCGTCGTAGACGTTTTGAATGATGTCGTCGACGACGATGCGGCGTTCGGCGACGCGCTCGAAAAGTTGCGCGATCACGCCGGCGCGGCTGGGCAGATTGGTGAGCGTGACGCGGCCGATGTCGCGCTTGAGGCTCACGCCGCGGACGACGATGTCTTCCATTCCCGGGGTCTGCTGCATGATGACGGTTCCGGAGCTGTCGGTGAAACTGCTGCGCACATGAATGGGTACGCCGTACTTCATGCCGACCTCGACGGCGCGGCCGTGCATGACGCCCGCGCCGAGGCTGGCGAGTTCGAGCATTTCGTCGTAGCTGATCACGTCGAGTTTGCGGGCCTGCGGCACGATCCGCGGGTCGCAGGTATACACGCCGTCGACGTCGGTGAAGATTTCGCAGGTCTCGGCGCCCAGCGCCGCAGCGAGCGCCACGGCGGTGGTGTCGCTGCCGCCGCGGCCCAGCGTGGTGATGTTGAATTCCGGGTCGACGCCCTGAAAACCGGCGACGATGACGATTCGTCCCTGCGCGAGCAGCGTGTGGATGCGGTCGGTGTTGATCGAGCGGATGCGGGCCGCGGTGTGATCGCTGTCGGTCAGCAGGCCGACCTGGGCCCCGGTGAGACTGATGGCTTCGTGCCCGGCCTCGTGAATGGCCATCGCCATCAGGGCGATGCTGACCTGCTCGCCGGTGGAGATGAGCATGTCCATCTCGCGCCGTGCGGGTCGCCGCGAAACCTGATACGCGAGCTCGATGAGTCGATCCGTCGTGTGTCCCATGGCGCTGACAACCAGCACCACGCGCCGCCCTGCGAGCTTGGCGCGCACCGCCCGCCGCGCCGCGAGATGAATGCGATGGGCGTCGGCGACGCTGGTGCCACCGAATTTCTGTACGACGATCGCCACGAGAATCCCTCGACCGCTGTGCGGACGAACATACCCGAACCGGCGGACGCGCGGGAGTCAGCGCCGCAGCTACAATCCGGCGGCGGCGGATGACACTCGTTCACGGCGCGGCGTGGCACGCCGGCGCGTATGAAAAAAGAGGAGACAGCGATGGCGCGAACGGTCACGTTGAAGGGCAACCCGCTGGAGTTGGCGGGCGAAGCGGTGCGCGTGGGTTCGGCCGCGCCGGATGCGGTGGTGAAATCCGATCTGGTCACCGACTTCCGGATCAGCCAGAGCGCAGGCAAGGTGCGCGTGATCAGCGTGGTGCCGTCGCTCGACACGCCGGTTTGCGCGATGCAGACCAAGCGCTTCAACGAAGAAGCATCGAAGCTCGCGGGTGTCGATTTCATCACGGTCAGCGTCGACCTGCCGCCGGCGCAGAAGCGGTTCTGCGGCGCCGAAGGGATCGATCCCGAGCGGATCAAAGTGCTGAGCGACCATAAGGATACGGATTTCTCGCGCGCCTACGGCACGCTGATCCCCGCGCTGCGGATCAGTTGCCGCGCCGTCTTCGTTCTCGACAAGCAGAACGTGGTGCGCTACGCGGAGTACGTGCCGGAGATTGCCGAGCAGCCGAACTATGACGCGGTGCTGGCGGCGGTTCGCGGGCTGGTTTGAGCCGCGCGAACGTGCGCGGTTGCGCGATCGGGCTCGGGGCAACCGGGGCGCGCGGCTTGTCGCGTAGAATCCGTAACTAGCCACCAGGAATGCTGTTAACGAAATTTTTCGTCTGAGTGGAAATGCGGATTTCGCGGGCCTAGCGTATTTCGGTGATTCCTCCCTTTTCCGGGGAGCCAATTAGGGGAAGGCGGAAGCACTAATTCTCTCTTCTTGTCCCTCCTTTCCGGGAGCCAAAGGACGGGAACGGGCAAGCAATGGGTTGGGCCGACCTTCGGGTCGGCTCGATCTTTTTCATGAATATCGCGCGTGTCCGCTCAGCGAGGGCGCACCGGGACAGCGTGAGCAAGCGACCCCGCCCTCGGCTCGGATCGGGGGTCAGGGATCGGCGAGAGGCCGGTCTTCCTGATTCTCCAGCCTGGGTGGGATGGGCGTCCTCGCCCCCCAACATTCCCGCGTAGCGGGAATCAGAGTGCAATCATGCGGCAGCGACCGGCCAGAGGCCGGTCCCCCAGCGCAGCGTCGTCGATGCCCAAGTTGGTGCGAGATGGGATTCTCGCGCAAGGACCCAAGAAGGCGGCTTCGCCCGGGTGGATGAAAATGGGCGTAACTCCTGCCGTGCAATTGCGACCGGCCTCAGGCGCTTCAGGCCGATCCCCCAGTTCCGCCAAACCGTCCCGCGCTCGTTTTCTGGTGATGCCAACGTGCAGCGCGTCAGGGCTTCCAATCATCCGAGCCCCGGCGGAAGCGCAGCGGCGCACCGTCGAGCTTCGCGTGCAAGGCGTTCGCCTCGTCCACGCTGAAGCCGAAATAGAACACGCGCCCGAGCGTCCCTAACGGGCGAACCTGGCGTGCGTCGTCAGGCCGACGCAGCCTGTAATCCGACTCGAACTCCTCGGGATCGCTCGCGCTATCCCAGAACGTGATCCACACGCCGCGCAAGCCGCTCAGCCGTTTGCCGGCGTCGGCGGCGGATTCGCCTTCGGCAAGCAGATAGAACCGGTCGCCGCCCCAACCCATGGCCGCATCATTCGTCCAGTAGCCGGCGGCAACCGCGGCGGTCATGTCGAGCGGCTCATCGGCGGGCGCCGTGAGAACCGCGCAGAGCAATTCGCCAACCGTGTCGTAATAGACGACATGCCGCCCCGGCGCGGCGAGCCACCGTTCGACGCTCTTGTCGTCGACTACGATCGGGTGATCGCGCTTGGCACGATCCCAGTACTTCTCGGGGTGCAGCATCTGCTCGCTCGACTGCGGCAGATCCGCCAGGGCGTCCTTCACGCGCCGGCCGATGAGCGGCCCCTGCGACGCGTCGGCCATCACCTCGAACTGCCCGTGCGACAGGAACGCCGAGCCCGCTAGATAGCCGGCCAGCAGCGCCGAGAAATAGCGCGGCGCTTCGAGCAGCGTCTTTGCCCGCGCCATCTCCGCCTGCATCACGCCCTGCATGTTCTCCATCAGGCGGTTCGGCTCGTCGCTCAGCGTGCCGGAATTGATCACGTCGACCATGTAGTGCGACATGAGCAGCGTGGCGGAGCCCTCGATGACGCCGGCCAGCGCCAGGCTGGCGTCCTCGGTCAGGCCCTTGCTGGAGATGTAGCGATTGAGGTCGAGATGCTGATCGTCGAGCGCGTGGGTCAGCTCGTGCGCGATCATTACGCGATTCAGCAGCGGTCCGTAGTCGACGCCCTCTCGCTTCAGCATGTAGAACGCGCGTGTGCCGGGGTCGTAAAACCCACCGACCTGGCTGAGCAGCACATCCAGAATCGTCTTCCGCAGATCGCAATCCGCCGGAATCAGCCCGACGGTGCGCAGGAACGCCTCGTTTTTGGGCAGCTTGTCGGGGCCGAGCTGCTCTTCGAAAATCTTCTTCTCGAGATACGAGCGCAGTTGCGGCTCGGTGTAGATCTCGGTCTTCACCGGGTGCTTGAATTTCCAGCCGCGCAGCCGCTCGACGACCGGCGTGACCTCGCGCGCCATGTCCAGCAGTTCGGCATTCGTGAGCGCGGCGGGGCCGCTCGCAGCCTTTTCCGGGGCCGGGGTCGCAACCTGCGCCACCGCGACCGCACACGACGCCACGGCAAGCGCAATCAACCACGAGAGCGGTTTCACGGCGACCTCCTTCGAGCCCGGCGGCTGCGTCGCGACGCGCGACAATTGACCATCCGACCCTACGAGCGGATGCTATCCAAGCCGCAAGAGGTCGGCGAGATGATTCTGCGTCTTTGGAGCGTCGCGGCGACACTCTGGCTGGTCAGCGGGCTCGCGCCACCGGTCGTCGCGCAGGCGGCGGGGCTGGCGCTTGAACCGCTGCTGGATCGCGCGCACGGCTTTCAGGTGCTCGCGCCGGCCGGCTGGATATACGACCGCACCCCGTTCTTCGGCCCGGGCAGCTCGCGCGGCGTCTTGCGCGGCGCCGCGTCCGACGGCCGCGGTACGCTGCAAGTGCTGCTTTTCTCTCCGCCGGCCAGCCAGACCTTTGAAACATGGTTCGGCGAATTCCGCGCGGGGCTGGCCGCACTGGACGGCGCCCGCATCCTGCGCCACGAGCGGCGGCCGATCGGCGGGCGCGAAGGCGCTGTGCTCGATGCCATCGCCACGATCGGCCTCGACACGGCGCGCAGCGTCTACATCTGCGCTGCGTTCGATCCGCGCACGGTCTGGGTGCTGGGCGTCACCGGCGTCATCGATCCGCCGGAAGCCGGCGCCGCCCTACCGCCGCTGCCGCCGATCACAGTCGCGATGGCGGATTCGCTGCAGGTCTATTTTGACACCGAGCTGGCGGCGCGATTTCAGGGCGCTCTACAGCGCGGCCGGCGCTTTCTGCGTGAGTCTCTGGCCGCCGCGATTCCTGCGATGCAGATCGACGACGCCGAGCGCACCTACCGCATCTCCGTCGCGGGAACGCCGATCGGATACTTCACGCGGCGTTTTGCGCGGCAGAGCGAACCCGGGGCCGGCGACGCGCCGCGCGACGGGCTGCGCATCAGCGAGCAGTCGTGGCGCTTCGCGCGCGACGGCGCGGCGCGCCGGACCGTGCTCAATCTGTTCTCGAGCCTCGACCTCGAAATGGACCTCTACGAGCAGCTCGAGACCCAACTCGTGACGTCGCCGGAACCCGGGGTGCGTCGCGCGCGGGCGCAGTGCGTGCGCGAGGGCGATTCGATCTTCATCGCGTACACGCCCGATTTGAGCGCCGCAGCAGCGCCGCCGGGGCGCACGCAGCGGGTCGAGGATTCGTATCTGAGCGCGACGTGGATGCGGCTGCTTCCGGCGCTGCTGGCGTCTCGAGCGCCGGCGCAGTCGCTGGCGTTTCACGTTTTCGACGCGGAGTCGCAGAGTCTGGTGATACACGAGATCGGTCCGGCGCCGGCCGCGACGCAGGCGGTGCGTGAACCGGGGCGCCTGCACTGGGAGATTCGCGAGGGCTTTGGCCCGGTGGTTGGGCTGCTCACGACCGACGCCGCGGGGCATTGGCTCGCGTTTCAGGCCGGCGAAACCCGCGTTGAACTCGCGGAATCCGCGGAAATCGAGCGGGTGTTCGGGGCCCAGCGGGCGACGGCGCAGCAGCGAATGGCGGGCGGACGCCCGTAATCCGCGAAATCCGCGCTTTCATGCCACGATTGCCGGGTCCGCTCGAACTGGGGCAATCCGCCGATAGTACTGGTGATGGCCTCGAGCGCCCTCGGCGTAGGCCCTCGGGCATTGACCGAGCTTGAATCGCCGCTGGCCGCCCGGCATCGCTACCATGTGCGGCAGTTTGTTTTGTTCGAACGCGTATCGACCGCGGGAGCCGCCGCATGCGACTTCGACCGATCGTTTCGCCGCTTGGAATCGTAGGTTTGGCGTTGTGCTGGCTGGCGCCGGTGCCGCCCTCGATGGCGCAGGATTCGCAGCCGGCGAGCGCCCCCGCTTTTACGGGCGATGAATATGAGCAGCTTTCGACGGCGGAGCTGACGCGCCGGGCGCGCGAGTTCCTCACCGCGGGCAACCTGACGGAAGCGAGCCGCGCCATCCGCTTCGCGCTCGCGAAGGATCGCGCCGACGACGAGGTGCTGTCGCTGGGAGGCGAGATCGCGGAAGCGTCGAACGACACCGGCTCGGCGCGCGAGCTGTACCTGGAGGCAATGAAGATTCGCCCGGGACAGTTCCAGGCCAATTTCGGCCTCGGTCGGCTCTGGGCGCGAACCGGCCAGTTCCGCCAGGCGCGAAACTACCTCGAAACCGCGGCCAGCGTGGCGCCCACGGAGCGCGCGGCCGAGACGCTGACGCTGCTGGCACAGACCTACCGTGGACTGGTGCTGCGCACACAGGCCGTGCTGACGGCGGAGAAAGCTGTGCAGGCCGACGCGAAGAACTACGATGCGTGGCAGACGCTGGCGCTGCTTCGCGCTGACAACGAGGAATTCGAACAGGCGCTTGCCGACACGAATCCGCTCCTGAACATCGCCCGCGAGGAAGCGGCGCGCGTGCCGGTGACCGAGGCGGCGCTGCAGCGGCTGTTCGACGCCTACGACATCCGCCTGAAGGTGCTGAGCGCCTATCAGCAGACGCTGTTCCTGCCGAATCCGGACGGCAGCCCGTCCGACCGCGTGATTCCCGGAAAGGAAGCCGAATCGGCGAAGGTCCTCAGCCAGGTCGTGGAGATCTTCTCGTTTCAAGCGGAGATTCGATATCGCCAGAGCTTCTTCCGCGCACTGTCCTTCGCGGAGCGCGTGATCGAGTTCGGCGGGCCGAAGGTCGAATACCTGCTGCAACTCGGCATGGTGCAGAAGAACGCTTATCAGTTTGAGCAGGCCGCGGAGACGTTCCGCAAGGTGCTGGAGATCGACGCCGGCAATGCCGTCGCACGCGAGCAACTCGACGCGCTGGCCGCCGGTCAGGCGTCGCCGCCGCAGTAATCTCGGCGAACGGCGCACACGAAGCGATTCGCGGCGGAAATGCGGTCAGGGCGCGGGCGGCGCGGCGGCGGGCGCGAGCCGGGCCTGGAGCTTTCGAAACTCCTGCGCCACTTCCTGGTAGCGATCGAAGAGGCTGCCTTCCTGGCGTGAGCGCAGAGTGACGCCAAGGCGCTTGAACGTTGCGCTGCGCGCTGCGTCATGAAGCGGCACAAACCGCAGCGCCAGGTCGTCGCTCAGGCGCGTGTTGATCGGGAGGCTCGGGCGCTCCAGCTCCGGCGCCGGGGCGTCGCCGCGATCAGCGGCTTCGGCGAGCTGCGTGAACAGCGCGGCGAGCGTGCGAAACGCATCGGCATCACCCAGCAGCAGCACCTCCGGCACGGCGCGAAACGTCCGCGGGTTGGTGGCGTCGATCACGAAACTCTGCCGCACGACCAGCTCGCCGCGCGGCGCGGGGGCGGTCGCGGCGGCGCGTTTCACGGCGCTCGTGGCGGGCTTTGATTTCCTGGCCGCGCCGGCGGTTTGAGACGTGCGCTTGCCGTGAGACGTCGGCTTGCCGGGCGGAGCAACTCGGCCGCGCGCAGCGGCGGCGGCTTTGGATTTCTGAGCCGGGCGGCGCTCGGCGCGCGCCGTCTTGCGCCGATCAGCAGCAGGCACCGCCGACCCCCATGCGAACCGCGGCCGGAGTGGCGGCGGGCGCGCAATCAAACTTGCCGAAGTGCGCCGAGCGGTCGCCGTCGACGCGGAAATGCGGCGCAAAGCGCGTCTGGCTCAGCATCGCCGCCGTGTTCCCGCAGACGAGCATCGGCTTGCCTGCGAATAGCGTGTGATGATCGTCGAGCGTGAAAGCGTGCGGCGACTCGGGCAGCGTGCCGCGATAGGTCGCGACCTGGCCGTAATCCTCGCAGAGGTCCTCCAGCTCCAGCCGAAACGCGCGAATCGTCATCGAAAAGAAATCGACCATGCCGATGCGCGCTTCGATCTCGCCGTTCTCGAGCGCGATCCGCCGCGCGTTCATCACGCGGTAGTCGAGGCATCCCTGACGCCGCAGCATTCGCCGAAAATCCTCGATGTACATTGCGCCGGCCAGGCACTCGCCGAGCAGCACCGGGTCGTTCAATAGCTGCGGCGGCACGCGACGACCGGTGAACACGTCGGAGAAATACAACTCGCCGCCGGGCTTCAGCACGCGGAAGACTTCGGCGAACACGCGTTCTTTGTCGGGCGACAGGTTGATCACGCAGTTGGAGACAACCACGTCAATGGAAGCGTCTTCAATGCCCAGCGCAGCAAGGTCCTCGATCAGACCGCTGCGGAACTCGATGTTCGGTTTGGCGTAGCCGAACCGTTTCGACTGCGGCTCGACGAACCGCCGGGCGAAGTCGATTTGGGCCGGAGTCATGTCGACGCCGATCACGCGGCCGCGCGGCCCGACCAGCTTCGAAAGGACGTAGGAATCGCGTCCCGCGCCGCAGCCCAGATCGAGCACGGTGCAGCCCTCGATTCCAGGCGGAATGGGCGAACCGCAGCCGTAGAACTTCTTGAGGAGCTCGGGTTCGAGCTCCATCAGGATGTCGGTGATGCGCGCGGGAGGCGCGTCGCAGCAACACGCGCTCGTTTTGAGGTCGGCGGTCGTCGCCAAGGTCTGGCCGTAGTATTGCTGCACCTGCTGGTGAACGGCTTCCGGTTTCACTACCACGCGCGTCGCCCTCCGGGATTGTCTGCTTGCCTGTATTGGAGCGTATCGCGCGACGGCCTGCGGGGCATGTGCGGCGCAGAAAAAAGGCGACGCCGAAGCGTCGCCAAATGCTCGTAGGTCCTTCAGAGTATTCGATGCGCCTGCTCGGAATCGCGACGTTGCCGCCGACGAAACCGACCTCCTGCGAAGTTTGCCGCCCGTACGGAGTATTTCGATCAACCGATCCGCGGCGCTACTGGTTACGCCGCGCCCGCTGCGCCGTTGGCCCTTGCCTCGACCGTGCGGAACATCCCGATTGACCCGAGCCGAATCACAGTTAAGCGATCCGACCGCATCCTCCCATCAGGCTTGGCCCTCCCCTGGAGTTTCGCCCAGCCGCATCTAGCCGACCGCCGCAGCGGCCGGCCCCTCTCATGGACTTTCAGCGCCCCTCAGCACATGCAGGATCCGGAGGCCCATCCTTGGCGCGGGCATTCCAAGCCCGCGCTAGCTCCGCTCTCAGGGTTTGGTCACCCTCTCAGCGGTTTCCGCACTCCAAACCCGCGTCGGCTTTCTTTCACGCCGACAGCGCTCCCGGGCTTGCCCCTTCGGAGCGTTCTCCCCCGGACGGTTCCGCCCGCGTTTCCGCTGACGGGAGCCTGCATGCCGTTACTCCCCCCGGTTCACGCGCCGCCGAAGCGGCACGGCCAGCCCGGAGGGCCGCGACTTCCAGGCTCGTACCCGACCGGAGTCCCGTCGCGAGCGATGCGCGTTTAACGCACTCACTCGCCGGCGGCTCCCCTGGGTTTTTCCTCTCCAAGGCTCACCGGCTAGCGGCGATGCGCGGGCTTTGATCCGCGCTCCTCTCACGCGCTTGAGCGAAGCGGCCCGCGCCACATCGCCCGCGCCCCAGAGTTTCGATCAGCCGCTGCTCGGCCACGGGCGGCGCGCGAAGCGCGGCGTCCGAGGCGACCTTCCTGAGGTTCGTGCACCTGTGCGTTCTGCTGCCGTTCGGAGGGTCGAGCCGCTCTGGCTATGTGTTCACCGGACGAAACGCACGCGTCGCCGCGCTATCGCAATCGCCCTTCGAGCGCCCCTGACCTTCCTGCCGGAGCCGACGCAGACCGCCGGCGGTGCCGAGCATTTGGCGACGTTCTCGTCGCACCTAGAAAGTAGCACACGAGTCGGCGTGCGGCAAAAATTGACCGGGGCGGAACGGTTATGTGACAGGCTGTGCGTGTGGGCGGCAGAGTCGCGAGCGCGCGCAAGTCCTGCGCATGCTCTATGTTCAGATCGCGCTAACTCGCGGTGTAGCGCGCGAAAATCTTCGCGAAAACTTCAATTGACAGAATGAACAGCACAGCCGCCCACGGCACGCCGAGCAGTGTTACAAACGATCCATCCCCGCGGCGGAACTTCGCCCTGCGACCGCGTCTCGCCTCGCCAGTTCGCCCCGAGCGACCGGCCGCACGTGATCGCACCGGAGCGAACGGCCGCGCGTGACGTCGCACGAAGCGCCGGAATCGCCTTCACGTCTACACGCATCGGCGGCGCGCATCGATGCGGGCCGCTACGATGCTGCGTCCGGCGGTCGGGCAGCCGCGCCTTCGCCCGGCTAGGCCCACTCGCCGCCGCAGCCACGAATCACGGGAGCGTTCGCATGGTGAAGCTGATTGCGATCTACACGAAACCCGCCGACCCGCAGGCGTTTGACCAGCATTACAACGAAGTGCACGCACCGCTCGCGCGGCAGATGCCAGGCCTGCGGCGGATGGAGGTGGCGCGGACCGTCGGCAGCCCGATGGGCGACGCGCGCTACTACCTGATCGCGGAGATGTACTTCGACAGCCTGGATGCGCTGAAGGCGGCGCTCAAGTCAGACGCGGGCAAGGCGGCAGGCAAAGACGTGATGAGCTTCGCGGGCAACCTGGTGCACATGATGTTCGCGGAGGTCAGCGAGTAGGCACCGCCGCGGTCACCCGCCGCTACGGGCAACTCTGGCCGTACTCGGAGAGAACGATACCCAGGTCGGAGAGATCGGTATCGCCGTCTCCATCCACGTCGCCCTCGCAATCGGCTCCGCCGCAGCCAAAGTCTGCGAGCAAGATTCCGAGGTCGGCGAGGTCTACCTCGTTGTCACCGAACAGGTCTCCGTAGAGAACACACGGTGCGAGCGTCGGGTCGAGATATACGACCCACGCTTCAATCTCTCCATCGCCGTTATATCCATAGCCGACAATCGCACGGCCGTCTGGAGTGATGTCCTGCGCGAGAGTGAGATGCCAATCAGCCAAACCAATCGTACCCTTGGCGAGTAAGTACTCCTGCAAAATCTGGTTGCCCGAGTCGGCAGTCCAGATGGACGCGGTCGAGTCCCAGCCTGGGTTCGAGCTGTAGTTCGTGGCGCCATAGCCCACGATGACGCTGCCGTCGGCGGTCATCGCTGCGGCACCGTCACCGCCTCCACGCCAACCGGGAAGCTTCCCGAGCCAGGTGTGGCCGGAAGTCATGTCCCAGCGAAAACACTCCGACCCCCACTGACCATCCCGCTCTCCATGCCACCATCCGGCAATTGTGGAGCCATCCGCGCTGACACTAGTCGCGCTTGAAGATTCCGTGTCGATGCCGTGGTCGATTGAGTAGACGCCAGCGTCATCAGCCCAAATGGCTTGATATCGATCGTCGCCGTCGAGAACTGTGCCGACTCTTACGTCTCCACCAGACGAGACCGAGCGAAACTCGTACGCATCCGCGAAGAACGTCACTCCGCTCGACGACAATACGAACGCACGTCCGCCACCACCGAGGAAGAGCTCGCGACCGACGATTGTGCCACCGCTCGGCGTAAGGTCGTAAGCGTAGGAACCTGACGCGAGGCCCAGATTTTCGACCGCTCCGGTCGCGTCCCACCGCACGGCAAAGGTCTCGGATTGGCCGACGATGGTGGTACCGTCCGCGTTGGTCTTGTACGCGATCGCATTCGTCACACCCGGCGCAAGTTTCGGAAGCACCTCGACCCCGGTCGACCGCCATACGACTGCATCGTTCGGGAAGCCAGTTTCGAACTGATATCCCACGATGGTCCGGGCGTCATCGCTGATTCCCATTGCGATCGTGGCGGACACCCCGTTGCGACCGAGCGGCACGAACACAGGCCGATCGGCCCAAACTGGAAACGCAGCGTGCAACATCAGCACAATCATGGAATACGTGCGCATGCCAATTCCTCATAGATTTGAGATCGCTTTCCCGAAGTTATCGCAACGAGGAAGATCACTCAATAGCAAACGCAGGCGAATAGGCGTGGCGAGATCCGCCCACTACGTGTGCAGCCCGCCGTCGACCGACAGCACCTGTCCGGTGATGTACGCCGAACCGGGACCGGCCAGGAACAGCACGAGCGCGGCGACTTCCGCCGCGGTGCCGAAGCGCTGCATGGGGATCAGCGTCTTGACCGTGTCGCGCACTTTCTCGGGCAGCACGTCGGTCATGTCGGTCTCGATGAAGCCCGGCGCCACCGAGTTGCAGGTCACGCCGCGCTTCGCCAGTTCCTTGGCCGCGGACTTGGTCAGGCCGATCAGGCCGGCCTTGGCGGCGGCGTAGTTCGCCTGACCCGCGTTGCCCATGACGCCGCTGACGCTCGAAATATTGATGATGCGCCCGGCGCGGGCCCGCAGCATGTGCCGCGTGGCGGCACGCATCAGCCAAAATGCGCCGCGCAGATTCGTATCGAGCACCGAGTCAAACTGCTCGTCGTCCATGCTCATCAGCAGGCCGTCGCGCGTGATGCCGGCGTTGTTCACGAGAATGTCGAGCCGCTCGTGCCGGCCGGCGATTTCGTCGACCAGCGTCTGGCACGCGGCGCGATCGGTCACCTCGAGCGCCGTCGGCACGACGCGGGCCGAGAAATCCGGCGCGTCGGACAGCCAGGCGCGAATGGTCTCCGGGCTGCGGGCGGTGGCGTAGACGGTCGCCCCGTCGCGTGCCAGCGCCGCCACGATCGCCCGCCCGATGCCGCGTGAGCCGCCGGTTACCAGCGCGATTTTGCCGTCGAGCGTCATGCCGGTGCTCCTGCCACGGGGGGAACCAGATCCGCGGCGCTGCTGAGGTTGAAGGCGCGCGCCTTGCGATCGATCTTGCGCATAAACCCGAGCAGCACGCGATTCGGGCCGATCTCCCAGAATTCATCGCAGCCGTCGGCCATCAGCCGCTGCACGCACTCCTGCCAGCGCACGGGGCTGACGATCTGCCGCACCAGCGAATCGCGAATCGCATCCGGCGCCGCGTGATAGCCCGCGTCGACGTTCGCGACGACCCGCACCGCCGGCGTACGCACGTTCGCCTCCGCCAGCGCCGCGCGAAACTGATCGGCCGCGGGCTGCATGAGCGCGCTGTGAAACGCGCCGGCGACCTTCAGCATCACGGCCTTGCCACCCAGCGCTTCCACCTGCGGCGGCGCCGCTTCGCATGCCGCGCGATCGCCGGAAAGCACGATCTGGCCGGGGCAGTTGAAATTGGCGGGGCTCAGCCGACCCTGCGGCGCGACACGCTCGCAGACGGCGAGCACGCGCTCCTCGTCGAGCCCCATCACGGCCACCATGCCGCCGGCGCTCTGCACGGCCGCGGCCTGCATGAGCTGTCCGCGGCGGTGCACCAGCCGCAGCGCGTCGTCGAACTCGAGCGCGCCGGCCAGGTGCAGCGCCGTGTATTCGCCCAGGCTCAGTCCGCCGAAAGCGACGAACTGCCCGTCGCCGATGCGGCCGGCCTGCAGCGCTGCGCGGTAAAGCGCCACGCTGGTGGTGAAAATCGCGGGCTGCTGAATGTCGGTGGCCTCGAGCCGCTCGGCGGGCCCGTCGAAGCAAAGCTGCGACAACGGAAAGCCCAGCACCGCGTCGGCCCGCGCGAACACCTCGCGCGCCGCGGACCACGCTTCGGCGACGTCGCGCCCCATGCCGACCAGCTGCGCACCCTGTCCCGGAAACATGGCGGCGGCGGACATGCGATCAATACCTCAGCAGCACGGAAGCCCACGTGAGCCCCGCGCCGAACGCCACCAGCAGCACCAGATCGCCGCGACGGATGCGCTGCGTTACCACCGCTTCGTGCAGCGCGAGCGGCACCGACGCCGCCGACGTGTTGCCGTAGCGATCGATGTTGACGAGCACGCGATCCATGGGCCAGGCGAGCCGCTCGCAGGCGGACTCGATGATGCGCAGGTTGGATTGATGCGGCACGATCATCGCCACGTCCGACAGCGCCACGCCCGCGTCGGCGACGGTCTTCTGAATCAGCTCTTCCATCTGCGTAACGGCGAACTTGTACACCTCGCGGCCGCGCATGCGCATAAAGTGCAGCCGCTCGTTCACGGTGCGCGCCGAGGCCGGCTCCGCCGCGCCGCCCGCCGGAACCCAGATCAGCTTGGCCCGGCCGCCGTCGGCGCCGCTGTTGACCGCCAGAATGCCCTGGTTCGGGTCGTCGCTGCGCTCGAGAATCGCGGCTCCCGCGCCGTCGCCGAAGAGAATCGCGCTGGTGCGATCCTCCATGTCGGTCATGCGCGTCATGATTTCCGCGCCGACGACCAGCGCCCGCTGGCCCAGCCCGTTGGCGACGAACTGCGCCGCGGTGATCAGCGAATAGACGAACCCCGAGCACGCGGCCACCAAGTCATATGCGGGAATCCAGTTGCAGCCCAGCTCCGACTGCAGCATGCAGGCCGTCGAGGGCAGCGGATAGTCGGGTGTGATCGTGGCGGTGACGATCAGGCTCAGATCGGTGGCGGGAATGCCGGCCGAAGCCAGCGCGCCACGCGACGCCGCGGTCGCCAGATGCAGCGTCGATTGCTCCGGCGCAGCCATGCGCCGCTCTCGGATGCCCGTGCGCTGCACGATCCACTCGTCGCTGGTGTCGAGGCGCGTCGTGAACTGGTCGTTCGCCACCACGCAATCAGGCACACACGCGCCGGTTCCGGCGATGCGCACCGGCCAGGCGACCTTCATGCGGGCACCTCGAAACTCGCGATCGTCTGGTTGAGGTTGCGGCGAATCTGCTCGCTGGCGACGCGAATGGCATTGCTGATGGCGCGCGCGTCGCTGCGCCCGTGGCAGATGATGGCCACGCTGTTGATTCCCAGCAGCGGCGCTCCGCCGTACTCGGCGAAGTCGTGCCGCTTCCAGATGCGATCGACGATCGGCTCGAAGCTGCGTTTGAGCTCCGGCGATTCGTGCTCCAGCTCGCGGACGATCGTCTTGAACAGCCCCTCGGCCAATCCCTCGGTCAGCTTGAGGATCACGTTGCCGACGAAGCCGTCGCAGATGAACACGTTGCCGGCGCCCGCGAAAATGTCGCGGCCCTCGACGTTGCCGATGAACTGCAGCGTGGGGTCGGATTTGATCAGTTGCCGCGCTTCCCTGACCAGGCTGTTGCCCTTCGACTCTTCCTCGCCGATCGAGACGATGCCGATCTGCGGGCGCTCGATGCCGAGCATGGCGTGGGCATAGAGCACGCACATTCGTGCGTATTCGTGCAGGTGGTGCGGCTTGGGCTGCGGGTTGGCGCCGACGTCGCAGATCACGACCGGCCCGTGAAACGTCGGCATCAGCACCGCGATGCCCGGCCGCGACACGCCCTTGATCGGCTTGATCTTGAACTGGCACGCCGCCGCGAAGGCCCCGGTGTTCCCGGCCGAAATGATGGCATCGACCTCGCCCGAGCCGGCGTCGGTCGCCATGCGCATGATCGACGAATCGCGCTTGGTGCGAACGGCCTCGACCGGCGAGTCGTCCATCGCGATGACCTGCGAACAGCCCACAGTTCGCAGCCGCGGGTCGTCGGCGCCTACGGCCGACAGCTCGCGCGCCACGACGTCCGGCAGTCCGTAGACCCGCATTTCGTCATCCGGCCCCAGAAACCGCAGGCCGGCGACGATTCCACGCACGATCTCACGCGGAGCGTGGTCCCCGCCCATCGCGTCCACGGCGATCCGCATGTGGATTACGACCCTTCGGCAACCTGGATGGTGGTCTGCGCGTTCACGTATCCGCAGTTCAGGCAGGCGGAATGGGGCAGGCGGGCCTGACCGCACTTGGGACACGCGCTCAACTGCCGCGGCTTCAACGCGTGGTGCGAACGACGCGTGCGCGTGCGGCTCTTGCTCTTCCTGGTATTCGGTAGCATTCCAGCGACTCCGGTGGGGCAGGTCCGCAGGTGCGGCCGCCGTACTCGCCGGCCGGTTCGTCCGCCACGGCGCGATTCCGAAAGGCTACGGATCGGCTGCGCGACTGTCAAGAACGCCCGCGCCGACCCGCTTACCGGACGCCCGCGAATCGGGCTCGGGCGCGCCGCCCGCGCCGCCGTATACTTTGCCGGCATTCGCGCCCGGAAAGGGGCGCCAGGAGGTTCGTCGTGCCGAAGCCGAAAGTGGGCGTCGTCGGGGGCGGGGTCGTCGGCGCTGCCATGCAGAAGCTCTGCGGGAACGATGCGGTCGTGATTTACGACCCCTACAAGCCGGAATTCGCCAACACCCGCGACCAGATCAACCGCTGCGACGTCGCGTTCATCTGCGTTCCCACGCCCATGACCGACGACGGAAGCTGTAACACGTCGATCGTCGAGGAAGCCGTGGCCTGGGTCGAGGCCCCGCTGCAGATCATCCGCTCGACGGTGTCGCCGGGCACGACCGATCGCCTGGCCGAGAAATATCGCAAGACCATCGTCTTTCAGCCCGAATACCTCGGCGAGACCGTGGCGCACGTGTTCGGAAACATGGCCGAGCGCGAGTTCGTCGTCCTCGGCGGAACGAACGCCGCCGTCTCCGCCGCCGCCGACTTCTACAAGAACTACTACAACTCGTACGTACGGTTCTATTTCTGCGACGCCCTCACCGCCGAAGTCGCCAAGTACATGGAAAACGCGTTTTACGCGGTGAAAGTGACGTTCGTGAACGAGTTCTACGACATCGCACGCACGCACGGCGTGGATTTCAACGTGCTGCGCGAGATCTGGCTCGCCGACCCGCGCATCAGCCGCGATCACACGTTCGTCTACCCCCAGGCACGCGGCTTCTCGGGCAAGTGCCTGCCGAAGGACTGCAACGCGATCGTCAAAAGCTCGCGCGACCGCGGCTATGACCCGAAATTCATGGCGGCAACGCTGCAGATCAACCAGGAATTCCTGAAGCTCAACGGATGACCCGCACCGCGCTCGCGCTCACGTCGCTCGCAGCGCTCGTCTGCGCCGCTGCGATCTGGCCCAGCCGGCCGGTCGCGCCGCTCGCGACGCCGACGCCTCGCGGCCCGCTGACCTGGGGCGTCATCAGCTTCGGGAATCCGCGCGGCGGACCCGACCTGCTCGATCAGCTCGCGACGCCGCCGCAGATTCTGCACGTTTACGCCGACCTGTGCCGCGGCTTCCCGGCGCGGCGCATCCAGGCCATCGCGGACGCCGGCGCGACGCCGATGGTTTCGCTCGAACTCGAATGCTGGCACGGCGGCCGCAGCGACGCACGGCTCGCCGCCGTCGCACGCGGCGACTACGACGACTTTTTCCGGCATTGGGCGCAGGAGGCGCGCGCGAGCGGAATTCCGATCCTGCTGCGATTCGGATACGAGTTCAACGGCGACTGGTTTCCCTGGGGCGGCCGGCCCGCCGAGTTCGTCGCGGCCTGGCGCCGGGCGCACGGCGTGTTCATAGCGGAGTCGGCGGCGAACGTCGCCTGGGTCTGGTCCGCCAATATTCTGAGCGTCCCCGACACGCCGGAGAACGCCGCGCACAAGTACTACCCCGGCGACGAGACGGTCGACTGGGTCGCGCTCGACGGCTACAACTTCGGCGATCACCACGACCAGTGGCACTGCTGGCAGCCGTTCGAGGATGTGTTCGCCGGGCCGCTTGCCGATTTCCAGCGCCGCTATCCGCACAAGCCGCTCATGCTGAGCGAGTTCGGCTGCGCCCCCGGCCAGCCCGGGCAGCGCGCCGCCTGGATTCGCGACGCGCATCGCGCGCTGCAGAAATACCCGCGCGTGCGCGCCGTGATGTGGTTCAACGTCGACAAGCGCCGCGAGCGCGAGCCCGATTGGCGGCTGCACGAAGTCGACGGCTCGCTGGCCGCGTTCAACGAGACGTTCGCCCGGCCGGAGCCCGCGCCCGCCGCCGCAACCGACTGACGCCCGTTCCCGCGCTTTGCGACGGCAGCCGCCGCCGCGCCCCGTCTGTACAATCTGCGACCCAACACGACGAGAGCGCGGCGGCATGATTCCTGCGGAGATTCTGAAAAAGGTTCGCCGAATCCAGATTCTCACATCCGCGCTCGTGCATGACGTGTTCGCGGGGCAGTATCACTCCGCGTTCAAGGGCCTGGGCATGGAGTTCGAAGAGGTTCGCGAATACCAGCCCGGCGACGACGTGCGCGCCATCGACTGGAACGTCACCGCGCGCTCCGGTCGACCGTTCGTGAAGCGATTTCGCGAGGAGCGCGAGCTCACGGTGCTGCTCGTGGTCGACGTCAGCGCGTCGCAGGATTTCGGCACCAACGAGCAGCTCAAGCGTGATCTGATCGCCGAGCTCGGCGCCACGCTCGCGTTCTCCGCGATTCAGAACAACGACAAGGTCGGCCTGCTGCTCTTCACGGACCATGTCGAGCGCTTCGTGCCGGCGCGCAAAGGCCCGCGCCACGTGCTGCGCGTCATCCGCGAGCTGCTCTACCACCAGCCGCTGGGCGTGGGCACCGACGTCGCGTCGGCGCTGGAGTATGTCGATCGGGTGCTGACGCGCCGCGCCGTCGTGTTTGTGCTCTCCGATTTTCAGACGCCGGAATTCTCGCGGGCGCTGCGCACACTGCGTCATCGACACGACCTGATCCCGGTGCGCGTGAGCGACCGCCGCGAGCGCGAGCTGCCCGCGGTGCGCTTCGTGGAGTTCTACGACCCGGAGAGCGGCCGCCAACTCGTCGTCGACACCGCGAGCGCCGCATTCCGCCGGCGCTACGCCGACCAGACTCGCGCCGGCCGCGATCGGCTGCTGGGTGAGCTGCGCCGCCTGGGCCTCGATCTGATCGACGTGGAGACCGGCAGCTCGTTCATCCCCGCCTTGACGCAGTTCTTTCGTCGCCGCGGAGCGCGCCGATGAGACTGCGCTTGCTCGCGGCACTTTGGCTGGCCTGGCTCGCGGGTTGCAGCGCACCGCCGCCCGCGGCCTCCTCCGCACTCGAGCAGACCGCCGAGCGCGGGCCGTTCAAGCTGGTGCTGCGCGCGACGCCGCCGCAACTCACCTTTGGCGACCGGCTGACGCTCTCGGCCGAGCTGTTCGCGCCCGCCGACGCCACGATCCGCTTCACCGAGCCGCCCGCGGCCACTCCGGCGAAGCCGCCGCCGCTGGCCGACGGCGCCGAGGCGCCGCCTGACCCGTGGCGCGATTTTCTGCTCGTCTCCGCGACGCTCGCGCAGCCGCGCGCCGGCGCCGACGGCGAATCGGTGCACGGTGTGACCTGGACGCTCGAACCGGTTCGCTCGGGCGACCTCACGTTACCCGCGCTGCGCGCCGCATACGAATCGACAGGCGGCCGTGGCGAACTCGAAGCCGCGGAGATGGTGCTCAAAGTCGCCTCGGTGCTGGCGGCGGAGGAGACTCCCGCGACGCCGCGCGACATCACCGGACTGCTGTCGGCGCCGGCGAAGCGCTGGACCTGGCGCGAGTGGTCGATCACAGCCTGCCTCGTCGCCGCCGGCGCTTTGCTCGCATGGCTCGCGGCGCGAGCGATTCGCAGTCGCGCAGCGCGGCCCGTGCCGCCACCGGCCGCCGAAGTGATCGCGCTGCAAGCGCTGGCCGCGCTCGAAGGACAGGACTGGAACACCGCTGAGCGCTGGCGCGAGTATTACTATCGCGTGACCGAGATTCTACGCGTCTATGTCGAGTCGAAGTTCGGCCTGCGCGCGCCCGAGATGACCACCGAGGAGTTTCTGCAGCGCCTGGCGCGCGAGGCGCACAGCGTGCCGCTCGATGCCGGCGCGTTGCGCGATTTCCTGCTCGCCTGCGACCTCGTGAAATACGCCGCGCTGCAGCCGCGCCGCGACGACGCCGACTCAGCGCTGTCGACGGCCCGTGCGTTCGTGATGTCCAGCGCCGCCGCCGCAGAGCGCAGCCGGGCTGCCGCGCAGGCGCCGCTCGAATCCGAGCGTGCCGCATGAGCGATGCGTTTCGCTTCGCGAACCCGTGGCTGCTGACGGCGTTCTCGCTGCTGCCGCTGCTCTGGTGGCTGTGGAGCCGCCCCGGCCGCCGACCGGTTCTGCGCTTTTCCGACATTTCGCACCTGCGCACCGCCGCCGGCAGTTCCTCGGCCGCCCGCTGGCGCAGCCTGCTGCCCATCCTGCGCACGATCGCCCTCGCGTCACTGACGATCGCCGCCGCACGGCCGCAGGTGGCCGACAGCACGTTCACTACCTACTCCGAAGGCGTCGCGATCCTGCTGGTCCTCGACACATCGGGCAGCATGGAAGACCGCGATCTGTCGCCGCGCGGCAAACCCCTGACGCGCCTCGATGTCGTCAAGGAAATCGTCCGCAAGTTCGTCTCCGGCGACGAAAGCCTGAGCCTGCCCGGCCGCACGAATGACCTGATCGGGCTCATCCGGTTCGCACGCTACGCCGACAGCGTCTGCCCGCTCACGCTCGACCGCGACGCCCTGCTCGCCGCGCTCGACCAGACCAACCTCGTCACCACCCGCGAGGAGAACGGCACCGCCATCGGCGACGGCCTGGCGCTGGCCGTCGAGCGCCTGCGCGACCTGAAACGCACCATGGGCTCCGGCGAGCAGATTCGCATCACCAGCCGCGTTGTGATTCTGCTCACCGATGGCGAGAACAACGCCGGCCAGGTCGACCCGCAGCAGGCCGGTGAGCTTGCCGCGGTCCACGGCGTCAAGGTCTACACCATCCTCGCGGGCACCGGCGAAAACCTCACCATCGGCCGCCGACCGGTCGATGATCGCGTGCTGCGCCGCATCGCCGAAGTCAGCGGCGGGCGCTTCTACTCAGCCCGCGACCAGAAATCGCTGGTCGACGTATACAGCGAAATTGACAAACTCGAGCGCACCCGCGTCGAGGAACGCGCTTTCGTCCGTTGGGATGAATGGGGCGGCCCGTGGCTGCTGCTCGCGGCCTTCGCGGCCCTCGCGCTGCAAATCCTGCTCGACGCCACCTGGCTGAGAAAAATCCCGTGAACGACCTGACGTTCGACAACCTGAACCGGCTGCACCTGCTCTGGCTGGTCGTCGGCGTCGCCGCACTCGGCGTTTACGGCGTCTGGCAGCGCCGCCGCGCGCTGCGCCATTTCGCCACGGCCGGACTGCTGCCGCGGCTGGCGCGGCCGATCGCGTGGCCGCGGGCGCTGCTGCGCCTGGCGCTGTGCAGCGCCGCGCTGAGCATGCTTGTCGTCGCGCTGCTGGGGCCTCGCTGGGGTGAGATCGAGCAGCGCGCGTTCCGCCGCGGCATCGACGTCATGGTCCTGCTCGACGTCTCGCGCTCGATGCTGGCGCGCGACGTCGCCCCCAGCCGCCTGCAGCGGGCCGTGGTCGCGATTCGCGACGACCTGCTGCCCGCGCTCGGCGGCGACCGGGTCGGCGTCGTCGCCTTCGCCGGCTTGCCGCGCCTCAAATGCCCGCTCACGAACGACTACGGCTTCGTCCGCCTCGTGCTCGAAGACGTCGGCGTCGAGAGCAGCCCGCGCGGCGGCTCGCTGATCGGCGACGCCATCCGCCAGGCCGACAAATCCTTCAGCGACACGCTCGACACGCAGCGCATCGTGCTGCTGATCACCGACGGCGAAGATCAGGAAAGCTTTCCCGTCGACGCGGCGCGCGACCTGTGGGAACGCCGCAAGATTCCCGTCGTCAGCGTCGCGCTCGGCGACGAGCGCGAGGGCGCGCGCATCCCCATCGGCAACGGCCAGAACCTGCAATACCAGGGGCAGGAGGTCTGGAGCCGGGCGCGCTTCGACGACCTGCGGCGCATCGCCTCCCTGTCGCCTCAGCACGCGTTTCTCGCCGTGGGCACGCGCGACTTCGACCTCGGCGCGATCTACCGCGACCGCATCGTGCCGAGCCTGCGCATCCAGCAGCGCGAGGAGCGCGAGCGGGAGCGCCGGCCGGCCCGCGCCCACCTCTTCGCGCTCGGTGCGCTGGCGCTCCTGGTGTTCGATTCGTTCCTGCGCGACGGCGTCCGGCTGCGCGAGCTGCGCGCCGCACCGGCGCGCGTCATCGAGAGGGCCGCCTGATGCTGCGCTTGCTGCTGCCGGCGACGCTGATGCTGCTTGCAACCGGGGCCGCCCACGCCGGCGACGCCTACGCCGATGGCCGTGCGCACTTCGCTGTCGGCGATTTTGAAGCCGCGCTCAAGGCATTCGAGACCGCGGCGGCGGGGCTGGAGTCCGTGCCCGGCGATCTGCTGCACAACCAGGCCGCGACACTGTTCAAGCTGGGTCGCCGCGCCGACGCCCGCGAATTGTGGGTGCGGTCGCTGATCGGCGCCGACGCCCGCCACGAAGCCCGCACGCGGTTCAATCTCGGCAACTGCGACTACGCCGATGCGCTCGCGGCGCTCGAGGCCGCCGATCCGCAGAGCGCCGCGGGCGCCGTCGAGAAACTGCAGCGCGCGGTCGAGCAGTATCGCGATGCGGTGCGTCTCGATGCGTCGCTCGTGGATGCGCGCGCCAACCTCGAGCTCGCGCAGCAGCTTCTGCAGCGCGCCCGTTCGAGCCCGCAGTCGCAGCCGAGCGACTCTCCCGACTCGCAACCGTCCGACTCGCAGAACGCAGAGAGCCAGCCGTCGAGTCAGCCGTCATCCCAGCCATCGAGCCGTTCGTCGCAGGATCAATCGTCGGACTCGCAGGACGGCTCAGACGCCGAGTCTTCCGACGACGGTCAGCAGGATTCAACCGAATCGCAGGACTCACAACAGGAACAGCAGCAGGAAGAGAACGAGCCGCAGTCCGACAAGGAATCCGACAAGTCAGAGTCAGACGAAACGAAGTCGCAGCCGGAACAGCAGAACGCGACAAGTCAGCCCGCCGAGTCCCAGCCGTCGCCCGACGAAGCGCAGACTCAGCCCGCGTCGGCCGACGAACTGCCCGCCGACCTGACTCTCACGCGCGACGAGGCGGAGCGGCTGCTGCAGCGCGTGCGCGATTTTGAACGTCGCCGGCGCGAGTATCTGCGCCGACTCGAAGCGGCGCGCTACAAACCCGTCGAGCGCGATTGGTAAACAGTCTAAATCTTGAGCGGTATCGCCTCCGGACCGTCTTCGAAGAATTTTGGATCGAAGGATCGTTAGGGACATGACCCGACTTCGAAGAATTTTTGGGGGCATGGGCCGACTTCGAAGAATTTTGGGGGGCATGGCCGACTTCGGAGAATTTGGCGGGCATGGCTCGACTTCGGAGAATTTTGGGGACATGACCCGACTTCGAAGAATTTTTGGGGGGCATGGGCCTCCGGCCCGTGCTCAGTAGCAGTCCTGATGCTCTGTCTGTTGCGAGATTCGCTTCTCAGTCCCGGTGCGAGAATCCCATCTCGCACCAACATCACTCTTTAATCCGAGCCGCGAACGCAAGTGAGCGGTCTCTGGTTTTCGCCGCGAACGACGGTTGAACAGCGCTGGAAGACCGGCCTCTGGCCGGTCTGAATGTTTTGGGGGCGAGCATGGGCCTCCGGCCCGTGCTCTAGCCATGCCCCAAGCCTACGCCGGCCACATCCGCGTCCCGCCTCATCACGGATACCGAAACGACTTGTCCGGTGTCGCCGGTGCCTGCACCGGCGGTATCGGGCTCTCCGCCAATCGCTTCTTCAAGTGCTCGATTGCCGCCTGCAACTGCGCGTCCTCCCCGCGGAACGTCGCGTGCGGCAAATTGTCCACCACCTGATCCGGCTCGACGCCGTGCCCCTCGATCAGCCACGCCCCTTCCGGACCGAACACACCATACTCCGCGGCGGTCGCGATGCCGCCATCCTTCAGGAAGTTGCTCGAGCTCAGCCAGATTTCTCCGCCCCAGGTGCGGGTTCCGATCACGTGCCCGAGTCCCAATCGCTTGGCGCCCTCGGTGAACGCCTCGCCGTCCGACGCCGTGAACTCGTTGCACAACACCACCACGTGGCCGCGAAACGCATACTGCATGTTCCAGCTCGGCGGCTGGCCGACGCGCTGATTCCAGTAGAACCACGCCTTTCGCATCAGCCGGCCCAGAATCCAGCTATCGATGTTGCCGCCGCGGTTGTGTCGCACGTCGACGATGAGCCCGCCGCGATGGAACACCGGGTAGAAACCCTTGGCCCATTCGGTGAAGTTGTCGCCGCCCATGGCGCGCAGATGGACGTATCCGATCTGCCCGCTGCTTTCCGCCTCGACCTGCTGCCGCCGCGTGAGCTCCCATTCGTGGTAGCGCAGCTCGGACGCCTGTGCGACGCTGAATGGCACGACGATCACGTCGCGCGGCGCATCCAGCCTGGTCGCGAGATCCTCTGGGCTCGCTGGCGCGGGCGCTGCCTGGCCGTCCGGGGGTGGAGCCGGCGCTGCCGGTTCCTGCGCCGGCGCATTCGGTCCCTTCACGCGCAGCAGCGTCTGCCGTCCGGCCTTGTTGCGCAGCAACTGGCCGAAGCTGTTGACCGACAGCGCGTCGATTCCGTCGACCGCGGTGATCACGTCGCCAATCCGCACCTCGACGCCCGGCCGCGCCAGCGGCGCCGCTTTTTCGGGCTCGTCCGGATCGTGCGCGTGAATGTGCACGACCCGCCAGCCGCCCGCGGCCGCGTCGCGCTCGAGCAGCGCCCCGAGCGCGGCGTTGTCGACTTCGTCGGGTCCGTCGCGCAGATCGCCGCCGCGCACAAAGTGGTGCAGCGCGCTCAGCTCTCCCACCATCTGCCCCAGCAGATCGTTCAGCTCGCCGCGCGTGCTCACCCGATCAACAAGCGGGCGGAACTTCTCGCGCATCGCCGGCCAGTCGACGCCGTGCATGTTGCGGTCGTAGAAATAGTCGCGCATGAGGCGCCAGGCTTCGTCGAACATTTGCCGCCATTCTTCGCGCGGCGAATACGAAATCGCCCAGCTGTCGAGCTTCACGTCCTTCTTGTCGAGTTCGGCCGGCCGCGCTTCGGCGTCGACGATGTACAGCGCGTCGCCCTTGCGCAATAGCAGCTTCTTGCCGTCGCCGGACAACTCGGCGCTGCGCACGCCGGACGCAACCGTCTTGATTTCCACTTCGGCGCCGATCGCAGTGCCGACGAGGTTGCGCGCTTCCTGACCGGCGCTGCCGGACATCCAGAGCAGCGTCCCGCTGGTCGCGATCAGCATCGAGTAATTCCCCGCCGGAACCGGCAGCTCGCGCAGCCGCGTCGCCAGCCCCTCGGCGACGATCTTCACTTCCACGCCCGGCGGCTCGGTCTTCGCGGGTGCGCTTTCCGGCGCCGATGCCGGATTCGACGCCGCCGCATCCACCGCCGGAGCGCCGGTCGCAGGTGCGGGCGCGGCGCTATCCTGCAGCAGCTCGTCCTTCACCTGGAACGGCGAGCGTACGCCGGTTTGAAGCGCGAGCTCGTAGACGCGCGTGGTCTCGTCCAGAAACGGCTCAGGTTGGTAACTGCCCCACGGACTGGCCACCTTGCTCACGAGATTCCGGTCGCTGAGGAAATAGAGCCACTTGCCGTCGGGGCTCCACGCCGGGCTGAAGCTATCGAAGCGATCGCTCGTCGCGGCGACGCGCGCCCCATCGGCCACGCCGTGCAGCCGGATTACGCGGAACATGTTGTCTGCCTGCGTGACGTACGCCAGCCAGCGGCTGTCGGGCGACCAGCGCAGCCCGTCAAACTGGTCGATCTTTGATTCGTCGATCAGCCGGCTCTCGCGCGTCTGCGTGTCGAAGATAAACAGCCGCAGGTTCTTGTCGTGGTGCGCGATATACCGGCCATCCGGCGACGGCATGCCCTCCCAACGCAGCACTTCGCCGTCGCGAGTCAATTGCTCCGCGGCGCCGACGCCGTTCGCGGGCGCCTGCCAAAGTTCGACCTCGCCGGATTCGTCAGACAGCAGCAGCAGCGACTTGCCGTCGGGCATGAACCGCGCGTCGCGGTAGCGCACTCCGTCGTTGCGCGTCGCGGCCACCAGCCGACCCTGCCGATGCGGGGCGACGAAGACCTCGCCGCGCGCCGTCAGGACGACGCGATCGCCGCTCGGCGAAATGTGGGCCGCGGTCAGGTAGTCCATCGGCTTGCGCAGCCACTGCTCGCGCGTCTGGTCGAAGTCAGAATCCAGGCGCAGCTCGATGAGCGAGGCGCTGCCGCCGGCGACGTCGTAACGCCAGAGATCGGCGCCAAGCTGATAGACGATGCGCCCGCCTTGCAACGCCGCCGACATTACGTCCAGCCCGCTGTGCCGCGTGTGCTGCTGCACGTCGGTGCCGTCGCGCGCCATCGACCAGATGTTCATCGTGCCGTCGCGGTCGCTCAGAAAGTACAGCCGCCCGTCCCACCACATCGGGGTTTTGCTCGTCCCCGCGTAGTCGGCGGTAAGCGCCGTCGCCTCCCCGTCGCCCGAGAACCGCCAGAGATTCTGCGCCGTGCCGCCGCGATAGCGCTTGGTGTGGCTGCCTTGAAACGGCAGACGCGTGAAGAAAAGCACCTGACCGGCGTCGTCGTAGCAGCCTTCGGCGGCTTGCGCCAGCGGAATCCGCTGCACGGCGCCCGGCGCGCTCGGATCATTCACGTCGAGCATGACCAGTTGCCGGTTCGGCAACCCCGAGAAAGCCTCGGTGGCATAAACCAGGCGACCCCCCGGCGTCCAACCCACAAACGACAGCCGCGTGCCGCCGCCGAACGTCCGTCGTGTCGGCGCGCCGCCCGCCAGCGGCATCGTGTAAATCTCCGATGGTCCTTCGTAATGAGCGACGAACGCCACCGTCGTCCCGTCGGGCGAGATCGCGGGCAGCAATTCGTCGCCCGGGTGGCTCGTCAGCCGCGTCGCAACGCCGCCCGTCACCGCGGTTTTCCACAGGTCGCCCTCCGCCACGAACACGACGGTGTCGCCGTGGATCGTCGGTTGGCGGTAATAGCCGACCGTCCCTGCCGCCGCGCCACCGGCAAAAATCGCCAACGCGGCGCACAGCAGCAGGGTTCGCACACCGCGCGCGTCGATTCCGTTCCGCGTCATTCGTTCGCTTCCTCTCGCGTAATTTCAGACCCGCCGCCGGCCCGTCGTGCCGCCAGCAGCGGCGCCACTCGATGCCGGTTCCAGCCATAGCTGAACATGCCCGTGTGATTGCCCCAGTGTCCCAGCGCGCGCGCGTCCGGCGTCCATGCCTGCTGCGTCACCCGCGATCGCAGCCGCGCGTCCGGCACGGCCGAGTCCAGCGCAAAGCCAACCTGCCCCGCGGACGGCGTCTTGCGGCGATCGATCGTCCCCAGCACCGATGTGCCCACGCCCAGCGTCCACCAATCGCTGGGGCAGTACAGATTCACGATCCTCCCATCCATTCGTCGCAGCGCGGGCGTCAGGTCGTACGTCGGACTCACCGCGGGCTGCGCCAGGATCACGTCGCGCACGCGCGCCCCGTCCGGCAGCGATTCCACCACCATCAGCGCGATTCCGCCGCCGCCCGAATAGCCGACCAGATCAACGGGAACGCCGTCGTTGTCGCGCAGTTGCTGTGCAATCTCGCGCGCCACCGCGCGCGCCTGCTGGCGATTGCGCTCGTAGCTCACCAGATTCGACAGCGGGTTCAGCGGCCGCCACCAGTCGTAGACGCGCACTGCCGACGTGACGCCCGCATCGCGCAAGGCCCGCACCGGCTGCTCCATCTGCCACGCGCCGCCCTCGATGCCGGGAAACAGCCACACCACCCCCCGCTGGTATTCGACGCGTTGCGGCGTCAGCGGCTGCCAGCAGCCGCCCGACGCCAGCGCTGCCGCCATCAGCGCCGCCCACCGCAGCCAGATCATGCCTGCTCCACGCCGCACGAAAACCGCCACTCTATCCGCATCCCCACTACCTCGCGCCGACGCACACGTTCCCCGCGTCGGCAATCCGCAGCCCCTCGGTCATCGAGACGCGGCCCGCCAGCCAGCCCAGCGCCGCCTGAGCGTCGTCAAACGTCGCCAAACCCGCCAGCGCCGCCAGTTCGCAGGATACTGCACTCCCGACCAAAGCCACCGACACCCCGCGCGCCGCGGGATCGGTCAGGTGTCGCAGCTTCACCGCCTTGTGATCGCCCAGTTGATACCCGCGACGGCGCACCAGGTCGCGCGCGGCGGCATAGTCGGGCGCATCCCGCAGCAATCGGAGAAACCCGTCCGGACCGACGCCCTCGGGACACGCGGCTTCGAGCAGAATCGCGCCGCCGTCGCGCACCGCCAGATGGTTGTTCTTCAGCGCTTTGTCCGCCTGGTAGAGACTGCGATTGAGCGGTGGCTCGACGACAAGCCAGAGCACGTCGACCGGCCGCTCGATTCGATGTTGGAACGCGTCGCGCACCGTCGGCAGCAAATCCGCCAGAGCCTGCTCGGGCGTGCCGCAGGCGGTGGCGACGCTCGAGCCGCCGACGACGACGTGGTTGATGGCCAGCAGCGTGCGGCCGGCGCCGCGGAGCGCCGCCAGATGCGCGCAAATGCCCTCATGCACCGGGTTGCCCGCGAGCGCGAACACATTCGAGCCGGGTTCAAGCGCGCCGGCGTGGTTCCGCTCGATAGCGGCGCGGCTGAGCACGCCGATGGTGAGCGTCTTGTGAGCGCCGGTTACGCCGGCGAAGTAGTGCGGTTCGCAACTGCCGATCGCCAGCAGAACCTCGTGCTCCAGCAGCCAGGGGTGAATATGGGCATCTCCCAGCGGCACGAGTTCGCCGGAATCCGCGTCATGCCAGCCGACGCCCGCACACGCCGGCAACGCGCCGTCGAGCGTCTGGCGCTCGAAGCGGGCTTTCTCGTCGGCGGAGAAGCGATGAGTGCCTGTCGCCACCAGCACGCGACACACCGGCAACTCGACGCGGTGGGCGAGCTGTCGCAGCGTTTCGCGTGTTGGCGTGGCGCGGTGGCTGTCGTTCACAAGCACCAGAACCGAGCGTCCGCTCCGCCGCGCGGCGCGCAGCGGCTCGAGCCACTCGCCGTCGGGCAGCGCCGCGTCGGTCGGGAGCGAGCCGTTGGCGCCGCGCGGCCCCACGTCTCGCCAGTTCACTGCCATGCACGCCTCTCGTTCGCCCCGGATTTGCAGCTTAGCGGACGATGAGTTTGCTTGTGACCGGACACGGAATCGGCTAGTCTCGCGATGCGGCGTCGAACCCGCGAGCCGCCGCCAGAATGCTCGCCGGGAGACTCCGCCGCTGGGGAGTTTCTCACATGTCTCAGGGATTTCGTAGCGATTTCGAGCCGGAGAAGCTGATCGGCCTGGACATGGTCCGCGCCTGCGAAGCGGCGGCTCTGAATACGTTCAAATGGATCGGAAAAGGCGACAAGGACGCGGCCGACGCCGCCGCAACCGACGCGCTGCGCGGCCTGCTCAACCTGATGGACATCTGCGGCACCTGCTCGATCGGCGAAGGGATCAAGGACCAGGCGCCGGGGATTTTCGTCGGCGAGAAACTGGGCACCTGGCGCGACGGTGCGCCGCACGTCTCGATCGCGGTCGACCCGATCGACGGCACCACGCTGACCAGCAAGGGGCTGCCGGGGGCGCTGAGCGTGATCGCGGCGGCCAAGGCCGAGCCGGGTACGCGGGCGCTCGAGGCGGTGCCGAGCGTGTACATGGACAAGATCGCGGTCGGCCCCAAGGTGAAGACCGGAACCGGCAGCATCCGCATGGACGCGCCCGTCGAGCACAACTTGGAGGTGATCGCGCTGAAACTGGGCAAGCGCGTGCGCGACCTGGTGGTCTGCCTGCTCGATCGCCCGCGCCACGCCGACCTGATCGCGGCCATCCGCAAGACGGGCGCCGCCATCCGCCTGATCGGCGACGGCGACGTGGCCGGAGCCATCGCGCCCAGCATGCCCGACAGCGGCGTAGACGTGTTCATGGGGATCGGGGGCTCGCCCGAGGCGGTGCTGGCGGCAGCCGCGATCAAGTGCCTGGGCGGCGAGATTTTCTGCCGCGTCTGGCCGCGCGACGAAGCCGAACGCAAAGCGCTCGCGGACAAGGGCTACACCGAGGAGAACCTGCGGCGGGTGTACTCGAGCGAAGACCTGGCCCGCGGCGACGGCATCGTGTTCGTGGCCACCGGCGTGACGGACAACGCGATGCTGCACGGCGTGCGCGTGGACGGCCACGTGGCCAAAACGCACTCGGTGGTGATGCGCTCGCGCTCGCACACGGTGCGCTACATCACGGCGCTGCACGACCTGACGCGCAAGGTGATCCGCCTGCACAGCGAAGGGGCGGATTTGCAGTTGTAGGCAAACGACAAGATTCGAGAAACGAGAAGCGAGAAACGAGATCAAAGAGTCCGGAAGCGATCAGAAGACTCGTCCTGCGCCGGGAGCGAACAGCGTAGGTGCAGGCGGGCTCTGGTGACAATCCCTTCCGTTTTGGTGCAAAAGTCTCGTCCATCGTTCTGCTACGAAAGCCCCTGCTAGGCCAGCGCGTTGACTCGTTCTGGTGCGAGAATCCCTTCTCGCACCGCCGCATCGCCCCGTGTGTTGTGGATCACGCGGCGCTGGTGGCCCGGCGGCTGCCCGGCCTATCTGTTGTCATCTCTACATATCTCGGCGCGCGAATTTTTAGGTGGGCCGTGCCCACCGAGGTTCCGTGCGAGGCCTGTAGTCGTCAGCCAAAAATTGGTGGGCATGGCCGCCCCCACAGAATTCCGTCGTCTCGTCTTCCCCGCGCCTCTCCACCCTCTTACCCCTCTACCCGCGGCGCCCCTGCCGATTAATTCCCTGGCCTCGCTTCCCCTCGAACCCTTGACCGCGCTGGCTTCATTGCCCGACTCGTATCCGTGGTCAGGCCGCGCATGTACCAACCTCCGGCCACCGCGCTGCGGTAGGCCCGATCTGCGGCGGGCGGCCCCGCCGGCGAAACGACGGATTCCGAGAAATTCCAGCTATCCTCGTCGCAACGATAAAGACCGGCGGCGTCGAGCCGCGAAACCAATTCCGCCTATACACTCAACGATTGACGAAACGACGCGCAACGGGGAGCTATGTGGGCATGCGTGCGGATCAGACGAAAGCTGCAACTACCCAGCCGGCCGCGGGCGGAGACGTACTGGCGATCGGGTTCGGCGGCGCCGTAGGCATGTGGAGCGTGGGGTATCTGGCTCATCTGCCCGGCCTGGGCGTTCCCAGCGCCGTGGTGTTCTTTCTCATGCTCGGCGGGCTCGTGGCCACCGGCGTCGCGGCACAGCGGCTGATGCGGCGCGGGCTGCGCGGCGCGATCTACGCCGGACTCGTCACCGGCGTGCTGAATCTTTTAATCCTCGGCAGCGTCATCGGATCGGCGGCGGAGAATCGCTTCGCTTGGCTATGGGCGCCGACGGCACTGCTGGTCTCGGCATTGCTGGCAGGAGCGGGCGCACTCGCGACGGAAATGCTCAGCGGTCGAGCCCCGCCGCGCCGGGTCGCAGCGGGCGTGTGGCCGGCGGCGCTCACCGGCGTCGCGCTGTGCGGCACGCTGGTCCTGATCTCGGTGGGCGGCGCCGTGACCGGCTTCGAGGCCGGCCTCGCCGTGCCCGACTGGCCCAACACATTCGGCTACAACATGTTCCTCTTTCCGCTGGCGCGCATGACCGGCGGTATCTATTTCGAGCACTCGCATCGGCTCTTCGGCGCGCTGGTCGGCCTGACTACGCTGGTGCTGCTCCTCTACCTGCAATTCGTCGAGCCGCGCCGCTGGGTGCGCGGGCTGGCGCTGGTTGCGCTGGCGATGGTCATCACGCAGGGCGTGCTGGGCGGTTTGCGCGTGACCGGGCGGCTCACGCTCAGTCAGTCCGCTGAACACCTGGAGCCCAATCTCGTGCTCGCCGTCGTGCACGGCGTGCTTGCTCAGCTTTTTCTCGCCACGCTCGCGTCGCTGACGGTCGTGCTCAGCCCGGCGTGGCACGAAGCGCGGCCGCGCGTGTTCGCCGGCGCGGGGCGCGATCGCGCGCTCGGCGCGATCTCGCTGGCGCTGCTGTTGACGCAGCTTCTGCTCGGCGCGTTGCTGCGGCATCTGTCGTGGGGCCTTTATCTGCACGTCTCGCTGGCGGTGATCGTGCTGATGGTGGTGGGCGTGTTTGCGATGCGGGCCTGGGGTCTCTACGAAGCGTTCGCACACATTCCGAGATTGGGCGGCTACCTGCTGACGGGACTCGTCGTGCAACTCGCGCTGGGCGGCGCGGCGCTGCTGGCCGTGCTCGGCGAACCGCCGAACGCCGGTCCGGCGACGATTCAGGTGCTCATCACCACGGCGCACCAGACCGTCGGCGCCGCGCTCTTGGCGCTGACGGCGTCGCTGGTCGTGTTTCACGCGCGGCTGGTGCGGGCGCCGGCTAGTGCCGCCGCAACCAGCGCGAGCGCACCGCTGACGCCTGAGACCATGAGCCCCGTGCGCAGCCCGGGCGGCTGATACTCGAGGCGCAGTCGTCCGCCCGCGGGCGGCACATCCAGCGCCAGCAACACGCCGTCGTGCGTGTCGAGCGCAATCGGGCGTCCATCGAGCGTCGCCGACCAGCCGGGGGCGGCGTAGTTCGCAATGACCAGTCGCCGCACCGCACCCGCGTCCGACGGCGGGCACTCGATTCGCATGGCGTTGGGGCCATCCCATTGCAACGCGGGCGACGGCTCGGCGGCGCTGACGAACCAGGCGGGGCCGCGCGTCGGACGGTGCACCAGCCGCTGTCCGCCGGGAGTTTCGTGAGTGACGCGCCCGCCCGGCGGCTCGGGCCACTGCCGCTCGCATAGCAGAATCCACTCGACGTTGCACTCGGACATCCAC
>CAYMBL010000044.1:0-30647 GCA_964388675.1 uncultured Planctomycetales bacterium
CGTGAGTGAGGGGTATGTTCTCACATCCTGGTGCTAGAATCCCTTCTCGCACCCTTCAACTCGTCGCGCGCGGGTGCGTCTTGGTGCGAGCTCTAGGCCCGGCCCACCATGACCGGCTGGAGGCGCCGAACCCCAGCGCGGGCACTTGGCGCCAATCTGTAGTCCGGGTGGGATGGGCGTCCTCGCCCGTCCCCTCCATTCCCGCACAGCGGGAATCAGCGGCTGAACATGAGCCTGGTCCCCTCGTGCGGTCAAACCGTGAGAAATGCGCCGCGTCCAGCTCTACGTGAGGTAGTTCTTCACCGAATCGTAGTTCGCCTGGTACTCGGCGTTGTCGGGATACAGGTGCAGCGCCTCGAGGAAGTACTTGGCCGCCTGTTCCTTGTCGTCAATGTTCACGTAGTACAGACCCGCCGCGTTGTACGTATCCGCCAACTGGAATCGACTGTCTGTGTTGTCGGTGTCGGCGTCGAAGGCCGTGCGGTACGCCTCGATCGCGGCCTCCCAGTCCAGCGCCGCACGCCGCTCGTCGCCGTAGAGCGTGTTCGCGTGAATCACGTTGTCGCGGTAGGTGGTGTTGTTCTTCTCCAGCTCAAACGCGGCTTCGTAGGCGTCGGCGGCGCTCTTGTAGCTCGCCTCGGCCAGGTATTCGTCGCCGATGCGGTTCCTCGTCTCCGCGAGTTTCTTGCGATAGGTGCTGTTCTCGGATTGCAGGTCGTACGCCACCTGGAAGGCGTCGACCGCCGTGCCGATCTTCTCGCCGTCTGCGAGCCGGCGCGTCTCAAGCACACGTCCGGCGCGATACGCGCTGCGTGCGATCCGTTCACGCAGCTCGTCGCCGCCTTCGACGAGGCTCAACCGTTCGGCCGCGTCCTGGTAGAACTCGATCGCCGCGTCGTGATCGCCGAGTCGCGCCAGGCGCTCGCCGCGCACAGTCAACCCTTCGGCGTGCGCCAACTTCACTGATTCGCTGCCGGGATCGAGTTCGAAGGCCCGGTCAAAGCTCGAGAAGGCCGCGTCGAAGTCGCGATCAGCCAGTTGCTCGCGTCCGATCTGCACGTACGCCTCGGCCTCGTCCTTCAGGAACTGGGTCTGGAACCCCGAAAGCTCGCTGGCGCGGCTGAGCGAATCGAGAGCGAGCTGCGTCTTGCCCAGCGCGAGCTGCGTCTTCCCCAGCAGATTGCGGACGAATGCCCCGTCCGGCGACGACTTCGCCAGCCCTTCGAGCGCTCCTTCCAGCCGCACCAATTCCGGCTTCGTTGCGGCGTCGAGCACGCGCCCGTATTGCAGCAGCCCGTTCACCGCATCGCCCGTGCGAATGAGGTTCTCGGCGAGCAGGAACCGCGCATCGTTGTCCTCGGGGCTGCGGTCGGTGAGCGCCACCAACAGCTCCACGCCGGCCGCGCGCTCCGCCGGATCGGCGAGCAGACGCTGCGCCCGCGACAACACGACTCGATCGTCCTGCTGGAGGGACTTGGCGTTCTCTGCGCTCGATTGCGAGTTCAGCTCGGGCGTGAGGTATGCGGCCTTGCGGAACAGGTCTTCGGCCTTCTTGTAGTTCCGCGCCGCCAGCTCGATGATCCCCTGCGTGTGCACAACGGCGCCGCTCGGCGCGCGGCCGTTGAGATAGCTGCTGAGCGAGACGCGCGCCGCCTCGTACTTCTTTCGATCCACAAAGGCCAGAGCGACCTCGACGGCTTCCTTCTCCGCGTCGAGCTCGCGCTTCGATCGCGGAACCTCGGACGCCGCGGCGCCGCCCGCCGCCGAATCCAGCCCGAAGCTCACAAACGCCGAGAACGTCGCGGAGTCGAGTATCGCCGGCCGCGGCCCCCTCGGCTCGGCCTTGCGCCCGCTGAGTGAGAGCCGCGCCGCGGGACCGAACGGGTCGCGCTGATCGGCTGCGCCGAATACCGGGACTCCGTTGATGACGGGGTTGAAGCCGGAGCGTGTGCCAGGCGCCGTCACGGCGGCGGTCAGCGCGAGAGCTGTGCCATTTGTGGCGTCGATCGCCATGCGCGGTCACCTCGGCGCAGCTTTCCCCCAGCCAGTGTTCAATTCACTCGCGACAACGGCAAGCCCAACGCGAGATTCTCAGCAAAGTCGCGCAGCCGCGTGTATTCTCGGACACATGAACCGTCCAGCGATCCTGCCCGGCGAGGCGCCGCTGCCAACGGCGGCGACGAGCGAAAAACGCGCATGGCTCGAACGCGCCCGCTCCGAAGCGGTGCATGCACACCGCGACGCACTAACCCGCGAATCCCGCTGGTCCTGGACACGGCTCGGCATATTTCTCGTGCTGTTGGGCGTGTGGATCGCGAGCCTCGATCGTCCGCTCTACGGCATCGTCGCAACCCTGGGCGGCGGCGTGCTGTTCGTCTTCGCCATCCGCCATCACCGTCGCGCAGAATCCGAACGTCAACAGCTCGATCGCATGCTGCTCGTGCTCGACGAAAGCCTGGCTCGCTGCGGCGGGCAGGTGCGGTGTGTGCGTGATTGGCGTCGTCCGGCGCTGATCGAAGTGCGATTGCCGCGGGTGTGGGAGACGGGGGCTGTCTGGCGCTTGACCGAACAGGAGCTCGACGATCTCGATCTCTATTCGGCGCCGGTAGGCGTGTTTGGCTTGCTGAATCGCACATCCTCTCCAACGGGCGCGGCGCGGCTGCGCGAAACGCTCGAATCCCCCTTGCTCACGCCCGAGCGGATTCTGGCGCGCCAGCACATGGTGCGCTGGCTGGCGGATCATGCCGCCGCGCGGCTCGCGCTGCAGGCCGGTCAAGGCGCCTTGCGCGACGAGGATCGGCGCTTGCTGCGCCTGTTGCGCGGAGTGCGCCGCATGCGACGCGTCAGACTGCCATTCTCGCGCGGCGTGCTGCGGGCGTGGTCGGCGGCAAGCGGTTTGTTTGCGGTGGTCTGCATCGCGCAGCTTCTGGTGGGCACAGTCTCGTGGGGCGGATTGCTGCTGGGGCTGCTGTTGGTGAATGGCGCTGTGTACGCACGAATGCGCAAGGCGCTGCGCGCCGCACTCGCCCCGTGGAATGACGTGTCATGGGCGGCGCGCGGACTGGCGCATGCGGTCGACGCCGCGGGGCAGGAACTGCCCGACTCGACGGATCTGGCGTCGCTGCGAGGCTTGTGCGCCACGATCGCCGGCGAGCGGACTCTGCAGCGCATCGCCACGCGAGCGGCGTGGGCGGAGAGCGGCGGCGGTGTGCATCAACTGCTAAATTTGCTCGTGTTCCTTGATGTGCACGTCGCGCTCGCGATCGAGGAGCTGGTCGTGCCGCGGCGCGCCGCGTTGCTGTCGGCGGCGTCCGCCGTGGCGGAGCTGGAGGTTCTGTGCGGCACCGCGAGTCTGGCCTGGGAGCAGCCGGTGACGTGCTGGCCGCAACTGGTCGACGAACTGCGACTGACCATTGACAACGGGCGGCATCCGCTGGTGGACCCGCAGCGCGTCGTCGCGAACACGCTCGACCTCGGCAGCCCGGCGACGGTGTGGACGATCACCGGCTCGAACATGGCGGGCAAGAGCACGTTTCTGCGCATGGCCGGCGTGAATCTGCTGCTGGCGCAGATCGGCGGCCCCGCCAGCGCCGAACGCATGGAGTGGCGGCCGATGCGGCTGATGACTGATCTGCGCGCCAGAGACAGCCTGGCGGAGGGCGAGAGTTACTTTCTGTCAGAGGTGCGTCACCTGCGGCGCATGGTGACGCCGCCCGAGGATGGCGCGCCGCTGCTGGGTCTGATCGACGAGCCATTCCGCGGCACCAACTCACAGGATCAGACCGCGGCGAGCGTGGCCGTGCTGCGGCATCTGCTGCGGCAGCAGAATTTCTATCTACTCGCGACGCACGACCGACACCTGACTTCGCTGGACGACGCGCGCTGCCGAAACGTGCATTTCCGCGAGAATCTCGGGGATTCGGGCATGGTGTTTGACTACAAGCTGCACGACGGACCCGCTGTGACACGCAATGCGCTGCGCATTCTTGAAATTGAGGGCTATCCAGAGAGCCTCATGCAGGACGCCTATGCGTGGCTGGAGCACGCAGATAAGAGAAACGAGATGCGAGACACGAGAGACGAACAGACAAGGGAAAACAAAGAGAACAGAAGAGAAGAGACGAAATGCGAGAGCGGGGTCACGAAAGCGGAGTAAGGAACCAGCGATCGGAGACATGGAATCCGCGTTCGACTGCACGTTCCGGCCGGCGTGGTGGCTGCCGGGCGGGCACGCGCAGAGCCTGTGGCCGGCGCTGACGCGCCGCGGGCCGGCGGTCACGTACGCTCGCGACGAAGTTCCCACGTTCGACGGTGATCGCGTCGCGCTGCTGCGACACACGCCCACGCCGCGCGCTCCCACGGTGCTGATCCTGCACGGTCTCGAGAGCTCGCCGAACTCGGCGTACGTGCGCGGCCTAGTGCGCCGGCTGCACGCCGAGTGCGGCTGGAACGCCGCCGTGCTGGAATTTCGCGGCTCTCACCCGACGCTGAACCGGGGTCGCTACCTCTACAACTCCGGCGACACGCGCGATGTCGACGCTGCGACGACACACCTGCTCGCGACCGGGGCGTGCGACCCCGGCCTGTTCGTCGTCGGCTTCTCGCTGGGCGGGAACGTCGCGGCGCGCTGGCTGGCGCAGGTCGACGCATCGCATCCGGCAGCGGCGAAGCTGCGCGGGGCGGCGCTGATTTCGGCGCCTTATGATCTGGCGCAGTCGGCGCGGCTGCTCGATCGCGCGCTCGGCGGGCGCTACACGCGCTACTTTCTGCGCTCGCTGATACCCAAGGCGCTCGCGAAGGAACGCCAACACCCGGGATGCCTCGATGCGGACGGCGTGCGGCGTGCGCGGACGATGGTCGAGTTCGACACCTTCGCGACGGCGCCGCTGCACGGGTACCGCGATGCGTGGGATTACTACGAGCAGTGCAGCAGTTTCGCGGTTGTCGAGAAGATCGCGACGCCGACGCTTCTGCTCTCGGGGTGCGATGATCCACTGATTCCGCCGAGCGCGTTTCCGTCGGCCGCGTGTGCGCGGAACCCGGCGCTGACAGCGGCGTTGCTGGAATCCGGCGGGCATCTCGGGTTCGTGGAGGGCGCGAGCCCCGCTCGGGCGCGATATTGGGCGGAATACGCGATCGTGCGGTTTTTGCGGGATGTTTGGGAATGAAGCGCGGCCGGACGGCTTCGACGGACGGCAGCGTCCACTGATCTGGACGGATCCGCGAGAGGGCGCCTTGCGCCCGAGCTAGTTCGGATTCTGCATACTGCGCTAGATTTCGCTCGGCCAGAAAATCTCCAACACCCCGCGCATTAGCAAATACGCAAGCACCAGCAGCAACGGCAGCGAATAGCGCCGACACCAGCGCGCCAGCCGTTCCCACCACGGCTCGCGATACGCCAGCACCCGTTGCCCATCACGAAAGCGCGCGATGTCCGCCGCCAGCTCGCCCGCGGTCGCGTACCGGCCCGCCGGCTCGGGACGCAGCGCTTTGCCGCAGATCGCATCCAGTCGCTTGGCGATGCGCCGATCGCGCTGCCGAGGCGAGGCCGCAGCGGCAGCGCCGGACGCCTGGCGCGGCGCGGCGCTCGTCAGCAGGTAATGCAGAATCGCGCCCAAACCGAATACGTCGCTGCGCTCGTCGACCCGATCGAGCTCGCCGCGCGCCTGCTCGGGCGACATGTACGCGGGCGTTCCCATCACCACGCCGGCCGCCGTGCGCCGCGTCGCCGTGTCGGCGACAGGCGCCTCGCTCGGCGGCGAGTCGGGTTGCACCTCCGGCTCGGGCGCGCCGTGCCAGCGCGCGATGCCCCAATCCAGCACCAAGACCTCGCCGAAGCTGCCGATCATCACGTTCTGCGGCTTGAGATCGCGATGCAGCACGCCGTGGGCGTGAGCGAAGGCGATCGTCTCGCACAATCGCTCAAACACGCGCAGCCGCTCGGTCAGCGCCGCCTGCATCACCGGGCTTTGATCAAGCCGCGCCCCGCGCACCAGCTTCATTACGTAGTAGACCCGTCCGTCGCTCAGCCGACCGACGTCGTGCACCGGCACAATGCCCGGATGCTCCAGCCGCGCAATGATCTGCGCTTCGCGGCGCGTGCGGCTGGCAGCCTCAGACTCGCCCGGGTGATCCGCGTCGACTGGGTGCATGATCTTGATCGCAACTTCGCGGTCGAGTTCGCAGTCGAGCGCGCGGTACACCGCGCCCATGCCGCCGGAGCCCAGCGGTTCGCGAAGCTCGTAGCGCGGGTGATCGAACTCGGGCTCCGCAGCCGTGGCCCGCAGTCTCTCGATCGCGCTGTCGCTGATGCGATTCACGGTTCGCGCTCGTCCGTCGAGCTCGAATGCGGCGTCCGACCCACGTCGATGCCCAGCACACGCCGCGCCTCCTCGCGAAACTCGGCGTCGCTCACCGAAAGGCGTCGCACCTGCGCGAGCACGTGCTCGCGGAAGCGCCGCCGAACCGCCGCCAGGTGATTCGTCACCTGCGTGACCGACGTCTGATGCCGCTCGGCCAGCTCCGCGTAGGTCGGCCTCGGGTCTCCCGGATTCAGGTCGTATGCCGCGAAAAACGCGTACGCCGCGCCGCGCCCGGAGCGCTCCAGTTCTTCGCGCAGCGCCGCGACTGCCTGCTCGATGATCGCACGCACCCATTCCTGCTCGAATAGCTCGGCGTCGGGCGCCACGCGCCCCGCGTCGCTTGCGAGCTCGCGCTCCGCCGCGTCAAAGTCGAGCGATTCGAGCACGACTCCGCCGCCGCGCTTCTGCCGAGCGGCGGCTTTGCGCTGGTTGGAGACATAGCCGTCGACGCAGAGGCGAACGTATGTGCGGAACGCCGCCCGCGCGGGCTCATATTGTTCGAACAGGCGGCGCTCCATCGCGTCGACGAAGAACCCCTGCGTCAGGTCCTTGGCTGCGTCATTGGGCGTCTGCCAGCGACGGCGAATGTGCTTGTAGACCGGCTTCCAGTAGCTGCGCACCAGATCGTCCCACGCGCGCCGGCGCTCGGCCTCGACCGAATGGTGCAGCGCCGCGAGTGCGTCTGTCCGCGTCTGCGGAAACTCCGCGCGCGACCCGCCCATCCCGGTATCGGGGCCCATGGCGCACTCCGACGTGCTACATGCGATCGAGCGTCGCAATTCCCAGCAGATCCAGGTTCAGCCGCAGCGCCCGCGCGGTCAGCCCGCACAGCCTCAACCGGCTGGCGCGCGTCGCCGCATCCGGCGCCTGCAAGACCGGGCAGGCCTCATAAAACCGCATGAAATCGCCTGCCAGGTCGTACGCAAACGTGCAGAGCACGTGCGGTGTCAGGTCGTCGGCGACGACGTCAATCGCCTCGCCCAGCCGCAGCAGCCGCAGCGCCAGCGCCCGCTCGGCCGGATGTTCAAGCCGAATCGCCGCCGAGTCCGCATTCGCGTCGGCGCCGAGCTGCGCGGCGACCTTTCGATAGATCGAGCGAATGCGGGCATAGGCATAGATCATGTACGGCGCGGTGTTGCCCTGCAGCGCCAGCATCTGATCGAAGCTGAACACATAGTCGCTGTTGCGCTCGCGCGCCAGGTCAAAGTACTTCACCGCGCCGATTCCGACGCAGCGCGCGATCGTCTCGCGCTCCGATTCGGTGAGCGGCTCCGCCTCGGGGTCGGCGGCGCGGCGGTCTTCGAGCGTCTGCCGTGCGCGGCGCTCCGCCTCGTCGAGCAGTTCCTTGAGCTTGACCGCGCCGCCGGAGCGCGTCCGCAGCAGCTTCTTGTCCTCCCCGAGCACCTGTCCGAAGCTGACGTGTTCGAGCCGCACGCGCGCGTCAACCCAGCCCGCGAAGCGCGCGGTCGCGAACACCATCTCGAGGTGCAGCCGCGTCGGCGCCCCGACGACGTACAGCACGCGCCGCGCGCCCAGCTCCTGCGTGCGGTAGCGAATTGCCGCCAGATCGGTCGTGGCGTAAAGGAACGCGCCGTCGGACTTCTGCACGATCAGCGGCAGCGCTTCCCCCTCGGGGTTCGCGTACAGCGGCCGGCCGTCTTCCTTAAACAGAAACACGCACGCGGCGCCGTCGTCGACGCGGAACTCCGCCCAATCGGCGCTCTGCGTCGCCGGTTCGCGCGGCGGCAAATCCGCCTTCAGCCGGCCAATCACGTCGGACAGCCTCGGGTTGTAGAAACTCTCACCGCAGACGTCGGACGCGGTCAGCTTCACGCCGAGCCGCTGATAGAGCTCGTCGCAATACGCGAGCGTGATCGACTTCGCGTATTCCCAGGCCGTGCGCTCGGTCCGGTCGAGGGCTTCGCCCCGCTGCAAATGGGCCGTCACGCGCCGTGAGACAAATTCGTACGGCAGCGATCCGCCGTCGTCGGACCCGCGCGCCGCGATGCTCAGCCCCTGCCCTTCGGCACACTTCTCCAACTCGCTGATGAACTGATACGCCCGCTCGAGGTCGTCGAGCGTCACCGCGCCCGCCACGGCCTCGTCAAGAAAGGCGCGGAACCGCGGATCGCGATCTTCCGGCTTTTCCGCGTCCTCCAACAAGTAGAACCGCTGATGCGCTTCATGCAGGCTCCACAGCAACTCACCCCGCGCGTCGCCGCTCGCGGAGCGCAGTCGCTCGAGCGTCGCGCCCAGGTCGCGCTTTTCACAGCGAAACAGGCACATGTACCACAGTGCCAGGATCACGCGGCCGAACTGCGTTCCCCAATCGCCGACGTGGTTCTGGCGGATCACGCGATGGCCGACAAACTCCTGCACTCGCACCAGCGCATCGCCCAGAATCGTGCTGCGCAGGTGGCCGACGTGCATCTGCTTGGCGATATTGGGCGACGAATAATCGACCACCACCGTTTCAGGTTCGCCGGTCCTGGCGATGCCCAGCCGCTCGGCAGCGGGATCCGTCGGCATCGGCTCGATCGCGGCCAGGCGCCGCTCGAGAAACTCACGGCGCAGCCGAATGTTCAGGAATCCCGGGCCGGCGATTTCCAGCGGCTCGGCTAGCTCGCGCAGCTCATCCGCCGCAGCCTGCGCGATCCGCTCGGCCACTTCGCGCGGCTTGGCGCCCAGCGACTTCGCCAGGCTCATCGCGGCGTTGCACTGATAATCGCCGAATCGCGCATCCGCCGCCGGCCGCACCAGCGGATCGACCGGGTCATCGGTGCCGCGAACGCGCGCGATAGCCCGCGAAAAAACGCCGGAGAGCAGCACAAGCAGAGTCTCGTTCCGCATCGCCGCATTCTAGGAGCAACCGCCCTTGTTTCGGGCTGAGCCGCGCAGACACGCGGGCCGCGCCCGCTTTCAATATCCACGTGCGCAAGACAGAGCGAATTTCGGAGGTTCGAGCGGCCGTGGCCTCGGCCCGAAGCGCCGGGCGGACGATCGGACTCGTGCCGACCATGGGCGCTCTGCACGAAGGCCACGCGTCGCTGGTGCGCGCCGCACGCGCCGCCGGCGATTTCGTCTGTGTGAGCATCTTCGTCAATCCGACGCAGTTCGGGCCCAGCGAGGATTTCGCGCGCTATCCGCGGCCGCTGGCGGAAGATTTGCGGCTCTGCGAAGGACTGGGCGTCGATCTCGTCTTCGCGCCCGACGTCAGTGAAATCTACCAGGACCGCGCACTGACAAGTATCCACGTCGACCGGCTGGGCAGCGGCCTGTGCGGGCCGCACCGTCCCGGGCATTTTGACGGCGTCTGCATAGTGGTCGCCAAGTTCTTCCACATCGTGGCGCCGGATCGCGCCTATTTCGGAGAGAAAGACGCTCAGCAGTTGGCGATCATCCGCCGCATGGCTCGCGACCTCGATCTCGCGGTGCAGGTCGTCGGCTGCCCGATCGTGCGCGAATCCGACGGGCTGGCGCTGAGCAGCCGCAATCGCTACCTCTCGGCGGCGGATCGGCAACAGGCGACCTCGCTGCACGCGGCGCTGCAGCAAGGCCGGCGGTTGGTCCAAGACGGGCAGCGCGATGCACGGGCGATCGTCGGTGCGATGCGCAGCGCGATCGAGGCCGCCGGTCCCTGCCGCATCGACTACGTATCAATTGTCGAGCCGGAGGAATTGCAGCCGGTTGAGCGGATCGACGGCCCGGTGCTGATGGCGCTGGCTGTGTGGATCGGCACGACCCGGCTGATCGACAACCTCGCGGTAGACCCGGCTCAGAGCGGCGAGTAGCATCCGACGGTCGACGCGAATGGCGGAGGCGCATCCGCTGCGAGTCGGCCATTCAGAGGCACACCAGACGCATGCACCCGGTCGTCTTCACCATTCCCTGGATCGAACGCGACATTCCCGGCTACGGCCTGATGCTGATGATCGGGTTCCTGCTCGCGGTCTGGTGGGCGGTTTCTCGCGCGCGGCGAAGCCAGGCGAACCCGGACGTGATTCTCGACCTCGGCTTCATTGCACTGATCGCGGGCGTGGTCGGGGCACGCGCGATGTACGTGGTGCACTACTGGGATCAGTTCAAACACCGCGGCGACGCCCTCGCCATCGCCTGGGGCATCGTCGACATCACGCGCGGCGGTCTGGAGTACTACGGCGGATTCATCCTCACCGTGCTGGTTGTTCCGCTGTACCTGCGATTCGTGAAGAAGGTGTCGATCCGCTGGTACCTCGACATCGTCGCGCCGTCGGCGGCGCTGGGGCTCGCGTTTGGGCGCATCGGCTGCTACCTCAACGGTTGCTGCTTCGGGGCCACGTGCGAGTTGCCGTGGGCGGTGCACTTTCCGTTCGGCAGCCCGGCGGCTCACGATCAATGGAAGGCGAATCGACCGGGTTCGGCGCTGCCCGAGCAACTGCTGTTCACGCACGGTCCGGGGCTGACGGCGCCGATCTCGCGCGAGAGTATCTTTGCCAACGAAAAGAGCCTGCAGGCGGCGATCGACCAGACCGCAACCCACGAGCGCGTCGTCGCCGACCTGCGCAAAAAACTGGACGCGGCCGAGGGCGACGCGAAGAAGACCGTCGAGCGCGAACTGAAGAAGGCCGAGACAAAGCTGCGCGCGGCACAGGGACAATTCGCGGACCTGCGCGGCAACGCCGAGAAATACGGCATGCCCGCCGCCCAGATTCAGGCCATGGCGCGCCAGCATCACTCGCTCGCGGTACATCCGACGCAGCTCTACTCCACGATTACGGCCGGCTTGATCGCTCTGCTGCTTCATCTCGCGTATTGGCGGCGGACGCGCGACGGGCAGGTGATCTTCTTGTTGCTGGCGATCGAACCGCTGGCGCGGATGATGCTGGAGCTGATCCGCGCCGACAACCCGATCGACACGCTCGGGAAACTGACAATCTCGCAGTTTCTGGCGCTGGTGATGACGGGGATCGGCATCGCCGGGCTAATCGTGCTGCAGCGCTGCGCGCCGCGCTCGCCGCGCGCAAAGATCTTCGTGCCCGAGGATGAAAAAGAAGCGCCGCAGGCCGAAGCGGCTGCGTCGCGCTAAGGCGAGAGAAAAAGGGAGCCGGAGATGAGCGACGAAACCAAGAAGATCATCGTGGACGACGATTGGAAGGAGCAGGCGCGCAAGGAGAAGGAGCGCCTGGCGGCCGAGACGCAAGCCGGCGCGCGCGGCCCGGCGGCCATGGGTGCAGCGCAGTTCGCCGAGCTGGTGAATTTGCTGGCCATGCAGGCGCTGGTGGGGCTGGGCATGATGTCCGGCCCGGGCGGCGAGCGCATTCCGCCCAACCTGGACCTCGCCAAGCACTTCATCGACCTGCTGCAGGTACTGGACGACAAGACGAAGGGCAACCTGAGCGCCGACGAGAAGCGCGTGATCGATCAGGTGCTGTACGAAATCCGCATGCGTTACGTGCAGCTCGCGGGCGCGATGGGCGGCGCCGCGCCGCCGCGGTAGCCCAACATGTCGAGCGCGCCGCAGACGCCGTCAACCTCGGCAACGGTTCCTGAACCACTGACGGACCGGGAGCGCCGCAATCCGCTGCTGCGGATCATGCTGCACCTCGGCATTCCGATGACCGTCAGTCTGACCGTGCACGCCGTGTTGCTACTGCTGCTCGCGTTGACGACCTGGAGCGTGTTCCAGGGCGCCCCGCCTGATTCGAGCGCCGGCATCGCGGTGACCGCGGGCAGCCCGACCGGCGACGCGCTCGATTGGTCCGACGGCTCCGGCAGCGAGGATTCCGAGCGCGAGATCACCGCCGACGCGACGCCGCTCGCGCCGACGCGCACGACCGAAATCACATCGGCGCTGCGCGGCGCCGCGCGACCGCCGCTGACAGGCTCCGAACTCGGCGCGGGCGACGAAGGCCGTGCCGAGGTGCTCGGCATCGGCGCGGGCAGCGCCGGCGGCGCTGCGACCGACGGGCTCGGCGCCGGACTCGGCCGCGGAGGCGGGCTCGGCGGCGCCGGCGTCTGGGACCTGAAATCCACCGGCAAACATTTCGCGTACGTCGTCGATTTCTCCGGCTCGATCATCGTCGCGGTCGACGACCTGAAACGCGAACTGAAGCGATCGATCGGCGGCCTGCGACCCGACCAGACGTTCAACGTGATCCTGTTCTACGGCGCCGGCGATCAGCGCGCCGAACGCTACGTCACCGACTCGCTGTCGGCGAAGCTGTTGCCCGCCAGCGCCGAGAACAAGCGCGCATTCTTCCGCTGGATCGACGGCAAAGCCCCCACCGGATCGACCGAGCCGCTCGCGGCGCTCAAGCGTGCGCTCGCGCTGCGTCCGGACGCCGTCTTCCTGTTCTCCGACGGTCTCTTCGACGAGCAGGTGGTCACGGAAACGACGGCCGCGAACGCGCGGCGGGCGCAGATTCACTGCCTGGTGTTCGACGAGCTGCTGCTGGGCGACGCGAGCGGCGTGCCGCGCGTTACGGACGGCGCCAAGCGCATGCGGCGCATCGCGGAGCAGAACGGCGGCAAGTCGAAGATCGTGACCGCGGTGGATTTGAACGAGCGCTGACGTTGCGACTCGACTTGATCACGAGTGGGGAGCATCGGCGTCCCGCCGGTGCTGAAATCCGGGCTCGGCAGCGCGGTTCTGCAAGCTAGCGCCGCTGCGCCGTGAGGGCTTCAGCCATGATCGAACTGCACCTGAGAATACAGGCGGCGCCGGGCCGGCGAAGCGATCTGCTCGCCTTCCTGCGCGAGGCGATTCCTTACTACGAAGCGCCCGGCGGAATCCGGATCGACTTGCTGCAGGACCGCAACGACGACCATCGATTCATCGAGCGCGTGACCTACGCAGACGAAGTCGCCTATCAACGCGACCAGCGGCGCGTCGCTGAAGATCCGCTCATGCAGTCCTATCTGCAGCGGTGGCGCGCACTTCTCGCCTCGCCGCCGGTGGTCGAGACGTACCAGGCGACGACCGTTTGAGCGAATCGACCCACTCGCTCCCCGCCAGCGACTACCGCCTTCCGGGTCGCGCGGCCTACTCCAACACGTGAATGTTTCGCGCGGCGCAGATCTCCTTGAGCTCGCGCGGCCAGACGCTGACACTGACCTCGCCCAGGTGCGCCTTCTGTAGCAGGAGCATCGTCGTGCGCGACTGACCGATGCCGCCGCCGATGCTGAGCGGAATGCGGTCGTTGAGAATCGACTGGTGATACGGTCGCGACAGGAAATCGAGCTGCCCGCTGATCTCCAGTTGCCGGCGCAGCGTGTCCTTGGTCACGCGCAACCCCATCGAGCTCAGCTCGTGGCGGCGCTGTGTGATCGGATTCCATACCAGGATGTCGCCATTCAGACCGTGAGTGGCCTTGCCGGTCTCGGCCGACGTGTCGGTGATCCAATCGTCGTAGTCGGCGGCCCGCATCTCATGGGGGTAGCCGTCACCCAGCACGGCGCCGATGCCGATGATGAAAATCGCCGACGAAACTTCGTTCAGAAAGCGCGTTTCACGCTGCTTGCGGGGCAGGTCGGGGTAACGATCAAGCATCTCTTCGGCGTGCACGAAATGCAGTTCGTCGGGCAGCGGCTTGTGACCCGCCGCGGCCAGCGCCGGAAACTCACGCCATAGGAACTGCTCAGCACCTTTCAGCACGCGCCAGATGCGGCTGACTGTGTCCTTCAGGAACGCGAGGGAGCGCTGCCGCGGCTCGATGGCGCGTTCCCAGTCCCACTGGTCAACGTACGCGCTGTGATCGTGGTCGAGGAAGTAGTCCTTGCGAACGGCCCGCATGTCTGTGACGAGGCCCTCGCCGGGCTTCATGTCGAACTGACGCAACGCCATGCGCTTCCATTTCGTCGCCGCCTGCACGACCTGCGCCCGGATCGGCCGCGACAAGCCCAGGCCGCACGGGAATTCGATGGGAGTGCGCGAGCCATCACGATCAAGGTAGTCGTTGACGCCGCTCTCTTCATCGACGATGAGCGGCACCTCGACAGGGATCAGACTGAGCTCGCGGCAAAGGCCGTCCAGGATGAACCGTTTGGCGGCGGTGAGCGCGAACTGCGTCGTACGCCGATCGAGAGCCGAGCGGTAGTTCCGCGGAAGCACCTGCTCGACTTCCGGATACGTGGAAATGCCCGGCCCCGCGAGGTCGGCTTTCTTCTCGAGTACTGTGGGCATGCGTAGCTCCTTGGGTCGGCCGGGCTTGCCAGCGGATAGGAACTGACGCACAACAGCACGCCGCCGCGGAAGTGCGCAACCCCGCTGCGCCCGAGCGCCGACCGATGCGCGGCAATTGGCATTCCACGGACGAGTGATCGCCAACCCCGCCCGGCGCACGAAAATCGCGATGCAAGTCGACCGCGCGAGCCATTTTTCGCCGCAGAGCGCCGGTTCGCGCAGCCACCCCCACTCCGCGGCGCTGCAGGTTCCTCCCACTTCGCCTCGACCGTACCATCCTCCCGTGCAGGCCCCTGAGCGGCGGAGCGTATGAGCTACTCGGTCAAGGAAATCTACCTGACGCTGCAGGGCGAGGGCGGCCAGGCCGGTCGCGCCGCGGTCTTTTGTCGTTTCAGCGGCTGCAACCTCTGGAGCGGCCGGGAAAGCGACCGCGCCTCCGCCGTGTGCACCTTCTGCGACACCGATTTCGTCGGAGTCGACGGCCCGGGCGGCGGGACGTTCGCCAGCGCCGACGCGCTCGCGGAGGCCGTTCGCGCGGCGTGGGGTCGGCGTGACGGCGGCGCGCTCCGCCCGCTCGTGGTCTGCACCGGCGGCGAGCCGCTCCTGCAACTGGATGCGGCAGCGATCGCGGCATTACATGCGCGCGGCTTCGAGGTCGCGATCGAGACCAATGGCACGGTGGCGGCGCCGCCCGGCATCGACTGGGTTTGCGTGAGTCCGAAAGCCGGCGCGCCGCTCGTCCTGCACGCTGGCGACGAACTGAAGCTCGTGTACCCGCAGGACGGGCTCGATCCGGCGGCGTTCGCGAACCTGGCGTTTCGCCATTTCTTTCTGCAGCCGATGGACGGACCGCAGCGCGCACAGAACACTCAGGCGGCGGCGGAGTACTGCCTGGCCCATCCGCGCTGGCGGTTGAGCCTGCAGACACACAAGCTGATCGGGCTGCCGTAGTCGAGCGAACCGAAGCTCAACTATACGCGCGCCGCGTTTCGGCGAACTCAGTCCAATTGCTGCATCGCCGCGCCGCGCAACGAATCGACCCCGTCGGCGCAAGAAAAACCCCCGACCGGAGAGCCGGGGGGTTTCTCGTGCAACTGTGCGTGCGGCCGTCGCCGCGTGTTACTGGCAGTTGGTGTTGAAGTCGCTCAGTACCTGTCCGAGGTCGGAGAGGTCGACGATGCCGTCGCCGCCGCCGAGCGGGAAGACGTCGCCCTGGTCGCGCGTCTTGCCCGGGACGCCGGGAGCGAAATTGGCAAGCACGACGCCCAGATCAGACAGGTCGATCTTGCAGTCGCCGCCGACCGGGAAAATGTCGGACTCTTCGCAGCCGGGGCTCGGGCAGCCTCCCGCGCCGACCGTGAACGTGATCGAGCCGGCCGAGAGCGTGGTCGACGCGCGCGAAACCGGCGAGAAACTCGGCGGATTGTTGCGCTGCACGATGGTGTTGGCCACCACGTTCTCGAGCGAAAGCGTATAGACGCCCTCGGTGCTGGGCGCGGCGAACGAGCCGCCGGCGAGCGTGACCGTCCCGCTCTGGCCGACGCCCGACGTCACGTTGGCGTTTTCGGCGATGCCCGTGCCGACAGGCTGCGCGACGCCGAACGTGTTTTGAGCGCCGCCGACCTGTCGCAGGTTGCCGTCGCGCAACACGCCGATGTAGCCGGTCGCCGGATTCGACTCGCCGGGGTTGCTGATGCCGGCGGGTCGGCTGAAGTTGGTCATCGCAACCGGCACGCTGGCGGCCGGGGCGAGCGTGATGGATGCGGGGTTGTCGCCGCCCGGCGCCAGATCGGCCGCCAGCAGCGCCAGGCCCTGATTGTCGCCGGCCGAAACCGAGAAACTGATCGTCCAGGACACGGTGGCCCCGGCGGCGATCGTCTGCCCGTTCTGCGGCGACGTGAGCGAAACGGTTACGGTCTGGGCGCCGGCCGCCGCGGTGAGCAGGATTCCCGCAGCGACGGCGAGCATTCTCTTGAACATTTTCACTTGCCTCCCAGCAAGATCAGGATCGTATCCAATTTACCCGTTCACATTCAACCGCCCGACTAGTTCGGCCCGGTCATGCGCGGCCGGAAGAAATCCCAGTCGAGCAAGTCGATGTCGGAATCCTCGTCGTTATCGAACACCGAGCAGTTCCAGTCGAGGCCGCCGCCCGGACCCGAGAAGCAGCGCTGCAACTCAGCGAAGTCGAGCAGGTCCTCGTCGTCATCGTTGTCGACATCCGAGCCGTCGTAGCGATTGCGAACGACGGTCTCGATCGCGTCGAAGTAGAGCTTGCCGTCCATCGCGGTGCCCTTGCCGAGGATGCACACGAAGCGGCCCTGCGCGCTGCTGCCCGCAGGCATGGTGTAGTCGATCGTGATGGGAACCCACGTGTCCTGAGGCATTGAGGCATCGACCGTGTTGGGCTGCCCGAGGACGATGTCGACGTCGGTCGGGACGCCGCCGAACGCCCACTCCACCTTCACGCCGGCGTTTGCGAACTGGCCGGTGAGTTTCTCAAAGCTCGGGGTGTAGACGAGCGTCGATATCGTGAGCGTCTCGCCGGGCGTGACCGTGATCTCCTGCCCCAGACCGGCGAAGGAAGTGCCTGTGGCGCGCGCCGAGCAGAAGCCCGGGTTGCCCGGCACGACAAAGCAGCTCTTGCGGATTTCTGAAACGCCGGCGGCGCTGAATTCGGTCCAGTTGGTCAGGCCGTCGAAGCCGCCGCCGCCGAGTTCAAAGCTGGCGTTCAGAAGCTGATTCGTGCTGCCGGTGCTGCTGCGCGTCGCCGATGCGCTATCGAAATAGACCGCGCCGGTCGTGCCCGCAACGGAGTTGAAGACCATCAGCACGCGCGCGATGGTGATGCCGTCGGGCACGGTGGTGGTGTAGCTGACCGGAGTCCATACGTCGGCGGCGCTGGCGTCGGTAAACGGAAGATTCTCTTCCGCGGGCGGCACCTGGCCGTTGGGGTCGAACTCGAGCTTGATGCCGCCGAACGTGCTGGCGTTGATCGGATCGCTCGAAGGCGTGTAGACGTACGCCGTCAGTTGCAGCTCATCGCCGTCATTGAGCGTGCCGAGGTCCTGGAACAGGCCGTTGAACGCGTCGCGCACACCGAGCTGCAGACTGCTCGATCCGTCGAGCGCGAACTCGTCCGACTTCTCCTGATCGTTGAATCCGTTCCACTGGTCGATGCCGGCGGGGCTCTGCCCCGGGCTGGGGCCGGCCGTCTCGAAATCGCCGTTCAACACTAGATTGGCTCCGCCGCCGACGGAGACAACCACGTCGTCCCAGTAGCAGGCGCCGAAGATGTTGCCGACCGACCAGGTAAGGCGGCAGGTCACGCGAATCTTGGTCGTGCCGGTCGGAGCGGTCACCGGACCGATGTTCGCCGCGATCCATGTATCGCCGGGCGAAACCGAAGTAAGCGGCGTGACTGACTGTGTGCTGATTGTGCCGCCGAAGAGGTTCAGAAACTCGACCACGATGCCGGCCGCACCGCTGCCGCCGAGCTTGTCGAACGACGGCGTGTGCAGTTGCGCACTGACCGTCACGCTCGAGCCCGCCGCGACGGTGATCTCCTGAAACGCGCCGGCGATGGTGCTGGTGGCGTCGCCGAACGACTTGAGCGCGTGGCCCGCGCCGGGCGGCTCGAAGTTCACGGTCGGCGATCGTTCGACGTTGGTTCCGAATTCTGTCCACTTGTCGGGAATCTGGGGATCGATGGCGCCCTTGCCCTGCCCCGATTCCATGCTCCCGTTCTTGTTCAGGCTCTGGTCGGCCCAAAGCGGGCCGCCGGCCAGCAGCAGTGCGGCGAGCGCGGCGCTGCGGATTCTCTTCATCGGTCTTCCCCTCGGTACGTTCGGCTCGTTGCGATGCAGTCGTTCCCCGAACGAATCAGCGGACGAACGCCATCCGCTGTCGCCGGGAAGCGCGTTACTGGGCTCCGTCGAAGCCTTCGCGCGTCAGCCCCCACGAATAGAACGGGCGGTTTCCGTAGGCGTCATAGTCCGACGGGACTCGGCCTCCGGTCGTGCCCAGGATATCGAGATACTTGTCTTTCTTGTACGCGGCCACGTGTCCGTCGATGAACACGAGGTTTACCGATCCGTCGTGCCTGGGCGTCGGCGCTTCCCACACCGCATCGGCCATGATCACCGCGAGATTCGGAAACGGAATGCGATCCAGCACTCCCCCATTGATCCCCGGGATCGGCCGTCCGCCGGCGCTCGCGCCTTCGCTCCAGTCATTCTGCCAGTATTCGGTGAAAAGCTTGTCGATCTTGTCGCCCGGCGTGGCGAATGGATTGATGTCGGGCCACCAGTTCTCCTGGTAGGCCTTCAGAAAACGGTCATCGGCCTTGAACACGGTGTAATAGCTGGCGAACGGATTCGACCCGCTGAAATCCGTGTAGACCTTGACCGAAGTTTCGTCCCGCGCCCGCGGACACTGGAAAATTCGCAGGTCCTTGTTGTACGTCCAGAAATTGAAGATCTGATCGTACTGGTAGAACGGCGCGTTGTTGGGCGGTTTGGGATCAAGATCGCGATCGCGGATGTACGGCATGCGATTGCGATTGTCGGCGATGTAGTAGGTGGTCGAGAGCCCGAGCTGGTGCGCGTTGGATTTGCAGACCGAATCCTTTGCCTGATCCCGCGCCCGCGAAAGCGACGGCAGCAGAATCGAAATCAGCAAGGCGATGATCGCCACCACGACCAGCAGTTCGATGAGCGTGAAACCGACCGCGCGATGCGCCTGTCTACGCGGCATGATGCGCCTTCCCTTCGCCTGATTCAGACGCGGGGAGAGCGGGGCCGGCGCAACACGGCCGCACCGGCCCTCGATTCGCCCTCGCGTCGTCACGCCACCGCAATCCGTGCGGTCGCGCGCGACCTATCCGCGACGCCGCAGCGCCGCCAACCCCGCGAGACCGAGCAGCGCCAAGCTGGTCGGCTCGGGGATAAACGTGATGTTCTCAAACGTCGCCGTGCCGCTCGTGCCGCCCGCTACCTGCGGCTGGTAGTAACCGCCGACGCGGGCGTCGTTCAGGATGCCCCACAGGCCGTACGGCGGATCCTCAAGCGGGTTGCCCTGGTCGAACGGAATCACGCCGCTCGAGTACGAGCCGGACGAATCCGTATAGGTGTACTCGATCGTGCCGGGATCCGACTCGGTCAGGCTGTTCGGGTTGTAGTTGATACCCATGCGGACCGTCTCGCCCAGCGTGTAGTGCAGCCCGTACGCGCCGGTGAAGCTGTAAAACGGCAGCCGCCCGCCGAACACGACGACCTCGCCGCCGTTCGCCGGAATGACGATGAAATTGCCGTCAACCTGCTGCGACCACCAAGGCGACACATTCAGGCCGGCTTCGGCCGCCGAATTGCCCGTCACGGTGACATCGGCCGAGTACGAAAAACCGTCGCCGTTCAGGAAGATCGCGTCGCTGATGCCGCCGTTGTCCGACAGCCGGAAGTTATGCCGGTTCGCAAAGCCACCGACGATGCCCGTCATGTCATCCGTGAAGGAGATCGTGCCGGGATAGAGATTGGTGGTCGACAGGACCGACGTCGGCGCATCGTTGAAGATGCGCGTGTGAAGCACCGCACTGTTGATGTTGGGGGTCGCCATCGCCGACGCAGCGCTCAGAGCGACCAACCCGCCGCACACGAAACTACGCATTTCCGTCCTCCTCCGAATGTTCGAGTTGCGTCGCACACTCGCGTACCCACGACAGCGGCGGACAGCGATTCGCTTTACCCGCCGGATGAGAATGCAACGTGAAGACGAGTATAACCGCTTCGCAAAGTGGTTGCAAGCGCTTTCAAAGATCGCTACAGTACTTGGCGACGAGTCGGGCGGCATCGGACGGCTAACGGTAACATACTCAAGTATATGCGGTTACAACCTCGACCGAGCCATTGCGCCGCCGGAGCGCGAAAAAAATCCGCAGCGCAGGAGTGAGTGAGTTGGCCATGTTTTGGGGCGCCGCAACCGCCGCTTTTCAGATCGAGGGCGCCGCGCGCGCCGACGGCAAAGGACTGTCCAACTGGGACTTGTTCCTCGCCGACCCGAAAACGAACCGTTCCGGCGACACTGGTGAAATCGCTTGCAATCACTACGAACTCTGGCGCGAAGACGTCGCCCTGATGCGGCGGCTCAACCTAAACGCCTACCGCTTCAGCGTGAGCTGGCCGCGCGTTCTGCCTAACGGCCGCGGCAGCGTGAACCAGGCGGGCTTGGATTTCTACGATCGCCTGGTCGACGCACTGCTCGACGCGCACATCACGCCGTTCGTGACGCTCTTTCACTGGGACCTGCCGCAGGCGCTCGAAACCGAGATCGGCGGCTGGCTCGCCGGCGAAATCGCGCCCATTTTCGCCGACTACGCCGACGTGGTCTTCGCTCGCCTGGGTGATCGCGTCCGCCATTGGCTCACCATCAATGAGCCGTGGGTGGTCACGAAAGCGGGCTACATGGCAGGCGTTCATCCGCCGGGGCTGCGCGACGTCGCACGCGGCTACCGCGCGGGGCACAACCTGCTGCGCGCTCACGCCTACGCCGTCGCGCGGTTCCGATCCCGCGGGTGCCCCGGGAAAATCGGCTACGCGCTCAACAGCAGCTTCAGCTTTCCGCACACCGACTCGCACGAGGATGCCGCAGCCGCCGAACGCGCCGTGCAGAATTTCGCGGGCTGGTTCGGCGATCCGCCGTACAGCGGCGATTACCCGCCCCTGCTGCGCGAACGTCTGGGCGACCTGCTGCCGGAGTTCTCGCCGGCAGACGCGGCGTTGCTTCGCCGCTCCGTCGACTTTCTTGCTCTGAACTACTACACGAGCGAGGTTGTGCGACATGCGCCGGCCGCGGGACCGTTCGAGTACGAGGAGGTTCGCCAGCCCGACGCCCGGCACACCGAGATGAACTGGCCGGTGAGGCCCGACGGTCTGCAGCGGCTCCTGGTCTGGCTCGATCGCCGCTATCCCGAGCTGCCCATGTACATCACCGAGAACGGCGCCGCGGTCCCCGATCAGGCCGACGAGCGCGGCTACGTCGACGACCAGGATCGCATCGGCTACCTGCGCGACCATCTCGCCGCGTGCGAAGCCGCGCGCCGCGCCGGCGTCGATTGGCAGGGCTACTTCGTCTGGTCGCTGCTGGACAATCTCGAGTGGAACGAGGGCTTCAGCAAGCGCTTCGGCATCGTGCACTGCGATCGAAAGACGATGCAACGCACGATCAAAGCCTCCGGCAAATGGTATGCTGATTGGATCGCCGCGGGCGGACGAGAACGAATCACGGCGGGAGTCTGAGATGCAGTCGCCACACGACGTTCATACACCCGCAAACCGCGCGCCCCGGGCACGCCCGAATCATCGCACTCTCGCGCTCGCCGCCCTGCTCGCGGCGCACCTCGCGCCGGCGGCGCTCAGTCAGCCTGTGACGATTTTCGACGTGAACAGCTTCTCGAGTTCGATCGCATACGAGACCGGCTTCTCGGGCACGATCGCAGCGACCACGACCTGGCCGGCCGAGATGGGCTGGCAGGGCGATCGCATCGATATCGCTTTTGCGCTTCCCAGCGCTCCGCCCATTACTGCACGCAATTACCGCTTACGCATCGTCACGCCGCTGAAGTTCACGCAGACCTTTGACGTGTCGGTGCTGGCCGGGCCGGCGCTCGATTCGCTGAGTAGCGTTACGACCGAGACTCTCGACAGCGCGCGCGTGCTCAGTGCGACGATCCCGGTCGATGCGTTCGTCTTCGGACGAACCAACTACATCCGCATTCAGGGCGAAGGAGTTGCGGTCGGCGCCGGCCAGCCCGCGGGCGTGCAGTGGACGCGCTGGCTGATGACGCGCACCGACGCCGCCGACGACCTCGATGCCGCGCGCGCCGATCAGCTCGCACGCATGACCAGCTACATCGTCGCCGCGATTCAGCCGAGCGGTCTGGTGCGCGATTCGCTCACGCTCAACCCGGCCGATGCGCCGTTTCACCCGGCTTCGCCCGACGCCGCCGGCTTCGCCTTGATCGGGCTGTGCGTCGCCGACGCGGCGGGCACGATGCCCGACGCGGCCGACTACGTTCAACTGATTCTCGACGCCTACACCGGCCACATCCCGGGCGTCACCCCGACCCGCAACACCAAAGGGCATTGGTGGCATTGGATGGACGTGAACACCGGCGCGCCTGCGGCGGGCTGGGGCGACAATTACACCACGATCGGATCAGCGCTGCTCGCGAGCGGCGCGCTCTTCGCCGCCAACCACTTCGTCGACCACCCCGACATCGTCTCCCGCGCGGCCGAGGTCTATTCCGGTTGCGATTTCGACGGCATGATCTCCGCGGCGCTCGACGGGCGCGTGGCGCTGGCCACAAGCGCCAGCGGCGCGTTCCTGGGCACCGTGGTTCCGTGGAACGAGTATGTGCTGGTCGTGAATCTCGCGCTGCATCAGCCCGGCGCGACGCGTGCGCCGGCGGTCGCGTGGCGCTGGTTCGAGCCGGCCAACGCCCCGAAGATCAGCTTCCTCGGCCTCTCGATGCTGACCGACAACGTGGCGTCGTTTCCGCCGGCGTTCTGGATTCAGGACGCGCACTATCTCGCGACGGACGTGGCCCTTAACTCCGCGTTCGACACCTACTTCATCAATCAGCGCCGCGCCGACGAACTCTTCTGCGCCACCAACATCGGGCAGGGATTTCGCTACGGGCTAACTGCGGGCGTCGACCCAACCGGTTACTTCGCCGACCGCATCTTGAACCACCACGGCGTCTACAGCCCGGAGGCGGTCGCCGCTTGGGGCGACATGGACACGCTGCTCGAGTTCCACGCCGCTCAACCGCCGACCAGCGACGTGCGCTTCCGTTTCGGATTGACGCGCGTCTCGTCCGACGAACCGGCCTGGGTTCCGTTCGACGCCGGCCTCGTCGATCACACGTTCCTGATGCTCGGCGTCTGGGAAAGCATCGACCCCCTGTTCTTCAAGCGGCGGCTGCCGTTCCAGACCGATGCGGACCTCGACGGCATCGCCGACGAATTCGACAACTGCCGCGGCGCGTTCAACCCCGCACAGACGGACAGTGACGTTGACGGCGTCGGCGACGCGTGCAACTGCGGGCTGCACTGGGCCGATCTCGACGCCGACGGCGACGTCGATGTTCACGACTTCGCCGAGTTACAGACCTGCCTCTCGTCCGCCGCGCCGGGCGGCTCGTGTCAGTGCCTGGATCGCGACGGCGACGGCGCGCTCTCGCTGGCCGATTTCTCGGCGTTCACCGACTGCTGGGCGGGAGCGGAATTGCCGCCGACGTGCGAGTGATCGCGTCTGCGCCGGACGACATTCGATGAACCCTCGCGGCGTACTCGTGCTCGTGCTGCTTGCTCTTCCCGCGGCGGCGCTGCTCGCGCTGGGACCCAGCGGACGCATGCCCGTGCCGCCGGGGCGCGTCGTCGTTCGCTACTGGGCCAACTGGACAGGCGTCGAAGGCGCGGCGGTCCAGCGGCTGGTCGATCGCTACAACGCCACGGACGGCGCGCGCGAGGGAATCTGGGTCGACTACAACGCGATGGGCGACGTCGACAAGCGCATGCTCATCGCGGCAGCGGGCGGCGCTCCGCCCGACGTGGCCGGACTGTCCGACCGCTTCATCGCCTCCTACGCCGAGCAGGACGCGCTGCTGCCGCTCGACGAACTGGCGCGCGAGGCCGGCGTGGCCTTGCAGGACCTCAAACCCATCTGGCTGAAGCTCTGCCGCTATCGCGGCACACTCTACGCGCTGCCCAGCACGCCGTTCACGATCGCGTTGTTCTACAACCGTGCCGCGTTTCGCGAGGTCGGGCTCGACCCCGATCAGCCCCCACGGACGCCCGCCGAGCTCAGCGACTTCGCGCTGCGACTCACGAAGAAAAATGCCGCCGGCCAGATCGAGCGCCTGGGATTCACGGTGTCGCCCGCGATGCTCGGCTGGTGGCACTGGGCCTGGCCGCATTTCTTCGGCGCCGACCTTTGGGACGGCGAGCGCTTCGAGCTCGACTGCCCCGCTACCAGCGCCGCTCTGCAATGGATCGCCGAGTTCCGCGCCGCCGTCGACAACGAGCGCGTCCTGCAATTCGAAGGCGCTGCCGGCGCCATCGAGAGTGCGCAGAACCCGTTCTTCGCCGGCAAGCTGGCGATGGTGTTTCAGGGACCGTGGTTCGCAAACTGGGCGCGCAGCTACGCCCCTGACCTCGATTACGGCGTCGCGCCGTTTCCGTCCGCCGTGCCCGGGCGACAACCCGTTCTCGCCAGCACTGATCTGGTCGTCATCCCGCGCGGCTGCCCGCACCCGCGTGAAGCCATGCGCTTCGTCGCGTTCCTGCTGCGTCAGGAGAACATCGAGCAGCTCTGCAAGGACCATGGAAAGGTCTCGCCCTATCGCGCGCCGCTGCCCAGCTTTTTTCAGAATCACCCCAATCCGTTCGTCCGCGTCTTCGATTCACTCGCCGATTCGCCGGACGCGTTCGGCGCGCCCGCGATGCCGACCGTCGCCGAAACCTGGACCGAGATGCTCTATTTGCTCGAGAATGTGATCCGCGACGCACGCCCCACGCCGGAGGCTCTGCGCGACGCTCAGGCACGCGTCGATCAGATCGTCGACGAACACCGCCGAAAAGCAGCGCGCCGACGCGGGAGCGGCCAGTGACTCGTCGCTCGAACCTGCTCGTCGGGCTGCTGTGGACCGCACCGTGGTGGCTCGGCTTCGTGCTGCTGCTCGCCACGCCGATGGCGTTCTCGCTCTACATCAGTTTCTGCGACTATCCGCTGCTGCAACCGCCGGTCTTCACGGGGCTGGAAAACTACACGCAGTTGTCTCGCGATCCGACGTTCGCCAAAGTTGTCTACAACACCGCGGTCTTTGCGGCGTTGTCGATCCCCAGCGCCACCGCGCTTGCGATTTTGCTGGCAGTGTTGCTGAACGCGCCGATTCGCGGGCGCGCGTTTTTTCGTGCGTGCATCTTTATTCCCACGATCGTGCCGCTCGCCGCAGCCGGCCTGATCTGGATGTGGATGCTGAATCCTGATTACGGACCGGTAAGTGCCGCGCTACGCTTGCTGGGCCTGACGCCGCCGCTCTGGCTCGAGTCGCCGCGCTGGGCGATGGTGTCGCTCGTGATCGTAAGCCTGTGGTTCGTCGGCTCGCCGGTCGTGATCTACCTGGCCGCGCTGGGCGAGATTCCGCGGTCGCTCTACGAAGCTGCCCGCATCGACGGCGCCGGCCCTGCGCGGCAATTCTGGCACATCTCGTTGCCCGGACTGAGCCCGGTCATTTTGTTCAACGTGATCGTGGGCATCATCAGCGCCTGGCAGGTTTTCGCGCTCCCCTACCTCATGTGGCGCACACGGCCCGGCCCCGACCGCACGACCTACTTCTACACCATGTATCTGTTCGACAACGCGTTCAGCTATCTCAAGATGGGCTACGCCAGCGCGATGGCGTGGATCCAGTTCCTCATCGTGCTCGCGTTGACAGGCCTCGTCTTCTGGCTCAGCCGCCGAATGGTGCACTACCGTGCGTAGCGGCGCCGCGCTCACCGCACCCCGTTCGCGCGCGTTCGCGCGGCTACGGTGGGTTTACCTGGCGTTGAGCCTGTTCGCCGCCGCCTTCGTGCTGCCGCTGCTGTGGATGGCGGCCGTATCCTTCAAACCCGCGGCGGAGGCTGGCTCATCCAGCCTGCTGCCGCGCGAACCGACGCTGCAAGCCTACCGCTCCATCATCGGTCTGCACGCCGGACCAACCGACGACACGCAGATCGCGCGCACCAGCGTCGACGCCGGCCGTTTCAATTACCCGCTCTACGCGCGAAACACGCTGCTCATTCTGGTGCTGAGTCTCGCGGGTGTGCTGATCTCCAGCTCGATCGCGGCCTATGGATTCGCCCGCATCGAGTTTCGCGGTCGCGGGCTGCTGTTCGGCATCTGCCTGGCCACGATGATGATCCCCTTCCCGGTGCTGATGGTGCCCACGTACATGATCTTTAAGCAACTGGGGTGGATCGGCACATTCCTGCCGCTCTGGGCGCCGGCCTGGTTCGCGAGCGCGTTCAACGTCTTCCTGCTGCGACAGTTCTACATGGGCATCCCGCTCGAGCTCGAAGAATCCGCGATGCTCGACGGCTGCTCGCGCTGGGGCTGCTTCTGGCGCATCATGCTGCCGCTCAGCACGCCCGCGCTGGCCGTCGTCGCGCTGTTCCACACCCTCGCCGTCTGGAACGACCTGGTCGGCCCGCTCATTTATCTCTCCTATCAGGATCAATACACGCTGGCGCTCGGGCTGCAGTTTCTGCAGAGCCGCTCCGGCGATACCCCGTGGAACGAGCTGATGGCCGCCAGCACACTCATCATCCTGCCCGTGGTCGTGCTGTTTCTGCTGGCGCAGCGCACCTTCGTCGAAGGCGTCAGCGCCACCGGCATCAAGGGATGACGCCGCACACTCTCGGATCGGAGCGCATCATGCCGCGCATCGCGTTTGTTTGCGTCCTGCTGATTCTGGCAGCCGTCGCCGAGGGCCAGCCGCGCCTGCTCGACGATTGCAATTCGACCGCCGCCTGGACCGTGATCGCCTCCGACGGCGTGCAGGCGTCGCTGACCTCGACCGACGGCGCTACGGGTCGGGCGCTTCGCCTAAATTACGACTTCGCGGCCGGCTCCGGATTCTGCGTGCTCCGCCGCGACCTGCCGATCGACCTGCCGCTCCACTATCGCTTCACGTTTCGCATTCGCGGCACGGGCTCGCCGAACAACCTGGAATTCAAGCTGGTCGACGCGACCGGCGAAAACGTCTGGTGGATCAATCAGCGCGCCTTCGAGTTCCCGCGCGACTGGACGAAACTCACGCTGCGCTCGAGCCGCTTCGCCTTCGCGTGGGGGCCCGACGGCGGCCGCTCCCCGCTGACCCGCCTCGGCGCCGTCGAGATCGCCATCGCAGCCTCGAGCGGCGGACGCGGCACGGTTGATCTCGACGACCTCACGCTTGAGACGATTCCACCGCGCGCCGCGCCGCGCCCGATCCGCATCCAGTTCCCCGGCGGCGGCGCATCCGAACTCGCCGCCGACGGCCGTGTCGACGGAGATGCCGAAGCCACACAGTCGATCACACTCGATCTTGGCGGCGTTCGCGAATTCGGCGGCCTGATTCTCGATTGGGATGAGGCGCACTTCCCGTGGAACCTCGACCTCGAAGCGTCGCTCGATGGAACAAACTATGAACCGGTCGCCTCCGCGCGTCGCGCGCGGGGTGGGCGGCGCTATCTTCCCGTCGCCGAAGGCGAGGCGACCCACCTGCGAATCCGCGTGCTGGAGGCTTCTCGCGGCGCAACGGCCCAGCTTAGGCGCGTTGAGGTGGCGCCGCCTGAACTCGGCCAGTCGCGAAACGCGCTCTTCGCGCGCATCGCTCGCGACGCCCCGCGCGGCTGGTACCCGCGCTACTTCCTCGGCGAGCAACAGCCGTGGACAGTACTCGGCGTTCCCGGCGACGACCGCGAAGCGCTATTCGACGCCGCCGGCGCTATCGAGCTCGGAAAAGGCGGGCCGCGTCTCGAGCCGTTCATTCACCTCGATGGCAAGCTGGTGACGTGGGCGGACGTCGAGTGTGCGCAGCGTCTCGACCTGCATCCGGTCCAGCACACGGTGGAGTGGAAACACCGCGACTTCACGCTCACCATCCGCGCGTTCGCCGACGGCGAAGCGGGTGCGTCGCACATCGTCGCTTATTACGAATTCGCCGCTGCCGCTCCGGTCAAAGGCATGTTCGCCCTCGCGTTTCGTCCGTTTCAGGTCTTGCCGCCCTGGCACGAGCTGAATCTCACCGGCGGCGTCAGCCGCGTCGAACGCATCGCGCTGACTCAGCCCGAGTTCGCGCCCCCCTACGCGGTCATACCCTGGAACGAGCCGCGCGCGGCGGGCGCCACCACCTTCGCCGCCGGCGAGGTCGTGGAATACCTGGCGCAAGGGTCGCTGCCGCCGAGCGCCGAAGTGCTCGACCCGGACCGCCTCGCGTCCGCCGCGCATCTCTACGAGTTGAATCTGCCCGCGGGCGGCCGGCGTCTCTTCGCCGTCACTCTGCCGCTGAGCGGCCCGGTCGCCGATCCGCCCCGCAACCGCACCGAGGAGCAGATTCGCGCAGGCTTGCAAAGCCGCCTCGAGCGTATCCGCGCTCGCGAATCCGCGATTCGCGAACAGGCCGCCGTGCTGCGCGCCCCCGATGCACGGCTCGTCGAGACCTTCGACGCAATGCAGCACTATGTCCGAGTCAACGCCGACGGACCGCGCATTCAGCCGGGGTCGCGCACCTACGAGCGCAGTTGGATCCGCGATGGCGCGCTGACCGGCGCCGCGATGCTCGTCACGGGGCACGGCGAATCGCTGCGCGATTTCCTCGATTGGTTCGGCCCGTACCAGTACCCGAGCGGAAAGATTCCCTGCGTCGTCGATTCGCGCGGCCCCGATCCCGTGCCCGAGCACGATAGCCACGGCCAGTACATCTTCGCCGTCGCCGCGTACCACCGCTTTACTCGCGACGCTGCGTTCCTGGAGCGCCACTTTCCGCGCGTCGCAAAAGCCGTCGAGTACATCGAATCGCTGCGCGCGCTGCGCAGCACCGACGAATTTCGCAACGGGCCGCCCGAGAAACGGATGCTCTTCGGCCTCGTGCCCGAATCCATCAGCCACGAGGGCTACTCCGCCAAACCGATGCACTCCTATTGGGACGGCTTTTTCGTGATCCGCGGGCTCTCCGACGCCGCCTACCTCGCGGGCCAGGTCGACTCCGACGCCGCCCGCGCGCTCGCGCCACGCTGGCGGGAGCTTGCCGATGACTATCGCCGCTGCATGTACGAGTCCATCCGGCAATCGATGGCGCTGCACCGGGTCGACTACGTGCCGGGTTGCGCCGAACTCGGCGATTTCGACGCCACCTCGACCGCGATCGGCGTCTTCCCTTGCGGCGAGCGCGGCCGCATCCCCGAGCCGCAGCTCACCGCGACGTTTGATCGCTACCTTCGGTTCTTCCGCGACCGCCGCGACGGTCGCCTCGCCTGGCGCGAGTTCACGCCGTACGAGGTGCGTCTGGTCGGCACATTCGTGTTGCTAGACCGACCCAACGAAGCGCACGAGTTGCTGGATTGGTTCTTTCAGTACCAGCGGCCCGCGGGCTGGCGGCAGTGGGGCGAAGTCGCATACCGCGACGAGCTCGACCCGCGCTTCGTCGGCGACATGCCGCACACCTGGGTCGGCGGCGACTTTCTTCACGCCGCCCGCACTATGTTCGTCTACGAGCGCGGCGACGCACTGGTGCTCGCGGCCGGTGTGCCCGACCGTTGGCTGAACAACCCCGACAGCGTGTCGATCGATCGCTTCCCCACGCCCTTCGGCAAGCTCGCCTACCGGCTCGACTGGAACGCGAACGAGTGCGCGCTGAGCTTCCCACCTCAGAATGCGGCGAAGCCGGGTTCATTTGAATTTGTCATCCCCGGGAGACGTCCCATCGCGCGAATCGAAGTTGACAGCGCAGAACAGCCCGTTCCCGCCGCGCGAACGCTGAGATTGCAGTCGACGGTGAAGCGGGTGCGCGTCGTCTTCGACACGTAGCTGCCGTCATTTGCAGGCTCGCTGCCCAAAATTCGATTGATTCGTGGTCTCGCTTGAAATACCATCCACGAACAGGGCGTTCAGCGGGCGGAGAATCAATCAAGCGTTTCCAGAATACGAGACGCCGGACGTCAGCATTCGTGAATGACCTCAACGAACGCAACAATCGCATGTTCCTGTTCAGCATGCCGCCGTATCGCAAGACGGCCGGCGACGTGCTGCAGATCCACCGTCAGGCGTTCATCCAGTGGTCCGAGGCTGTGCTGGGCGTCGCCCTGAGTCGGCGCATCCCCTGCTACAATACGTATTACGACGTCGTGAACAACGACGGATACGTGGCGACCGGTGGGGCGCTGGGCTACCAGGACCCGTCCGACGGTGTGCACTACCAGCCGGACGGGGCGAAGTTCATCTGTCAGGCCGCGGCGCGCGCGTTTGAGTCGAATCGAATCGGAGGTGCGGGGCCCGTTGTCTACTAATAAGTGAGATTCCCATGAACACGACTTGTCTTCGGC
>CAYMBL010000045.1:0-28862 GCA_964388675.1 uncultured Planctomycetales bacterium
CTCGGAGGATCTTTTCTTGTTTCGGCCCCCCCCCCCGCCCGCGTGAGTTTGTTCGAGTAGGGCTGTGTGTGAGTCTCGGGCTGCTGCTCGCGCAGAGTGATATTTGGGCGCAGACGTACTCGAACCGGGAAGTGGCCGTCGAGAACGCGAGTCACGATATCACGAAAATCGTCTACGAGCCCGCGCTGGCGGTGAGCCCGACGCGGGTGCTCGTCGTGTTCATTGAGGGCGGGCCGGAAGGCACTCTTAGCAGCCCGCGATTTATTGGGTACGCACATCGCCCGGTAGGAGGCGGCGCGTGGACGCGCGGACATCTGGCGCACCTTCCCGGCACGGTCGGCGGTGAGTTTGACCCTGCAGTGGCGTACGACTCAACGAGCGGGAAGTTCTTGGTGACCGCGCTCTCCGGGCTGAGTGAGGCCAGCGCATTCGTCGTCACGGCCACGTTTGACGACACAACCGGTGAGTTTGAGGGCGGCTGGGCCAACACCTTCGTCCGAGTCAAAGACAAGCCATGGATCATCCGGGGCGACGCCACGGACGAATTCTACATTTTGTTCATGATGGAATCTGTCGATCCACCGTTTCCGGGCTACGGAGTGATTCGCACTCAGGACGGCGGGGAAACCTGGTACCCGCAGTGGACGGCAACCGAGAAGCCGCTTGATGCGACGCTGATCAAGGTGGCCAACATACCCGTCGTAGGTGATTTCTGCATTCAACCGACTCTTGGACGGGAGGGAAAGGTCTATGCTCCCTACATGTCAAGCACAGGCGATCGGGCTCTCATTCGATTTGTCGAGGGAGTCGACAGCGGCGAAGGCGTCACCTGGTCCTACCTGCGAGCGCTGGTACCGGGTGATGGACCGGATCCGGTAGAAGAGCAGCCGCTTTCGCTGCGTGTACTGCGCGGAGACCTGATGCAACCGGTGATACCGTGGTGTGCGCAGGCGAAGGGGGCCACGCGCGTACCTTGGCTCGCCGCCGACGCGTCGGTTGACCGACTCTATTTGGTGTATCACGACGTTGCCGGCGTCATCATGGACGAGTACGACGACGCGAACGTGTATCTGCGCGTACTGACCCGCGAACCGCCGTACTGGTCGGTCGGTCCCGCGGTCCCGTTGAATCGAGACTTGCTGCCGTCGGGCGCGACTGATCCACGCAACGACCAGGTACTGCCAACAATCACGCTCGATTCGACGGGGCGCCTGCACGCAATCTGGTATGATGAACGGAATTTCCCACAGAACGACTGTTCAGGTTGCGTCTTGACGAACTACGACGTTTTTCATGCCGGCGTCACAAACCTCGGCACTTTCCCGCCGACGATCCAGGAGCGGCAGCTTTGCGGAGACCAGGCGGCGTGCCCGGTACTCGGCGATGTCGGTCTTGGTTACGGACCGCAACTTTCAGACGACGACTTGCGTCCGGGCGAGTACTCCGGTTTGGCGGCGTACACGCCCGCGGGCGGGAATCCTACCGTCTGGGCGGCGTTCACCGGCAGCACACCGTCCGCGACCGGCGATCCGAGCCTGATCTATGTCGTGAAGATTCAGTACTAGTGACAGCGTAACTGAGGAGAAACACCATGCGCGCTACGGCGATTCTCACACTAGTCGTATTGGGCGCTTCTGTTGCAGACGGAGAAAATCTTTCCTACTCCAACGTCGAGGATTACAGTGACGTCAATCTCGGCAACGCCCAACCGCTCGCGGACGACATCACTGCCGGACTTGCCGGCCAAATTGGCGCGATCGACATCGCCTACGTGAATAACGGCGACGCGCCGCTCGATCTGGCGTTTACGGTCTACAACATGACTTCGGAAAGCGTTCTGCCTCTCCGCGATGCGATCCTCGGTCAACACACGTTCACCGGCCTGCCGGGCGGCGGACCCGGCGCCGTCGAGCAGCGCCTGCGGCTCGTGCTGCCTGAGCCGATTCGCGTGATCGACTCCACCAACTGGGTGGCGCTCGAATACGAGAACTGGGGCGGCACGTTCATGCGCACGCCCATGTACGGCCCGCCGGAACTGGGCACATCAATTAATCGCGTGGCGGTCGACGACAACGCCGACGGCAACTTCGACCGCTTCGTTTCGGGCAGCTCCCACTACAGTTTCTACTTGCGCCTCTACGTACCCGAGCCCGGCTCGCTGTTGCTGCTGCTCGCCGGCGCGCCGCTGCTCCGTCGGCGGTAAGATCCTCGACCGCAGTTCGAACGCGGGCGTTCGAGAGCCGCCGCCCACGCGAGGCCGCGCCGCCGGAGATCGCCCGGCCGTGTGGGCGGCGTTGCCGAGCAATGAATGGTCCTGAGCAGCAATCAGCGGTACGGAGGGAGAACCACATGCGTGCAGTTTCAGCCCTTACGCTGATTGCGTCGATTTGCGCGTCTGCCAGGCCGCAGAATCTGCTGTACTCCAACGTCGAGAACAATCAGTTCGTCAATCTCGGCAACGCGCAACCGCTGGCAGACGACATCAACGCGACCACGGCCCGACGGATCGGCGCGATCGAGGTTGCCTACGTGAACGACGGCGACGCGCCGCTCGACCTGACCTTCACAGTCTACAACATGTCCTCGACGAGCATCCTGCCGCTCCGTAGCGAAATCGTAGGGCAGCACACGTTCACCGGCCTGCCGGGCGGTGGCCCCGGCGCGGTTGAGCATCGCCTGCGGCTTACGCTGCCTGAAGTCATCGAGACAATTGGTGCCTCGATCTGGGTCGCGCTGGAATACGATAACTGGGGCGGCACGTTCATGCGCACGCCCATGTACGGCCCGCCGGAACTCGGCATCTCGATCGATCGCGTAGCGGTCGACGACAACGCCGACGGCAACTTCGACCGTTTCGTTTCAGGCGGTTCGTCCGACCACTACAGCTTCTATCTGCGGCTTTACGTACCCGAGCCCGGCTCGCTGTTGCTGCTGCTCGCGGGCGCGCCGCTGCTCCGCCGCCGGTAGAATTCCCGGCCGCAGTTCGAACGCGGGCGCTCGACAGCCGCTGCCCACGCGACGCCGCGCCGCCGGCGGGGCCGCATGCGAGCGCAGCACCGCGTTCGACGGAGGCCGTACCGTGCGCATCGCCGCCGCTCAGATCGCCCCGGTCTACCTGAATCGCGACGCAACCCTCGCCAAGGTCGTCGACTGGACCCGCCGCGCCGCGGCCGCGGGGGCGCAGCTCGTGGCGTTCGGCGAGACGCTCGTGCCGGGCTATCCGCTGTGGCTCGCGCGGCTCGACGGCGCCCGCTTCGACGAGCCGCAGCTCAAGCGCTGGCACGCGCGCTACATCGAGCAGGCGGTCGACCTGCCGCCCGAAGGCGGCGAAGCGTCGGGACACCTGGCGCCGCTCGCGCGGGTCGCGGCCGAGCACGGCATCGCGGTGATCGTGGGCGTCGCCGAACGCGCCGCCGACCGCGGCGGACACTCGGTCTACTGTTCGCGCGTGTTCATCGGCGGACAGGGCGCCGACGCGGGACGAATCCTGTCGGTGCACCGCAAGCTGATGCCGACGTATGAAGAGCGGCTGGTGTGGGCGATCGGCGACGGCGCGGGGCTGCGCACGCACCGCGTCGGCTCGTTCACGGTCGGGGCGCTGAACTGCTGGGAGAACTGGATGCCGCTGGCGCGGGCGGCGCTGCAGGCCGCGGGCGAGAATCTACACGTGATGCTATGGCCGGGCTCGAGCCGATTGACCTCCGACATCACGCGCTTCGCGGCGCTCGAAGGGCGCAGCTATGTGCTCTCCGCCGGCGCGCTGCTGCGCGAGAGCGATCTGCCCGCGGATTTGCCGCAGCGAGCGCAGCTCTGCACGAGCGGCGAGCTGCTGTATGACGGCGGCTCGGCGATCGCCGGCCCGGACGGGCGCTGGCTGGTGGAGCGGTGCAGCGGGCGCGAGGAGCTGCTGATCGCGGACGCGGAATGGGAGCGCGTGCTCGAGGAACGGCAGAATTTTGACCCGGCGGGGCATTACGCGCGCCCGGACGTGCTGGCGCTGCACGTCGACCGCCGTCGCCAGTCGGCGGCGCGGTTTGAAGGGTAGAAGTCAGCGCGTTTGGTTCGTTTGTGTTCGGAACTGTGCCGAGTTGGGCCCCGCTTGCACCGCAAGACCGACAGCAGGCCGGTCTACCAGCGCCGCCTGCGCCATCGCGCCCGACGAGCACGGGCTCGTTTCGGCCCTCTCGATCAGTTCCTTGTTCACAGAGCCAGCGTCGAACCGATGCTCTTTCACCTTTCCGCCGCTGCGACGCTCGATCTGAACTCGCTCGACCGTTGGACGCCAATCGCGCGCCGTCTGCGCAGCCACGTTCGCCGCAACGGGCATCACTAAGTTCGCGCTTGTGGGCTGAAGCATTTGGCAAGATTCGTTCGCGGCGGGCGAGAGCCTCCGCGCGCACACAGCCCCTACGGCGACAGCCGAACGCGCCGCCAACCACTCTCCGCGTTTTTTGTAAAGCGCAGCCGGTCGTGCAGCCGGCTGGCGCGGCCCTGCCAGAACTCGATCGCCTCGGGCACGACGCGAAAGCCGCCCCAGTGCTCGGGTCGCGGGATCGCGCCCTGGGCGAAGCGTCGCTCGAGCTCGGCGAGCTGCGCCGTCAGCAGGCCGCGATCGGGCAGTTCGGCGCTCTGCTCCGAAGCGTGAGCACCGAGTTGGCTGCCACGCGGGCGCGACGCGAAGTACTCGTCCGACTCCGCCGCCGAGACGCGTTCGACGCGGCCCTCGATGCGCACCTGCCGTTCCATCGCGTCCCACCAGAAACACAGCGCCGCGTGCGGATTGGCGCTCAGCTCGCGGCCCTTGCGGCTCTGATAGTTCGTAAAGAACGTGAAACCCCGCGCATCAGCGCCCTTCAGCAGCACCATGCGCGCCGCCGGGCGGCCTTCGGCGTCCACCGTGGCGAGCGTCATGGCGTTGGGTTCGAGCATTCCCGAGCGCAGCGCCGCCGCCAGCCACGTCTGGAAGAGCGCGATCGGGTCGTCGCCGGCCTCGCTCTCGAGCAGCCCGCGCAGCAGGTACTCCATCCGCATCGTCGCCAGATCGGGAATCGGTTTCTCCATCGCCGCAGTGTATCCGGCCGAAAGACGTGATTCGCCGAGGGGCGCCGCGCCGTAAAGCACCGGCGGCCGTGCCGGGCTCGCCGTGCCGTGCCGTTCGCCAAACGCGGCGCGGACGCGTATGCTCCGCCGATCGGTCGCGGTGTGCGCGTCCGCGTGGCGGGCTCGGTGAGCCGGCCGCTCGTGGGGGACCATGATCCGCGTCGAAGGGCTTACCAAGACCTTTCCCACGCCCGATGGCGGCCTCAAGCACGCCGTGCATGGCGTGAGCTTTCAGGTCCTGCCGGGCGAGATTTACGGCCTGCTCGGCCCGAACGGCGCCGGCAAGACGACCACGCTGCGCATGATTTCCAGCCTGCTGCGCCCCACCGCCGGCCGGGTGTTCATCAACGACGAGGACGTCACCGAACAGCCCGAGCTCGTGAAACGCCACATCGGCTACCTGACCGCGAACACCGGGCTTTACGCGCGGCTATCGGTCGACGAACTGCTGCGCTATTTCGGCACGCTTTACGGCCTGACCGACGCGGCGACGCAGCAGCGCATCGCGGCGCTCACCGACTGGCTGAACATGCAGAGCTTCGTGCGGCTGCGCTGCGGATCGCTGTCGACCGGGCAGAAGCAGCGCGTGAACATCGCGCGGGCGCTGATCGCCGATCCGCCGATCCTGATCCTCGACGAGCCCACGCTGGGTCTGGATGTGCTGAGCAACCGGGTGATGCTGGAGCTGATTCGCAGCCAGGCCCAGGCCGGCAAGGCGGTGCTGCTGTCTACGCACGCGCTCGACGAGATCGAGTCAATGTGCGGGCGCGTGGGGCTGATCCACAACGGGCGCCTCGTAACCGAAGGAGACCTTCCCAGTCTGCGCGCACTCACCGGGCGGACCCGGTTGAGCGAAATATTCCTGCACTTGATACATGCGGATGAGCCGGTTCTCGCGAATTAACACCATCTGGCGCAAGGAGCTGCTCGACACGCTCCGTGATCGCCGCACCCTCGTCGCGATGGTGCTGGTGCCGATGGCGCTTTACCCGGCGCTGATGCTCGGATCGCTGCAGGCGATCGAGGTGCAGGTCAGCTACCTCGTCACCGAGAAATACACGGTCGCCGTCGACAACGAAAACGTGCAGCGCTGGCTGCGACGACTGGTCGACGAGGACCCCGCGCGCCAGGAACGTCCGCCCGACGCGACCGCCGAGCAGCTCGTCGAGGCGGCGGAGCGCCGCGAGCCCGCACCAGCCGCCGAATCGCAGCCGGCGCCGGAGCGCGGCGGCGTGCAGACGGCACGGGCCAACGTGCGCGATCGGCCGCCGGATTACGAGATCGTCGTGCTGGACGATGCCAACGACGCGGTCACGAGCGGCGCCGCCCACGTCGCCGTGCGCGTAGACGGGCCGCTGGTCATTCCCGGCGTCGCGGGCTCGGCACGCGTCGAGATCAGCTACGACGACAGCGACATTCGCAGCCAGATCGCGGCGGCGGGGCTCTACGGCGTCCTCGAGCGGGCCGACGCCGGCCTGCGCGCTCAGCGGCTGCGCGAGCTGCGCGTCGAAGAGTCGTTCTTCAAGCCGATCGACACGCGCGAAGTGAACATCGCCACCGCCGAGCGCATGGCCGGATCGGTGCTCGGACAGATCGTGCCGCTGATTCTGATCATCATGACGATCACCGGCGCGATCTACCCCGCCATCGATCTCACGGCCGGCGAACGCGAACGCGGCACGCTCGAGACGCTGATGGTCGCGCCCGTACCGACCATCGAACTGATCGCGGGCAAGTTCATCGTCGTCACGCTGATCGGCCTGCTCAGCGCCCTGCTGAACCTGCTCAGCGTCGGCGGCACGATCTACCTCGGCGGCGTGGGCAGCGCGCTGATGCACAGCAGCGGCGTCGCGATTCCCATCCATGCCCTGCCCTGGATCTTCCTGCTGCTGGTGCCGATGGCGGTGCTGTTCAGCGCCGCGCTGCTGGCCGTGTGCAGCTTCGCGCGCAGCTTCAAGGAAGCGCAGAACTACATCGTGCCGGTGATGATGGCGGCGCTCATCCCGGGCGTGGTCGGCATCCTGCCCGGCACGCGGCTCGAAGGGCCGATCCTGATCATGCCGGTCGCGAACATCGTGGTGCTGATTCGCGAGCTGTTTCTCGACAAGTACAACATGCAGGCCATCGCCACGGTCGTGCTGTCGACCAGCCTGTACGCCGCGGCGGCCGTCGCGATCGCGGCCCGGCTCTTCGGGCAGGAGGCCGTGCTTTTCGCCGACGCCGGCTCGGTCAAGACGCTCTTTCAGCGCCGCTTCTTCCGCCCGGCGCTGTACCCCTCGGCGGCGCAGGCGCTGCTGCTGATGGCGGTCACTTTCTCGCTGAATTTCTTCCTGCAGCAGGCGCTGAACCAGACCGCGTGGCGGGCCGGGCTGCCGTTTCTGCAGGCGTTCGGCATCATCCTCGTGCTGCTGTTCGTGCTGCTGCCGCTGGCGGCGACATGGTACATGCGCGTCGATGTGCCGCAGACGTTCAGCGTAAAGCTGGGCGCGCCGGGCGCGTGGATCGCCGCGCTGTGCTTCGGTTCGGCGAGTTGGATTCTGGTGCTGCAATGGACGCTGCACGTGCAGCCGCAGTTCCTGCCGGTCGATCCGCAGACGACGCGGCTGTTGCAGGAGCAGTTGGCCTGGCTCGCACAGATCGACACCTGGACACTGGTGCTCTTCATGGCGGTGATGCCCGCAATTTGCGAAGAACTGTTCTTCCGCGGTTACGCGTTGAGCGGCCTGCGCTCGCTGGGCCGCGTCACCGCGGTGCTGGTCACTGCGGTCGCATTCGGGTTGGCGCATCACAGCGCTCAGCGCTTCGTGGGCACGGCGGTCCTGGGACTGCTTTTCGGGCTTCTGGTGATGCGCTTCGGCAGCGTCTTGCCCGCCATGCTGGCACACGCGATGCACAACGGCATCTCGATCCTCGCATTCCGCCCCGACGGGCTGCAACCGCTGCTCATCGCCGTGGGCTTCCCCTCGCTTGAAACAACGCCGCCGCCGACGATCTGGTTGATCGCGGCGGCAGCGCTGCTCTCCATTGGAATCGCGGTCTGCGTGTTCGGTGCGCCGTCGGCCCCCGCGCGCGCCCGGCGCTGAAGTCCGATCAGTCGTCCAGCCGTCGAATCATCGCGACGATCACCAAAACCTGCGCGTCGTTCTCCAGCGGCGCGATCGCGATGACGACCGGCTTGCCGTAGGCGACCGTGAGATCGCTGCGCACCTGCGACGAGTACGTGCGCACCGTGCGCAGGCGGAACGCCGGCGCGGTTTCACACCCTTCCGCCTCGAAGATCATGACCGGCACATCGCGCGTCACTTCCCCCGCCACCAGCAGCGACGTGCTGTCGTCGCTCTCTTCACCCGCGCCGACGGTCACATTCAGCCGCACCCCGCTCTCGACCGTCTGCGTCACGCCTGCGTAGGCGACGGCGCTCTGCGCGACAATGGGATTGAGATTCACGAAGTAGGTCTGCGATTGCGTGGGGCCGACCGCCGTCGGGGTGCGGCGCGGAACGACGAGCGTCTGACGCCAAACCGGAATGCCGCTCGGCGGCGCGTCGCCCAGCCCGGGCGCCGGGTCGGCCAGTGACAGCGCGTAGCCCGCCAGCCGCAGCTCGTAGCGGCCGGAGTAGAGCTGTCGAACGTCGCTCAGCAGTTTCAGTAGTTTTTCCTGATCGCGGCGCATCCCCGTGACCGCGTAGACGTCTTCGCTGAGTTGCTGGTGCGCCATGTCCGATGCGAGCGAGTTCAGGAGGGCCGACGTCGGGGACACGTCGTCGGGCGATCCGAGCGGCAGAGGCGGCAGCACCGCGCGCAGATTGCGCAGGTCGTAGACGCTCGTGACCTCGTCCTCGGGGCCGGGCTCGTCCTGAGCCCACGCCGGCGCAGCCAGCACCGCAACCGCCATCCAGATCGTGAAGTTGTACGCGCGCAGTTTCATTGTGCACTCCTTTTGCCAGAGTTCTTCGATACGCTGTTTGGAACCCGCAATCGTCGCACCGGCGGGACGCCGATGCTCCCCATCGCTACACGGCCCACGCTCCCCACCGGCGAGACGCCGATGCTCCCCATCGCTACACGGCCAACGCTCCCCACCGGCGAGACGCCGATGCTCCCCCACTCGCGTTTGTCACGCTTCTTCTCTCGTTTCTCGCTTCTCGTTTCTCGTATCTCGCTCCGCTATACCCCCTCGGGCGGGAGCAGCCCATATCCGCGCAGCGGCGGGCGCAGCGCCGGCTCCGCTGCCAATCTGCGAATCAGCGCCCCCACCGGCGTTGCGGTCAGCGGATCGAGCGCCAGCTCGCGCAGCCGCGCGAACGCCGTCGCCTGCAGGCCGCCCGCGCGCACCAATTCGCCGCAAAGCTCGACCTGCTGCTCGGGCGGCAGCGCCGCCAGCACACGCTCCACGGTGGCTGCGGAGCGGATTCGCTCAGCCAGCATTGCCAGGCCGCGAGCGCGGGATTCCGTCGAAAGCGTCGCGAGCAGCGCCGTAGCCGCCTCAGGCTGATTCTGGTCGAGCAGCCGCTCAAAGCGCTCCTCGAAGACGTCCGCAACCGGAATCGCGTGTACGCGAAGCGGCTCCGGCTTGTTTGCGTCGGCCGATCCCCCCGTGGGTTTCGGACGCCGCACCGGCATCGTCAGCACCACGCGCACGGGCTCAGCGGCGGCCGTTGGCGATGCGGCTGCGCCGCCGTGCGCCGCGACGGCCGGCTCCTTGATCGCTTGTTGCGCATCCGGCATCGCCCAGATCGCGACCAGCCACATCGCCGCGGCAACGCCCGCCAGCGCCGCGCCCCAGCGAACGAGGCTCGTCGACGACCGCTTCACCGCGGCTCCGTTGGTTCGCAGTTCAAATCCTGCGCGGGCGATGCGATCCACCTCATGCACGCGCGTCAGCCGCTCACGCAGGGCCGGCGAGCGCCGCAGCGCTTCCGTTACGTCGCCGCGCGTCGCGCCGTCCAGCGCACCGTCGGCGTATTGCTCAAGCAGGCCGATGTCGATCCGGCTCGCGTCGCGTTTCATTCCGGCTCTCCGATGGCTCGTCGCACGCTGCGCCGCGCCAGATGCAAGCTCGCACGCACCGCTTCCACGCTGCATCCGAGCGTGTCGGCGATTTCGTCGTATTCGAGTTCTTCGATCAGCCGCAGGACGAAGACGGCGCGCTGCTGGGCCGGCAATCGCTCGACCGCCGCCCGCGCCGCCGCCGCCTGCTCGGCCTGGCTCGCGTGATCGGCGTCGATTCGCACGCCGGGCAGCACGCGCGACCATTCCGTGAGCCGCGCCAGCCGGCGTTTCCAGGTGCGCTGCCGATCGACCCAGACGCGGACCAGCGTCGCGCGGGCATAGCCGATGTGCCCCACCCGCTCCGGCTGTCGCGCCAGCAGCCGAGCCAGCGTCTCCTGCGTCAGGTCCTCGGCTTCGTCGGCGGACCGGCACAGCGATCGCGCCAGCCGCGTGAGCCGACCGCTGAGCTCGATCCACTCTTGCGCGGCGGCTTGTGGCGGCGGATGGTGCATCGCCCGTCCTGTCATGGCACGATCCTCATCCACCAAGACGCTCAAGCCGAGCGGGCATCAAACCCGGCTTGCAGGTTTCCGCATTTCACGGCGGCCAGCGGCTATTTCAGCCGCTCGGGGTTCAGGCCCTCGAGTTCGGGCACGACGAACCGTCCGTCCTTGCGAATCAGCCGGTCGTCGAACCAGATTTCGCCGCCGCCGTACTCGGGCGTCTGGATCATGACCATGTCCCAGTGGATCTGGCTCTTGTTGCCGTTCTCGGTCTCTTCGTAGCACTGCCCGGGGGTGAAGTGGATGCTGCCGGCGATCTTCTCGTCGAACAGGATGTCCTTCATGGGCTTGGTGATGAATGGGTTGAAGCCGATTGCGAACTCACCGACGTAGCGCGCGCCCTCGTCGGCGTCGAGCACCTCGTTGAGCTGCCGCGTGTTCGAGCTGGTCGCCTCGACGATCTTGCCTTCGCGAAACACCAGCCGAATGTCGTCGTGCGTGGCGCCGCGGTAGAGCGTCGGCGCGTTGTAGCGGATCACGCCGTTCACGCTGTTGCGCACCGGCGCGGTGAAGCACTCGCCGTCGGGGATGTTGCGTTTGCCCTCGCACGGAATCGCGCGGATGCCCTTGATGCTGAAGCTGAGGTCGGTTTCGCCGGGACCCTTGAGCCGCACTTTGTCGGTGCGCTCCATCAGGTCCTTCAGCGGCATCATGGCCCGGGCCATGCGATCGTAATCCATCGTGCAGACGTCGAAGTAGAAGTTCTCGAACGCCTCGGTCGACAGATTGGCGAGTTGGGCCATGCTCGGGCTGGGCCAGCGCAGCACCACCCAGCGTGTGCGCTTCACGCGCACCTCGGTGTGTACGCGCTTCCAGACCGAGCCTTCATAGATCCGCTGCTTCTCAGCCGGCACATCGCTCAGCTCGGCCACGTTCGGGTTGCCGCGGATGCCCAGGTAGCACTGCACGTTCTCCATGCGCAGCCGTTCCACGTCGGCCACCAGGTTCCACTGTGGGTCGCTGCCGGCGAGCATCAGCGCACGGTTCACCTGGTTGCTCTTGAGCGTGACGAGCGGCTGTGCGCCGAGAGCCGCCGCCACACGCACGCATTCGGTCGTGAATTCGTGCGGGATGTCGATGGCCTCGATCAGCACCTTGTCCCCGGGCTTCGCCTCGCACGAGTAGCGGATCAGCGTCTCGGCCAGTCTGGTCATTCGCGGGTCGGTCATGGCGGTTCTCCTTTTCGCGGCGCGCATATTACGCCGCCGACGGGCCGGTTTGCGCTTGAGAAACGCGCCGCTTGCGGCGAGGATCCAAGACATGTCCCAGACGAAGCCCCCGCATCCTGGCGAAGCGCGCATCCGCCGGCTTGTACCGATGCTGCACGTGGCGGACGTTGAACGATCGCTCACGTTCTATGCGCTGTTGGGATTTGTGCCTCGCGGACGTGTGCGGGGCGAATCGGGGCGCACAAACTGGGCCGACGCTGCCAGCGACTTCGCAGAAGTGATGTTTGCGCAGGCGGACGGAGACCCGATTGCCGAGCAGCAGGCCGTGCTGTTCTACATGTACGGAAGCGACGTCGCCGCACTGCGGCGGCACCTGCTTGACTGCGGGCTCCACGACGGTGGGCCGTTTTGCGGCGCCCCCGGCCCGAACGGAGGCCGGCGCGTGGTCTTCGACGTCTCACGGCCGTTCTACATGCCGGACGGGGAGATCCGCGTTCATGACCCCGACGGCTATGTAATCCTCGTGGGCCAGATCGGCCCCTGCCCAGCCTGAACCAATCGCCATCGCAGCGCACGCCGTCGCCCCGGGTATATCCGGGCGTTCGCGATTCGCCAGCGGCCTAAACAGCGGCGCGGTCCGCTGCGTCCTACTCACAGAGAGTGAGCGAGTGCTGCCAGCCGACGCCAGCGGGGCGCAACTCAACGCCGAACGCGCCACGCCGGCCTGGCTCGCGGCCTACGCCGGGCCGCGCCGCGGCGAGCTGCTGCAATTGGCGATGCGATTCTGCGGCCGCCGCGCGGATGCGGAAGACGCGGTCCAGACTGCATTGCTGACGGCGATGACGCGGCTGGCGCAGTTGCGCGACGAATCGCGCGCCGAATCCTGGTTGAAGTCGATCGTCGCGCGGGCGAGCCTGGACCTGACACGGACACGGCGGACGCACCTTGAGCTGAGCGCTGCCGAGCGGGTGGCCGACAATGCGACGCCGAGCGCGCCAAGCGAACCGGCCGCGAATGTGCGCTGCTGCTTGCCAATGCTGCCGGACAGGCAGCGGATGGCGCTGACGCTGCGGCATCTGTGCGGCATGGAGTATTCGGAGGTCGCCGACGTGATGGAAATCCGCGAATCCACGGCGCGCGTGCTGGTGCGTGCCGCACGCGAAAACCTGCGGCGGCTGCTGAAAGAACTGGGTGCGGAGAACACGCCATGAGGTGCGATGCGGCGCGCGAGGCGATGCATCGCGAGCTCGACGGCGAGCTGTCGCCGGGTGAATCGCGCACGCTGCGCGATCATCTGCGCGCCTGTCGCGACTGCGCGCGATTCGCCGCGCAACTGCGCGAGGTCGCCGACGAACTCAACGCGCTGCGCGAGGCCACGCAGCTCGACGAACAACGGCCGGCGCGCGTGCGACGGGCGGCGGGCGGCTGGGGCGTTCGGTCCGCATCCGGCGCGCTCGCGGCATGCGTGGCGTTGCTGCTGTTTCGCGGTCTGGCGCTACCAGAGGCGGTGTCGGACCGGCCTCTCGCTCTCGCGCCGGAATCGGCGAATCATCGGACGCAAGCCGCGGATGTGCGCCGCACCGCACACTCCGCCAGCGTCGCCGTGTCGCCGAATGCGCTCGGCGCGGCAAGCCGAGGCGCGTTGCTCGCGCTTTCGGGAGAGAGTGCGGTCGCGTATTTGCCGCTCGAACTCGCGGTCTCGGTTCCGCAAGTTCGCATCGTTGTTTTGTATCCGCGTGTCGGCGCGGTCGGAGCCGAAGCTCTCGACGCATCGATGCGCAGCATTCAGGAGACTCTACGATGAATCGCACGATCCTTCCCTGGCTCGCATTGTGCATGGCCGGCGCGCTGCCGTTCGCGGCCGACGCGTCGCAGGAGCCGGCTCAGCAACCCGCAAAACCGGCCGCGCCTGACGCGGGCGCGCTGCTGACGCTGGAAACGCGCTTCATCCCGCTCAAGGAAGCGCCTGCGGAAGAGATCGGACAGGTTGTGCAGCGCGTCATGCGTGACTCGCTTCGCGTCGCCGTGGACTCGCGCACCAACGCGCTGATCCTCTCGGCCGAGCCGGATGCCCTCGCGCTGGCACAGGAACTGATCGTGCAGCTCGACACGACAACGCTGGCAGCGGCGCCGGTGCTCAGGCACTTTCTTCTGCGCGACGAACGCGCAGCCGGGGAATTCGCGCAGTCGATCATGAGCCTGCTCTCCCCGGCGACGCGCGTCGTGCGGATCGGTTCCAACGTCACGCTGCGCGGAACGGCGGAAGACGTACAGCTCGTTGAGAATCTGCTCAAAGAGTACGGATTGGCCGGCGCTGCCACAGGCCCGCGCTCGCTCGCCGTAACATTGTTCGTGCTGCGCACCGTGACTCCGGCTGCAACGCCGGCTCAGCCGCTGCCGCCTTCGCTGGCGCCGGTCGTGCAAGCGCTGAACGAAAGCGGATTCGCCACGTTTGAGCTGCTGGCTCCGTTTCGAGTAACGAGCGAGTTGGATGCCGGCCCTGGCCGTGGCGCGGAGTTCGAGTTGAAGGCGGCTGCCGCCGGCGAGCTGCGCGCGATGCTGCGCGGTTCCGCGCGTCCCGCGGCCGACGGCAGCGGCGCCAGCGTCAGCGTGCTCATTGGACTGGAGCGCGCAGCGAATGGACAGAATCCGCCACGCAGCGTGTTTGAGCTGGAAACGCAGATTCACGCGCGCTTCGGCGAATACGTGGTGCTTGCCGCCGCGCCCTCGCGTGACGCCGACGCGGATTCGATAGCGCTGGTGCTGCGGATCGACCCACAGCCGTAGTCGCGGACGAACGACGCACGTCCGGGTCGGAACCGCCGATCCGGGCGTGCGTCGCTATTGTTCGTTGTGCGGCTAGGGTAGAGCGTGCGAGACGAGCGTCACTTCGCGCGGCAGGCAACCGGCGGAAGCAACGGCTGATCCAAACAGTTCCGGCGCCGCGGCACCGGATTCGTTCAGACAAGTTACGAGCTGGTCGGTCTCATCGACGCTGCCGGGCAGGTCGGTCGCGTGTCGCGCCACCGCCAGCACGACCGTCGGGTCGGCAACGTGGGCGAGCGCGGGCTCCATCGCGATGTCGAATGATTCACCGGCACGAAGCCGCATCAGGCTCGATCCGTCGGGCTGGCGATGAACGTGCCACGTGACGCCGCGCGTTTCATCGCTCCAGACGCGAAGCAACAACACGGCGAAGGCATCGACGTCGGCACACGGACGCAACGCGCGCTGTGGCGCGTCGGCGTCGACCGTGACGGGCAGCGCGTCGGACAGACCCGCTGCGCCGGCAATCGTCAGCGCACGCGGCGCGGTCTGCAGCGCCGGATTCCACAGCGCGAGAAGGCACGCGGCCGCCGCGGCTCCGATTGTCAGGGGCACGCGAATCCTGGGTCGCCACGCGGCGCGAGGAGAGAGCGACGCACGTCCGAAAAGCTGTTCGGCGTCGTCGAGTTGCGAGAGCAGCCGTCGCAGATGCGTCTCGTTCATGGTTCGTCCTCGCCGGCCGCGAACCGCCGGCCCGCATGTTCGATTATTCGCCTTCGATGAAGATTTGCTCGACCGTCTCGCCGGAAATTCCCTTGCGGGCCAGGCAGCGGCGCAGCTTGGCGATGGCGCTGCGCTTGATTTCATGAACCGTGCTCGCGGCCAGATCGAGTTCGGCGGCCAGTTCGCGCTCGCTCCTGCCCAGGGTGAAACCGGCGATGGCGGCGAATTCGGGCGGCGAAAGACCGGCCGGATTCTCGATCGGGTCGCAGCAATCCCGCAGCGCGGTGAGCACTTCGGCGTGCATCGCCGCCGCCGCCGGAGTCCGTGTGCCGGACGCGTCGGCGTGTTCCGATAATGTGACTGCGCTGCGCTGTGCGGCACGACGATGCCGCAGCCAGACGAACCTCGCGAAGGCGTAGAGAAACGTGCCGAAGCCGGCTCGGGCGGGGTCGTAGCGTCCGGCTCGGACCGCTTCCCAAACCGTCGCCCAGACCTGCTGAGCCGCGTCGTCGGCATCCGACGATCGCAACCCTCTTTGAGAGAAGAAATTGCGCACACCGACCCCATAACGGGTGTGCAGCGCCGCGACGGCACGCGCGTCGCCCTGCGCGGCGGCGCGTGCCAATTGGGCGACGTCCAGTTTGTCCGGGTCGAAGTGCAAGAGTCTCATCATGCGTGGCAGGTGCCGGGCGGTCCAGCGCCGCAGCGTCGTGCGCGGATTTTTTGCGACCGCCGAGCGCGCCCGCGTTCGCCGCGAATAAGACCACTGTTGGCGTGCGCGAGCACAGGCCGGCGTGTTGGTAACCGGATGTTTGGAGGCTTGGCGCCGCGACCCGATCAAGGCAGCGGGCTGAGGGAGGCTATTCGAATGCGTGTTTCCGGATTTCGCGGATTGTGGATTGCGGGAGCTGTGCTGGGACTGAGCGTCGCAGCGCTGGCGTTTCAGGACAAGCCGGCGTCGCCGACGCCGACGCCTACTCCGACACCCGCGCCCGGCGGTCAATTGCAGCCGGTGACGCAGAATCCGCCGATCGAAGCGCCGACCGGTCCGCCGCCGAAGCTCGTGCTCAGCGCCACCGAGTGGAACTTCGGCACGAAGTGGTTCGGCGAAGCGGCCGAGGGCGAGATCGTGCTGACCAACAACGGCACGGGTCCGCTGAAGATTGCAAAGATTCAGTCGTCGTGCGGCTGCACCGTCGCCAAGCCCAAGGCGGGCGGCGTGTGGGAAGGCAAGGTCATCGAGCCCGGCGCCAGCGAAATCGTGGCGATGTCCTACAACACCAAGAAGGGCGCCAAGAAGGTCACGCAGACGATCACGATCGAAAGCAACGACCCCGAGCAGCCGCGGGCGACGATCCAGGTCGCCGGCGAAGTGAAGAACGTCTTTGCGATGACGCCCGCGGACCGGGTTTCGTTCGGTCGGCTGGAGCGCGACTCGCAGTCGCAGCAGGTCATCGAGATGACCAACAACATGGAACAGCCGGTGAAGCTGACGATGAAGCCGTTCACGCACGCCGCGTATGACGTGCAGGTGACGGAGGTCGAAGCCGGAAAGAAGTACACGCTGACGGTGAAGACCAAGCCGCCGCTCGCGCAGGGCTCGCTGGCCGCGGAAGCGGTGTTCGAGACGGGGCTGACACAGGCGCCCGAGATCAAGGTCCCGATCAGCTCGTTCGTGGTGCCGCGCGTTTCGGTGACGCCGCCGACGATCTTCCTGACGCCGAAGCTGACGCAGCCGGTGCAGCGCATTGTCCGCGTCAACTACTCGGCGGCCAAGCCGCTGAACATCAAGGAAGTGAAGGCGACGAGCCCGCTGGTGAAGGCGGAGCTGGTGCCGCCGCGCACCACTCCCGCGGCGACCGCGCCGACGCGTTTTCACGAGATTCGCGTGTCGCTGCCGGGCGTTGCCGACTTCCCGAAGGAGGGCGCGAAGCTCGAGATCTTGACCGACGACGCCGATCCCGCGTTCCAGAAGCTGGTGGTCGACATCGTGGTGCGAGAGTCGCCGGCGCGACCGAACGCGCCGACGTCGGCCACGCTGCGCCGCGCGGACAACCCCGAGGGCCCGGGCAAAGTGATCCCGGTCACGCCGGTTGCGCCGACTCCGCCGCAGCCCGGTCATGAGCACGAGGAAGACGACGAGAAGGACGGCGAGTAAGCGCCGCGCATGACGCGTTCGCTGATTCGTCTGACGATTCTGTTGGGGGCCTCGGCAATCGCCGGGGCCCTCAACGCCGCATATCAGGGTGTGCCCTGGGTTCCGGACCTCGGCGCGCTCGAAGCCAAGCGCCAGCGGCAAGCCGAACTGAGTAAGAAGTACCCCGGCCTGGCCGCGGAAGTCGAAAGGCGCTGGGACGAGCTTCACAAGGAACGCGCCGTCAAACTCGATGAGCTGCGCGGGGTGCTGGAAGGGGGCGGCGTGGTGCTGATCGACGCACGCCCGTCCAGTGAGTTCGAGCGCGGTCATCTGCGCTACGACCACGAGCCGCCCACGCTGAACGTCGAGCCGGACACGGTCGACGCCAACCTGGGCCGCTTGATGCCCCTGCTGGGACAACCGTTCATTCTCTACTGCACTTCAGACACGTGTGAGCTTGCGGCCGAACTCTTCATCCTGCTCGAGCAGAACGGCTTCTCGGAGATGCGCATCTTCGTTCCCGGCTGGGCGGGCATCGAAAAGTCCGGACTGCCCACCGAGTCGGGACCCGACGGCTGGCAGGGCTTCGCGGCCGAGCCGGGTGCTGACGCCGAGGATGCGCCCCCCGAGACGCTGGACGAAGCGGAGCCGACTGAGGCCGGAGACGGCGGATGAACGGATCGAGTTGGGTCATTTCGATCGCGGCGAGGGTTTTCGTCGCAGCGCTCTTCGTGATGGCTGCGGTCGGAAAGATCGAGCAACCCACGAAATTCGCCGAGGAAATCCGTGCGTATGGCGTGGCGCCCGAGGCGATGACCAACGCGGTGGCGCTGACGTTGCCGTGGCTCGAGCTGTTTCTGGCGGCGGCGCTGTTCACGCCGTGGCGCGGCGAATCGCGCTGGCTGCTGCTCGCGATGCTCGTGTTCTTCACCGGGCTGAAGACCTACGCCGAGGCGTCAGGGCTGAAGCTCAGTTGCGGCTGTTTCAGCGGATGGTTCGCGTTCCTGTCGAAGGCGTTCGAGGGTTGGCGCGGGGTCGCGCTCAACGGATTGTTGATCCTGTTCCTGCTGCTGGATTGGTGGCTGGCCCCGCGAACGAAACGCGCGAGGGTCGACGCGACTCCCGAAGCGGCCGCGGCCCCGGCTTCCGCCTGACGCGCGATTCCGAAATCCGCTGCACGCCCGCTCGGTGGCCGTTACATTCCTTGGTGTGATCGGGGTTCTCTCGGACAGCCATGGTCAGGTGCGACGAACCGCCGATGCGGTCGCGCTGCTGCGCGCGCTGGGCGCGACCGTGATCGTGCACTGCGGCGACGTCGGCGGAGCGGCGGTGCTCGACGTGCTCGCCACGGTGCAGGCGCGCTTCGTCTGGGGGAACACGGACGAGCGCATCGCGGATGACGATCGCTATGCGCGCGCGATCGGGCTCACGCCGCCGCCGCGTACTCCGCCGCTGTCGTTTACGCATGATGGCTGCGAAATCCTGGTATTCCACGGACATGAGCGAGAGTTCGCCGACGCGCAGCGACGCGTCGCCGCAACCGACGGCGCTTCGGCGCGCTTCGTGCTCTACGGGCATACGCACGTCGCGAGCGTGGATGAGCTGAACGGCGATTGGTTTGTGAATCCGGGCGCGCTGCATCGCGCCGCGACGTTCACCGTGGCGACGATTGAGCCCGCGGCGGCGCGAATTCGGCACTACCCGGTGCGGCCGCGCGGCCATAACGATGCGCTTCCGCAGCCGCTGAATTTGCCGCTGTAGCGGCGGCCTACATGGAATGAAGCCGGCCGCCGTCGACCGGCAGATTTGCCCCGTTCACGTACGACGCCGCCGGCGACGCCAGAAACGCGACTGCGGCCGCGATCTCGCGCGGCTCGGCGAAACGGCCGGCGGGAACGGACGCAAGCGCCTCGCGCTGCACGTCCTCGGCGGAGCGCCCCTCGCGCTGAGCGCGCGTAGCGAACAGGCTGGTCAATCGCTCGGTTGCGGTGAATCCCGGCAGAACATTGTTCACGGTGATGCCGAACGGCGCGAGTTCACGCGCCAGCGTCTTCGCCCAGGCGGCGACGGCCCAGCGCGTGGTATTCGACACACCCAATCCGGGAATCGGCTCGCGGACGGAGGTGGAGATGATGTTGACGATCCGACCGTAGCCCGCGGCACGCATGCCGGGAACCACTGCCTGCACGAGATGATGATTGCACAGCAGATGCATGCGGATCGCGCGCTCGAACGCCGCGGCTTCGGCGTCGAGGATCGGTCCGCCCGGCGGGCCGCCGGTATTGTTCACCAGAACGTGGAGAGCGCCGCGTTCCTGCACCAGGCGCTGCGCCGCGTCGCGCACCTGATCCGGCTCGGCGAAGTCAGCGACGACGTGCTGGTGGGTTTGTCCCCGCGGCGTTGCGAGGCCGCGCTGCATCGCTTCGAGATCGGCGGCGCTGCGCGCCAGCAAGGTGACGCTTGCGCCAAGCTCGGCGAGCAACTCGGCCACGGCGCGGCCGATGCCGCGGGTGCTGCCGCAAACCAGCGCGTTTTTCCCGTGAAAATCCAGCACTTTCGACCCCGCGACGCCGCCGGCGCGGTCTCGGACAGCGCGGCGGCGAAATGCGAATGGGAGTAGATGGGCGCGGTAGGAATCGAACCTACGTAGGCGTTAAGCCAACGGGTTTACAGCCCGTCCCCTTTGGCCGCTCGGGCACACGCCCCCGAAGGCTCGCATTTTTATCGGGAACCCACGCACGCGGCAAGTTCGATTCGCAGCGCGAAGAAATCCCGCGCACCGGTCCGAACCGTCTTGAATTTCCATGCGAAGTCCCTATGCTTCTTTTCGACACTTCGGAACGGGAGAGCTGAGTTCGGGTCCGATCGTCTGCTGATCCGCAGATGCAGTAACTGAGGCGAACCAACGGGCGGCATGCCCGCGTGAGGCGTACCCCCCCGGCGCCCACCGGCTTCCGCCCGCCTTTTTTTGCGAGCGACTCCCGCGCGAATACCATCCGGCGAGCACGAGGGAGTCGACGTGTTTCTCGGCGGCGTTTTGCTGGTGGACGGCAACAACCTGCTCCACGCTGCGCGCGATCACGATCCCGAGCATCCCCCCGGACGCGCGCGATTGTGCGCGTTGATCGCGGACTGGGCCCGTCGGCGACAGACCCGTGCGATCGTGGTGTTTGACGGCGTGGCGCCGGGCGCGGGACTTGAGGCTCAACTTGCCGCGCGCGGACTCGACGTGCGTTTCAGCGAGGCCCAAACCGCCGACGCCGTGCTGAGCGACCTGATTCGCGGCGCGTCCGCGGGCAAGCGGATGCTGGTGGTGTCGAGCGACCGCGAGCTGGTGCGCACGGCACGCCGGCACAAGGCACGCTCGGTCGGCTCGGCCGAGTTCGTTGCGCGACTGAACCAGCCGCCGGCGGAGGCGCCGGACCCTGATCGAAACCGAGCCGATCTGGCGGCGCGGCAAAGCGATGCGGACGTGTGGCTGCAGGAATTCGGGCTGGATCAGGCGGACGCCGAGCCGCCGCGCCGTGAGGCCCATCCCAAACCAAGAGCGAGAAAACGATGACGAACAAGAGCATTTTTCGCCGTGTCGTAGGCATGAGCGTCGGCGTCGCGGCGCTGCTGACCGGATGCGCTGCGCCGCAGCCGCGGCCGGAACCGATCGCCGATCAGCGCGTCAAGAACCTCTCGCGCTCGGGAGACATCTACGTATCGGGCGCCGTGCAGCCTGACGCGCTGGCGGACCTGAGGGCGCGCGGCGTGCAAACGATCGTCGACTTTCGACTGCCGGAGCAGGTGCCTGCCGAGTATCCGGGGCAGGTCCGCGCGGCGGGCCTGGATTACGTCCACTTGCCGATGCGCTCCGACCAGCTCAGCGAGTCGCAGGCGGACGCGTTTGTCGCCGAGATCAGCAAGCGGCGCGGGCAGAGCATGCTGCTGCAATGCGGGTCTTCGAACCGCAGCGGCGCCATGTTCGGCGTGTACAGTGCGATGCAGGGCGGAACGACCGTGGACGCGGCACTGGAGAACGCGCGCGCGGCGGGCCTCAAGGACGCGACGCTGACCAGCGACGTTCGGGAGTACCTGGAACGGCACGCGCCGCAGGCGGCGCAGCCGGAGTGAACGCAGCTGCGACCCGAAGCGGCTCTGTCACATTGACACTGCCAGCCCGGCAACCGAGGGCGAACCGGCTCTAATCGGGCGGCGACGCGAATCAGTTCTAAGTTCATAGGAAAAATGGAATTAGGTCACGCGATTGCCGGAAGTCCAGCGACGTGGCACCCCGATTGCTCCTGTTCCTCCCGGATGGACCTTGCGCCTGCAACCATCCGCGACGGTTCGATAGCTCCGAAGGAGAGGCGATATGGCTGCCAAGATGTTGGCGTTTGATCAGGAAGCTCAGCAGAAAATTCTCGCCGGCGTGGAAAAGCTGGCCGGCGCGGTCAAGAGCACGTTCGGTCCGCGCGGCCGCAACGCGGTGCTCGACAAGGGTTGGGGCGCGCCCAACGTCACAAAGGACGGCGTGACGGTCGCCGAAGAGATCGAACTGTCCGACAAGTACGAGAACATGGGCGCACAGCTCGTGAAGGAAGCCGCCAGCAAGACGAGCGACGTCGCCGGCGACGGCACGACGACCGCGACCGTTCTGGCCGAAGCGATTTTCAAGGCGGGTTTCCGGCTGATCACCGCCGGGCATGACCCCAACGGTCTGAATCGCGGCATCGACGCGGCGGTTCGAGCCGTCGTCGAGCAGCTCAAGACGATCTCGCGTCCGGTGGACGTGAAGAAGTCGGACGACATCACCAACATCGCCAGCATCTCGGCCAACAACGACCGCACCATCGGCGAGATCATGGCTGACTGCTTCGAGAAGGTCGGCAAGGACGGTGTGATCACGGTCGAAGAAGGCAAGAGCCTGGAGACCACGGTCGACGTGGTCGAGGGCATGCAGTTCGACCGCGGCTATCTCAGCCCGCACTTCGTGACGAATCCTGACGAGATGGAATGCGTGTACGACAAGTGCATGGTGCTGGTGTTCGAGGACAAGATTTCGAGCGTGACCAAGCTCGTGCCGCTGCTCGAGAAAGTGGCGCAGGCCAAGAAGCCGCTGCTGATCGTGGCGGAGGACGTCGAGGGCGAGGCCCTGGCCACGCTGGTCGTGAACAAGCTGCGCGGCATCATCAACGTGGTGGCCGTGAAGGCGCCGGGCTACGGCGACCGCCGCAAGGCGATGCTCGAGGACATCGCGGTTCTCACCGGCGCCAAGCCGGTCTTCAAGGACCTCGGGATCGAGCTCGACGCAGTGACGATCGCGGACCTGGGCACGGCGAAGCGCGTGCGCGTCGACGCCAACAACACGACGGTCATCGAAGGCGCCGGCGACAGCAAGGCGATCAAGGGCCGCATTGAGCAGATTCGCCGCGAAATTGAGCAGACCACCAGCGACTACGACCGCGAGAAGCTGCAGGAGCGGCTGGCGAAGCTGGCCGGCGGCGTGGCACAGATCAACGTCGGCGCCGCGACCGAGGCCGAGCTGAAGGAAAAGAAGGCACGCGTCGAGGATGCGCTGCACGCGACACGCGCGGCCATCGAGGAAGGCGTGGTGCCCGGCGGCGGCGTGGCGCTGCTGCGGGCGCGCACGGCGCTCGAGGGCTTCAGGGTCAAGGGCGGCGATTCCGAGGCGGCGGGCGTCGGCGTCGTGCGCGACGCGCTGACGGCGCCTCTGCGTCAGATCGTCGGCAACGCGGGCTACGAGCCGGCCGTGATCCTCAAGAAGGTCAGCGAGAACAAGAGCGCCGGCTTCGGCTTCAACGCCGACAGCGGCGAGTACGGCGACCTGATGAAGGCCGGCGTGATCGACCCGACCAAGGTCGTGCGCAGCGCGCTCGAGAACGCGGCCAGCGTGGCGCGCGTGCTGCTGAGCACAAGCTGCCTGATCGCCGAGAAACCCAAGGCCGACGGCGGCAAGCCGGGCCCCGGCGGTCCGGGCGGCATGGGCGGCATGGATGACGACGACATGGGTGGAATGGGCGGCATGGGCGGCATGATGTAGGCTCGCGCCGGCGAATCGAGTCATTGAGAGCAGGATCGGGCGAACAGGTTCGTCCGCCAACGAGAGGGAATCACATGGCGACTGCGATGAAGGATGCTCCCAAGAAAGTCAACGTGAAGATTCGTCCGCTGGATGACCGCGTGGTGGTCCAGCCGTTCGAGGCCGAGGAAACGACGCGCGGCGGCATCGTGCTGCCCAGCAACGCCCGCGAGAAGCCCATGCAGGGCCGCGTGGTCGCGGCCGGCCCGGGCAAGCTGCTCGAAAAGAGCGGCGAGCGCGGCAAGATGTCGCTGAAGGTCGGCGACGTGGTCTTCTACGGCAAGTACAGCGGCACCGAGATCGAGCTCGACGGCGCGGATTTCGTAATCCTGCGCGAGTCGGATGTGCTGGCGGTGCAGGACTAGGCGGAGAGCGATCCGATCGCGGCGAATCCGGAGACCCGGCGCGCCGCTCGCACGCGGGAGAGAATGATGGCTGCGAAACAACTGATGTATTCCGATCACGCGCGACGCGAGACGCTGGCCGGCATCCGCCTGCTGGCGCGCACGGTCAAGAGCACGCTCGGACCGGTCGGCCGCAACGTGTTGCTGCAGAAGTCGTGGGGCGCGCCGCGCATCACGAAGGACGGCGTGACGGTCAGCAAGGAAATCGAGCTGCCCGATCCGTTCCAGAACATGGGCGCCAAGCTGGTCAATGAGGTTTGCAGCAAGACCGGCGACGTCGCCGGCGACGGCACCACCACCGCCTGCGTGCTGGCCGAGGCGATCTTCGCCGAAGGCCTGAAGCTGGTCGCCAGCGGCGCCAACCCGGTGGCGCTCAAGCGCGGCATCGACGCCGCCGTCACGATCGCGGTCGACAGCATCAAGGCGCAGTCGAGCAAGATTCGCGGCAAGGACGACATCGCGAAAGTCGGCACGATCAGCTCCAACGGCGACAAGGACGTCGGCCGCATGCTGGCCGAGGCGTTCGAGAAGGTCGGCAAGGACGGCGTAATCGAAATCGAAGAGGGCAAGGGCATCGAGACGACGTGGGAGCACGTCGAGGGCATGCAGTTCGACAAGGGCTTCATCTCGCCCTACTTCATCACGAACCCCAACACGCTCGAAGCCGTGCTGGAAGACCCCTACATCTTCATCTTCGAGAAGAAGATCAGCTCGCTGCGTGAGTTCGTTCCCCTGCTCGAGAAGCTGCTGACCGCCGGCAAGCCGTTCCTCATCATCGCCGAGGACGTCGAAGGCGAGGCCCTGGCGACACTGGTCGTCAATCGGCTGCGCGGCATTCTGAACTGCGCCGCCGTCAAGGCGCCGGGCTTCGGCGATCGCCGCAAGGCCATGCTCGAAGACATCGCAACCGTCACGGGCGGCATGTTCATCAGCGAAGATCAGGGCCTGAAGGTCGACAACATCGACCTGACGATGATGGGCCGCGCCAAGCGGGTCGTCATCACCAAGGACGACACCACGATCATCGAAGGCGCCGGCAAAAAGAAGGACATCGACTCGCGCCTGGCGCAGATTCGCGCCCAGATCGAGAAGACCACCAGCGACTACGACCGCGAAAAGCTGCAGGAACGCCTGGCCAAGCTGACCGGCGGCGTGGCGGTGGTGCAGGTCGGCGGTGCGACTGAGATCGAGGTCAAGGAGCGCAAGGACCTCGTCGACGACGCATTCCACGCAACCAAGGCCGCGGCCGAGGAAGGCGTGGTGCCCGGCGGCGGCGTGGCGTTCCTGCGGGCCATCAAGCCCATCAAGGACGCCGCACGAAAGATCGAAGGCGACGAAACGCTCGGCTATTCGATCGTTGCCAAGGCGCTGGAGTTCCCGACGCGTCAGATCGCCGAAAACGCCGGCGAGGACGGCGGCGTCGTGATCGACGAGGTGCTGTCGAACTCGAGCAAGACCTTCGGCTACAACGCCGCGACCGGACAGTACGTCGACATGCTCGAAGCGGGCATCATCGACCCGGCGAAAGTGGCGCGGGTGGCGCTGCAGAACGCGGCCAGCGTGGCTGGTCTGCTGCTGACGACCGACGTCATGTGCACCGAGTTCAAGCCCGACAAGCACAAGAACATCGAGGGCGCTACGCACTAGCGCCGATGCGCCGCATTCGAGCGGCGCGGTGCGAACCGGAGAGGGAAGGAGCGACAGGGGCGCACGTGAGAGACTCGCGGGCGCCCCTGTTCAATCCACAGTTCAGACGCGAACGGTGCGGCGGAAATGCGGGCGGGCGTGGCGAAAAAGCGAGACTACTACGAAGTGCTCGGAGTCCAGCGCGAGGCCACGCCGGACGAGATCAAGCGCGCCTATCGCCAGGCGGCGTTGAAATACCACCCGGACCGCAACCGCGATCCCGGCGCCGAGGAGCTATTCAAAGAGGCGGCCGAGGCATACGAAGTTCTAAGCGACGCGGAACGCCGCGCGCGGTATGACCGGCACGGTCACGCCGGGCTCTCGGGCGCTCCCATGCACGATTTCTCCGGCATGGGCGTCGAGGACATCTTCGACATCTTCGGCGAACTGTTCGGCGAGGCGCGCGGCGGTCGGCGCCGCGGCCGCGCCGCCGATCACGGCGTCGACATTCAGACCGTGGTCGACATCAGCCTCGAGGAGGTCGCGACCGGAGTCGAGCGCGTGCTGCGGTTCGAGCGCGCCGATGTCTGCGAGCGCTGCACCGGACGCGGCGCCGAGCCGGACAGCACTCCCAAGACCTGTCGCACGTGCGGCGGCTACGGGCAGGTCGAGCGACAGACAACGGTCGGTTTTTTCGTAACGCGGACGGTGGTCGACTGCCCCGCCTGCCGCGGACGCGGACAGACGATCGACAAGCCATGCAAACAGTGCGGCGGCAATGGCCGCTCGCGCTCTCCGGTGGAGATCGCGGTGAAGGTTCCGCCGGGCGTGCATGCGGGCCAGCGTGTGCGCGTGCGCGGAGAGGGCGAGCCGAGCCGCTCGGGCGCGGTGCGCGGCGATTTGCACTGCATCGTGCAGGTGCGACCCCATCCGTTCTTCGAGCGCGACGGCGACGACCTGATCTGCCGGCTGCCGATCAGTTTCACGCAGGCTGCGCTCGGCGCGACGCTCGACGCCCCCACGCTCAAGGGCGCCACCCCATTGCGAATTCCACCGGGCACGCAGCACGGTACGCTCCTGCGCCTCGCCGGACGCGGCTTGCCGAACTTGCGCGGCGGCGGTGTGGGCGACGAGATCGTGCAGGTGGTGATCGAAGTGCCGCAGTCGTTGACGCGCGAGCAGCAGGAGTTGCTGCGCAAGTATGCCGCCGCCGAGGACAAGTCCGTGATGCCCGAGAGCAAGAGCTTCTTCGAGCGCATGCGCGACTATTTCACCGGCAGCAGCGGCGGCGAGTGAGTCGCGCCGACGGAATGTTGAGGATGCAGCGATGAGTGCGACCGACGCTGAAAACATGCAGAACGCGAACGCCGAACCGCCTTTGGATTCCGCGGCCGCAGCGGCGCCCGAGGACGAGCGTGCCGCGCTGCAGCGGCAGGTGCAGGAATTGAAGGATCAGCACCTGCGGTTGATCGCCGAGATGCGCAACGTGCAGCAGCGCGCGCAACGAGACAAGCAGGAAGCTCTGCGTTTCGCGCACACCGATCTGGCACGCGAGCTGCTCGACCCGCTCGACGGCCTCGAGCGCACCTGCGCTTCTTCGAAGACTGCGGGCGACGTTGCAGGCGTCGCCGCGGGTCTTCAGATCGTGCTGGAGCAGTTCCACGCGGCATTGAGGAAGTTCGGCGTGACGCCGATCGCGGCGGTCGATCAGACGTTCGACCCGGACGTGCATGAAGCGGTGATGATGCAGGCGAGCGGCGAGCGACCGGCGGGCGTCGTGCTCGAGGAACTGGCCCGCGGTTATCGGATTCACGACCGCGTGCTGCGTACCTCGAAGGTAATCGTGGCGAAAGCGTCTGAATAGCGGGGTGCTAGCCGTGCCGACGTACGAATACGCCTGCGATGCTTGTGCGCATACGTTCGAAGAGTTTCAGTCGATGAGCGCGGCTCCGCTGAAAAAGTGCCCGGGTTGCGGGAAGTCGCGGCTGCGGCGACTGATCGGCACCGGCGGCGGCGTGATCTTCAAGGGTTCGGGTTTCTATACCACGGATTATCGGAGCGATTCGTACAAGCAGGCGGCGGATCAGGAGAAGCCGAAGCCCGAGGCAGCGAAATCGGACTCGAAGGAGAAACCGAAGGCGGCGGAGGCGTCGTCGCCGCCGGCGACCGAGACTCCGAAGTCGGGCAAGTCGAAGAAATCGCGGTAAGAAATCGCGCGCAACCGCTCACACTTTCTTCATCTGCTGTTGCGTTCCACGAAGCGGAGAGCTAATATCGTCAGATGCCCTTAGGGAAGGGCGGAAAGCTCACATCTTTCTTGGGAGCGATGGCAGTCGGTGTCGTTGGCCAGCCCGAAAGGGGGTCCGTTGTGTGCCGTGTCGGCATCCAGGGAGCCGGTTCGTCTGCGCTGACTGAGTCGTCGGCCGTCGAGAGTGTCAGGGTATTTCGATGGGAGGTCTAGGAATGAAGAAGTTTCTGATGGGAACGGCGTTGGTCGGCGCGTTTACCGCAAGCGCCTTGGCCATCGATGTGCGGCCGGCCGTGAAGCCGACGCGCGTCAGCATGAATCTGGCGACCGGCGAGATCGAGCAGGGCAACGGTGCCGCGACTCGTCTGGGCGGTCAGATCTGGCAGGCGATCGCGACGCAGACCTTCTACGTCGCGCTCGATGCCGATCAGCTTCTGGATTGGGGCGATGTCGGCACCGCGAGCGACCCGGCGGAGGTCGGCGGTTTCTCGATGACCTACTGCGCCGATGGTCCTGCGACCAACGACCAGCAGATCATCTTCCTGGGTGATGAGAACGGCTTCGCCGCTCGCACCCCCACGTTCCTCGCCGGCTTTGACATCACGCTGCTCCCGGGCGGCGTCGGTGGCGCGCTCGGTTGCTGGATCGTGACGTTCGATCTCGACGCTCTCGGCTTCGGCTTCACGGTCACCGGCGGCGACTACGACGTCGTCGACGGCAACCTGCCGAACTTCTCGGGCGCCGGCCTGACCGACTTCGGCTACACGTACGGTCTGCTGACGCCGTTCGGCGCCGGCATCACGACGTACGGCCCGTTCATCACGCACGACGGCGATGCCAACAACCCCGGCGTCAACGGCGGTCCTGGCATTGAGAACGCCATGGACATCTTCGTCGGCGCTCAGGGCTCGTGGCCGACGTTCCTCGGCACCTTCTGGTACGGCGGTTCGCCCTACGCGCAGCACTGGATGGAGCTGTTCGCTCCGAACGGTGGCGGCGGCGGCCCGAGCTGCCCGAACAACCTGCCGGGTTGCGACAACAGCGACA
>CAYMBL010000046.1:0-28785 GCA_964388675.1 uncultured Planctomycetales bacterium
GAGTCGATTCGCCAGCAGAAGATCAAGGACGATCTGCCCAAACCCGCACACGCGGTGAGTTGATCGCCGGCGGCGCTAGTCCCGATACAAGCCCCGGCGCTCGATCTCCTCGCGCACGCGCTCCGGAACCAGGTAACGAATCGATCGGCCCGCCGCCACCCGCGCCCGAATCTGCGTCGCGCCCACGTCGATCCGCGGCGTCTCCAGAATGTTGGCCTGCAACCGCTCCAGCGCCGCGGGCGGCAACAGCGGCGTCAGCGGCTCGAGCGATGGCGGCGCGCTGGCCGGCCGCTGCGCCGTAAGCATCTCGCATTCCGCGAGCAGATCCGCCACACGGTGCCAGGTCGCCAATTCCGCCAGCGAATCCATGCCGATCAGCCACGCCAGCCGCGCCGGCGGCGGGTACAGGCCGCGAAAATGCCGCACAGTCGTCAGCGTGTAGTTCGGCCCGCTCTGCTGCATCTCCCAGTCGCTGACCTCGAACAACTCATCGCCCTCGACCGCGGCGTGACAAAGCGCCAGCCGCGCCTCCGCCGGCGCCAGCTCGTCGTCGCGCTTGTGCGGCGGCCGGCGCGAGGGGATGAGCACGACGCGCGAGAATTGGCGCTGTTCCGCCACGTTGCGCGCAACGATCAAGTGTCCGTGGTGAATGGGGTTGAAAGAACCGCCGTAAAGCAGCAAAGCCGCCAAGAGCCGTCTCGCGCTGCGCTAGGCCACGCTGCGCCGCCCCAGCGCGCTACGAAGCGACGGCACGACCTCGCAGATGTCTGGCATTCGGGGGTGAATCCGTAGCGCCCGCTCGTAATTATCCAGGGCCCGCGCCAGTTCGCCAAGCTCGACGCAGGCGTGTCCAAGCCCCGCCGCCGCGGCAAAATGCTCCGGCTCGGCCGCGAGCGCCCGCTCGTAGGCCTCAACGGCTTCGTGATAGCGCCCCAGGCTGTGCAGCGCCAGCGCCAGTTGGTGCTGCGCTTCGCCAAAATCCGGCTCAGCGGCGGTCAGGTCCGCGAGCACGCTGAGCGCCTCGCTGGGTTGATCGTCCCGCTGACACGCAACGGCCAGCGCCAGAAGCTGATTGCCTACGACAGAGCCGCCGCGCAGCCAAAGCGCCCAGAGGCCGTCTTCGGCCGCCGACGAAACGCGATCGCTCGGATGGCGCAGCAGCGCCGCCAGCAGCGCACGATCCTCACGCTCACCGCTCAGTCCCAGGCAGCGCGCTGCCAGGGCGGTCACGGCCGGATTTTGCGACGCCAGGAGATCGCGCAGCCGGGCGGGACACCAGTTCTCACCCAGCACGGCGGCGAGCGCGGTGAAATCGCGCCGCTCCATGAGCGGACCGACGACGGCTAGAAAGTTGATTTGATCGTCGCGAACGACCAACCCTGCACCCGTGTTCGGGCGGAAAGCGCTGCACGCGCCGGCGATCCGGCGCCCAAGACGTGTTTGGCTTTCTTTCCCCGATTCCGTGAGCAAAAGTAGCCAAACGCACCGAAAAGGTCAATCGGTGCGCGGCCACTTCGAGGAATCGAGTTTATCGGTCGCTGCGGTCGTGAGTTACCGCGACAGAATCCCGTCTTCCAGCGCTACGCGCAGCTTGTCGAGCGCCTTGTTCTGAATCTGCCGCACGCGCTCCTTGGTCACGCCGATCATCTCGCCGACCTGTTCGAGCGTGCGAGCCTTTTGGGCGATGTCGTCGCCAATCGGCCCGTCTTCGAGCGCGAATCGCGCGCGGATGACTTCGGCCTCGACGTCGCTCAGACACGCCAGATTCCGCCCCAGGATGTCGCGAAGTTCGTCCACGCAGTCGCTCTCCAGCGTTTCACGCTTGATTTCGAGGAAATCGCTCTTTTCGAGCGTCGGATCGAACTCCGCCGGGAAATAGCCGCGGTAGCGCGCCGTCCGCGACGCCACGCGCGAGAAGCTCTTCAGAATCGCGCGGCACGCATAGGTGCTGAACTTGAAGCCGCGGGCGCAGTCGAATTTGTCGACGCTGCGCAGCAGCGCCAGGTTGCCCTCGCTGATGAGGTCGGCGGGGTCGACGCCGGTAATGCGCGTGCGCTTGGCCATCGCCAGCACCAGCGGCATGTTCATGGCGACAATCTCGCTGCGCGCGACGGTTACGGCGCGCTCCCAGCGCAGCAGCATCTGGAGGCCGGCCTCGCTGAGCTCCGTTTCACGATGCTTGGCGAGCACGCACATCACGCGGTAGCGGAAGTAGTTCAGACGGAGAAAGAGCGTGCGCTCCTGCTCGACGGTCGGCGAACGCAGCACCGGCGCCAGCAGATCACACCCGCTGTCGTCGCAGGCGTTCGTCGGCGCCGCGGAACGGGACCCAAGCAGGGACCGCACCGCCGCCCCGCGACGGAAAATCGGGTTGAACAGGCACTCGGCGATGGCCGTCAGCCGCGTTTCAAGCAGGCGTCGATCGGCTACCGATAGAGTCTGGAGAACGGCGTCCGCCGGCGGCCGAACGCGCGGCCGGATTTTCCGGCACACGGACGGCTGTAGCGGCTCCAACGGCTTACTCATGGCTGCTTCCCCTTCACCCTGCCGCGCGAAGCGCGCAGCGAGCCCCCTGAGAAGACGCCGCCGGTGTTGACCCGGCGTACTCTAGGGTGCTAACAAACAGGTACAGTGCCACGCTACTCGGTCGGGGAGCCAATCCGACGGAGCATCACCGTGCGCGGCCTTTGGGGAGCCTCGTACGCGGGAAGTATACTACACGTTCGCGTGTCCAGCAAGATTGAGTCAAGCGCGGCAGCGCAATTTTTTCGCCAACTGCGCGATTCCTATAATCTGTTGCTAAGAATACAGTTGCGAGATCGCCAGGTCCTGATAATCTATAAACCGCAACCGCGCACGTGAAGCCGGGTTCACGTACCTTCGTGCGAGCTCGCCAGATATGCGACCTGCTCCCGCGTCAGCCGATCGATCTTCACGCGCATCGCCTCAAGCTTCAGCTTGGCCACGCGGTCCTCGATCTCCACCGGCACGTCGTGCACACCCAGCTCCAGCTTCTTTCCGTGCCGCACCGCCCACTCCGCAGCCAGGGCCTGCGTCGCAAAACTCATGTCCATGACGCTGGCCGGGTGACCGGTCGCCGCACTCAGGTTCACCAGCCGCCCCTCCGCGAGCAGGAACACGCTCTTGCTGTCGGAGATCACGTATTCGTCGACGTTCGTGCGCACGGCCTTGATGACCTTGCGCGACATGCGGGCCAGCGCGGGAATGTCGATCTCGACGTCGAAGTGGCCGCTGTTGCAGACCATCGCGCCGGGCGGCATTTTTCGGAAGTGCTCCTCGCGCAGCACGTGCTTGTTCCCGGTAACGGTAACGAAAACCTCGCCGAACGCCGCGGCCTCGCCCATCGGCCGCACGTCGAACCCGTCCATCACGGCTTCGAGCGCCTTGAGCGGGTTGATCTCGGTGACTGTGACCTGCGCTCCGGCGCCGCGTGCGCGCATCGCCACGCCGCGCCCGCACCAGCCGTAGCCGGCAACGACGACGCGTTTTCCGGCGAGCAGCACGTCCGTGGCGCGCACCACGCCGTCCATCGTGCTCTGACCGGTTCCGTAGCGATTATCAAACAGGTGCTTGGTGTCGGCGTCATTGACCGCGATGACCGGGAACTTGAGCGCGCCCTGCTCATGCATGGCCCGCAGGCGGATCACGCCCGTGGTCGTTTCCTCCATGCTGGCAACGATGGTCGAAGCGTCCTTCTGACGCTTGGTGTGCAGCAGATTGACCAGGTCGGCCCCGTCGTCCATCGTGATGTTCGGCTTGGAGTCGATCACGGCGTTCAAATGCTGATAGAACGTCTCGACGCTCTCGCCGCGGCGGGCGAAGACCGGCACGTCGTAGTCCTTGACCAGGCTCGCGGCCGTCTCGTCCTGCGTGCTAAGGGGGTTGGAGGCGCAGAGCGCGACCTGCGCTCCGCCGGCCTGAAGCGTGCGCATCAGGTTCGCCGTTTCCGACGTAACGTGCATGCAGCAGCCCATGCGGATGCCCTTCAGGGGCTTATTTTTCTCGAACTGCGTGCGGATCAGGCGCAGCACGGGCATGTCGCGATCGGCCCACTCGATTCGCTTGCGGCCCGCCGTCGCCAGGGAAAGGTCCGTCACGTCATGGTTCTTCTTGGCCATCGCGCGTCAGGTCTCCATCGCGTTCGTCGCGTGCGGCGGGCCCGACGGCCGCAATCCGGACGCGAGTCGAGCCACGCACTGTAGCCGTGCCGGCGGACCCCGACAACCGTTCGGTCGCGCGGGAACTGCGCCCCACGGCGCAAAGGCGCGCCACGGCGATGCGACGCGGCGTGCCTGCACCGATGAAAGGAAGTAGGGTGGGCCGTGCCCACCAATTTTCCGCGGAATGACGCCGAGCCGCGGGTCGCTGGAGTTTGTAGGGTGGGCCGTGCCCACCAATTCTTCGCGGAATAGGCGTTACGCCGAGCCGCGGGGTCGCGGAATCGCGGATATTCGGAAGCTTGTAGGGTGGGCCGTGCCACCAATTCCTCGCGGGATAGGAGTCGCGCCGAGCCGACCCGCGCCGAGCGCGGATTTCAGAAGGGGGCATGGCCCACCCTACGCAGAGAAGGTGGGCATGGCCCACCCTACGCAGAGAGGGCGGGCATGGCCCACCCCACGCAGACAAGGCCCCGGCTGAATCGCTGGAGTGCGGATGTCGGAAGTGCTGGATCAGAGTGAAATCGACGCGCTGCTGGCCTCGGTGGCGACGGAGACGCCGCCCGAGGACGCGGCGGCAGCCGGTCCCGCGCCGGGGGGCACGCTGCGCTCCGTGCCGCAAGTCGAGGCGCAGCTCTACGACTTCAAGCGTCCCGAGCGCGTCAGCAAGGACCAGATTCGGGCGCTGGCGTCGGTCCACGAAGTATTCGCGCGAAATTTTGGGGCGACGCTCAGCGGCTTGCTGCGCACGATCATCGACGTGCGCGTTGTGGGCGTCGAACAGCTCACCTACAGCGAATTCATTCACTCCATGCCGGTGCCCACGTGCTTCACGGTGCTCAGGGCCCCGCCGCTCGAAGGCGAGATGTGCCTGGAATTCAGCCCGCTGATCGTGTACCCGATCGTGGATCGGCTGCTGGGCGGAGCCAACAGCGAGACCTACATTCCGCAGCGTCCGCTCACGTCGATCGAGTGGCGTCTGATGCAGCGGCTGACGGAAAAAGCGCTCGACCACCTGTCCGAGGTCTGGCACAACCTGGTGGAAGCGAAGTTCGAGCTGGTGCAGACCGAGAGCAATCCGCACCTGGTGCACATCGTGGCCCCGAGCGAGGTCGTGGTGTTCATCACCTTCGAGATCAAGTTCGGCTCCTACGCCGGCACGATGAGCCTGTGCATCCCGTTCAACACGATCGAGTCGGTGCTGAGCCACCTCACCAGCCAGACGTGGTTCTTCAAGCCGCGCGCGGCCGACGACAACAACCACCGGCGGCTGATGCGGGGCCTGCAGCGCGGCGCGGTGCCGTTGACGGCGTACCTGGGCCGCACGACGCTGAAGCTGAGCCAGTTGCGCTCGTTGCAGGCCGGCGATCTGATCGTTCTCGACAAGCGCGTCGAGGCGCCGCTGATCGTGCAGGTCGCGGGCAAGAACAAATACCACGCCGCGCCGGGCCAGTTTCGAGGCCGCCGAGCGCTGCACCTGACGGGCTTCGCGGCGACCGACGACCCGCTCTAGGACATCGCGCGCGTCTCTGAAACGCGGCGATCCGCCGGCCTTGCGGACGACGGATCGCACGCCGAATACCCCTCGAGCCGACGAATCAGATCATCGGTTTGCCGACCAGGTCGGCCGGCGCCGCCTGATCCAGCATCTTCAGGATCGTCGGCGTCACGTCGTAGAGCGAACGGTCGTGGTTGCCCTTGGGCAGGCTGGGGTGGTGCAGAATGTACATGCCCTGCTGCGCGTGGTTGGCGTCGTCGGGGCCCGTGTCGTTCTCGAAGGTGTAGATGTCGGGGTTGCCGATCGTGCCGACGCTGCGCCAGTGCAGATCGCCGAAGATGACGACCAGATCGGGCGCCACGCCGTTGACCTTGCGATAGATGGCCTCGGGCTTGTACGCGCGGTTGCCCATCGGGCGACCGTTGTGGTCCGTCAGCGCCTCGATCTTGCGGATCAGATCATCGCGAAACACCTCGTATTCCGCGGACTTGACCTGTCCCTGCGACTCGCGGCCTTCGCGGTTAATGAAGCAGCGGGCGTAGTAGCCGCCCTCGCCCCAGACCTTGGTGCGGCTCCAGTCGACCTCGTTGAACTTGAACTGCTTCTTGCCCGTGACCGGCTCCTTCATCGTGAGCAGGCCTTCGCGAATGAGCCAGTCGTTGAAGCAGAACCCGCCGTCCATGCGCTTCGCGCCGTGGTCGCTGACGATGAAGATCGCGGTGCGCTCCTGGTCGATCACCGAGAGCAGCTCGCCGATCAGATTGTCGATGTGGATGTAGTAGTCACGGATGCTGTGCTCGAATTCGTTGCCGGCTTCGTAGCGATGGTGCTCGGCGTCGATGTATTGCCAGAAACCGTGATGAATGCGGTCGGTTCCCATCTCGACCATCCAGAACAGGTCCCAGGGCTTGGTCTGCAGCAGGTGCTTGCAGAGCTTGAAGCGCTTGTCGGTCATCTCGTAGATCTGATCGAGCAGCCACTTCTTGTTGTCGGTGCGGAAGTCCTTGCAATCGATGATGTATTCGCCGACGACCGACGCGATCTCCTGCTTCAGGTCCTTGGGGTGCGTGTAGTCGCTGTCGATGCCGGGCGTGAGGAAGCACGTGACCTGCAAGCCGTTCGGCGGGTTCGTAATGGGGAAGGTCTGCGGCACGCCGATGCTGATCGACTTCTTGCCGGCCTTGCCGAGGTAATCCCAGACGCGCGGCTCCTTGATGGCGAGATTGGTCGCGATCGAGAGGCCGTCGTAGGTGTTGTCCTTGCGATTGCGAAAGCCGTAGACGCCGAGTGTGCCGGGGTCCTTGCTGGTGGTCATGCAGCTCCAGGCCGGCACGGTGATCGGCGGCATGCAGCTTTCGAGATTGCCCCACAGCCCGTTCTGCATCAGCCGGCGGATGTTCGGCAGATGGTCGATCCAACGGCGGAAGACCAGGCTGGGCTCTCCGCAGTCCAGTCCGATCACGGCGACTTTCTCAATCTGCCCCATGTCGTTGCTTCCTCGCTCCCCGCCGGCGGTTCCGGCGGCGGTGATTGGATGTCGGGTACTCGCCTCGCGCCGCGATCGCGCCTCGGTCGTCGCCGACGACGGGTCCGGCGGCACGCTCGGCCGCTGGCCGAATCGCTCATGGTAGCAGACGATGCGCGCCGATCAACGGCCAATCGACGACTCAGCGGCGCGCCGTCGAGACGCCAAATAACGACGCGGCCCGATCCGGATTCGCCGGACCAGGCCGCGTTTTGCTCGAACTCGACTAGCCGATTGAGCTAGTTGATTTCCTCGCAGTTGATGATCGTGCCGAAGCCGATCGCCTTGTCATAGCCGAGGCCGCCGTCGAGGAACGGGGCGAGCGTCAGCGGGCCGTCGACGACGATCTTGAGCTCATCGTCGCCGGCGCCGGCGATCAGGCGCGGAGCGCCGGTCATGGTGCCCTTGACGCTGACGTCGAGCAGGTCGCTGAGCGCGCCGCCGTCGAGCGTCGTGTTCAGCGTGCCGTCGCCTTCGATCTTCAGGGTCAGGACGTCCTTGTTGTTGCCGCCGCGGAGCGAGCCGCTGACCGCCGCTGTGCCGCCGCGCGAGATGATCTCGGTGGTGGCGCTGTCGTCGCCGGCGCCCATATCGAGGTTGAGGGCGGCGGTGGTGGTGGCCGGAGCGAGGCCGTCGATGTAGATGCTGGCGTTATCGACGCCGCCGCCGAGGTTGCCGCCGACCGACAGGCTGAGGTCGGACGCGCCGCTGACGAGGGTCATGCCCAGGAAGTCCTGGCCGGTGCCAGCGGTGCCGCTGTAGTTCAGCGCCAGCGCCGTCGACGGTGTGGGGATGTTGACCGTCGTCGTCGAGGTGTTGTTGCCCGCGCCCTGGCTGACGGTCCAGTTGCCGGTGAAGTTGTCGCCGGCCGCGAGCACCAGGAAGTCGACCGCGTCGACCGCCGTGCTGCCCGTGACGGTGACGTTCGACGTCACCGCGTCGGTCGTGAAGGGAATCTCGTAGATGAACTTGACGTCGGAGATTCCGCCGGCGGTGTTGATCGCGATGTCCGGGATGACCGCGGTGTCGATGCGAAACTCGACAAAGTCCTGGGCGGCGCCGGTGCGCAGATCGATGGAGGTGACGCCGAAGTACGACAGGCTGCCGCCGCCGTTCACGCCGGTCACGGTGACTTCACCCGGCACCGGTCCGATCTGAACTTCGATCTGCTGCGCGGACCCGTTCGTGACGATCTGGAGCAGCGTGGCCTGAGCCGTTGCAACGCCGGCCACGGCGAAGGCCGAGGCGGTAACCAGAATCTTGCGAAGCATGTTCTAACCCCTTGCGTTTGGTTGCGACGCCAAGCGCGAGTCGTCCACTCGGACGCATGCCACGCGGCGTTCGAACGTCATGTGGCAGGCGCGGCGGTTCAGATACATCGGATTCGCAGGAATTACCGGAACAGGAGCCGGCTCAGCGCGGGGCGTCGGCGCTGGGAGCTTGGAGACTGCGGCGTTCCGGATCCCCGAATCGGCACGCACAAATGATCGCCCGTGAATGTCCGAATTTCGCGGTTCGATACAGCATCCGATGGCAGGGACCCGTTCAGAGCGCGCGGTCGGAAGCTGCGAGGAGCTTCCGACGAACCTGGGACTGCGCGGCACGTCGCTCGCGCTACCCGGTCGCTTTGTGTTGGGGGTCGCGGCGTACCTTGTTCTGGAACTGCTGCTGTACGCCGCGACCGGCGGCCCCGACGCGTGGTCGACCGTCTACCGGTGTGCGGCGGTCGCGCTGGTTATCAGCCTCACAAGTCGCGAGTGGTTCGATTTCCGCCGCCGAACGTTGGAACCGCGGCCGCACGGCCTCTCCTCGCAGCAAGTTGCACTCGATCGACACGCCCTGGTCTCCGAAGCAGACGCGCAGGGCCGCATCACCTACGTCAATGAGGAGTTCTGCGCCGTCAGCGGCTATCGCACTGACGAACTGCTGGGCCGCAATCACTCGATTCTGAACTCCGGCCATCACCCGCGCGAGTTCTGGCGCGATATGTACGCGACGGTGGCGCGCGACGGCTGGTGGCGCGGCGCTGTCTGCAATCGTGCGAAGGATGGTTCGCTCTACTGGGTGCAGAGCACGATCGTCGGCGAGCGCGACGCCATCGGGCGCATCGCTCGCTATGTGAGCGTGCGCACCGACGTGACGCCGATCAAACGCATCGAGGAGGCGCTGCGCGTCGCACGCGACGAAGCGGCCGCCGCCGATCGTGCCAAGAGCGAGTTTCTGGCGAACATCAGCCACGAGATTCGTACGCCGATGACGGCGATCCTTGGTTACGCGGACCTGTTGCGCGATGAGCTGCCCGCGGTGGAACAGCGCTCGATCGAGGCGATCACGTCGATCCGCCGCCACGGCGAGCATCTGTTGGCGATTCTCAACGACATTCTTGACGTGTCGAAGCTGGAGATGGGCCGACTCGAACTCGCGCCGACGGAAGTCAAGCCGCGGGCCGTGCTCGACGAAATCGCCTCCCGGTTCGCGGTCGAGGCGCGCGAGAAGGGCCTCGAACTGGTGATCGGCGCGGAGCCGGACGTGCCCGAGCGTGTGCTGTGCGATCCGCTGCGCCTGGTGCAGATTCTCAGCAGTCTTGTCGGCAACGCCATCAAATTCACGCAGGTCGGCCGCGCCGAGCTGCTCGCCACGTGGGAGCAGGGGGACGGGAACGCTCGTCTGCGCTTTACGGTGCGCGACACCGGGATCGGCATCGAGCCCGAGCGCCTGCCGAAGCTTTTTGCGCCGTTTTCGCAGGGCGACAGCTCCATGGCGCGTCGCTACGGCGGAGCCGGCCTCGGACTGCGCATCAGCCGGCGGCTCGCGGAACTCATGGGCGGCGGGATTGCAGTGCAAAGCAGCCCCGGCATCGGCAGCACCTTCGTCGTCGAGATCAGCGCCCCGCTCGTGGCGGCACGCGAAGCGCGCTTCGGCGTCGAGCCGCGCGCCACCGGCGTCATCGGAACGCCCGATGAGCGGCAGCCGCTCGCCGGCCGACGGATTCTGATTGTCGAAGACGGACCCGACAATCAACGGCTGATCGCGTACACGCTGCGAAAGGCCGGAGCCGACGTCATCGTCGTCGAGAACGGTCGGCTGGGCGTCGAGCAACTCACGGACGACGGCAGCATCGGCGGCGGCCTGCGGCAGCCCTCGCCGGTGGACCTGGTGCTGATGGACATGCAGATGCCGGAGATGGACGGCTACACCGCGACGACGCTGCTGCGTGAGAAGGGCTGCCGGCTGCCGATTGTGGCGCTGACGGCGCACGCGCTGACGCACGAGCGGGGCAAGTGCATCGCCGCGGGCTGCACGGACTATGCCACCAAGCCGATCGACCGGCGCGAGTTGGTCGCGTTGTGCGCGCGGCTGCTGGACGTTGGCAATCACAGCGCGGCGGAAGCGGCGGGCGCCGAAGCTATATGACGCAGACGTGCGGAGCGAGCGGCCGATCGGGGCCTCCCGTGCCGCGGATTTCTTCTATCATGACGGCGCGCGTGCGTACGACGTGGTTGCGAGTACGCGCATGCGGTTCCCAAGCGCCGGGCGGACGGAATGATGTGCGGTGACGGCGACTCCATCCGCGGGTCAGGACGTGACGCTCGAAGCGCAGACCATGAAGCCAGCGAAAGACTAGTTTACGCGCGACAGCCCACGCGGCGACCCGGCAATACCATGGTGTTGCTCGGGCGCGTCACGGCGTTTGCAGCGAGCTTCTACTGACCGGCAGTGTGGCGAAGCTATGATTCGGGGGATCAAGTTCGCTGAACGAGTGCGAAGGTGCGACTGAACGTCGTCGTTGGATCTGTGCTGTGCCTCGTCGGGATCGAGATCACAGGAGCGATCGTTCATCGGAGCCTCGTGCCTGCTCGGGTCGCGGCTAATGATCTCTGGATGGCGGTGCCCATAGCGGCTTGCGTCGCGATCGGGCGCCTGATACGGGATCACATCCGCCGCGCGGTGTTTGGCCTGGCCCAGGCGGCATTGCTGCTTCACGTTTTCTCTAACCACATGTCGCGAACGATCTCACTCGGAACCGACGCCGAAGTGCGCGCGCTCTATGCCGCTTGCATCATCTGGTTGTCGATCTACGCGGCAGGATTCACGCTTGTAACGCACTGGGTCGGAGCGCGATCTCACGCACGCCAGCTTGGCCGCTGTTCGTCATGCGGGTATGACCTCAGCGGATTGTCTGAGCATCGCTGCCCGGAGTGCGGGCGGCCGTTCTGATCAGGTCTTCATCGGCACGGCTGCAGATACGCGACCAGCACCAGATTCAGATCGCTGAGGTCAGTGTCGCCATCCTCGTCGACATCGCCCGCGCAGAGATCGCCCTGGCAGTTGAAGTCACCGAGCACTAGGCCCAGGTCGGAGAGGTTGACGGTGCCGTCGCAGGTCAGGTCCGCTGCGCAGGCCGTCGCGACGGTGAGCAGGGCCGGCTGCGTGGTAAAGCCGGTGCAGCCGTTGTCGATCGCGACCGTGTATTCGCCGGCATCGGCCGGGTGCAGATTGGACAGCACCAATTGCGACGTGGTCGAGCCGGAGACGTTGCTGCCGGCGCCGGTCAGCCCATCGGACAGCGCCACGCCATCGTGCGACCACTGGTAGCTGATCTGGCCCGGCGCGAGAGTTCCCGTCGTGAACGTCGCGGTCTGGCGCTGGCAGGCGTCCACGTCCGCCGGCTGCGTCGACTGGATCACGCGCGAGTTGTGAAACACCGTGATCGCAGGGGCGGACCGGCACGGGACGATCAGGTCGAGGTCGCCGTCCGCGTTGATGTCGCCCGGGGCGATCGCGCGCGGGCTGGCGCTGGTCGCAAATGCCGTGCTGGGGCCGAACGTCCCGTCGCCGAACCCCGGCCATATTTCCAGCACGTTCGCGAAGTACTCGACGACGGCCAGATCGATGTTCGAGTCGGCGTCGAGATCGGTGAGCCGCAGGTCGAATGCGCTACCTCGCAGCGAAAGCGAAACCGCAAAGGCGAAGTGGCCGGTGCCGTCGTTTGTGAACACCTGCGCGGTTGCCTCGTGTTCACTGCCGACGACCACGTCGAGGTCCAGGTCGTGGTCGAGGTCGACCAGGCCCAGGGCGCGCGGGCCGTTGCTCGTGTCGTACGAATCGGTGCGCACGAAACCCGCCTGCCCGTTGTTTAAGAACACGGCGAACTCGTCTGAGAAGAAATTCACGGTCACGAGGTCTGGGTCGCCGTCGCCGTCGATGTCGCCGACCTCGATCCGCCTCGGGCCGAATGCCGCGCTCAGTACCGCACTCGATTGAAATCCTCCGCTGCCGTCGTTCCGAAAGATCTGCAGGTCATTGTTGTCGCTGTGAATGACGGCGAGATCGAGGTCCAGGTCCGCATCCAGGTCGGCCAGCACCAGGTCGATCGGCAACATGCCGGAGACGGCGAGCGTGCTCGCGACGTGGAAAATCCCGGTCCCGTCATTCTCAAGCACCGACAGCGTGTCTCCGGAGCCGTTGGCCACGACCGCGTCCCAATCGCCGTCCGCGTCGATATCACCCGCGCTCACGGCGTACGGCTCTGCGCCAACCGTGAGCGACTGGCTGAGCGTGAATTGTCCCGTACCGTCGTTGAAATACACTTCGACCGCGTTGCCGTCGCGGATCGCGACCAGCGCGTCGAGCGCTCCGTCCGAGTTGAGGTCAATCAGCGCCGCGTCATAAGCGCCGAAACTTACGGGAACCTGCGTCGGCGCCAGGAATCCGGCTGCTCCGCGGTTCTCCAGCACGTGCAGTCCATTCGCGTCGCGTGCGACGATGTCGACACGTCCGTCGTTGTGAATATCGCCGGCTGCGATTTCGTTCGCGTAGGCGCTTGGATAGCGCTGGTGCGTGCCCAACGACACTCCCGCCACGTTCTCGATCACCCAGACTTCGCCGATCGTCTGCGACACTCCGGCGATGTCGACGTCGCCGTCGCCGTCAAAATCCCGCACGGCGAAGTCACTCAGATACTCGTAGCAGTCGCAACTGGGTCCGCGCTGGAACGACCCAGCACCGTCGTTCCAATAGAGCACGACCTCGCCATCGGCCAGCAGCAGGTCCGAATCACCGTCCGCGTCGAAGTCGACGAGCACCGGATCGCGCGCATCAGGAACGCTGAGAATCTCGGTGAACGCGCCGCTGCCGTCGTTCAAACGCACAGACACGCTGTTGGGGTTGTACGTCTGCAAGACCAGGTCGATGCTGCCGTCGTTGTTCACGTCTCCCGGAGCGGCGTTGAAAGAATAGGTAGGCGCGACGCCGAGATCGACCAGCGGACCGAACGTCCCGCCCGAGAGATTCAAATGAGCGCCGGTTGCCGGCGCCGTTCCGGTAACGATCACGTCGGGCAGATCGTCGCCGTTGATGTCGGCCACGTCGACCGCATTCGCAAACACGACCGACGGGTAGCTCACCGCCGCGGCAAATCTGCCGTTCCCGCGATTCCTCAACACGTTGATTGCGCCGTCGGTACTGCACGAGACGATTGCGTCGGCGTCGCCGTCTCCGTCGATGTCGGCGGCCGCCAGTCCGCTGGTAGGTGAGGTGCAGCATCCGTAGCGAACGCTGGGCCCGAACGTCCCGTCGCCCGCATTCAACTGCACGAGCAACGCGTCCTGTTCGGCGTCCGCGGCGAGCAGGTCAAGGTCGCCGTCGCTATCCAAGTCGACGAGTACGACATCGCTCCCGGACTCTCCGCCCAGTGGACGCAACTCGCCCACATACAGTGGACACTGCGCTTGTCCGCGAGCCGCGAAGACCAGCATGAACGCCAGAATCGTCTCAGTCGCGCGAAACATGAATCACCTCCGCGCTGCGTCGAAGTGAAGGCAAAAGGACGCGCCGCAACTGCGTCCGGAAGCATACTGGGCGAGGCCCGCGCTTCGCAATAGAAAGTGAATGCGCTACCGCCGACGACTCACTCGCACCCGGCGCGATATTCCGCCAGCATCTCCCCCAGATCGCTGAGATCGATGCAGCCCGACGCATCCAGATCGGCGCCGGCGTCGTAGCCCGTCTGGCCGCTGCAAGCCGCGTACGATGCAAGCAGCACGCCCAGGTCCGACAAATCCACGCAGCCGCTGCCATCGACGTCGGCCACAATCGGCGCCGGCAAGTCAATCGTCGAGTCGTCTTCCGTCACCGGGAACAGCGCCGCCAGCGCGCCGCCGAGCCGCGCCGCCCACGCCGCCTCGTTGTGTCCCTGTCCATAGCCGATCGTGAAATGCAGCGTGTCGCCGAGCACGCGCCCCGCTTCGAGCGCGCCATCGCGCGCCAGAATCGTGTTGAGCGTGTCGTCGGAAAGATCGCCCGCGTCGAGATAGAGTCGCGTGCTCAGCGGCAACTCGCCCGCGGCAAGTTGATCGTCAAATGTGCTCGCCCAGAACGAGGTGGACATCGCGCCCACGCGGCCGAAGACCTCGGGATGCGCGAATCCTGCCGAGAGCGAAGCCACGCCGCCGAAGCTCGAGCCCAGCACGCCGGTGTGCTCGGGCTCGGGCTGCGTGCGATAGGCGGCGTCGATGTAGGGTTTGAGTTCCTCGACCAGAAAGCGGTTGTAGTCCTCGTTGTCCGACGACGAGCCCCACTCGGGGTTGTACTCGGTCAGACGATTGCTCGCGTTGTCGATGGCCACGATGATCAGCTCGCGCACGCGGCCCCACTTGATCGCCTGACCGGCCACGTTCTCGGCGTTCCACGAGCCGAACGGCCCGCCGGGCTGAAACACGTTCTGCCCGTCGTGCATGTAGAGCACCGGATAGCGCCGCTCGGCGTGAATGCCGTAGTGCCGCGGCGTCCAGACCTGAATGCCGCGCCCGGTCACGCCGTTCACGGTGCGTGTCGAGGGCACGAACGCGCTGGGCACCGCGAGCGTGGTCTTCACGCCCAACGGCTCGCTGCTGCCGGCCGGCACGTAGTTGTAAAGACTGCCGAAGCTGTAGTAGATCGTGTGCAGATCGGTGTCGATCAGCGTCGCCAGAATCTGCCCGTCGATGCCCGGACCGAACGGCTGATCGCCGAGCACCGCCACGCGCAGAATCGCATGATCCGGCACCGGCCGCAGAGGGCGGTACACAAAGACGCCGTCGGCCAGGTTGAAGCGCACCTGCGTGGCGCCGTCGCCGACGACCGTGTACGCAACCAGGTCGCGGGTCGGCGGCGTCGGCGCCGTGGTCGAGTCGATCTGCGCCGCGGTCAGGTCGCTGCCGTTGGCGGCTTTCGACAATTCAGAAACGGCGTCGCTGCGCAACACGAATCGCCACGTGTATTCGGTTCCCTGCGGGATCGCGATGTCGATGCGCCACGGCAGGCTGCCGGGGCTGAAATCTCCGGGCACGAGTTTGACGGCACGCGTGATGTCATCGCCGCCGAGCTGCGGGACGTCGCCGAGCACGAACACGCTCTGGCCGACGGCGGTCACGTAGTTGATCTCGAAGTGCACGATCTCATTCGGCACCTCGGCGGCGTGCGCGGAGATGACCGCGGAACACAGCGCCCAGCGCGCGATCGTGGCGCGAAAACGAATCGTCACCGGTGCTGTCCCCCCATCTCTTCAGCGCTCGCTCAGACAGCCGCGGCTACGGCCATTCGGGCAGCGGCGCGTCGCCCGCGGGCGTCATGAATTCCGGGTCCCACCCGGCGACCGTCGTGCAACTGCACTTCGGACAAACCGAAAACGGGTTCGGCCGCGAGGGCTGCCCCGGCACCTTCAGCAGATTCGGCACGTAGCGCGTCTGGCACTCAGTGCAGATCATCCACGGATAGAGCGCTTCCTCGCTGCACGACGAGCACTTGAACGGCGCGGACGCGCCGAGCTTCGCGACGTACCCCGACTCGGCCTTGCAGTTCAGGCAAACGCCGTGGGCGTTGTACTCCTCGGGAAGTGCGCGCGCCACGTTCTTGTTGCCGGAGAAGAACGCATAGCCCGCGTACGCGAATCCCAGCAGCGCGACGGTGCCGAGAATCAGGTTCTTGGTGGTCTTGTCCATGGAGACGGGAGAGTCCTTTCAGAAGCGAGGCGCCCGCGGAGCCGCGACCTGGCAGCGCCGCGGGTCTGGGCCTCATCAGCGCGTCAGCGCTAGATTCGCTGGTTCGGTGCGCTCGGCAGTTTGCGCCAGGTGTTGGTCTGCGTGCGGTAGTTGGGGCTGAGCTGATCGGGATAACCCGGGGGGTGGAAGTCCTGGCCGCCCGCCGGACCGCTGTACTTCTTGCTGACGTTCGAGTCCGCGTGTTGCGGGATGCGGTTCTTGTACTCGTCGATGGTGCCGGTGTAGACCGCGTCGCGGCCGCGCGTCGACGACTCGTCAGGCAGCCAAGTGAACGAGCGAACGGTGTCGGTTCCGTCGCGCAGCAGGTTCGCATCGATCACGTTCTTAGGCGCTTTCGGCTGCACGTTTTCGACGTGCCCGTCCATGAACAGGGTGTTGGCCTGGAACGTCTTGCCGCAGCCGTGGCGCCAGCCGACCATCGTGCCGTACTGGTCGGGCGTGGCGAGCGGGTCCTTGCTCTTGCCGTAAAGGTCGGTGGTCCACAGATACGAAGCGTTGTAGGACGCGAACCAGTTCCACCAGCCGTCGACCGCGTAAATCTGGCGCGCCGGGTCGGCGTCGAAGCGGTCCTTGCGATATCCGTAGTGCATGATCGAGTTGAGAGCGTAGCTCGTGCGCACGCCGTTCTTGGCCTGCTCGCCGATGCCGGGTTGTTCGACGAAGACATACGGCTTGCCGGCGGGGCCCCAGCGCAGCGCACGATCCTCGGCCAGTTCGTCGGGCCGCCGATCCGACGGGCAGATGCCCGCTTTCCAGTCGCCGATGTAGTCGAGGTCGAACAGCACGTCGACCCAGGTGTACATGGGCAGGTTCGGCGTCGAGCTGGTCGACGAGAGGTACTCGCCGTCATCCCACGCGGGGCCGAACTCCTTGTTCTCCGTAAAACACGCGAAAACGGACTTGCCGATTCCGTTCAGGTTCGCGCCACACTTCGCGGCTTTCGCCTGCTCGCGCGCGCAAGTGAGGCTGGGCAGCAGAATCGAAATCAGCAGCGAGATGATCGCCACCACCACGAGCAGCTCAATGAGCGTGAACGCTCGGGACGGGGCGGAGCGATAGCGGGTCATCGATCCAACTCCTGATGAGAATTGCGGCCGCACGTCGTGTGCGACGCACGTCATGCACTATAGGCACACGGCACGCGAATCGCAAAGGCGGCGCAAACGAACCCGGAACGTGAAAAAACGCTGAATTTCGCGCAGTGAACCCGCGTTCGACAAGCGGGTTCGTGTTGCCATTTGATGAGCAAATCGCTACCCTCCGGGTGGGTAAGGCAGGAGCTTTCCCGACGAACACTTCCCTGGAGGGAGAATCTATGAAGGCGTTTTTCACAGCCCGCCGCGCGAGCCTCGCGACGCTCGCCCTGGCGGTCCCGGCGGCGATGGCGTTCCCGCCGGTGATTGACGGTCTGAACATCAACTCTACCGAGTACGGCGCGGCGCTGACCGTTCAGCGCTACGACACCGGCTTCGGCACCGACGCGACCCCGGGCCAGTTCGCCGATCGCGCCGAACTCGACGCGATGTTCGTGACCAATGACGAGGACAACCTCTACATCGGCGTCACCGGCAACCTGCAGCGCAACGGCAACAGCATGGTGGTCTTCATCGACTCCAACGGCGCCAGTGTCGGCGCTAACTTCCTGCTGTTTAAGGATTTCGGCGTGCCTGTCGCCGGCCTGCCCCGTTACCTCGCGGGTGACGAAGGCGGTAACAGCGGCTTCGACAACATGATCTTCGATCTGGGCTTCGCGCCGGATTTCGTGATCGGCATGTCCGGCGGCTCGCCCGTCGCGTCCGAAACTCGGACCTACCAGCTCGTCAACCTCACCACGCTGGCCGACAACTTCGGGCCCAACCCGCTCGGCCACACCAACGAGGTGCTCGGCCTGCTGACGCAGGGCGACCCCGACGCGTCCGGACCCGCAGGCACGCTCGGCGAGTTCCTCAACAGCGACGCCGACGGCGTTCTCGGCGCATTCGATAACTCGCAGACCAACGGCGTCGGCAGCGGCAGTTGCGGCGCGCCCGGCTCGGCCGTCACGACATTCGATCCGCTCACGCAGACCGTAGGCTTCGAATACTCCATCCCGCTCGCCAAGCTCGGCGTCGGCGAAGGCGACGAAATCTGCGTCTTTGCGGCCATCTCGAACGAGAACGGCTTCATCAGCAACCAGATTCTTCCGCCGCCGGCGACCGAGGCGAACTTCGCGTGCATCGGCGATCGTTCGGCGGGCACGATCACGTTCGACTTCGGCACGCTGAGCGGTGATCAGTACGTCTGCTACACGCTGGCGGCCCCGCCGACTTGTCCGAATCCGCAGGTGGGCTGCGATCGCAGCGACCTGTTCCCCGCGGGCGGCGACTGCATCGTCAACCTCGGCGACCTCGGCCAGCTTCTGGCCAACTACCAGCCGGGCGTCGGCGGCAAGACGCGCGCTCAGGGCGACATCTTCCCGCTGGGCGGCGGCGACGGCATCGTCGACCTCGGCGACCTGGGTCAGGTGCTGAGCGACTTCAACACGAACTGCCAGTAGTGACGGTGCGAGATTCGAACGAAACCAAACGCGACGCGGAACGCGATCGCGAGCAAAAACCCTGGAGGGTTTGATTCCATGCGGACGTTTCTGACAACCATCGGCCTGGCCGCTTTCGCGAGCTGTGCGCTCGCGGGCACGCAGGTCATTGACGGGGCGAATATCAGCCAGGCGACCTGGGGCACCGCTCCCAGCGCCACACAGGACACGAACACGCAGTTCGGCGACAACGCCAACGAGCTGAACACGATGTTCCTCGACAGCGATTCGAGCAACGTCTATATCGGCCTGTCCGGCAACATCTCCGACGGCTTCACCGCCGGCAATGTGCTGGTGGTGCTGATCGACACCAATGCCGCCTCGGGCTCGACCACCATCGCGACCGAGCCGGGCGGGGGCTGCCCGAGCAGCGTGCCGCGCGTGCTGCGCTACTGGGACGGCGCGACCTTCGACGCCGGCTTTACGCCCGACTACGCGCTGACCATGTGCATCGGCATCTTCCCCGGCCAGAGCCGCGACCTGGTCTACACCGTTGACCTCACCCGCCTCAGCGACCTGAACAACGTGGTCGCGGGCCTCGGCGCCGTGAACAACGGCAACGGCACGCTCACCGGCACCTCGGGCATCCAGGTGGCGCTGAACAACAGCAACACCGCCGGCGTCGGCGGCTGGTTCACGCCGGGCGGCGAAACCCCCATCCTGACCGGCAACGACCCGCTGACCTCGACCACCGGCTGGGAAATCGCGATTCCCAAGAGCCAGCTCGGGATCGGCGGCTCGGCGACCGTCGGCGTCTTCGCGTTCGTCAGCAACGGCGCCAACGACGACTCCGGCGCGTTCAACGGCGTGTGCAACCGCCACGCATTCGCCTCGAACCAGGGCCTGCCGGGTCTCGGCGGCGTCGGCAACCTCGCGCAGTACAACGGCGCCGCGAACGTGCTGAACTTCGCGGGCATCGCGGGCAACCAGTTCGCGACGAAGGTGCTGCCGTAAGTCTGACTCACGCTCTGTTCGCACAATAGAGAAGGGGCCGTCGGCTACAACCGGCGGCCCCTTTCGCATTCCATCGATCCTGCGTTGAACGGGAACTCAGCGGCTAGAACTGATCGAACGCGCCGCCGTCGATCAGCGTCTGCAGGCTCTCCGGAATCTCCAGCGAATCCGGGTTATCCGCAAGTCGCTGAATGTCATCGACGGTGTTGATCCCGTTCAGTTCAAGAAAGTCGACGATCGCCGCCGCGTCGTCGTCGCCCAGCACGAACCCGGCCAATTGCGGGTCGTCGGTGATGTCCGCAGCCGTGTCCGCCGCCACCTGCAGCTCGTCGGGCGTCAGGTTCGAAATTTCGCCGCCGAGCACCTTCGCGCCGGCCGAAATCAGCGAACCGCCGCCCTGGTTGCTGGTGCGGGCGTCGGTCGTCGGGCAACCGGTCAGGCAAACCGTTAGTCCCGCGGCGCCGAGAAAACTGATGAACTTACGAGTCGTCATGCGCTGTTCTCCTTCCATGGGGTTCAGCCGCGCGGCGGCCCGCCGGCCGGCTGCAATTTCCTAGGGGATGTCGTCCAGTACGTCCTGCGGATCGAAGTCGACGAACACCGCTCGCAGATTCTGCGCGTCAATCCCCGCCGGCAGCTCCGACGCCGGATCGTCGAGAAACGTCTCCACCTCGGCCGCCGAATTCAGCGGCGTCTGCGAAAACAAGTCGGTGATCGCCTGCGCCTCGGCGTCGCTGTACGTCGTGACCGCGGTGGCGTCGCCAAACGCCTGAATCTCGTCCGGCGTCATCGAGCCGAGCACCTCTCCATCGACCTTCATGAACGCGCTAGCCAGGTCGCCGCCGAACTGGTTGCCCAGCCGCACGTCGCGCAGCAGCGCGTTGATGCTGACCTCGTCGAATCCGAGTTCCGCCAGCGCCTGCCGTGCCTCGGACGGAGTTTGGTTCTCATCATCGCGGATGCGATCGACGGCTTCGAGATCGCTGATGCCGGCAGGGAACTGGGTCAGCCCGCAGGCGATGTTGAGCGCCAGCGGAACGCACGTCAGAATCAGCGAGAATCGCATGAAGTCGCTTTCCGGGAGGCGCCGCAGCGCCGTTCAAATCTATCGACATCCGGACTGTCGCAGTAGTATATCGACGACGTTGAACTGGGCAACGCAGCCCCGCAGCAACCTAACTAGCTGAGTGACAAGCACATGCGCGTCGTGATCGTCGGCTTTCCGTTTTCGGGCAAATCCACCCTGTATTCGGCGATCACCGGGTTGCCGCGCGACCACCTGCGCCTCGGCGAGGAAAACCTCGCCGCCGTGCGCATCCCTGAGCCCCGGCTCGATTGGCTCGAGACGCTGTATACCGCCAGAAAACGCACCGAGGCCACGATCGAGTTCGTCGACCTGCCCGGTTCGCAGGAGGGCGACGCCGCCAAAGCCGGCCTCGAAAAACACCTGCCGACCCTGCGCCAAGCCGATGCGCTGCTCGTCTGCGTGCGGCAGTTCGAATCGCCGTCGGTTCCGGCCTACCGCGAGCGCATCGCGCCGCAGGAAGACCTCAACCTGCTGCGCGACGAAATCCTGCTCGCGGATTTTCTGATCTGCGACACGCGCGTCGAGAAGCTCGAAAAAGCGATCGGCAAACCGAGCAAGGACCGCGACGCGCAGAAACACGAACTCGATCTGCTGCGGGCGTGCCGCGCGTCGCTCGAGAACGGCGAGCCGCTCAGCCGGGTGCTCCAGACGCCCGAGCAGGAGAAGCAGGTGCGCAGCTTCGGGTTTCTCACTCAGAAGCCGCTGCTGGTCGCCGTAAACGTGGGCGAAGCCGACGTGACGGCCGAGCCGCGCGTCACCGATCCGCACGCCTACCGCGTGTTCAACGTATGCGCCTCGATCGAGGCTGAGATCATGCAGATCGAGCCCAGCGAGCGGGCCGCGTTCATGTCGGAGTGGGGCATCCAGGCGCTGGCGCGCGATCGCATGATCCGGGCGTGCTTCGACGCCCTGGGCATGATCTTCTTCCTGACGGCGGGCGAGGAGGAGGTCCGCGCCTGGCCGATCCCGCGCGGCGCGACCGCGGTCGAGGCCGCCGGCAAGATTCACAGCGACCTGGCGCGCGGTTTCATCCGCGCCGAGACGGTCGCGTACGACGATCTGCGCGCCGCCGGCGACATGCGCGAGGCCAAGGCGCGCAACAAGGTCCGCCAGGAGCCGAAGGGCTACGTCGTGCTCGACGGTGACATCATGAACATCAAGTTCAACGTGTAGCGCGGCGACGAACCCGCGCGGACTGTGACGCCCCGCACCGCTACCGCAGCCCCGGCGCGCCCTCATCCGGTCCGCGCAGCGCCACCGGCGGCGCAAGCAGCTCCGAAAGCACAAACGCCTGCTGCACGGCGCGCCGGCTGCGCGTCAGTGCCTGAAACCGCCGCAACTGTTCCGACGCCGCGCGCGGCCCGAAATTCAGCAGCCCCGCGCTGATCTCGCCCGCAACGTTGTCGTGCTGGCGCGCTTCGCGAAACTCACGTGCCGCGCGCGGTTCGCCCTCGACTCCCACGGCGGATTCGACCGGCGGCGGGGGTGCGGGCCGCGCAGGCTCCGGCGCAGCACGCGGACGCTGCGTCGCTGCGCGAGGCGGAGTCGCCACCGACGCCGGCCGGCGCGGCGGCTCCACCCGGCGCGGCGGTCGTGCAGGCGCCGGAGGAATAGTTCGAGTCGGCCGCGCGGGCGCAGGCGGCGGCGCAGGTCGCTGCCGCGACGTTTCGGGCTGCGCCGAAGGCGGCACCGGCGGCGGTGCCGACGGGGTCGAAGCACGCTGCGGCATCGACGGCCGACGCGCTTCCCCCGCAGTCTCCGCGCGACGCGCGGGCCGCGGCTCGGGCGCAGGCTCAGCCGGTTTCTCGGCCTTGTCCTGCGGCTTGCGCTTGATCAGCGCCCCCATCTGCGCGAGCACGTAGATCACCGCCACCGCGATGTACACCACCGACCGGTAGTCATCGAAGATGTCGGCTGCCAGCATGCTCACGAACGTCGTCAACGCGGGTTTCCTCGGCCCGGCGGCGTGCACCGCGCGCCATTTCCGTCGCTACTTGCGCGCCGCCTCTTCAGTTCCGCCGCCGCCGATGCGCTCGCGCATGTTGGTGTCGGCCTGGATGTTCTTGAGCCGATAGAAATCGATGACGCCGAGGTTTCCGGCGCGGAACGCTTCGGCGATGGCCTTCGGAATCTCCGCTTCCGCGAGCACCACCACCGCGCGATTCGCCTCGATCTGAGCCAGGTTCTCCTGCTCCTGAGCGATGGCCATCGCGCGCCGTCGCTCGGCTTCGGCCTGGAAGCGTTTCTTGTCCGCCTCGGCCTGCGCCGCCTGCAGGTTGGCGCCGATGTTCTCGCCCACGTCGACGTCGGCGATGTCGATCGACAGAATCTCGAACGCGGTTCCCGCGTCGAGCCCCTTCGCCAGCACGGCCTTGGAAATCTTGTCCGGATTTTCCAGCACTTCCTTGTGCGACTGCGACGAACCGATGGCCGAGACGATACCCTCGCCGACGCGCGCGATCACGGTCTCCTCGGTGGCGCCGCCGACGAGCCGCGGAATGTTGGTGCGCACCGTCACGCGGGCCTTCACCTTGAGCTGAATGCCGTCCTTCGCAACCGCGTCGATCGTGGCCTTGTTGCCGAGCTGCGCGCTGGGGCAGTCGATCACCTTGGGGTTCACGCTGGTGTGCACCGCGTCGACGATGTCGCGCCCGGCCAGGTCGATCGCGCACGCCACGCGATAGTCCATCGGAATGTTCGCGCGCTGCGCCGAGACCAGGGCGTGCACGACGTTCGGCACGCGCCCGCGCGACAGGTAATGCGTCTCCAGGTCTTCGGTCGAGATGTCCGTCAGGCCCGCCTTCCAGGCCTGAATCTTGGTGTTCACGATGATGCCGGCGTTCACGCCTCGCATCCACATGCCGATCAGCTCGAACAGGCCGACGTGCACGCGGGCGAACCACGCCATGATGTAGAGTCGACCGAAGTTCACCATCACCACGAACAGCAGCAGCAGCAGGATCGTGGCAATGACGAACAGGATGTACCAGAAGTAGTCCGGCACGGGTTGTTCCTTTCTGTCCGCGGCGCGCCGCACCCGGGCCACGCGCTCGCTTGGCAATGTCAGCGCACGCTACACGGCAGCGCCCGGCTCGTCGATCGGCCGAACGATGATTGCATTCCCATCACAGCGAACCACCAGCACGCGGCGACCCGCGTCGACATACTCGCCCTGGCTCTGAACCTCGAACAATTCGTGTCCGAAACGCGCCCGCCCGCCGGGCCGCAGATCGGCCGCTACGACACCAACGTCGCCGGGCTGCACGCGGCCCGCAACCGTGTCCAGCGCCAGCCTTTCAACGTTTTCGGGATTCGCGAGCAACACGCCGCGCGAAAGCCGCGTGCGCGGGAAGTAGCGTGCGATGGCGACGATGCCGACGCCGCTGACCAGCAGCGCCGCGGTCAGCACCTTTACACCCTCGAGCATGGCGTCAAACGTCCCCTGCATCCGCGGCCATGCCAGCGGCGGCGCGCCCGGCTCGCTCGGCACGAACGTGCCGACGAACGAGATGATGATCAGCAGCACGCCGCTGACCCCCGCCAGGCCGAACCCGGGCAGCAGAAATATCTCAACGGCGATCAGGATGAGCCCGACCGCCAGTAGCACAAACGTCCAGATGTCCGCCAGACCCGCCGCATACGGAGCGCCCAGAAATACGCCCAGCGCCACCACCGCCACGACCCCCGGCAGCATCAGCCCCGGCGACTGAAACTCCATGTACGCCGCAACCAGCATCACAATGAAGATGATTCCGCGCACGCTCGGGCTGTTGAGCCAGCCGACGAAATGCTCCCACGAGGAAATCTCAATCGTGATCGGCGCAGCGGCGAGAGCGAATTTCTGCTTCAGCGCGTCGGCCGAATCCGCGATTCCACGCGCCAGCCCGAATGCGACCGCCTCGCTCTGCGACAGCGTAAGCAATTCGTTCACGGCGTCGATCGGCTGCTTCAGTTCCACGTCCTGATCGCGCAGTATGTCGCGATAGCTCGTCACGACCTGCCACACGCGATCCGCTTCGTCCATGTCGTCGATGCGATCGGCCTTGTCGGCGCCGGTCACGAATTCCCGCGTGCCGGTGGTCTTGTTCTCAAGCCACCACACCTCTTCGCCCACCTGCACCATCGCCCGGCACAGCAGCGGGTCATAGCCGTTACGAGCCGCCGAATCGCGAAAATCCTGCAACACCGGGCTTTCCGCCTTGGCGCGCTCGGCATCGCCCAGTTCCTGCACGCCGCCGACCGGCGCGATCATGATCGGCGCGCAGTCGCCGATGCGACCGGCCGAACTCATCACGATCTCCTGGCACGCGACCGAGATGAGCGCCCCGGCGCTGTATGCGGCGTCGTTCACCCACGCCACGGTCCGCACGCCGTCCGCCGGAAGCTTCTTGATGAGCTTCGAGATGTCGAGCGCGCTGGTGACGAGCCCGCCGGGCGTGTCCATCTCGAAGATGATCTTCGTCGCGCCGCGCGCCCGCGCTTCCTTCACGCGGCGTTCGATGCTTCCCGTGAGTATGTCGTTAATCTCGCCCTGAATCGGCACGATGTAGGCCACGGCGCCCGCGGCGGGCGCGCTGGCCGGATTGGAATCGGGAACTTGCGCGAACACGACGGTCGCCGCAGCCGCCAACACCAGGCCGGCAAGCCGAAGCCGAAGTGTGTGGGCGAATCCAGCGTCTCGGGCGGAATCCCGGCGCATCACAAGCCCTCCATCGCCCCGATTGTTCACGGGCAAGCGCGGCGCGGCGAGTAAAAAATTCGGCCGGGTTTCAACCAGACGCTCGCCGCTAGCGCAACAGTATATCCCGTGCCAGCTTCATCGCCGCCGGCAACGCTTGCGCCGCGTCGGCATATGCGATCGGTTCGGGATGGGGCTGTGGAGTCGCCAGCTCGGCGCGCAGCGCCGCGCGCACCGGCACGTTTCGCGAATCGCTGCCCGCCAGCGCGCGCTCCACCGCCGCGCTCGCGAGAAAGTCGTACAGCCGGCGCGCGGTCGCGCCGTTTGGTCCGCCGCGCACCAGCGCCAGGCTGTTCGGAATCCAAAGCACCGGGCCGTCGGCGTCGAGTCGCGGGTAGACCAGATCGATGCTCGCGGTGCGCCGCTGCATGACCCAGACGTCGTCGGTATCGGTCCAGCACCAGTCGGCCTGACCCGCAGCAACGAGCCGCACCGCGTGGGCGTTGCCGTCGGCGAGCTGCACCTGCTCCGCCGCGAGCCGTCGCAGGAAGCGCTCAAACCGCTCGGCGCCCCAGGCGTGGTATAGGGCCGCGCAGTGTCCGCGCGTCGTGCCGAACTGCGGATTCGCCAGCGCCAGCCGCGCGACATCGGGCGCGTCGGCCACCTGCTCCCACGTGCTGGGCGCCGCCGCGGCCCGCGGCCGCGCGCGGTCAAACGCGATCACGCGCGCCCGCGCCCCGAAGCCGACCCAGCGCGACTGCGCATCGCGCCACGCGGACGGAATGTCCGCTGCGGCTTCGCTCTCATACGCCTCCAGCAGGCCCTCAGCCGCCAGCTCGATGGTTCCGAAAACCTCGCCTGACCACCACACATCGCAGCGCGGCGACGACGCCTCGCGCTGCAGCCGTCGCACCAACCCGGTCGTTTTGCCGGCCTCGGTGTCGAACAGGGCGTCGACGGCGATCCCGGTCTCCTGCTCGAAGCGCTCCAGCAGCGGCTCGGCGAATTGCTGGTCGACCGAGGTGTAGAGTACGACGCGCTGCCGCGGCGCCGCCGAATCGCCGCTCGAACAGCCCGCGAGTGAGAGCAGCGCCACCACGCTCAGCAGCCCCCTAACGCAGGCGTGCGGCGTCAATTTGCGAATGGGCCTCATCGGTTTTCTCAATTCCCGGCTTTCATGCGCCGATATCAGCATTGTTCCGCCTGGACGTCCACGCGGACAGCGAGCCTCGAGGAGATCCATCGAATGCCGACCAAGAACAGCCGCCGCAGCACCAACACGCGTAACAGCTTCAGCGGCACCACGAACAACTACGGAAACTGGAACACGAATCGCTACACCGGCAACACCGGCAGCTTCAGCAGCAGCTACTACAACACGAACTCGAACACGAACACGAACAACCGCACGAACAACCCGACCGGCTACAGCCAGTCGCTGTTCTCGAACCAGCGCAAGAACGTGAGCGCCAAGCTCGGCTCGTTCCGCACCATCAAGCAGCAGTTCACCGGCGCCGGCAAGGTCACCGCCTTCTCGCCGTCGGCCCTGAACAAGTGGATCGGCTGGATCAACGACGGCGCGAACGTCTACTCGTTCACGAACGCCCAGTTCGGCAAGGCCTTCGGCCCGCGTCTGGCCAACTTCCCGCCCGCCGCCACCTTCCGCTTCCTGAAGCAGAAGTTCGGCAGCGGCATCAAGGCCGTCACCCGCGGCAAGAGCAACACCTGGCTGGTGTGCGCTTCGCCGAAGGTCACCGCCCGTCCGTTCGCCAACTACAACTGGTAATCACGCAGAACTGCGAAACACTCTCGCTGTCCGGCGATGCGACCCGGCCCCGCGGCCGGGTCGCTCATTTTTCGTCGCGCGCTTCCACAAATCGCACCGGCGTCCCCACGCGCACCGCCGCGCCCAGCCGCCGCGCATCCCAATTCGCCAGCCGCAGGCAGCCGTGCGACCCGGTCTTGCCGATCAGCTCCGGGTTGGGTGTCCCATGCACTCCGTAGCCCGGGCGCTCCAGCCCGATCCAGCACAGACCCACCGGGTTTCGCGGGCCCGGCGGAATCACCAGCGGCCCGCTCACATTCTTCACCTCGGGCCACATCTCCGGCCGAAACGTGTAATTCGGCTCCATCACAACCGTCGCCACGCGCGTCACCCCGCTCGGGCGCTTCTCCGGCAGCCGCGCCACCGAGCAGTGAAACAGCGCCAGCAGTCCGCCGCGCTCGTCGCGCGCCCGAATCACCTTCTCATCCAGGTGAATCTCGAGCTGCGCCACGCCCCGCAGCTCGCGCGCCGCGCCGACGTTCGGCAGCGTTACCTTCGCTCCCGGGCGCAGGGCATCGAGCTTCACACCCGGATTCAGCCGCCGCACCGTGTCCCGCGCGCAGTGGCCGCGCTCCGCGAGCAGCTCGCTCAGCGTGGGATAGCGCAGCCGGTCCATTGCCGCGCGAGCGTTCCAATCCTCGGGAATCGGCCCGCCCACCTCGCGCAGATCGGCCTCCGTCACGCGGTAGGACACAGTCGCCGGGCGCGTCGCCAGCCCCAGCGCGGCCCGCGTCGCATCGTCCGCGCGACCGTGAACCGCAAGCCCATTTACACGCTGAAACGCGCGCAGCGCCGCGCCCGTTTTCGGACCGAGCTTGCCATCGACCAGTCCCGGCGAGAAACCCGCCGCGTCCAGCGCCGCCTGCAGCGCCATCGTCGAAGCCGAATACTCCGCGGCGTCCGCCGCGCAGCCCGCCGCCAGCAGCCACGCCAGCAAGGTCGCGCCTGCCGCGCGTCCCAGCCGGGCGGAACGCCCCCGGCGGCTACAGCTCGAACTGGCTGCGCTCTTCGTCCTCGAACACGTCGGCCAGCCGCATGCGCACGTAATCGATGTCAACGGTGACCTCCTTGTTCACCGCGTCAGACGCGTGATACGCGATGTCTTCCAGCACTTTCTCGACGATCGTGTACAGCCGCCGCGCACCGATGTTCTCCAGCATCTGGTTGGCCTTGTACGCCATCGCCGACATTTCCTGCAGCGCTTCCTCGGTGAACTCGATCCGCGCTCCTTCCGTCTCCAGCAGCGCCGCGTGCTGCTTGATCAGCGCGTTCTGCGGCTGCGTCAGGATTGCGTAGTAGTCCTCGGCCGTCAGATCATCCAGCGCCACGCGAATCGGGAAGCGGCCCTGCAGCTCCGGCATCAGGTCCGCGTGCCGGGGTCTTCGCCGGCTGCGATCCTGCCGAGGTGGCGCAGCTCATCCAGC
>CAYMBL010000047.1:0-21266 GCA_964388675.1 uncultured Planctomycetales bacterium
ACCCCGCTGCCAGAACGGCCGGCGCGCGGGAGAGCGCAGAAACGTGCGCGACGCGGCGAATGCTCCGGCGGCTGCCTCGAGCTGCCAGCGCACCGGAACGCCCAGCGATTCAAAGAGCCGATCGCGCAGCGCCGGCGCCGCGGGGGCGTTTCGGAACAGCCGCAGCATCGCGCGCAGCGGGTCGGCGTCGCCCAGCGCCAGCCACTCCCGTGCGGAGACTTCGTTCGAGAGCCAGCCGTCGCGTTCCGCGAACGGGAACAGCTCGGGCAGCAGGTCCTCGAGCGCTCCGGCGAATTCCGGGTCATCCCAGTCAAGGTCGACGCGACGTGCGAACTGCGAAGTCAGCCAATCGCAAAGGTCCAGCGAGTACGTCGCGGCGCAGAGCGACCCCGCGATGCCGCTGCCGGTCAATCCGCGCCCGGCGCGGCGCTCGACCTCCGCCGCGATCCTCACCAGCGCACGCTCGGCCGCCGCACTCACGCGTTGGTCGTCGGCATAGGCGATCGCGAACAGGCATTCATCGTGCAATGCGCGCAGTTTCGCGGGCGATGACTCGGCAATCGGCGCGTTCAGCAGGGCGATTCGTTCGCGGGCCGCCGCGGGCGAGAACTGCCGCCGCAGCGCCGCCAGACGTTCGATGCGCTCGTCGCGCCCGGACACGCGTTGCGCGGTCATTCTTCGTCTTCGAAATCAGGCTCTTCGGTTTCTTCGTCGGTGAGCACGCCGAGTTCGCGCAAAGCCACGAGCGCGGCCTTCTGCTCGGCTTCTTTCTTGCTGGTGCCCCAGGCGCTGGTGAACTGCCGCCGGCCGACCGACACCGCCACCTCAAAACACTTGGCGTGGTCGGGGCCTTTCTCGTCCAGCATTTCGTAGTTCGGCGATTCGCCGAAGGCGCGCTGTGCGTGCTGCTGCAGTTGCGATTTGAAGTTGAACTGGTGCTCGGACTCAGACGCCTCGCGGATGTCCTCGTCCATGTGCCGCAGAATGAACTCGCGCGCCGGATCGAGCCCGCCGTCGAGGTAGATCGCGGCGATGATCGCTTCGAGCGCGGCGGCGACGAGCGAGCGCGGCAACTGCTCGCCGTTAACCATGCCCTGCCCGAGCTTCAGAAACTCGCCCAGGCCCATGCGCTCGCCGACTTCGGCGCAGATGCGTCGCGAGACCACGGCCGATTTGACCTTTGTCAGGTCGCCTTCCTGGGCTTCGGGCAGACGCTCGAAAAGCGTGTGGCAAACCACCAGACCCAGCACCGTGTCGCCGAGGAACTCGAGCCGCTCGTTGCTGTCGCGGCGGTGATCGGCGGACGAGGAGTGCGTGAGCGCGGCGCGCAGCAGCGCCGGGTCCTTGAACTTGTACCCCAGGCGGAGCTGACACTTCTGAAGCGTCGTGTCCGGTGTGCCGTTGCGTGCCATCTTGCGCGCGATCGCGGAATCCCGCCCCTATGGGCTTTGATTGGAGGATGTGCGGCCGGACGTGTCTGGCCGGTCACCGCCCCGTGAAATCACCTGAAGTATAGCCCGGGGAAGGGGTTCGATTCAACGCAACCCCGAAACAGGAAAACGGGCGGCGTGCCGGGTAAGCACGCCGCCCGAACTTCGAGAAGCAAGCGTTCGACGGCCCCGCGCTACGGCTTGGGCGTCGCGGCGCCGCCCGCCTTCAGCTCGCGAATCTCAGCCGGCGGCTCGAACGCGCTGTCCGGCGCCGCGTCGGTGTTCTGGATCTCGGTCATCTTCATGACCTGCTCCATGCCCATGATCCGCTGGCGAATGGTGTACGGCGTCTTGGTGTCTCCGACGGCCCGATAGTCCTCGAGCAGGGACTCGACCTCAATGTCGCCCATCTGCGTCACCGCAGTCGTCGCCATCTTCAACATCAAGCCGTTCTGCTGGTCGAAGAACCACGACTCCTTGGGGCCATCCTTCGGCGTTGCGTCAACCTGCCACACGTCGCGCTCGCCGACCTTGCCGGCGCCCACCGTCTCGACCTTCGTGTAGTAGCGCTTCCAGTCGAGCGCGGCGTACATGTCCGCCTCGCGCATGAACTGAGCGAGCTCCCCGCCTTCGATCAGCCGCGGACCGGTGGCCGAGGAGACCTCCCAGGCCACTTTGCCGTCGGTGCCGCGCTCCTGCTTGCCCGCCTCACCGAGGTCGATCTTCACGCGCATGCGATTCGGGGCGGCGGCCATGACTTCGAGCGAGCCGGTGATTCCCGCGGCTGCCATCTCGAGCGTGCCCTTGGCCGTTCGGCCCTTGATCGCGCGCAGCGCCTTCTCTCCGCCGCTGGCCTCGATGCTCTTGGCGAGCAGAGCCTCTGCCTTCGGCAGATCGCCGGTCTGCACGGGCGCCTTGGCTTCGGGCTTGGCGTCGGCTTTCGGTTTCGCTTCGGTCTGCGCCAGCGCGACGGACGACAGCGCGATGACGCCGAACAATCCCATCCACCAATTGGAATTTCGCCGCATCATGAAAACTACCCTTCCTCGTGTTGAGTCTCGCTGCCGCGCACGGAACACCCGCGCACCGCAAGCGGAGAATCCGGTTCTGCTTCCTCGGTCTGCAAACTAGTTCACCGCGCCGGCCGCACGCACCGCGGGCTTCTCGGCGCTGCGCAACCAGGTCACCGCCGCATCCAGCACCGGGTCCTGACCCGCCAGCAACTGGGCCCGCGTCGGCGTGATGGCGACGTCAGGCTCGACGCCGACGCCTTCCAGCCGCTTGCCGTTCGGCCGGATGAAGTCAGCAAAAGCGTACTGGAGTCCGTCGCCGTTGGGCATTTTTTCGACGACCGACGGCAGCGCGGCGCCGGCCGTGCGTCGCCCGAACAGGCGGGCGCGCTGCATGTCCTGCATGCCGCCGACGAAAATCTCGCTGGTCGAGCCGGTGCAGCCGTCGATCAGAATGGCAAGCGGCCCTTCGAAGGCGGCGGGTCGCGGATTCACCACGAACCGCAGCGCGTCCTTGCGCGTCTTCATCGTGCCCAGATCGTATTTCGATTCGCGCACGAACCAGCCCGCGGCGCCCATCGACATGGCGCCGATGCCGCCGGGATTGCCGCGCAGGTCGAACACGATGCCCGGCGCCGACTTTCGCGCCCGCATGATCTTGTCGAGCTGCGGCATGATCTTTGCCGGCGCGAACCAGGCGTTGAGCCGCACATACGCAATTCCGCCGGGCAATTCGCGCTCCTCGAGCACAATGTGAAACGGCGGGAGATTTCCGAGCCGCGCCACGACGCCCTGCGGCTCGACGCTCTCCACGTCGAGTTCGACGAGTTGATCTTTTTGGTCGAGGAACGCCACGCGGGCGCTCTCACCGACCGGGCGCGACAGCCGGCGCTGAAACAAGCCGTGAGCGCTCATTTCGAAGCGGTCAAGCCCGGTGACGGCGCCGCGCAGGCGCTCGATGGTGGGCTGCACGTCGGCACCGGCGATGTTCGTGATCTTCCAGCCGGGACGAACGCCGGCCCGCTCCGCGGGAGAGCCGGGCGTGATCTCGATGACGAGCAGCTCGTCGCCGAAGACGCGCGTGTCGATGCCGGGAACGCCAAGCTCGGCTTCCCTGGATGTGTCCTTCTTTGCGGCGTCCGCTTTGGCGGCGCTTCCGTCGGAGCGGTCGCTCTGATCGTCAGCCCCCATGTCGCTGGTCAGCTCCGCGGGGACCACGCCGAAGTGCGTAAGTCCAAGCCGCGCGATCAACTCGGAGATGGCCGCGCGTGCGGCGCTCATGGTCTGGGCCTGTTCGACCTTCGGCCGCAGCTCCTCGCGCGCCGCGGCCCAATCGACTCCGCCGAGCGTTTCGTCGAAGTGACGGTCGCGAATGCGCTCCCACGCCATGTCGAACGAGGCCACGTTCTGCGCGACCTGTTCGTCGGTCAGCTTCGGCTCGGTCCGTTCGCGACTGGCGCAGCCGCTGAGCATGGCGAAAGCCGCCAGCGCTGCGACCGCAATTCCGCGCCCGACCCACCCCCGTTGTTGCATCACGATTGGCTCCTTTTGCCGTTGGTTGTTCGCATCGGCATCGGCAGAACAAACAGCGTCAGCGCGTAGGGACGGGCCCGCGCGCGTTTGCGCGCGGCTGCCGTCAGCCGCTCGATGCCCTTCAGGTAGCGCGTCAACTGCGCCAGCTCGCTCGGGGTGAGCCAGGCGGTGCGTCGTCCGGCCGAGAAATTCGCGCGCGGCCCGTCGAGCCGGAATCGCCCGCTAGCCAGCACCGCCCGCAGATCGCGCTGCGTCATGCGCAGCATGGCGGCGCACAGACCGCGAAGCTCGCGCACGTTGCGGCCGCTCGGCCCGTCGACGTCGTAGCGAAAGCGCGTCGAGGCCAGCCGAAAAGTCGCCTCGCCCCGACCGCCGGCGGCGCGCGTCTGTGATTCGACGACGAGTCCGCAGGCCACCAGCCGCCGCACGTGGTAGTACACGCCGCTGGCCGGCCGGCCGAGGTGGCCGGCGAGCGTTGCCACGGTCGTCGGCCCCAGCGCCCGCAGGTATTGGATCAATTCGATCCGCAGCGGCGAGCGCAGCGCCCGCCACTGCTCCGGCTCGTGAATCAGCACGTCGGCCCCGCGGCCACCCATGCCGAAAGCGTAGCGGGGTTTTCAAATTCTGCCATTATATTTCACTGAGCGTTTTGCACGCGCGGCGCCCGGGCGCGGGGCGGCCAAGTCGGTCGGGTTCGCCGCCCGGCGCAACCGCTCCGGCGGCTTGCGGCCGCGCAGCGCGCAAGTACTATCCACGCCTACGGCCGGTTCGTTGCCGCCGGCCGCATGACCGCAGCACGCAAGGGGAGCGCCCATGGCCGTCGCGAAGGACTGCCGCTATCTGTCGACCCACGAATGGTTTCGCGTTGAAGGCTCGATCGTCACGATCGGCATTACAAAATTCGCCGCCGACGCGCTGACCGACGTCACCTACGTCTCGCTGCCGGCAGTGGGCAAGTCCGTGAGCGTCGGCGCGTCGTTCGGCGAGGTCGAATCGGTGAAGGCCACGAGCGACGTCTACTCGGCGGTCGGCGGGACGGTCGTGGAGACGAACTCCCGCCTCGAGGGCGAGCCTAACCTGGTCAACGACGACCCGCAGGGCGCGGGCTGGATGATCAAGGTGAACGCCGCCGATCTGTCGCCGCTGGCCAAGCTGATGGACGCCGACGCCTACGAAAAGATGATCAAAGGTTAGCTATCTAGCCGCGGGCCGGCGCGACAGGACTGCGCGGCGGCTCCGCGCCGGCGCTTGCCGCCTGGTTGCACAGGAACAGCACCGCCATCCGCACCGCCAAGCCATTCGTCACCTGGCGCAGAATGCTCGAATTCGGGCCATCGGCCACATCCGCCGCCACTTCGATTCCGCGATTCACCGGGCCCGGGTGCATGATCAGCACGTCCGGGCGACAGCGCGTCAGCCGCGCGCGGTGCATGCCGAAGAACTGCACGTATTCGCGCACGCTGGGCAGCACCGCGCTGCCGATCCGCTCCTTTTGAATCCGCAGCAGATTGACGACGTCCATCTCAGGCAGGATCGCGTCCAGATCGTGCGAAACCCGGCAGCCGAGCTGCTCAAACGCGCGCGGCACCAGCGTCGGCGGACCGACCAGCGTGACCCGCGCCCCGAGCTTCAGCAGGCCGTCCACGTCCGAACGCACGACGCGCGAATGCGCGACGTCGCCCACGATCGCGATGTTCAGCCCGTCGATGCGGCCTTTGCGCTCGCGAATGGTGAACAGGTCGAGCAGGCCCTGGGTGGGATGGGCGTGCTGCCCATCGCCGGCATTGATCACGCAGCACGACACCGAACGCGCCAGCAGGCTGCACGCCCCCGCCGCCGGATGCCGCAGCACCATGACATCCACGCCCATCGCCTCGATGTTGCGCGCCGTGTCGACCAGCGACTCGCCCTTCTGCGTGCTCGACAGCTTCTCGGCGAAGTCGATGACGTCCGCCCCCAGCCGCTGCGCCGCCAGCTCAAAGCTCATTCGAGTGCGCGTACTGTCCTCAAAGAACATCGTCACGACCACGCGGCCGCGCAGCGCCGGCACCTTCTTCACGCTGCGCGTCGAGACCTCCTTGAAGCTCTCGGCCGTCTCCAGCACGAAGAGAATTTCCTCACGCGAGAGGCTTGCCAGGTCGAGCAGGTGCTTGCGCGACCAGCCCGGCCGCTCGTCGGCGTACTCGGTCTTCGCGGTCATACCAGTTCCACGCCGTCGACCTCGTCCACCTCGGTCAGCTTCACCTTTACGATGTTCGCGGCCGACGTGGTCTGGCGCAGCCCTACGTAGTCCGCGTGAATCGGCAGCTCGCGCCAGCCGCGGTCGACCAGCACTGCCAGCTTGATGCAGCGCGGCCGCCCCAGGTCGGTCAGCGCATCGAGCGCCGCGCGCACGCTGCGCCCCGTGTAGAGCACGTCATCCACCAGCACCAGCCACACGCCGGTGATGTCGAAATCGATTTCAGTGCCGCGCACCATCGCGCGCGGGCCGATCGTCGTCAGATCGTCGCGATACAGCGTGATGTCCAGCGCACCGCTGTGCAGCGGGTTCAGCCCCGCCGCCCGCAGGATCGGCAGCATCCGCTGCGCGAGATACTCGCCGCGTCGGCGAATGCCGATCAGCGCCACGGGCGCATCGCGCGGGGCATCTTCCACGATGCTCCGTGCCAGCTTCTCCGTTGTCGCTTTCAGACCCACAGCGTCCAGCAACTTGCTCATAGTGCAGTAAGCCTACCACGGCCCCCCGACGCCGGGCAGTCAGCGCCCGCCTCGTCCCCCAGCGCCACCGCGAACAGCTTTCGATCCAGCGTGCTCGACGCCGTCTGCCGCAGCTCACGCAGCGACACCCAGCGCGCCTCCGGCGTCAGCCGCCGCACCGGCCGCACGACGCCCGCGGCCACGACGCGCACCGTCAAGGCGATATGCGAAAACGCATGCCGCACCTGTCCCAAATCGGCGCCCGGCCGAACCCGCACGCCCGTCTGCCGCCACACGATTTCGGCGACTTCCTCGACCGCATTCGCGTGCAGCGGCGTCGCCGGCAGCGTCCACGCGCCGCTCAGCGGCCCGTCGCCGCGCCGTACCAGCAGACAGCGCCCCGCATCCACCACCGCGACCGCCGTCTGCTCGGCGACCCGCGGCGGGCGCTTGGCGCGGCGGAGCGGTATCTGCCGCTGCAAACCTTCTCGCTGAGCCGCGCAATGCGCCGCAAGCGGACACTCCGCGCAGCGCGGTGAGCGGGGCGTGCATATCGTCGCGCCGAGTTCCATCATCGCTTGATTGAACGCGCCGGGCGCGCGTGGGTGCAGCAGTCGCTCCGCCTGCGTCCACAGGTCCTCGACTACCGCCGCGTCGTCGATGCAGCGGCGCTCGCCAAGCAGCCGCGCCAGCACGCGCTTGACGTTCCCATCCAGCACGGCAACCCGCTCGCCCAGGCCGATGCTGGCGACTGCGGCCGCGGTGTAGCGGCCGACGCCCGGCAATTGCCGCCACTGCTCGGCGCCGCGGGGCATGCCGCGCGCGTCGCGGACGAGCTGCTGCGCCGCGCGCTGCAGGTTGCGCACGCGCGAGTAATAACCCAGCCCCGCCCACAGCTCCCGCAGCAGGCTCTCGTCGGCGTTCGCCAGTGCTTCGACTGTCGGGAGTCGACGTAGGAATCGTTCGAAGTAGGGGATCACGGTCGCCGCGCGCGTCTGCTGCAGCATCACTTCGGAGACCCAGATCGCGTAGGTGTCCGAGGTACGCCGCCACGGCAGGTCGCGCGCCGCGCGGCGAAACCAGCGCAGCAGGGCGCTGCGCAGGTCGGCGACCGAGTTCGATGGGAGCAACTGGTGCTCGCCGGCGCCGCGCGCTGCATCGCGCCGGCGGCTCACGGCCGATCCGACGCCGATTCCACGACTGGCATGGCCGACGGCGCGACCGCCTTCGACGCGCTCGCCGCGGCGAGATCGGCCGCTCTCTGGCGGCGCATGCGGCGCACCTCGTAGTAGACGAAACCCGCGATCACCAGCGCAATGACGATCCCGAGCACGATCTGAAACCGGCCGAGCATCATCTGCAATTGCGGCAGCATGCCCGCGAAGAGGTAACCCAGCACCACGAAGAACGGAATCGAGAGCACCGCCCCGGCCAGGTCCGCCAGGAAGAACTTCCAGAACGTGAAGCGCGTGATGCCCGCCGTCAGGCACATCACCGCCCGCACGCCCATCATGAATCGCCCGAAAAACACCATCCACACGCCGTAGCGGTGGAACCGTTCGGTCGTCAGCTCAAGCCGCTGCGGCGTAATCAGCCAGCTTACCGAGCGATGCTCGAACACCTGCCGGCCCCAGCGCCGTCCCAGCGAGTAGAGAATGATGTCGCCGCTCATGATTCCGACCAGCGAGACCAGCAACGTGCCGGTCCAGCTCGCCACGTGCGGATGCGTCTTCAGCACCACGCCCGCCGCGATCAGCGGAATGTCCTCGGGAATCGGCACGCCCAGGCTGGCGATTACGAACACCAGCAGCAGCGAGGGATAAAACGCGTGCTCCAGCCAACCTTGGACAAGGTCCTGAAACGCACCGGCGGCAAGCATGAGGATCATCAACGGTTCGCATCGAGCCAGCGCCGGCCGCGACGCTACGCGGCGCCGCACGCCCGACTTTGGACGAAAGTAGGCGATCGCGCCCCGGCCCGCAAGCAAACCGACCCGCGCGCCGCTCGTTCGCGCCCGCATGAACGGGCCGCATCGGCGTATCACCGATCAGTGAACAGCGCCAGCGTCACGCCGGTCAGAATCGGGGGGCATGGGCCTCCGGCCCGTGCTCGGTTTGACTTCTCTCGTTTCTCGCCTTTCGCCGGTGTCCGTTCATCGAGCAGTACCTTCTTTGTCGGCGCGCTATGTCCGAATGTCGCTGGGCTCCGCCTCGCCGCGCACGAACCGCCGCACGTGCTCATCCGGGCATTCGTCCAGCCGGTCCGGCGGCGCGTCGACTACGAAATTGCCGTCCCAAAGCATGAGCACGCGATCGCCGACTTCCGCCGCGCACTTCATGTCGTGCGTCACGACCACCCCGGTCACCTGAAACTCCTCCTGCAGGTGCCGGATGAGCTTGTTGATCACGTCGGAGCGCTGCGGATCAAGCCCGGCCGTCGGCTCGTCGTAGAGAATCACCTTCGGCGGCGGGTTCAGCGCGATGGCGCGCGCCAGCGCCACGCGCTTCTTCTCGCCACCCGACAGCTCGGCCGGTCGCTTGTTCTCGAATCCCGTCAGACCGACCAGGTCCAGCGATCTCGCAACGATCGCCTGCGCCGTCGCGCGATCGATCCTGCCGCGACTCTGCTCCACCATCGGAAACGCGATGTTCGCCGCGACCGAGATCGAGTCGAACAGCGCGTTCAACTGAAAGACCATCGCTATCTGGCGGCGGATCGGCGCCAGCGCACGCTCGCCGAGCTGATCGATGCGCTGCCCCTCGAAGAGCACTTCGCCGCGGTCCGGTCGCAGTAGGCCGACGATGTGCTTGAGCAGCACGCTCTTTCCGGTGCCCGAGCGCCCGATGATGACCGTGGTCTTGCCGCGCTCGAGCGCCAGATCGACGCCGGCCAGCACCACCTGCCGGCCGAACGCCTTGTGTACGCCGCGCAACTCGACGATCGGGTTGGGGTCCGTGGCCACGCGCTCCTCGCAGTGTTCGAGTGCGGGATGGTACGCGAACGTCGCGGCCGCGCGTCGCTCCCGGCCCATCCATCGCTACACTTGGCCCCGAGGAGAACCCGATGGCCGCGCTGCCGCGACTGCTCCGTGAGATGCTCGCCCTGCCGACCGCCGCCTTTGTCGAAACCGCGATCTCTGACTACGTCCGTGGCGCGTGCGATCGGCTGAAACACGTCTCGCTGCGCCGCGACCGCCATGGGAACCTGCTGGTGCGCTATCGGCATCGTCCGCCACGACGCACTCCGCTGGTCTTTTGCGCGCACATGGACCACCCCGGGTTCGTGGCCCTGCGCATGGCGAAGCCCGGACGGCTGCGCGCCGCGTTTCGCGGCTGGGTCGAGCCCGAATACTTCAAAAACCAGGCCGTGCGATTCTGGCACGAGGGACGCTGGGTGCGCGGCGACATCCGCCGCATCACGCGCGTGGCCCGCATCTACCGCATGATCGGCCGCACCGCGCGTCCGGAGGAAGTCGAGATCGAGGTGCCCGAGCCGATCGCCGCCAACGCGCCAGGCATGTGGGACCTGCCCGATCCCGAACTGCGCGACGGCCGCGTCTACGCCCGCGGCTGCGACGACGTCGCCGGCTGTGCAGCGATGCTGGCGCTGCTCGAGCGGCTCTCGCGCAAGTCCGCCGCCGCCGACGTGTACTGCTTCTTTACCCGTGCCGAAGAGGTTGGTTTCGTGGGGGCGCTCGCAGCGTGCGAATCAGGCACGATGCCGCGCCGGTTGCCCGTGATCTCGATCGAGACCAGCAAGGCCCTGCCGACCGCCCAGGTCGGCGCCGGTCCGGTGCTGCGCGTGGGAGACAAATCCAGCGTCTTCACGCCCGAACTCACGGCGTTCTGCGATCGCGTCGCGGCGGAGCTGGCGCAACGTCGCGCGCGCACGTTCGCGTACCAGCGCCGCCTGATGGACGGCGGAACGTGCGAAGCCACGGCCTTCCACGCCTTCGGCTACGCCGCCACCGGCATCTGTGTGCCGCTCGGCAACTACCACAATATGAACACCGACACGCGCCGCATCGACAGCGAGTACGTCAGCCTCGCGGACTGGGAGCGCATGGTGGATTGGTTCGAAGCGCTGACGCTCGACCGCGACGGCTATCGCACCGGCGCTCATCCGCATCGGGCCGGACTCGAGAAGCGACTCGCCGAGTGGCGACACCTGCTGTGACCGTCGCGATTTGAATCGGTCATGCCAACCCGAGGAGCATCGGCGTCTCGCCGGTCGGAGTTGGGCGGCATGGGCCGTGCTGAAATTGCCTTCTCTGAGATCGTTATCCCGCCGGTGCGACATCTGATCCGAGTCGATCCTGGTGCGAGAATCCTTTCTCGCACCACCTCCCATCGGTCGCCGTTTTGCTTGCTTGAACCTCGATTCCCGCTGCGCGGGAATGCAGGGGACGGGCGAGGACGCCCCTCCCACCCAGACCAAAGATCAGTGCCAGGCACCTGCGTCAGGGCCATCGGCGTCCCGCCGGTTTGAGTGGGGAGCATCGGCGTCCCGCCGGACGGGTGCGAGAAATGTTTGCCGCACCCATCACCCTCGGATCCGAGCCCCGATCGTGAGTGAGGGGTCTCTTCAGCTACTCCCGCGAGACTCCCTCCTCGTTTCACCGAACGCCGCCAACCGTCTGCGCGTGCCGCAGCGTATTCACCGCACCGCATGCGGCAAATGGCTTGCCCATGCGGCGAATGCGCGATACAATCACCGCAACATATGCGGAGAAAAGCAACCTACATCCACGAGCAACCCTCCTGGCCGGAGTTCACCTGGGACGCCGAGGCGATCGCCCGCTCGCTCCCGGCGCTGCGGCACAAACAGGGTCGCCTGTTCGGCAGGATGGAGGCTCTCGGCTTCGACCTGCGGAATGAAGCGAGCCTCGCCATCGTGACCAGCGACGTGGTCAAGTCCTCGGCCATCGAAGGCGAGATGCTGAACCCGGACGAGGTGCGCTCCTCGATCGCGCGCCGGCTGGGACTCGATGTGGCTGGCCTGCCCCGCGCAAGCCGAGATGTCGAGGGCGTCGTCGAAATGATGCTCGACGGCACGCGGAACTTCGCCAAGCCGCTCACGAAGCGACGCCTCTTCGACTGGCACGCCTCGCTCTTCCCGACCGGTCGACACGGCGTGACTCGGCTCACGATCGGGGCATGGCGAACAAAGCGGGCAGGCCCGATGCAGGTTGTCTCAGGTCCGATCGGATGGGAGAGGGTGCATTTCGAGGCGCCGGAAGCCGCGCGTCTCGACGCGGAAATGTCCGCCTTTCTCAAGTGGTTCAATTCTCCGCCGGCGACGGACCCCGTGCTCAAGGCCGGCATCGCGCACTTCTGGTTCGTAACGATTCATCCGTTCGAGGACGGCAATGGGCGCATCGCGCGCGCCATCGCGGATATGGCGCTCGCGCGCGCCGACGGCTCCATGGACCGCTTCTACAGCATGTCCTCGCAGATCGCGGCCGAGCGAAAGGACTACTACCTGCAGCTCGAGACGGCGCAGCGAGGAGATCTGAACATCACGGGCTGGTTGAGATGGTTTCTCGCGTGCTTGGAACGTGCCATCGAAGGCGCCGACGCGACCCTCGGCGCCGTCCTGAACAAAGCCCGGCTGTGGCAGAAGATCAATCGGCGTCCGGTCAACGATCGGCAGCGGCTGGTCATCAATCGGATGCTGAACGGATTCAGCGGATTCCTGTCGACCTCGAAATACGCGAAGCTGGCGAAGTGCTCGCCCGATACCGCCCTGCGCGACATTCGCGAACTGCTCGAGCGCCGCATCCTCGTCCGGAACCCCGGCGCCGGCCGCAGCACGAGCTATCGGCTCGGCGAGCCTGACACGATCGCCGAGTAGCCCGCAATCCAACGACGATCGATACCGAGCGCGTTTGCCGCATTGCGCGCCGTTGACGACGCGCATTACAGGACCCGAGCGAAATCCCCAGCCGCTCCACCCGCGCCGCAGCCGCGTTTCGTAGGCTTCTGGCGAGGGTGATTGGCGGGAGGACAGCGTGCGTACTTCACCGGATTCGCGTCGAAACGACGCGCGCGGACACGACGGAGGCTCGGGCGTGGATCAGTGGAAACGGTCATTCATCGACAAGCTGAACAACGCACAGACGCGCTGCGCCAAGCGCTTCGAAGACGCACTCGAGCAGACGGTCGTCCCCGGCTTTGAGGAAGTCGCCGGCTTCGTGCGCGACCACGGCTTCAAGGTCAGCTCGCCGCTGCAGGAGCGCGGCCGCCGCTCGTTCAAATTCGAGCTCGCGGAGAACGCCTACCTGCTGATGATCTTCCGCTTCACTTCGGTGGGCGAATTCGAGCTGCGCTGCGAAACGTTCGTCCCGGCGTGCCAGCCGGTGCTGCGGCGCTACGTCGGCCGCATCGCCGACGTCAGCGTCGAATGGTCACGTGAGCAGTTCCAGGTCGGCCTCGATTCCTTCGTCGAGCTGCTCAGCGGCGACGGCGCACCCGGCAACGCGCCCCCCGGCCCCAGCGCAGCGGCCCCCGAAGCCGAGCCGGTGGAAGACCTGCTCAACGTCTAGTGACTATAGAATCCCGCGGTACTGCTCGAGTGCCTGCGGGTTCGCGAGCGCGTCGCGGTTCGGCACGTCCTGCCCGTGCAGGATGCGCCGGACCGCGAGCTCCACTTTCTTCCCGCTGATCGTGTAGGGAATCGCCTCGACCTGGCGAATGTGCTTGGGCACGTGGCGCTTGCTGGCCTGGCTCCCGATCGCGTCGCGAATGCGTTTCTCCAGCACCGCATCCAGCCTCAGCCCCGGCCGCAGCACGACGAACAGGCACACCTCCACGTCCTGATCCGCCGTGTCGCGACCCACCACCAGGCTGTCTGCAACATCGGGCACGCCCTCGACCACGCGATAAATCTCCGCGGTCCCGATGCGCACGCCGCCCGGGTTGAGCGTGGCGTCCGATCGACCGAACACCACCACGCCCCCGCGCGGCGTGATCTCAATGAAATCTCCGTGCCGCCACACCGGCGGGCCGGAGAACGCGTCGAAATACGCTGAGCGATACTTGCGCCCGTCAGGGTCGTTCCAGAATCCCACGGGCTGGCTCGGAAACGGCGACGTGCAGACGAGTTCACCTTTCTCACCGATTTGCGCGCGGCCCTGTTCATCCCAGGCGTGCACGTCCATGCCCAGCCCGCGGCACTGAATCTCGCCCGCGTACACCGGCAGCAGTGGATTCCCCAGAATGAAGCACGAAATGATGTCCGTACCGCCGCAGATCGACGATAGCTGCAAATCGGATTTCACGTTGGCGTAGGTCCACTCGAATAGCTCGGCGGCGAGCGGCGAACCGGTCGAGCAGATGCAGCGCAAGCCGCGCAAATCAAAGTCGCGCCCCGGTTGGATCGCGGCTTTCTCGCAGGCCGCCAGGTACTTCGCGCTGGCGCCGAACACGTCGATCTGCAGGTCGGCGGCCAGGCGCCAAAGCGCGTTCATGTCTGGGTGACCCGGATTCCCCTCGTAAAGCACGATCGCGGCGCCGCACGCCAGCCCGCTGACGAGCCAGTTCCACATCATCCAGCCGCAGGTGGTGAAATAAAACAGCTTCTCACCCGGGCGTACGTCGGTGTGCAGCCCAAGCTCCTTCAGATGCTGCAGCAGCGTGCCGCCGTGTCCGTGCACAATGCACTTGGGGACGCCGGTGGTGCCCGACGAGTACATGATGAACAGCGGGTGATCGAAAGGAACCTCGGTGAACTCCAGCGCCGGCGGCGGCGCGTCGCTGCACAGGAATCGGCTCCAGGGCACTGCGTCGGGCAGACCGCAGTCGCCGCAGCCGCGGTCGAGATACGGCACGATCACCAGCCGCGACAGCGACGGCAACTGCGGCCGCATCTCGCGCAGCCGCGAGACGATCTCAATCGGCTTCTCGGCGTAGGTGTAGCCATCGACGCAGAAAAGCACCTTCGGCTCGATCTGGCCGAAGCGATCGATCACGCCGCGCGCCCCGAAGTCGGGCGAGCAGGACGACCAGATCGCGCCGAGGCTTGCCGTCGCCAGCATCGCGATCACGGTCTCGGGCACGTTGGGCGTCAGGCCGGCCACGCGGTCGCCGCGCTGGACGCCGGCCTCGCGCAGACCGGCCGCGCAGCGCGCAACCGCCGTGCGCAGGTCGCGCCACGAGAGCAGCTCACGGCGGCCGCGTTCGTCGGCAAACAGGATCGCCGGCTGCGAGCCGTCGTGGCGCAGAAGATGGCGCGCGTAGTTGAGCGTCGCGCCCGGGAACCAGCGCGTCCCCAGCATGCCGTCGCCCTCGCGAGCGGCGCCGGGCGGCGTGCTGAACTCAACGCCGAAGAACTCGACCAGCCCGGCCCAGAACTCGCCGGATTGCGCCAGCGACCACGCACGCAGCGCTTCCCATTCCGCGGCGATGCCGTGGCGCTGCACGACGCGCGCCAGAAAAGCGTGCATCTGCGAGCGCTCGCGCGACTCCGGGCTGGGCGTCCAAAGCAGGCGACCCTGGCTCATTGCGGCGGCTCCTCGTTGGCGAAGCGTGATTCTTGACCGCGGCGCGAGCACTGTCCACGCGACCGGGAAAAACGCGCCCCACAAGAAGCGATAAGCTCTCCAAACATGGACGATCCGCGGCACGCGCTGGGACTGGCCGGCGAGCAGCATGCGCTGCGGGCGCTGCGCCGCGGCGGGCTGCGGCTGGTGGCGCGGCGCGTCGCCACTCCGTTCGGCGAGCTTGATCTCGTCATGCGCGAGGGCCGCACGGTCGTCTTCGTCGAGGTGAAGACCCAGGCGGACCCGCGCTTTGCCGACCCGCCGGTAGCGCCGGCTCAGCAGCGGCGGCTGCTGCGCACTGCGCACTGGTATCTGCGCGAGCACGGTTTGGACGGCTCGCCCTGCCGCATTGACGTCGTTCTGGTGGTCCTGGCGGAGCCGAAAGCCGCGCCGTCGCAACTGCGGCACATTCCGGACGCGATTCAGCCCACGCGCGGGTAATCTCTCGCAGGGCGGCGCAGGCTGCGCCGACGCCGCGCAAACACGAACGGGTGCAGGATGAAGATCGCGTATTTTGATTGCTTCTGCGGAGCGGCGGGCGACATGATCCTCGCGGCGCTGCTCGATGCGGGCGCGCCGCTCGAGACGCTCACGCAGACCGTGGCGGCGCTGAAACTGGCGGGCGTCAGCGTGCAGGCCGACATCGTGAAACGCCACGGCATCGCGGCACGGCACGTGCGTGTGACGCTGAGCGCCGACGCGCCGCGGAAACATCGGCACCTGCACCACATCGAGGCGCTGATCGGCGCAGCCGCGCTGGCGCCGGACGTGGCCGAGCGGGCGCTCGCGATCTTCCGTCGGCTGGCGCAGGCGGAGGCGGAAGTCCACCAGACGAGCGTGGCGAAGGTGCACTTTCACGAGGTCGGGGCCGACGACGCGATCGTCGACATTGTGGGTGCGTGCGCGCTGCTGGCGGCGCTGGGCGTGCAGCGCGTGGAGTGCTCGCCGATCCCGGTCGGCTCGGGCACGGTGCAATGCGATCATGGGCTCATGCCGGTTCCTGCGCCCGCGACCGCGCGGCTCTTGCGCGATGTGCCGATCGCCGCCTGCGAGGAGACGGGCGAACTCACCACGCCGACCGGAGCCGCGATTCTGTCGACGTTGGCGGGCAATTACGGCCCGCCGCCGAGCATGACGCTCCGCGCCGCCGGCGTGGGGGCGGGCACGCGCGAGGGCCGCACGCGGCCCAACATTTTGCGCGTGCTCGTGGGCGAATCGGCGGATTCTGCCGACCTCGAGCACGATTTCGTCTGCGTGCTGGAGGCGCAACTGGATGACATGACCGGACAAGCGCTGGCTCACGCGCTGGAAAACCTACTGGCGGCGGGTGCGCTGGATGCGTATCTGACGCCGATCCTGATGAAGAAGGGCCGGCCCGGGCATCTGCTGACCGTGCTCAGCGCGCAGGAAGCGGCGTCGCGCATCGAGCGGCTGATCCTGACGCAGACCAGCACCTTCGGCGTGCGGCGGCACGAGGCGCAGCGCGCCAAGCTGTCGCGGGCGCACGTCACCGTGCCGACGCGCTTCGGCGACATTCGCGTCAAGCTCGGTCGGATCGGCGAAGCGACCGTGCACGCCTGGCCGGAGTATGAGGATTGCGCCGCCGCGGCGCGCCGTTGCGGTGCGTCGCTGTGGGATGTTCAGCAGGAGGCGCTGCATGCCTGGACTCGCGGAGCTGCTGAAGCAAGTGACCGAGCTCGGTAGCGTGCCGCTGGCGGCGTCTGCGGGCGTTGCGGCGCTGCTGGTGATTCTGCTGATGCGCTCGACTCGCAGGCGCGAACAAATCAACGCAAATCGCCCCAAGCCCCGGACGCCGGTGGACCGCGCCGCCGACGAAGCTGCGCCATGGATGAGCGAGCTGCAGCAGTCGGCCGACGAAATCTGCCGGCGCATTGACGAGCGCATCCAGCGGCTGCAGGCGGCGGAACGTGCGGCGGATGAGCGTTTGACGCGACTCAATGGGCTGCTGGATCAGGTCGAAGAATGGCGCACGCGGCGCGCTGACAGCGTCGTAAAGGCGCATCATGCCGCGGCGTCGCGGCCGATCGCGGTCGAAGCCGCGCCAACCGCCGTCGCGTGCGATGTGCGAAGCGTGCCTTCGGACGTGGCCCGTCCTGCGGGCGAGTTGTCGCGGCGGGTGGCGGCGCTTGCGGCGCGCGGCCGCTCGTCGATCGACATCGCGGAAGAGCTGGGGCGGCCGCTGGGCGAGGTCGAGCTGCTCCTGAATCTGGAGCGATACGCGGCGCGCTAGCGGTTGCGCGAGAAAGATGGCGCATTTCGAAACTCTCATCCTCGTCTAATCCGCCGTTGGTACTGTGCAGATCACGCGGGGCGGCGCGCTGCGGTAGCGCGTCGCGGTGCAGCTTCCCCCGGGACACCGCGTCCCCGCGGCGTTGAAACCTGACATCGCGGTCGCGCGCCGCGCCCATGCCGGCCGCGCGCAGCCCGCACCGAGGGCCGATCCCGCCGCGCTCGATCACGAGCGCCCCGGCGAGAATCCGCCCACGCGCAAAAGGACACGATCATGCAAATCTCCCGAAAATTGCAGCGATTCATGCTTCCGGCGGCCGCTCTGCTGTTCCCGGCGTCGGCGGCCGCGGGCGGCGGCGAGTGCGAGTATTCGAGGTTGCGCTTCTTCATCGAGTACAACGACACGGCCCAGGACGTCGGCGTGCAGTTGATGCTCGACGGCGAGCCGTGGCTGAACCTCGCCGCGTTCAGCCCGCAAGGCCGCCGACTGCTGGGCGTGAGCACCAAAGGCAGTTTCGCGATTCAAGGGTTGACCGAGTTCTTCTTCGAGAGCTCGGAGCCTTCGCTGAAGACCGTGCCGCTTGAGGAGTTCTTCGCCCGATTTCCCGAAGGCGACTATGAGTTCGAAGGGATTCGAACGGATGGCTGCGAGGTCGAGGGCCTGGACGGATTCACGCACTCGATTCCGGCGGGACCTGCGATCATCGAACCCCCACAGGGCGAGACCCCGCCCGTCGTGGACCCGGATGCGGCGGTGATCGAATGGGAGCCGGTGACGACGACGATCTTCGGCGATCCAATCGAGATCGTCGGCTATCAGTTGATCGTCGAGCAGGTGGAGCCGCGCCGCGTGCTGATCATGGACCTGTCGGCGAGTACGACGCGTTGCGGCGTGCCGTCGCAGTTCTTCGAGCAGCGCAACACGCTGCACAAGTTCGAGGTGCTGGCGATTGAGAGCAGCGGCAATCAGACGATCACGGAGGCGGAGTTCATCACAGCCCCGTAGGGCGCGCTGATGCGTCGTCGCGGACGCCGGGTTACGGGGGAGACCCGGCGCGCCGTGCGCTACGCCGCACTGCGCCGCCACTGCTCCAGCGCTTCGAGCAGGCGCTCGCAATCCGCCGGCTGAACGTTCCCCATGTTCGCAATCTGCACCAGTCCGCGCTCGCGCAGGTATCCGCTGCGGTGAGCGATCTCGAAACCGCAGGCGCGGCATAGCAGCGCGAAATGCTCGGAGGAATACCCCATCGGAGGCGCGAACGTGGTGACGATCGGGCCGGCGAGCGAACCCTCGGTCAGCGGGCGACTGCCGAGCCGGCGAACCCCGTCGCGAACCACGCGTGCGCAGTGTTGATAGCGCTGGAAGACGCGCTGCCGCGCCAGCGGCGAATCAAACTCCTCCAGCGCGGCGCCCAGCGCAGCCAGCGGCGCCGAGGGCATCGTGAAGCGCGGCCCATGGGTCGACATGGCCGCAGCCACGTCGAGGTACGCCGGCGTCGGCGTGGCGACGTGGGCGCGAATGCGGTCCGCGTCGCCCAGCAGGATTGCGATTCCCGCCACCGATCCGAGGCATTTTCCGCTCGCGCTCGAAGCCAGCAGGACTTCGCTCAGGTCAACGTCGGCGCCGCCGAGGCTGCTGACGCAGTCCAGGCAGACGTGAACGCCGCGTGCCTGTGCGAGCGCGATCACCGGATCGATCGGATTGAGCATTCCGGTGCTGGTCTCGTGGTGCACCGCCCAAATCCAGTCGCCGGGGTTCAGCGCTTCGACGAGAGCCGCGACTTCCCTGACGCGCCACGCGCCGCCCCAGCCGAAGTCGGCGACGGAAAAGCGGAGTTGCCAGCGCCGGGCCTGGTCGACGAGCCGCTGACCGAATTCGCCGTTGCTGAGAATCAGACCCTGCGGCTGACCGCGCAGGGCCGCCAGCGAGGCGGCGACGCACTCATTGGCCAGCGTTCCGCTTCCGGAGAGAAGCGCGGCGTGACGCGTGCCCGCGAGCGCCGCCAGCCGCGCGCGGACGCGCTCGAACGCCGTGACGAACAGATTGTCGCGATGCGAAGTCGGCGGCTGGCGCAGCGCCTCACGCACGCGCGGCGACAACTCGACCGGACCAGGCATCATCGAGATGGTGTGGGCATCGCCGGATTGAAGCGTGAGCCCCGCGGCGCGTTCCATGCGTGCGGCGATGGTCTTCATCGCGTGCGGCATTTCGCGCAGCGACATGGCGAGGGGCGTGAAGGTGGCGCTGCCGGCGAGTTGCCCGGGGCCAAGCGCTTCAAACCCGATTCGGCGATAGAGATCAAGCTGCTGCTCGACGCCCGAAGCGACGAGATGCGTGTATCCGGCGGCCGATGCCAATCGATAAAGCGACCAGAGCAGTCCCGGCAGCACCAGGCCCTTCCGATACTGCGGCTCGACCGCCAGCAGCCGCACTTCGAGCGCGGCGGGGCAGCATTGCTCGATCCAGCCGGGGTCCGGCAGGCGCGAAGCGACGGAGAACGGCGGTTGATCGTGCACCGCGAGCATGCCGACGAGCTGCTCGCCGTGCTTGGCGATCAGATACAGATTGCGGTCGTGAAACTTGTCGACGAGCTGCGGCCGGCCCGGGTCGGTGTGCTGGCCGATCTCGCGCACGAAGGTCTTGTAATTCAGGTGGTGAATCTGGGCGATTTCGTCGGGCAACACCGCTTTCTTGAATACGATGTTGCCGATGCGAACCGCCAGCGGGCGCGTGCCGTGGGCCGCGGATACGAGTCGAAGCGGGCTGCTGGTCAAGCTGCACCTCCGGGTTTCTCGTAAATCGATTCGGCAAAGTGTATCGAACGGCAGTCGCGATTTCACGACATCCGCGGCGCGACGCCAAGTCAGCGGCTCCACACAACTTGAAACAACGGAACGGCCAGCGCCGCGTCAGATGCAATCATCCGGCTGCGTCAGACCACCCGTCTGCACCAGCCATTCCGCGATTCGCTCCGTTGCGGCGGGCACGTCGTTGTCCGACACGTCGAGCGTAAGGCAGGGCAGTCGCGAGCCTGACGCCAACTTGCGGAGCAACTCCTGCTCACGCACGAATCGCGTGAGATCGTCGTATTGCCCCGGATTGCCCGAGACCTTGAGACGCGCGGCGCGCGCGGCCGCGAACGACTCGGTCGAGCGCGTGCAGAGCACCAGACGGAAGTTCAGCCTGGCCAGCGCGGCGTCGATCCAGTCGGCGTCGAACTCGCGGCCGGCGTAGAGTTGCTGGTGCATGCGTGTCGAGAGATGAAAGCGATCAATGATCCATGAGTAGTAGGGCAGCAGCTCGAACAGGCGCAGCCACGTGCGGTAAGTCTCGAGCGCGCGCGGTTCCTCCTCGGGCGAGAAATTGATCAGCCCGCGCCCCCAGGGCGTGTTCGTGAATGCGCACCACTCAGCCGAAATCACCGGCGAGTGGTAGCGGTAGCGCCGTGCGCCGACAACCGTCGGATGTTCGTTCAGCGCGAATGCGATCTCGGTCTTGAAAGTGAGCCGCGTACCTTCGAGCAGAATGTGCGGACAGAGCTTGTCACCCATGCGGGGAGAGTAGCAGCGCGCGCCTTACTGGCGGAAAGGGATCGAAGGCGCTGCTCGGAGAGCAGCGGCACACAGAATCGGATTTTTGGAACAGTGGCGCCGGACGACAGACCGGCCGGAGGCCGGTCCCCCAGCGCAGCCCCGCCGAAAACGAGTCAAAGACACTGCTCGGAGACAGTGGCACGCAGAACCGGATTCTCGGAACAGTGGCGCCGGACGACAGACCGGCCGGAGGCCGGTCCCCCAGCGCAGCCC
>CAYMBL010000047.1:21366-27997 GCA_964388675.1 uncultured Planctomycetales bacterium
GGCCGGTCCCCCAGCGCAGCCCCGCCGAAAACGAGTCAAAGACACTGCTCGGAGAGCAGTGGCACAAATTGCTCTCATAGCGCGAGAGCATCACTGCGCGTGATCGCAGTGGCTCACCCCGCCGGCGGAACCTTGAGCTGTACGGGTGCGGCGCCGGCCGGGCCCGACAGCGATCGGCAATGCTCGCCCGCCTGCGCCGCGCTTTCGACCAGCTCCGCCAGCGTGGTCTTGCGAAATTCGTGCTCGATCAGCTCGATGGCGTGCTCGAGTCGGCGATGGAGCGGGCACAGTTTGAGATGGCCCGGATTGCCGAGCGGACACTCGGTGATGTGCGTGAGCGGCGCCACGGCACTGATCACGTCGAGCATGGTGATCTGGGACGCCGGTCGCGCCAGCACGAAGCCGCCGTTGGGGCCGCGCTGCGAACGCACCAGCTCGGCGCGCGCCAGGTCGCGCAGAATCTTGGACAGGTAGCGCCGCGGCACCATGGTCATGCGAGCGATGGCTTCGCTGCTCAGAGAGGAATCCGAACGCTGGGCGGCGATGTTGTTCATGGCGCGCAGGGCGTATTCGATCGTCTGCGACAGCATGGGCGACCCCCTCATCCAGAGTCAGGGTTCGTCGGCTCCTGAGGGCCGACTCGCCGCCGCCTGGCGGTTCGCGTATTCGACCATGCCAAGATACTGGTAGGGCCGCGCCTTGACGACGCGAACGCAGCGCGCGCAGCAGACGCGCACCATCCGATTCGCCACCACGAAGTCGATCCGGCTCTCGTTGGGCAGAATGTCGCCCTGCACGGGGCATTTGTTCGGCATGCCGTAGACCGGCCTCTGGGCGGCGATCACGGCGCGGTCGAGCTTGCAGATGGCGGCGGCCGGGTCGGCGAGAACGCGTTGGCGCTCGGCTTCGTCGCGCGCCAGGAACAGCCGGTTGCCCCAGATGAACGCGAGCGGGCGCTCCCCGAGCGGGCCGTCGTCGAACAGCGACGTCGTGAGCGGATAGTGCGGCCGCTGGTCCGCAATCATCACGGCGTCGATGCGCGCCAATCCCGCCGCAGGGTCGCGACTGAACGCCGTCTGGCATGCGCTCGAGCAGAACCGCAGGCTGCGGCCGGCGTTCGCGACGTCGATGGCCTCGCCTTTCGCGCCCAGCAGGGCATCGCACCCGGCGCAGGTCTTCATGTAATAGACGTCCATCAGCTCGGCGCCATTCGGCGTCGCCGGTGCGGCGGAGCTTGGCGCATCCTGAGCGGCGGCGGCCGCGACCAGGAGCCATGAGACCAGTACGAGTGCGCGGTGCCGAGCGATGGTCGTGCGACGCGGGGGTGTAATTTTCTCGTGAATCATGGGGTGTTCTCAACGCGTGTGCCCGCGGCGGCGGGCGGTACGCGAACAAGCGTGAGCAAGAAACGCGTAGCCGACTCGGCGCGCAGCGCGTGAGGCGCATCGGGCGGCATGCAGAGCCAGTCGCCATCCTGGAGCAAATGATCGCGCTCGCCGGCGCGCAGCCAAAGCCGGCCGCTGACGACCTGCACGATCGCCAGGAACGGCGCGCGATGGTCGCTCATTTCCTGGCCGGCGTCCATGCTGAACAGAATCTGCCGAAATCCGGGCGTGACCAACAGCGCGCGGCTGACCGTTCCCGATGAAACCACGTCGACCAAGTCGCTCAAGCGTGCGGTGTGGACGGCTTCGGCGTCGAACAAGGGCTGTGCCACAAGCGGCTCCTGTCTACGCGCTGGGCGTCCAACGGCTCGCGAGTCGGTCCGCGATCGCGATCAGCTCCTCGCGGCGGCGACCTTCGAACTCCCGGCAGCGGAAGTTGCAGAAGTGCCCGCCGAGCTCCTCGGACGCCTGGGGGCCCATCTGGTGCTCGCCCATGCGAAAGAGCACATTGTCTTCTTTCCAGATGTGCTGCGCGAGCAGACTGATGTATTCGCGCGCGATCTCGCGAAAGCGTGCCTGCGCAGCGGCATCGCCGGTCTCGGCCGCAGACAGATGCTGCCCCATCGCCGCCACCAGCGCCCGGCCTGCGGCGTGTTCGCGCAGCATGACCGCGATCGGCCCGGTCTCGCGCGGCAGGCCGTGGCGCTCGAGCGCGGGGAAGAGCATGTCCTCCTCCTTGCCGTGGTGACAGGCGTCGGCGAACAGCCGGAAAAAGGTGATGCATTCGCCAAGCGCTTCGGCCTGAAATTCGGGCCGCGCGATCAGTGCGTTCAGCACGTGCAGCACGCGTTCGATGACGCGATGCTCAGCGCGCAGTTCCTGCGTCGGAGCAACCGGAGTGTCGTCGGCGGAGTTCAACGGCGAGCCTGCCTTTCAGTGTGCGCGCTTTCGCGTCCAGCCCGGGGTGCGGCGCGCGGCACGCGCCGCGCCATGAGCGGCCGGCGGGGTCGCGACCGGCGGCTGGGCGACGGCGGCGAGCGTGGCGCGCTCGAACGATTCCTGAAGCGAGTCGATTGCGTGATCGAGGCAACGATGCAGTGCGCACGCGTCGGGACGAACATCCAGCGGGCAGCCGCGGAAGCGGCGGATCGGATCCACCGCATTCACGATGTCGAGCACGCTGATGCGCTGCGGCTCGCGCGTAAGCACGAATCCGCCGTTCGGTCCGCGGAACGAGCGCAGCAGGCCGGCCTGCACGAGGTCGCGCATGATTTTCTGGAGGTAGCTGCGCGAGACGCGCGTGCCGCGCGCGATGACGGCGCAGGTGGCGGGGCGGCCGTTGAGGCGCGCCAGGTGGCTCATCGCCCGAAGTGCGTAGTCGACCGTCTGCGAAATCACGGCAACATCTCCCGCGCGGCGCGGATTCAACCCCCGGCGGATTGCCGGCGCCGCTCGTACCAGGCCCGGCGGGCCTCGCCGAGGGCGCGGTAGTCGAGCAGCTCGCCGCCGTGTGCGGCCTGCGCCAATTGCGCCGCGCTGCGATCCGCGAACGCGACCATGCCCGAGGCCATCGGAGTCACGAGCTTGTCAGAGGGTGTGAGCAGATAGACCGCGGATTCGGCTGCGAGCCAGCCGCGGCCGGCGTAGTCGTGGACGTGCCGCTCGATGACCGCGGCTCCGTCGAGCCCGGCGCGCTCCACGTCGAGCATGCAGCCCAGATCGTCGAACAAGGCGTATTCGCGGCGACCGGCGCGCTCCAGCAGCAGCGCGGATGAGCAGCGGTCCTCGCTGATGATCATTCCGCACTCGCGGCACTCGTCGCGACCCAGACGCAGCTCCGGCGGTCCCTGCAGCGGCGCGCGATCGCAGCCGGCCAGCGCCATTAGCGCCACCGCCCCGAACACGCAGCCGCGGCGGTTGTTGCGGATCACAGCGGCGACCTCCGAGCGAATACCGCGCACGCCGCGAGAAACGGCGCGACCACCCACGCGGCCAGGCAAGCGCCGAACACGGCGTGCAGGGCCGGGCCATATTCCTCGACCGCGTAAAGGCCGGCCGGGCCGAGCACGTCAAGGCTGGCGTCCACCACGTGCAGCGACCACATCTTGAAAACCTGCAGCGGGTTGGCCAGCGACAGCGCGAAGAGGTCTTCGATCGGCAGGCGCAGCGCGACGGCGCCCGCCATCAGCGCCAGGTCGGTGACGAAGACCAGCGTGAGCCAGATGAATATCGCGGTGCCGACCGCGACCGAGGCCTTTCGCGCCAGCACGGAGACCAGCACGCCGACGCTCAGCATGGCCAGCGCGAGGAAGAACGACGCGGCGCTGAGCCAGAGGATGCTGCCGGGGTCGGTTCGCATGCCCTTCCACGCGAGAATCACGGCGCAGGCGCCTAAACCGAGCATCAGGCTGGCGAGCAGTGCGCCCGCGAGCCCGAAGTATTTTCCGGCGAGCAGCTCGGTGCGCGCCACCGGCTGCGCGAGCAGGTAGGGCAGCATGCCGCGCTCGCGGTCGGACGCGATCGAAGCCGCGCCCGCCGTCAGCGCCATCAGCGGCACGACCAGCAGCACGAGGTTGATCAGGCCGGCGGTGGTTCGGCCGAATCCGGAAAGACCGGTGCCGCCCGCGCCCGCCGCCGACACAAAGGACACGGCCAGCCCCAGGACGGCGAAGGCGAGCGTGTAGAGGATGAACCAGCGACTGCGCACGGCTTCGCGCAGCTCGCGGGCCGCGATCGTCAGAATGTTCGACGCCGCGCTCGGCGGCCGGCGGCTGGGAGCGTCTGAGCGCGTGAGGATCAGGGGCACGGTGCTCACGGTCGTTCTCCAGGAGCGGCTCTCGCGTCCAGCGCGGCCGCGGGAATCAGCTCGAAATCGTCGATGGGGATTCGCGCCTCGGCGAGGACGCGGAACGGAGCGGCCTTCTCTTCCGGCGCAACCGGCACGAGCACGCCGACGCCGTTGCGGCGCGCCGAGAATCCGCCGGCGGCGAGCGACTGGATTGCGCGCTCGCGCAGGTCCTGAGCCAGGACCAGGTGCAGCACGGCGCTGCGCCCCATGCGCGCGACGAAGTCGTCGCAGGAGAGCACGTCGGTCAGCCGGCCGCGCTCAAGCATTACGACGCGCCGCGCCAGACACGCCACTTCTTCGATGCGATGCGATGCGAACAGCAACGTGCGCCCAGCGCCCGAGAGCCGTTCAAGCAGTTGCACGAATTCCTCGCGACCCACGGCGTCGAGGCTGGCCGTGACTTCGTCGAGCAGCAGCACCGGCGGGTCGCCGAGCAGCGCGATCGCCAGCGCCAGGCGCTGCTTCATGCCGCCCGACAGCTCGCGAATGCGCTTGCGATCCGCCCCGGCGAGTCCCACACGCGCCAGCGTCGCCGCCGTGTCCACTCGCTGCAAACCCTTCAGCCGCGCGAAATAGGCGACCGCTTCGCCGACGCCGAGATCGTCGTAGAAGCCCAGCTCCTGCGGCACATAACCGATGCGCAGCCGCGCGGCCTTGCCGTCGCGCCGCACGTCGCGCTGGTCGACCGAGATCGTGCCGCGAAACCGCAGCAGCCCCAGCACGCAGCGCAGCAAGGTGGTCTTCCCGGCGCCATTCGCGCCCCAGAGCGCGACGCTGTCGCCAACGTCGATCGAGAGCGATACGTCGTCGACCGCGCGGGTGCGACCGAAGCATCGCGTTACGTGTTGCATCGAGATCATGCTCGATCTCCCTGGCGTGTGCGGCGCCCGCCGAATGCGATCACTCCGGCGCCGGTCGCAATGAGCAGCACACCGCTGGCGGCCAGCGCCGCGCTGGGCGGCGGCTCGTCGCTGAGCGGAATGCGAGAGACGATCGGCCGCATCAGCGGCACTTCGTCGGTGAACTTGGGCTCAGGCCGCACGGCCGGCAGCGCGCGACCGACGAACTCGATGGCCTGTTGCGCCGGACTGAAGAGAAACAGCCGCAGGGCCGGCTCGCGGTCCATCAGGTTTTCGAACAGCGTCTGCGGCGGGCATCCCGTGCTCGTCGCCAGGCGGTCCGACGAACTGGGTCGTGTGAGCGCAACCGTGCGGGATCTGAGCGGGCGCGAACCTCTCAGCATTTCCGCCGACCTGACCCGCGCGGAAGATCGGAGCCGTGTTCTGGCAACCGTGCGCGACCGGATCGGGTACCTCGATATTCTGATCAACAACGCCGGCATCACCGCGCATGGGCGCTTTGACGCATCGAACCCGGATGTTTTACGGAAGACGATGGAGCTCAATTTTTTCGCGGTCGCTGAATTCACGGCTGGCGTGCTGCCTCTGCTGCGCTCCTCGCCCCTGGCGGGTCGTCCGGGTGAGCGGGCCATTGTTCTCGTATCCACGCCGTCGGGCCTGTACGGTGTACCCGGTCGCTTCGCGTATTCGGCGAGTAAAGCCGCAGCGCACGCCCTCATGGAAACTCTGCGTTCCGAATTGTACGCGGAAGGAATTCAATCTTCGATTTTTTGCCCCGGGTATACCAGGACGGAGCTGCGCCAGAGCGGACTGGCGGCGGACGGAAGCCGCCTGGTGGAGGACCAGGCGGCGGGAGCGATTGAACCCCGGGAAGCCGCGCGTAAACTCTTGCGGACGGTGGCGGGCGGGCACCGCATCGGTTTCACCGGGCTGACCGGCCATCTCGTCTACTGGTTGCGAACTCTGGCCCCGGGTACCCTTGAACGGATGATGCGCAAAAAATTGAAAAAGGACTTCGAAAATCATTAAACCGCCGGCCTTCCCGGGACCGGGTTCCGGTTTTTTTGGTGGACATAAGAAAGGGACGAACGACAGAATCTAAGAATCGGTCGTCCGATAATATGCAATCATTCATCCCGCCCGCCTTCAATCTCCCGGTCGCCTGGACTGTTGATTTTTCGTTCCCCTGGCTGCTGAAATGGGTTTTCAATATCCAGGATGTGATCATCGCTCAGGAGGACCAGGTCATGATCCGTTCCCTGCGCCAGGAACGGCTCATTTATCTGAGCAATCATCCGTCCACCGGAGAACCGCCGGTGACCTACCACGTCGCCAATGTAATGGGCTCACGGTTCAAGTTCATGGCCGCGCGCGAGGTATTCGAATGGGGCGCCGGGATGGTCGGACGGCTGATTCAATCGCTCGGCGCGTATTCCGTGGTGGCTGGCAGTCCGGATCGTGAGTCGCTCAAGACCAGCCGGGCCATCCTCGCGGCCCAGGGCGGCAAGCTCGTTCTGTATCCGGAAGGAGAACCCACC
>CAYMBL010000048.1:0-23092 GCA_964388675.1 uncultured Planctomycetales bacterium
GGCGTCTCGAAGCCGCTGATCATGAAGCCGTTCACCGGGCGCGGCGGATAGGTCATCGGCACGTTGATCGAGCCGACGCGCAGCCCTTTTTCGCTCAGGATTTCCCACAGCGTCTTCTCGCGGATCTCGAACGTGCTGTTGAACGTGAGCTTGTGCGAGGTGACGTCGTATTTCTCGAAATCGACGATGCCGTGCCGGCCCGGTCCCTTGCCCGTCATGAACGTCGTCCAGGCGGCGGGCGTGATCGGCGGCTTGGTGGATTGCAGCACCCCCGCGGCGCCGTTCTTCACGAACTCCGCCAGCGCCGGCATGCGACCCGCCGCCATCAGCGGATCGAGCACGTCAAACGTCGCGCCGTCGAGGCCGATGATCAGCAGTTTGTCCGCCAGCGCCGGCAGCGGGCGCGCGGCGGCGGTCGAGGCTCCGGGATCCAAAGTCGCGGTCGATTCCGGCATCAGAGTCTCCGCCCGTCCGGGGTTCGTACGGCGGCCGGGCGGGTTGGTTCGGCAAGTATAGGGCGATTTGCGCGTCTCGGGCCGACGACGTTCACGCGCGCAGCGCGGCGAGCGCGGTCGCGAGGTCTTCGATCAGGTCGTCGCAGTCTTCGACTCCGACGCTGAGCCGCACGAGCCCGTCGACGACGCCGGTGCGTTCGCGAATTTCGCGCGGGATGGACGCGTGCGTCATGATCGCGGGGTGATTCGCGAGCGATTCAACGCCGCCGAGGCTTTCGGCGCACGCGAACAGCTTCAGGCTCGACATGAATTTCGACGCCGCTGCCAGCCCGCCGGGCAGCACGACGCTCACCATGCCGCCGAAGCCGCACATTTGTCGCGTGGCGAGTGCGTGCTCGGGGTGCGATGGCAGTCCGGGGTAGATCACCTTCTCGAACGCGGGCTGCTCCGCCGCCCAGCGCGCGATGCGCAGCGCGTTTTCGCAGTGCGCTTTCATGCGCAGCGGCAGCGTCTTGATCCCGCGATGCACGAGGAAGCAGTCGAACGGCCCCGGCACGCCGCCCGCGGCGTTCTGGAAGAAACGGATCGGCGCGAGCACTTCCGCGCGCGCCGCGACGACCGCGCCGCCCACCACGTCGGAATGGCCGCCGAGGTATTTCGTCACGCTGTGCAGCACCAGGTCGGCGCCGAGCGCGAGCGGCTGCTGCAGCGCGGGCGACGCGAAAGTGTTGTCCACGACCAGCATCAGCCCAAGGTCGTGATCCATCGGGCTGCCGCCCTTGTGCATCATCGGGCGCTGCGGAAATTTCGAAAATCGGGCCCGCACCGCCTCTGAGACTGCGGCGATGTCCAGCAAGCGCAGCATCGGATTGGTCGGCGTCTCGATCCACACCATGCGCGTCGTCTCATCCATCAGCGCCGCCAGCGCCGCGGGCGAGGTATCGTCGGTGTAGCGCGTCTGCAGGCCCCACGGCTTGAAGACGCGTTCGAGAATGCGAAACGTCCCGCCGTACATGTCGCTGAACGCCACCACCGAATCGTCGGGCCGCAGGATCGCGCCCAGGATCGCGTTGGTCGCTGCCAGCCCCGACGCAAACGCGGCCGCGGACTGGCCGCCTTCGATCGCCGCCAGTGCGTGCTCGAGCGCGCGGCGCGTCGGATTGTCGGAACGGGAATACTCGTATCCCTTGTGCTGGCCCGGCGCCGCCTGGGTGTAGGTGCTGGTGGCGTAGATCGGCGGCACGGTCGCGCCCGTGCTCGGGTCCGGCTCCTGACCGACGTGAATCGCACGCGTTGCGAACTTCATGGCGCCCTCGCCCTCCTGAAAGCGTCCAGCGCGGCAGCTCTACTGCGAACATCCAGCGCTGGGGGACCGGCCTCCGGCCGGTCTCTTCGTTGCAACCAAAAACCTCTCGTAGGGTGGGCCGTGCCCACCTTCCGCGATCATCGACTCGCAGCGCTCGTCGCGATTCCCGGCCTGCCGCGTTGGCGAACCAGCAGCGCTGGGGGACCGGCCTCCGGCCGGTCTCTTCTCTGCTACGAAAACCTCTCGTAGGGTGGGCCGTGCCCACCTGTCGCGACTTCCGGCTCGACAGCCTTCCGAAAATTTCGGCTCGACCGCGTTGGCGAACCAGCAGCGCTGGGGGACCGGCCTCCGGCCGGTCTCTTCGCTCGCGTACTCCGCTGATCGCGCCCTCCGCCCGGTTTCGGCCCCGCTGCGTCAGCGTGTCGTCTGCGACACGACCACGCCGTTGATCACGGTGCCCACGCAATGCGTCGTGGATTCGAACGGATCGCCGTCGAACAGCGCGACGTCGCCATCCTTGCCGACCTCGAGCGACCCGACCCGCTTGTCGACTCCGAGCAGCCGCGCCGCGTCGATCGTGATTCCGGCCAGCGCCTGATCGAACGTAAGCCCGTTCGCCGCTGCAACTGCCGCCTCGAACAGCACCACGCGCGTCTTGGGCACGTAGCTCTCGTATCCACTCTGAAACGCGATCGATATTCCCGCGGTGCGCAGCGTCGCCGCTGTCTCGAAGCTTAGGTTCTCGGTCTCTCCGACGGCGCGCTGCATCGTCGGGTGCACGATCACCGGCACGCCCGCAGCCTTGATCGCGTCGGTCAGCAGATACGCCTCGGCGGCCCCGTCCAGCCAGATCCGAATCTCGAATTCGTCCGCCAGTCGCAGCACGCTGGCGATGTCCTGCGCGCGGTTCGCCGTCACCATCAGTGCCAGTTCGCCCGCCAGCACGCGCGACAGCGTCTCGAGCCGCAAATCGCGGGCCGGCCGCTTCTCGACGTCTTCCGCCGCGCTCTTGCGGCGATATTCCTGCGCCTTGAGGAACTCGGCCCGCAGCATCGCCATCATCTTGGCGCGCGTTCCGGGCGACTGCTTACCGTCGCGTCGTGCGGCCGGGCTGAGCGTGGCGGCGACCGCCGCAGTCTCAACGAGCAGCGCGTCGGCCACGGTGTTGCCCGTGGTCTTGAGAATCGCGGTCTGCCCGCTGATGAGTTCGCCGGGTGCGTGACCGGTGTGCACGGTCGTGACGCCGAACTCGCGCAGCCAGATGATCAGCTTGTCCTGTGGGTTGTAGGCGTCGATGGCGCGCAGCTCAGGCTGGATCGGTCCCGATCGATCCAACTGTTCCTGATCATGTTCGTAGTTGAGAATGCCGGTCAGGCCGACGGTGGAGTGTGCGTCGATCAGGCCGGGTGTAACCACTTCCGCCCGCAGCACCGGCACGTCGGCGGGCAGCGCTTGAAGCTGCGCTACTGGACCGACCGCCGCGATCTTGCCGTCGCGAATCAGCACGAATCCGTCTTTCAGCGTCCCGGCCGGGCCTTGCGTGTGCACCGTTTTTCCGACGATGGCCACGATCTGCGCGGTGCTCGCCGCGCAGCACCAGCCCACGGACAGCGCACACAGCGAGAGCCACGGGAAAGTGTGTCGGTTTGCCATGCGGGCAGAATAGACCCGGCCGCACACCGTCACAACGGCGCGCGGCCGGACCGGGTTTGCGGACGTCAGCGGCGCCTGGCTATTGGCAGATCAGCCGAATTCCACCGTTCGAGGTGCGCGCGATCAGCTTGCCGGTGCCGCCGCCGTTCATCACGCCCTTGACCGACGTCTTCGTGATCTGCGGATTTGTGAGCGCCATCGGGCCGAGGTCAGTCACAACTTTGCCGTTGCTGGCAACGAGCGACAGCTCGCCCTTCAGCGACGCCGGCAGCTTCGCCTCGATCGAGCCGTTGCTCGTGTCGAGCTGCACCAGGCCGTCCGCCGGCGGCGAGCCCACCAGCCGGATCGAGCCGTTCGAGGTGTCGGCGTACACCGGTCCCCCGGCGCTTTCGAGCGTGATGTCGCCGTTCGACGTGTCGACGCGCGTGCTGCCCTGAACCCGCTCGACGATCGCCGGGCCGTTGCTGGTCTTGAGCGTCGCGTCGCCGCGCACGTCGGCGACGTGGATCGCGCCGTTGCTCGTATCCACCACGATGTTTCCGTCGATCTGGGTAGCGTGGACGCCGCCGTTGCTGGTGTCGATCGCCGTCTGCTTCATTCCGGCGACCACGACTGCGCCGTTGCTGGACTTCGCGTCGACTCTGCAGGCCTGCGGCACGTTCAGCACCAGGCTGGCGCCGGGACTGTGGTTGCGAAGATCCTCGGAAACCTCGAGCGCGACAACCAGCGTCGACGGCGCGGCGGGGTCGGCTGCCGCCACGATGCGCAACATCGCCAGGCGCCCCTGCGCTTCTTCGAGCGTGGCGCCTTTCACGTATTTCTTGCCGGAGATCGAGACTTGCGTCGCGTCGGCAGCCTGTCGCACTTCGATGCGCCCGTTGCGCGATCGCACCTGCACTGTCTCATACGAATTCCACGGCACGTTGAGCGTGAACGCTTCCTCGGCGCGGACGCCGCCGGCCTGGCATCCCACCCCCAGCAGTGTCAGCAATCCCAGCGACGCGGCAACGACGGATCGAAGCATCTCGATGGCTCCTTTTGGTTCGCGATTCCGAGGCTCTGCGCAAGTGAATTCGCGCCTTGAGACCGAATATTCCACCGGTTGGACACCTAACCCGGGGCGACGGTTGGCGCGACTTGCGCGAGAAAGTCCGCCAGGCGCTGCTCACGATCCGCTGCACTCGGCGCGACCAGCGTGCAATGGCCGAGTTTGCGCCCGGCGCGCGCCGATTTCCCGTACAAGTGCACGCACGCTCCGCTCGCCGCTAGCGTTTCGAGCGGCGGCGCGGCGCCGATCAGATTCACCATCGCCGAGTGCCCGCGCGCGGCGCAGGATCCGAGCGGCAACCCCAGAACGGCGCGCAGGTGATTCTCAAACTGGCTGGTTTCGGCGCCTTCGATCGTCCAGTGACCGGAATTGTGCACACGCGGCGCCATCTCATTCGCCAGCAAATCCTCGCCGACCTGAAAAAACTCAATCGCCAGCAGCCCGACGTAATGGAGCGCATCCAGCGCCCGTCGTGCGTAATCGGCGGCGCGAGCCTGCAGTGCGGGCTTCAGGTGCGGGGCAGGGGCGCGCGAGATGTGCAGAATCCCGTCGACGTGTACGTTCTCAACCAATGGGTAGCAGGCGATCTCGCCGTCGCGGCTGCGCAGCGCCAGCACCGACACTTCGCGATCGAATCGCACAAACTGCTCGAGTAGGGTCGGTGCGGGTTGAAGCGCCTCCAGCGCGGCGGCGAGCGACTCCGCGTCGTGCACGCGCATCTGGCCCTTGCCGTCGTAGCCCATGCGGCGGGTCTTGAGCACGGCCGGCAGGCCGGTTTCGCGGGCCGCGCGCGGCAGATCGGCGGCGCTGCCGATCTCCGCGAAGCGCCCGACGGGTATGCCAAGCTGCTGAAAGAACCGCTTCTCCGCCAGCCGGTCCTGTGCGACCTCGAGCGCTGCGGGCGGCGGGTAGACGCTGGTGGATTCCTGCAACATCCGCGCGCTCAGGACGGGCACGTTCTCGAATTCGTAGGTGACCGCGGCGCAGCCCTCGGCCAGCCGCCGCAGCGCCGCCGGATCGGAAAACTCGCCAACGATGAGCGGAGCGACCTGGCCCGCCGGCGCGTCGGCGTGGTGGTCGAGCACACGGAAGCGCAGGCCGAGCGGATAGCCCGCCAGGGCCAGCATTCGACCCAGTTGGCCGCCGCCGAGGATGCCGATGGTCATGGCGGCGGGGCGCCCGGATCGGGATGGGCGAGCACGTCCGCGGTCTGGCGGCTGCGATGCTCTTCGAGCGGCTTCTGCCAGCGCGAATCCGACAGCGCCAGAATCGCGGTTGCGAGCAGCGCCGCGTTGATTGCGCCCGCGCGGCCGATGGCGAGTGTGCCGACCGGGACGCCGGCCGGCATCTGCACGATCGAAAGCAACGAATCGACGCCGTTGAGCGCCTCGGAGCGGACCGGTACGCCAAGCACCGGCAGCATCGTTTTGGCGGCGGCCATACCCGGCAGGTGTGCCGCGCCGCCGGCGCCCGCGATCAGCACTTTCAAGCCGCGGCCGGCGGCGCTCGAGGCGTATTGAAACAGCAGGTCCGGCGTGCGATGGGCGGACACGACGCGCGTTTCGTGCGGCACGCCCAGCGCGGTGAGCGTTTCGGCGGCGTGCGCCAGCGTCTGCCAGTCGCTGCGAGAACCCATGATGATTCCGACCAGCGGCGACGTGTTCATGGCTCAAAGCGTAGCCGCGCCGCGGCAGAGCGTCACGCTGCGCGATCAGCCGCGCAGAATGTCGGCGGTGTAGAGGGCGCTGGGCATGACCTCGCACTCGGCCCAGCAGCCGGGGCAGGCGTCGACCCACGCGCGGTGCGGGCGGATTTCCTGGCCGTACCATATCTCATCGAACGATTGTTGCAGCAGGTTTCCGACCTTCTCGGTGTTGAACTGGCAGATCGGCACGCTGCCGTCGGGCAGCAGACGGATGTGGCTGCGGAGCGCGACGCAGGGCGGCTGGAATAGATCGCGGTCACGCTTCGGGCCGGGCGCGTGCGTGCCGTTGCCGTTGCCAGCGGGTACGGGTTTGTCGCCCGCCGTGAGCGTAACCGGCACGCCGGTGTCAGCGTGCCCGTTGCCGTTGGCGGCGGCCTGGCGGACGAGCCGGTCGCGCAGACCGCGCAGGTAGTAGCGTTTTCCTTTTCGCAGCAGCGGGTCGCGAAACTCACGCACGCGGCGCAGCTCGTCTTCCACAAAGCCGACGACATCCGCTCCGGCCAGCGCCGGATGCAGCGGATACCCGGTCGGCACGATCAGATGCTCGGCGCGCGTGCCCCGCAGCTTGGCGCCGTACATCGCGGAGTCGGCGTAGGCGATGACGGAGTGCACGTCGACGCCGATCGCGCCCAGCTCGCGGCGCAGGCCCACGTTGTCCTCGAGCGATTTCGGCGAGATCACGGTGTGGTTGGCGCTCACCTCAAGCCCGAACTCGTCGCGCAGCTCCGTCAGCCGGCGCACCGCATCCAGCGCGATCGCGAACGTCACCTCTTCGCCGCGGTTGCGGTCGTGCTCCTCGGACATGCCGTCGAACGAGACCATGAAGCGCAGCATCCGCGGCCGCGAGAATCGCCGCACGAAATCGACGATGCGATCGGGGAAGGAGCCGTTCGTCGTGATGTGGATGACGAACGGGCGCGATTCGGCGCGGACCGCTTCAGCGATTTCGAGCATGTCGGTGCGCAGGAAGGGCTCGCCGCCGGTGAGCCGCACGACATCGAGTCGGCCGATTTTCTTGAAGACGGACGCGACCTGCGGCGGCGTCATTTCGTCGCCCGGGCGCACGCGCCAGGAATCGCACATCTGGCAACGCGCGTTGCAACGATAGCAGACGAGGTAGGTGCACCACGAGGGCCTGGGCACAGCGCCCGTGCGATTCTTGATCACTGATAAAGCGAGCGCCAGCGGTCTCATGCGACTTGCTGCGGGGCGTCGGCCACGACGGACGGCACGCCGACCAGCTCCACGAGGCAACGCTCGATCGCGTCGAGCGCCTCGCGGCGACCGTCGCGCGCCGCGCGGCGGATGGAGTCGAGGAACTTGGGTTCGTCGGACAGAAAGCCGCGCACCACCTCGGCGCTGATGGCCGATTGCGACACCTGCGCGCCGATGCCGAGTCGCTCGACGGCCAGCGCGTTGATGCGCTGCTCCGGGCAATCCTCGGGCATGACCAGCATGGGCTTGCCGTAGTGCAGCGCCTCGCCGACGAGCTGGTTGCCGGCGGTGCTGATGACGGCGCGGCAGCCGGCCAGGTCTTCGAGAAACCGGACGTTGCTGGGCGGGCAGTAGGTGAGGTTGCCGTCGCTGCCTTTGCGGCGCGTGCCATACACGCGCACTTCGCAGGGCTGAGCGCGGAGCGCCGCTTCGACGCGGCGGCTGAACAGGTGCATGCCTTTATTAAAATAGCCGAGCAGATACTCGCCGCGCGAGGGCTTCACGCCGAACACCTCGCGGCGTAGCAGCGTGCCGATCACGGTCACGCCCGGGCGAAGCGGCGGGGCGTCGTAGAAGCTCGAAACGATGACGCGCTCGGGCTGGCCCATCAGCCGCCGGTAGACCCAGGCGTCGCGCGAGCTGACGACGCGGTCGCACCAGCTCATTTCCGGCCGGCAGTGAGCCATGATGCCGAAGTGATCGAACCCGATTCGCGGAATGCCGAGCCGGCGCGCGGTGTGCGATGTCCACGGTTCGGCGTCGGAGATCGCCACGTCTGCGCGGAAGTCGCGCAGGGCGTCCTCGACCATCTGACTGGCCGGGCCGTGAAAAAACAGATCGAGCACGGCGGGCCCGTTGCGCTTCAGCGTCTGCCAATTCGAGCGGGTGCCGTTCTTGCGGTAGTAGTAGCCCAGCGTGGGAATGCGGACGACGGGGTGCTCGCGGTGCATCGCGTCGTATGCATCCCCGCCGGCGAGAATCAGCACGTCGTGCCGACGGACCAGGTCAGCCAGCACGGCCAGGGCGCGAGTGGCGTGCCCACGTCCGTATCCGTGTACGCCGTAGGCGATGCGCATTCGAACCCCTCCGATTCGCGTGACGCTAGCCGGACCCTGCAAAGCGGACGTTAACGCGGCGACTTGAAATTGCAACGATCGGCGAATTCGTCGGAGGCCGCGTGTATCAGTAGCGCTGCGGCGCCGTCGTCGGGGCGTATCCGGTGAACGCGTCGGCGACAGCGATCGGCCAGATTTGAAGAGCGGGTCCGGATTCCGGAAAGCGGACGATGCGCTCCGCTCGGAACCCCTGCAACGGGGCCGGATGGTCTGCGCCGGCGTCGGTCAGGACGGCGTGCGGGCGACCCACGTAGATCACCGGCCGGCCGCGAAAGCGCTCCGCATCGCGCCCGGGATTCTCCCACAAATCGTACTGACTCAGTCGTCCACCCAGCGCCGATTGAGCGGAATAAACGGGCGGGTTGCCCGGCACGTAGAACGCCAGCAGACTCGCGGTCTGGTAGTCGTCGGTCAGGAAGAACGGATCGCGGCCGGCGGCGCGCTGGGCGGCGTGGAGTTCGCCCACGGCGGCCGCGAGCGTGCGCCACCCCTTCAGGCGCGCGGTCGGGTCGTAGCGTGCCGCAGGGGTGAGGTCCCAGGCGGGGGCGTCGCGCACGAGCCGCTCAATGAGCGGCATAAGCACTCGCGTATCGTGCCCGAGCAGTACCAACGAAACACCGAGCACGCTGCCGCCGAGCGCCATCCAGCGCGTTCGCCGGCGGATGAGGGCCGGTGCGCTTGCGGAGAGTCGATCGGCCAGCCAATCCGCCAGCAGCACCAAACCGCTTAGCAATCCAAGCATCGGCCAATTGGGTTGAATCTTCGTCAGCGGGCTGAAACACAGGAACGCGGCGTAGGGCGTGAGCGTCGCGAGCACGAGCAGACGCCGCGCCGGCGCAGCGCCGGAATTCGGATCGTGATTCGCGGCGCGGCGAACCGCGGCCAGCACCGCCAGCGCGAGCGCGATGAACCATATCGGGTTGGTGACGGCGGCCTGCCCGAGCACGTATTCGACCAACCCGTTCGGGTCGAACCGCGTTGCGCTGGCGAGCCCGGCCTGCCCGGCGACATGCCGGAAACTCACCCACTCGTGCCGTGCGTTCCAGATCAGAATGGGCGCCATGCCGAGCGAAGCGACAAGCGTCGCGGCATACGGACCGACGCGACGCAGGTTGTGGCGGTACGCAGGCTCGAGCAGGATCGCGAGGCCGACCGCCGGAAACAGCAGCAGCATGTTGAACTTCGCGAGCAGGCCGATCGCGATCAGCCCTCCGCAGGCGAGCCAACTGCGCACGCGTCCGGTTTGCAGCGCGTCGTGGGCCGCAACCAGCGCCCAAACCCAGGTTGCCGCGAGCGGCGCATCAATGGTCATCAACATCGAGCCGGCGGCAAGGATCGGCACGGTGAACGTGAGCGCCACCGCACCGAGAGCGACAAGCGGCCGCCCGGTCGTTCGCGCCGCGAGCACGTACAGCCCGAAGCCCGTGATGACCGAGAGCAGAATCGCCGGCCCGCGCACGGCGAGGGTTTCGTCGCCGAGAAGCGATACGGAGAGCGGAGCCAGCGCCGCGCGCCCGGCCGCGATGATGTAGGCGACCAGCGGTCCCTTGCTGTAATAGCTCAGGTCGAGCCGGCGCGACCATTCCCAATAGTGCGCTTCGTCGCCGGAGAGATCGATCGGACAATCTCGCAGCAGGTAGAGCACGTGGAGCGCCGCGCCGGCGAGAAGCAGGACGAGCGCGGCGAGCAGGCAGCTCCAGCGATGAGCGGCGGTGGGGCGCGCCGTGTGCGGGGCGTTCATTCCATCAGGGGGTCGCGGATTCCACGGGGGCAGAGGCGGCCGGCGCTGAGGCCGCGGCGCGTTCGACGCGTACGGCGTGGACGACGATTCGTCCGCTGCCGCGCACGAGCGATCCGTCGGCGGAGATTCGGTCGCCGATGCGGAGGTCTGCGAGCGAGATCGGACGTCCGTCGAGCGTGATCGGACAGTTCGGCGCGAGCGTCGTTGACAGCTCGATCGGCTGGCCGGTCTTGGGATGCGGGACGCGCGCCGTGACGCGATCACCCTCGATGGCGGTGATGGCGCCGGTGACAGTGCGCGGTTCGCTCTGGGCCGACTGGCGGAAGTAAATCGACACGCCGACGACAATCACGATGATCGCGAAGATCACGATGCGCGTGGTGCTCGGCGCCGAGGATGGCGCGGCGCCCGTGCGCGCGGGTGTTGCAGTCTCCGAGTTCCCGTTCATCGCTCACACTCCCGGCAGTCGGGCCGAAATAGTAGTCGAACACTCGATTCGCGGTTGAAGATTGTGGGAGCTTCGTGCAAGCGCAGTATTAACATGCAGTGGTTTCAATCCGCGTGGCCGGAGAATCATCGATGTGGACGCGTTGGCGCTTCTATCGCTGGCTGTTCCCCGAGCTGGAGCGATTTCCATCAGAGCTGGCAGCCGCGACAGCGGGGCAGCGCGTCGAGCGCGACCTGGGGTGGCGCGGGTTCGTGTTCGGGATGGCGTTGAGTCTTCCGGCGATCTGGTTGGTTCCGTACGTCGTCGTGCGCTTGGCGCGCTGGGGCTGGGTCGGAGGCCTGGTGGGTGGGGCGCTGGCGGGCGCGCTGCTGGGGCTCTACATGGCCGTGGTGATGAATCTGGTTTTTCGGAATCCGGCTCGGAAATCCCTGCGTCGTTCGCTGCTGCGGCTCGGTGTACCGATCTGCGTGGGTTGCGGCTACGACGTGCGCGGTCAGCAAGAGCCGCGCTGCCCGGAGTGCGGCGCCGCGATCGAGCCGCCGAATTCGGCGGGCGCGTGAACTGGTGCGAGAAGGGATTCTCGCACCAGGATCTGTTTGGGTGGGATGGGCGTCCTCGCCCGTCCCCTGCATTCCCGCGCAGCGGGAATCGGGGTTCGATCCCCGTGCAGGGCGACGACCGGCCAGAGGCCGGTCCCCCAGCGCTGCCCGACCGTCGTCAACGGCGAAAGTCGGAGACCGCTCACTCACGTTCGCGGCTCGGATCAGAGAATGAAGTTGGTGCGAGAAGGGATTCTCGCACCAGGAGCGTTGGAGAATCAGGGTGCGAGAAGGGGTTCTCGCACCCGGACTTGTCTGGGTGGGATGGGCGTCCTCGCCCGTCCACTGCATTCCCGCGCAGCGGGAATCGGGGTTCGATCCCCGTGCAGAGCGACGACCGGCCAGAGGCCGGTCCCCCAGCGCTGCCCCGACCGTCGTCAACGGCGAAAACCGGAGACCGCTCACTCACGTTCGCGGCTCGGATCAGAGCGCGCAAAGTGTGTCCCTACGCCGGCGGCAGGCCCATCGCGCGGCGCCAAGCGCTGATCTGGCCGAAGTGATTCTGCGCGTGGCCGTCGATGTAGAAGATGAACATCGAGCCGAGCGTCGGGAACAGTTCGCGCATCCGCCCCTCGGCCGGGTTTTGCCCGAGCAGCTTCGCGTCGTCAGCTTCCTCGATCGCGGTCAAGGCGATGCGCTGCGCGCTGAAAAAGAACTTGGTGATCGTGTCCATCTTCGGATAGAGCGTTCCGGACGCATCGTCCTGACACGCCGCGCCATTTTTGAACAGCTCTTCGAATCCGGCGGGCGGCTGCGCGTCGCCGATGGGTCGGCCGAGTCGCTCCAGCACCTTCGCCGGATACAGCGCCAGGTGTCCGAAGACCCACGCCGGGTGGTTGCTCTGCATGACGGCGCCGCCCGGCCGCGCCAGACGCGCGAACTGTTCCGCGGCCACGCCGGCGATCAGTCGCTCGGCGTAGGGGATTGTCAGGCTGCCGCCGCTGGCGATCAGGCGTCCGATCTGGCCCATCTTGCTCTCCTGTTGTTTTGAAACCGCTGGATTGTAACGATCGGCCCGGCGCGGGTTACTTGGCGTCGAGCCAGTTGTCCGCGATCGCGACGTCGACTCGAAGCGGAACACGTAGCGGCAACGCCCCGCTCATCACGCCGCGCACGACGTCGGCAAGCTCCGCCGCGCGGTCCGCGGGGCATTCGCAGACCAACTCGTCGTGCACCTGCAGCAGCATGCGCAGCGGCAACGACTCGCGCAGTATGCGCTCGCGCAGGTGGATCATCGCGAGCTTGATCAGGTCGGCCGCGGAGCCCTGCACCACCGTGTTTACCGCGAGCCGCTCGGCCTGCTGCCGCAATGTGCGATTGGCGGAGCCGATGTTGGGGATCGGTCGGCGGCGGCCGAGAATGGTGCGTACATAGCCCGTGCGGTGCGCGTGTTGGATGCATTCGTCGATGAAACCACGAATGCGCGGGTAGCGCCGGAAATACGTGGCGATGAAGGCTTCCGCCTCGCTGCGCGACATGCCGGTGCCCTGCGCAAGTCCGAAGGCGGTCTGGCCGTAGATCAGCCCGAAGTTGACCGCTTTCGCGCGACCGCGCATCTCGCGCGTTACCGCGGCCGGCTCGACGCCGTTGACCTGCGCCGCGACGAAGGCGTGAATGTCCTGATCTTCCTGGAACGCGCGCAGCAGCGCCTCGTCCTGCGAGAAGTGCGCCAGCACGCGCAGTTCGACCTGCGAATAGTCGGCCACGATCAGCCGCTCGGACGGGCTGCGCGGCACGAACGCGCGGCGGATTTCGCGGCCGAGCTCGGTGCGAATCGGGATGTTCTGAAGGTTCGGCTCGCTGCTCGAGAGCCGGCCGGTGATGGCGCCGGTCTGGTGATAGCTGGTGTGTACGCGGCCGGTGCGCCGGCTGCGCGACGCCGGCAGGGCGTCGACGTAGGTGCCGCGAAGTTTCTGAATCTCGCGATGTTCGAGCAGCAGCTCGAGCGCCGGGTGGCGCGTCTCACGCGCCAGCGTCTCCAGCGATTCGGCGTCGGTGGAGCGCGAGGTGCGCGTGCGGCGGACGACGCGCATGCCGAGCTGGTCGAACAGCACTTCCGCGAGCTGCTTGGGCGAATCGAGATTGAACGTGCGGCCGACGAGTTCGTGGATGCGCGCTTCCAGCTCGCCGCAGCGCGCCGCGAGGCGGCGGCTCATGCCGGCCAGATGCTCGACATCCAGCCGAATGCCCGCCATTTCCATGTCGGTCAGCACGCGCACCAGCGGCATCTCGGTGTCGTAGAACAGCGACTCGAGATCGGAGCCGCGCAGCGCCGGCTCGAACAGCGCATGCAGGCGCAGCGTGAAATCCGCGTCTTCGCCGGCGTATTCGGCGACCTGTGCGAGGGGCACCTGGTCCATCTGCAGGGCGTCGCGGCCGCGACCGATCAGGTCGGTGATCGGGATCATCGTGTGACCCAGGAAGCGATGCACCAGCGAATCGAGCTTGTACGAGTTGGCCAGCGGATCGAGCACGAACGCCGCGATCATCGTGTCGAACAGCGGGCCGCGCACGGGCATCCCCGCGCGCTCCAGCACGAGCATGTCGTACTTCAGGTGATGCCCGATTTTCGTGCACGCTTCGTTCGCGAGTATCGGCCCGAGCGCCGTCTGCAGCGCGCTCAGCGGCGGCGGATCGGTGAAGGCGTTGCGAACCGGGATGTAGCAGCCATGGCCGCACGAGTCTGACAGCGCCACGCCCACCAGCTCAGCGTCGATCGGGCTCAGACCGGTGGTCTCGGTATCAACGACGAGTTCGGTGGCGCGCGCGAATCGCTCCGCGGCGGCTTGCAGCGCGTCGATGGTTTGAATCAGCTCGTAACGACCCGGCGGCATTGCGCGCAGCGCCTGCAGCCTGTCGGCATCGAGCGGAATCAGCGTCGTCGCGCCGGGGGCCTGTGTGCCCGCCGGCTCCGGCGTCGACGCGAGGTCCGAGGATTCGTTTTCGTCGAGGCTGGCAGCGCGGGTCTGCACGGGTGCGTCGGCGTCGGAATTCTCGACCGCCGCGCCATCCGGCAACTGGTCGAGCAGGCGTCGGAAACCCAGACGGCTCAGGATCGGTCGGCAGTCCGACCAACACAGTCGCTCGACGCCGGCCTCGTCGAGGCTGAACTCGATCGGCACGTCGCGGCGAAGCGTGACCAGCGCGCGCGTGCGCTCCAGTTGCGGGAGGAACTCGCGCACATTGTCGCGCTGGCGCGGCGAAAGCTCGTCGACGTGCGCCAGCAGGTTCTGTAAGTCGCCGTACTGCGTTAGTAGTTTCGCGGCGGTCTTGGGCCCGATGCCCTGCACGCCGGGCACGTTGTCGGTGCTATCACCGATGAGTGTCTGGGCGTCGATGGCCTGTTCGGGTCGCCAGCCTTTTGCTTCGAGCAGGCGCTGAGGGGTCGTAACTTCGTCCTTCAGCGGGTCGTACAGCGCGACGCGCGGGCCCAGAAGCTGATCGAGGTCCTTGTCGCGCGAGACCAGGTAGACGTCGACGTCCTCGTCGCGCATTTGTTCAACGATCGTGGCCATCAGGTCGTCGGCCTCGAAGCGTGGCACGCGTAGCATCGGCATCCGCAAGGCCCCGAGAATCTCGACAATGCGATCGATCTGAACGATCAGGTCTTCCGGCGTCGGGTCGCGATGGGCCTTGTATTCGGGGTAGAACTCGCGACGGAAAACAGTTTCGTCGGAAGTGTCGAGCGCGGTTGCGATGTGGGTCGGTCGGCGCGTCTTGACGAGATTGATGAGCATCTGGCAGAAGACGTGCGTGGCGCGGGTCGGTTCGCCGGTCGGTGAGGAGAGATTTCCGAACGGTGCGAAATACGCCCGGTAAATCTGCGCGAAACCGTCAATGACGTAGAGCGAGCGCGACATTCGCCGCATCCTAGCGGTCTCCCGGGGGGCGGTGGGGCGGGGGTGGTGCGCGGCTGGCGTCGGGTTGCCGTGTCCAGTATCCTTTCCGGGGGAATCGGTTGCAGGCGGCCTTGTCGGCGGCACCACGTGCGCCGACCCGGGTTCGTTGCCGCCCCGATCCCGTTGGAGGCTTGCGTGGCGAAAACGCTGCGGGTGCATAACTTAGCCAAGGAACTCGGCATCGACAGCCGGGAGATCATCGCCAAGTGCAAGGCCGAAGGCATCGAGTTGGCCAACCACATGGCGGTGGTGAAGCTCGGTTTGGCCGAGTCCATCCGCGAGTGGTTCTCGACCGCGCAGGACGTGACTTCAGTCGAGCAGGCGGCGCCGGTTGATCTGACCAAGGTCAAGAAGCGCGCGCCGCGCAAGCGTACGAAGGAAGAGGAAGCCGCCGAAGCAGCGGGCGCGGTGATTACGGACACCGCGACGGATTCCGACGCAGAGAGCGAGACCGACGAACACGAAGAGGCGCATGTCGAGATCGCCGCTGACGCCGAGTCGGCGCCCGCGCCGGTGATCGCGCCGATCGTCGAGCCCGTGGCGAGCGCAGCGGCAGCTGCCGAAATCGCGAGTGCCCCCACCCCGGTCGTCGAGAGCATTTCCGTGCCGGAGCCGACGGTTGCGCCGCGCGTGGCGCCCCCGGCGCCCGCACTCCCGGCGGAGCCGACGCCCGAGCGCATTGCCGCGAGCGCGGAAGCGACCGTGGAGCGCGTTGAGCCGCTGGGCGGAGTACGTCCGAGCGCGCAGCCGCCGGCCCCGGCGGTCCTGGCGCCGGCTGCACATGCTTCAAACATCATTCGCACTCCGACCGGTCGCATCGCGGTTCCGCCTCCGACCCCCGCGCCGACGCCGGTGCGCCCGGCCGGTCCGCAGTTGGTACCGAAGCCGGCGGAGTTGCAGGGTCCGCGCGTCGTTCGCATCGAAGCGCCGGAGCCGTCGCGCCCGCCGCGACCGCGTCCTTCCGGGTTCGGTCCGGGAGGTCCGGGCGGCATGGGCGGTCCGCGTCCGCCGGTCGGCGGCGGTCCGCCGTCGGCGCCGGGCGGTCCTCCGCGTCCGCGCGAGGGCGTCAAGAAACCCGAGGACGAACGTGAGTTGCTGAAGGTTCGCGCCCGCAGTCCGCGGCGCAACGCGTCGGATGACGTGTTCGAGCGGATGAAGGAATGGCGCGATCAGGACGTGCTCGAGCGCAAGGAGCGCTTGGCGCACGTCACAGGGCAGGGCATTCGCGCCCGGCGCACTGCCGAGATTCGGCGGCAGGCGGGTCCGGGCAGCGGCGGCGGTGCGGCCGCCGGCGGAAAGCGCGCCGACATTACGATCGTCGCTCCGATCATGCTCAAGGATTTCTGCGCCGCGGTCGGAACGCCGTTTCGCACGGTCTCGGCCAAGCTGATGGAGCACAGTGGCACGCTTTATCGAATCAATGACTCCATCGATGCCGAGACGGTCGAGCTGCTCGCGATGGAACTCGGGCTGTCGCTCGACATCGAGCGCGCGTTGACCGCGTACGAACGCATCGAGGCGGACTTCGAAGAGCGCGAGCGCCCCAACCTGAAGTCGCGGCCGCCCGTCTGCGCCATGCTCGGCCACGTCGACCACGGCAAGACGTCGCTGCTGGACGCAATTCGCAAGACGCACGTCGCGAAGGGCGAAGCCGGCGGCATCACACAGCACATCGGCGCCTATCGCATCGATCGCGGCGATTGGCACGTGACGTTCCTCGACACGCCGGGCCACCAGGCATTTACCGCCATGCGGGCTCGCGGCGCGAATCTCACCGACGTGGTGGTGCTGGTCGTCGCGGCCGATGACGGCGTAATGCCGCAGACGGTCGAGGCGCTGGCGCACGCACGCGCGGCCGGCGTTCAGATCGTCGTCGCGCTGAACAAGATCGACCTGCCCGGCGTCGACGTGAACAAGGTCTACGGTCAGTTGGCGGAGCACGAGCTCGTGCCGACCGAATGGGGCGGCACGATCGACGTCGTCAAGACCAGCGCCGCCAAGGGGACGGGCGTCGACGAATTGATTGCTCACCTCAGCACGCTTTCCGAGCTGCTTGATCTGAAGGCCGACCCGAGCGTGCCGGCGCATGCGGTGGTCATCGAGTCGCAGATGAAGGAAGGCCGCGGCCCCGTCGCCCAGGTGCTGGTGCGCGAAGGCACGCTCAAGGTGGGGCAGTTCGTGGTGTGCGGGCCGGCCCACGGTCGCGTGCGCTCCCTGCTCGACGATCGCGGCCGGCGCGTGACCGAGGCGGCGCCCGCCACGCCGGTGGAAGTCGTCGGGCTCGATGCGCTGCCCGCCGCGGGAGACAAGCTGTTCGTGGTGTCGACCCTGGCCGAGGCCAAGGAAATCGCGACGGAAGTGGCCCAGAAGCGCCGCGAGGAAGCGCTCTTCGAGCGCCGCAAGCCGCGCACGCTCGAGGACCTGCTGCGCGGCGGCGAGGAAGCCGAGCTGCCCTTGCTGAACGTGATCCTGAAGGCCGACGTGCAGGGATCGCTCGAATCGCTCAAGGCGGAGTTCGGGAAATTCCCGGCCGAGAAAGCCCGGATGCGCATGCTGCATGCCGGAATCGGAATGATCACCGAGGCCGACGTGGCGCTGGCGCGGGCCAGCGAGGCGCTCGTGATCGGCTTCAACGTCGTGGCCGAGGACCGGGCGCGCGACGAAGCCGACGAGGCGGGCGTGCAGATCCGCACGTACCGCGTCATCTACGAAATCGTCGACGATCTGCACAAGGCGCTGCGCGGCCTGCTCGAACCCGAGCGCCGCGCCGAAGTCCGCGGCAAGGCCGAAATCCGGCAGATCTTCAACCTTTCGAAAGTCGGCGTGATCGCCGGCTGTCTGGTGGTGGACGGCACGATCAACCGCGGCCACCGCGTGCGCGTCGTGCGCGACGGTCGCATCGTGCTCGAGAACGCCGAACTCGCTTCGCTCAAGCGCGTGAAGGACGACGCGCGCGAAGTGCGGTCCGGGCTCGAGTGCGGCATCAAGATCGCCGGCTTCGACGATCTGAAGCCCGGCGACGTGATCGAGACCTTCGAAGTGATCGAAAGCGAACAGCAACTATAGTCGTGGCGCGCGGCAGGGTCCGGAATGCAATGGTGGTCGGGGTGCTTACGCTGAGGCTCGCCGTCTTTGAAGCGCAGTCGCTGAAGGACAAGCGCCGCGTCGTGCGCAGCCTCAAGGACCGCATCGCCGCGCGGCACAACGTCTCCATCGCCGAGGTCGACGACCAGGACCGGCACCAGTTCGCGACGCTGGGAGTGGCGATGGTGTCGAACGATCCGCGCTTCGTGCAGAGCGCGCTGGATCGCATCGTCGAGGAGGTGCGCCGCTCGGCCACGGCGATTCTCCTGGCACACGACGTCGAGATTCAGTGAGCCGGCGCACCCGGGGGCAGGCTTGAAGTGTCACGCAGAACCGAGCGAATCGCGCACCTGATACGAGCCGTGATCGCCGAGGCGATGCAGATGCGCCTGAGCGATCCGCGCATCGCGCCGCTCACCTCCATCACGCGCGTCGAAGTCTCGCCGGACCTCTCGCTGGCCACGATTCACGTCAGCGTGCACGACGACGCCGAAGCGCGCCGCAAGCTGACGGTGGTCGCGCTGCAGTCCGCGGCCGGGCGCCTGCGCCGCGAGCTCAGCGGCCAGCTCGAGACGCGCACGCTGCCGCACCTGGTGTTTCGGCTGGATGAATCGCTGCGCCGCGGATTCGAGACGCAGCAGGCGATCGATCGCGCGCTGGAGGCTTCCGGCATCGCGCCGTCCTGGCAGGCCGACGCCGAGAACGCCGCCGACGAGGCTTCGAACGAACCGGACGCAGCCGGCCCGCCGGATGACGGCGACGCGGGCCGCGAGCGTGAAGAAAGGAACACGCAGATATGAAGGGCGCTACGCAGTGCGCGAAAAAACTGAGTTCGCTTTTTCGCAACCTGCGCACGAGGCTGGGAAAGCCCGGCCGGCCGCCGGAAGGCGACCCGATCGCACAGTTGATTCTGGGCGTCTTTTCGCGCGACGTGCCCGAGAGTAAGGCCCGCGAGGCGCACGATCGCCTGCGGGCCCTGGTCGTCGACTACAACGACCTGCGCGTGATTCCGCCCTCCGAGATCGGCGAGGCAATCAACTCGCTGCCCGAGTCGCGCGTCAAGAGCGAGGACCTGTCACGTGCGCTGAACCGCATCTTCGCGATCGAGCACACCGTGACGCTCGAGCGCTGCCAGGCCATGGCCCGCAAGGATCAATTGGCCTACCTCGCGAACATCGACGGGCTTGAAGCCTACTCGCGGGCGCGCATTCGGCTTTTCGGCTTCCAGGAGCACGCGATTCCGCTCGACGAGGCGATGTGGGCGGTGGCGTGCGACGAGGGCATCGTCGATCCCAAGAGCACGCTCGACGAGGCGCAGAGCTTTCTCGAGCGCCAGGTTTCGAGCGAGGACGCGGTGGAATTCGTGCTGCTGCTCAAGAAGCACGCCTGGACCGAGGCCGCCACGCGCGTGCGCAAAGGCGACGTGCCGCGCATCCGCAGCGTCCCGCCCGACCGCACCTCGCGCAACATGCTGCGCCAGATCATCATGATGAACGCCGAGCCGGGCACGGTCGACGCGATCGAGCTCGAATTCGGCGACGAGGCGCTCGAAGCGCTTCCCTCCGAGCCCGAAGCCGCGCCGGCCCCGCGTCGCCGCGGTTCGAAAGCGAAGTCCGAGGCTGCGGGCGGCGCCGGTCGCAAGGCGGCCGCTGCTGCCGCGCCGCGCGAGACCAAGCGTCGGACCAAGAGCGCTCGCACGAAGTCCGCTTCGTGAGCGGATTCATGAGCTTCACGGCAAACCACAACGCTGCTCCGCGCGGTCGTCTTGCCCGAGCCTGCAACCCCGGTGCGCGCGCCGCGCTGGCGGTCTGCCTGGCGCTGCTCGGCGGTGTCGCGACGGCCCAGACGCCGACGAGCGCTCCTTCCGATCGCGCAAGGATTCCCTTGGCCGAGATCAGCGCTGCGCCGATCGCGCGCGCTGCGAACGGACCGCTCGCGATCAACGCCGTTCCGACGGCGCGCGCCGTGCTCGACGAAGCCCGCGGACATCTGGACGAGCAGGAGCCTTCGGCCGCCGCGTTCAAGCTGGAGACCGCGCTGCGCGAGGCGCAGGCGGCGCTGGTGCCGGAGCTGCATCTTGAATTCGCCCGTGCGCGTCTCGCGCTTACGCGCCTCGACGACGCGCTGTCGTCGATCGACGCGGCTCTCGCGCTACAGCCCGACGCGATTTCGGCCTGGCGCTTGCGCGCCGATGTGCAGCGCCGCAAAACGGCGACCGACGACGCGATCGCCTCGCTGCGCGCGGCGACGCTCGCCGCCGAGCGAAATCTGAACGACCCCGACGGCTCGCTGGCGTGGTTTGAGCTGGGCGAAGCGCTGGAGAGCGCGGGCTATCTCGCGGCGGCTCTCGAAGCGTTCGCGCGCTTTGACGACGCCGTCTGGGAACATCAGCCCGAGCATCGCAACGCGCCGGCCATCGCGGCGCTGCTTCAGAAGCAGCGCTGGGGCGCGCTGGAGCGCCGCAGCACGCTGCTGCGCCGGCTGGGGCGCGCCGCCGATGTGGCGCAAGTCACCGCCGCGGCGTGTGAGCGGATACCGGGCGATGCGCGGCTGAGCATGATGCACTATCGCGCGCTCCGCGAAGCCGGCCGCGACGCCGAGGCGCTGGCTCACTGCGAGCGGCAGCTCGCGGCCGAGCCGATGCCGCTGCAGTTGATTCCGGCCGCGGTCTCCGCCGCACAGGCCGCCGGCACGCTCGATGCGTGGGTCGAAGCGCGCAGCGAGGCGTGGCAGCCCGCCGCGCTGGGCGCGCTGTTCGCGGCCCTGATCGACGCGCGCCCCGACCTTGCCGTTCGCGTTGCCGACCGCATTCCGGCGGCGGAGCGATCCGCCCAGCAGGTGGTCGCGCTGGCGCGGCTGCGCGTCGCGACAGGCGGCGCCGCGGCAGCGCTCAGCGATCTCGAGAACTGGTTCGAGGCACGACCCGACCTGAGCCTCACGCCCGTCGAGCTGCTGCGCGGCTGGCAGGGCGCGCTCGCCGGCGCTGCGGTCGGCGAACTGCTCGCAGGCCCGGCGGAGCAGCCGCTGTCGGAATTCGTCGCCTGTCTGACGCTCGCTGCGCTCGGCAAGCCGGAGTTGGCCGAGTCGCGGCTCACGCAGCTTCAAACTCGCGCTCCCCAGTTGGCGCTCGCACGCACCCTGCCGGTGCAATGGCTGCTGGAGCGCGGCGAGTGGGTCGCCGCACGCGACGCCGCCGGCGCTCTCGGGGCGGAGCCGCCGATGCAGGCCGCGGCTGCGCTCCTGCGTGCGATCGCGCTCGATGGACTCGACGACAATGCCGCTTCGGAGAAGGAATTTCGAGCGGCTCTGCGGGCCAATCCGCGCTCGCTCGATGCGCACCTGGCGCTGGCGCGCCACCATCGCCGCCTCGAGAACTGGCTCGGCGCGCAGCGCTATTTCCAGGAGGCGCTGACGCTCGCGCCGCAGTCGACCGAGGCGCTGCAGGGGTTGATCGAAGCGTATCTGCGCGGCGGAAAGCTTGACCTTGCGCGGGCACAGCAGCAGCGCGCCGAAAGCGCGGGTTTCCCGTCGGACACGCTGGATCGGGTTCGGGCGGTGCTTGAGTTCGCGGGCTCGCCCGCGCCGGGCGACGTCGCCGCGCTCCGGGCCGCGTTCGACGCCGATCCGGGCAGCGTATGGCTGGGGTCATTGCTGCTCGACACGCTGCTGTCGCGGCGCATGCCGGCCGACGCGGAGCGCGTCGCGCGTCAGCTGCTCGCGCTGCACCCCGGCGATGCGGATCTGACGGCGTCGCTGGCGGCGTCGCTCCTGCAGCAGGCGAATTTCGCCGAGGGAATCGCGCTGTATCGCGGGTTGCGGGCGCGTTATCCGGGTCGCGTGCGGGTGGGCTGGCCGCTGGCGCAGGCGCTGCTCTATGACTTCCAAATCGACGAAGCGCGCACGCTGCTTCGCGAACTCGCGGCAAGCGCGGGCGAGGCCCGCACCACGATGGATGATTTGCTGCTTCGCTCGTATGTCGAGCTGGGCGAGGTCGAGTCCGCGCTGGCGCTGATCGCCGAGCGTGAGAAGGCCGACCCTGACGGGAGCAATTGGCGCCGCGTTCGATTCACAGTGCTCCGGGCGGGCGATCGCGCCGTCGAGGCGTTTCAAACCGTGCGCACCGAGCTCGACCAGCGACCGGCCGACCCCGAGCTGCGCGAGGAGTTCGTCACGCTCGGCATGGCGGGGCGCGCCTTCGGCGACGTCGCCGAACGCGTCGAGACCTGGCGTGCGGAGGATCCGAGCAGTTCGTTCCTCGTCGACCTGCAACTGTCGGCGCTCGCGGCGGACAAGCGCTATGCGGATGCGCTGGCGCTGCTCGATCGATTCGAGCGCGAGAACGAGAAATCGACCGAAACGCGGCTCTGGCGGGCGCGCGTTCTGGCTGCGGCCGGCCGGACCGACGAAGGTCTCGCGGAATTTGAGACCGTCGAGGCCGAGCTAACGCCCCTCGGGCCGGCGGCGGTGTGGACGTTGCGGCCGATGATCGTCGCGGCCCTGATCGAAGCGCGCAAGTTCGACGCGGCCGCCGAGCGCACGACGCGCTGGCTGGCGGAGGCGGGCTCGGACTCGCCGTTTCATGCCTCGGCGCTGCGGCTCCACAGTGCTTCGCTGCACGCCGCGGGACGCGAAACCGACTACCTGGCCGTCATGCAGCAACTGGCGCAGCTCGAGCCGTCCGACGTCGGCATCATGAATGACCTCGGTTATTCGCTGCTCGAGACCGGGGGCGATCAGGCCGCCGCGATCGAGATGATCCGTCGTGCGGTGGCGGCCGAGCCGTGGAACGCCGCCTATCTCGACAGCCTGGGCTGGGCCTATTAC
>CAYMBL010000049.1:0-22126 GCA_964388675.1 uncultured Planctomycetales bacterium
CCTGCTCGCCGATGCCCGCCCCGAGGAAGTCGCCGCTGTTGCGACCGACGAACATCGCACCGGGCAGGGCTTGGGTCCCGATTGCACTCAGGTCGATCGTACCGCTCAGATTCGCGCCACCGTAGATCAGATAGACGACGCCGCACTCAGTACGGTCGATTTCGAGCACACCGTCCTGATCGATGTCGAGCGAAACGCTCTTGTTCGGAGCCGCAATCAGAATGTCGCTCAGCCCGTCGCCGTCGACGTCGCCCGCCGCCGACACGCGTGCACCGGCGAGGTCGCCCTCGGCGTCGCCGGCGAAAATCACACCCAACCCGCGCGCGGGCAACTCGTCGAGCAGCAGGTCAGCCTGCGTCTGGTTGATCACGTCGCGCGAACCGAAGAATACGGCCGCTCCGCCGCGACGATTGTTCAGCAGCGGCGAGCCGATCAGGATGTCGGTGAAGCCGTCGCCGTTGAAATCGCCGGCGCGATCGATCGACTCGCCGAGGCGCGTGCCCGCCGAGCCAAGGATGCGGATGCCGTCAAATATACGAACCTGATCGGGGTCCGATCCGTTGAGCGGAAGACCGAGTTCCTCGATGTTCAACTCCGAGCCGATAACCAGCGCCCGAGTGCGGCCCGCGACGACGTAGACAGCGCCGCCGCCCTCATTGCCGAGCGGCGTACCGATCACGATGTCTTCAAAGCCGTCGCCATTGAAGTCCTCGACGGGTCTGGCGTTTGACAAGCGTCCGCCCGGCTGGTTTGACCAGATGCGAAGGGTCGACACCGAACTCGGCGTTCCTTCCGCGTTCTCCTGAGTACACGGGTCCGGCGCGTTGTCAGGATCGATGATGTAACCGGGGCCGCCCTGCGCGTACTGCTGGTAATCATCGAAAATGTAGTGGTACGGCCCGAACGCCGGCAGGCGGATCTCATCGTCCGGCGAGACCGCGGTCGACGGTCCCTGCACGCCGCTCCAGGGCCAGTCGTTCGTTGACGTCGGGCAGAAGAAGATGCTCATCACGCCCGCGCCCGGGAAACTTGCGTCGCGCGAAGCGTTCGTCACCGTCGCGATGCGCGGATCGCGGTTCGGCACCGACATTAGAATGCCGTCGAACTGGTACCGCGCGATCGACTCGCCGCACTGATCGTCGAATTCATTCGTCGACAGTCGGCAGCCCATACGGACGCCGCCGGGCGAAGGCGATCCGAACGAAAACGGAATCGTATACCGATGGAACGACGAGCCGAAGCCGGTGAATAGCGTCTTCGGGCCGATGAAAGTCTGCGGACATTCGGCCGGATCGGGCGTCGAGTTCTGGTGCGGCGCAATCCCGATCTCGCCGAGCCCAAACACATTGCCGCCCGGGAAGGTCAGATCGGGTCGGAAGCACGCGCTCGACATCACCACCACGCCGCCGGAGCGGAAATATCCCGGCGGATCGAGGGGGGCCTGCGGCTCGGGTGCCGAGTCGACGAACGGGAACCCGAACGCGACCTCGCGCACGCCGTCGGTGTCCCAGTCGCTGAGCACCGCCGCCGAAGTAATGCCGCGGCTCGGACGGATCGGATCGATCACCTCCGGCACGCCGCGAAAGAAGTCGCCGCGGAACAGGTTTCCGACCGAGTTCAGGCTGATCGCGCCGCTGAAGCGCTGCCCGCGGCCGTACACCATGTAGGCTTCGCCGATGCCGGTGCGCTGCGAATTCGCCTGATAGAACGGCTTGCCGAACTGCGAGACGATCAAAATCTCGTCGAAACCGTCGCCGTCCATGTCGAGCATCGAAGTCACGAAACTGCCGGCGTTGTCACGCGGGTTGAAGCCCTCGAACACCGCGCCCGGCACCTGGCCGGTGGGCAGATCGAGATCGCGCAAATCGACAACCGAGGACAACCGGCTGCGAATCCGAATCGTTCCCGGCGCCGGATACTCGTCGATTCGCACGCCGTCGGAAACTTCGGCGATGATCTGGTAGACGCCCGCCTGGAAATTCGCGGTCGGCAGATCGAACGAGAAACTGTCGCCGGTCTGCGACGCGCTCTCGCGCAACAGCACGCCTTCGCCGGCCGTGTCGTCGACCGGCACCAGGAAGATCCGCGTCGTCACCGTGCTATCGGGATCGAATAGCGTCCAGTTCACGTCGAAGCGCGGCGTAATCGCGATCGAGCGGTCGAACGCGAAGTTGTCGCGCGGCGAGTTGAAGAACAACTGGGGGCGCTGGTTGATCGTGACCGCCCCGGCGGCGTAGTCAAAGGCCGCGATCTCGTCGATCTCAAAAAGCACGACACCCACGAAATAGGTGCCCGCATCGAGCTGCGACGTGTCGAGCGGTCGCTGCGTCTCGGAGATGTCGAGCCCTTGCTCAGCCAGCACTTCGTTGCCGTTATCGGGGTCCTGATCGAGGTCGAAAATGATGTTGACGAACGAGAACGTTGTGGTCGCGGTGACCGAGAAGTTCACGTCGACGCGCGTGCCGCCGGCGATCGACAGGTTGGCCGTCGGGGAGACGACGTTCACGATCGCTTCGGTACCCAGCCGGGTGGTGTCTCCGGTGCCGCCCGCGATGAACTCGCTGCCGACGCAGCCGGAGAGCCCCAGTGCAGTCGCGCCCAACGCCAGGCTCGCGAACAACCGATTGATACTCATGCCTGCATCGCTCCTATCGCACGCTCGATGCGCCGCCAGGTCACCCGACGATTAGCCCCGCCGGATGAACGCAAAAATCTGATATCCCGACGCGGTCGCGCCGGACGGCAACACGGTGAAGTTCACGGCGTCGCCGCAGTCGTAGTTGATCGTCTCCTGCAGCAGCCGGCCGAACGCCTCGACCTCGATGAACGGGTCGCCGACGTTGCCGCTGCCGAGCACGACCACCGCGCCGGTCGCGGTCAGGTCGCCGACGTCGCCGAGCGTCACCTCGGCCACGGGGCAGACCACCGCCTCCGCCACTTTCTCGCCGGCCTGCACGCTGTTGATGCGGAATGTCGGGTTGCCGTCGCCGTCGCGCCAGGAAAGCTGGAAATCGATCGCTCGGCTGGTGCGGTTCTCGACCTCGAGCAGGAGTGTCGGCGCCTCGCCGGGCAATGACGCGGCCTGCTCCGATAGTCCCAGCGCGATCGCGAAATCCGGATTGAGAAACGCGCTGCCATCGATGCACGCCGCCCCGCACATGCAGAGCGCGCCAGCCGCCGAAATTCGCGCCGCCCGTACAGCCATCGTTCGCACGTTCCGCATCTCCTAGGCGCCCGGCGCCACGATCACGCGAATTCCGAACCCGAGCGTCCCGTCAGCCAGCAGGCCCTGGATCAGTTGGATTCGAATCAGATCGCCGCAATCGAAATCCACTTCCGTCAGCCCGCTAGCAACGTAGGGAACGGCGGTCACGCTGCCGTCAGCGCCGATCACGTTCGCGCCAGCCGGAAGGACGAGCGTCACCGGGCAGGTCAGCACCTGGTTAATCGAGTCGTTCGCCTCGACATTGCCGGCCACACTTTCCGTGCCGACGGTATCGCCCGCCTGGTTCGACCAGATGAACGTCATCTCGGCGTTCAGGTCGGTTTGATTCTCGAGCAACACGATGACGGTGCCACCGGCCCCGGTCAGAACACTCGGATCAAGCCCAAGTGCTGAGAACAGTCCGGGATTCACGAGGTCGGTTCCGACCGCGCAACCCACCGCTCCGGTCGCCGCGATCAGGCCCAGTCCCTGAAGCAGAAAGCGTTTCCGCATCGTCGTACGCCACCTTTCCACGATCTGATTGTGCGACGCCCGGCCAGCCCTCACGGGTGTCCAATCCTGACGAAGGACCGTCTCGCTTCGCTCCTAGTACTCGATCACGCTATGCGTCTGATAACTCGAAAGCTGCGCCCGTCCGCCAAGGCCCTTGAGCTCAATGAAAACGACGAGCCCCACGATATCGCCTCCGAGCGCCTTTACCAGTTCACAACACGCTCGAAGCGTGCCACCCGTCGCCAGAAGGTCATCGACAATCAGCACCCGGTCGCCCGGTGCGATCGCGTCCTGATGAATCTCGAGCGCGTCGGTGCCATACTCCAGCGCGTAATCGTGCCGTTTCGTTGCGCAAGGCAGCTTCCCGGGTTTGCGGATCGGCACAAAGCCCGAGGACAGCGACTTCGCGACCGCGGTTCCGAAGATGAACCCGCGCGATTCGGCGCCAACCACGACATCCAGCGGCTTGCCGCGGAACGGCTGGGCCATTAGCTCCACCGCCAGCGCCAGTCCGGCCGCGTCGGCGAGCAACGGCGTGATGTCCTTGAACATCACGCCCGGTTTCGGGAAATTTGGCACGTCGCGAATCAGGCCGCGAAGATCCGCAATTCCGCGTTGTCCCAGCATCGACGTGTCACTCATGCGTGCAAGACTCGCGCGAAGCCGCCGGCGACGCCGATAACACGGCGAAAGATCGCTCGGCGGGCGAATGGTAGTCTCTGGCGCGGAGCTTTCCAACCGGGCGCGAGAATCCGTGCAGGTTCAACCACGCGGTCCGTCGCGCCGATACGCCCGGCAGGCCATGCTCGTGAACCTCCCGACCGTCATTGTGCTCGCCGGCGCCGCCCTCGGCGCCGCGCTGATTCTGCGCAAGATCGGCTCAGTGAAGCACTCGGCCGACGCGATGCTTGCGACCTACCGCGACATGCTCCGCTCGTCGCGCGAGACACCGCCGCCGAAAAAGCCGGACGAAACGTTCTACTAGCCGACCTCAGAACAGAAACAGAATCGCGCAGCCGAAGACCGCGAGTAGCGCGCCCAGCGCCGCTCGCGGCGTGATTCGCTCCTTCAAAATGAATCTCGCGAAGGGCAGGATCAGCACCGGCGCCAACGATGCCAGCGTCTGTGCGATCCCCAGCGGCGCATAGTGCGACGCAGTCAGCGACATCCACATTCCAAGGAACGGCCCGAAGAACGCTCCCGCCAGCAGACACGCGACCGCGGTCGCCTGCGTCGGCGGCGATGCGACAGCAGTGGGCCTCGACGTGCGCCACCGGGAAACAAACCACAGCACCGGTGTCACTGCAATCGCGGCGAAACACATGCGAATCAGCGCGGCCGATTGCGGTGGCACGAACTGCTCCTCCGGCAGCCAGCCGTGCCCCATGCCGCGCTTGCTCAGCAGCAGCCCAACCGCCTGACAGACTGACGCCAGCAGCGCCCAAGCCACACCGGTCCACCGAAAACCGAGCGACCCCGCCGCCGACCGCTCCAGAATCGTCCATCCTACGCCCGCGAGGGTGATTGCGATTCCGAGCAAGGACAGCGGCCCGAGTTGTTCGTTCAGAATCCACCAGCCAAGCGCGGCCGCCACGAGCGGTGCGGTTGTCATCAGTAGAAGCGTCAAGCGCGGACCGATCGCAAGAAACGCCAGTAGCGCCGCCTGATCGCCGATGCTCAACCCGATCCAGCCGGAAATCGCCAACAGCGCGACCTGATCGCCGCGGGCGCTCGGCAGCCAGCGTCCCTGCAGCGCGAAATGCATGCCGGCCAGCAGCACGACCGCCAGATAAATCCGCAGCGCATTCACTCGCGTTCCGCCGAAGCGGCGTGCGGCGGTATTCATGAGGAGCGCGGTGGCGGTCCACAGGCCCGACGTCGCCAGGCCGGCGAGACAACCCAGCGTTCGCTCGTCCGAAAACATGAACGCGAAAGCGTAGTCTCACCAGCGGGCGAACGCTTCGTGCTATCTGCGTTTTCCACGATTATCGGCGCGGCGCAGCGCGGCTTGAATTGTCGGCCGCCGGCGCTCCTAGCATTCAGCGCCCATGCGAAGACCGCTCCGAGGTCTGATCTGCCTGAGCCTGACACTCGCGTCGGGGTGCGCCGCCCCGCGCGCTGGTTTGTTCGTCTCCGCTCCCCGTTCAGACGCGTTGCTGCATTCGCAACCGGCCGTCGCGATCGTCTCCGAAGATCTCGCGCATCGCGCGACCTGGCCCGCCGTCGAAAACGGTTACGAGGTCGAAAACGTCGAGTTTTTCTCCGACGTGACCATCGACGAAGAGGGGTTCTACGACGACCTCGGCGGCGGCTATCTGAGGAGCCGATTCTCCGAACGCAGCGGCGCGATTGTTCGCTAACGCGTTTGCGGCACTTGAGATTCCGTTTCGAGCAGGCTTACAATTACCAAGTAGGACTCTGAACCGGCGTACACGGCGCTCGCGCATTTCGCGGCCCTCAGGAGCAATTCATGAAACTGTATTCACCCGCGTTGCTTGGCATGGTCTCGATGCTTTCGGTGCTCGCGATGGACGTGCGCCTGAATTGCGCCGACCTCGCTGCCTCAGGCCTGCTCAGCGCAGCGATCGACCTCGCGTTCGAGCAGCCCGGTGCTCAAGGCGAGCCTGGTCAGACGGGTCAGCGCGGCCCGGCCGGTGCCGACGGCGCAGACGGTGAAGACGGCGTCGATGGCGCCACCGGCGCAAACGGCGCGCAGGGTCCGGCGGGCCCGGCCGGCGAAGACGGCCAAGGCCAGCAGGGCGCTCCCGGCGCCCCGGGCGCCGCCGGCGCTGACGGACAGAACGGCTCGGACGGCACCAACGGCCTCGACGGACAGGATGGCATCGACGGTGCCTCCGGTCTGAACTGCTGGGACGCCAACGCCAACGGAATCTTCGATGCCTCCGAAGACCTCGACCTTGACGGCGCGGCGACGGCGGCCGACTGCCGCGGCGCGGACGGACAGGACCTGACGGGCGTGATTGCGCGCGGCACGATTCCCGCCGACGGAACTTTCGCCGCCGATGCCGGCGAAGGCATCACGATGGTCGAGCGTATCGATTCAGACGCTGATGGATTTGACGACCCCGGCCGCTACATGCTCCACATCGGGCTGGATGCCGCGCTCGGCACGGTCGCGGTTGAGGACCTGGCGGTTCTGATCGCGCTCACCGGCAACGTGGGCGAGCCGCCGGCACTTGTGCTTCCGACGTGGTTCTACGTTGGGCAGGTTGGGACCGATCTGATGATCGAAGTGCAGATTCGCTCGGTTGCCTTCAACCTGGGCGTCGACAACGCGTTCAGCGTCATCGTCCTGACGCCCTGAGCCGTAGCCGACAACGACACGCGCGGCATCTGCCGCGAAACATGCGACCCGCCGGTCGCGAGACGATGAACGCCGCCGTCGCGCATCATGTGCGACGGCGGTTTTTCTTTGCGCCGGGACTCGCACGCATGACGCGCGAACGGCGAATCTGACCGGCGAAGGCGCGCGACTCCGTCCTTGAAGCACGGACTCGTCGAGCCCCGCGCGCACCTTGACGGAGCGAATCATGCTTTCGATCACGCGACGATCACTATTGGCGGCTGTGCCCCTGGCCGGAATCGCAGCGGTCGAGTCCGCCTCCGCTACACAATCTCAGCCAGCGGCCGGCGGCATCGACGACACCTATCCGAGCCATTCGCGGGAGCTGGCGCGCGACATGGTCGGTGCGTCGCACGGGCGCATCGAGCGCGTGCGCGAGCTGCTCGCCGAGCGGCCGGAACTCGCGAAGGCGGCGTGGGACTGGGGTTTTGGGGACTGGGAAACGGCGCTCGGCGCGGCATCGCACACGGGCCAGCGCGAAATCGCGGAACTGCTCATTTCGCACGGCGCGCGGCCCGACCTGTTCACATTCGCCATGCTCGGCCAGCTCGACGTCGTGCGTGCCTGCGTCACGGCCCAGCCCGGCATCCAGCGGCTCCACGGCCCGCACGGCATCACTCTGCTGAAACACGCCCTGGCCGGCGGCGATGCGGCGGCGGCAGTCGCGTCGTATCTGTCGGAACTGGGTGACGCGGACAACCGCTACGCCACCGAGCCGCTCTCGACGGCGGATCAGGATCGACTGATCGGCGAGTACCGGCATGGTCCCGGCAGCGACGACACATTCGCGATTTCGCGCAATCGAACCGATGACCTGACGATTCGGCGCGGCGCTCAGGGCGCGCGGATCAATCTGTTTCACACCGGAAAATTCACGTTTCACCCCGCGGGCGCGCACCGCGTGGCGATCCGGTTCGACGTTCCGGATGAGGGGGCTGCGCGCGGGCTTACGATCGACGACGGCACGCTGCATCTTCTCGTGCCGCGCGTGGCGTGAGCGTTCTCCGGATCTGGGTGCGATCGGCATGGCTAGCGCGCCACGCCTCTTGTCGGCATTGGTAGGATGGGCGTGCTCGCCCGGTCCTGATGTGGGTGCACCCTCGCCCGTCCGAATTCGGGTGGCACGGGCGTCCTCGCCCGTCCCCTTCATTCCCGCGCAGCAGGAATCAGGGCTCGATCATGCACCGCTACGACCGGCCAGAGGCCAGTCCCCAGCGCGGCGCTTCGGGCCGATCTCCCACCGCTGACACAGCGGTGGCACATGGCACCAAACTTCAGTCTGGGGGGATGGGCGTCCTCGCCCGGTCCTGAGTTGGGTGGGATGGGCATCCTGCCCGTCCCCTTCACTCCCGCGCAGCGGGGATCAGCGGCGGAATATGCGAGCGCAACGACCGGCGCGCAAACGACCCGCGTGCGTCTTCGTCGCATCCAGCCGCGTCGGTCGAACACATCGCGAGATCGGAGCGGCTCGCCGCAGACGAGCGATCCACGGTCCACGGGCGAAACAGGTGACGGATCCTACCGGCCGGGCCCCGCCAATGCAGGCGTGCAACCCTCGATCGCGAGTTAGCCGAAGCTATTCTCGCGACGCGCTGGGCTTGCGTGATTCTATTTAGTCCTTGATCTCTTTGCGGCACGCGGCGCTTATCCGATACCATGCCCAGTCATGTCCGGAGTAGGAGTCAAGGATGTAGAATAGATCCCAAACGGCCTGCCAGGCTGCACGCACATTTGCCTGGTCCAGATCAGATTGCGCCAATTCCGTATGCGCGATCTTGTTGCGCAGCTCAACCGCGAATTGAAGGCGCTTTCGTAGCTGCTTTGGGATAAACGGCGCAACGCCCCACACTTGCGTTACTGGCAGTTTTGGAAAATATGATGCCAGCATCTTGTGCAGTGGAGGAGACTGCAGCTCCGACAGCAACCACTCTGTAGTGGGTGCCGCGCGGGCGGCGAAGGCCTTAAACCCGACCTCAGCCGCCGAGACAGCAAGCATGACACAACTGCGGGGGGAGGTGCGTTCGAGGCTTCCCGCCTCTCGGATCATTTCGTGTGGCAACGGCACGGCCTGGTCACGAATCAGCCTTGTAAGTTCGATCCCGCTGTATTCAGAATTCAGCATCGTCACTTGCTTCACGTGCCCCGAGGGAGCACCCGGCGGCGCTTTCGCGAAATCGTTCCAGGTATCTCGATCGAGACTGTATCGAAACTTGTCACCATCACGCCGTACTTCGTGGCGCTCATCCCCGACGAACCACTGGATAGTTCGGACGACGTGCCGGCTGTACGCGAGAAAGCATCGCCCGACCTTACGCTGAAACTCATGAACTTCGTTAGTCTGCTCCTCCCACTTGAGGTTCATGCCGGCGATTACGGCTTCAGATGAATGCGTCTGTAACAGTAGGGTGCAGGCGAAAGTCGTGCTGGTACCTTCCCGATTGACCTTGGTGAGGATGGCAGTCACGGGTTCCGGGCACTCAGGATGGGGTTCAATTCGTAGTTCGTCTGGCAGCTTCAGATGCGCGCACTCGAAAGCGAACTTCCACGAGACGAACATGTGCTCCTCCAATGGATCGCCGAACGGAGATTGCGTTCAGTTGCCCAACTGCGAAGCCTCTGACTCGCGCATCGGTGATGCTACGCTTCCGGCTTGGGCGGACGATTCATCAGATCGGTGATTGCAGCCAGCGGCGCTTTCCCGCCGAAGAGCACATCCGCCACGGCCTGCGTGATCGGCAGCTCGATGTCGTGCTCGGCCGCGAGCGCCAGTGCGGCGCGCGTCGTCGGAATGCCTTCGATGACGCTCGGCGTTTCCGCGATCACCTGCGAAACCGGCGTGCCCAGCCCCAGCCGCTGACCCGCCGAGCGGTTGCGGCCGATCGGCGAAATGCACGTCGCGACCAGATCGCCGATGCCGGCCAGGCCGCTGAAGGTCGCTTCGCGACCGCCGAGCGCGATGCCCAGCCGTGTGATCTCGACCAGCCCGCGCGTGACCAGCGCGGCTTTCGCGTTGTCGCCGGCATGCAGCCCGTCGAGGATGCCGGCCGCGAGTGCGATGACGTTCTTGAGCGCGCCGGCGATCTCCACGCCGACCAGATCGGAATTCGTGTACACGCGGAACCACGACGTGCTCAGGCTCGCCTGAATCGTCTGCGCGACCGACTCTTCGACCGCAGCCACGACGACCGTCGCCGGCAGGCACTTGGCGATCTCCGGCGCCAGGCTCGGCCCCGACAGCACGGCGATCGGATTGTCGCCGACGTAGGCATCGATGATCTGGCTCGGCCGCGCGCGGGTGGATTCCTCAATGCCTTTCGTCACGCTGCAGATCGGCAGGCCCGCCGGCAGCAGCGAACCCAGCCGCTCCCACGTCGCGCGCAGGTGCTGACAGGGCACCGCCGAGATCACCAGCTCGGCATTCGCGAGCGCCGACGCGGCGCGGTCTGTCGGGTGAATTCGCTCAGAGAGGGCGAAGCCCGGCAGGTGACGCCTATTCTCGCGGTGGTAGAGCAGTTCCTCGACCATGTCGCGGCGTCGCGCGAGCAGCGCGACATGGCAGCCGTTGTGGGCGAGAATCTGCGCACAGATCGTGCCCATTCCGCCGGTGCCGATCACCGTGGCTTTGGTGAGCATGGTCGAGGGGGAGAGTAGCCGCGGGCCCGTCGCACGAAAAGTCGCGCGCGGGGCGCGATCAGACCTGCCGAGCAGGCGATACGCGCATGCTTGCGCGGAGCACCGCGAAAGCATGCCACACATTCCCGACCGTGCTTCAGTTCAGGTCGCTGCAAGGATCAGGCCGGATTCGGCGGCTGGTGCGCGTCACGCTCGCATAGGTCCGCACGTAGCTGAGCAGCGACTCGACCCGCTGCCGCACGCACGTCGTCTCGAGGAATTTCTGACGAATCTCCGGCGCCAGCGGCAGCCCCGACGCGATCACGTCAGCCACGGCGCCGAGCGACAACTCCTGGCTGAACAAATGGAGGCAGCACTCGCGAAGATCGGTCTCGACCGCGAGTTCCTCGCGAACCGTGCATTCCAGCGCCTGCCGCAGCGTCGCACACCCCTCCGCCGCAACGTCCTCGTCGGGCAGGGTCTCGACCTCGGCGACGCGATACGGTCGGGGGTCATTCTCGCGAACAAGTCGCGCCCGCGCCGATCCGCGGACCAGGATGTCGTAGCGCCCGTCGGGACGGGCCTCGGCGGCGACGACGCGGCCGACGCCCAGCGTGCCGTGGATCGGCGCATGCGGCGTGAAATAGCTCGGCTCGAAGCCGGGCTTCAGCAACGCGATCGCCAGCCAGCGGTCGCCTTGCAGCAGGTCGGCGGTCATTTGCCGATAACGCGGCTCGAATATGTGAAGGCCCTGAACCTGCCCGGGCAGCAGGACCAGATCGGGCAGCGGGAACACGGGCACGACCCGTGGGCAGACTCCGTTCGGATCACACAATCGGACGCGCTCCTTACGACGACCGATTATATTCGGTCGACGCCGGTAGGGTCGGCGAGGAGCTGGCAATAGCTGCGGGAGCCTTGCGTTACACCGGTAGTGAGGTGGCGTGAACGACGCGGAGCTCGACAGCCTGCTGCTCCGGGCTCAGTCTCGTGACGAAGCCGCTCTGACGCGGTTGGTTGAGCATTTCGCCCCGCGTGTTTACGGGCTGCTGCGTCGGCTCGCACCGTCGTCGGACGTGGTGGAAGACCTGGTGCAGGAGACGTTCGTTCGCCTGGTGCGGACGATTGAGGACTACCAGCACGATGGCCGCTTTCGCGCCTGGCTGTTTCAGATCGCCGCCAATGTGGCACGCGACCACGCCCGCCGCGTCCGCCGCGCCGGAGCCCACGCGCCGCCGGAGCCGCGCGCAGCCGACGACCTCGAGCCTTCCGCGTTGGCGCGGCTGGCGGCCGAGGAAACACGCGACGAGCTGCGTCGAGCGCTCGACGGTCTGGGCGAAGCCGATCGCGAGATACTGCTACTCAGGCACTACGGCGAGCTCTCGTTCCAGCAGATCGCCGATCTGCTGCATGTGCCGCTGGGAACGGCGCTCGCCCGGGCGCACCGCGCGATCAAGCGCCTGCGGGCACAGATGGAGGCGCGCGAATGACGCCAAGAGATAGCGAAGTCACGCGCGAGATCGATCGCGAGCTGCACGAACTTTTCGGGCCGGCGTCCGCTCCACCGCCGCCCACGTTCCTGCCGCGCCTGGCGGCGAATGTGCGTGCCGAGGCCCGTCTTGCGCGCCGCCGGATGTTTTGGGAGCGCTGGCGGCCCCTGGCGGGCCTGGCTGCCGCGATTCTGTTGGTCGCAGGCCTGCCCAATGCCGCGATCTGGACCAGCGCTTCGCACGAACCCGCCGAAGTTGGCGACTGGCTGGCCGCTTTTGACGAGTCCGAAGCGCGCTTCGCGGCCATCGTCGGCGAGGGCGAGGAACCCGCGAGCGACGAGCCGACCTTCGAAGTTCTGGACGAGACGTTCCGCCTGATGGAGTCGCTGGATGGATCGTAGCGCCTGGTCCTGGTTGTTCTGCGGTGCGCTCTCCCGCCGACGGCTGGCAGGTGCGCTGGGCGCGCTGCTACTTGTCGGCTCAGTGCCTGCGCTAGCTCAGAGTGAGCGCCCGGCCGCACGACCGCGCCCGGAGCGCCCTGAGCGGTTCGGTCCGCGCCACGGCGGACGCGGCCCGCACAGCGACGAGTCGGCGTCGCGGCCGAGCCGCCTGCTTCCGCCGTGGCTTGATCGGCTGCCCGGCGCCAATCCATTCCGCCCGACGCGCGAGGACTTCGGTCCGCTGCGCGAGGGCGAGGAACAGGAGTTAATGGCGTTCGCCGAAGAAAAGCTGCCCAACCTGCACGCGGCGCTGGCGCCGCTGCGCGAGCGCGACCCGCGGCGCTTCGCGCAGCGGATGCACGAGGGAGTGCCGCGCCTGCGTCACATGCAGCGGCTGTTTCGCGAAAGCCCGGCGCTGGCGGAAAAGATCGTCGCGCACTCGAGCGAGCTCTTCCAGCTTCAGCGCACGCGCGGGCGACTCCGCCATGCGCAGCGTGCCGGCAACGTGCCGGACGAGGTCGCGGCGCTGCAGGCGACGCTGCGCGACGGCATGAAACGCGTACACGCGCTCGAAATCGAAGCGCTCGAACTGCTCACCACGCAGTTTGAGACCGGCCACGAGCGCTGGGAGCAGCGGATTCTCGACCATCTGGCCAGCCCCCGAGCGAACCTTGACGACGAACCCATCGCCCTGCGCGAAGCGATCGAGGCCTATCGCGTCGCCCCGCCGCCCGAGCGCGCCGCTGCGAACCCGCGGCTGCGCGAGTTACTGCGCAGCCGAATGGAGGAGGGGCTGGGGGACGTGCGCGGTCGGCTGCGGAAGCTGCGTGAGTCCGGCGAATCCGAGATCGATGACCGCGTTCGCGAATTCCTCGACGAATCGCGCCGGCCGGAGCGACGCGACCGCGAATGACCGCGGTGCTTGCGCTCGGCGCGGTCTGCTCCTAGAATGCCTGAGCATGTCGCGCAACCCTGCGGCCACCGTGCTGTTCTGGTTCATGTTCCTCTCGGGAGGCAGCGCGCTGCTGGCGTGCGTCTACCTGCCGATCTGGCTCGAGAACCGCGCCCTGCAGGAGCGTCATGCCACCCGAAAACAGCAAGTCGTCGAACTCGAGCAGCGCCTGGCCGCTCTTGAGCGGCAGATCGACCATCTGCAGCGCGACGCGGCCTATGCCCAGCGACTGCTCCGCAAGGAATTCGGCATCGCGACGCCCGGCCTGAAGATGATCGACCTGGGCGACGTGCCGACTGAGGACCTGCCTGCGCCCGCGGCGGAGGAAGCCGAGCCCGGCGCGCTGGATCGCGAACAGCTCGCGCTGGCCGTCGAGGAGGCCGCGCACCGCAGCCCGCTGGTCTCGATCTTCGTGCTCGATCACACGCGGCCGATTGTGATGGGCATGAGCGCCGTCGTGCTCGTCGCCGCGCTCGTGCTGATGAATCGCACCGCCGCCAGAGCGGCGCCGGCCTCCGCCTGATGCGGCGTGTGAGGTTGCGGCGGTATCAGCCGCGACCGGACGCGGCGCGGCGCTCGACCGCCAGCAGCGTCATGTCGTCGACGCGCGGCGCATCGCCGATGAACTGACGCATCGTCTGACGCGCCCCGCGCAACAGCGCGGCCGGCCCGGTCAGGCGCAGCGAGTGCATCGCCTGCACCACCGGATCAAGCCCCAGCAGCGCGCCCTCGGTGTTCGCGGCCTCGACCAATCCGTCGGTGTAGAACAACATGGCGTCCGCTTCGTCGCGCAGCGGCACGTGACTCAGCTCGTAGCGCTCGTTCTCATCAACGCCGAGCGGCAACCCGTTATCCGGCTCAATCACCGTCACTCCGCCCGGACGCACCACGATCGGCCCCGGATGTCCGGCACTCACGTATTCGAGCAGGCCGGTCTGCGTCTGCATGCGCCCGATCATGGCCGTGACGAACACGTGCGACGACGTGTTGCGGCAGATCAGGCGATTGATGCGGCTGACGAGGTCGGTCAGCGGCGCGTTGTCGGACAGCGCGACGCGAATCGCCGATTGCACGTTCGCCATCAACAGCGCCGCGGGAAGACCGTGCCCCGTGACATCGGCGATGATCAGGCCGAGCACGCCCGGCGCGACCTCGAAATAGTCGAAGTAGTCGCCGCCCACCGCCGCCGTCGGCTCGTTGTAGCCCTCGATCGTCACGCCCGCGTGCGACAGCGGTCCGCCGGGCAGCAGCCGGCGCTGAATCTCGCGCGCCTGATTCAGTTCGACGTACATGCGCTGCGAGCGCAGGTGCTCCTGCAGCAGGCGCAGATTCGCCAGCCCCACGCCGACCTGCTGCGCGATCGCGGCCAGGAAATCGACGTCGGCCGGCTGGTAGGTGTGCGCTTGCGTCACGCGGTCGCCGTAGATGACGCCGAGCACTTCGCTCTGGTACAGAATCGGCACGCACAGCGCCGAGCAGATCGGGTAGCGCACCAGGCTCTCGGTCATATTGCCGGCCAGGTCGGTGGCCGGGTTGTTCACGATCGCGCGCTCGCCGTGCAGCAGCGCGCGGTTCACCAGCGTGCGGCTGATCTTGTAGGCCCCGGTCTCGTCGACCGGAACATTGCGCGTCACGGGATGCTCGGTGTCGCCGCGCTGCGTGCGCAGCGCGATCAGGCCGCGCTCGAAGCCCAGCGACTCGCAGCAGGCGTCGAGCGCCTGCTCGAGCAGTTGCTTGCGCTCGAACACGCCGCCGATGCGCTCCGTCATGCGAATCAGCAGCGTCAGGCGCTGCTCATTCAGGTCCAGCCCGCGCGTGCTCGGGAAGAACTGTGTGTCGGCCGGGCGCGGCGCCGGATCAACGAACCGCACCGGCCCGCGCGGTTCGGGCGGCGAATCGAGCAGACGCAGTTCGTGATCGCCGATACGAACCGTGCGCGACGCCACACGCTGCGCATTTCGGAAGAAGTCGCCGTCGTCGACGCGGGTGCCGTTCTTGGAATGATCGGTGACGACGACGCGCCCGTGCTCGTCCACGTGCAGTTCGGCGTGCTCGCGCGAGACTTCGCCGTCGTCGCGCAGAATGACGTGGCAACTGTCGGCGCGGCCGAACTTCAACGGCTCGTTCGACAACTCGACCGTCGAGCGCGTTCCGTCGGGAGCGATGATCAATACGCGCGGCATCGCGGCAATCCGTACCTCAGCGCGCCGGGAGCGGTCGTTCCCCTCTCTCCGGCGACGCGGCACGACATTGTACGAACCCGGTCGCGTCTCCGCCGCGCCCTAGGCCGCCGGCCCCAGCGACACGCTGTCGGCGCCGGTCAGCTCGCGGCTGAGCGTTCCCAGCAGCCCGCGCAGCGAGGTCTCGTGGGCTCCGCGCGCCGTGCGCCAGCGCACCGTAGCATCCGCCGTCAGCACGCGCTGAATCCGCTGCGTCGCCATCAGCACCGTCGAGTGATTCTTGTCGCCGAAGGCGCGGCCGATCTCCGGAAAACTCATCACGCAGTGCTGCCGCACGAGGAACATCGCGACCGCCCGCGCCAGGCTGACAGTGCGATCGCGGCTGCGCGAGAAAATCTGCTCGCGGCTGACCTCGAACCGCGCCGCGACCGCGCACACGATCTCGCTCAAGTCGGGGCTCCGCCGCGCGCCGGCGAGCTGCTCAGCCAGCGCGGCCCGCACCTGCTCAAGCTGCAGCGGCTGCGGCGAAATGCCGCGCAGCGCGACGAGCTTCAGCACCGCCCCGTTCAACTCGCGCACGTTCTTCTGGATGCTGCGCGCCAGAAATTCGGCGATCTCGTCGCTCAGTTCATAGTTCCAGCGATTCGCGATGCGGCGCAGAATTGCGATCCGCGTCTGAAGATCCGGCGGCTCGATCCGCGCCACCATGCCCGACACCAGCCGGTCCACCAGCGGCTCCGACAGCATCGAAATCGAGCGCGGGTCGCGATCCGACGACAGCACGACGCAGCGCCCGGCGGCCTCGATCGCGTTGAACGTGTGAAGAAACTCTTCCTGCGTCGCCTTTTTGTTCGCGAGGAAGTGCAGGTCGTCGAGCACGAGCAAATCGACGTTTCGAAACCGCGCCCGGAACGACTCAACTCGGTTCGCCCGCACCGCCGCAACGAACTCGTTCGTGAACGCTTCCGCGGCCACGTAGCGCCATTCGAGCGTCGGCCGCTCGCGGGAGACGGCGGCACAGATCCCCTGCAACAAGTGCGTCTTTCCCAGGCCGCAGCCGCCGTGAATCACCAGCAGCTTGTACGCGGCGCCGGGATCGCGCGCCACGAGCCGGGCGGCGGACCAAGCCAGCTCGTTGTTGCGGCCGACCACGAACGTATCCAATTCGTGCTGCAGCCCGATGGGGCGCGTCGCGCCGGAGGCGCGCTGTTCGGGCTCGGGCGCACGCGGCGAGAAGACGGCGGCGGGCGGCACATCGGTCGTGGGCGCAACCGGCGCCACCCGCACGCGAACGACGACCGTCTCGCCGCACAATTCGCGGGCGACGGTCGTCAGATCGGGGAGAAAGTTGTTCGAGATCCACCCGCCGACGAACGTGTTCGAGACCAGCACGTCGAGAGAGTCGTCCGCGAGCTGCAGTTCGGTCGTCTCACCGAACCACGCGCGATAGCGGTGATCTCCGATGCGCGACTTCAAACGCTCGTGAAGACGACAGAGCATCTCCGCAGTGGATGCGCTCACGCCATTCACCCCGTCAGCGGTGTACCGCGAATGAGTTGTTCAGTTACGACAATCGCCCGGCTGAGGCGCTTAATTGAAACGTTCGCCGCCCATGCCGGATGCGAAATATATCAGGCGCGCCAGAGGCTCGCAATGCCGCGCGGCGCGCCGCCGGTCTTAGCAACAACGTAACCTTCGCTGCATCAAGTGATCATCGATTTTTACGAAAAACAATCAGCCGGTTATCCACCGGCTTTGCCGCGAAACGCGTCGCGCGCCGCAGCGCGCGCTCAGCCGCGCGCAAACTCCGATCCTGTCACGCGCAGGTGCGCCACGCGCGTCGCGAAGCTCGAGAAACCGAGTTGTGCGTAGAGCGCGCGTGCTGCGCTGTTGCGCGCGTCAACGACGAGCGTCACGCGTCGCAATCGCGCGGTGCGAGCCAGTTGCAGCGCCCGCGCGACGAGCAATCGCCCCACGCCCGCCCGTCGATGCGCGGGGCGAACGCCGAGGTACGCAACCTCCGCCAGGCTGGCCGACGGATGTGCCGCCAACAGCAGGCAGCCCGCAGGCTCCCCCCCTCGCAGGAGCACCTGCCAGAACGACGCGCGAAACTCGCCCGCCGCACGATGCGACTCCAGCGCGGCGGCGGTCGGGCGCAGACCGGTCAACTCCGGAAAGTCCTGGCTGTCGGCGTAGCTCTCCGCGACGCAAGTTGTGAAAAACGCGGCGCTCGCATCCGAATACGGCACAAACTCAGCCTTCGCGTCCGGCTCGATCCACGGATAGGCCGCGTCACGGTGCATGTAGTGCAGTTCCGTCAGCGGTGCAAAGCCGCAGGCGGTGAGCAGTTCCGACCGGCCTCGAGCGCCCGGCTCGGTCAGTGCCTGCGCAAAATAAAGCTCCCGAAACGAGTTAGATTCCGTCCACGCGTCCAACGTCGCACGCACGCCGTCGCGCGTGGTCCCGAGCGTGCCCGGTTCCGGGATCATCAGGACGCTCGCGCGCCCCGGGATATCCATAACGAGAATCGGTCCGAGATCACCGGAAGCGGTTACGACCGACGCTCGAATCTGCCCGGCGGCGACATAATCCAACACCGCCCGCACCGCCGAGGCCGAAGCCGGGGCAAATCGCGGCGGTTCGGCCAGAATGACGCGCATCCGGGCAGTTGCTTGCACAGCAGCATCGGTGGTCGTGAGGGCGCTCATCCTGCCTGCCGGCTGTTCGTGAATCCCGTCCCACGCCGATATACTCCGGTGGGCTTCGAAAACCAACTGGAGAACACTGTATGCGGAAAGTCGGATTGTTGGCGGTCGCGGTGCTGGCGAGCGTTTCGGTCGCGTGGGCGCAGGACAAGGCTCCTACGGCCAAGGTCGGCCAGCCGGCCCCCGAGTTCACACTGACGGACATCGACGGCAAAACGCACAAGCTGTCGGACTACAAGGACAAGGTCGTCGTCCTTGAGTGGTTCAACTGCGAGTGCCCGGCGGTCAAGGGCGCTCTGCCGACGCTGAAGAAGACGCACGAGCAGTTCCGCAACAAGGGCGTCGTCTGGCTGGCGATCGACAGCACCCACTTCCGCAAGAACGATGAGAACGTCACGTTCCGCAAGGACAACGGGTTGCTGCAGCCGATCCTGATGGACACCGACGGCACCGTCGGCCGCACCTTCGGCGCCAAGACCACGCCGCACATGTTCGTCATCAACAAGGGCACGCTGGTCTACGCCGGCGCGCTCGACGACGCCAAGGGCCGCGAGCCGGGTCAGCGCAACTACGTCGCCGAAGCGATCGACGCGTCGCTCAACGGCAAGGACGTGGCAGTGAACGAGACCAAGCCGTACGGCTGCTCGGTCAAGTACCAGAAGGACTAGTTTCCGGCGTTTGCCGAACACTCGCGGGGGTCGGCGCCTTCGGCGTCGACCCTCGTTCGTTGTGGGGCCAGGCGTGACGATTCCCTTCAAACCGCTCTGTCGCCGGACCGTGCGTCTGCGCCGCACGATCGGCTTCGTCGTAGTATGTCTGGCGGCCACGGTCGCCGGCTGCGCGTCCGGGCCGCGCTGGGAGTACGACACGTACGCGGCGGGGCTGGACGCGGCACGGCGCGACAATCAGTTGCTGTTCGTGTATCTGCGACACTGGGCGGAAACCAACTGCACGCGTTTCGAAGAGAGCGTCCTGAGCCGCGGCCCGGTAATCGAGGCCACGCGCGACCTGTGCTGCGTTCAGCTCGATTTTCACTGGGACCAGGAGCTTGCGACGCGTTGGCGCGTCCTGCGCCCGCCGGGCGTCGTGATCCTGGATTCGTCGGAGCGTGTGCTGGCGCGGCTGGCGGGTTCGATCAGCGAGAGTCAGCTTCTGCGTGCGATCGAACGAGCCCGGCGCACCGCCGCCGGCGCGACGCCTGCTGCGGAGCGCACTTCGCGCGCGGAAGGCGACACCCCGTCCCGCGTGCGCTAGCTGAGGTCTGTCTCGCGTTCGCCGCGCTATTTCACGCGGGATGCACACCGGCATCGCCCACCGGCGCGATTCCGCCGCTGCTGGCGTTCGGCCGCAGCGGTATGGGCCCGCTTGAATTCAACTACCCGCGCGCGATCGCGCTGGCGCCGAACGGCCTGCTGTACGTGGTCGACAAGGCGGCGCGCGTGCAGGCGCTCACCGCCGACGGCGAATACCGGCTGGGCTGGCGGATGCCGGACTTCACGGCTGGCAAGCCGACGGGGCTGACGATCGCCGGCGACGGCGCCGTGTACTTCGCTGACACCCACTATTCGCGAATTCTGACCTTCGATGCGCAGGGACGGCCGCTGGCGGAATTCGGCACATTCGGCGACGGGCCGGGGCAGTTCCGCCTGCCGACGGACGTTGCGATCGACCCGCGCGGGTTCATCTATGTCTCGGAATATGGCGGCAACGACCGCATCAGCAAGTTCGACACGACCTGGAAGTTTCTGCTCGCTTTTGACGGGTCGGAGAATGGCGGCCTGCGGATCGTCCGGCCGCAGTCGCTGCTCGTGGCGCCGGACGCGACGCTCTGGGTCGCGGACGCCTGCAATCACCGCATCTGCCAATTCGACGCCGACGGCAAGCTCCTGCGAAGTTTCGGCAGCCTCGGCGACGGCCGGGGTGAATTGCGCTTCCCGTACGGCGTGGAGCGGCTGAGCGACGGCACGCTCGTGGTGTGCGAGTATGGCAACAATCGCTTGCAGCGTTTCAGCGCAGACGGCGCCAGTCTCGGCGTGTGGGGCGAAACCGGCCGCGAGCTAGGCCAGCTCGCGTATCCCTGGGCGCTGGCGGTGGATGCGGACGATCGCGTGTACGTGATGGATTCGGGCAACAATCGCGTGCAGGTGATCGACGGTCGCGCGATTGCGGGCGAACAGACTGCGCAGTAGAGAATTCAATGACCGGCCTGAGGCCGGTCCCCCAGCGCAGCGCCTTCGGTTCCGGCCGCGCGGCGACGAAGACACCGCTCGAAGACCTCGAAGACCAGTGGCACACAGCCCAACCGACGCCGAAGGGCGCGTCGCACCGGATTTCTCGCGTCAGACTAAGATGGCGGAATGAACGTACTCATCCTCGGCGGCGGCGGACGCGAACACGCGATGGCGCTCGCGGCGACGCGCTCACCTCGGCTGCGCAAGCTGGTGGTGCTGCCCGGCAATGCCGGCACCGCCACGATCGCAACCAACGTCCCTGGCAATCCATCCGATGTGAAGCTGGCGCTCGAGGTGGCACGTCGTGAACAGATCGACCTGACGATCGTCGGCCCCGAGGAGCCCCTGGCGGCCGGCATCGTCGATGCATTTCAGGCTGCGGGATTGCGCGCGTTCGGGCCGGTCGCGGCGGCCGCACGGCTCGAAAGCGACAAGGCGTTCGCCAAGCAGCTCCTGCGGCAGCAGGCGGTGCCCACCGCCGAGGGGCGCATTTTCAACGATTTCGAGCTGGCGCGCGAGTACATCGCTTCGCGCGACGAGCCGCTGGTCGTAAAGGCGGCCGGCCTCGCGAAGGGCAAAGGCGTGGTGATGTGCGCCGATCCGGCCGAGGCACTGATCGCGTCGGAGCAGATGCTTGTGCGGCGGCGGTTCGGCGATGCCGGCGCGACGATCGTCGTAGAAGAGCGGCTGGTCGGCCGCGAAGTGTCGGTGATGGCGATCGTCGACGGCACGACGCTGTACATGCTCGAGCCTGCGCAGGATTACAAGCGATTGAGCGACGGCGACAGCGGTCCGAACACCGGCGGCATGGGGGCATTCTGTCCGTGCGAGACGCTGGACGAGCGTACGCTGCGCCAGGTGCAATCCGAGATTCTCGTGCCGACGCTGGCGGGCCTGGCGCGAGAGGACATTCACTTCCGCGGCGTGCTCTATGCCGGCCTGATGTTGACGCACGGCGGCCCGCGCGTGCTCGAATTCAACTGCCGCCTGGGCGACCCCGAGACTCAGGTGGTGCTCACGCGACTGCAGAGCGACTTCCTCGAGCTGATCGAAGCCGCAGTCAGCGGGCGGCTCGATGCGGCCGAAGCGCGCTGGGATCCGCGGCATGCGGTAGCAGTCACGCTGGCGGCGCCGGGATATCCCGAGACCGTGCGCACCGGCGCGCCGATCGACGGGCTCGACACGGCCGAGAGCCTTCCCGAAGTGGTCGTGATGCACGCGGGAACGCGCGCGGATCGCGGACGCGTTTGGACGGCCGGCGGGCGCGTGCTCAATGTTGTCGGGCTGGGTGCAACGCGAGACGCGGCGCGGGCGCGGGCATATGCGGGCGTGGATGCGATTCGCTTCGACGGATTGCAGTGCCGCCGCGACATTGGAAGCTAGAGCGGTTTGAAAAAAGCCCTTGCGCCGGGAGCGCGCACGCGCGTATAGAAG
>CAYMBL010000050.1:0-307 GCA_964388675.1 uncultured Planctomycetales bacterium
CGGCAAGTCGATCTTCCGCGTGCTGAAGCGCAACGGCGAACTGCTGATCGTCGATGAGAAGGAACGCGAACTGGAGCGCTACAAGGTGCCGTACGGCGCCGCGGTCAACGTGGGCGACGGCGAAACCGTGGCCGCCCGGCAGTCGATCGTCAAGTGGGATCCGCACTTCGTGCCCATCATGGCCGAGGCCGCGGGCAAGGTCCGTCTGCAGGACGTCGTCGAAGGCGAGACGGTGCGGCTCGAGCAGGAGGGCCGCTCCGACAGCAAGTTCATCATCATCGAGCACAATGGCGACAAGCATCCGCGC
>CAYMBL010000050.1:317-21967 GCA_964388675.1 uncultured Planctomycetales bacterium
TATCGTGGTCGTCGTGGAGCTGGGCGTGCAGCCCGGAACGCTGCTCGCACGCCAGCCGCGCGAAATGGCCGGCACGCAGGACATCACCGGCGGTCTGCCGCGTGTCACCGAGATCTTCGAAGCCCGCAAGCCCAAGGAGCCGGCGGTGCTCGCGGAAATCTCGGGCTCGGTCGAGCTGCTCACCGACAAGCGCCGCGGCAAGATGACCATCGTCATCCGCTCCGAATCCGGCATGGAGAAGGAGCACCACGTCGCACAGGACAAGCACCTGCTCGTGCACGCGGGCGACTACGTGCAGGCTGGCACGCCGCTGATCGACGGACCGCTCATCCCGCACGACATCCTGCGCATCAACGGCGAGGAAGACCTGCAGCGCTACCTGCTGAAGGAAGTGCAGGGCGTCTATCGCCAGCAGAACGTGACCATCAACGACAAGCACGTCGAGATCGTCCTGGCGCAGATGCTGCGAAAGGTCAAGATCGACAGCGAAGGCGACTCGACGTTCCTGCCCAACGAGGTCATCGACCGCTTCCGCTTCCGCACCGAGAACCTGCGGCTGTCGCAGAGCGTCAAGGTCGCCGAGCCCGGCGACACCGATCTACAGGTCGGACAGGTGGTGTCCAAAGACGAATTCAACACCAAGAACGACGAGGTCGAGGCCGCCGGCGGCGAGCCCGCCAAGGGCCGCAAGCCCAAGCCCGCGAACGGCAAGACGCTGCTGCTGGGCATCACCAAGGCCAGCCTGCAGAGCGAGTCGTTCATCTCCGCGGCGTCGTTCCAGGAGACGACCAAGGTCCTCACTCAGGCGGCGCTCGCCGGCCAGACCGACAAGCTGATCGGTCTCAAGGAGAACGTCATTCTGGGTCGATTGATCCCCGCCGGCACCGGTTTCTCGGGCTACCAGGGGATCAAGGTGCACTACGCGACCGAGGAGGAATCCGAGGTCGTCGAGGCGTCGATGGACGTGCGTCGTGTCACCGGCACGCCGCGCCCCAGCGTCAGCGAGACGCCGATCGCCACGCCCGGCACGTAGCCGCGCCGGCGACAGCCTGATCAACTTCCGTCGGCCGCCGCGCGACCTCTGTTGTCGTTCGGCGGCCGCGGTCGTTATCCACCGCGGCGGTGCGTCTCACGCGGCGTGCTTGCGTATCTCGGGGTGTGTGACTCACGATGTCCGACGGAGAGCGCGATGTTCGAGCCGCTCGAAGCTGCGCAGGAGCCTCAGCCGCCGCCACGCCGCCGGCGCTGGCCCGCCAGGTTGCGGCTGGCGGTGCGACTGGCGATGCTGGCAGTGATCATGGGGGCGTTCTTGGTCGGGCTCGACGGTTGCTTCTACCTTCCGAGCAATCGCCTGCATTACACGCCGGACCAGTTCGGCCTCGCGTTTGAGACGGTGAGTTTCACCGCGGCCGACGGCGTGCGGCTGTCGGGCTGGTGGTTGCCGGCCAGGTCGCAGCCGGCGCGCGGCACCGTCATTCACTTCCACGGCAACGCCGAAAACAAATCGAATCACGTGGCCTTGGTGACCTGGTTGCCGCCGCGCGGCTTCAACGTGCTGGTGTGGGATTATCGCGGCTATGGCGATTCGGAGGGCCGGGTCACCCGCGCCGGCACGATTCGCGATGGTCATGCCGCGCTCGACTACGTGCTGTCGCGGCCGGACGTCGATCGTTGGCGCGTATTTGTGCTTGGGCAGTCGCTCGGCGGCGCGATTGCAACCGTGGTGGCGGCGGAGCGCGCCGAGGTCGCTGCGGTCGTGGTGGATTCGAGCTTCGACAGCTACCGCAACATCGCCGCACGGCACCTGCAGCGCACGCTGCCGATTCCGCTGCTGCCGCGCTGGCTGGCGCAGGCGCTGCTCAGCGGCGATTACGAGCCGCGCGACTACGTGGCGCGCATCAGTCCGCGGCCGCTGCTGGTGATCGCAGCGCCGGAAGACACCATCTGCTTTCCGGACCTGGGCCGGGCGCTCTACGACGCCGCCGGCGAGCCGCGGCGTTTTCTGCTGCTGTCGCGCGGCGCACACCTGGAGCCGCTGATCTACAACATCGACGACGTGCAGGAACAGATCGCGCGCTTTCTTGACGACGCGATCGCGGTCGAGCGCTGAGCCGCGCGCGAATTCGCGCGATTCTGCGCCACCCGGCGCGAGTCACTCACTATCCCGCCGTCGCGGCGGTCGGAAAACCGCGGATTGCCCTGGCACGGAGTTTGCAGGCAGCAGAGCAGACCGGCCGCCACCGGGAGAGAGAACTCATGGACCCGTCACCGTCCGTTTCCGTCGATTCGCCGCTGCCGGATCGCGGGCGTCCGCTGCTGTTCAACACGCTGCTCAACAAGGGACTGGCGTTTTCTCGCGAAGAGCGGGATCGGCTGGGCCTGCGCGGGTTGCTGCCTCATCGCGAATTCGACATATCGCAGCAGGTGGCGCTCGAAATGGAGCATCTGCGCGACAAGCAGACCGACCTCGAGAAGTTCATCGGTCTGGCGGCGCTGCAGGATCGCAACGAAACGCTGTTCTACCGCGTGTTGGTGGAGAATCTCGCGGAACTGATGCCGATCGTCTACACGCCGACGGTCGGCCACGCGTGTCAGATGTACAGCCACATCATCCGCCAGGCGCGTGGGTTGTGGCTGACGCCGGACGATCGCGGCGCGATCCCGCGCGTGCTGCGCAACTGGCCGACGCGCGACGTGCGGCTGATCGTGGTGACCGACAACGAGCGCATTCTCGGTCTGGGCGATCAGGGCGCGGGCGGCATGGGCATCCCGGTGGGGAAGATCGCGCTCTACTGCGCCGCGGCGGGGATTCACCCTTCGCTGTGCCTGCCGATTAGCCTCGACGTCGGCACCAACAACGAGGAGCGCCTGGCTGATCCGTACTACATCGGCTATCGCCAGCGGCGGCTGCGCGGCCGCGAGTACGAGGACTTCATTGAGGCTTTCGTCGAAGGCGTGAGCGAGGTCTTTCCGCACGCGGTTGTGCAGTGGGAGGATTTTCACAAGAACATCGCGTTCATGGTGCTCGACCGCTACCGCCGCCGAATCACGAGTTTCAACGACGACATCCAGGGCACCGCGGGCGTGGCGCTGGCGGGCATGCTCGCGGCGCTGCGCATCACGGGCGGCACGCTGTCGCAGCAGCGCATCGTCTACGCCGGGTCGGGCGCGGCGGGCGTCGGCATCGGCCGCCTCGTCGCGACCGCGATGACGCGCGAAGGCGCCGATGCGCGGACCGTCCGCCGCGCGCAGGTCTTTACGGACACGCGCGGCCTGGTGCACGAGGGCGTCGAGATCGCCGACGAGCACAAGCGGGCGTTCGCGATGCGCAGCGATCACGTCGCCGAGCTTGGTTTCACGGGCCAGGGGCCGTGGGATCTGCTCGAGGTCGTGCGCCGCGTGAAGCCGACGATTCTGCTGGGCACCACCGCGCAGGAAGGTTGCTTCAACGAGACGATCGTGCGTGAGATGGCGCGGCATGTGGAGCGGCCGGTGATTTTCGCGTTCAGCAATCCGACCTCGAAATGCGAGTGCAAGCCGCAGGATGCGCTGCGCTGGAGCGACGGACGGGCGTTGATCGGCACGGGCAGCCCGTTCGCGCCGGTCGAGCTCGGCGGGCGGCGGCACGTGATCGGTCAGGGCAACAACGTGTTTGTGTTTCCGGGCGTCGGGTTGGGCGCGATTCTCTGCGAGGCGCGTGACGTGCCCGACGAATTCTTTCTCGTCGCGGCGCAGACGCTAGCCGAGTGCGTCACGCCCGAGCGGCTGGCGGAGAACGCGCTGTATCCCGACGCCGGGCAGTTGCGCGAGATCAGTGCACGCATCGCGATGGCGGTGATCCGATGCGCAAAGCGCCTGCAGATCGGTCGGCGAATTCCGGAAGATCAGATCGATGCACATGTCCGCGAGAGCATGTGGTACCCGGACTACCGCAAGTACACTTTGGGCTGACGCCTTCGTGCAAGAACGAACCCGCCGTCGCAGCGCCAGTGCGCCGGACGGCGGGGTCGCGTCGTCTCAGTGAGTCCGAGCGATCAGTTGCAGGTGACGGTGATCGCGCTGCGGCATCCCGGCGGATCGACGAGTTCGACCGTGTGGCTGCCCGCGCCGTAGCCCGACTGGTTCAGGTTGGCCTTGCCGTTGGCGATCGTGACGGTGAACGGCGTGCCGTCAATCTCGATCGTGACGGTTTTGCCGTTGTGCACCGACGACACGGTGACGTTGGCCTTGATGCGGCCGCCGCGGCGGCAGCTTGCGCTGAAGCCGGTGATGTCGGAGCAGGGGATCGGGTCGCCGCCGCCGCCGCCGTTGCAGAAGTCGGCGAGCGCCGCCTGGAAACCGCTATTGGTGATGGCGGTGCTGGCATTGCTGCCGGTGCCTTGCGTGTTGCAGCCGGCGTGGGTGTGAATCGCGATGACTTCGCCGTTCTCGCCGCGGATCGACGAGCCGCTGTTGCCGCCTTCGGTGTCGGACTGGTGGTTCAGCGTGGTGCCGGTGATCGAGGTGACCGGGCCGGTGCTCCGCTGCTGTGTCTGGTTCGCCGAACCGCTGTCAATGCCGTAGCCGACCAGGTCGATGGTCTCAGGCAGGGCCGGCATCACCGACGCGATGGTCAGGTGCGCGCCCTGGGCCTGGAACGGCGTGAGGCCGGTCGTCGAGTTGTTGAAGACCTTGAAGAGGCCCCAGTCGTTGCCGACGCCGCCGTTGACGAATTCGCGGCTGGCGGAATCCACGCTGTACTGATCCTCGGGACCGGGATGAACGATCGTGCCGCCGGGCAGCGAAGCCGGCACGTTGAATTCGACCGTGTTGGCGCCCGACTGGACGCAGTGACCCGCACTGACGAAGCAGTTGTCCTCGGAGAACAGGGACGCGGTGCAGCCGACATTCAGCAGACGCGCGCGCTCGGGCTCGGTCGACGCGACGCGATCGTCCGTCGAGCCGCACTGGCTGTCGGTGCCGCCCTGCGAGAGTTCCCACTCGCCGAGGATCAGCTCGGCGATGGTCAGCCGATTGCCCTCGGAATTCGGGCCGGCGTAGAGCGACACCTGGACCGCGTCGCCGTTGAAGTACGCGGAGTGGTTGTACCACTCGGCGACGCCGCGCGCGTCGAGGTACTGGAGCTTGCCGTCGCGCAGCGAGCTGATGATCAGGTAGCTGCCCGGCGACAGCGAGACGTCGTCAAGGCGCAGCCGCATCCACGGCGCGCCCTGGCCATCGACGATCTCGTCAAAGACGAGTTGCGCGGCGTCCGTCGGGTTGGACAGCGACTCCGAGCGAATGTCGACCGGCTGCGAGTACGAACGCAGCGGCGCCGTCTGGGCGCTGGCGGCGGCGGCCAGACCGGCCACGCCGGCGCAAGTCAGAAAACGCGTCATGCTGAAACGTGTCATGGAGCCTCCTTCGGCGAGCGCGACAAACCGGCGTCGGTGAGGTCCGACAATGGTGCAGTGGTAGATCTGCAATCCCCCAGGACCGACGCGAACTGTCGAAAGGTCGGTTTCGGCCCGCTCCTCGAATGGGGTGAGTGTAACGGGACGTGTGTTCGACTGCGAGACAGAAATAATTCCGGGCGCAGGCAGCCGGAATGGCCGTCTGCGCCTCGAAGATTGGACCCGCGTCGGCGCGAGTGCCTAGCGGCGGCGCCGCATCGCGAGCAGTCCCAACGTCAGCAGTGCTGCGGTCGCCGGCTCGGGGATCGCGATTCCGATAATCGCCTCCTCGGCCGTAGATCCGCCGATCGCCGTGATCTCGACTTCGACGTAGATGCGTCCGTTCTCCGCGAGGTCGATGCCCGGACCGATGATGTTCGAGGCCTCGAAGTCGGTGAGCGTGTAGTCGGCGATCAGGTCGCCGTTCACGTCCAACTCGTCGCCGATGCTCAGCAGTGCGATCGAGTTCGCGAGGTCGCTCGCGTTGCCGGCGAAGAGCGTTTCAGTGAGGTCGGAATCCCAGACGAAGGCGACCTGGCCGAGTTCGTTCATGCTGGCGGCGTCGACGCCGGCGCCGAGCGTCCTGCCGCCGATGAGCTGCCCCTCGCGCAGCACGATCGAGCCGTTGTAGGCGAGGAACTCGTCGGTTGTGGTTGAGCCGTCGGTGTCGCCGCTGAAGATGTAATTGCCGAGGTTGTTGACGCTGATGTTGTCGAAGTTGTCCCAGTCGTCGCCCTGGCCGGTCGGGCTGTCTTCGCGCGCGGCGCCAGCCCATGCTCGGGCCCGTCTCGGCTTCCGAGAGTACGACGCGCATGGCTCAACCGCAAGCAAAAACTGACAATCTTGACACCCCGCGAGAAACCAGCGGCGCGGGTTGCAGCGACCGCGCGAGTCGGTAGGATGCGGGACTCGCGTGGATCGCCACGCGGGACCCGGTCGGCATTCGGACGAGCCGCCGGGCGCTGGGTTGCGGTGCGAGTGGAAGGCGCGTCGGCATGGCTCCAATTCTGCTCTACGTCCTGCTCGTCCTGGGCGCAATCGGTGTGCTCCTGGCGCTTCCGGGCGGCCGCATTCGGGTTGCGCCGGCGGCGCTCATCGCGCTCGCTGGACTCGTAGGGCTGCTGCTCCTGCTGTTTCTGCCAGCCGCGGGCGGCGGTCAGGCGGGCTGGATGCCGGCGCTGGCGCTGCTGGGGTTGTGGGGCGGCGTTCGCGTCGTGACGCACGGCAAGCCGGTGTACTCGGCGCTGTTTTTCATCGTGGTCGTGCTCTCGGTGGCGGCGCTGCTGGTGCTGCTCGAGGCCGAGTTTCTCGCCGCGGCGCTGGTCATCATCTACGCCGGCGCCATTCTCGTGACCTACGTCTTCGTGATCATGCTGGCCCAACAGGCCGGCTCTGCACCCTACGACCGATCCGCGCGCGAGCCGCTGCTCGGTGTGCTGGCGGGCTTCGTCATCCTGGCGGCGGTTTCCAGCCGACTGCTGGCGCCGGCGCCGCCTGACACAACGGCCGCGAGCATCTCCGGAGGCGTCGGCCCGGTCGGAACGCACCTGCTCACGCAGTACATGGTCGGCGTGCAGGTGGCGGCGCTGCTGCTGACGGCGGCGATGGTCGGCGCGATCGCGATTGCACGCCGCCGCGCCGCCGAGGAAGGAGTCGAGGCGTGAACGCGCTGGTCGACACAGGACGCCCCGGATGCTGACGCCCTATCTGTTGTTCGGTGCTGCGCTGTTCGCCCTCGGGCTGATCGGCTTCGTCACGCGCCGCAATCTGATCATCATGTTCCTCTGCACCGAACTGATGTTTCAGGGCATCGTCGTCAATGTCGTGGCGTTCGGGCGCTTTCCGCTCGTCGGCGCCCCGAATCTCGATGGACAGGTGTTTTCGCTCTTCCTGCTGACAATCGCCGCCGCGGAAGCGGCCTTGGCGCTGGCGCTGGTCGTGCTGATGTACCGTTACCGCGACACCCTGGACGCGAACGCGTGGACTGCGCTCCGCGAACAATAAGGAAGGGATGCTGGCAGTGCAGTTGATCGCGGAAGCGCAACTCGGCGGTGCGGCCCTGTTCGCCACGATTCCGCTTTGGCCGCTGCTCGGCGCGATCGCGATCGGGCTGCTGCTGGCCCGCAAGCCGCGGCCGCAGGGCGCAGCTCACGGCGGCGGGCATGGTCACGGCCATGGCCATGACTCGCACGGCGATGGCCACGGTCATGATTCCGGGCATGTGCTCGATCAGGCGCATTGGCCGGTCGTGATTGGCGTGGGCGTTTCGGCGCTGCTCTCGGTGATCCTGTTCTTTGCTCTCATCCCGCCGGCCGACGCCGGAAAGGGTCATGCCGCGCTCGATGCTCCCCGTGTGGTTCCGGTCGTTTTCGGCGAGGACGCGCAACCGGCGGGGCACGGTGCGGAGTTGGCGGCAGGACACGGCCCGGCGCTGGGTGCGATCGCGCCGGCGCACGTGGGCGTGACGCACACGCTGTTTCATTGGATCAGCCTCGGCAGCGACGCCAGCGCCGCCGGCAATTGGATTTCGCTGAACTTCTACTTCGACGGGCTGACCGGCGTGATGCTTCTGGTGGTCTGCGTCGTGTCGCTGATGGTCGTGATCTACGCTTGCGGATATATGCGCGATCATCACGGCCACGCCGAGCGCGGCTACGAGCGCTTCTTCGCGTTTCTTGGGCTGTTCGTGTTCAGCATGTGCATGCTGGTGATGGCCGGCAATTTCGTGCTGCTGTATCTGGGTTGGGAGCTGGTCGGTCTGTGCAGCTACCTGCTGATCGGCTTCTACTACGGCAAACCCGAGGCCGCCGCCGCGGCGAAGAAGGCGTTCCTGGTCAACCGCATCGGCGATTTCGGCTTCGCGCTCGGCATCTTCGCGCTCTATCAGTTCGTGACGCCGCACCTGCAACCCGGCGAGAGCGCGCTCGACTACGCGGTCGCGTTCAAGTACGCGGGCGAGCTGGCGGCGGCTCCGGCGGGCGTGTTCGGTTGGTCGCAATCGACGCTGGTGAGCCTGCTGCTGCTCTGCGGCGCTCTGGGCAAAAGCGCACAGTTTCCGCTGTATGTCTGGCTGCCCGACGCGATGGAAGGTCCGACGCCGGTCTCGGCGCTGATTCACGCCGCCACGATGGTTACGGCCGGCGTGTACATGGTGGCGCGCTGCGGTCCGTTCTTCATGGCTTCGCCGCTGGCGCTCGACGTAGTGCTGTGGGTCGGCCTGATCGGCGCGGCGCTCGCCGCGATGATGGCGATGGCGCAGTATGACATGAAGCGCATTCTGGCGTATTCGACGATGAGCCAGCTTGCGTACATGTTCGTCGCGCTGGGTTGCGGCGCGGCGAGCTCGGCGATCTTTCACCTCTACACGCACGCGTTCTTCAAAGCGCTGCTGTTCCTCTGCGCCGGCGGCGTAATGCACGCCATGGGCAACGTCATCGATCTGCGCCGTTTCAGCGGCCTGCGCACCGTAATGCCCACGACCTATCGCCTCACGCTGATCGGTTGCCTGGCGCTGGCCGGGTTCCCGCTGCTGGCGGGATTCTGGAGCAAGGACGAGATTGTCCACGCCGCATTTGAGCGCGGCTCGTCGGTCGGCCTGGCGCTGCTGGCGATTGCGGCGATGACGGCCTACTACACGTTCCGCATGTTCTTCCTGTGCTTCCACGGGCCGAAGCGAACGCCCGCCGAAGCCGGCGACCATCCGCACGAGTCGCCGCCGATCATGCTTCAGCCGCTATATCTGCTCGCGTTCGGCGCGCTGTTCGCCGGTTACGTCGGCGTGCATCTGGCGGGCTCGTTCAGCGGCTCGTTTCTGGGCTTCCTCGCGCCGCACGGCTTCTTCCACCACTACACCGAACACAGCACGCTGGTCGTCAAACCCGCGCACCACGGCGGCGGCGCCTGGCTGATGTACCTGTCTTCGGCGGTCGCGGTCGTCTCGATCGGCCTGGCGTATCTCCGCTACGGCACCGCGCCGCAGACCGACCCCGACGCCGCGGCTCTCGGCGGTCTCTGGCGGCTTTGGCACGCGAAGTTCTACGTCGATGAGTTGTACGAGCGTCTATTGGTTCAGCCGCTGCGCCGCCTGGGCCACGTCTTCTTCGCGACCGATCGTGCGGTGGTTGACGGCGCGGTCAACGCGGTCGGCTACTCGCCGCTCGGCCTCGCCGCGCTGGCGCGTCTCACGCAACGCGGCGCTCTTCAGGGCTACGCACTCGGAATGGTGCTCGGCCTTGCCGTTCTGCTCATCGTCTGGCGGCTGGCGGCGTAAGGGAGATCCATGGCTGCGCTGTCACTGCACCTGCTGATCATCCTTCCCGCCCTGGCTGCGATCTACGTCGCTGCGCTGCCCGCGCGCCGCGAACGCGAGGCCTACCCCGTCGCGCTGGGCGTCGGCGTGATCACGGCCGTGCTTTCGATCCTGCTGTTCATGAGCGTGGGGCCGCAGGGGCTCATCGGCGAGTCGAACTGGAGCTGGATCTCGGTCGGTGCGCGAGACGTCGCCTCGGCGTCGCTCGTTTCCGGGTTGCAGATCAGCTACCACCTGGCGCTCGACGCCATCAGCGCCCCGCTGGTCGCGCTGACGGGCGTGCTGGCGCCGCTCGGCGTGGCGTGCAGCCTGACCGCGATTCGCCATCGCGTGCGCGAGTATTACGCCTGGCTGCTGGCGCTGATGGCGGGCATGTTCGGCGTGTTCGCGGCGCGCGACGTGCTGCTGTTCTACATCTTCTTCGAGTTCACGCTGGTGCCGCTGTATTTCCTGATCGGCATCTGGGGCGGGCCCGAGCGGCGCTACGCCGCCAACAAGTTCTTCCTGTTCACGTTCGTCGGCAGCGTCATCACGTTCGCGGGCATTGTGTACCTTGCGGTTCGCGCCGCGCAGCTCGACTACAGCGGCCTCGTCAGCTTCGATCTGTTGCGCCTCTCGTCGCTGGCGCTGACGCCGACCGAGCAGTCGTGGCTCTTTGTGGCGCTCTTCTGCGGCTTTGCGATCAAGGTGCCGTTCTTCCCGCTGCATACGTGGCTGCCGCTGGCGCACACCGAAGCGCCGACCGCGGGCTCGGTGCTGCTGGCGGGGGTGCTGCTGAAGCTGGGCACGTACGGGTTCCTGCGATTCAGCCTGCCGATGGTTCCCGACGGGGCCGTCGCCTGGGCGCCCGCGATGGGCTGGCTGGCCGTCGCCGGCATCATCTATGGCGCGCTGTGCTGCTGGGTGCAGCGCGACGTGAAGAAGCTCGTGGCCTATTCGTCGGTTTCCCACCTCGGCTTCTGCATGCTCGGCATGTTCAGCCTGTTGCCGGTCGGCCTGTCCGGTTCGGTGCTGTACATGATCAACCACGGCATCAGCACCGGGGCGCTGTTCCTTGTCGTCGGCATGCTCTACGAGCGCTACCACACGCGCGACATGGATGCGCTCGGCGGCCTGGCACGGAAGATGCCCATCGCCGCGTTCTTCCTGATTCTGTTCACGCTGTCGAGCATCGGCCTGCCGGGGCTTAACGGCTTTGTCAGCGAGTTCACGACGCTGCTCGCGGCCTACGCTTCGCCGGTGCTCGGTCCCATGTTCGGCGCGCTGGGGGCGACGGGAATCCTGCTCGGCGCCATTTACATGCTCTACATGGTCGGCAAGGTGCTGTTCGGCCCGCTCAAGGAGCCGCCGCACGATGCGCACGACGAAGGCACGCTGCCGGCCGACCTCAACCCGCGCGAGATCGCGATCCTGGCGCCGCTGGCGGTGCTGACGGTGGTGCTGGGCGTGGCGCCTCGGCTCGTTACGGACACGCTCGACGCGAATCTGCGCGACCAGGTGCTCAGCCGCGTCGCACAATCCGAGACCTATCGCCGCATCGCCGACCCGCTTGCGGGGGATGCCGCGCAGCATGTTGTGCCGCCGATGCCGGTGTTCGGCGAGCCGCCCGCCGCCGCGACGGCGCTGAGCCCGAACGGAGGATGACGTGACGCCGAGTCTGTTCGGACCGATCTCGCTCTCGCTGGTCACGCCGGAGCTGGTGCTTGCACTCGCCGGCTGCGTTGCGCTGCTGACGGCCCAGTTTCAGAATTCCTCGCTGCGCCGCAGCGGACCGATCGTCACTCTCGTCGCGGTTCTCGTGGCGTTGCTGATCGTGCGTCTGACCGAGACGCTCGGGGTGCGCATCGCCGGCCAAACCCTCGCCGGCAGCCGGTTGGTCTTCGACGGTTTCGCCGATTTCGTACGACTGGCGACGCTCTTTGTCGGCTTGCTCGTGGTGCTCGTCTGCTGGACCCAGCCGCGAGACGAGGAACGCGGCGAATTCTGGGCCATGATGAACTTCATGCTCTGCGGGCTGCTGCTGGTCGGCTCGGCGAGCGATCTGGTGCTGCTGTTCCTCGCGATCGAGCTGGTGAGCATTCCGACGTATCTGCTGGTCGTCCTCGGCGGCTCAGGACCGCGCGCGCTCGAAGCCGGAACCAAGTACTTCTACCTCGGCGCGCTGTCGGCCGCGATCACGGCCTACGGACTGAGTCTGATCTACGGCGCGATGGGCCAGGCCGCGATCGACGGCGTCGGCGCTGCGCGCTTCGTCGCGGCGCTCGCCGAACCGGGCACGCTGGCGCATGGCGTCGCGTCCGCCGGATTGCTGCTGACGATCGGCGGGCTGCTCTTCAAATTGGCGGCGGTTCCGCTGCATTTCTACGTCGCCGAGGTGTATCAGGGTGCGGCCAGTTGCATCGCCGGTCTGCTGGGCTTCGTGCCCAAGTTCGCGGGCCTGGTCGCGATTCTCAAGATCGTCGGCCTCACCGGATGGAACATGTCGGGCGGCCTCTTCTGGACGCTCTGGATCGTCGCGCTGGCCAGCATGACGATCGGCAACGTACTCGCCCTCTGGCAGCACAATGTCAAGCGCATGCTCGCGTACTCCGGCGTGGCGCATGCGGGCTACATGCTCGTCGGCGTCATCGCCGCCGCCGGTCATGGCGGGGTGGTCGGCGACGGTTCCGCTGCGGTGCTCTATTACATCGTGATCTACGGCGTGGCGAACCTCGGCGCGTTCGCATTGCTCGAGGTGCTCACCGTCCGCGGTCAGCCGTGTGAGACCGTGCGAGACTTGGCGGGCTTGCTGCGGCGTGCGCCGGTCGAGGCGCTGCTGATGGCACTGGCGATGTTCACGCTGATGGGGCTGCCGCCGACGCCCGGATTCTGGGGCAAGCTCACGCTCTTCGGCAGCGCGCTTTCCGTGTCCAACGCGCCCTCGCTCGCGATGCACCAGCCCTGGCTCGTCGCGCTGGTCGTGCTCGCGGTCGTGAATTCAGCGATCGCCGCGGCGTACTACCTGCGCGTGATCGCCGCGGTTCTGCTGTACGAAAACGACGACGCGGCGGAGCGGTTGGCCCGACCGGCCCAGCAGTACGGCGCGCTGGTCTGCGGGCTGCTGCTGCTCGCGTTCTCGTTCTATCCCAACGGGCTGCTCAGCGCCGGACAGATGGCGGCGCAGAGCCTGCGCGAGAGCGTTGCGTCGGTCTATCCGCCGCCGGGTCGCGTCGTCGCCGAGGCGCCGGCCGCGCGCTGAATTCGTCTCGCCTTTCCGCGGCGCTTGCTGCCAATGCGGCGTCGCGCATTCTCCGGAAAAAGCTGCGACCGCCTCGGGTCGGGCCGAGACGGTCGCCAAGAGGCGTCGCGACGCGGGTCGCGGTCGCCGCGATCAACGATGCGCGCGAGCGCGCCGATCAGAACGTCGGCTGCGCGGGGAACGCCGCCGGGAACAGCGGCTCGTCGCCGTTCGGCTCGGCCAGCGGCGTGAAATCGGTGAGGTCGAGGCCGTCGCAGGCGCCCTCCTCGTTCACCTGTCCGAGCATGAGGTCGACGCACACGTCGTCGAGCGAGACCTGAAGCGTGCCGCCGGTCGACTCCGCGTCGAGCAGCACGTACGGCTCGAAGCGGCGGAAGTGCGAAGCGAAATCGTACTCCTCGAAGCCGGCGTAGCTCATGGTCAGCGAACTGTTCGAGCGCACGGTCTTCTCGACCGACTCATCCTCGTAGGTGCGCGTGTCCACCCGCTTGTGGCTGATCGACATCGCGTATTGCGGCGCGACCTGCCCGGTCAGGAACGCTTCGTTCCATTTGTGCGCGGCATTCGTGCGATCCCACACCGCCTGGAACTGAAAATCGGCGTAGGCGTCGGCCCGCGCCGCGTTGGGCCGCACGAACATCCGGCCGGCGCCAAGGTTCTCGAGCGACGGCTTGGTGGTGATGAGCGCGCACAGAAACTGCGAGTAGCCCTCGCCGCGGTCGGCCCAGATGCGCACGGCCACCGGCAGATCGACGGCGTTGCCCGAGCCGTCGGCCGCGCCGTCGCCGTCGATGTCGAACGCCGAGAAGTCCGCCTTGTAGAGCACGGGCTGCAGGTCGACGAGGAACGTGCCTTGCACCTGCACCTGCGCCGGGTCGGTCATGTCGATGCTGATGCGGCGCGCCAGCGCCAGCGAGCGGTCGGCCAGGTTGTGAAACGCGCCGATGATCGTCGCGCTGGCCGCCAGCGTGCGCCGAATTCCGAGATACTCCGTGAACTGCGGCGCCGACTTGCCGCCCGGATCGGTCGAGTCGTCCGGCAACTCCGAGATGTCGAGCGCGATGCTTTCGGGGAAAAGCTGTGCGACTTTGGCCGTCGCGTCGATCGGCTCGCCTTCGATCGCGCCCTCGGCCGGCGTTGCGATTGAGCCTCCCCCGCTGGCGGGAGTCGTTGACCCGCCGCCGCTCGAGGAGACCGTGACGATCTCGCCGACAACGTCCGAATTCGGTGCCGCCGATCCGTCGGCGGTGGAATCCTCTACCGGACTCGCGCCTTCATCGAGCGCCGCGGATTCGATCGCCGTCGGCGCACAGCCCGCCAGCGTGAGCGCGAGCGCGGGCGCAGTGAGAAACTTCCGAAAACGCATGGGTTACTCCCTGTCTTTGATTCCCCCAATCGTCGACCGCACGGGCGACGACGCAAGGGGAAACGTCGGCTCGCGCGGGCTTATTGCGTTCGTGGCGCAGTTCTTCGCGGCTCGTCTTGCATTCTGGGACGCACTTGCGGTAGTTTCGTGCGCGGATGGGCACGGCCCCGGCTGCGTCGCAAAGCGGGTTCTCTGCAATCAGCCGGCGTGCGACGTTTCGTTTCCGGGAGCCTCAAAAATGTCATCACGCTGCCGCCTCGGCGTTGCCGCCGTCGCAATCCTTGTCGCTTCCTCGTTCGGCGCCGCCATCGACCCGAAGTCCCCGGTGAAGCGCCCGAGCTACATCCGCGCGCCGGACGGCGCCGTGATCGTGAACGGCGAGAAGTTCGACTCGCTGGCGGATTTCCACCGGTCCGACGCATTCGCGCGGAGCGTCAATCGCTGCGGCACGCACCGCGCGCTGCCCGATCCGCGGCGAATTCCGAGCGATTGCTCGTCGAACAACACCAATCCAGCCGACGAATACGACCCCGCCGTGCGTCTGTTCGAAATCCCGGTCGTGGTGCACGTCATTCGCGCTTCAGACGGCGAGGGTGATATCTCCGACGCGCAGGTTGAGAGCCAGATCGACATTCTGAACGAAGACTATCTTGCGATCGCCGGTACGCCCGGCGACCTCGGCAATGACACGCAGATTCAGTTCCAGCTCGCGAGCGTCGACCCCGACGGCAACCCCAGCAACGGCATCACGCGCACCGCGAACGATTTGTGGTTCAACGATTCCGGCGCGTACTGGAACACGCTGGCGTGGGACCCCGACCGCTATCTGAACATCTACGTGCTGGGAGCGCCGTCCGGCGATCCGTTCCTGCTCGGCTACGTCTCGGCGTTCCCGTGGGAGTCGAACGCAACGACGAACGAAGATCGCGTGGTTATCGGTTACGCGTTCTTCGGCCGCGACAGCGCCGGCTTCCCCTATGACCAGGGGCGCACCGCGACCCACGAAATCGGCCACTATCTCGGCCTCTATCACACGTTTCAGGACGGCTGCTCAGGCTCCGGCGATTGCAACTCCGTCCAGGACCTGATCTGCGACACCGTCGCCCATGAGTTCCCTGATTTCGGTTGCCCCGTCGGCGCGCTGGGTTGCGGCGGGCGCTCGCCGATCCGCAACTATATGAATTACACCGACGACGATTGCATGACCAACTTCACGGCCGAGCAGGCGCGCCGCATGCGCTGCGCTCTCGAGTCGTATCGACCGGACCTGCAAGCCGACTGCAACGGCAACGGCATCCCGGACGACGACGACATCGCAAGCGGCACCAGCCAGGATTGCAACGGCAACACGGTCCCCGATGAATGCGAAGCCGACTGCAACGGAAACGGCGTGCCCGACTCGTGCGACGTGGCCGCCGGAACAAGCGAAGACTGCGACGGCAACCTCGTGCCGGATGAATGCGACCCTGATTGCAACGGCTCCGGTAAGCCCGATCCGTGCGACGTGCTCGAAGGCTCCAGCCCCGACTGCAACGGCAACCTCGTTCCCGACGAGTGCGACACCGCACTCGATTGCAACGCCAACGGCATCCCCGATTCCTGCGAAATCGACGCCGGAACCGTTGAGGACTGCGACGGCAACGGCGTGCCCGACGAATGCGATCTCGACAGCGACGGCGACGGCGCGCCCAACGCGTGCGACGTCTGCCCCGGCGCCGACGACCGCGTCGACACCGATGGCGACGGCTTGGCCGATGGCTGCGACAACTGTGCGCTGCTTGCCAACCCCGATCAAGCCGACGCCGACGCCGACACCTTCGGCGATGCCTGCGACCAATGCGCCGGCTTCCCCGATGACTTCGACACCGACGGCGACGATCTGGCCGACCTGTGCGACCGCTGCCCCGACAACTTCGACCCCGAGCAGCTCGACCGCGACGGCGACGACGTAGGCGACGCCTGCGACCGCTGTCCGGAGGACGTCGACCCCTTCCAGTTCGATCGCGACCTCGATGGCGTCGGAGACGCGTGCGACAACTGCGTCGCCGCTGCGAATCCGGACCAGGCGGATGCCGACGGGGACAACGTCGGCGATGCCTGCGACGTCTGCCCGCAGGAGTACGATCCAGAACAGGCCGACCTCGACCGCGACGGGCGCGGCGACGGTTGCGATAACTGTCCGGGCTTCTGGAACCGCGACCAGGCCGATCGCGACGGCGACGGCGTCGGAAACGTCTGCGACAATTGCCTCGACGATGCCAACGCCGATCAGGCCGACGCCGACGGCGACGGCGTGGGCGACGCCTGCGACAACTGCAGTCTGCCCAATCCGCTACAGACCGACGAGAACGGCAACGGCATCGGCGACGAATGCGAGGGCAACGCGGCGACGCCGCCCAGTCTGCCGCCCGCGCCGCCGGCGATTACGCCGAACGACGACAGCGGATCGGGGGCTCCTGAAACGCCGGCGGTCGACGACGGCGGTGCCGCGGACGACGAAACGACCGACGGCGGGGACGTTTCGACCGATGCGGACGACCCCGCGGAGGAAGCGCAATCGCCACGCCCCCTATGCGGCAACGGCCTGCTCGGGGTGGTCCTGCTCAGTTGCAGTGGGCTGCTCGCGCTGCGGCGGCGCGTCGCGTAACGCTGACCGCACGTTGTTCGAGATCCAGGTCTGAGAATCTCTGGCCCGTGGCCGGGAATAATTCTCGCGTGAATTCTGTTGCGCGTCGGAAACCGATCTCGCGAAATTGCTTAACGATCTACAAAATAAGAATTTATGAATAAGGACTCAAGTGTCCTCAATAGCTCCCCACGCGCCGGATTTCGTTGACACAGGGGGGCGCAGCGGCTACCATGCCCCGCGGAGAGGTTTCTTTTCATCGCAACTTTCGTGAGGGTGGTCCTATGAGGAAGTGGGCGTTCTATTGCGCTGTCGTCGCACCGACGGCGGCATTGGCGAACTCCTTCGTGAACTGGGAGACGCCGCACGTTCATCCGCTCGAGCTCACGCCGAACCGCACGCGCGTTCTGGCTGTGAACACCGCGGATAACCGACTCGAAGTATTCCGCGTCGTGAAACAGAAGGCGATCTCACGCACGTCGCCGGGGCAGGAGCCTCCTCCGCAGAGCAACCAGCTCGCGCCCGTCGGGGCGGTACCGGTCGGCCTCGACCCGGTCACCGTGCGTGCAATTGACAACCGCACCGCCTGGGTCGTCAACCACATCTCCGACTCCATCAGCATTGTGGACCTCGACAGCATGAACGTCGAACGCACGCTGCAGGTCGGTGACGAGCCGGCCGACGTCGTCTTCGCGGGCACCCCGCAGAAGGCGTTCGTCTCCTGTGCGCAGGCGAGCGAAATCTACGTCTTCGACACCGCGAACCTCGACACGCCGCCCGTCATCCTGAAGGTCGACGCCGAGGAGCCGCGTGCGATGGCGGTCAGCGCCGATCGCAGCAAGGTCTACGTCGCGGCCTTCGAATCCGGCAACAAGACCACCGTCATCGGCACTGCCGGCGGCGCCGCGAGCCCTGAGAAAAACCCGGTCGTTAACGTCAACGGGCCGTACGCCGGTCAGGATCCGCCGCCCAACAACGGTTTTGGGTATTCGCCTCAGATCAACCCCGCGCTGCCCGCGGTTCCGCCGGGCAACGCGCTTATCGTACGCCAAAACGCGGCCGGCCAGTGGATGGACAGCAACAACGCCGACTGGTCGCTCTACATCGACGGCGGCGGCGAAGGCGCCCGGCGCAATCCCGGCTGGACGTTGTTCGACAATGACGTGATCGTCATCGATGCCAACAGCAATGCTGTCAGCTACCTGACGAGCATGATGAACATCGTGATGGCGCTGGATGTGCAGCCCACGACCGGCCTGATCACGACCGTCGGCACCGATTCGACCAACGAGGTTCGCTTCGAGCCGAACCTCAAGAGCCGCTTCCTTCGCGTGAATCTCGCGTTCGGCGATGAGAGCAACCCGAATTCGCCCACAGTCGAAGACCTGAACCCGCATCTGGACTACTCCGACGCGCAAGTCGCCACGCAGGCCAGCAGCGAGACCGCTTCGCAGGCCCTGCGCGACCAGTCGATTGGCGATCCGCGCGCGATCGTGTGGAACGCCACGGGAACGCGGGCGTACATCGCGGGCATGGGCTCCAACAACCTGATCGTCGTCGATCAGGATGGCAACCGGGTCGGCAATCCGATCGAGTTGCCCGAGGGGCCGACCGGACTGCAGCTCGACAGCGCTCGCAACCGGCTCTACGTGCTCAGCAAGTTCGACGCCGGCATCACCATCATCGACACCACGACCAACCGCGTCCTCAGTTCGGTGCCGCTGTTCGACCCGACGCCCGAGGCGATCAAGGTCGGCCGCAAGCACCTCTACGACACTCACAAAACGTCGGGCCTGGGGCAGATTTCCTGCGCCTCGTGCCACGTCGACTCGAAGTGGGACCGCTTGGGCTGGGACCTGGGCGACCCCACCGGCGAAATGAAGCAGCTCGACGAGCAGGGCTGTAACTTCGGCATTCCCACGGTCTGCCGCGATTGGCACCCGATGAAGGGTGTCATGACCACGCAGGTGCTGCAGGACATCATCGGCAAAGAGCCGCTGCACTGGCGCGGCGACAAGGACGGCCTCGAAGAGTTCAACGCCGCGTTCACCGGCCTGCAGGGCGACGACGTCATGCTGACCGACGTCGAGATGCAGGAATTCGAGGACATGCTGGCGACGATTCACTTCCCGCCGAACCCGTTCCGCAACTTCGATAATTCGCTGCCGACGACGCTCGACCTGACCGGTCACTACTCGGCCGGCGAATTCTCGGATCGCGGCGGTCTCGAGGAAGGCGACCCGATGCCCCCGGGCAACCCTCAGCTCGGCATGGAAGGCTTCCGCTACGAGCCGGCGCACGCGGCGGCCGGGGTGGTTGATCGCCCCTGCATCTCGTGCCACACGTTCCCGACCGGCGTCGGCACGAACCACACGTTCGTCGGCGACGTCGACCTCTATCCGGCTGCGGGTTCGGGCGTATTCGTCCCGAACGGCGTCGGACCGAAGGGCGAGGAATACACCGCGATCACGACCTTGGGCCTCGGCACCAACGTCAAGCGTTCGCTGAAGGTGCCGCAGCTTCGCAACATGTACAAGAAGTTCGGCTTCGAGCGCTTCAGCGACACGAGCCGCGCCGGCTTCGGCATCTTCAACACCGGCGGCGAAACGGTCGTGAGCTTCATGCACGACTTCAACCTCTACCCGCGCACCGATCAGGAAGTCGCGGACGTGACCGCCTTCCTATTGTGCTTCTCGGGCAGCGACCTGCCCGAGCCGGATGAAGGCAACCTGCTGCACCCGCCGGGGCCCGCGAGCAAGGATGCGCACGCGGCCGTCGGCAAGCAGGTGACGTTCTTCGGCGCCAACAACAACGACCCGGCGCTCACGGCGCGCCTGGCTGAGATGACCGCGATCGCCGATGCGGGCAAGATCGGTCTGATCGCCAAGGGCCGCGTCGGCGGCGTGTCGCGCGGCTACAAGTACGTCGGCGCCGGCTCGATGGATGCCGACAAGGCCGGCGAGAGCGTCACCGTCGAGAGCCTGCGGCTCGCGGCGGCCGGCAACGCCGAGATCACCTTCACGGTGGTGCCGCTCGGCAGCGAGACGCGCATCGGCGTCGATCGCGATGAAGACGGCGTGCTCGACGGCGACGAATAGTCCGTCGATACCGAAGAGAGTTTGCGTGAACTCCGCGGCGGGCGGCTCGGGTCAACCGGGTCGCCCGCACACTTGCGCGGGATACCCCACACGCGAGGCGACGATTTTCGTCAACGCTTCCTCTCGTGCTGCCAGATCTGACTCAGGCGCGGCCGCGAGCGCATGCCACCAGCGTTGATATCCAAACGGAGCCCACGCCAACCGAGAACGAGTTTCAGAACAAAGGCCCCGGGCCGGCAACCCGCGGCAACCAGGACCGAGCCGGGCGCCACGCTACCCCGTCCGACGCGATCGAGTCAACGATATTCCGCCACTCGCCGATAGAACACGCATGCGCACCAATCGCTCCCGCGACGCTCGCGAGAGCGCCATCGCCGGACGCCATGTCGCGACAGCGCGCCCCCCGCAAACTGAACGGTTCGCGCGACGCGACGCTTCGTCGCCGGACGCGCGCGCCGCCGACCGGCGCCCTCGAATCTCCCGGCAATTCCGCCCCCGCTTCGCGCTCACCACCCTCGCAATCGCCACGCTCGCGCTCGCCGGCTGCTCCACGCGCCACGACCTCGACTACAACCGCTACGCTCCGCCCGGCGGGCGCCCCACGCTGCTGCAAACCGCCGACCATCTCGCCGATCTGCCCGGCCGGGCCCTCGACAATCTCGACGAGCGAATCGAGAATGCCGTCTATTGAATAGGGCGCTGCCGTCGCCTGTCTCGTCGCGCGGTCGCGGCGCGGCCCGCGCCGGACGTTCCTCAGCGTAGGGCAGGAGGCCATGCGCATCGGCTTCACCAGCGACCTGCACGGACGCGCGTCGCACTTCGAACAACTCGACGCCTGGGTCGCTTCGGCACAACTCGACCTGCTGATCCTCGGCGGCGACATGAACCCCGACGGCGACCCCGCCGACCCGCTCGGCACGCAGAGCCGCTTCGTGCGCAGCGAGTTTCGCGACCGGCTGCGCGCCTGGCTCGATCGCGCGCCCGGCCTGGCCGTCGCCACCATCATCGGCAACCACGACTGGGCCTGCACGCGCGACGCCCTCGCCGAGCTCGAGCAGGCGCGGCTGCTCACGCTGCTCGAGCCGCAGCGCGCATGGAGCCACCGCGGCCTGAATTTCGTCGGCTACAGTTGCTCGCCGCCGACGCCCTTCTGGCTCAAGGACTTCGAGCGCCTCGACGTCGCCGGCGACCGCGCGATCGACGGCGAAGCGCTCGTGTGGGATGCCGCCGCTTCCGCGCCGTGCCGCGTCGAGCCGGCGGACTATTTCCGCGCGCAGCCGACCATGCGCGACGAGTTGCAGCGAATCGCGACGCCGCCCGCGCCCTGGATCTTCGTCTGCCACTGCCCCCCCTTCGACACCGCGCTCGATCGGCTGCCGCAGATCGAGTTCCCGATCGGCTCGCGCGCCGTGCGCGAATTCATCCTGCAGCGCCGCCCGGCGCTGGCGCTCCACGGCCACGCACACGAATCGCCCGAAATGACCGCGCGCTATCACGAGAGCCTCGACGGAGTGCTTTGCGTGAACCCCGGCCAGGGTGAGCAACGCCTGCACGCGGTCGCGTTCGAATCGGAATCTCCCG
>CAYMBL010000051.1:0-21518 GCA_964388675.1 uncultured Planctomycetales bacterium
TGGTCGCCCTTTCCAAGACGTTCACCTCTGGTCCCGACAGCTATTGGGCTGGTCCGCGTTCGCTCGCCGCTACTGACGGAGTCTCGGTTGATTTCCTTTCCTCCAGGTACTGAGATGTTTCAGTTCCCTGGGTTCGCTCGACCCGGCCTATACATTCAGCCGGGCGTAATCCTGTCTGGTTGCCCAGCAGGACTAGGTTGCCCCATTCGGAAATCTCCGGATCAACGCTTGTTTGACAACTCCCCGGAGCTTATCGCAGCCTACCGCGTCCTTCATCGCCTCTGTACGCCTAGGCATCCACCATGCACCCTTAGTAGCTTGACCACATTTATGAAACCCTGTGACCAAGCCGTACCCCGATCGAAATCGCTCGATCGATCGTCTATCGATGAGAACATCATGTCACCACGAACAGCCGACTCGCGCCGGCCGCCGCGATGAAACTCAGTTTCCATCTCGGTGCGGTATCTGATTCACCGTACATTCCCCGTATTCACTTTTCAAAGAACCCGTGAGCCTCTCAGCCGCTTTCGCCGCCGCCGCTCACACCCCAGACTCGAATTTGAGTCGGGAGGAAGATCGTATCACAAAAATCTGGCGCGTCAAGTGGAGCCGACCGGGATCGAACCGGCAACCTCCTGGTTGCAAACCAGGCGCTCTCCCAACTGAGCTACGGCCCCGGAGTTACGACGCCGGGTCACGCCCGGCCATGCCCCCCAGGTCCTCAGCAACCGCCCCCGCCGGCACCCCGCATCACCGACCAGCCCGCCAGCGCAATCAGCGCCGCGAACCCGACGTACATCACCCAATCCGGCATGGCAGCACGCTCCTCGGCAAACCGCAACTCGCTGATGGATCGCAATTTGCAGCATCACTGGGCCCGAGTAGATTCGAACTACTGACCTCGTCCTTATCAGGGACGCGCTCTAACCAACTGAGCTACGAGCCCGCAAATCCTCTCCGCCCGTTTTCGCCGCATTTTTCGCCCGAAGGCTCGGCACCCCGCAAACAGACGGATCGAAAATCCTACCCGCCGAGCGGCTCGCGTCAAGCCTCAGCGAATCCCATACAGCCGGGCGGTCACTGCGGCCACGTCCGTGCCGATCTGCATCACCGCCTGCCGCACACGCGCGTCTTTGATCTGATCGTTCTCGTCCAGCACTTCGTTGACGCGCCCCACCGCCATCTGATTCGGCAGCACAAACACGCCGATATTTCCGAGAATTGCACGCACATGCACCAGACCGCGCAGGCCGCCGAGCGCCCCCGGCGACGCGGATACCAGCCCCGCCACCTTGCCCATGAAGCACTGCAACGCCGTCTCGGTCGGAGCAGGGCGCGACACCCAGTCGATGACGTTCTTCATCGCCGCGGTGATCGAGCTGTTGTATTCCGGGCACCCCAGAAGCAGCGCCTGATGTTCGAGAAACAGCGTCTTCAACTGCCGCGCCGCATCGGGCAGGCCATCCGCCGCCTCGACATCCTCGCTGAAAATCGGCAGCGGGTAGTCGCGCAGGTCGATCCGCGTGACGATCGCGCCCGCAGCGCTCGCCGCGTCGGCCGCAATGCCCACGATGCGCTTGTTGTACGATTCCTTCCGCAGACTCCCCGCAAAAGCCAGGACCTTGATAGCCGCCATGCCGTCTCCTCGATGGTTCGCGTTTCCGCGCGAGCGAAGGATCGTATCGTGCCGCGACGCGGAACGCTCCGGACGCGATGCGCGCGACGAGTTCAAGATGATCCCGGTTTTCCCGCGCTCTCCGTCGCCCGCTACTATCGCGAACCGTGGAGATTCCCTGCCCGCGTCCGCTGCCCGCTGAGGCCGATCCCGCGCTCACCATCGTCCGCGCGCTGGCCCACGACGGATTCCGCGCGCTTCTCGCCGGCGGATGCGTCCGCGATCTCCTGCTCGGCAATCCGCCCGCCGATTTCGACGTCGCCACCAGCGCCCGGCCTGAGCAGGTCAGCGCTCGCTTTCGTCGCAGCCGGCTGGTCGGCGCGCAGTTCGGCGTCGTGCTCGTTCCGCTCGAGGGTCGCTGGATCGAGGTCGCCACCTTCCGCACCGACGGACCCTACGCCGACGGGCGGCACCCGACTCACGTGCAGTTCTCGGACGAGCGCCACGACGCGCTGCGCCGCGATTTCACCGTGAACGGGCTATTCCTCGACCCGCTCGCCGACCGCGTGATTGACTACGTCGACGGCCTTAGCGATCTAGAACGACGAGTCATTCGGGCCATCGGCGCTCCCGAGCAGCGCTTCGGCGAGGATCACCTGCGGCTGATTCGCGCCGTGCGCTTCGCGGCGCGGCTCGATTTCGCCATCGACGGCGCTACCGCGAACGCGATCCGCGAACTGGCGCCAACCCTGCGAACCGTAGCCGCCGAACGCATCCGCGACGAGCTCGAGAAGATGCTCAGCCACGCCAATCGCGCCGCCGCCGTGCGGCTGCTGCGCGAGCTGCGGCTGCTGACGCACCTCTGGCTGGGGGCCGAAGAGTCCGCCGCCCGAAACCTACGGCTCGACGCCACGCTCCGCGCCCTGCCGCCGGCTGCGCGCTATACCAGCGCATTGGCCGTTCTGTTGGCCGGCGAGTCCGCCGAGCGCGTCGAGCGAATCGGCCGAAGCCTGACGCTCTCCAACGACGACCGCGAATCGGTGCTGTGGATCGCGGCGCACGATGCGGTTCTCGACACACCCGATCGCCTATCGCTGGCCGAACTGAAACGACTGATGGCGCAGCCGCAGTTCCCCGCGCTCTGCGAAGTTGTCGCGGCGCGGCGCAGTGCCGAGCCCGACGAAGCGGACCGTCGCGACACGCTCGCGGCGCGCCTCGCCTCGATCAACCCCGCGACGGTGCGCCCACCGCCGCTGGTCACCGGCGACGATCTGCTCGCGCGGCGGATCGCGCCCGGGCCGCTGTTCAAACGTGTGCTCGACGAGCTCTACACGCGCCAGCTCAACGAGGAATTGACCTCGCGTGAGGCGGCCCTGCGCGCCCTCGAGACGCGGCTCGCGGCGGAACTCCCGCCCGGTTGATTCCCGTCGCGGCGCGATTCAAAACCCAGGCTGAAAATTCACCAGCATCGCGCCCAGATCCGACAGATCGACGTCGCCATCGCCGTCGATGTCCCCGCCGCCTGTGCCGCCCCAGTTCGCGAGCTGAACTCCCAGATCGCTCAGATCAACGACGCCATCACCATCGAGATCGGCCGCAGCGTCCTGCACCAGCAGCCGCGGACTGGGAATGAGATGCCGCACCACGCCCAGCGAGTCCGTCACTTGTACTGCGAAGCGATCAACGCCCACCGCCGCGGTCGCCGTGAGCGCCACTTCGTACGCGCCGCCACCCAGATCAATCACCGTCCCGATCGTGCTCGCGCTCGCGCTATCCGCTTCGTGCGACACCGTCACGGCCGCAGCGCTTGCGACCGGCAGGCCCTGCCAGTCGTTCACCTGGATGCGCAGCGTCCGCGCCGCCCCGTTGTTCACGACCTTGTCATCCTCGAGCACCGTCGCAGTCGATTCGACCGCGTCCGGCGCTGCGACCAGATCGCTCCGCCAGGCGTCGAATTGGTCGCGAAGCTGCAGCACGGGGTCGGGGTCGTCCGCCAATTGAAACGAGATGTTCAGCGCAAGGTAATACGTTCCGTTCGCACACGGCAGCGAACCGCCGTTGCAGGTGCCGTCGATGTCGCCGCGCCGCGTCACGATCATGAATCCGCAGTGCGCCGACTTCTCAAACGTCGGCGGTGGCGCGCCGCAGCCGGTCGGGTCGGCATCGCTGCACGAGCAGCGCCCGTCGCCGCCCATCGCGTACGCCGCCTCCATCGCCGCCATCAGCTTCTCGGGTATCGCTCCGGGCGTGTCGAGCACCGCCGCCTCAGCCGCGTCGATGACCGCCTGCCCCGTGATGACGTTGCCCTGAATCGCGTACACGATCGACCCGATCGAGCCCGTCACGCCGTTCGCGTAGGCGCCGTTGTCGGTTCCCGAAAAAGTCACCGCGCGGCCCTGCGTGTCCACGATGCCGTATTGCCGCGTCTGATGATCGTCGTCCTGCGCTTCAAGGAGATCGAGCATTGCCGCCGGATCGGTGCCCGCTTGCAGCTCCTCCCAGATCAGCACGCGATTCTGACCGCTGAGGTCAATGAACGACTGCGCCGCGGCGGCGCCCTGATCGACGCGCACCACCGGAAGATAGCGCCGCAGGTTGAAATTCAGCAGGCAGGTCGCCGACCCGATCGCCACTTCCTTGGATTGATGATCCACAAGGATGATCGACCAGGTCGCGCTAACATTCGGTGTCGCGAGCAGCAGCCCCGCCAGCGCGCCCGACCACCGCCCCAAAAATCGTCGCATGTCGCTCCCTCCGCCGGCTCCACGCGCGCGACTGGCATCGGCGCGTCCGTCCGTCGAGCGCCGCTAGAACCCCGCCTGGAAATTCACCAGCATCTCACCGAGATCGCTCAGATCGATGCGCCCGTTCCCGTCCAGATCGCCCGTTCCGTCGGCGCCCCAGTTCGCCAGTTGCAAACCCAGATCCGTCAGATCGACCACGCCGTCGAGATTCAGGTCCGCCCGCAAGTCCTGCACCAGCAGCGCCGGGCTGGGAATCAGCGGCCGCACCTTGCCGTCTGCATCCGTCACGGAAACCGAGAAGCGATCGATGCCGCGTGCCGCGCCGGATGTCAGCGTCGCCTCAAACACGCCGCCGCCCAGCGCCGTCACGGCGCCAATCTGCGACGAACCCGCGCTGTCCGGCTCATGCGTCACGACCACCGACGCCGCATCCACAACCGCCGCGCCCTGCCAATCGAGCACTTCCACGCGCAGCACGCTTGCAGCGCCGTCGTTCAGCAAGCGGTTCGGCGTAACCGTCGCCAGCGACGCCGCCGCGTCGGGCACGCCCACGTTCTCCGTGCGCCAAGCATCGAACTGCTCCCGCAATTGCAGCACCGGGTCAGGGTCAGCGATCACCTGGTTCGCGACGTTCAGGTTCAGGTGATAGTCGCCGCTCGCACAATACGTCGGACACTGCGTGCCATCGGCGTCGCCCGAGCGCGCCACAATCATGAAGCCGACGTGCGCCGTCTTCGTGAAGCTCGGCGGCGGCGCGCCGCAGCCCGGCGGATTCCGCGTGCTGCACGAACAGCGCCCGTCGCCGCCAAAGGTGTACGCCGCCTCCATCGCGGCCATCAGTTTCTCGGGCATGTCGCCGGGCGTATCGAGGATCGCCGCCTCCGCCGCGTCCACGACGCCGCGACCGGTCAGCACGTTGCCCTGAATCGCATAGACAATGTCGCCGGCTTCGCCTGTCACGCCGCTCGCATGCGCCAGCGTGCTCGAGCCGCTGAACGTCGCGGCGCGTCCGAATACGTCGACGATTCCATACTGCCGCGTCTGATGCCCGGGGTCGGCAATCGCGAGCAGATCGAGAATCGCGTCCGGGTCGGTGCCGACCGCCAACTCGTTCCAGATGATCGCGACATACGCGCCCGTCGGGTCGTACGCGGCCTGCGCCGCCGCCGCGCCCCGGTTCACGCGCACGACCGGCAGACCGTCTTCCAGGTCGATGTTGATCACGCAGGTGGCCGAGCCGACCGCGACTTCGCGCGTGACTCGATCCACCAGGACAATCGACCACGTCGCCGGCGCCGGCGAGACGAGCAGCGCGAACGCGGCGAACACGCACCCTGCAAACGGTTTCTGCATGGGTCACCTCCCGAACTGAAGCAGCGCATTTTACCTGCCCGCCCCGTCAGAAAGCCAGCAAATCTGACGGTTTCGCGTCGCTCGCGTCCGCTGCGCCGAAAAAGACGGCACGCCGTCGGCAACAATCGATCGCGCCGCACGAATTCAGAAACAGGTTCGAAATTTCAACGGCGCGAATAATTCGCGCAGCCGATGCACTCGGTACGATGGCACGCGGTTTACAGAGTCGCACACTCGCGAACATCCTTGGGAGGACCTTCAGCATGAACGTAGTCGCAAGAATGCGCAGCGCCGGTTGGCTGCTGCTCGTCTGCCTGGCGGGCGCAGCCCCGCTCGCAAACGCCGAGAAGGTGGTGCTGCGAATCGTGTTCGACGGCCCGATTCTCGAGCGCCAGACCGAAGGCGCCGAGCTCATGGCGCTGTTCGGACAGAGCGCGCCCAAGACGCTGCACTCCCTGGTGCGCGCCATCGAGAACGCCGCCGACGACACGAACACCGTCGGCATCGCGATGATCATCGAGCAGCCCGGCTTCAGCCTCGCTCAGCTCGAGGAGATCACCCGCGCCATCGGCAAGTTCAAGGCCAAGGGCAAGAAGGTGCTCTGCTACCTCGACAGCGCCGGCAACGGCTCCTACGCGCTCGCCGCGGCGGCCAACCACATCACGCTGGCCGAGCACAGCGCACTCGACGTGCGCGGTCTGTTCGCTCAGGCCTCCTACTACAAGGGCATGCTCGACAAGCTCGGCCTGCAGATGGACATGATCCACATGGGCGCCTACAAGAGCGCCCTCGAACCCTTCGTCCGCACCGAGCCCAGCAAGGAAGCCGCCGAGAACATCAACTGGCTGCTCGACGGCATCTACGACCGCTGGTTGCGCTTCATCTCCGACGGCCGCGGACTCAGCGCCGACGACGTCCGTGCCGCGGTCGATCGCGCGCCGCTCAATTCCGATGAAGCGCTGAAGCGCAAACTCGTCGACGCTGTCGGCTCGTTTAACAGCTTCCGCGAACGCGTCGAGAAGGAGTTCGGCGCCGACGCCACCATCGTCAAGAAAATCGAGCCGGGCAACAAGCTCGACATCGACCCCGCCAATCCGTTCGCCTTCTTCGAGATGATCAGCGAGGCCATGCAGCAGAGCACGGCGCCCGCCAAGCCCGGGATCGGCCTGGTCTACATCGAAGGCCCGATCATCGACGGCAAGAGCGACCAGGATCCCTTCGGCGGCTCCAGCACCGCCGGCAGCACCACCATCCGCGCCGCGTTCGAAGAGGCGCGCGAGGACCCCAACATCAAGGCCGTCGTCGTGCGCGTGAACTCGCCCGGCGGCTCCGCACTAGCCAGCGACATCATGTGGGAAGCCGCCACGCGCTGCGCCGCGGTCAAGCCGCTGATCGTCACCATGGGTTCCGTCGCCGGCAGCGGCGGCTACTACGTCGCCATCCCCGGCCAGACCATCTTCGCCGAGGAAGCCACCATCACCGGCTCGATCGGCGTCGTCGGCGGCAAGATGAACTGGGACGGCCTGTTCGCCGGCAAGATCGGAATCACCACCACCGAATACACGCGTGGCAAACGCGCCGCGCTCATGAGCGGCAATCGCAACTGGACCGAAGACGAGCGCGCCGCCATGACCCAGTACATGGAAGAGGTCTACACCCAGTTCAAGGGCCGCATCACCAAGTCGCGCGGCGAACGCATCAAGGGCGACCTCGACAGCCTCGCCGGCGGCCGCGTCTACACCGGCAAACAGGCGCTCGAACGCGGTCTGGTCGACCAGCTCGGCGGCCTGTCCGACGCCATTCGTCTCGCCGCCGCCAAGTGCAGCCTGTCGGATTACGAGGTCTACACCTTCCCGCGCCAAAAGGAGCTCGGCGACATCCTCAAGGAGATGTTCGGCGAGGAAAGCCGCGACGAGTACGAGCTGAAGCGCAGCCCGCAGGCCGCAGTCGCGCCGCGCTGGCTGCCGACCCAGCCGGCGACGCTAAGCCCGCTGCTTCAGGCGGCGCTGCCCTGGATTCAGGCTATGCCCGCCGAGCAGGCGCGCAACGCCGTCGACGCGCTGCGCAATCTGACGATCCTTCAGGATGAGAAGGTCGGCTGCTTCATGCCGTTCACGCTGACGTTTGAGTAAGCGCTGAGCGACGCAGCTACGTCATCGCGACCTCGGCTTCACCGCCGAGGTCGCTCGTTTTCCGCAACCGCGCACGGCCGCGCGCCGCAATGGTGCGCGCCACCTCACGCCGCTACGCTTGCATCATGGGTTGGCAATTCCTGGCGGCGGTGCTCGGATTCCTCTCAGTCGCGGCCGGCGCTTTCGGCGCCCACGCGCTGCGCGAACGACTGAGTGCCAACGACCTCGACATCTTCGAAACCGCGGCCCGCTATCAGATGTATCACGCCCTGGCGCTCTGGCTCGCCGCAATGCTCAGCCGAAAACGCCGCAGCGCGCCGCTGCGCGGCGCCTGCGTGTCGTTCGCGGTCGGCGTGATCATCTTCTCGGGCAGCCTGTATCTGCTCGTATTCACCGGCGTGCGCCAGTTCGGCGCCACCACGCCCATCGGCGGCGTGGCGCTTCTGCTGGGGTGGGCGCTCTTGGCGGCGGACGCGCTGCGCCGCCGACCGTCGTAGCGCGTCAGTTCTTCGCAGGCTGCGCTGTTGCGGCGCGCTGCCCTTCGATCATGACGTTTGCCACCCAGTTCAGGGCGTCGGTCCAGTCCTGATTCAGTTGCGTCGTCCAGAGGTTGCCCGCCATCTCCGACATTACGTCGAGCAGCGTGTCACGCACCGCCGGGTAATGCGCTTCCTGCGTTCCGTACTGCGCGTGCCGGGCGCCCAGACCCAACAGCGTCTGCTTGAGTCCGTCAGGGTTGCGCAGGCTCTTGACCACCAGCCCGATCGACGCGAGCAGCTTGTCCTTCTGCGCCTGCATCTGCTGCGGAAACAGCGGCCGCACCGCCGGAAATCGCGAGAAAAGCAGCGCATAGAAACGATCCACCAGCTCCGGCCCGCGCGGCGCGAGCGCCCGGAAACTCTCTTCGATTCGCTGAATCTGCGTGGTATCCATGTCGGCTCCTGTGCGTGTCGGATCGCGGCGCGCGGTCCGGCGCTTCCCGATTGCCGCCGCTCCCGCTATATCGACGCAGCGGTTCGGCCTGCTTTCGGCGACGCACCAGGGAAAACGAAATGGCGCTTCTCATCTCACGGTATTCGTTCGCGCTTTTCATCAGCGGCCTGCTGGCAACAGCCGCCGCGCAGGACTCCCAGCCGGCGGCAAACCCGGTCGGCAAGAAGCGGCTGACGCTCGAGGCGCTCTACGGACCGGCCGGAAAGGCGGATTTTGACGGCTCCTACGTCACGGGCCTCGATTGGACCGCCGACAGCCGCCACCTGCTGCAAACGCTCGACGGCGTGCGGACGCGCGTCGACCCGCTGACCGGCAAGCCCGACGGACCAACCTACGACCTGGCGCGCGTCGAGCAGGTTCTGCGCGAGTCCGGCGCCTTCGACGCCGAAACCGCCGCCAAGCGCGCCCGCAGCCTCGGACGCTGGTCGAGCGACCGCTCGGCGGCGATGTTCGAGCACGATGGCCAGACCTACGTCTACCGGCTGGAATTCCCGAAGCACGCCCCGGGCGGCTTGCGGCAACTGCTGGCGCCTGCGGAGCCGCACCAACTGCACCGCGTGCGATTCACGCACAGCGAGCGACAGGAAGCCGCACTCAGCCCCAGCGGCAACTACGTCAGCTATATCCACGCGAACGATCTCTACGTGTGCGAGGTCGCGAGCGGCGCCACGCACCGACTGACGCGCGGCGGCAACGAGAACCGCCTGAACGGCATCCTCGACTGGGTCTATCAGGAGGAAATCTACGGACGCGGAAACTTCCGCGGCTACTGGTGGAGCGACGACGAGCGGCATCTGGCGTATTTGCAGCTCGACGAAACCCGCGTGCCTTCGTACACCATCGTCGAGCAGACGCCGACCCGCCCGCAGCCGGAGGTGATGCGCTACCCCAAGTCGGGCGATCCGAACCCCGGCGTGCGGCTGGGCATCGTGGCGCGCAGCGGCGGCTTCACATCGTGGGTGCGCTTGCCGGAGCACGTGTCGGGCGACCTGCTCATCACGCAAGTCTCCTGGGCGCCGGACGGACGCCTGATCTTCTCGCTGCAGGATCGCGAGCAGCGCTGGCTCGAACTCTGCGACGTGGCGCGCGGCGGCGGCAAGCCGCGCGTGCTGCTGCGCGAGACCACGCCTGCCTGGGTCGATCCCATCGCGGCGCCACACTGGCGCGACGACGGCACGTTCCTCTGGCAAAGCGAGCGAGACGGCTGGAATCACCTGTACCACTACCAGCGCGATGGCACGTTGCTGCGCCAGGTGACGCAGGGCGCGTGGGGCGTGTCGGAATTCAAGGGCATCGACGCCGAGAATCGCGTCTACTTCATGGGCACGGTCGACGGCGCTTTGCAGAGACACGCCTATCGCATTCCGCTGGCGGGCGGCGCGCCCGAGCGCCTGACGACGCCGGGCCATTCGCATTCGGTGCAGTTTTCGCCCGATTTCTCGCATTTCATTGATACCTACAGCCGCCATGACGCGCCGCCGCGCGTCGACCTGCGGCGGACGGGCGGTGACGTAGTGCGTGTGCTCAGCGAGAACCGCGTGGCGGCGCTCAGCGAGTACGAACTGGGCGCGGTCGAGTACGTGCGCATTGCGGCGCGCGACGGACACATGCTGAACGCACGGATCATCCGCCCGCCGGGCTTCGATGCGTCGCGCAAGTATCCGGCGTGGTGTGAAACGTATGCCGGGCCCGAGGCGCCGGTGGTGCGCGATTCATGGGGCGGCGGCGGATACATGTTCGACCAGTACCTCGCCGGCCTGGGCCTGGTGGTGTTTCACATGGACCCGCGCTCGGCGAGCGGCGAAAGCGCGAAATCAAGCTGGGTGTGCTACCAGCGAATGGGCGTCGCGGAGCTGGCGGACATCGAAGACTGCGTGCGCTGGCTGATCGGGCAGGGATTCGTCGACCCAGCGCGCATCGGGCTGCACGGACACAGCTACGGCGGCTACATCACCGGCTTCGCACTGACGCACAGCGACCTGTTCGCGCTCGGCATCGCCGGCGCACCGGTCACCGACTGGGCCAACTACGATTCGATCTACACCGAGCGCTACATGCGCACGCCCGCGAACAACCCCGACGGCTACAAGGCGAGTTCGGTCGTGGCGGCGGCGGCGAATCTCAAGGGCCGGCTGGTGCTGGCGCACGGACTGATCGATGACAACGTGCATTTTCAGAACACCGCGCAGCTCATCCACGCGATACAGCAGAAGCCGGGGCAGTTCGGGTTGATGGTCTACCCCAAGGACCGACACGGATTCGGCCACGGCGGCAAGCATTTTCGCGAGCTGATGCTCGAGGAAATTCGCAGCGTGCTGCGGCCGTAGGGGGGCGTAGCAACTCTTCTGTCTGGTTGGGTGAGCGTCCTCGCCGGTCAGCGCATGGGGGTGCGAGAAGGGATTCTCGCACCAGGATCGGTAACCGACGAACACCGAGCGTACGAGTGAAGAAAATCCAGCACGGGCCAGAGGCCCATGCTCGCATCAGGACCCGTGAAAGGGCTTCGTCCGAGTGGATGATGGTGGTGCCGTCGTTTCAGCACCGAAGGTGCGGATGTTGCAGTACCGACGGTGCGGGCGCTTCAGCACCGAAGGTGCGTTCAGCTTCAGCCCCGGGCGCAGCCCGGGGAGATTCGGCGTGCCAATGCGCAAGCCCTGAAGGGGCGAGTCATATCAATTGCCGAGTCGATCGAGTAAATCCGAGGGAGGTTGAGTCGCCCTTTCAGGGCTTGCGCGACGCGGGACCATTTTCCCAGGGCGTTGCCCTGGGCTAAAGCTGAGTGGCCCCGTTGGGGCCGAAGACCGGCCGGAGGCGCCGGAGGCGCCGAAAGCCCAGATTGCTGCCGTTAACCGACGAACACCGAGCGTACGAGTGAAGAAAATCCAGCACGGGCCAGAGGCCCATGTTACCCAATCCTGACCGGCGGGACGCCGATGCTCCCCATTCACTTACGTCGGTGCGAGAATGGATTCTCGCATCAGGACCGGCGGGACGCCGATGGTCCTCATTCAGCTACAAGGGTGCGAGAAGGGATTCTCGCACCAGGATCGGTGCTCCCCACCAGCGATTCATGCGGCGCCGTCCGTGCGCTACTTCGCGGCCTTGGCCTTCTTGGCGCGCTCGATGACTTCTTCCTGCACATCGCGCGGAGCCTGCTTGTAGTAGCCGAATTCCATGCTGAACGTGCCGCGGCCCTGGGTCTGGCTGCGCAGGTCGGTCGCATAGCCGAACATCTCGCTGAGCGGAACCTCGGCAAAGATGACGGTCGAGACGCCTTTGTTCTCGGTGTTCATGATGATGCCGCGGCGGCTGGTGATGTCGCCGACGACGCCGCCCTGGGCGTCGGTCGGCACCTCGACCTCGATCTTCATGATCGGTTCGAGGATGGCCGGTTTGGCGGCGAGATACGCCTCCTTGAAGGCCTCGCGCGCGGCGATCTGGAACGCGATGTCGGACGAGTCGACCGAGTGCGACGAGCCGTCCTCGAGGATCATCTTGACGCGGACCACTTCGTAACCGGCGAGCGGGCCGTTCATACGCGCCTGCTGGAAGCCCTTGTCGCACGACGGGATGTACTCGCTCGGCACGCGGCCGCCGAAGACCTTGTTCTCGAAGACGTATTCCTCGGTTGCGTCGGGCGGCAACGGCTCCATCTTGCCGACGACGTGGCCGTACTGGCCGCTACCGCCGGTCTGCTTCTTGTGCTTGTAGTTGTATTCGGCGATGCGGGTCGGGGCTTCCTTGTAGTTGACCTTCGGCGCGCCGACGGTGACTTCGCACTTGTATTCGCGCTTGATGCGCTCGACGTAGACCTCGAGCTGCAACTCGCCGAGACCGCTGATGATGGTCTCGCCGGTGTCGTGGTCGGTGTGCACGTGGAAGGTCGGGTCCTCGCGGTGGAAGCGCTGCAGCGCCTTGGCGAGCTTGTCGCGATCGGCCGTCTTGGTCGGCTGGATGGCCAGCGAGATGACGGGCGGGGGCGAGTAAATGCTCTCGAGCGAGTAATTCAGCGACTCGTCGCAGAAGGTGTCGCCGGTCGCGCAATCCACGCCAACCAGCGCCACGATGTCGCCGGCGCCGGCGTCGTCCAGGTCCTGGCGATCGTTGGCGTGCATGCGGACCAAGCGCCCGATGCGGCGGTTCTTGCGATCACGGGTGTTGATGACCGTCATGCCCTTGCGGATGCGGCCCTGGTAGATGCGGGTGTAGGTGAGCTGGCCGAACGCTTCGTCGACGAGCTTGAACGCCATCGCGACCAGCGGCCCGTCGGGGTCGGCGCTGATCGGCACTTCGGCGCCGTCGTTGTCATTGTCGCGTGCGAAGTACATGCGATCGAGCGGGCTGGGCAGGTAGCGCACCACCGCGTCGAGCAGCAACTGCACGCCCTTGTTCTTGAACGCCGAGCCCATCAGCACCGGCACGATCTCGCGGCCGATGGTGAGGCGGCGGATGACGCTGTGCAGCGTCTCGGCGTCGGGCTCGACGCCTTCCAGCATGCGCTCCATGAGCACGTCGTCGTAAAGCGACAGCGCGTCGAGCATGCCGTGCCGAGCGCGGTCGGCCTCTTCCTTGAGATTGGCCGGGATGTCGCCGAAGCGGACGGTCTGGCCCTTCTCGCCGTCGAAAAACACGGCCTGCATCGTGACCAGGTCGACGACGCCTTCGTGGAAGGTCTCGAGGCCGATCGGAATCTGTAGCTGCACCGGCGTGAGGCCGAGCTTGTTCTCGATTTCGGTGATGACGCGCGCGGGGTCGGCCCCGGTGCGGTCGAGCTTGTTGATGAAGGCCAGCCGCGGCACGTTGTAGCGCTTCATCTGGCGATCGACGGTGAGCGACTGGCTCTGCACGCCGCCGACGCCGCAGAGGACCAGCACGGCGCCGTCCAGCACGCGCAGCGAGCGCTCGACCTCGATGGTGAAGTCGACGTGGCCGGGTGTGTCGATCAGGTTGACCTGGTGGTCGAGCCATTCGACGGTGGTTGCGGCGGAGGTGATGGTGATGCCGCGTTCGCGCTCGAGCTCCATGTGGTCCATGGTTGCGCCGTCGCCGCCGCCCTTCACCTCGCCGATTTTGTGGATTCGGCCGCTGTAATACAGGATGCGCTCGCTCAGCGTGGTTTTGCCGGAGTCGATATGTGCCGAAATGCCGATGTTACGGACGTTCTGGATCGGGTTCATCGTACGATTCCGTCGCGCTCCTGTGGCGTGCGCCTGCGCGGCCGTGGCCGTAGTGCGCACGCGGTCCGGCCGACAGCCGGACGCTGATTCTGCCTCGTTCCCGGAGTTGGACGTCGGTGCTGCCACCGTCGACGCCCGTGCGCCGCGGGAGCTTCCACTCCCCGCGCGTTAGGTCGCGGCCCGGTTATGGGCCGCGTCACGCGCAGTCCAGTAGTGTATCGGCGCAGCATTCCGACGGCAAGAAGCTTAACGCACGCCACCTTCAGTATTTGCGCGGAAAGCGTGAAGATTGGGTGAAGTCCGGCGAACGCCGGCGCCTTGCGCGAGTCCGCCTTGTCGAGCCCGCGAAGCACGGGTAGAGTCGACGGTTGGCATTAACGGGGGCCGAACATTCCCGCACGAATTCTCCAGACGCTGATTCTGGCCGGTGCGATCTTCGCGGAAATCGCGCTCGGACAAGGCGGTCCACCGCCGCAGCCGGTCGTGGTCGACGCCGTCATCGAGCGCACGTTGCCGGCGACGGCGCGGCTCGTGGGCTCGCTGATCGAGGATCGCTCGGCGCTGGTAGCGGGCGAAGTCAGCGGGATTGTGCTGGAGCTGCCGATTCGCGAGGGCGACTTCGTGGCGGCAGGCGCCACGCTGTGCCGGCTCGACGCCGTGCCGGCCGAACTGCGATTGCAGGAGGCTGTGGCACGGGCCGACGCGCTGCAGGCCCAACTTCACGAAATGGAGCGTGGCGAGCGGCCTGAGACCCTGCGGCGACTCGAATCGGCCGTCGAGGAGGCGCGCGCGATTCGCGAGAAGTGGCGGTTCGAGCGCGAGCGCCTGACGCGCCTGTACTCCGACCGGCAGGCCAACCCCAAGGAACTGCACGACGCCGAAATGGAATTCCTGGCCGCGAATCACCGCACGAACATGGCTGAAGCCCAGCTCGAGCAGGGCCGCAACGGCGGCCGCGCCGAGCAGCGGGCGTTTGCGCTGGCGCAGCTCGCGGCGCAGCAGGCGGTCGTCGGGCAACTGCGGCGCGAGGTCGATCGCACGAATGTCCGCGCGCCGTTCGCCGGGTTCGTCGTTACGCGGCGCACGCAGGTCGGCGAATGGCTGACGGTGGGTGGCCCGGTGTGCGTGCTGATGGCGATCGACCAGCTTCGCGTGCGGGTCGACGTCCCGGAGGCGGCGGCGCCGTTCGCGCGGGTCGGCGCGCAGGTAACGTTGCGCATCGAAGCGCTCGGCGACTCCATGACGCTGCCGATTTCGCGCGTCATTCCGCGAGCCGCGGTGGACGCACGCACCTTCCCGATCGAGATCGACGTGCCGAATCCCGAGCGCCGCTTCCTGCCGGGCATGTTCGTTCGCGCCCACGTGCCGATCGGCGCGAGCGCGGCGCGGCTGCTGGTGAATCGCGATGCGATCCTGCCCGCCGGCAACGGGGCGCAGGTGTTCGTGCTTCGTCAGACGCCCGAAGGCGCGATCGCGGTTCCGCTGCCCGTTGATACGGGGCTGGAGGTGGAGCAGTGGGTGGAGGTCCGCGCGCCCGGGCTGGCCGCCGGCGATGAGGTGGTCGTGCGTGCGAATGAGCGCCTCTATGGGCCGGGACCGGTGGTTCCGCAGCGACAGCCGGCGGCGAGCGCTCCCGCCGCGCAACCCTGAAACGCGAGTGGCGGCGTGAATCTCATCGAGTTGTGCATTCAGCGTCCGGTCGGCGTCGCCGTGGGCGTGATCTTCGTCGTGCTGTTCGGGCTGCTGGCGCTGTTCGCGATTCCGGTGCAGCTCACGCCGGACGTGGATGTGCCCATCGTGAGGGTGGAGACGGCGTGGGCGGGGGCGAATCCGCAGGAGGTCGAGAGCGAGATCGTCGACCGGCAGGAAGAGCAACTCCGCAGCGTGAAGGGCCTGAAGCGAATCAAAAGCTCGGCACGCGACAACGGAGCGACGGTCGAGCTGGAGTTCTATCCGGAAGTCTCGAAGTCCGACGCGCTGCGCGACGTCGCCGACAAGCTGCGCCAGGTGCCGTCGTATCCGCTCGAGGTCGACGAACCGACCATCGCCGCGGTCGATTCCAACATCGAAAACCCGATGGCCTGGCTGATCCTGTATCCCACGAACGATAAGAAACTGAACGTTCGCGAGCTGCGCGATTTCGCCGAGGACTTCATCCAGCCTTATCTCGATCGCGTGCCGGGCGTGGCGTCGACCGCAATCTTCGGCGGCCTCGAGCGCGAGGTGCAGATTCGCGTGTACGCGGCGCGACTGGCGGCGCGCGGGCTGACGCTGCGCCAGGTTGAGCAGGCGCTGCGCAACCAGAATCAGGACGTCTCCGCCGGCACGCGCGCCCTGGGCAAGCGCAACTACGCGATTCGCACCACCGGCGAGTTCACCTCGCTCGACGAGATTCTGAACACCGTGATCGCGCAGAGCGGCGGCGGGCCGGTCTATGTGCGCGACGTCGCGGACGTCGTGTCGTCGTTCAAGAAGGCCGACGGGTTCGTCCGCAGCAAAGGCGAATTCGTGCTTGCGTTTCCGGTACGCCGCGAGGTGGGCACCAACGTGATTCAGGTGATGGCCGACCTGAAGGAGGCGATTCGCCAGGTGAACAGCGAGGTGCTGCGGGCGCGGAAGCTCGATCTCGAGCTGGTGCAGGTCTACGACGAGACCGAGTACATCACGCAGGCCATCGAGATGGTGCGTTCGAACATCCTCTGGGGCGGGGCGCTGGTGCTCGGGCTGCTGCTGGCGTTTCTGCGGAGCTGGCGCGCGACGGCAGTTCTGGCGCTCACCATTCCCGTTTCCGTGGTCGGAACCTTCCTCGTCATCGTGCTGCTCGGCCGCACGCTCAACGTGATCTCGCTGGCGGGAATCGCGTTCGCGGTGGGCGACGTGGTCGACAGCGCGTACGTGGTGCTTGAGAACATCTACCGCCATCGCCAGCTTGGCAAGCCGATCCACCAGGCGGTGCTCGAGGGCACGCGCGAGGTGTGGGGGCCGGTGTTCGTCAGCACGCTGACGACGGCCGCGGTGTTCGTGCCCGTCATCTTCGTGCAGGAGGAGGCGGGCCAGCTCTTTCGCGACATCAGCATCGCCGAGGTGGCCGCGGTCGGACTATCGATGATCGTGGCGCTGACGGTCATTCCGCCGCTGGCGGCCCGGTTGCTGCAGCGTGATCGCGTGGTGCGGTTCCCGGTCGAGGACCAGCGCCTCGACGACAGCGAGGCGACGGGTCGCAGCCGCAGCGTCTCGCGCGATCCGGTACTGCGCTTCGCGGGCTGGGTGGCGGGGCTGGTGGACTTCTTCAATCGCCGGCCGGTCCCGCGCATCGTGCTGATCGGCGGGATGACGCTCGGCTCGCTGGTGTTGGCGCGGCTGCTCGTTCCCGACGCCACCTATCTGCCCGCGGGCAATCGAAACCTGGTGTTCGGTTTCCTGCTGACGCCGCCCGGGTACAGCATTAACGAATTCGAGCGCATGGGTTTTGAGATCGAGCAGGTCGTCGCTCCATACTGGGAAGCGCAGCCAGGCTCCGACGAGCATGCGGAGCTCGACCGCGCGTGGCGCGAGCGCGTCGAACAGGCGATCGCGGCCAACCAGATTCCGGAACTGTCAAACCCGCAGCTCGGCAGCCTCGAGCGCTCACGGCTGCTGCGCGAGTGGCGCACGCCGCCGCCATTGATCGACAATTTCTTCTATGTCTCGTTCGGGGGCGGCTGCTTCATGGGTTGCTCGAGCCGCGACCCGGCACGGGTCAAGCCGCTCGTGCGGTTGCTCGAGTCCGCCGGCGGGCGCATTCCCGGCACGATCCCGGTCTTCTTTCAGACGCAGCTCTTCAGCTTCGGCGGCGGCAACAGCGCCGAGGTGCAGGTGCGCGGCGACAACCTCGAAGAGGTGACCGCGGCGGCCGGCGCGATGATGGTCGAGTGCATGCAGCGCTTCGGCTTTCCACGGCCCGACCCCGCGAACTTCAACCTCGGAAGACCCGAGCTGCGCATCATCCCCGATCGCGAGCGCGCTGCCGAAGTCGGTCTGACCGCGAGCGACGTCGGTTTCCTCGTCGAAGCCTGCGGCGAAGGCGCCTTCGTGGGCGAATTCCGCCCGGGCGGCGGCGACACGATTGACATTGCGATCTACTTCGAAGGACAGAGCGATCGACCGACGCGCGACATCGCGGGTGTGCCGATTCTCACATCCAGCGGCACCGTGGTGCCGCTCGGCAGCTTCGCGCAGCTCGTCGAAACCGCGGCCCTGGAGCAGATCAACCACGTCGAGCGGCAGCGCGCCGTCACGCTTGAGGTCACGCCGCCGGAGTCAATGGCGCTGGAGAACGTGATCCACGCGATCCGCGACGAGATCACGCCCGCGCTGCGCGAGCAGAAGCGCATCGCGCCCGACGTCCTGGTCGCGCTGACCGGAAACGCCGACAAGCTGGTCGACGCCCGCAACTCGCTGGTCGGCGCGTGGGAAGGCTGGACGCTGCAAAGCGCGGCGAACATCGCCGGCGGCAAGTTCTTCCTGAGCGTGATCATCGTCTACCTGCTCATGTGCGCTCTGTACGAAAGCTGGCTCTACCCGTTCGTGATCATGTTCAGCGTGCCGCTCGCGATCTTCGGCGGGTTTCTGGGGCTCAGCGCCGCGCGCTGGGGCACGCTGCTGACGACCGAGCAGCCCGTGCAGCAGCTCGACGTGCTGACGTTTCTGGGGTTCGTGATGCTCGTCGGCCTGGTCGTGAAGAACGCAATCCTGCTCGTCGAGCAGGCGCTGGTGCACCTGCGCGAACACAATCTGCCGATCCGGGTGGCGGTGCGCGAGGCCGTACGAGTGCGCGTGCGCCCGGTGCTCATGACGAGCCTGACCAGCGTGTTCGGCCTGCTGCCGATGGCGTTCATGCCCGGCTCGGGAACCGAGCTTTACCGCGGTCTGGCGGCGGTGATTCTCGGCGGAATGATCGTCTCGACGCTCGGCACGTTCGTGCTCGTGCCGTGCGTGCTCAGCGCGGTGCTCGAGCTGCGCCGCGCGCCGTCCGTCGCCGCCTCGCCGCAGCCGGCTTTGCTGACGCGCGAGCCGTAACGTCGCCGGCGGATCAGTTCGTTCGCGAGTCGGTCGACGGAGCGGCCTCGATCGCCGCCAGTTCGCCGTGATCAAACCAGATCAGACAGCAGCGGCCGCAGGTGTCGATCACCACGTTGCCGGGACCGTAGTACGGATGCACGTCCATCCGCGAGCCGCACGCCGGACAGTCGATCTGCCGCTCGTATTCGGTCGGGTCGAGCGGCACAGGCTCCGGTTGGACGCCGTCGAACTGCTCGCGCCGCCGACGAATGAAGTAGGCGAAATCGCCGTTGGCCGTCAACACGCCGCGACAGGTGCGGCAGAACTCGACTTCGCAGCCTTCGATGGCGGCCGCGACCAGCTCAGCCGCACACACCGGGCAGTTCCGATTCGATCCGCGTTCGAGCAGCGTCATGCCCAGCGTGCTCTCCGTCGAGCCGGGGAAGTGAAACGTCGTGCAGTAGTCGCAAACGAGGTAGCTCCGCCGAGGAACGAATCGCATCGCCGCGCCGCAGTTTGCACAGTTCATCGTCTTCCCCTCTCCGAGCGTCACACCATCTGGGCCGTCAGCCATCGGCAAAATCGGCGCGTCGCATTACGTGCGCGCTTCCCCGACGCCCGGCGGCCGTTGTTTTCGGGCCTGGCGACGGGTCGAGCGTTATCATCGACCCGATCTGTGCGAGGAGATTCAAGGTGACACCGCGACGATCAGTCATCGCTTTCACGGCGGCGCTGGCGCTTTCCGCCGTTGCGGCTCGAGCGCAGTCCGACGCGCCGCCCGCCGCAATTCCCGAAACCCTGCCGCGCGTGGCGGTCGCGGGATTCGAGCCTGCCGAGGGCTGCGACCCGCGCGATCACTGGATCGGCCTTGGTTTCGAGGAAGCGCTGAGCCGCCGGCTGCTGCGCGTGCCGCAGTTGCAGGCGCTGCCGCCCATGCTGCTGCATCAGGCGGCGCTCGAGCTGGCGGAAGCGCCCGGCGCCGCGACCGATTGGGCGCGCGTGGCGGCGCTGCTGGGCGCGAATCACCGCGTGAGCGGGCGCTTCGCCGGTCCGCCTGACGCCGTGCGCATCGAGCTCACCTTGCACGCGGGCGCCGCCGCGCCGCAGAGCACGCAACTCGGACCCGCGGCTTTCTTCGACGTGCTGGACGCCGCGACGCGCTGGGTGCTGGCGCAGTGTGGAGCGCCGGAACCCGCCGGCGACGCCGCGACGCGCTTGTTCGCGCCGCCCTGCCGCACGCCGACCGCGCTCGAACACTTCTGCCGCGCGCTGACGGCGATTCGCGCCGACAACGCGCGCGACGCCGGCTACTACCTCGAACAATCGCTGGCGTTCGACGCGCTGTTTCGCCCGGCTCAGCTTCTGGCGGCCCAGCTCGACCTGCGACGCACGCCCGACGCCCGGGCCGGGGCCGTCGCGCGCCTGCGACAGGTCGCCGTCCTGGCGCAGCAGGCGCAGGACATCCCCGACCAGATCGAAACCGAGCTGCTGCTCGGCATCGCCGCCCTCGGCGAGCGCTCATTCGAAGCCGCCGAAATCCGGCTCAGCAGCGCGCTGGCCGAGGCGCGGCAACACCGGCTGCCCTACGCCGAGGTGGTGGCGCTCAACAACCTCGCGGATTTGCACTTGAACCGAGCCGCGCGACCGGACGGTCCGCCGACGGCCTCGGCGCCCGGCGCGCCGGATCGCGCCCCGCTCGAGGCGGCGCTGGCGCGACAGCAGGAGGTGGTGCGCGCGCTGCAGGCTCTGGGCGATCAGATCGCGCTCATCCCCGCCACGAACAAGCTGGCGCTCATTCACGAGCAGCTCGGGAACGACGCGGACTCTCTGGCGGCGCACGAGGCCACGCTGGCCGCGGCCCAGCGCTGCGGCGCGACGCGCTCCGCCGCCACCTCGTGGATGTTCCTGGGCCAGGCTCACCGCCGCGCGGGGCGAGCACCGCAGGCGCGCGACGCGCTGCAGGAATGCCTGAAGCTCGCGCCCGCCGCGGCCCGGCCGACCGTGCGGCTGCTGCTGGCGGACGCCGAACAGGCGCTCGGCCGACCGCAAGACGCACTGCGCGAGCTGGAGGCGGCGTATGCGGAGATTCGCGACGGCGACGATCTCGTGAGTCAGTTGCGCTGCCTGCGCAGCCTGGCGGAGCTGCGCCGCTCGGTCGGCCGCCGGGCGGAGGCATTGCAGGCGCTGCGCGACGCGCGCGACGTGGCACACGCGCTGCAGTTGCCCGACGTCGAAGCGATCGATCGGCAATTGGCGGAGTGGCAGCGGGCGCCGTAGGCGCGTGACTCATGCGACGTTGCTGCCGATCCGGCTGAGACGGTCATACGATCGCGCCGAGGGTTGCGCATGCGTCTGTCGCTTTGGCGCGATGACACTTTCACCGAGCACCTGGCACAGATCGACGGCATGCGCGCTGCACTGGCTGGTCTTGCGGTCAACAAAAAGGGCGGCGAGCCTGGCC
>CAYMBL010000052.1:0-15858 GCA_964388675.1 uncultured Planctomycetales bacterium
GGGCGATTAGCTCAGTTGGCTAGAGCGCGTGCTCGACACGCACGAGGTCACAGGTTCGAATCCTGTATCGCCCAATAAACTCCGCTCAGAGTTCCCGCAAGCAGTCGCAACCCCCCGAAATCCGATGCAAAACGCGAGGGATTCTGCTTTCCGGTTTTCATCCTGCGAAGCGTTGCGGTCATCCGCGAGCGGTTGCTGTGCCGGATTCTGTGCCGCTTTGGGTGCCGCCTCATCCCCTCCGGCAGCGCGGGCGAAATGCCCATCGGTCACTTGCCGGTAGAACGTATCGGCGATGCGCTCGGTGTGGCCAAGCCAAGCCGCGCAAACGTGGCTCGGATACGCGTCCGCAAGCTCGGTCGCCCGCGACGCCCGAAGGTTCTGCCACAACTTCGGCCAGGGCTTCGCGCCGGCCTTCTCAATGTAGCGCTGGAATTGGGTACGCAGATTCACCGCCGCGGTGCGGTAGCGCGTAATGACGTGGATTGCCCCGTCGGGGGCCTCATCGAACACCGCTTGGAATAGCGGGGCCAGCTCGGGGAACATCGGCACCACGCGGATACCCGCGTCGTCGTGGTGCTCCGTCTTGCTCGCCCGGACGATGAACCGCTTACCCGCAAAATCCACGTCGCGCCAGGTGAGCGCCAGGGCTTCAGACGGAATCCGCAGCCCGCCCCAGCGGGCCAGGGCAATCAACAGCTTCCATTGCGGATCAGGGGCCGCATCCATGACGCGCGCCACCGTTTCAGCCGGCACAAAGCGGCGCCGGGCGGAATCGCCCTTGACCGCGCCCTTGATATGCGCAAACGGGTTGGCCGCCAGCAGCCCGTGCCGCATTGCTACTGCGAAGAACTGCCGGGCGTAGCGGCAGCGCTTGGCGATGGTCGCTTTCGCAAGACCCGTTTCGAACATCCGGGCGCGGTAGCCGTCGGCATCGCCGGCGGTCACGCGGTCGATGCGCCGCTCGTCGCCCAGATATCGCACCAGCCCGGTACGCGCTTGCTTCATCGCGGTGAGCGTTGACTGCTTTAGGTCCCTGCGCTGGGCCAAGTACCCGTCGATGAATGCCGCCAAGGCCAGCTTTCCGGGTTGTTCCCGTGCTTCCACCAGGCCGGCCCGCGCCAACCGGTCATGCAGCCTGTGGCCGATGCCCCGCACCCATACAGCCGTTTCGCGGGGCATGGGTTGTCCGTTGATCGTCGCCGCCGCCAGGGCCTCAACGTGCCGGCAAACTTGCTCGGCGTCGCGTTGGCTGCACTCGCCCAGCCGCACCGTTTTGCGGCTTCCGTCGGCGGCCACGAAAAGGATTCGCCGTCGCCCGTTGGGTTCTGTTCCGATGGTTGCCATAGTTCACCGTTCCTTGGACGTTCCGGGCTTCCGCTTGGCCGGACGGACGATAATTTGCAGTCCCAGGGCTTCCGCCAAGCGCTCGGCCGCATCGATGCTCAAGCCGCGCTCGCCGCTCATCAGTCGGGACAGAGCGCTTTCCGCGATTCTCGTTTCCTGCGCCAGCCGGTAGCGGGTCTTCCCGCATTCCCGAATCGCCTGCCGCAACCTGTCCAGTAGCTCAGCCATAACCACCAGCATACACCACGCTTGCCATATGTCAAGTTTCGTTCACAGCTCACGACCGCTGGCGTCGGGGTCAACCGCGCCAAGTGGATCATCTTGGCGCGATTGACTATCGCGCTCTGTCAAATCCCCTGTATTTCCCTGGGAATTGCCATTCGCGCCGAGTTCGCCATTCTCTACTGGGTTGGCGAGCATGGTCGGCGTGGAAGCCTCTGGTTTCGGCAGCCGCCAGGCATGGGGGCCGCCAAAGGAGTTAGGCCGATGCCGCGTCACCTCAATCTCTCGCGCCGCTCTTTGCACAGTCCGCCGAGCATGCCCCACTTTCTCTCCCGCTTCCATAACGTCCGACACCCGATGCTCACGCCCGTCCGCCAGTTCGCTGGTCAGCCATTCAGCCGCCTCCGTCAGCGCGTGCGGATTCGGGCCGGGCTTGCGGTGCTTCCCGAAGCCATTCTCCAGCGCCAGGGCGTCATTGGCGCTCATCGTCACAGGTTCCGGCTCCCAGACAACCGCCGGCGGATCGCCGGCAATCGTAAACGCCAGCCCGTTGCCTTCGTCGGCCAGGTTGTTCTTTCCCGGCAACAGTAGCCTCCGCGCCGGGTCATCCCTGTCCCTTGAAACATGCCAAACCGCCCTAGCGATGCCTGTAAAGGCACGACTTCCCAGCACCAGGTCATCGGCGAAGCTCCCGGCACTCTTGCGCTGATGCGCTACCACCAGCACCGCCGGCCCGTATTTCTCCGCCAGCTTCGCCACCGGGGCCAGCACGGCGCGCACTTCGTTGTCACGGTGGGCGTCAGTGCCTGCGCCCAGGTAACTCCCTATCGGGTCCACCACGACTAGCCGGCAATCCGGCAGCCTCTGCAATGTCGATTCCAACGTCGGGACGTCGGACAAGGTGAACAAGCCTTCGTAGGGTTCGCCGTTCTCGCGCGTCCGCCGCACCGCCGAGAGCAAGTGCACATTTCGCGCGTCGGCGTCGTGCGCGTCCAGCCGGGGGCGGATCGTGTCGGCCGGGTCATCTTCGGCCGAAATGAACACCACAGAACCGGTCGGGCAATCTCTTCCGTCCGGCCAGGGCTTCCCGGTTGATATCCGCGATGCCATGTAGCAGGTCAAGAACGATTTGCCCTCACCGGGCCGGCCTGACAGCAGCGTAATCCGGCCCATCGGCACGCGGCCAGGCCAGAGCCACTCGATTTCGCGCGGCTCTACGTTGGCCATACACACCAGTATCGGCCCGGTCGATTCGAGCATGGCCTTGTCCGACAGCCCGGCCAGCTTCGCCTTGATCGTGTCGGCGTCTTCCCCGCTCTCTACCACGTCAGCCATATCCCCGCCGGCCGGCGGGTTGGGCCAGGCGTCGGCCAGCTTCACCATCCGCACCGTCGCAGCCGGTGTCAGCTTGGCCAGGATGCCCGCCACGTCGCGGGCGTACTTCGCGCCGGCGTCGTCATGGTCGGGAAGAATCACAACCTCCCGGTTGGCAAGCGCCGTCCAATCGGCCTTGCTGACGCTGTTGCTCCCATGGGGCGAGGTAGTCGCCAGCAGCCCCAGCCCCGCTGCCGCGTCCGCAGCCTTTTCGCCTTCGCAAACGTAGACCGCTTCACTCCCGCGCTTCAGCAGCTCCGGCAGCCGGTACAGCGGGCGGGGTTCGCGCATCCCGCCGATGATCCAGCCCGTCGGCGTCTTGCTCACCGGTCGGATTTCCTTGCCCGCCGGCGTGTCCCACCGCACCACCAGCCCGACCGGTTCGCCGTTGGCATCGTCGTACGTCCAGAGGTTCGCGCGGGGGCCATGCTGGCGTTCCAGCTCGGCCACCGCTTCCATGGCGGTGGCGTAGGTCTTCCGCTGCGGGGACGGTGCCCCTCCTTTGCGGACGGGCCGGTCGGGGGTCGCGGGCATGAGGTCCGCCATCTGCATCCCCAGCGCCGCCACGATTTTTTCCGGCGCACATCCGGCGTGGCAATGCAGCAGTGCTCGGCCGTCTTCGACTGCGCTGATACTCAAGCTGGGGCGCTCGTCCTCATGCGCTGGGCAGCGGGCCGCCCACTCTTTGCCTTGTCGCTTGGCGCGGTGAGGCAGTCGCGACAGCAGCAGTTCGACCGGGTTCATTCTGCACTCCCGTCTGCCAGATTCGCCGTTGCCGGCATCGCCGTGGCCTTGGTTTGCTCCTGCAGCCAATGGGTCAATGCTGCCGTCGGATACAGAATCGTCTTGCCGCGCCGAACGTGGGGGATGGTCCCTTGCTGGGTCCATGTCCACAGCGTCCGCTCACTCACGCCGAGCGCCTTCGCCGCTTCGCGCAGGCGCAGGGACAGTCGGGATTCTTCGGCCTTGGAGTTCAAGATCGAATTACTCAAGCTCCACCCCCGTTTCCCCGCCAGTGGGCTGGCAGGCGCGCTTGAGCGCCAAGCGAATCACGTCTAGGTAGCCATCGGGAATCAGCGGCCGGTCGGCTACGATGGGGTGGGTATCATCGCCTATTGTCCGTTCGCAGAACAGGTCAGAAATGTCTTTCGGTCTGGCCCCCGACCTTTGGGCGGCCTCAGAAACACTAAGGTAATCCATCGATCTACTCCTCTTTGTGTTTGTTGGCCACCTGCGGCGGCCTCCTATAATACAAAGAGGCGATTTCCTGACCTTTCTTAGAGAGTTCCTTACTTTCTCGCAGGGAATACTCGAAAGTTATTTTGCAAACCGAAAAACCATACTGTATTCAAATTCGTGCTTCGTAATCACAACATGGTCATCCAAGCCACATTCTTGCAACGCGCACCGCAGTTTATGCACCACTTTCCAAAGACGCTGGGACGCCTTGCGCACGTCGTCGGGGTGCATATCCGGCGTGGTTATCATGCCGTCAATCGCTTCTTGCAGTTGCGTGATCTTTCGGGCCGCGCCTACTGGCCGTGCCAGCAGCCAAAACAGCCGGCTCACTTGCGTATCTTTGCCCAGATAAATCCGCTTGCCGTACCACACCACCTTCCGCGTGTCGTGTGGGTCGGGCTCCGGGCCACCCGCGTTGCCGGTGTCTTCGGTCTCCACATTCGATTCCATCCTCACCGCTGAAACAGCGTCGGTCCGCGCCGTCCGCGATGCGTCACGGGCCATTACTCCTAGCTTCGCTCCTAGTCGCTCCCATTCCCAACCGCACCGTTCCCACGCGCGCCGCAGTCCGTTCCGACAGCATTCCACGGCTTGGGCTTCATCGCCGGCTAGTACCGCCATTTCGGCCGCCACGTCGGCTTGGCCGATGGCGTTCCACGCGAGACACAGAGCTTCTTTCACTTCGCGTATTGCATCGCTGGCCGGGGCAGCGTCGGCGAGGTCTTCTGCCTCGCGGATCTCGCGCATGATTTCCCGCAAGTTCGCCATGGCGTATTGCGCGCCTCTAGCCGGCGGATTGCGGACCGGGTCCACCCCGTCCCTCATCCACGCCCCGTCCTCGTCAACGTCCTCGTAGCTTTCGCAGCGGTCGGCCAAGTAGTTTAGTGTCGCCGCTAGCTTGGCTAGCATCCACTTAAGGTCATTCGGCACGGCTCACCTTGCTTTCCCTATCCCCAATTTCGCGGGACCGCGTGTTTAGCGGGCGGTGGCGGTTTGCGTTCCAAACTTCGGTAAAAAAATCCCGTATGGTGCTGGGCGTGAGGTGCGCCCGGACGGAACGTAACGGGCTAGGCGCCGTTGCTCGAACGCCGGGACCGGCGCCGCCACACATCGACAGTCATTACCGGCGACTGCGGGCCTCGAATCTTGGGAGGCGGCTACCCGATCAACACGGCTGGCGATAGGTTGGGCGTCTTCTCGACAAGTATGCGGCGAGAACGAAATGCCGCGACGACTCCAATCTGAACGAGCACGGTGCGGTTTGGGCGTTCCTCCTGGAGTTCGGGAAAGGACAAAAGGCTCCTGACGACACTTAACGACGCCTCGGGTCGCCAGACCGGCCATGTCCATCGGGCGTTGTCGGAACGAACACCCGACCATCCAACGACCGCGAGTCTTTCAGGATTCGTCGACGGCACCCCCATGAACAAGGGGAGCGCCTCGATCGCGAGACGGTTAGCACCGAGCATGTTACCGAATTTCTTTCGATCCGGATCACCGCTCGGCCGGTTCCATTGGTAGGCATGGCGTCGATCTTCGCTCGGTTCAAGGTGGAGCGACTGCCCGTCGAGTGTGTCCTCGTAGCGCCAGAAGCGAAACAGAGTTCGTCGAAGTGCCTCGGCATCAGTGTTGGCAAGAATCTGATCGATGTTGCCCGGAAAATAGTCGCGACGCGTTGTCTGAATCGGACTTGTGGCGCCGGGATGAACGTCGTTGACCAAGGCGCTGACCCACTGATCGTCATCGATGGGATAGCCTTGTCGAGCTTTTGTGTAGAACTCGTCAATGGCATCGTGATCGCCTACGAACCGTGTGGCGTGACTGCCTCGACTCCTTTCAAGTCGACGATCGAGCAGTTCAATGAATTGATCTTCTTGTTTGAGCCACGCGCAACACACCCGCGGCCTCCACGCGCCGTCCGTCAGCTCCCAATTCATCGTGACCCGTTCGTCCGGCAGCGCCAGCGTGAGTGTGCGAAGCGTTCCCAGCGCCGCCAGGAAGGCCAGCGGGTTCGAGCCGTCCAATCCGTTGAGGAGGATGCTGCCTTCGCTCATCGCAATTCCTCTGGCTGGGGCGTTCGCTGTTCCTGTTCAGAGGCGCTGGCCTGCTGGTCGGCCAGGCGTAGAACCGACTCCAGCCACGCCAGGCCCCACCAGCCGTGCATGCGCGTGAGCAGCCAAAACCGTTCGGCGACGCCGGAGTCGAGGCGGTGCGAGGGCGTCCATGCCCTGCGCGCGTGGCCGGGGATTTCCCATCCGTTGACGCGGACCGAGCGAAGCTCGTCATCGGCCGCATCGTCGATGCAGACCGGTGCAAAGGGTCGGGCGTAACCGTGATGAGCGGCGACGACGTGCAAAATCAGGTCACGATGCGGATCACTGCCTCCGAGCTTGAGATGCTCGATCAACTCGACGCTCAACATCTCGTGTCGGAAACCTCGCGGGTACATCGCGCGGTCGAAGATTCTCTGCGTTTCGGACTGCGAGCGTCGAGTGCCGTCACCCTTGCCCAGCAGGACCGGCCGTTCGATCGCCTCGTAGGGCGTAAGGCCGGCGAGCATGGCCTGAAAGCGGACATCGGCCTTGCCAAGATCGTGCAGACGGGCCGCTTCGCGCACCGCGCTTGCAATCCCGCATAGCGACAGCCTGGGCAGCGCGGCGTCGACTCGCTCGACGACGTGCTGGGTGTGATCCTCAAGCGAGAGGAGTTGATCGCTCACACTTAGCGCGTCATCGCCGTCGTCTTCGTCGTCGGACGGGGCGACGAGTTTGTTCGGAGGATCGAGAAGGCGCATAAAGATGATGACTTCGTCGGGCGCATCTTCTTCGGTGTCGGGATACCAATGACGATCAAGCCGCGCGACCGGGCTGTTGCTCCATCTTTTCGGAATCACATCTTGGTCAATCAGCGCCTGACGGAGATCAGGATCGGACAGGCCACGCAGCGTCTCGGAGCCCACAAACGCCGGGTGAACGCGCCGGACGACGCGGAGCTTGGAGTCGCGCGTCGCCCGCTCGGCCACGTCGACCGACCGATCCAGGGCCTTGCATCGATCATCGCATTCCGCGTCCGTCTCCTTCCGCCTGACGCCATCGACCTCGATTGTCCCTCTTTCGTAGCGAGAGGCGGCAACGTCAGGGATGTGCCCGAGCTCGAGCCAGCTGCGCGAGGAAACCGGAATAACCACCGTGTCCCCGGGGCGCAGTTCTTCCGGCGACTCGACGAAGCGGCACTCCTTTGAACCGCGCCATGCGACGACGCGACGAGCGGGCGCTTCAGCGTCCTCTTTGGGATCGCCTTGCTCGCCGCCGCTCGCGACCGAGACATCGGCGTCGCCGTCTTCCTTCGTAATCTCCGCGCCTCGCATCCATCGCCGGATTTCCCACAACGGAACGGTCATGCACTCCGGCGACGTGGGCGGCAGCAGCCGCACAATCTCTGGCCAGCGCTTTTCGGCGGTCTCATCATCGGGCCCCAAGTCCGCGCGCCAGCACACATTCACCTCAGCCGTTGCGCGCTGTGGCCCGTGAATGAAGAAGTTGACGTCCGGACTTGGAACCGGCTGCGGATTGGTCTGACAGAGAGCGTCGAGATGGGCCGGCAGAAGCACGGCTGCGTCCGGAGCAGGAGCAAGCATTGGCTGCTTCGCTGCGTCCTCGAGCCCATCCCAGTGCTGTTTGAAGGCAGCGATGCCGAAGTCGATCTGGTCGTCCTTGTTCCTATTCGACCACAGCCACTCCCACGTGTGCTTTGTCGCATCGCCGTAGATGGGGTCGTCGCCCGTGATCAACTCGTCATTCGTGACGATCACCGCCTCAGTGTTGAAAGGCGTACCGCCGTCAAGAGTGCGGCCCTTGCGATTGAGCCGCCCGAAGCGCTGTCGAAGTGCGTCGATGCTGGCGCATTCGGTGATCAGCGCATCGAAGTCGTAGTCGGCGCCGACTTCGAGGCACTGCGTGGCGACAACAAACACCGGCTTCTCGAGAATACCGGGGCGATCTGGCCCGACGAGCGTTCGCAGATGTTCCTGCAAGTCGTCCCGATCGATCGGGCGCATGCGGCCAATAACCAGGTGCGATTCCGCCGCGAAGTTCTCGCCTTTCTTCGCACGCTTTTCGATCTCGGCACGAATCGCCTCTTCAATCTCACGCGCGGTCTGCACCCGATTCACGATGACGCCGACCGCCTTGCGAGTTTCGGACAACGCCGCGAAGGCGCGGGAGACAATCTCGGCCACGATCGGTTTCTTCTTGTCGAGTTTGACAAGCGTGGCAGGTTTCGGCGCGTTCTGTCTCGTCTCAAGAACCGGATGCGAATGATCGGCCGCGTTCAACTCGAAACGATCCTTTGCATCCGCCGGCGTCGCGGTCATCTGCACAAACCGCATCGGCGGGACGACGCTTCCGCCGTCCGTTCGAACCCGCTGATATCTCGACAGCAACCGCATCGTCTGGCAGAACGCGCGCGTCACGTGCGCTTCATCGAGCAGGATCAGACTGTCGCATGCTGTGAGCGCTGCGTGCACCGGCTGCATCGATTGAGAAACGCCGTAGCCGCGAAACAGCAGACGCGAACCGAGTTGATCGACGGTGGTGCAGACGACGATCGGCTGAGTGATGCTCCGCGCCCACGCGCGATCGCGGTAGATGCCGCCGCGAAGCTGCGCAACATCGAGCGGCGGCGCCTTCGTATCGCCGCTGATCGCGCGGAGGGCGTCAGCGACCTCTCTAAGGATGCCGTCTTCGTTCTCGTCGACGGTTTTTAACAATCTTTCCGCGATCTTCTTTGCACGGTCGAATGCCTCATCGACGATCACGCGCCGGTTCACGGTGAAGAAAATCCGCCGCCCGACTGTGCGATCCTTCGTTTCTCGATTCGCCTGGCATGCCAGCACGAACACAGCAACATCAATGCAGGCGGTTTTACCGCTGGCGGTCGGCAGGTCGATGCACTCGGGCCAGCCGCGCTCATCAATCTGTTTCGCGAGGCGCAGTTGCCACGGAAACGGCTCATAGGGCCATAGGCTGCAAAAGTAGTCGCCGAACCGGTCAAGGGAGAGGCTCATCGGCTCGCCTCTTGCAGCCACGGGCGCATGAGGCCGTAGCCGCGGAAGCGCCCTGCACCCAACAGCACCGGGCCTTGCACGGGCCGATCGAACTCCATGGCGACATGCACCTGGTACTTGTCCTCGCGCAATTGCGGAAACCCTCCTTGGCCCGGCATGGCCCGTAGCGAACCGCGGAGAAACGGCGTCTTCTCCGAACGAACCCACCGAAGCTGCGGACGCTTGTTTGCGTCCAGATGATCGAAGAGACGGCCGCAGGATTGTGAGATGATCTGCGCAACTTCCTCTCGCCAGGCGATCGGATCCTTCACACGGTCGGCCCTGGGCATGCGATCAAGCAGCACGGGGGTAACCGACGCCCACGAAAGACTCGGACCCGAATAGGTCTGCGTTCGGAGCGTGTGTTTCGGCGTCAGCTCCGTCTCGCGCACGAGCCTCCAGACGCCGGCGCCGCCCAGCTTCAGTTCAAGCGTCTTCGGTTGGTTCGATCGGTCGTCAAACAGAATCGGCGCGAGCGCCCTCGCGCGCTCTCGAAGCGGGATCGACCGCGGCAGAACGATCCCGACACCGAGGAGATGTCCGTCGGCATGCTCGCGCCCCACGAAAGCGAGTGGAACAAGCGCCAGATGGCGGCCGGACTGCAATTTGGCTCCATCCGCTTCGTGACCGCTGACCCAGGACGGAACCGGCTCCACGCCGCACTTTTTCAACAACAGGCCGCGGAGGGACTGCGTGATCGCGGCGGTCGACTCCAGGCCGAATCGCTGCTCCGCTTCGTCCGCTTCCCGGAGAACGATGAAGTTGGAATCGAATAACGTTGTCGGATCCGACAAATGCTTCGGCGCGACAGGCGAGTACCGAGTCACATGCGAAACTCTTGGCCAAATCGGAGCGGGGGCATCGTTCTTGAACCGTGCCGCCAGCTCTCTTTCTGTCGACATGATCTGTTCGCTAAGAGCGCACTTCCGAGCCTTTGCTCCTTTTCCCTTCTCTTGGGTCTTCTCGGCCTTCAGTCGCTCGACCTTTGCGCTGAGTTGCTGAAAAGCATCGCGAGCATCCTGCCCATAGTCGTCCCGGAGTGAGCGCAGCAGTGACGCGTAAGGTGTGCGCAACGGAACTCCGAGGCTACTCTCGTCGGGAACGAGCGTCGGCTCAGCCGCGTCGGCCGGCGAGCCACGCTCTAGCCAGATCCACACCAAGGACGAGGAATGCCCGATGCGCGTGACATTGCGGCAGATGGATTCAAGGGCGTCCAAATGGTTGTCGGGAAGCTTCCCCGGCGGATGCCAGGTCTGCCGCACCGGCTCCGTGCCAACGTGCACGCGAGGAAATGTGCGCGGCTGCTTGTTCAGGCGATAACTAGGGATTGTCCCAAGTCGCTCGGTGACGCTCTTTTTCGCGTCCTCAAACTTCTTCGGATTCTTGCGGAGTTCTGCCCAGTTGATTGCTTCAATGTTGGTAAGCTTACCAGGCTCCATGTCGTTGACAGGCACGTACACCGTCAGCACCTCTCGCGCTGAATGCTCTGGGATCGTGAGGTCCGGTGGCGGAAGCTCGGCCAACCAATCCAACGCCGCGCGCTCGGCATCCTCTTCGGCCTTGTCCTTGCCCGCGCCGTTGGTCTCGAAGTGAGCCGCTGCGAGCGCCATGAAGACCCGCGCAGGATGTGGCGGCCATTCCGCCCGCTCTCGATTCGCCGGGTCCGTGGCAACGGCGTAGCCGGTGAGATATTCGATTACGAGGGAAAAACCGGGCATATCATTCTCCCTCTTTGTCGCCATCGGTCGCCGCGAGTTCCTGGCTCTTCTTCACCAGCGCGATGAGTTCTGGCGACGGGGTCAACGTGATGGTCTTTGTTTCCCACGGCAGACAGAGTTTCGCCGCTTCCTTCACGGCTTCTTTGTAGATGGCGATCGCGCCGTCCGAGTCGAGCGAAATCGGCGTCGGCTTTCCCGGCGTTTCGAGCAGTTCAAAGCTAAGCGGTCCTTCCGGAAAGAGCAGACAGCGCGAGCGCAAGTCGCAGCCGCGCGCGAGCGAGAGTGTCAACCCGACAAGCGACAGGGCCGCCAGCACCGTGCGCGCGGCGTTGTCGATTTCGGATTGTCTGTTCGCGTTCGCGTCCAGCGCGCCGTTCAACGGGAATCGAAGCCGCCGAAGCTGCGGGAACGAAAGCACGGCGGTGTGCTCGGCATGGGCGATGGTGGCGCCACCAGCGGCGATCTCGCCCTGACGCGCTTCGGCGCCTTCCGCGAAATCCGCTGCAAGTCGGAAGCTGACAGTATCTTCGCTCTCCTTTCGCTCGTAGCGGAAAGCCGGTGACGATGCTGCGAGCGGGTTGCGCCCCTCGGCGCCCTTCTGGTACCTAGAGAAGCTCGGAGGGATATTGCTGTGCCCGATTTCTGATGGATTGACGGATCCCTTTTCTTTCTCCTTGGCAAGACGCCAACGTCCGCTCCCCTCGTTGATGACCTGCACCTTTGACGAAATGGACAGAGGGTCAATGCGGCTACCAGTCCTGACGCCAAAGAGCGCATCGATCCCCACGATCTCGGAAACGAGTGCGCGTCCAAACTTGTTGCCGGTCCCACCCGCCTTCTCCGGCGAGCCCCACATACCTAGGACGAGTGCGGTTGGACACAACTCAAAGATCGGCGTGGCATTCGACAGCGTTGCCGCAGCCCACTTCGTAGCGTGTTCGGAATCCTTGAACCGTACACCCTTGGCAACTTCGCTGTCGCGGAGGATCGCATCCGGGAGCCGGTGCGGAACAGTGAGCGATGTGATCCTCTCACTGATTGGCTTCGGAAGCGACTTGTTCGCCTCCGTGAAGTCCACCTCGATCAGCGGCATTTCGAGCCGCCCATCGTCAATTGCCTGCTGCAGCGCATCCTCGATCCGGTTCGCCTGGCTCTGCACCGAATCAAGCAGCACACAGTCCGCTTCGCGGGTCGAGACGACGGCCCCCGTTTCGTCGCAAACCGGAATGCGACGCTTCTCCGTCGCGTAAACGCCGCCCGCGTGCGTCGGCGGGAACACCTTCGTCCCCGGTCCCGCCGCAGGCTGCAGAATCGTCCGGCACCGGATCGCGACCGCGCTCCCCGACACCGACTTTCGAAGAAGCTCCAGGTTCAACGGCGTCGCCGCTGTGCGTTCGAGCGTGCTCATGGTTCAGTCCCTTTTCGGTTCGTGATGTTCAGCCCGTCAGTGTTGCCGCGCTCGCCGAGGCTGCAACCAAATCGCAAGTCCATGCCTCGCCTGCCGGCGAAACATTCCGCGTTGTTTCCGCATTGCCGCAAGCGAAGGTCCCGGCGGCGCGCGAAGAGATCGAAGTTTCGCTCGTCGCGAAACGCTTGAACAGCCGCGTCTGCCACTTCAACGGCGGGTGGCCGGTCATCGCCTCGAACGGCGCTGCGAAGTGGTCGCTGACGCTCACGCCGCGCTCCTGCGTGATCCAAACATTATGCGAACCTTGTTCCGGCCGTCAAGATGGCATCGCGAAACTGCCGTCGCCACTTCCGCGGCTTATTCCCCCGCCCGCATCCTTCGTCGTCAGCCATCGAAAGACCTCACTGTCCGGCTGCCGGCTCCACGCTTCTGTCACGGCGTGTTCCGTGTCGCGGAAATTTGAAGCGTACATTACCTCCGGCTACGCTCTGGTTCGAGTCTGCGGCTCTCGCGCCGCGGCCCCTTTCGTAATGCCGTTCTTTGACAACGAAATATCGACTTGCTCGATCCCGACGCGGGTCCCGCCGCGACCGTGCGCTCTTCGACGGTCGCGGCGCGGCCGGGCGCCTGTTGCCGCGGCCACCTCCGAACTCGATCCTCGCAGTTTCGGGTCGGGGCTCCGTTGAACTCTCTCGTCTCTCGTTTCTGGTTGTGCAAACTGCCGACGGACAGCACTTGGCGCGTGCGGACCGGTTGAACTCTCTCGTCTCTCGATTCTGGTTGGGCGCCCGCGATTGCCGTGTGACCAATCCGCATTGTCGCAGGGGTTCCTCTGCTCCGGTTCGCCTCATCTCGTTTCTCGTCCTTCGTTTCTCGCATTTGTCTCCGTGCTCCCTCCCGCGGTCGCAGCCCGGCTCTCACCCGTGTGCGCGCCGTCCCTGCCTCGCCGATCCAACGGGGTGCGGAGGCTTGCGATGTCCGATGGTCCCTATGTCTGGCCCGCGCGAAACGTGGCCGAGCACGCCTATTGCCCGCGGCTGTTCTACTACATGCAGGTCGAAGGGGTGTTTCTGCCTTCTGCCGACACCGAACAAGGCCAAGCTGCTCACCGTCGCGTCAACCGCCCCGGTGCGGTTCCGCCCGAGCCGGCCGATCCTCAGAAAGCCGGCATCGGTGGCACAGGCCTTCGGTCAGCGCCCGGCTCGCGCTCGCCGGACCCCGAGCATGACGCGCAACGCGACAGCGTGGGCGACCTGCCGACCGAGTCCTCCGAACCCGACCGCCCGCGCGCCGTCCGTTCGCTCGTGCTTACCAGCGAGCGTCTCGAACTCACAGCGACTCTCGACCTCGCCGAGTTCACTTCGCCGACGACGCTGCTCGAACCTACGGTCGCAGTCCCCGTCGAGTATCGGAAGGGTCGCCCGCGCCATCTCCAGCTCGCCACCGGCGAGGACGAGTCGGACGAGCGCGAGCCCGGTCAGCCCTCGCTCACGCGCGTCGAACCTTGGCCCACCGATCGCGTGCAGATCGGCTTGCAGGTTCTGCTGCTCGAAGAGCACGGCTATCACGTCCCGCACGCCGTGCTCTACTACGCGGCCGAGCGCCGGCGACTGACCGTCACGGTCGACGACGACCTGCGCCGCGCCGCGCTCGCCGAGCTGCAAGCGGCTCGGCTTACCGCCGCCGGCTCCCGTCCGCTGCCGCTGGTGAATGACGCGCGCTGTCCGCGCTGCTCGCTGCAACCCATCTGCCTGCCCGACGAAGTCCACCATCAGCGCGCCACCGCGACCGCCGATTCGAGCGCCGCCGATCCACCCGCGCCGCGTCGCATGTGGCCGCCGCGCGACGACGGGCTGCATCTCGTCGCCCAGACCGAGGGCGTTCGCGTCGGCGTGCGCGGCGCCAGCCTGCGCTTCGTCGATCGCCACGGCGTCTGCGTGCGCGAGATGCCCACCGCGACCATCGAGTCCCTCACCGTCGTCGGCGCCGTGCAGGTTTCAACGCAGGCGCTTCATCTGCTCGCTGATAACGGCGTGCCGGTCGTCTTCATGACCAGCGCCGGCCGCGCCGTCGCGTGGCTCGAGCCGCCCGGTCCGACCAGCGCGCGCGTGCGAACGGCACAGGTCGAGCGATTCACCCGCACGGGGGATCGACTCGACGTCGCTCGCGCAATTGTTGCCGCAAAAATTTCAAACCAGCGAACGCTGCTGATGCGCAACGCGCCCGACCTCCCGCCGGCCACTCTCGCCGAGCTTTCCGAGCGTGCCCGCACCGCCGCCGCCGCACCGTCCGTCGAAACTCTGCTCGGCCACGAAGGCCAGGCGTCGGCCGTCTACTTCGCGTCGTTCTCATCGATGCTGCGTAACGCCGAGCTGGGGCGGCTGTTCACAGAGTCGGGCCGCAAGCGCCGCCCACCGCCTGACCCGGTCAATGCGCTGCTCTCTTTCGCGTACAGCATCCTAGTTAACGAGTCCGTCTCCGCCCTGCGCAGCGCGCTGCTGGAGCCGTCGATCGGCGCCTATCACACGCCGCGCCCCGGCCGGCCGGCGTTGGCCCTCGATTTCATGGAACCGTTTCGCCCGCTGATCGCCGACTCCGTCGCCGTCTCGCTCATCAACCGCGGCGAGGTCGGACCGGGTCACTTCCTTCAGACCGCCGCGGGCTGCGCTCTCACCGATTACGGCCGCCGGGCGTTTTTCGACGCCTGGGGGCGACGCATGGCCACCGAGGTGACGCATCCGGTGTTCGAATATCGCCTGTCGTATCGGCGCATGCTGATGCTGCATGCGCGGCTCATCGCCGCGTGGCTGCTCGGCGAAGCCCCGACCCTCGCTTTCCTCACCACGCGGTGACGACCCATGCGACGCTGCTACCTCGTCTGCTACGACATTCGCGACGCCAAGCGGCTGCGGCGGGTTCATCGCACGCTGAAGGCCTACGGCGAGCCCTGGCAATACTCTGTTTTTTATTGCAACCTGCGCGCGATCGATCGCGTGCGGCTCGAAGCCGACCTGCGCGAGGTCGCCGACCTTCGCGCCGATCAGATTCTCATCATCGACCTCGGCGAGCGCGACGACGCGGTCCGCGAAACCATGACCGCGCTTGGCCCCTCGTTGCCCGAGCCGGAAAGTCACGTCGTTGTGGTGTAGACTTAAGCCCGGCGCCCGTGCTCAATTCGCTTGCCACCCGGTTGGTGCGTAGAATGCAAGCGTGAGTCTGCCCGCCGCCATCGCCGCGAGTGCGCAGGTGGTGCGGGGGAGTGCCGGAAGCACTCGCGTGCCGCTAATCTCGTTCGAATACCAAACTTACGTGATCCGGCGCGCGCGGGCCGTGTCTCGAGCTGTCCAGCGCGTCGCTCGCACTCGCATGACTTCTCAGAAGTTCAGCCTCACGCTATTGTTACGCGGTAGGCTATTTCCGCGGCTTCTACGCCGCGGCCCCATTGAAGC
>CAYMBL010000052.1:15958-19365 GCA_964388675.1 uncultured Planctomycetales bacterium
ATTTCCGCGGCTTCTACGCCGCGGCCCCATTGAAGCAACGAAAAGGTGATGGCGCTCCATCCGGGCAACCCATTTCCGCGGCTTCTACGCCGCGGCCCCATTGAAGCTACGGCACGGCCAGGCTGATCGCAGTCGGCCCGGTATTTCCGCGGCTTCTACGCCGCGGCCCCATTGAAGCTGCCGCGTGGAAGACCGTATTGCGGCGGGTCGCGGATTTCCGCGGCTTCTACGCCGCGGCCCCATTGAAGCTAGAGGTCGACGTCGATCGAGGCCACGGTCAGCGCATTTCCGCGGCTTCTACGCCGCGGCCCCATTGAAGCAGGCTCGCTGCGTCCTGCATCACCCGGTAGACCGCATTTCCGCGGCTTCTACGCCGCGGCCCCATTGAAGCGTCGCGATGGCGCTCGGTCTCAATCCCGCCCGCATATTTCCGCGGCTTCTACGCCGCGGCCCCATTGAAGCGTGGTTGCCGCCGACCACTGCGATCAGTTTGCCGCATTTCCGCGGCTTCTACGCCGCGGCCCCATTGAAGCGCGGCGACAAGCTGATGCTGATCGCACGCACGATATTTCCGCGGCTTCTACGCCGCGGCCCCATTGAAGCGGAATCTGCGGCCACCAGAAGGCGAACCGCACCAAGCATTTCCGCGGCTTCTACGCCGCGGCCCCATTGAAGCCGAAAGCATGTTCGCCGCTTTGCAAAATGACGCGGTATTTCCGCGGCTTCTACGCCGCGGCCCCATTGAAGCGCGGTTCTGACGACAATTCGGGCGACGATACGGTTATTTCCGCGGCTTCTACGCCGCGGCCCCATTGAAGCTAGCCATCCCCGGCGTGGCGCTGCGTGCGCCGGATATTTCCGCGGCTTCTACGCCGCGGCCCCATTGAAGCGCAGCATGACGGGATCGACGCCGTACAGACCGTTGTATTTCCGCGGCTTCTACGCCGCGGCCCCATTGAAGCGGGATTACTCGCCGCATCGTGCATCACGACAAGACATTTCCGCGGCTTCTACGCCGCGGCCCCATTGAAGCCTAACCACTTGCGAAAGCCCGCGTCTTCTGCGATATTTCCGCGGCTTCTACGCCGCGGCCCCATTGAAGCTGCTTATGCCCAAGCCAGAGCACATGGGCGCCCTCAGATTTCCGCGGCTTCTACGCCGCGGCCCCATTGAAGCGCTTTTCCTCCTCGCCCTGCCCGCCGTCGCTCAACAGATTTCCGCGGCTTCTACGCCGCGGCCCCATTGAAGCGGCAACTTCAACCCCGCCGCTTCCGCCGATGTCAGATTTCCGCGGCTTCTACGCCGCGGCCCCATTGAAGCATATCGCGCCCCGTTGACCACGCTCGGCGGGACCAGCATTTCCGCGGCTTCTACGCCGCGGCCCCATTGAAGCAGCGTGGTCAGCGCTGCTTCGCACCGCGTGGTGCCATTTCCGCGGCTTCTACGCCGCGGCCCCATTGAAGCTTTAGCACGCGAGCCTAAGCTAATCGTTAGTCGCCATTTCCGCGGCTTCTACGCCGCGGCCCCATTGAAGCCGACGCACAGCATTCGCAAGGGTGCGACCTAGGCGAATTTCCGCGGCTTCTACGCCGCGGCCCCATTGAAGCCCGTCGCCTGCATCTCAGCCGCAAATTCGATGCCATTTCCGCGGCTTCTACGCCGCGGCCCCATTGAAGCAGGGCGCCGCCGGTCGTGACGTAGATGCCACGGGACATTTCCGCGGCTTCTACGCCGCGGCCCCATTGAAGCGAGAACCGCGGCCTATCGGCGCAGTCCTCTCCGACATTTCCGCGGCTTCTACGCCGCGGCCCCATTGAAGCATTCGTATGCCGCTCCCGGTCGCCCGCGCTATCCTATTTCCGCGGCTTCTACGCCGCGGCCCCATTGAAGCGACGCACCCCCGAGCGTCAACAGCGATTCCGTCGTATTTCCGCGGCTTCTACGCCGCGGCCCCATTGAAGCGGCAACAGTTGGCCCATCGCAACCGGCACATCAGCATTTCCGCGGCTTCTACGCCGCGGCCCCATTGAAGCGCGGCATATCCGAGAGGCCGGGGAACGGCACGCGGATTTCCGCGGCTTCTACGCCGCGGCCCCATTGAAGCGATCGCGAAATGCGCCGAGCCGGACGCGATCGCTGCATTTCCGCGGCTTCTACGCCGCGGCCCCATTGAAGCCCGGCAATCAGGAATCGGACGGGGTTCACTACACCATTTCCGCGGCTTCTACGCCGCGGCCCCATTGAAGCGCCTGTGGTCCCAATCAACCCCCACGGTCGCGCCCGATTTCCGCGGCTTCTACGCCGCGGCCCCATTGAAGCAATTCGATCGCGAACTGACTGGCTCGCTCCGCGTCATTTCCGCGGCTTCTACGCCGCGGCCCCATTGAAGCCGGCAAGGTTTCATCAGCATGAGCGAGCCAATGAAGATTTCCGCGGCTTCTACGCCGCGGCCCCATTGAAGCGTCGTCTCGCCGGTCTGCGGGTTGACTTGGACGAATTTCCGCGGCTTCTACGCCGCGGCCCCATTGAAGCCTCCAACCATGGAACTCGACCGTCCGCGGACCGCGGATTTCCGCGGCTTCTACGCCGCGGCCCCATTGAAGCAATTCGATCGCGAACTGACTGGCTCGCTCCGCGTCATTTCCGCGGCTTCTACGCCGCGGCCCCATTGAAGCCGGCAAGGTTTCATCAGCATGAGCGAGCCAATGAAGATTTCCGCGGCTTCTACGCCGCGGCCCCATTGAAGCGTCGTCTCGCCGGTCTGCGGGTTGACTTGGACGAATTTCCGCGGCTTCTACGCCGCGGCCCCATTGAAGCATCCCGGGCGGGGCCCAATCACTCAAGTCGTCCGCGATTTCCGCGGCTTCTACGCCGCGGCCCCATTGAAGCAGCGCTTGCTTGACTTGACGGAATCGCTTCCCGCGATTTCCGCGGCTTCTACGCCGCGGCCCCATTGAAGCTGCGACATATCGACAGATTACCGCGTGTTGTTTTTCTATTTCCGCGGCTTCTACGCCGCGGCCCCATTGAAGCATTACCTCGCCACGTCGCAAGAGCTGGTGAATGATCGATTTCCGCGGCTTCTACGCCGCGGCCCCATTGAAGCAGTCGCACCGCCGGCGTGAAGATCGATGAGCTACGATTTCCGCGGCTTCTACGCCGCGGCCCCATTGAAGCGTGTGCGTACGCATGAGTGACGCGGAGTACGCCGATTTCCGCGGCTTCTACGCCGCGGCCCCATTGAAGCGTCCAGCTTGTGCGGGATCGCCAGGCTGGTCGCCGATTTCCGCGGCTTCTACGCCGCGGCCCCATTGAAGCGTGGGTTCCTGTACCCGGCAATGCCGCCCGGCGACATTTCCGCGGCTTCTACGCCGCGGCCCCATTGAAGCCTAGCCACTTACGGAAGC
>CAYMBL010000053.1:0-19077 GCA_964388675.1 uncultured Planctomycetales bacterium
GCCCGCGCCCTCCGCGTTGCCGCCGAACAGGTCCTGATACGACGAGAACGTGTTCGTGCCGAGGATCGCAAAGTCGATGTCGAACTTGCCGCCCGGCGCAAAGCCGCGGCGAACGATCAGGTGATACTCCGGCGTGAAGTTCGAATCGAACTGGAACCGGCCGCCCATCGTGCCGCCCGTGCCGTCATTGCCCGGCAGCGAAGGGAACGTGCCAAAGCCGCCGGCGGTCGAGTCGATGAAGATCTCGAGCTTGTTGAAATTCGATTCGAGGTTGCCGGTGAGCATCAGATTCAGTCGACCGCCCGAGATGGTCGCGTAGGCCGCGTTCCACTCGCTGAAGTTGTCGCCGAACTGGGTCTCGACCGTCTGCACCGCGCGGGCGGCGCCATACGAATCGCCGACGCGCGTACCGTCGATCACCTGTGCCGAAGCGGCGCCGGCGAGCGCGATCACGGCCGCCGAACCAAAGAACTTGCGCATGCGTCTAACTCCTCCTGCAGAAACCTGTAACTGACAACTGCCGAGGACCACAGCCCCCGGTTCTCCGACCCGCCATGATAGAGATTTATGCACGCGGAATCCACACGAAACACAAAAATCGTGCAAATCGTGCGGTCCTATAATATTCCCCACGGTGTAATTAGAGCCTAGGTCTACGCTCGCCCATACGGTCCGCACGCCGCGCAGGACGGTCTACAGAGAAATCACTCGCCCCTCACGCGCCGCCGTCATCGCCGCGAACGTCGCGCGCGTCACCTGTTCGATCTGTTCAAACGGAATCAGCGGCGGACCGCCCTGCGCGATTCGCTTCAAGAACTCGGCGACCTCCGCCTTGTGCCCCTTGTCCTGACGAATCGACATCCGCGGAGCGCCGCGCCAATCAAACGCCACCAGCTTGCGCCAGTTGTCGATCACCAGCACGCGCCCCTCGCTGAACACGTCAATGCGCTCTTTCGGATACGACTTCGACCCGTTTGCCCAGTAGTTGAGCGTCGCGAGCGACCCATCGGCGAACGTCAGCAGGATCGACATTTTGTCGTCGCGCACACCGCCTGCCTGCGGGCCCACCATGGCCGCCTGCACGCTTGCCAGAGGTCGACCGATCAGCGCCAGCGCCAGGTCAATGAAGTGGCAGCCCTCGCCGATGATACGCCCGCCCCCGACCGCCGGGTCGTGATTCCAATTGTCAGCCGGAATCGCGCCCGCGTTGACCGTGAGTTGCACGGTCACCGGCTGCGACCGTCCGGCGAGCAGCTTGCGCACCGCCACCGCATGCGGCGCGAAACGCCGGTTGAATCCGACCATCAAATGCCGTCCGGGATTTCGCGCCACCGCGGCCCGCACCAGCTCGAACCCTTCCTCGTCGATGGCCAGCGGCTTCTCGCAGAAAACATGCTTCCCGGCGTCGAGCGCCTCGGCCGCCATGCGCGGATGGCTGTCGTGCCGCGTGGTGATGAAGACGACGTTGACGGCGGGGTCCGCCAGCAGCGCGCGGTAGTCGCTGCCGGCCTCCAGCGCGTCGAACTTGCGCGCGGCATGAAAACCGGTCACGCCTCCCGCACTCACGACCGAGTGCAAGCGCCCCCCCGCCGCTTTGATCGCCGGCAGTAGGATCAACTTCGCGAAATTGCCGGCCCCAATCATGGCCACCGACGGCGTAGCCGCGCGGGCGGCGTCAGCGCCGCTCGGCTCGCGCAGCCGCACCCGCCGTTCGAGCGGCGGCGGCTGATTGGGATAGGTCATCACCAGCCCGAGCGAACTGCCGTCGTTCACGATCGCGTTGTACGCGCGAGAGGCCTCAGCGTGCGGCACGCGATCGCTGATGAGCGGCGCCACCTGCAGCGCACCCGATTCCATCGCGCCGAGCACGGCCTCGAAGTTGCGCGCCACTGTCCAGCGGACGTACGGTCGCGGGTAATCGCGCGCCTGCCCTTCGTAGGTCGGGTCGTAGCGCCCGGGCCCGTACGAGCAGCTCACCTGGAACCGAATTTCCTTCTCGTAGAAATCGCTGCGCTGCAGGTTGAGACCGACCACGCCCACCAGCACGATCCGCCCGCGCTTGCGGCACATCTGCGCCGCCTGGTGCATGATCTCGTCGGTCTTCGCGCTGGCCGCGACCAGCACACCGTCGGTTCCCTGTCCGCGCGAAAATGCCAGCGCCGCCTGTACCGGATCGGTCCCGGCCTCCAGCGCCAGCGCTTCGCAGCCCGCGGCCCGCGCCAGTTCGCAGCGCCGCGCGTTGTGGTCGATCCCCAGCACGCGACAGCCGCTGGCACGCAGGAACTGTGCGCCCATCAGGCCCAGCAGTCCCAGCCCAACGACGACGAAATTCTCGCCCAGCGTCGGCTCAAGCAGCCGCACGCCGTGCAGCGCGATCGAGCCCAATACGGTGAAGCTTGCGTCTTCGTCACGCACGCCGTCGGGCGCCTTTGCCGCCAGCGTCGCCGGCACGCACACCATCTCCGCGTGCGAACCGTTCGAGGCCACGCGATCGCCGATCTGGAAACCCTCGACGCCGCGCCCCACCTCGACCACGCGGCCGACGTTGCAATATCCCAGCGGCAGCGGTTCATCGAGCCGCGCGAAAACAGTCTCGAGCGTGGGCATCAACCCGTCGGTGCGAATCTTCTGAAGCACCTGGCGCACCTTTTCGGGTTGCGCGCGGGCTTTCGCGATCAGACCGGCCTGGCCGAATTCCACCAGCATCCGCTCGGTTCCGGCCGAGATCAGTGTGTGAGTGGTCTGAATGAGCAAATGCCCGGGCCGCACCACCGGGCACGGCACATCCGCCACTTCGATCGATCCGTTCCGCAGACTCTGCAGCACCTGCTTCATGATGCACCGCCTCCATTCGACGCCGCGGGCCGCCGCCGTTCGGCGCGGCGATGCAGCCATGATTCAATCGGCCGGGTCACCAGCCGCCGATAGGCCGTCCACGCCGCGCGGCGCCAGGCCGGAAACCGGTAGCCGCGATTCGCCGCCTGCAACGCGCTCAGGTCCGCGCTCAGTCCAGCGCCGTAGGCCGCAACCTGCGCCGGATACAGTTCGTCGCGCGCGAATCGATAAAGCTCCAGATCCAGCCGGTTCGCACGGCGCAGGCGTTCCTGCACGCTCGCGTCTTCGAGCGACTCCGAAGCACCGCCGGGCGCGCGGCTCTCGTTCTCTCGCTGATAGCGCAGGTCCATCTTCGGATAGCCCAGCGCGCCGCGCAGCAGCAGCAGCGACTCGTCGAAGCGCTCCATCAACCCGACGCAGCAGAACGCCTTACGCAATTGCCGCTTGGCCTGCTCCACGTCAGGCCTTCCCGCCAGCCGCACGGTCATGTAATCGTCGAAGCGGCGCTCGTTCAGAAACGTGTCGAGCGTCCAGCCTTTTTTCATCGCGTGCACCTGATGCCGGTAGTGCGACACGTAGCGCGCGATCGGCTCGCGCAGAAACGTGAAGTACCGCACCGGCCGCCCCAGCGCATCGGCGTAACCGCAGTACGATCGCGTGGTGTGGCCGCCGAAGCCGCGAAGATTCGGCAGCGCCCGCGCCAGCCCGCGCACTTCCTCCGCCGTGAGTTCCGCTCCGGCCTCGTTCGACCAGAGGTACCATGGCGTCACGGTCACGTAGCTGAACGGAAAATTGTTGCGCAGCAGCGCGTGCAGCGTCATGCCGGCGGCTTTCTCGATGTGCACGAAGCAGAAAATCGCCCGCCGCGCCACGTCCGCCCCTTACCACAGCGACTCGTACAGCCGCACGTGAGCCTCGCCCACGCGGTCCCAGTCAAACACGCTGCGCGCTACCGCCGCCGCATTGCGACCCATCTGTGCCGCTGCCTGCGGATGCGCCGCGAGATACGCGACCGCGCGCGCCGCGCCCGGACCGTCGCCATACTCGATGCCCAGCCCCGTGTAGTGATCCATGATCGCCCAGTGCGACACGCCGCGCCGCGTGCCGACCACCGGCAGACCGCAGCACATCGGCTCCACCACGCACTGCGCAAACGTCTCCGAGACCGAGGGCACAATCGCCGCATGGCATTGGGACAGCACCCACGGCACGATCTCGCGCCCGATCGACCCCGGCATCACGATCTGGTCGGCAATGTCCTCCTCGCGCGCGATCGCGGACACCCGCGCCCGGATCGCCTCCTCGCCCCAGCCGGCGAAGATGATCTGCGCATGACGATGCGCGCGCAGCGCCGGCCCGACGCCGCGCGTCAGCCACTCATGCCCCTTCCCGGGTTTGAACGCCGCGAGATAGATGAATCGGAACGCGTCCCGCGCCAGCGCCGCCCGCAGCGCCGCCGGCACGCTGTCGGCCTCGGTCGGCGGAGCGTCCCAACCTGCGGGCTGCTCATAGGCGAACGGCATGTGACCGCCGCGCCCTCCCAGCAGCACGCGCCGCAGGCCGACAAACTCCGCCATTGCGCCGCACGACAGAAAGATCGTGTAGTCGGCGCTGCGCCGCAAAAGCCGCTGCAGCACCAGCGCATACGGAATTCGCCGCCACGACGCGTTGCGAAACGAATGCACGGTGTACACCACGCGCACGCGATCGCCGTGCCGGCGCCGCAGTTCCGCCACCGCCTGCAACTGCCGCGTGCTGTGCGTGTGCACGACGAGTCGCTGCTCGCGCTCCAGGACGCGTTCCGCGGCTTGTGCGAGCGCCGCCGATTCATCCGCCAGCTCGATCACGCGTTCGGCGGGAAATTCGCCGCGCACGCGCTCCCACAATCCGCGCACATCCTCGCCCGCCGTTGAAGCGACGTGAATCGGCCGCCCGCCCGCGGCGCGCCGCACCGCGCAGGCCAGCCCAACGAGGTGATAGGTCAGCCCCGCCCGCACGTTCTTGACGGCCAATGAGTACGCCGGGAGCAGGATTCCGAAACTCACGACGGTTCACTCCGCGCTGCGGCGCCGCGCGCCTGGCGCCGTGCGCTCATCACCATGCCGAGCAGCCCGCCGGGTGCGAGCGTGAGCGAGAGAATATAGGCGATGCTTGCCACGAATACGCCCAGCGCTGCGCCCGGAAGGCCGGCGCTCGCGATTCCATACCAGCAGATCGGGATCACCAGCACGCTGCCGAGCGTGCGAAACGCCAGCGAGCCCGTCATGCGCTGGTGCACGGCGAAGAACACCTCCAGATAATTGCCCAAACACTGCGCCGCCCGCCCCAGCGCCAGCAGCGCCAGCGTCGTGTTCGGCAGCGCGAATTCCGGATTCGTCAGCAGCCGCAGCAGCGTGCCCCCGAAGAACAGGTACAGCGGCGTCGCCGCCAGGACCAGCAGCCCGTAAAGCAGCGCCCCCAGCAGCAGCAGGCGATCGGCGCTCCACACCTGCCGCGCGTCGCTCACGTCCTTCGCCCGCTGATACGCCACGGGTATGAGCAGTGCCCGCAGCACCGCCACCGCCAGCATGAACGGCGCGCCGCACACGACATAGGCCGCGATGTAAACGCCGGCTTGCGCCAGATCGAGCTGCGCGCTCACCAGGAATCGATCCGCGAAGCCCTGCAGCCATTGAAGCAGCAGCATCACTCCATACGGCGCGCCGAACGACCGCACCAGCGACAGCAACTGCGCCGGCGGCCCCGGCGGGGCGCTCATCACGCTCCGCACGAAGCGATAGCAGCCCAACACGCCGAACAGCATCGCCGTCGTGGCGTGCGCCGAGAGCGCAGCCGACGCGCTCGCGCCGACCCACGCCGCCAGCGCCACCGCGGCCGCATCCAATGTCAGGAATCCGACGTTTTCGATCGCGTTGCGCCGCCGCTGCCGAAGCACTTCCTGATACTGCACCGCGAACGTCCGCCAGCGGTCCGCGGCGAAGCACAGCCCGCCGATCAGGATCGACCAGCGCTCCAGCCCAAGCGGCCCCGACAGCAGTGCACTCAGCCCCGCGGCGAGCACCGCCACCCCGACCGTCACCGTGCCGTACCAGCGCAGCAGCGTGCGGCCGGCGTCGCCCAGCGCGCCCGCGTCGTGCGCGGCGTGATGCTGGCGCAGATACGCCTGCTGCATCGGCATGATCAGCAGGTGCCCCAGCAGCAGACACGCCGTCAGCACCAGGTTGTATTCAGCGTATGCGGCCGGTGTGAGCAGGTTCGTCAGCAGCTTGAGCGCAACGAAAAGCAGCAGTTGCTCGGCGATCTTGTGAAAGACCACCCAGCCGATCTCGCCGGAAAGCCGCGCGCCCAGCTCTCGTATCCCGCGCGCCATCAACCGCTACGGCGCAGCCCGCGCCAGGCCCGGCTTCGCGGCGCCGCCGCCGCTTGCCAGCGCCAACGCGCGCCGGTTCCAGTCGCGAATCGCGCGCCCGATCCGCCCCGGCCCCGCCCCGAGCACCATGCACAACACCGTCAGCAGAATCGTCGAACTGATGATCAGCACCAGCACTTCATACGGCGAGCCGCGCACCAGCAGCAGCGAAAGCCGCCCGAACGGCGCACCGATCACCAAAAACGCCAGCAGATTCTCGCGCAGCTTGCGCTGCGCCCAGCCGAACAGCAGCCCGTTCAGCAGCATGATGATCGGCACGCCCGGCGCGCCCCAGAAATTGATGTAGCCGTCGCCCATCATCGTCGGCGGAATCGTGTTCAGCGTCGAATTGCGCGTAATCACGCGCGCAAACGTATTGTGCGTGTCCTCCGGCTTGATATCCGCGAAATACTGCTGCGGCAGATAGAACACCAGCAGCCGGATGTACGACGCGCCATTGAGGAAATCGTGGTCGCGCGGGAAGTGCTCGACCGCCGCCACGAATGTCTGGTGGTAGTTCAGCGGGTCGCGCGCCAGGAAGTTCTCGTAGCTGCCGCTCTCGACCACCATCGCGCCGATCTCGGTCAGCGTCGACTTCGCCATGACCTTGCGGATCTCATACGCCGCGATCGCCAGTGCCCCGACCGCGATCCCGCCGACGCCGATCACCGCCAGTCGCCGCGGCGTCAGCTCGTAGCGCAGCGCGTATGCCACCACCACGCTCCCGATCAGGCCCAGCGCCTGCCCGCGCGCGCCCTGCGTTCCGACGAACAGCACCGCCGCCATCATCACGGCGTACACGATGCCCAGCAGCCGGTAACCGCGCCCCATGAACATGCAGATGAAGCACGGCACCGACATCAGGTGCGAGCCGTGCATCAGTATCGCTTTCAGGTAGACATTGCCCGTGAAGCGGTGCTCGAAGCGCCCGGCCTGCAGCGCCGCACCGATCGAGCCCGCCGCCGCAATCAGGCTGCCCAGCCAGGCCAACACCGCCCCTACGGCGCAAGTCCAGAACAGCGCCCTGAGCAACCGCTGCCCCGCCGGGCTGGCGAGATACGCGGTCAGCCCCGGGCTGATGCCGTCCCACTTCGTGCCGCGCAGTTCCGCAAGCCGCCAGCCCGCGCCGAACGCGACCAGGCCCAGCAGCGTCAGCCCTGCCGCCACCAGAATCGTCTGGTCCGACGCGTTCGGCCACCAGATCTCGCGCGGGCTCACCGCCGGCACTAGCCCGTGAATCACGCCCAGCGCCGCGAACATGATGAGCCGCAGCACGTTCGCGCGCGCGTTTCGCATCGCCACCAGGCACTCGAACACGCAGTACGCGAACACCGTCAGATGCAGCGCGCTGATCAAGCCCGTGCTCCCCTGCGCCACGCCGACGGCGCGGCTGCGAGTTCCACGAAACGGCGCTTCACGGCTCCAACTCCCGCGGCAACTCCAGCACGCTCAACGACTCGTCGGGAATCGGGATCGGCCTTCCTCGATAACGAAACGTCAGCCCAGCGCGCCGGCTCCAGTTGTCCACCGCCAGCAGCGTCACGCCGGCGCCGTCCACAAACCGCCGCACTTCCACGCCGTCGGGTACTTCGCTCAATCCTTCGTGATCGCGATAGCGCGGGCCGCGCTGCCACCAGCCGACGCGCTCCCGTGCCGCAATCGCCGCCGCCACGCCGCGCGTCACCGGGTCGACCCATCCGGGCTGTCCTTTGAATCGGGTCGGCGCGTCGAACTTCGCGCCCAGCAGGAACGCCTGCCGCTCCGTCCAGCACTCGTGTCCCCGGAAGTCGCCCCAGTACATGAAATCCCCGTTCGCGCCGCCGAGGAACATCGGCCGTTCGGGGAGCAGCGTACGCCCCAGCCGCGGGAACGTACAGCGCGTGAAATTCCCGTTGAAATCGGCGGGCTTCTGCTGCGGACGCGTGCGAAAGCGCGGACCACCCCACAGCGCCCCGCTGACCAGCGCCGCAGCCGGATACACATCCACCGTGCGCTCCGTCACCGACAACGAGGGCGTCTGCGCGCGCAGCAAGTCGGCCACGGCCAGCGCCTCGCCGAAGTGCTTGGCGCCGACAACGTCGAGGTAGAACGCGTTCGCGCCGTCGCGGCGGTTGACCTCGATCCAGTTCAGCAGGAACCCGACGTCGGGGCTGCCGACGCCACCGGCCAGTCGACCGTAGGGGCTGCGCGGCCGCTGGTAATACCCGACCACGCCGCCGTCGCCGACAATCTGCTGCGCCAGTCGCGACAGCCCCGGTCGATAGCGCGAATGCAGCTCCGGCTCGTCCACGCAGCAACCCGTTCGCTCACCAAAACCCAGCGGCGGCGAGGGGTGTTCGTCGCGGCCCTCCGCCGAGTCGCGCTGGTAGTTGCTCATCTGCCCCCAGAACTGCACCCACGGCAGCACGTCGCGGCGCCGCTCATAGGCCCGTCGCACGTCGTCCGCGTCGAACGCCGGCAGAAAGTGCAGCAGCACCTGCTGCCAGCCGTGCGCGTCACGCAGCGCCGGCGGATAGTCCGGCTCCGCGACTCCCGCCGCCGTCATGCGCTCATCGAGCCACTTCACGTACGCATCGGCCGCCAGGCGCCACGCATCGTCACCCTTGGTCGCGTCGCCGGTCGCGCGAAGCACCAGCGCCGCGCAGCGCACCGACGCGCCGACGCGCACTCCTTCCGGATACTCGATCGCAAACCGCCCCGCGCCGACCCGCGGCCGCACCGTTCGCGGCGGCCAGTTCGCCGCCGCCAGCAGGCGCGCTCGCCGCGCGTCCCCCAGAATCACCAGCGGCGAAATCAGCTCGCCTGGGTAGAGAAAGCTCTCCCAATCGTCTGCATCCACCCGCTGCGCATCGATCGCGACGCCCTGCAGGCGCGGCAGATAGACCACGTCGTCGCCGGGATCATCCAGCCACTCCGGTTGCGATTCCCACGGAAAATACACCGCTGCCAGCGCGCTCACCGCGCGCAGCTCCAGCACATACAACCCGTCGGCCTCGCGCCGAATCTCCGCCTCGATCAATCGATCCGAAAATCGCGCCGACGCCGTCGCACGATCTGACGCGACATAGGAATGAATGCGGCCATCGCTCGTTCGAACTGCGAATTCCGGCAACGGCGGCTGTGCCGCAGCCCGTAGCACCAACGCAGCCGCCAGCAGCAGCGCCTTCATCGCGAGGCCAGCAGCTCGGCGATGCGCTCCGCGGCGCGCCCGTCCCATTTCTCGGGCACGCGGCCGCTCGGCGGCGTCGCGCGGCAGCGCCGATACGCCCCCAGCACCGTCGCTGGATCGGTGCCGACCAGCACGTTCGTGCCTTCCTTAAGCGTCACCGGGCGCTCGGTGTTCTCGCGCAGCGTCAGACACCACACGCCCAGGATTGTCGTCTCTTCCTGAATCCCGCCCGAATCGGTCAGCACGACCGCCGCGTCCGACGTCAGCTTCAGAAAATCCAGATACCCGAGCGGATCGATCAACCGCAGGTTGGGCAGCGCGTCGACCCGCGCTCGCAGACCGAGCCGCGCCAGGTTCTGCACCGTCCGCGGATGCACCGGAAAGACGATCGGCAGGTCTTTCTGGATTTCCGCTAGGCAGTCGAGCAGTCGCCCGAAGACGACCGGATCGTCCACGTTCGCCGGCCGATGCAGCGTCAACACGTTGTAACCCCGAGCGCTCAGGCCCAGGTCCTTCAGAATCGTCGATCGATCCGCTGCCGCACGGCTAGCCAGCAGCGTGTCGATCATCACGTTGCCGACGAAGTGCACCCGATCCGCCGCGACGCCCTCGTGCCGCAGGTTCTCGGCGCCGCTCGGCTCGCTCACCAGCAGCAGATCCGAAATCGCGTCGGTCAGCAGCCGGTTGATCTCCTCGGGCATGGTGCGGTCGAAGCTGCGCAACCCCGCTTCAACGTGCGCCACGCGCACGCCGAGCTTCACCGCCACCAGCGCACACGCGATCGTGCTGTTCACGTCGCCGACGACCACCACCCAATCCGGCTTGTGCTCATGCACCACCGGCTCGAATCGTTTCATGATCTCGGCGGTCTGCACGGCGTGACTCCCTGAGCCCACGTCCAGATTCAGATCGGGCTGGGGAATGTTCAGTTGGCGAAAAAACAGATCGGACATCTTCTCGTCGTAGTGCTGACCTGTGTGCACCAGCAGCGGCTGAATCGATCGCTGCGCGCGATAGGCGCGCATCAGCGGCGCGATTTTCATGAAATTGGGCCGGGCGCCGCAGATGTTGACGATTTTCGGCATGCGATTGAACCTTCCGCTCGGGTTGCGTCGCGACTGCCGCGCGCACCGCCGAGAAGATATCGGCCGCCGCTGCGCCCCGCCTAGAGCCGGTCGCGTCGACGTGGAGCGGCGCCATCCGCGCTGTCAGTCGGCCCCCGTCTTCATACGCCCTGCCGGCGCCGGAGTTCACAGCCGGACTCGCGTACCGCGACAGAACGCGGATAATCCGCCCCCATGACGCGGGCTCGCACGCTCTCGCTGACGCGCCTCGGCTGGGGGCTCGCGCTGCCGGTCGCCTTCCTGGCGCTCATCGGCCTCGCCGCCATCCACGCCACCGACCGCTTCGACGACAGCGACCTCGTCATCGCGCCCGAGGAGATCAACTGGACCTACCAATTGCAGCGCGAAATCGGCGCTGACACGCTCAGCCACGCCACCCGCCTGCTCACCGGCGTCGGCTTGATGCTGCTCGTGCTCGCGCCAGGCTACCGCCGCATCGGCGCACTGGCCGTGCCCATCTACTGGATCATCATCGCTCTGCTGGCGATTCTCGTCGTCGATGCCTACATCGACCTCCCCTTCGTACGCGTGATTCGCAAAATCCGCGGCTGGCTCGACCTCGGCATCGTCCGCATCCAGCCGGCCGAGTTCGCCAAGCTCTCACTCGTGCTGGTGCTGGCGCACTATCTGCGCTTCCGCGATTCCTACCGCCGCTGGTCGGGGCTGGTGCCCCCCTTTCTGCTCACGCTGTTGCCCATGGCCCTGATCGCCAAGCAACCCGATCTCGGCACGCTCGTGATGCTGCTGCCCGTGCTGTTCGCCATGCTGTTCGTCGCCGGGGCCCGCGGCCGCCACCTCGCGACCATCGTCGTAATCGGCCTCGCGCTGCTTCCGCTCTTCTACATGTATGGCATGAAGGAATACCAGCGCGATCGCGTTCGCGCCCTCTTCCGCCAGAACAGCGACGACGAACGCTGGCAGCGCTCCGAGGGCTATCAACTGCGACAGGGTCTCACCGCGCTCGGCAGCGGCGGCGCTTGGGGCGAAGGCTGGCGCCAAGGCGTCTTTGTGCGCTACGCGCTGCTGCCTGAAGAAAAAAACGATTTCATCTTCGCCATCGTCGGCAACCAGTGGGGCCTGCTCGGCTGCGCGCTCGTGATCCTCGCCTACGTCGTCATCGTCGTCTGCGGCCTCGAAGTTGCGCTCGTCACGCGCGACCCCTTCGGACGACTGCTCGCCGTCGGCATCGTCGTCATGATCGCCGCCCAGGCCATGCTCAACATCTGCACCAACATCGGCCTCGCCCCCATCACCGGAATCACGCTGCCGTTCGTCAGCTTCGGCGGCAGCAGCCTGTGGGTGAACTTCCTCGGACTCGGTCTGATTCTCAGCATCGCGCAGCGCCGCCCGCTGTGGCTTTCACGGCGGCCGTTTGAACACGCGGATTGACGGAGACTCGCATGGATTCCGCTATAACCCAACGAACTCCACGCCGCGACTGGCTCGCGTGGCTGCTTCTGCTGCTGGCGATCGCCGGCTGGTGGCTGAGTTTCGAACTCAGCCGCGCCGGCGGCGGTTCCCCCACGCCCCTGCTCAATGCCGCCTGCGGCGAGAGCCAATCGGCCTCGGGCGCAGACTGCATGGCCGTGCTGCGCTCGGCCTGGGCCGGCGTCGACCTCATCCGAACCGAACGCGGCTCACTCCGCCTCAGCTACGCCGTCCTCGGCATGGCGTATTTCGCAGCCTTCGCGCTCTGGCTGGCGTGTTGTGGCGCGCCGCGCCGCAATCGCATCGCCTGGCACGGCCCCATGATCGCGCTGGGCGTCGGCGCGCTGCTGCAATCCGCTTATCTCGTGCACGTGATGGCCAACGTGCTGCACCGCTGGTGCGTTCTGTGCACCATTACGCACGCCGTCAACGCCGCGCTCGTCTGTCTGTTTCTGCTGGCGGCGCTGCGCTCGCGACAGACGGCGCCGACGCCCCTGCGCCCGCGCGCGATTCCCGCGCTGCTGGCGGCGGCGCTGCTCGCGTTGGCACACGCACAGGGCGCTCAACTGGCACAGATTCAGTCCAACGCCGCACAGTACGCCGCCGCGTACCAGCGCATCGTCGCCGACGCCGAGTTCGTCCGCTGGGATTGGCAGCGCCAGCCGGTGCAAGCCGCGCTGCTCACGGCGGCGGAATCGGAAACGGCAAGCGCCCCCGCGCGCGTCCTGACGGCGTTTGTCGACCTGCAATGCCCGGTGTGTCGCACGTTGTCGCAGACGCTGGCGCGCGTGCAGCAGACCGCGCCGGTGCGCGTCGAATACCGCCACTACCCGCTTTCGGCACGGTGCAATCCGCGCGTGCAGCGCGAAATGCACCCCGCGGCGTGCGACGCCGCCCGCGCCATCGACATGGCCCGCTCGATCGGCGGCGACGCGGCAGCCGACGCGCTGCGCAGCGAGCTGTACCGCCGGCAGAGTGAGCTCGATCGCCGGGCGTTCGGCGAGTGGGCGCAGCTCGCGGGAGTTCCAGGCCCGGCGCTCGAGGAGGCGATGCAGTCGCGCCTGGCGGATCGCATCGCCGCGGACGTTGAACTGGCGCAGTCCGCGGGCGTGGAGACGGTGCCGACGCTGTTCCTCGACGGGCGAAAACTCAGCTATTGGCAGCAGCTCACCGACGAAGGCTGGCAGCGACTCCTCGCGACGGAGTAACCCGACCCGGGCTCTCGATTCGCCGGGCGACTATCGGCCGGAACCTGGCTCCGGCAGCGATTCCTGGCACCGCTCTGCGATCCGGGTGGGACGGGCGTCCACGCCCGTCCCCTACATTCCCGCGCAGCGGGAATCAAGTTTCAATCGTGCTCATCCTGCCATCACGGCCTCACGGGTTGGGGAATGGTCCCGCCGCCGCGGAATTCCGGCGGCATGTCCGCCTCGCGCCCGAACAGCTTGTACGTCTGCCGCATCACCTCAGACAATCGCTCCATTCGCACGAACTCGACGTGCCCATCGACAAAGAGCACGTTTGTCCCTTCGTCGTCGATGAGCCGCTCGTACGCGATCGCAGTGCCGGCGGGATTGCTCTTGGTCAGCTGGTCCATCGTCCAGCGCTCGGGCACGATCCACACGTACGAAATCGAACCCGGCTCATCCCGCGGCGACGTCAGCACTTCGCGCGTGATCATTCCGCCCTGCACCATGGGATCGAAACCCGCAGGCAACTTTCCGCTGTTGTCGCTCGCGTAGATGTGCATCGCCATCCCAATCTGACGCAGGTTCGACATTGACACCGTGCGCTTCGCCAGCTCGCGCGCCCGGCTCAGCGAAGGCAACACAATCGACACGCCCAGGGCCGCCGTCGCCACGCCCGTATCGGGCATCAGGAAGAACGCCGCCGGATCGACGTTCCGCGCTTCGTAATAAAACCCCTCGTCGTCCGACGACTGTACGGCCAGCATGTTGCGAACCTTGGCAATCTCCTGCGGCGCCGGGCCGAGCCGCGCCAGGTCGAACTCGTCGGGCGTGCCGACGCTCATCGACGCCGCGAGCGTGAACGCCAACTGGCGCAGCGCGTGCACGGTGCGCGCCCCGGAGCCCGAGTCGACATACAACAAGGCGCTCGCGGACTTCGGCAGCTTGGTCCGGGCCTCGCGGACGTCCGGATGATCGAGCAGGCTCTCCTTGCGCGTTTTCGGATCCGCCTGTGCCGCGGCCGCCAGCAGCGTCTGCGGGAAGAGGCCGATCAGCACGCGATCGCCGACGAACGTCCACGACGGCGCGACCGGCGCCGGCAGTCCGCCGATCAACGCGTAGTGCACGGTCCGACCGTCACGCTCCAGCTTCTTGTGAGAAATGCGAACGTTGCCGGCCGCGGCCGCCCCGCCCAGCGCCTCGGTAACACGGTCGAGAAACGCGCCGACCAGCGCCGCGTCCTTCACCTCGCCCGCGAGCACTGTCCCGCTGAACATCATGCCGCCATGCGACGGCGCGTCGAACAGCGCCCAACTGTCGCCGAACGCCGGCAGCAGTTCCTCAGTGATCGAGACCCCGAGCATCGGCCGAATGGCGGCGATGACGGCCTCGACCTGTGGCCGGACATCGGGATGCAACTGCTCCACGATCTGCATCGCTTCAGCCCACGCCGCGTGCAGATCGATGTTCCACACCTGCGCCCAGTACGCGTCGCGCGGCACCAGGGCCACGTCGGCGTCGGTGAGCGCGGGCTGGCGATAGAGCAGGTTCAACCCCGAGTCGCCCTTCGTCCGCAGATACGACGCCAACCGCGCCATGCCGTCCGCCGGCTCAACACGGAAATACAACGACGACCAGGCATCGATGCCGGTCGCTTTCTCAATCTCCTTGAACGACGGCGCATCCGGAGTCTGCGCCATCTCCTCCGCGACGAGCAGTTCGATCAGGCCCTTCATTTCGTTCAGATCCGCCCACGCGGACAGATGCCACTCCGCGCTCGGCCCATCGACCCGTTTGCGGCAGGCCATCACCTCGGAGTGCCCGGCAAGCGACTGCTCGCGGGCCGGCGGTTTGGCGATCGCTTCCGCCATCGCCTTGGTCGACGCGACCAGCACATCCGAGCCGCGAAGCGCCCAGGCGAACATGTCGTTCTCGCCGCCCACAAAGTGCGAAAAGCTCACGCCGCCGGCCTGGTACGTGCCGAACTCCGCGGCACTGTTCGCGGTTCGCAGCATTCCGTCGAATTGCTTGAACGCGTCCGCGGCCTTGTCGCCCAGCATCAGCACAACGCCGAACTCCGGCGCCGCCTCGCCGCGCAGGCGAACCCCGACGCAGCCCGCGCCGCGCGCCACCGTGCGAATCAGCTCAGCGGCCGAGCGCACCTCCGCGGGCGGCTCGCCCTCGGCAAAATCACGCCAAAACGTCGAGCCGAGCACGGCCCGCGCGGCGTCGAGCCAGCGCGAATCGTCACCGGCGAGTTTCTCCCAAGAAATGCCGACATGCACATTCGCGGGCAGCCGGGCGAACGGATCATCCGCCGCCCACGCACCGGCCGCGAGCAGTATCCACATCGTCGCCAAACTCATCGGTCTTGCATGCATCGGGCTCACCTCGCTCTAGGGGTCCGAACGAATCGCCAACGCCGACACCCGCCTCCGCGATCACCGCCGGCCTGAAGGAGCCCGCGGAAACCGCCGAAGCGGCACGTCGACGCAGCAGTCTACGGCAGTCGCGCAAGACTCCCGCAAAGGCCGGCGCGGGATCATTCACGATTCTTGAAAGTTCAGAAGAACTTCGCGATTCCGGCAACTCCTATACTTCGGCTTCATACGGAGGAATCCCCCGTGTTGCGGCTCGGCGTCGTTTCGTACCTCAATTCCCGTCCGCTGATCGACGGCCTCGAAGGCCGCCCCGACGTCTCGCTCTACTTCGACGTCCCGTCCGCGCTCGCGGCGCGGCTCGAAAACCAGGCGGTGCAGGTCGCCCTGGTTCCGATTTTCGACGTGATCGCTTCCGCCGGCCGGCTTCAGGTCCTATCCGACGCCGGCATCGCCTGCGACGGCGAGACCATGACCGTCCGCGTATTCTCACAGGTTCCGCCAGACCGCATCCGCACCCTCTGGGTCGACGGCGATTCGCACACCTCGATCAACCTCGCGCGTGTGCTCTGGCGCGAGCTCTATGACACTCCGCTCGAGTTGCGCGCCTTCGACTCGCAGCGGCAGCGCGTCGACGACTGCTCGTCGGTGCTCCTGATCGGCGACAAGGTCATCACCGGCCGCCGCGATGGCTTTGCCTATGAAGTCGATCTCGGCGCAGCCTGGCGGCAGCACACCGGTCTGCCCTTCGTGTTCGCGGTCTGGGCGGCGCCACGCGCGCCGGCCGGGGCCGACGCGTCGCTCGAATTCGCGGCGTCCCTGCTTTCGGAAGCGCGCGATCGCGGCGTCGCGCGGGCGGCCGAGATCGCGCAGAGCGACGGCCCGCGCCGCTGGTGGCCGGTCGATCTTGCGACGCGCTACCTCACGCGCTGTCTGAAGTACCGCCTGGACGACCGTTTCCGCGCGGGCGCCGATCACTTCGCGGCGCTCTGCGCTCGGCATGGGGTCGTCGCGCCCGGGGCGCACATCCCGTGGCCCGCGACAACGTTGACCGCTCCTACGGGATCATGAGGGCCGACCGCATGTCCACCATCCAGCGCACGGGCGTCGCCGCCGGCGCAACGCGTCTGAGCGACGCGGACGCGCTCGCCATGCACCGCGAGATGTCGATCCACGAGCTGGGCCGGCGCGCGTTTGAGCGCCTGATGCAATTGCACCCCGAGCCGTATCGCACGTACGTCGTCGACCGCAACATCAACTACAGCAACGTGTGCACGGCCAAGTGCATCTTCTGCAATTTCAAGACCGATCCCGGCCAGCCCGACGCCTACATCCTGAGCTACGAGCAGATCGGGCGCAAGATCGAAGAGCTGCTCGACATCGGCGGCACGCAGATTCTGATGCAGGGCGGTCTCGTGCCCGATGCGTCCGACCCCAGCGGTCACGGGCTTGCATTCGACTGGTATCTCGATCTGCTGCGCTTCATCCGCACGCACTATCCGAGCATCCACATCCACGCGTTCAGCCCGCCCGAAATTTGGGCGTTCCACCTCGTCTATCGCATGCCGCTCCGCGACGTGCTGCTACGCCTGCAGGACGCCGGACTTGCCACCATCCCCGGCGGCGGCGGCGAGATTCTGGTCGACCGCGTGCGACGCCGCATCGGCCAGGGAAAAACGCTGAGCGACGAGTGGCTGGCCGTCATGCGTGCCGCGCATCAGATCGGCATGAAGACCAGCGCGACCATGATGATCGGCCACATCGAGACCATCGAGGAGCGCATCGAGCACATGCGCCGCATCCGCGATCTCCAGGACGAGACCGGCGGTTTCACGGCGTTCATTCACTGGCCGTTTCAACCCGAGGGCGCCCCGCTGGGCCGCTGGAAACACCTGCCGATCGACACGACGCGCGGCGCCGCGCGTCCGCAGCCCGACGGACAGCATCTGCTGCTCGCGGACGCCCACGAATATCTGTTGTGGCTCGCGCTCTCGCGGCTCTACCTCGACAACGTGCCGAACATGCAGTCGAGCTGGGTGACGATGGGGCCGAAAATCGGCCAGCTCGCGCTCTTCTACGGCGCGAACGACATGGGCAGCGTAATGATGGAGGAGAATGTCGTCAGCCAGGCCGGGGCCACGTTCCGCCTGAGTGAAGGCGAGATTCGCCGCCTGATTAGCGACGCCGGCTGGCAGCCGCAGCAGCGCGACCAGTATTACCGCCCGGTCGACACGTCAGCGCAGCGCCGCGCGCGGCCGGCAACGCCGGCGGGAAATGCTCCGTTGCCGATTGCAGCGTCGGACCTTGTTCCGCTGACGACTCCGGCGCCCGTCATGGTCCCGCTGACGAACCCGGCCGATCGCGAAGACCGCCGCGTGTACTGATCGCCGCCGCGCGCGGCCGCGGTTCCTGCCGCGATCCCGTAGGGTGGGCCATGCCCACCTCTTATGCTTCGCACACTTCCTGGTGCAAGAATCCTTTCTCGCACCTCCCCCCGCTCGGCTGCGAATGTATTTCCTGGTGCGAGAATCCTTTCTCGCACCTCCCCCCGCTCGCTGCGAATGTATTTCCTGGTGCGAGAATCCCTTCTCGCACCTCCCCCCGCTCGCTGCAAAACAGCAACGCCCATTCTTCTCTGGGTGGGATGGGCGTCCCCGCCCGTCCCCTCCATTCCCGCGCAGCGGGAATCAGTGTCCGGTCCCGCAAACGATCAGCCCGATTTGGAGCCCTCTACCCCGCCGGGCATTCTGACTCGGCATCTCGTTCGCAATCAACCCTCCGCTCTCCCCGCTGCGAGCTTCAATCGCCCGTAGCATCGATCCCCGTCGCCGCGCCCCCCTCGCGCTATACTCGCTCGCCGACGCGCCATCCGACACCGCCGGCGGGAGAATTCGCGAATGCAGTTCGTAAGATCGCTCGGGGCCTCAGTCCTCACCGGAATCGCTCTGCTCGGCCTCGGCGGATGCGTCAGCCTGCTGGATCCGCCCGCGGTCGTGGCGGATGTCGACCTCGAGCGCTACGCCGGCAAGTGGTTTGAAATCGCCAGCTACCCCACTGCCTTCCAATCCGGCTGCACCGGCACGACCGCCGAGTACGGTCTTCTCGACGACGGCCGCGTCTCCGTCCTCAACACCTGCTTCCTCGGCAGCCTCGACGGCGAGAAGAACACTATCGAAGGCTCGGCGCGCGTCGCCGACCCGGCCGAGCCCGCCAAGCTGCTCGTCACCTTCGGCGGCTTCTTCGAGGCGCCCTACTGGGTCATCGGTCTCGACGACCAGTATCAATGGGCGATCGTCAGCGACCCGACTCGCTCGTTCCTGTGGATTCTCTCGCGCACGCCGACGCTCGACGACGCCACGCTCGACGCGATCCTCTCGCAGATCGTCGACCTCGGCTACGACACGTCGCGGCTGCGCTTCACGCCGCAGGCGACGGAATAGCCGCCCGGCGCTGCCCGCTTCGCGTCCGCCTCACTCGCAATCGGCGTCGGCGGGTCAGCACCTGGCCGCTGTCCAGCGCGGCGGTGACTTCATACGCGCCGGGGCCG
>CAYMBL010000054.1:0-18521 GCA_964388675.1 uncultured Planctomycetales bacterium
CGGCTTCTTCCGACACTGCGGCTACCAAGCAGTGCAAATTTGAAACCGCTCTAGCTGCGGGGGGCGCGCACCAGGATGCCATCGAACACGGGCCAAAGGCCCATGCCCGCCAAGAAAATGCGAGAAACGAGAAACGAGAGAAGGCAACCCTAGCACGGGCCAGAGGCCCATGCCCCCCATTTCAGAACTGCGAGACGCCCATGCTCCCCGATCAGACCGGCGAGACGCCGATGCTCCCCATTCCAATTCTGACCGGCGAGACGCCGATGCTCCCCAATCCAATTCTGACCGGCGAGACGCCGATGCTCCCCAATCAGACCGGCGAGATGCCGAAGCGCCCGACTCGAGGAAGCGCGATCAATACACGCCCTCGACGATCGGCGTCGCGAAGAGCGAAAACGGGCGCACGTCGCCCACGCCGTCCCAGGGATATTTCGAGCAAGGCGGCGTGCGAACACCTTCGTCGCGTTCGAGAAAGCGCGGCATGAAGAACTCGCGCGTCAGCGTGGTCAGCCGCACGCGACCCACCTCGCCGTAGCCCACGATGCGATGGCGCTGACCGCCGCCGGGCGGCGCTGAGCGCGAACCGGGAGTCCAGCCCGACGGCGGTTGATGCCAGTTGTCGGGATTCTCGTCGGACTTCATGTCGACGACTTCGATCAGGGCGCGCGGCAGCGGCGGGTGGTAGATGATGCTGTAGCCGTCGGCCGGCTCGTAGGGTTTGTGGCAGGCCAGCCCCATCAACGTGTTGCCGTAGGTGGGGACGAACTCGACTTGTCCGCCCTCGCAAAGCTCCTCGCGCGCGAACTTGTGGAACTGGCGCGTCATCTGCGTTCCGCCGCAGAACACGCCGCGGATTCCCAGCTTCACGAGCGAGATTCGCTCGCAGAGCGCTTCGAGCAGCTTAGGCGTGGCGAAGAGACAGCGAATGTTGTCGTGAGCGCGCAGAATTGTGAGGCCCTGTTCGATCACGTGTTCCTTGTATTCGTGCATCTCGCGGATGCGCGAGGATTTCGTGAGCTTCACTACCCAGCGCGGATCGAGATCCACGCAGAAACAGATGCCGCCGCGGTGCTGCGCCAGATGCTCGACGGCGAGGCGCAGCCGGCGCGGGCCGGAGGGTCCGAGCATCAGCCAGTCGCTGCCGCGCGGAAAAGCTGCGTCGCTGAGCGTCTCGCTGAACTGCTCGTAATCGATGCGGAAGTCCTCGCTGTTGATGCGCGACTTGGGCACGCCGGTGCTGCCGCCGGTCTCGAAGACATAGATCGGTTTTCCGGCCAGGCCGCGCGGCACCCAGCGGCGAACCGGTCCGCCGCGCAGCCATTCATCCTGAAACGGGGGGAATTTGTCGAGGTCGGCGTAGCCCTGAATTTCGCGGCGCGGGTCCCAGCCGAGGCGCTCGGCGAAGTCGAGCCAGAAGGGTGTGCCGGTCTCCGGGCTGAAATGCCAGCGGACGATGTCGAGCGTGTGCTGGTCGAGCGCGGTCATCGCGTTGACGCTCCCCCGAATTCGGCTAGTTCTGCGCCGGCTTGGCGGGCGGCGTATTCGCCCCCTGCTGGATCGCGACCAACTGGTTGCGATTCGTGATGTAGAGCACGCCGTGGCTCGCGACGGGCGTCGTGTAAACCGAGTTGCCCATGTCGTTGGTGGCGAGGACCTTCTCCTCTTTGCCGTGCGCAAGGACGACGATTTCGCCGTCCTCGTCGCCGAGCATCACTTTGCCGTCGACGACGTAGGGCGAGCCCCAGAGCGCGGCCTGCGTGTCGTGCCGCCAGTGCAGTTTTCCGTCCTTCAGATCGAAGCAGTAGAGGAAACCGCTCAGGTCGGCGGCGTAAACGAGTCCGTCGCGCACCGCAGCCGTCGACAGCGAACGGTGGAAGTCCTTTCCGCCCACGTGCCAGATGCGACCCGACTCGGTGATGTCGCCGCGTTTCGTGGCGTCGATGCGATGGAACTGTCCGACGCCCTCGCCGTGCTCGGGGTCCTGCCCGACGCAGAGGAAGACCGAATCCGCGTAGATGACGGGCGTGGCGATGATGTAGCTCTTGGTGCCGCGACCGCCGAGGACGTACTTGGAGTCCTTGGGGTTAAGGTCATACTTCCAGAGCGGCTCGCCCTTGAGCGGCTCGAAGCCATAGGCCCAGCCGTCGCCGCCGGCGAAGACGACCTGCGGCGCGCCGCCGATGACTCCGTAGGACGGGCTGGACCATTGTCCGTGCAGGGTGTTTTTGCCGGGGTCGTTGCGGGTCCAGGCGACCTCGCCGGTGGTTTTGTTCACTGCGACGAAAGCGGCCGCCTGCGGGGACGGAAGATTCAAGTGCCCTTCGTCGACGCCGTTGGACGTAAGCAGATACACGAGGTCGCCGGCCATGACCGGTGAGCTGGTGGCGAGGTTGTGCGGGAAGACCGCAAGCTCGTCGATCAGGTCGAGCGTCCAGATGATGTCGGCGTCCTGGGCCTCGTTGTATTTCTCGTCGGTCACGCCGTCGTTGCCGTCGGCCATGCCGTCGAGATCGGCGCAGACGAGTTCGCAGCGGTTGCTGACGTAGTAGATGCGATCGCCCTCGACGACGGGAGACGAGCAGATCCCCTGCTCGGGCCAATCGTTGACCTGACCCGTAGCGAGCTTGTCGTGCGTGGCCTGCCACAGCAGCTTGCCGCTATCCGCGGCGAAGCAGAGCACGATGCCCTTGTCGCCCTTGATCTTGGGGCGGTACTCGCCGCCATTGTTGGTGCCGACAAGCACCTTGCCGGCAACCACGACTGGGTTGCCGTAGGTCTGCGAGCCGAGCGGAGCGATCCACTTGATGTTCTCGCCGGTCTTCATGTTCCAGGTGGTGGGGATGCCGGTTTCGTCGGAGACGAAATTGCGGTCAGGCGATCCGCCCCACATGGGCCAGTCGCCGCGCTTGGCCGGTGCGGCGTCCTGCGCGCCGGCCGGCTGCAACGCCAGCAACGCGGCGAGCGGCGCCGCGATGGGAAGTCGAACGAAGCGCGCGGCGCGCGCCGCGCGGCGGTGAACAAGGTTGCTGGTCATGCGTCTGACTCCGCGGTTGGGAGGCCATGCAACACCGACTCGGCCGGTATCGGCCGGCGCGAACCGGGCGTTACTGAGTGATCTTTACGTTGTCCCAGAGTATTTCCGTGCCCTTGGATTTGTCGGTGGTGCCCGCCGAGTATCCGTAGAGTGCGGGGACGCCTTCGCGATTCGGGAACGGGTCCTCGTATTCGATCGTCCATGCGGACGGCTCGGATTCCTCACGCGGCCAGACCTTCCCGCGGACCAGGGCGCGGTCGGCGTCGAGCTTCACTTCGAGCTTCATGCGATACCAGACGTCTGTCTTCCAATCGAACGGCACGTCTTTCTGCAGTCGCGGAATCGCCGGCCAGGTGGTGAGACGCAGCGTGGGCTCGCTGCCGAGCAGCAGCATCTCGTAGCGCGAGTTCACCACGCCGATGTCCGGTTTCCATTGCTTGCGCGGCAGCCCCTTCACGTCGGCTTCGATGGTGTATCCGCCCGCGAGCGTGGGGCCGAAATAGGTGCGGACGCGCATGGAGGTCGGCGTCGGACGCTCGGCCTGCAAGCTGAGCACCTTGCCGCCGTCGATTTCCTTGATCTTTGTTTTACCGAGCGTGTTGATCCAACCCGGCGGGTTGGCGTCGAGGGCATACGCTTCGAAATCCTCGCTGATCGGCGGCTTGGGAGCGACGCGAACCCGCGCCACCGCCGGTTTCTCACCCACCCACTGCACGGTGATCGTGCCGGCGGAAAAACCGCCGTCCGCCGCGGCTGTAAATTCGTGCGGCGCCGCGGAGCTCATTGTGCCGCGTACGCCCTTTACCTCGAAGCGAGGCTCCTGGCTCATGAACTTGCCGGCGAGCTCCCCGTTCTTGCGGAACGCGGCCAGTTGAAATTGAACCTTCTCGCCGGGCGCCAGAGTGACATCAGACGGAATCACGTGGAACGTCAGGTCGCCGGGCGCCGGCTCGGTTTCCGTCGCGGACTGCGGCGTCGCGGCGGCCGCGGCGGCCGGCGCGGGCGTCGGGTTGCCGACGCAATACGTCGCATAGCGAGTCTGGAAGTACAGGCGTCTGTTGGCGATGGCGGGCGAGCCCTGAATCTCATTGATGGACGCATCCGTGCCCGCGAACGTCTCCTGATCCAGCACCTCGCAGCGATCGCCGGCGTCGCGGAGGATCCAGAGATTCCCGTTCTGCTCCGGAACATAGATCACGCCGTCCGCGGACGCGATCGGCGAGCCGCGAGCAATGCGGCCCAAGCTCTGCGTCCAGAAGCGCGCGCCGGTTTCGGCGTTCAGCGCGGTCAGGTTCGCGGAATTGTCGAGCACGTAGAGGCGATCATTCGCCAGCAGCGGCGTGGCGTATCCCGCGTCCAGCCCATCGACGCGCCAGAATTCGCCGGACTTGTCGATCTCTCCGCTGCGCGCGCCGTCGAAGCAAACGACGCGGCCCATGACCGTCGTGTCGAAATTCTCCTCGCTGTGGCCGACGTACACGCGGTTGCCGGAAACGACAGGCGACACGTTGATCGGGCGCTCGGCCAGATGGTATTTCCACACGGTCTCGCCCGTGCGAACCAGCAGGCCATACACCCAGCCGTCCGAATACGGCGCGATCAGCAACCGCCGACCGGCGATCTCAGCCACGACCGGAGTGCTGTAGGTCGTATCGAGCGGCCGACCGCCGGGCGTCACCGTCCAGACCACTTCGCCGCTGCGCTTGTCGAATGCGACGAAGCGATGCCCCATCTGCGCGGTGTCGGGCGTCCAGCCCTGGGTGACCATGCCGATGATCACAAGGCCTTCGTCCACGAGCGGCGTGTAGATGCGCCCGCCGTAGCCGGTGAAGCGACCGAACTCCTCGGTCAGCGAATGCGACCAGAGCAGCTTGCCGTCGCGGTTGTAGCAGAGGAGCTCGCCGCCGGTCGCGTGAAAGTAGACGTTGCCGGTCTCGGGATCGACGGCGGGCGCGGTCCAGCCGACGCGATTCTCAACGATGTCGGTGTGGAAGACGTTGAACCGATTCTCCCAAAGTAGCGCGCCGGTCGCGGCGTCGAGACAGAACGTACGCTCGCCGAGCGTCGGACCTTCGCCGACCGGCCCGATCAGGAACACGCGTCCGTTGTGAACGACCGGACACGTGCGACCGCCGAGTGGGGCCTTCCATATCTGGTTCGCGCCGTCCTGGGTCCAGCTCGTGACCGGCGCGGGGCCGGGATAGGCGCCGGTGCTCGTCGGACCGCGCCAGGCTGTCCAATCGCCGGCGAACGCGGCGGACGCGAACAACCATGCGCCGCAGCTGGCGGCGCGCCGAATACCGATCCAGTTCATTTCTGATCCTCCGCCGGCGGCGCCCCGGTCGCCGGAGTGTGCACCAGGCGTCGCGCTTTCATCTCAAATCGTGGCAACTCACCGGGCGCGGCCAGCCGCACCGACGGCCGGAAGTTCAGCCGATCGCGCACGGCGCGCTCGGCGGCCGCGGCGACGGCGTCGCGGTCGGCGCCGGCTGCGGGCTCAATCACGAGCGCAAGCTCGGCCAGACCGCCGCGCGTGCTCACCTCCAGCCGGAATTCCGCCACGCCTTCCAACTCGCGCAAGATACCCTCGATCGCGCTTGGGAACACGTTGTTGCCGCGGATGAACAGCATGTCATCGGCGCGACCCAGAACGCCGCCCTCGAAGCGCGAGAACCAACGGCCGGCGACGCACGCGCGCGGCGCGCGGCGCACCAGGTCGCCGGTGCGGTAACGAATCAGCGGGCTGTCGATGCGGCCGAGGCTGGTCAGCACCAACTCGCCCAGCTCGCCATCGGCGATCGGCGCGTCGCCGCGCGGCTGCACCACTTCGGCGATGAATTCGCTTTCTATCAGGTGAAGCGCGCCGGGGGCGCGGGGTTCTTCGAATCCCCAGGGACCGATTTCGGTCATCCCCGCGTGATCGACCACGCGCGCATTCCATGCACGCTCGATCGCAGCGCGGGTGGCCGGAATGTTTCCGCCCGGTTCACCCGCCACCAGCAGCGTCCGCACGGCGGTGTCGCGCAGTGGGAAATTCTCGGCGGCGGCGACCTCCGCCAGATGCAGCGCATAGGTTGGCGTGCAGCAGACCACCGTCGCGTTGTGATCGAAAAGGTAGCGCAGCCGCCCTGCCGACGTCATTCCGCCGGCCGGTAGACAGCGGCAGCCGCGCGCCGCGGCGGCCTCGAAGGCGCTCCAGAAGCCGATGAACGGCCCGAACGAAAAGGCGAACACGAGCGTGTCGCCGGCGTCGACGCCCGCCGCATGAAAGATCATGTTCCAGCACTGCTTCCACCAGTCCCAGTTTCGCGCCGTGTCGGGCCAGCGCAGCGGCTGACCCTGGCTGCCGGACGTCTGGTGTACGCGCACAAAACACTCGAGCGGCGCGCTGCGGCAGCGACCGTAGGGCGGCGCGGCCAGTTGGTCGGCTTCGAGTTCTGCGCGCGTCGTGAAGGGCAGCGCCGCGAGCGGGTCGCGCAGCGGATCGAACGAAATCCCCGAGAATTTCCGCAGGTAGAACTCGTTGTGCGGCGCGAGCTGTGCCCAGAGCGCTGCGAGCTTGGCGCGCTGCAATCGCTCCAGTTGCTCGGGCGCAAGCGCCTCGTCAGAGGAATGGTGTGCGAATCGGCCGGGGGCGCTCATCGGTGCGGATTGTAGACGACGAACCCGCCGCGATCCGGTCAGATCATTCGCGCGAAGCGCGGGATGCACCATCGTCGGCGACGGACTGAAGCAGATCAGGCAGCCGCTCAACGAACTTCGAGCGGGGAAGCGATTCGGTGGCGCCGGCTTCGCGTGCAGCCCGCAGCCGTTCGACCTGCACGTGCGGACCGAACGCGATCAGGCGCAGGCCGGGGTTCGCCGCACGCAGCGTGCGGATGATCGTCAGGGCGTCCGGCAGCTCCAAGTCGATCAGCGCGCAGCTCACACCGGCGGGCCACTGGTCGCGACAGGCCGCCGCCGAACGTAGTTCAACCTTCGCCTCCTGCATTTTTCCCAGGGCCAGAATGCGCGAAGCGAAGATCATGTCCTCGACGATCGCAACGACCATCGCCGCCTCCTGCGTGCCGCCGCGAGTGCGGCGCTCTCGATATAGTACGTCCGCACGCGACGTGCGGAGCCGATCATGAGCGATGGCGAACTGAACCCGTCCGACGCCGCGGCGGAAACATGGCGGCTGTTTCGCATTCTGTCGGAGTTCGTCGAGGGCTTCGAAGCGCTGGCGGACATCCGTCCCGCGGTGTCCGTATTCGGCTCCGCGCGAACGGCGCCCGCTGACCCCTTCTACCAGCAGGCACGCGAACTCTCCGCCGAGTTGGCGCGACGCGGATTCACAGTCATCACCGGCGGCGGACCGGGCATCATGGCCGCCGCCAATCAGGGTGCAACCGAGGCCGGCGGCAAGAGCGTCGGCCTGAATATCTCGCTGCCGCTTGAGCAGGAAGCGAATCCCTACCAGAACATCTCCGTGAACTTCCACTACTTCTTCGCACGCAAGGTGATGTTCGTAAAGTACGCCTGCGCCTTTGTGTGCTTCCCCGGCGGGTTCGGCACGCTCGACGAGTTCTTCGAATCGCTGACGCTCATTCAGACCTCGAAAGCGCCGCCGATGAAGATCGTGCTGTTCGGGCGCGACTACTGGCGGCCGCTGATCGAGTGGATTCAGTCGACCGTGCACGACCGATACCGCTACATCGGGGCCGACGATCCGCGCATCTACGCCCTCACCGACAGCGTGTCGGAGGCCGTCGAATGGGTCGCCGAGCATCATGCGGCGCGCTGCGCCCGGGCCGCGGAAGAAGCACGGCTCGGCGAGCGGAACCCGGCGCAGCGCCGCACCGTCGAAGGAACGCTCTACGGCATGCGGCCGCGCCCAGCAGCCCGGTGAGAGACGACAGCGCCGCGCCGCCGGCGGATCGAGGAGCCGACGCGACATGAAGATTCAGACGCCGCCGGGGATGCGCGACTTCTACCCCGATCAGATGCGCCTGCAAAACTGGCTGTTCGACCAGTGGCGCGGCGTGTCGCGCGCGTTCGGGTTCGAGGAATACGAAGGACCGATCTTCGAATTCCTCGAGCTCTATCGCCTCAAGAGCGGCGAAGGCATTGTCAGCGAGCTGTTTCACTTTCGTGATCGCGGCGAGCGCGAATTCGCCATTCGCCCCGAGATGACGCCCACGCTGGCGCGAATGGTGGCGGCGCGAGCGAACGCCCTGCCACGACCGATCAAGTGGTTCAGCATTCCTCGCATGTGCCGCGCCGAGCGCCCGCAGCGCGGCCGGCTGCGCGAGTTCTTTCAATGGAACATCGACATCCTGGGCGCCGAGGACGCGCTCGCCGACGCCGAGTGCATCGCGGTCGCCGCGGAGTTCTTCCGCGGCATCGGACTGACGGCGGCCGACATCGCGATCCGGATCAGCACGCGCCCGCTGGCTCGGGCCGTGCTTCGATCGCTCGGTCTGCCGGCCGAACAGACTGACGCCGCATTCCCGCTGATCGACCGCTTCGACAAACTCGAGGCGGCTGAATTCCGACGCCAGTGGGACGAGCGACTCGGCGCGTTTGCGTCGTCCGACCGCATTGAAGAGTGCCTGCGCGGACTTAGCCGACCCGACGCCCTGGCGCTTGCCGCGCGCGGCGGAGCGGACGGCGAAGCGGCAGCGCTCGAGGTCGAGCGCTTGTGGAGCAGCCTGTCGGGTCTCGGCGTGGCGGACTACTGCGACTTCGACCTGCGCATCGTGCGCGGCCTGGCGTACTACACGGGCGCCGTCTTCGAAGCTCACTCGCGCAAGGCTTCGCTGCGGGCGCTGCTCGGCGGCGGACGCTACGACGACCTCACCAGCCTGCTGGACGGACCGAAATTGCCGGGCGTCGGGTTCGGCGCCGGCGACGCGCCGATGACCGAACTGCTCACGGAACTCAACAAGCTGCCGACGCTCGATCGGCAGCTCGATGTGTTCGTGATCGACACCGAGGCGGAGCTGTTCCCGGACGCACTCGCGCTCGTCGGCCGCCTGCGCGAGCGCCGCCTGAGCGTGGATTTTTCCTATCGGCGGGCCGCCATCGGCAAGCAGCTCAAGCAGGCGGATTCGCGCGGGGCGCGGTTCGTCGTGCTGGTCGGCCGCGACTTCCAGGCCATGCGGCGCGTCGAGATCAAGGAACTGGGCAGCGGCGTGCAGTGGGCGGTCGACGCCGACGAGCTTTGTCGCAAGCCCGCCGAATGCCTGACCGCACCAAGCTCAGTTTGACCCGTCGCGCGTGCGCTCCCACTGCGAGCGCACCAGTTGCAGCCCGTGGGCGCAGCATTCAAATTCGCGGCTGAGCTGCCGCAGCAGCGCCGCCGGCGGACGCCCTTCAGGACCGGTCAATTCGCTGGCGATGGCGTACGAGCGCTTGCCGCGCAGAAAATATTCCTGCAGGCGATCCCCGTGCGGCCGCGTCCGGCGCAGGCTCTCGGGATACACGCCGGTCCAGAACAGCGTGAAATCTCCGATGTAGCGATTCAGCAGCCGGTGGCGGGCCGCGTGATCGACGCTGGGGCCGAGGCAGGCGTCGGTCTCGACGCGCGAAACCTCGTAGATCGTGTCGCCCGACACCGTTCGCATGCGGAAAATCTGGTCGGCGTGAACGAAGTCGGCCAGCATCTCCGCGAGATAGTGCGTCAACTGCGTGTCGCAGATGCCAAGGTCGACCATGAACGTCTGTTCCACCAGTCCGTCGAACAGCCGACGGAGCGGATGATCCGGCGGTATTCGGTGCATGCCCCCGTTGCTCCTTCGCGCAGCGCGGCGTCGGCCAGGCCCGACCCGCCAGAGAAATCCTAGGCACGACGTCGTGGCCGCGTCAGCCAATGCAATAGAGTTCGAAACGCCGGGCCGATTCGTAAGGGGTGCCGATAACGGCGGCGTCATTTACGCAGCAGCGCGTCCATGCGGCGTGCGGCAACCCGCGCCGCCTCATCAACCGCCGCACCGCCGTTGAAGACGTCGTCGAACATCTCGCGCCCGAGCTCCTCGCAGTGCGAGTAGCGCTCGACACGGGCGCCGGTGGGAGCCCGCGCTTCGGGCAGGCGGGCGAGGAATGCACGCTCGATCGGATCGGACGCGTAATGTTCCGCCGCGGCGCGGTTCGCCGAGATCGCCACTCCGCTCGCCACGCGCTCGATCTGCATCTCGGTCGACGTGAGAAACTTGAGATACTCCCATGCGAGCCGCGGCTGCCGCGCGTCGCGCAGAATCGCCATGCTCGAAGCGTAGATCACCGTCTGCGACCGGCCGACGTTGGTCGGCAGCGGCGCCACGCCGATCGGCAGTTTGTCGTGGCGGTATTCGATCAGCTCCCAATGTCCGGTGACGTGCATCGCGGCGCGGCCTGACCGAAACAGGTCGACGCCGGCGATCTTCTCGTCGAGCGGCGTGGCCATCGAGCGGTCGACACGCGCCAGGTCGACCAGAAACTGCATGGCTTCGAGCGACGCCGGGCTGTCAAAATAGCCCTGCGCTGCGCGGCCGTCGGGCGCGACCGCGTCGCCGCCGTTGTTCCACAGCCACATCACCCAGAACGGCATGTGATTTACGAAACGGAAACCGAACTGCCGCGGGTGATCTCCATCGGCGGGTCGCGACAGCGCCGAAGCGGTCTGTCGAAAATCGCTCCAGCTCCAGCCTTCGCGCGGATAGGGCACGCCCGCCGCGTCGAAGAGCGCCCGGTTGTAGACGAGCACCGTTGGCGTGAAATCGAGCGGAACGCCGAACTGCGACTCGCCGCGCCGCGTAATGTCGTACACCACCTCAAAGTAATCCGCCGCACGGAACGATTCGTCTTCGGCGATGAACGGCGCGAGATCAAGCAGCGCATCGTTCTCGATGAACACCGCGGCCGAACTTGCGTCCAGTTGGATCACGTCCGGCGCGCTTCCGGCGGCGATCTGAAGCAGGACTTTCGACTCGAACTGCCCCAGCCCGGGAATCTGCTCGAGCTCCAGCCTGACGCCCGGATGCGCGGCTTCGAAGCGCGCGCGATGAGTTCGCTCGAGCGCCAGGAATTTCGCGTCGTTGGCGGGGCCGGACCAGTTGGCGATGCGCAGCACGACCGCCGGCGGCGTTTCAGGTGCTCCGCAACCGGCGAGCGCGATACCACACAAAACAAGCCCGCTACGGCCTCTCATGAGCGACTTTCACGCTGCCTGCCCGGACTCGCGCGCCGCTGACCTGAAACGTGCCGACGAACTCGCCCAGTTCGTCACTGCGCAGCACCAGCACCTGGTTGCCGCCGCGCCGTTCCAGCGCCCACTCGCCCCAGCGATCGGCATTTTCGAGCGTCTCGTCGAGCAGAGTTGTGGGCAGCCAGTCCTGTCGGTGCGCCTTGAGCTCGCCGGCGCGCGCCGCCTCGAAGAACGCGCCCGCCGTCGCAAAGCTCTGCTTCTGACTCACCGCACGCGCCAGGAAATTCGTCAGACGCGCGACCGTCGCCTCGGCGTAGAGCTCGGCGCTGTGGGCGGGATCCATGCTCGACCAGTACTCCTTCCAACGCGCCTCGAACGACTTCACGCCGTAGCCGAAACTCGCGGCCCAGGACGGTTCCCACGGTTCGCCGCCGCTGACGAGCTTGAGGAACTTGTTGAACGCCTTCTGGTAGCGGCCGCCGTCGCCGTGCGCGAGGAAGTGGATCATCGACCAGGCCTGATCGTAGTTCACCAGGTTGAGCTGCGCGTTCCACTCGTCGTGCGTCTTGGTCATCATCTCCTTCACCGACGCCGTGTGGCCTGCTTCGATCCAGCGCTGCAGACGCTTGAGCCGGTCCGGCGGCACGACGCCGCAGACGTAGTCGCTGCCGGTGAAGATGGCGGAGCCGAAGTATTCCGCCAGCCCCTCGTTGCACCAGATCGGGAGGTTGCGCCCGATCGCGGCGTCGACGAACTGATGGAATCCTTCGTGCTGCACGACGTGCCACGTCGAGCCGGTCTTGCCGTCGCCAGCGATGGCCATCAACCGCTTGCCGTCGAAGACGCCGGCGCTGCCGGGCATTCCGCCCGCGTTGTAGTAGTCGCCGGCCTCGCGGAACAGGTAAAAAGGAAACTTGCGATTGACGGCTCCCGCGAAGCCGCGCGTGCGCGCCGCGTACTCCGCGGCCATCAGGTCCACGCGCAGTTCCGCCTCGCGCAGCACGTCTGCGGGCAGATCGCTGTGAATGACGTAAAAACGCGTGTCACGCTGCCGCAGCCCCTGCTGCGCAAAGCAGGCGCCGACGACCAGGATCGCGGGGATGGCGCGCAGAATGCCTTTCATCGCTGTCCTCCGCAAACAGTGTACGAAACCGCGGCTACGGGCGTCACGGGCGATCGCCAAGCGCCGCGTCCAGCGCGCCGAGCAGACCGGCGCATGTTCCCGCCAGACGCACTTCGGCCAGCGAGCTGATGGGCGTGGGCTGTGGGTTGATTTCGATCACCCGCGCCCCATGAGCACAGGCGATCTGCGCGAGCGAAGCCGCCGGCTGCACCACACCGCTGGTTCCGATGACCAACAGCACTTCGCACCGCTGCGCCGCATCCTGCGCGACGTCCCACGCGCCGGCCGGCAGCGATTCCCCGAACCAGACGACGCCCGGACGCAGCCGCGCGCCGCACTCGCAGTGCGGGTCAGCGCCGAGGTCGTCCAGCCCGCAGACCCGCCGCGCGCACGAGACGCACAGCGCCACGTCCAGACGACCGTGCAGCTCGATGACGCGCGAGGAACCGGCCCGCGCGTGCAGCCCGTCCACGTTCTGCGTAATCAGGTCAAGCGAATGGAAACGGCGCTCCCACCGCGCCAGCACGCGATGTCCGGCGTGCGGCTCGACGGTCGCGAGCTGGGCGCGCCGCGCGCGATACCACTCCCAGACTCGCTGCGGCTGGCGCGCGAAGGCCTGCGGCGTCGCCAGTTCTTCCGGATTGAACTTCGACCACAGACCGTCTCGGTCGCGAAACGTCGCGATGCCGGCCTCCGCGGACATGCCCGCGCCGGTCGACACGGCGACACGCTCGGCGCGGCGCAGCAGTTCCGCCGCGCGCAGGATCGCCGCGCCTGCGCCGGACTGACCGTCCATCAACCCTGCTCCTGCAACGCGAGCCAGGCCTCGATCACACGCTTCGCGACCGGACCGGCGACTTTTCCACCGCTGCCGCCAAACTCGATCAGCACCGCGATCGACACGCTGCGCCCTTCGGGGGCGGCGCCGCGCGCGGCGCTCGCCGCCTGCGTGTAGCCGATGAACCACGCGTGCGAGGGCAGTCGATCTCCCGGCTGCCACGGCGGGAATCGCTCCGCCGCGCGACGTTGCGTGCGTTTCCATTCGCCGTCGCCGAGTTCCTTGCGCGCCGTTTCCTCATCAATCGCGACCAGCCGCCGCACGGCTCCCTCGTTGCCCTGAAATTCGAACTCCCAGTTCAGCACGCGCGGCAGCGTCTGAGCCGAGCCGGTCTTGCCGCACAGCACCACTCCGGGATGGTCCAGCCGCGCCTCGGGCGCCGTGCCGCGCGACTCGTTCACCACGCGCCACATGCCGTCTCGCAACGGGCGCAGCGCACCAGGGTCGAGCACGGCTTCCGACGTCGCCTGCCGCGTCGGCAAACCGTCCTGCACCAATCTGGGAAGTGCGAACTGCCCGGTAGCGACCGTCGCCGCAACGTTCGCCGACTGCAACGGCGTGATCAGCAGCTCGCCTTGCCCGATCGCGTAGTTCCACGCATCCGCCGGCTCGAAGCCGCGTTCCTGCGTGGCGCGAAGGTAGTCCTCGTCCGGCACCACGCCTGTCCGCTCCTCGACCAGTCCGCTGCCGCTCGAGCGGCCAAGCCCGAAACGGTCGAACCAGCGACAGAGTTCGCCCGGGCCGACGCGCTGCCCCGCTTGAAAGAAGAAAACATTGCACGAATGCTGAATCGCCGCGGCGGCGCTGAGCGTGCCGTGATCCGAGCCGTACTGGTTGAATATCCAGCAGCGGAATTGATCCGGCCGGTTTGGCAGCAAATATCCGCGGCAGTGAAACGTGCTTTCGGGAGTGATCACGTTCTCCGCCAGCGCGGCGAAGAGCGTGATCGCCTTGCAGGTCGACCCCGGCGGGTACTGCCCTTCGATCGCCCGGAACATCAACGGCAGCCGGCGCGTATCCTCAGCCAGCTCCGCGTAGTGGCGGTTCAGTTGCGTCGCGTCGTACGACGGATAGCTGACGAGCGCCAGAATCTCGCGGGATTGCGAATCCAGCACGACCACTGCGCCGCCCGCGGGAAACTCGCTGGCTTCAACCGCCTCCGCCAGAATTTCGTATGCGGCCTCCTGCAGGCGCGCGTCGATCGTCAATCGCACGTCGCCGCCGGCCTGCGGCGCGCGGCGCTCGATTTCGTTGCGATCAAAATCGTCGAGCACCCAGCCCCGCGCCCCGCGCAGCGCGGTTTCCGCAAGCAGTTCGACGCCCGACACGCCGACCTGCTCATCCGGCAGCAGGCGGCGCAGGTCGTCGCCCGCCAGCGGGTCATTCGCGAGATGCGACTCGCTGACGGCGCCGAGGCGGCCGATGAGGTGAGAAAACGCCAATTCGTGCGCCGGCTTGCGGCGCGTGGCGGGCTCAACCGCCAGCATCGGCAATCGCAGCCAGGTGAAGCGTTCGAGCGCCAGGCGCACCGTGAGCGCCAGCTCCGAATCCGCGCCCGAGATAATCGGATGCAGCCGCGTCTCTTCCTTTACAGCCTGATCGACGCCGGTGCGTCGCCGCGTTTCGGCGCGAATGCGCTGCACGCGCTGACGAATGCGCTCGGCGCGCTCGATGAACGCCGAGACGGGTTCGCCGGTCAGCTCGCTCAGCTTCTGCCACATTTCCGCAATCTGCACGCGCAGTTCGCTGACAAGCTCGCGGCGGATGACGGCGTCGCGCTCGCGGTTGAGGCTGCGCGGAGCCATGCCGCGCTGCTGCATGGCGCGCGCGATGGTCTCGAGATACGCGCTGCTCTCGCCGCTCAGGATCGCGTAATGCACGCTGACGTCGGACGCCGGCACGTCGGCCGCGATGGATTGGTCGTTGCGATCGAGGATGCGCCCGCGCGGGGCGCGCAGGACGCGCAGCGGCTGTGTCAGCAGGCGATCGGCGTTCTTCTCGTACTCGGCGGCGCGCACGATCTGCACATCGACCAGCCGCGCGACGATCAGTAGCGCCAGCCCGCAGAGAATTCCGACCAGCCAGGCGAGGCGACGTTCGAACATGGGCGACTCCGTTCGCGCACAGTCCGCTGCCGACTAGCGCGGCCCCGCCAAGTCGACGCCCTTTTCGCGCGCCACCTGCTGCGCCAGCTCATACCCCGCGTCCGCGTGGCGGATCACGCCCAGCGCCGGGTCAGCCGTCAGCACGCGCTGAATGCGCCGGTCGGCGTCCGCCGTGCCGTCGCAGACGATCACCTGCCCGGCGTGAATGCTATAGCCCATGCCGACGCCGCCGCCATGATGCACGCTGACCCACGTCGCGCCGCAGGCCGTGTTCGCCAGCGCGTTCAGGATCGGCCAGTCGGCGATGGCGTCCGAGCCGTCCTTCATCGCTTCGGTCTCGCGATTGGGGCTGGCCACGCTGCCGCAATCAAGGTGGTCGCGGCCGATGACCAGTGGGGCGCTGACCGCCCCCTCGCGCACCAGCCGATTGAACACGAGCCCCATCTGCGCCCGCTGCCCGTACTTGAGCCAGCAGATCCGCGCCGGCAGCCCCTGAAACGCCACCTTCTCGCCGGCCAGGCGAATCCAGCGACACAGGTGCTCCTCGTGCGGGAACGCATCGAGCACCGCCTGATCGGTGACGCGAATGTCATTCGGATCGCCCGACAGCGCCGCCCAGCGAAACGGACCGGAGCCTTCGCAGAACAGCGGCCGAATGTACTCCGGCACGAAACCGGGAATGCGGAACGGCTCGAAGTCGCTGCCGCCGGCGCCGATCTCCGCCAGTCGCGCCGTGGTCGCGTACCCGCGCTCCACCGCCTCGGCCGCGTGGCCGCGCAGGTTGTTGCCGTAGTCGAATGTGACCGCCCCGCGACGCTGCAACTCCAGCATGTACGCGATGTGCTCGGCCATCGTGCGGTAGGACTCGCGTGTGTAGCGCTCCGGATCGGACGCACGCAGTGCGAGCGCCGCGTCATGCGTCATCCCGCTCGGCACGTACCCGGTGAGCGGATCGTGCGCCGAAGTCTGGTCGGTGAGCACGTCGGGCGTGATGTTGCGACGCGTCAGTTCGGCGAGCAGTTCGACGATATTGCCGACCCACCCGATCGAGACCGCCTGCCCCGCGCCGCGCGCCGCAAGCGCCCACGCAATCGCTTCGTCCAGGTCCGCCGTCATCTTGTCGAGGTAGCGCGTCCGCAAGCGCTTTTCGATCCGCTCGCTATCGACGTCGGCGGCGAGGAAGGTCCCTTCGTTGAACGTCGCGGCCAGTGGCTGTGCTCCGCCCATGCCGCCCAGCCCGCCGCTCACCACGAGCCGACCCTTCAACGATCCTCCGAAGCGCCGCTGCGCGCAGGCCGCGAAGGTCTCGTACGTGCCCTGCAGAATGCCCTGCGTGCCGATGTAGATCCACGAGCCGGCGGTCATCTGGCCGTACATGATCAGGCCGAGGGCCTCGAGCCGCCGAAATTCGTCCCAGGTGGCCCACTTGGGCACCAGCATGCTGTTGCTGATCAGCACCCGCGGCGCGTCGGCATGCGTCTTGATGACGCCGACCGCGCGCCCGCTCTGCACCAGCAGGGTCTCGTCGCCCTCGAGCCGCCGCAGCGCCGCCACGATGCGCTCGAAATCGGGCCACGAACGAGCGGCTTTTCCGATGCCGCCGTAGACGATCAGGTCTTCGGGCTTCTCAGCGACATCGGGGTCGAGGTTGTTGAGGAGCATGCGCAGGGCGGCTTCCTGTTGCCAGCCCTTGCAGGACAGCGTTTTGCCGCGCGGAGCGCGGAGGACGGGGGCGGCGACGACAGCGGCGAACGCTGCTGCGGATGTCGCGGAAGTCATTCGAATGCTCCTCTATAAACTACGCCGCAGTATAGGTGCTCGCATACCGGAAGTCGGCGAGCGGATCGGATCTAGCGGCCGACCGCTGCTCTACATCGCGCGTGTAGAGTCCGAGGAGCTGGCCGGCGCGCGGACGCGCATCGCACGCCCGCGAGCGTCCCACCAACCCGTGCCTTCACAGCGCATGCACGTACCGGCACGCCCGAAGGCTTCCCAGCCCGACAGCCACGCTATCCCGCCGAGCACGACTGCCGCGATCAACCACGGTCGCGGAAGCGCCGCACTCGGTTCGGTTCGAACATACGCTGCTGCAACAACGCCCAGCGCCGCGAGCGCGGTGATGACAAACAGCGGCCGCGCCCATCGGACGCGATCGGCGCCCGCGCCGCCGCACCCAGGGCACTGAATCGTTCGAAGGGGCGCTGCGCACTTCGGGCACGCGTCCGCGCGGCACCCGCTGATGTTCGCGCTGCACCGCGGACACGCGGCCGGCTCGGGCGCGTCGCCCCAAATCACGGTCCAGCAGAGGGCGAAAGCAGGGAAGGCGACCTTCGAAAACCAGCCCGCGTCCGCTCCCAAGTCGCGCTGCGTCACCTCGGCCATCAACGCGTCGAAACCTCGCATTGCTTCGGTGACGACGACCGAGTCGTCGTCCGCATGCAAGAAAAAGGCGACGCAGATTTCGTCACATACCAAGGCGTCGTGCTTGAATGCCGCGATGCCGCGAACGTCGCACCACCGAACGCGCTCGGCGCGCTGCCGGGGGCGGTGGGCCACAAACCCGTCCCCATCGGTGTCGATCTGCCAATGATCCGCGTTTCGGTGCACAGCTGATCTCGTTCGGGACGTCGCGGGCCCTTAGCGCATCGCTCAATCTCGATCCAGCAGGGCCAGTATAGATGCCGTCGCCACGGGGCGGGGGGCGCCGCGCGCTTGCGGCGGCGACAACGACTCTGAAACGACGGTGATCGACGATCCCCTGCTCGGCAATCCAATCGTCATGTAAAATGCGTCTAGACGCCCCCCGCGTCCGGGGACGCGCGTCAAACATCGCATCCGGGAGAGCGCATGGGACTGCTGAAGGAATTCCGCGAGTTCGCGGTCAAAGGAAACGTCGTCGACATGGCGGTCGGCATCATCATCGGCGCAGCGTTCGGCAAGATCGTCGCCGTGCTGGTCGAAAACGTCATGATGCCGCCGCTCGGCTGGCTGATGGGTCAGGTCGATTTCTCGACCTTCGCGCTCCGACTGCCCGTCAGCGACCCCGAAGGAAAACCCGTCGAGCTGAAATACGGCCTGTTGATAAATGCGCTGATCAACTTCGTGATCGTGGCGTTCGCGCTCTTCATCCTCATCAAGGGGATCAACCGCCTGAAGCGCGAAGATGCCGCCGCACCGCCGCCGCCGGCTGGGCCGACGCCCGACCAGCAATTGCTCGGCGAGATCCGCGACCTGCTGCGGGCCCGCAGCTAACG
>CAYMBL010000055.1:0-17892 GCA_964388675.1 uncultured Planctomycetales bacterium
TCGACCTGTCCGACCTCGGCCAGATGCTGACCGACTTCAACACGAACTGCCAGTAAGATTCGGCAGTCCGGTTCGTTGACTCACGCCGCGGGCAGGGGAAACCCTGCCCGCGGTGTTTTTGTTTCGTCGATTGGAAAAAAAAAGCGCGGCCGCAACGCAGGAGGGGGGAAGGGCGCGTCACGGCCGCCTTTGGGAGCACTATGGTAGGGGGGAGTCTGCGTCCCCCCGATTGCACAATCCGCACGCGCGCCAGCAAGGCCGACGCCGCGTCCATGGACAGAGACACTACGCACTAACTGTCAGGAAGTCGCTGAACTTACGCAAATATTCAGGCGACGGTTCTTCGTCGCCCTCGTGTCGCGCGGCGGTGCGCGCTTTGGAAAACAGTCCAGCGGGCGCCCCGGAGTTCCGAAGCGCCCGCTGATGCGAAGCTTAGATCAGTGTCACGTCCTGGACGGAACGCCGTCGGAAGGCGGCTATCCGAGGAGCGAGAGCACCTGCTGCGGCTGAGCGTTCGCAAGCCGCAGAACGTTCGTCGCCGACTGGACCAGAATCTGCGATCGCGTCAATCCGCTGGTCTCGGTCGCGAAGTCGGCGTCGCGGATCGCGCTCTCGGCGGCGGTCGTGTTCTCCAGGGTGATCTGCAGCGAGTTCTGCGTCGTCTGCAGCGTGTCCTTCTGGAAGGCGCCCAACCGACCGCGGAGCTCGGCGATGCGGCCGCCCGACTCGCGGAGAATTCGCTGCGCCACGGCGAAGTTGCCGGAGGACAGCGCGTTGGACTGTCCGCTGCCGAGCGAGGACAGGAAGCCCAGCGACGAGGTGCCGAGTCGGCTCGTCGAGACCGATCCGATTCCCAGGCTGGCGAGGCCGTTCAGGTCGACCGTCGGTGCGATCGCGAAGTCCGCGCCACCGCCGGTGACGTAGAAGGTATCGCTGCCGATGCTGGTGCCGAAGTCGGAGTCGAGCGTGAGCTCGATGCTCAGCGTCGACGTTTGCACCCGCGCGTCGAGTCCGTCCACGCTGGCGCTGACGCCATTGATGCGGACGGTGGCGTCGGCCCCGTAGTCGGTATCCGATCCGGTGTCGCCGCCGGTAACGCCGAAGGTTCCCTGCAGGGCGCGAACCGTGACGAACTGCTCCGACCCGAACGAGGTGCTGTAGAACGTGAGTCCGGTTGACGAGGTGACGCTGGCCGAGACGCCGGTCAGGTCCTTGCTTTGGTTGATGGCCTCGGCGACGTCGGCGATGGTCGTGCCGGAGCCAAAGCTCAGCGTCTCGGTCCCGTTCTTGCCGACGATCTCGAGCACCGTGACGCCGCTGCCGGTGGCGCTAGCGGCGTACGTGAGCGAAGCGAGCTGGGCCGAGGCCGCAACTTCGACCACGACCGAGCGATACCCGTCATTGCTCAACCGCGCCGAGTTGATTCGCACGTCGGCGAAGTTCGAGCTCGAAACGCCGGACGTGATGTAGTCGAGCTCGCCGCTAAGCAGTTTGCGGCCCTGGAACTCGGTCGAGTTGGCGATGCGGTTGATCGACTCGAGGATGGCGTCGACCTGCAACTGGTTCGCGTCGCGCTCGTCCTCGCTGATGCCGGCCTCGTTGGCGCTGCGGTCGACGAGATCTTCGAGCTCGGTGATGAGTTTGTTGATCTCATCGAGCCCGCTCTCGGCGGTCGCGACCACATTGTTGGCGCGGGTGATGTTGGTGATCGCGGCCCCGATCGCGCTCTTCTCGGTGCGCAGGAGCTCCGACGCGATCAGCCCGGCCGGGTCATCCTTGCCGGTGTTGATGCGCAGGCCGGTGCTCAGTCGCTCGAGCGACGTGTTCAGTGCGCGGTTCTGCGTGTTCAGGATTCGCGCGGCGACCAATGACGGAATGTTGGTGTTGATGCGGCTCATCGGACACTTGCCTCCCTAAGGCAACTTATTCACTGGTGCTGCGACCGCTCTTCATGTGAGCCGCGTCGCCGCCGCCCGCCTCGCTTGGCGGGCTTGTCTGGAACGCAGGAGGCATCGTCCAGCGTCACGGCACGCTTGAATACCGGGCGCGCGGCTCGGGGCCGGAACTGAGGGTTGTATTTGAGGACGCGATCGGGTCGGGTTGCCGCGGCGATTATCGGCGCTGCGCAGAAAGAAACGGCTCCGGCCGCGGCGCAAGGGCCGGACCGGAGCCGTGATGCGTTGCGTTGTCGCGCGGCGTTCCTATCCGCCGAGCAGACTCAGCACGTTCTGCGGCGTCTGCTGCGCCAGTCCGAGCACCTGGGTGCCCGAGCTGACCAGAATCTGATTTCGCGACAGCTCGGAGGTCTCGAACGCGAAGTCGGCGTCGCGGATCGCGCTCTGGGCGGACATCAGGTTCTCCATCGTGATGGAGAGCTGATTCACGTTCGTGTCGAGTGTGTTCTTCTCGAACGCGCCGAGTCGACCGCGCAGCACCGCGACCTGTCGCAGGGCCTCGGTCACGATTTCCTGAGCGCGCTGGAATTCACCGGCGACCAGCGAGAACTGTTCGCCCGACTGAATCTGCGACAGGAAACCGATCTCGGAAGTTCCGAGCCGCGACGCGGCTACCGAGCGCACGCCGAGGTTCACCTGCAGGTTGCTGTTCACCTCGGGACCGACCTGGAAGAGCGCGCCGCCGGAGGTGATCGCGAAGGCGGTAGCGCCGGTTCCGAAGGTGTCGTCGAGATCCAGCTCGATGTCGAGCTGTGAGGTTTTCAGCGTCAGGTGATTGCCGTCGCCGAGGCTCAGCGCACCGTTGATGAGGGCCACGGCGTCGCGCCCGGTGTCACGCGGCGTCGAGATGCCGTTCTCGTCGACGGTGGGGAAGGCCCCGCCGCCGGGCAACACCTGCACCGACACGAACTGCTTGCTGCCGAGCGCCAGGCTCTGCAGCACGAAGCCCGAGGTCGGGTCGGACGAGAGCACGGCCTCGATGCCGGTGGCGTCGCTGACCGCGTTGATGGCGGCGACGACGGCCGAAGCCGGCGTGCCGGACGTGAACTGCAGCGTCGTGACGCCGACGTTGCCGGCGATCTCGATGGTGACGCTGCTGGTCACCGATCCCGCCTCGTACGCGAGCGTTGCGGGCTGGGCCGAGGTGGTGACGTCGATGTTGACCGGGATGTAGCTGCGCGTGCCGAACTGCGCGCCGTGAATCAGCAGCCCGGTGACGGTGCTGTTGTCGACGCCGCTGGTGATGTAGTCCAGCGAGCCGTTGAGCAACTGGCGACCGGCGAAGGTCGTGCTGTTGGCGATGCGCGTGATGCTGGCGATCGCCGAGTCGAGCTGAAGCTGATTGGCTTCGATCTCGTCCTCGCTGAGGGCGCCCTCGTTGGCGGCCTCGACGATCAACTGCTGCACGTCGTTGAGCAGGCTGGCGACTTCGTCCAGCGCGCCCTCGGTGGTGGCGATGATCGTGCTGGCGCGCTGCGTGTTGCTGATCGCCTGCTGAACGGCCTGCACCTCGGAGCGCAGCCGTTCCGACGCGATCAGACCCGCGGGGTCGTCGGCGCCGCGCGTGATGCGCAGTCCGCTGGACAGGCGCTGAATCGTCGAATTCAGATCACGATAGGCACTACCCAAGTGCCGTTGGGCGACAACGGCTCCCACATTCGTGTTAATACGAGCCATTAGCCATCCTCCTTGAACGGTTCGTGGCTGGTGAACAGAATTTGCTGAACGCGCGCGGGGAGACGACAGCGCGCGTTACGTACGCTTGGCGGGGGTCTTGGCGGGGATTGCGGCGTCGGTCAGGTCCTGTGCGGACACACCCGCCGCCTTGCGGTTCTCGCGCTGAATCGCGTCGAACACTTCCTTGCGATGCACGGGAATATCGCTGGGCGCGACGATCCCGAGGCGTACCTTGTCCCCGCGAATGTCCACGACCGTGATCTGCACGTTGTCGCCGATCATGATCGACTCGTCGCGTTGTCGGGAGAGCACCAACATCCTCGGCTCCTTCCTGATGTATGCCGATGCGCGGATAGGTCATTGCTGCGCGTGGGGCCAGTCGACCCGGCGCGTGCGCACACGCCTCATTCGTGTACGCGACGGCGGCGTCGCCCGTTCGCCGCCGGCGGATCGGGATCGGCCGATCCGGGACGGGTAGTATAGCATCCCTTCGATTCACGGCAGCACCATCTTTCCTCAGTGATCCTCTCTCAGGCCGTCCTGGCGAGTTCGGCGGCGTTCTCGCGGCGCAGCAGCGGTTCACGCGTGCTGTAGCGCCGTTCCGAAAGCACCATTTGCTTGCCAAGCAGTGAATGCGCGCCGATCACCAGCGGACCCAGCAGGTTGCCGGTGAGCTGCTCGCCGATCTTGTTCACGATGATCAGCACCTGGCAGTCGTTGAGATCGCGCAGCTCAAGCAGAGCCAGGTCGTCGGCGCGAATCGGCACGCGGTAGTCGGGCTCGAACGCCAGCGGATCGCAAACGACGAACGCCAGCGCCGGATCGTCGACCGACTGCAGCCAGAAGAACACCGGGTCGATCGCGGTCTGGATGAGCGCGAACCGATGGTGCTGCGGGAATCCCAGCAGCCCGTCCCGGAAGCGGATGATCCGTTCCCCGTCGATCTCGACCGGTCCGAATCGCGTCGTCTCAATGAGCATCGTCGTGCTCCCAGCGGCTCGCGCTTTTTCGAGCACCGCAGGGCGCGCCGGCCTCCGTCGGCCGGACAGTGTTCCCACGCGCCATGTCGGTCAGGCCCTCCAAGCCCCGCCGCCGCTTCCCGCGACGGTCTCGTGCTGCGGGCGAATCGCCGAGCCGCCGACGGCTCGCCCGTGCTTCCGTTCCACTCCCTGCCGCGCGACCGCTCGGGTCGGCGGCAAACTCGTTCCCGCGCATCAACGCAGGTAATCCAGCAGCGATAGATTCAGAATCTGCGAGGCCGAGTTCAGGCTGGCCTGCAACGCCGTTTGAATCTGCTGAAACTGCACAATCGCTTCGGTGAGATCCACGTCACGCAGATCGCTGCGCAGAATCTCCGCCGCGGTTCGCTCGCCTTCGACGCGCTCCTCGCGCTGCACCATGGTCTGCGCGACCGCCGCCAGCTTGCCGTGCACGGCCTGCAGGTGCTCTAGCGATTCCTGCAGGTTTGCGCCCGCCAGGCTCACCGACTGCGCGTCGTCCTGCTGCAGTGCGTCGCGCAGCGCGATCAGCGCCGTGAACGGACTGTCGACCTCGACCGGGTTCACATCCTGACCGTTGATCACCCCGCTGACCGCCGGCGCCCCCAGTCCGAGGCTGTCGCGCGTCGGCGAGAGATTCAGCTTGTCGACAGTGAGCGTTCCCGCGCCGGTCGTGTTGTCGGTCAGCGTGACGCCGCCGGTCGCGGACAGGCTGGCGCTAAACGCGCCGCCGCCGGCGGTATTGAGCAGATCGAGCAGGTCCTGCACCGACGCCGTCGCCAGGTCGATGTCGTCGACGTCGACGTCGACGACCGTGCCGTCGGCGGTGGTGATTCGCAGATCGTCGCCTTCGACGCTGTCGACGCCCAGGCCGCCGTTCAGATCAGCCAGCGGAATGCCCGCGTGGAGCGAGCGTAGGCCGAGCGCCACGGCGGCGTCGCCGCTGACGCGCATGTCCGAACCGCTTTGCAGGTTTACCAGTCGCAGCGTGCGGCCGTCGTCCGCGATCTCGGCGCGGACGCCGACATCGGACTGATTGATTCGGTTCAACACGTCTTCGAGCGTGGTCGCGCCCGTGAAGTCGATGTTCGCGATCTCCGCGCCGTTCGTAATCTGCAAGCCCGCCGACAGATCAGCGCCCGTGCCGGCCAGCAGAGCCGCGAGAGTCGTGCGCGGCGTGAGACGCGGGTCGAGGTCGGCGCCGACGAGCAGGCTGGTGCCGGTGTCCTGGTAGATGCCGAGCTGCACGGCGGTCGTGCCGCCGGCGACGTCCGCAACCGTGATCGAGACCGGGCCCGAGCCCGACGGCCCGATGCGCACCGCGCTGTTCGAAATCGTCGCGCGCAGCGTGGCAGGCAAACCGTCGTTCAGGCGGTCGATCACGTCGCCGATCGTCGCCGCCCCGGCCAGGTCGATCTCGCTGGACGTGCTGCCATCGGATACGCGAATGCGTCCGAGTCCGATTCCGGTGTCGGTAGCGCCCGACAGGTCGCTCAGGCGCGTGTCGGCGGTGAGTGCGGGGTTCAGGTCGACCGACCCGTTGACGCCGGCCGCGACCGCGTTGAAGAACTCCTGCCCCGAGATCGTGAAGCTGTGCTGCGACAGGTCGGTGTCGAGGATGGTTTGCAGCCGGCCTTCGTCGCCGCGGAAGATCACGCCGCCGTCGCTGAGCTCGAAGGGCGGCACGGCCCCATCGCGCCCGCTGAACAGAAACGTGCCCAGATGTTCGCGATTGCCGACCGCCACCAGCCGCTCGAGCAGCGAGTCGATCGTGGTCGCAATCGCGGCGCGTTCGTCGGGCGTGGTGCCGTCGCTCGCGCCTTCCAGCGCCAGACTGTGCGCCTCGCGCACGAGATCGACCGCCTCCGACATCGCGGTGTCGGCCGCGGTCAGTGTCGCGTTTGCGGCGCGCAGGTTTGTCTGCACCTGGTCGATCACATCCAACCGGCGGTCGATGCGCTGCACCGCGCCGCCCGCCGCCACGTCGTCGCTGAGCGCCTGAAACCGCAATCCCGTCGCAAGCTGATTCTGCAGGCGGAACAGGCTGAGCTGGCTGCCCTGCGTCGTGCGGAGCAGATTGAACGAGCGCAGGTTGTTGCTGACGCGCGCCACGTTGACGGAGGTGATGTTCATGATCCGTCCTCGCTAGAGCAGTCGCAGCAGCTCAGTGGTCAGTTCGTCCAGGACGCTCACGTAGCGGGCCGCGCCCTGATAGGCCCGTTCAAATTTCTGCAAGTTGATCGCTTCTTCGTCGAGGCTCACGCCGCTTACGGCTTCGCGCTGCGCGTACAGTCCGGCGTGCACCGCGTCCGCCGCCTCGTATCCCGAGCGCGCCGCCGCCGCCGAGGACGACAGCTCACCCACCAGCAGATCGTGAAAGTCGCCAAGGCTGCGGCTCTGTAGCAGCGCGCTGCCCGAAGTCTCGGCCGCCAGCAGTGCGATGCGGCCGGCGTTGTCTCCGTCGTGCGAAAGCCCGGTCAGCGACGCCGCAATGCGCCGCGGATCGCTCGCGATGGGCTCGGCCACTTCGATGTCGCCGGCGGTCGTGCCGGTGAAGAACGAATTCACGCCCAGCGCCGCCAGCGCGCCGGACGAATCTTCCGAGAACCAGAATTCCTGCCCGTTGTCGGCCGAGAGCGACAGGCGATTGTCCGCGCGCACCGTCGCGCCCAGTCCCGGCACCCCATCGAGCGCCGCGGCCAGATCGTTCAGGCTCGTGTCGTCGCCGTTCAGTCCGTCGAGGTCGACCTCGATCTGCCGGGTAATGACCTGCCCGGTCGCGCGGTCGCGCACGTGCACGATGAATGTGCCGTTCTGCAACGGAAACGGCAGGTTGCTGTCCGCGTTCAGCGGCAGATCGGCGTCGCGTGCGGCGTTGTCGGCTACGGAGTTGGTGTAGCCGAGCAGCCCGACGCCGGCGCTGTGGATGCGATTGACTTCGTAAATCAGGCCCGACACGAACTGATCCAGGCCGCTGAGCTGGCCGCGAATGTGCGTGTCGCGCGCCGCAAGCACGCCCGCCAGCGCCCCCGCCGTGGGGTGAATCTCCGCCCGGCTGTCGGCGAAGCGCACACGCACGATCTCGAGTCCGTCGACGAGCTCGGTTTCCGCCGTCAGCGCGCGGGCCCGGTCGTATTCTACGAGCGGCTCGCTGTTCACGTACACCGCCACCGAGCCGTTGTCGCGTTCGCGCGTCTGCACGTCGACGAACTCGCCGAGCTCGCGCAGCAGTGAATCGCGCCGATCGCGCAGCGCCGAAGCCACGGTGTTGCCCGTTGATTCCTGCGACACAATGAGTTCGTTGAGCTGCGCGATCTGCTCGGCCATGTCGCTGACCTGCTGCGCCCCGGCGACGGCCTGCGCATTCAGGTCGTCCACCTGCTGCAGCAGCCCGCTGCGCTGGCGGCTGACCGAGTCGATCAGTGTGTTGGCGTTCGAGACGATCACGTTGCGAATGCCCGAGTCGGTCGGGCTGGTCTGCAACTGGCTGAATCCCGCGAGAAACTGGCTGAGCTGCGTCGAGACGTCCTGCTCCGAGAGTTCGTTGTAGAGCGCTTCCACCTGGCTGAGCGTGCCATACACAGTCTGGTGCGACGAACGCTCGCCCAGCGCCAGCCGCAGCCGCGCGTCGAGCGCGTCGTCGACGTGCCGCCGCAGCGCCGACAGCCGCACCCCGCCGCCCGGCGTGATGCCGCCTTCGACCGGGCCGCCCCATTCCGCGGTCAGTCGACCGCTCTGGCGCGCGTAGTCGGGGTTGCCGACGTTCGCGATGTTCTGGCCGCTGATCGAGATGGCCGCCTGATACGCCGCGAGTGCGCTGCGACCGATCGAGAAGCTGGCGCCGAGAATGGCCATTGCGATCTACCCCAGTGCGTCGACCCAGCGTTCCTGCCGCCGGCTCTGCAACTGTCCCGAGCGTCCGTACCCCGCCGTTTCCGAGCCCGACCGCGCGAGCTCCTGAAAAACAGCGCGAATGTGGCTATGCAGGCCGCGTGCCAGTTCCGCCGCGGCCCGATTCGTCGTCTGCAATCTCACCGCCAGCGCCCGCAAATCCCCTGTTTTCCCGCGGATTTCGCACGCCAGCGCCGCAGGCAGCCGATCCGCCAGCGCGCTGAGCGTCGCTCGTCCGTCCGGCGGAATCGGCACGCCTTGCGCGAGGCGCGCAATCTCGACCTCCCGTCGTCGCTGCAGCGAGAGCCATTCTTCGAGCGCCGCGCTCTCCTCGCTCGCGCAGCGCTGCAGCGTCGGCGCGTCGGCGCTCCGCAGCGCGTGCAGCTTCGTCTCCGCGAGTTCCAGTAGCCGCGTCAGGCACGCGTGCAAGGCGTCGAGCAGCGCCGGCAGGCCGGCGGCTGTCTCCGGCGCAACGGTTGATATGGGTGCGGGGGCGCGTGTCACTCGAAGACTCCTGCGCTGGTGGTGTGCGTGGCGCCCGGCAGCGAGAGGCTCGGCGCCGTCTGCAACGCGGCCTTCACGCGCGCCCGGTCGGCGCCGTGCGCCAGCGCGTCCCATGCGCCGCCCGTCGCCGAAACGTCGGTCGGTGCGCCTTCGCGGCGGGCCAGGTCGCGCACGACCTGCGCCACCAGGCCGCCCGTCTGATTGCGCGCCACGGCGTCGGCGATCTGCACGTCGAGCTGCTCGCCGAAGATTTCCTCGCCGCGGCCGCCGTGGCCGATCGTGCCGCCGAGATTCGAGCGCCGCACTTCCGCCAGCAGCGGCACATAGAACAACTGCGAGACCAGTTGCTGTGCGGCGTGCGTGTGCTTCTCGCGCTGCGCCGCGACGGCGCGTGCGACAGGCACGACGGCGGCGGCGCTGGAGCGAACAGGCGGGATCATGGCGCTCACTCCGTGTAGATCAGTTGCGCGTTGAGGGTGCCGGTCTGATGAAGCTGCTCGACCGCGTCGACCATCTGGTCGGGCGTGAGTTGCAGCTTGCTCAGCGTGTTCAGCAACTCGCCGAACTCGGTGCGGCCGTCCTTCACCGTGTCGAGCCCCACGACGGTCGGCCCGGCCGCGGCGCCGCCCGCCGTGCCGCCGATGCTCACCGTGCCCAGCGGCAGTTGCAGCAGCGTCGGAGCGATCGTGACCGCGCCGGTGAAGCTGATCGTCTTTTTCGTGCGGTTGATCACGACTCGCGCCGTCAGCGGCGGCGCCTCGAAGATCGTCGCTTCCAGCACGCGGCTGATGAACGCCGCGCTGCGTTCACGCTCCGCCGGCGGCAACTGCACGCGCACCGTGCGCGGTCCGGTCACCGCGGCAAAATCGCCCAGCACCACCGCGCGACCGGTGTTGCGCCGCGCGCTCGACGCGACGGCCGCGGGCGCCGACAGCTCCTGATTGATGCCGCGCGCCACCGCCTGCGCCCAGGGGAAACCCGATTTGGCGTCGTCGAGCACGAGCGTGACAGCGCCTTCCTCGATGAAGTTGTAGAAGAAGTCCTCCTCCAGCGTCGCGCCCTTGCGAATGACGCCGCGCCGCGGATTGCTTGCGTCGGACAGTTCCACCAAGCCGCCGGCCAGCGCCAGGATGTCGGGCACGGCCAGCATCGATTCCTGCAGCGGCGTGGTGAGGAGCTGTCCGCCGGCGAGGCTCTTGGCCGGCCCCAGCGCCGCAACCACGACGTCCAGCGCCTGACCCTCTCGCGCGCCGAACTCCGGGATCAGCACCTCGACCGAAACCACCGCCACGTTGTTGTTGGCTTTCAGCTCGTCGAGCTCGACGATCGGCTGGTGATACAGGCGATGAAGCTGCGCCAGCGCCCGCAGCGTGCCCGGGGACTTGCCGCCGTCGCCCGAGCCGTCCAGCCCGACAACCAGCCCGAATCCGAACAGCCGGTTCGTGCGCTGTCCTTGCAGCCGCGCGACGTCCTGCACGCGCATCTGCGCCACGGCCTGCGTCGCCAGCAGCAGCGCGACAACCGCGAACATTTTCTTGGAAGCGCTCCAGCGCATCGCGAGTCCCTCCGTGGTCGTTACAGCGGCCGCAGCAGATCAAAGAACCGCATCAGCCAGCCGCGGCGCGAGGCGTCGCGCGCCGGTCCGGTGTGCTGCACGTCGATCAGTGCATCCGCGAGTTGCGTGCTCAGCACGGTGTTCTGCGGCGTGACGTCGTCGGCGCGGCATACGCCGGTGAGCGTCATGATCTGCCGGTCTTCGTCGGTTGAGATCGCCTTTTTCGCCTCGAGCACCAGCGTGCCGTTGGGTTTCACGTCGGTGACGGTGGCGGTGATGCGCGTGATCAGCGAGTCCTGGCGTTCCGTCTTGCCTTCGCCGTCATACTGGTTGTCGAAGTCGAACAGCACACCCGGTGCGTCGGGCAGCGGCTGTGCGACGAGATTGCCGCCGGCCAGGCGGAACCACTTCGCCAGTTCCGATTCGACCTTCCATTGCCGCTCGCTTTCGAGCTTGCTGTCGCTGCTGGCGCGCTTGTCTTCGCGAACGATGATCGTGATCAGGTCGTGCACCTGAATCTTGCGCGGCTTCGGCAGCTCGACCGCGATCGGCGAGCTGCGCAGGAGGTGCGGGTTGGGCGGCGGCTGCTCGCTGGGCAACGCGCCCGGAATCAGCGGACCCGCCATCGCGCCCGCCGGTCCGGCCGGCTGCGACGCCGCGGCGCCGCGCCCCTTGCGAAACAGGCTGTTGCTTTGGGCGAGCGCTGCGTCGACCAGCAGCAGCATGCACAGCGCCGAGACTGCCTTGCGTGTGAGCATGTGCGAAATCCTCTGAAGAAACCTAGATCTACGACTCGATGCGAACCGTTCCCACTCCACTCACCGTGCCGCGAATCTCGCGGCGCTGCCGGCCGTCGCCCAGGCGCACGCGAACGCTGTCGCCGAGACGGCCCGTGTCGAGTGCGATCCCGCTGACGTTGATCTGCACCGCGCCGCCGCCGATGACCGTCACCGGCCGCGAGCGCAGCACCAGGTCGCGCGGCTCCAGCGCGTCGGGCGTCAACAGATCGCCTGCGTTCAGATAGCGCTGCACCTGCTGTCCGACCAGCGCGCCCGGATCGCCGAGCTCGGGCGGCGCCGCGTCCTCGAACAGCCGCTCACGAATCGCCAGATGCTCCAGCCGCAGCGTCGTGCCCACGTTTAGCGGCTTGGCGGCGACCGCCACCTTTCGCAGCAGGCGCACCTGCGCCGAAATGCGCACCGTGCGCTGCGTGCGGCCGTCGCGGCGGATCGTGACCTGATACTCGCGCAGACCCAGCCGCGCGTCGCGCGGACCGTGGATCGAAAACTCGAACGGCGGCTCGCGCAGCTCGAGAAAATCGCGCGCCGCGGTCTCGAACTCGACGTCGGGGGCGCCGCCCAGCGCGTTCAGATCGCGCGCGATCCGCTCCCGCAGCAGGTCGGCCAGCGTGCGCGGAGCATCGGTCATCGCGGACGAGCGCCGTGGCGTGGGGGCGCCCGTTTCGAGCTGCGGCGTGCTGTCGGGTTCCGCGGGCGCCGCCGAAGGCAGAATCTCGACGCGGCAAGCCGCGGCGCCGCCGAGCAGCACACGCGACATGTTCACGCCGAGCGCCGTCAGCCGCTCCGAGACCTGCGCGTGCGTGACGTCGACCGCGGGCGCGCCGGCAGGTTCGGTCAGCGCCGGCAGTGCGGCCAGCTCGGCGCGCGTGGCATCGTCTGCCTCGTCGAAAATCAGGATGTCGCCGAGCGTGAACGCCGGGCTCGTGACCAGCGCGCGGCTCCGCAGCGTGAGCGACGCGCTGCGCGGCTCGAGCAACTGCTCGGCCTGTGCGGCTGCGACCACACCCGCCAGCAGCCACAGCGCGATGCGCCGCGCGCTCGAAGCGCTCGCCGCCGTGTTCAGAAATCCGCGATTCATGTACGTCACGGTCTAACCCCTATTACCGGCGGAGATTCGCCACGACCTGCAGCGCCTGGTCGGCGGTTTCGATCGTCTGGGAGTTCATCTGGAACACACGCTGCGTCTTGATCAGTTCGACCAGCTCGGTCACTGCTTCGGTGTTGCTCAGCTCGAGCGTGCCCGGCAGCAGCGAACCCATGCCCGTAGTCGATGGTGCACCCGTCACCGGGTCGCCCGACGCCCCGCTCTGCAGGTAGACGTTGGTGCCGAATTGCAGCAGGCCGCTGGGATTCGCGAATCGGGCCAGCTCGATCTGGCCGAGCACCTGTGGCGCACCGGTCTCATCGATGCTCACAACCTGCCCGCTGGATGAGATCGACACCCGGTCGAGCGGCGCGTCCTCGGGAATGGTCGGCGTGTCGAGCAGCTTGTAGCCCACGCTGTTGCCGAGCACGAGCTCGCCTGCCGAGTTGCGCACCCAGTTGCCCGCACGCGTGTAGGCGGTGCGGCCGTCCGGCAGCTCCACCTGGAAGAAACCGTCGCCCTGGATCATCACGTCGAGCGGATTCTGCGTCGGCTGCGCCGAGCCCTGCACGAAGTTGATCTGCGTGTTGCTCACGCCCACGCCCAGGCCGATCTGCGTGCCGAGCGGCGCATTCGTGGTCTCGCTGGTCTGCACGCCGGGCTGCGCGCGAAGTTGATAGAGCATGTCTTGAAAATTCACGCGCGAGCTCTTGAAGCCCACCGTGTCCGCGTTCGCGATGTTGTTGGCGATCACGTCAATCTTCGTCGAGAGCGCCTGCATGCCGGTGGCGGCGGTGTGGAGTGCGGTGATTGCCATTCGCGAATCCTCGTCGTCTCGCGGGCGCCGTCGCGGCGGCCGCGTGGTTCGTCTTTAGGTTGAAACGGCACTGATCAGCCGGCCGACCGTCTGATCCTGTAGCGTCAGCATCTGCGCGTTGAGCTGGTGCGCACGCGTCGTCTCGAGCAGCGTCACCAGCTCGACCACCGGCTCCACCGCCGATTCCTCGACATGTCCCTGTCGCACGCCGGACTCCACCGGTGTCGGCGTTACGCCGGCCGGCACGCGAAAGCGCCCGGCCTCGACCTTCTGCAGGCCGTCGTAGCTCGGCAGGTCGACGACGCTCAGTTCGCCGACGCTGACGTTGTTCTGCATCACGCGGCCTTCTTCCGTGACGCGAATTTCGCCCCCGCGCGGATTCACGCGCAGCGGCACGCCGCCCCGCGATAGCACTGCCGCGCCGTCGCTTGCCGCCAAAACCGCACCATCCGGCGCAACGACCAGACGTCCGTCGCGCGTCAGAAAGCGCCCCTGGGGCGTGGAAACCTCAAAGAAGCCGGGACCGGTGAGCGCCAGGTCCGTCGGTCGGTCAGTGCGCTGCAGCATGCCCACCGAGAAATCCGTGTGCGAGCGGCCGAGCCACACGCCGTTTGTCAGCCCCCGCGACCAGTCGCCGGTCTCAGCCGACGCGCCGGACGAGCGAGGTCGCTCGGCAAATGTCGCCAGATCTCGCTTGAAGCCTGGCGTCTCGGCGTTCGCGATGTTGTTGGCGATCACGTCCTGGCGGAATTCCTGCACCATCATTCCGCCGGCGGATTGATAAACGCCGCGAATCATCGGCGCACCGTCCGTGTGCGACGGCTGTCGGCGCGGCGCCGCGACTCATCGAGCACCTTGGCGCCCAGCCAGGCGCAAAAGGTGCTCCAGTCCACCGGCGAGCTCTCGCGCGTGACGCGCTGCGGCGAGGCGCTCGGCTCGCGAGTTGTTCGATTCCGTTGCATTCCTTGCTCCAAACCTGCCGCGACATCCCGGCGGCTCGGGTTGCAAGGCACGACCCGTGCCAGACCGCGGCCAACCTCGCGCAAACGCGCGGAACTGCTGCATTCGCTGGGGATTCGGGCGTTCACGCGAAACGCGGCGGGCGCTGGCTGGTTGGCGGCGATCGGCAGGCTCTGCGCGAGGAAAGCGAATGCTGCGTCAGAGCAGATCGAGCGGGTCGACGTCGATCGTCATGCGCCGCATCGGCTGCGACAGAATGCGCTCGTCGCGCGCCCGCGCCAGCAGTTGCTGAATCGCGCGGCCGCGCGGCCCGCGGATCAGCACTTCGAAGCGCTGCCACTCGCGCAGGCGCGGAATCGGGCATGGCCCGGCCGGGAAGATGCGCAGCTCCGCGTGAATGCGCGCGGCAAGTTCCGAAAGCGCGTGCTCGATTCGCTCGGCCGCTGCCTGCGCGTGGCCGGGCCGCTCGTCGAGGCAGACGATGCGCGCCAGCCGCCCGAATGGCGGATAGCGCAACATTCGCCGTTGCTCGAGCTCGATGGCCGCGAACTGCTCGTAATCGCCGCGAATCGACGCGCGGACTACGGGGTGCTCGGGCGTGCTGACCTGCAGCAGCGCTTCGCACTCGCCCCCGCCGGCGCGGCGCCCGGCTCGGCCGACCACCTGCACCAGCAACTGAAAGGTCTGCTCGGCGGCGCGAAAATCCGGCAGGCGCAGCGGCGCGTCGGCATCCAGCACGCCCACCAGCCGCACGCCCGGAAAGTCCAGCCCCTTTGCGATCATCTGCGTGCCGATCAGCACGTCGGCCTCGCGGCGCTCGAACTGCTGCAGCGTGGCGCTGTAGCGCTCCCGGCTGCGCATCGTGTCGCGATCGGCCCGAAGCAGCCGCACACCCGGCAGCAGCCGCAGCAGGTCCTGCTCCAGCCGTTGAATCGCCAGCCCGGCGCGCTGCAGCGGCCCGCCGCAGGATTCGTCGACGCACGCGGTCGGCACGTCTCTGCGCCAGCCGCAGCGATGGCAGCGGAGTTCGTGAGCCGGTTGGTGGAGCACGAGGTGGGCCGCGCAGCGTTCACAGGTCACCATCAGCCCGCAGACTCCGCAGCGCAGCGCCTGGGCGTAGCCGCGGCGATTGTGCAGCAGCAGCGCCTGCTCGCCGGCGTCGAGCGTCGCGCGCAACGCCGACTCGAGCGGCCGCGTGAGCAGCGCCGATTCGCCGCGCAGCTCCGGGCGGCGGGTGTCGATCAGGCGCACCGTCGGCAGCCGGGCGCCGGCGGGGCGCTCGCCGAGGCGCAGCAGCCGCCAGTCCGGCAGGTTGTGCGCGTTGTGCCAGCTCTCGAGCGATGGGGTGGCCGAGCCAAGCAGCACCGGAATGCGCTCGCGGTTTGCGCGCAGAATGGCGACGTCGCGCGCGTGGTAGAACGGAGCCGCGAAGTTCTTGTAGCTGGATTCCTGCTCCTCGTCGACGACGATCAGGCCCAGCCGCGTGCATGGGGCGAAGACTGCGGTGCGCGTGCCGATCACCACGTCGACCAGATCGCTGCGGATGGCGTGGTATGCGGCTTGGCGCTCGGCCGGCGTCATACGGCTGTGAAGCACCGCGACGCGCGGGAAGCGGCGCGCGAGGCGCTCGAGCACCTGGGTCGCGAGCGCGATCTCGGGCACTAGCAGAATCGCCTGGCGGTTGCGCTGCACGGTGGCACGAATGGCGCGCACGTAGACTTCGGTTTTTCCGCTGCCGGGCACTCCGAAGAGCAGTGACACGCCGTAGCCGCCCGCGAGCGAATCGACTTGCCGCACGGCGTCTTGCTGTGCGGGCGTCAACTCGAAGCGATCTTCGGGGCATTCTGCGGCAACGGCAGGTTCGGTGGAGGAGCCGGCTTGGTCGTCGAGCGGGCCGCGGAACAACTCGATGTGGCCGCGGCGGCGGAGTCGTGCGAGTTGAGTCGCTGTGACGCCGGCGCGCAGGGCGGCATCGCGTGTGCGCACGTGTGCGATTCGTTCGAGTGCGGCGGCGAGGACCTCGGGCAAAGCGCGGGCGGGTTCAGCCGGGGCTGTGACGCGCACGCACCAGCCCTGGCGCGGTCGCGCAGTGCGCGAGGCCTCGGGCACGAGCGTGTCGAGCGTCGGACCCGGCGGATGGTGGTAGTACTCGGCGACCCAGAGGCCCAGCGCGAGCAGCGACGGGCTCAGCAGGGGGTGTTCATCGATCGCATCGAGCACCAGGCGGCGGGTGTTGTCCCATTCCGCGTCGGACACGGCGACGCACCAGCCGGTCTCGGGCGCGCGGCGCGGGCCGAAGGGGATTTGCAGGCGGGCGCCGGGCTGAACGCGGGCTGCGAGCGTGGGCGGCACATTGAAGGCGTGCGTGCGCCAGGTACGTCGGCAGACAGCCACCTCGGCCAGCGGGCCGCGGCGTTGCTCGCCTGCGGCGGGGATGAGCCAGCCTTGGGGGTTTCGGTCGGTTGCCACGTGCGCCTCCGCGGGGAGCTTGGCGCGGAACGGGATTCGGGGCAAGGACGGAATTCATTATGCCACGCTCGCGCAGGCGCAGGTTGAATCGGTCGCCTGGTCGCCTTGACAACGTCGTTGTGTTAGAGAAAAGTTAGCATCTCGTGCGGCCTGAACGGGCGGCGAAGCGATTCTCAAAGCGTGCAGCGCGGAAACTGCAATCTTGACCGAGTTTAACTTTAAAGATAAGCTCCATGTCGTCGAGAGATTCAGGGGCGGCCCTGGATACGCGACGGCCGTGTGGTTGTCGCCGAAGGTGGCAACGGAACTGGTTTCATTCGCCCGTGAGGTCGATGGGCAGCGGTTTCTGAAGAAGATCGACTATGTCGCGCGAGTGGGGTTTTTGCTGCATCGTGGCGGGTTCGTTCGGGATGAGCCGCATGGCACGATTGCGCTCGGGATGCGTAGCTCGCTCTTCCGATTGTACGGTTTCTACGATGCGTCAAATTTTGTCGGGATTGCGGCGAAGTGGAAGCGCGGCCAGAAGCTGGGCCGGGACGCGCTCGAGTTGATTGACGAAGTGGCCCGGGTCAGGGATCAACGGCTGTGGGAGTACGCCAAGTGACCGCGAATCGAGACATGCAGGCACTCGACGCAGCGCTGGCGCGATTCGATAACGAGCCGGAGAGCTATCTCGTCGACTTGCAGATGACGCTTGCCGAGCTGCTTCTGAAGCATCTGCGCGCACGTCGTTGGAGTCAACGGCGGCTCGCGCAAGAAGCCGGCATGCCCGAATCGTTCGTGAGCCGGGTTCTGAGCGGCGAGAATGTCGAGCTGCGAACGATTGCGCGGATGCTCTGCGCGCTTCGCGTTCGCGCTCGAATCACCGACTTCGAAACCCACACACTTAGCAGCATTGGAGAGACCGATGCGATCCGCGAAGCGAGCTCCTGGAACCCGGGCGAATCGTGGCGGGACTGGGACTGCACATCGATCAGCGCAGGCGGACGCGCCCACCGTCGAGATGCTCGGACGGTTCATGCGGGTGCCGTCCCAGAATGGCGAACCTCCAAGGTTGCTTGATCTGGGGCTTGTGAGTCCGTGGGTCGACTCGCTGAACGTTCAGCTTCGGCAGGACGGCATCGCACAGGTTCGGCTGTTCTGCGCATCGCCGGAAGCGATTTATGAGGTCGGCCGCTTTCA
>CAYMBL010000056.1:0-16240 GCA_964388675.1 uncultured Planctomycetales bacterium
GGCTTAATTAGGAAACCGCTGCTCTATCCTGCTGAGCTACGGGCGCAACTATCCGTTGGTCAACGTAATACACGAGTGACCGGACCGGCGGGCGGTGGCCACCGCGAACACCGATTCCCCGCGATTGCTGACGGCAACGATCGTACCAGAACCCCTCATCGCGGCCAGTGACTCGGCGGTGACACTTGCGACGAAAACCTGCAGTGCGCGTGTGCGGGTAGCACGGGGTCCGGGGACACATGATGAGCGTGGTCGCGTCCGCAAGACGTGTCTATCCGAAAGATGCGTCAGTCTGCGCCAGGTCGCTCATACTCCACAATCAATACTCGCGCGTTCGACTCGATGATCGCGAACTCCTCCAGCATGTGCCGCAAAGCGGTCGCGCGGGAGCGATTGCCGGTACCCGAACCGATGATCGGAAACGCCACCGAAGCGAACTGCTGCTCGCCAACAATGCGCATGGCTGAACGCACCGAACCGCGAATTGACGCTTGCGTTGCGGACCACAGCAGATTGATGCCCGCGACATGGATGATGCCGCGAAACGGCAACCGCCCGGCGCTCGTGAGCACGGCCCCGCCCAGCGGAATCAAACCGTGACGGTGCACTTCACGAAAGGATGCGTTGCCGGCGCGCCTGCGAATCGCGCGCGAGACACCCTGCGGCACGAGCAACCATGCAGGAAAGAGATTGCGATTCCATGCGTTGACGATGACATCAACGCGCTGATCAAGCAGGTCCCCTTTCACGATTAGAGGTTCCACGTTCTCGCTCCGGCACCTCCCCGCACCTACCCAAACCGCCGCACAATCCGGCTCGCCGCGCGGCGGCCCGTCTCCAGCGCCCCGTTCATGTACCCTTGATAGTTGTAGCTGCAGTGCTCGCCCGCGAAATACAGATTGCCGATCGGCCAGAATTCCGCGCCCGCAATCGAATTGTATTGCCCAGGCAAGTAGCATGCATAACTGCCGCGCGCGAACGGACTCGTCGGCCAGTGCATGCGGCCGTTCTGTCCGTTCTGAGCGGCCGCGACGCCCGGAAACGCCGCATCTAGCCCCGGCACGTGCAGCGCCACTTGCTCGGCAACCGTCCCGGCGCCCACGTCCAGGCCCGGCTGGCCGCCAAAGTACATCGTAAATCCGCCGACCGTACCCGGCTGCTGTCGGCTGTTGTCCCATCCGCTTTGATACGACTCATCCGTGAAGACGCCGCCCGAATACCCCTGCCCGCGCCACACGCGCTCGCTCAGGCCGATCAGCAGTTTCGCGTTCGTGCCGTACGGAAGCTCGTCGATTGCGCGTCGCTTGAACTCCGGCAACTCCGGCAGCGCCACCGTGCGTAGTACCGCGAACGGCAGCGTCAACACCACAACATCGGCGTCCACGTCCGTCGGTCCGCCCGGCGTCGCGAAGGTAAGCGTAAAACCGCGCCCGCGCGCCGAGACCGCTTCAAGTCGATGCTCGCTGAGAATTGGGCCGGCAATCCGCGCCGCCAGCTCGCCCGCGATCCGCTGGTTGCCGCCGCGCACGCGAAACCGCTCGTCGCTCTCGCCGAACACGTCGAACGTGCCGCCGCTCACGTCGGTCCCGATCAAGAAGATCAGGTTCAGCGCCGTTTGCAGTTCCGTCGCCCGGCCGAATTCGGTGACGTACGCCACATCGAGCAGTTCGCGCAGGAAGCCCGTGATCCCCAGCCCGTCGAGGTATTGCGCGATCGAAACGCCGTCGAGCTGCTGCGCGCCGGGATGCCGAAAGTCGACCACGTCGGGCACCGAGTCATAGTCCGCCTGAATCAACGGTGCGAACGGCGCGTATGCGGCGACCACCTCTTCCTCGCTGTAGTGCCGACCATTGAAGTAATACGCTTCGGCGAGCCCGGGGTCTGTGTTGTCGTCGAGCAACTCAAGCCCGAACTCCGCAGCCAGAAAGCGCGCGTCCGCGTGCCCGGTGTCGATGAATTCCGCGCCCAGTTCCGTGGTGAGACCCGGCGCCAGCAGGTCGGTGGCGGTGAACACGCGACCGCCGACACGTTTCGTCGCCTCGAACACGGTCGCGTCGAAACCGGCCAGACCGAGCTGATACGCCGCGTGCAGGCCCGCGAACCCCGCGCCGACGATCGCGATCCGCGGCTGCGAACCGCGCCGCACCCGCCGCCCGGCTTCGACCAGCGGCGCAGCGCCGAGCGCCGCGGCAGCCGCCGCCGTCGTCGCCAGGAAGCGCCGTCGGCTCGTGCGCGCCTCGCGCGATTTCGCGACCAGCTCGTCGATGGGTGGTGCGCCGGGCTTCGACGCGGCCGACGCCAACCGGAAACACCGCTGCAACCGCGACATCAAGTGCGTACGTGGCATTGCTGTCCCCCTCGTGCACGGCGTGCGCGCGCTGCGAGGAGTCCGGCCCCGCCGCCGCCCGCCACACCACGCCCACATCCAGCATAGCGTCGGCGACGTTCAAAAATCCGGCGACTTTCGCGCCGATCGACACGGACGCGGCAGCGCGCCCAATTCGGCGCCGAACTGGCACAGGACTGGAGCAGCCCCGCGGGCGGCCAGTTGCTCGGTATCCTATTCAACGAAGTGCTACCGAAATTGGGTTGACCCAGGACGCGCATCCCGTCCTGCCCGGTGCCAACTGCTATGTGACATTGCTGTGTGCCAACTGCTGTGTGCCACCGCTGTGTGCCACTGCTGTGTCAGCCGGCGCTCTGCGCGCTGACCATTGGCACGCGACGTGTGCCTGCTCAATCCGCGGCCAATCCGACTCGCGGGACGGCGCAGGCGTGTTGATTCGCGGATCAGCCGCGCCCAATAGCAACGAAGCGCCAATCGGCCGCGCCGCGCTCTGCTCTCGAAGGAAACTCATCGTCGAAGATGGGGCGTGAGGTGCGCGTGACGCCGCCCCTCGCCCCTGTCCTCCTTGCCACCCAGGTGTATTCGCTTCCGGTGTCGACCAGGACCTTGTCGATACGCGCGACCTTGGATCGATCAAGATGGCTGCTGATCTCGCACGCCACGTAGAACCTCCCCACCCTTGCAACGCTCTTCCGTGTCTGCGCTCGCCGGTTGATTTCGCCAGTCGAAGTGCGCCGGGTGGTCGATTTCGCCTTGGAATTCACCGATTCAACACTGGACCAGTGTACTCCGCCTGCACGCGCCTGGCTGCTTCCGGATCGGCGACGTTGTCGCTGTGGCACGCGTGCTTCACGCCGCGGGATTCGAGCAGTTTGCGGCCTTCATCCGTCATTCCCGGCGACTTTTGTGCCACTTTCAGCGGCACATAACCCTCGGCCTTGCCGCTGGCCCACTCGGTGATCTCCTTGCTGATGCGCACGCTGCACCAATCGTGGCCGCACATCGCGCAGAAGTCGGTGTCGACCTCGAGGTCCTCGTCGTGCAGCGCGCGAGCCGTTTCGCCGTCGAAGGCCAGCTCGAAATGCTTGGGCCAATTCAGCGCAGCGCGGGCTTTTGACAGATCATCGTCCCACTGCCGAGCGGCTCGAATGCCGCGCGCGATGTCGCCGGCGTGGGCCGCGATCTTGTAGGCGATGCAGCCGGCCTTCACGTCGTCGGCCTTGGGCAGGCCGACGTGCTCCTTGGGCGTGACATAGCAGAGCATCGCCGCGCCGGCCCGGGCGGCCTCGGTGGCGCCGATCGCCGACGTGATGTGGTCGTATCCGGGGAAGACGTCGGTCACGAGCGGGCCGAGTACGTAAAACGGCGCATCGTCGCACACGCTGCGCTGATGCTCCATGTTCCACGCGATTTCGTTCAAGGGCACGTGGCCGGGGCCTTCGACCATGACCTGCACGCCGGCCTCGCGAGCGCGCTGCACGAGTTCGCCCAGCACGTGCAGTTCGGCGATCTGGGCGGGGTCGCTGGCGTCAGCCAGGCAGCCGGGCCGCACGCCGTCGCCGAGCGAATAGGTGACGTCGTATTGCCGCATGATGGCGCTGATTTCATCGAACAGCTCGTACATCGGGTTTTGTTTGTTGTGGTGAATCATCCACTTCGCCAGCAGCGAGCCGCCGCGCGAAACGAGGCCGGTGATGCGATTGCGAATCAGCGGGATGTGCTCTTTCAGCACGCCGGCGTGGATGGTGAAGTAGTCGACGCCTTGCTTTGCCTGATGCTCGACGACGCGCAGGATGGTGTCATAGTCGAGGTCTTCGATGCGCTTGCCGAGGATCATGCTGTAGATCGGCACGGTGCCGACGGGGACGACGCTGTTGTCGATGATCGCCTGGCGGCATTCGTCGAGCTTGCCGCCGGTGGAAAGGTCCATGACCGTGTCGGCGCCGTAGAGAACCGCGTGGCGGAGCTTGATGAGCTCCTCGCGCGTGTCGCTGCTAACGGGCGATGCGCCCTGGTTGGCGTTGATTTTGGTGGTGATGGAGCGGCCAATGCCGGTGGGGTCGAGGCGCTTGGCGGCGCGCTCGCCGCGGCAATGCGACGCGTCGTCGATCCAGGCGCGGCGTTGCGGAACGGTTTGGTTTACCCAGTAGGCGGAGTCGGGCGTCATCGCCGGATGGCCGGCGAGCGTGGTGGGGTAGAGGAATGTCTTGGGGAGCGCGTCGTAGGGATTCGCGGCCTGGGGTGAGCCGTTGGCCTTGCCGTTGCCGGGGTCGTCGGCATCAGCGTGACCGCGTGACGCGTTGACGCCATTGTCGCCCGCGTGCTGCGCGGCGTGCTTGCGCATCTCGGCGAGGCCGGCGGTGCTGAAGTAGTGGCGCAGCGCCTCCTGGCGGCGCCGGAACTCGGCGCCGGGCGGCTCGCCGCCGCTGCCCGCGAGGTGGCGGACATTGGCGGGAATGACGATGTTGCCGCGTGCGACGCCGTCGCGGATGAATTCGGGCGTCGCGTTTTCGCGCATTGCGACGCGGACCATTTCGGGGGTGATGACGCCCTTGCGGGCGGCTTCAAGCTGGGTCATGGCTATCGACCTCTCTTTGTTCGAGGTGTATTCTTTTTGGTCTTCGTGATCGAACGCTTCTTCATGCTTGTCGAGGCAACCGGCAAGCTCAGCGCCTCGCGGATTATCTCACGCACTCGCTGCGCCAGCCGCAAGGCATCCGTTGCTTCGGTTCGGGTCGCCGAGCGACCCGGATACCGGAATACCACGGCGTAGGCTGAGAGAGCCTGAAGCGCCGGTTGAATCAGGACAAGCGCAGGCTCGGGGCTGGGGAGGCAGGCTATCAGCTTGACGAGGTCATGGATCTTCCCGAAAACAACGCTCTCTTGCTGCAACCGGGCCTTGATGTATTTCTCTGCACACTGCTGCGCAAGGAAGCAAACGACGTCCAGATTGGGCTTAATTCTTCGTCGATGCTCGCGGCTGGCGGTTAGAAGATCGGCTTCCGCCTTTGCGACCCACTCGCGTGTTACGGGCTTCATACAACACCTGGCCCTTGTCGACTATTTCCCGAATGAACCAATCTTCAACCTTGTACCGCTGTCGCAATTCGCCTTCGCTCCGCGTGAGGAGATCGAGGGCGAACCCCGGATGGGGGACGGTGTGCACGATCTCAAGCGCCCGATCCGCCGCGCTGGCCCGGCCCGCGAAAACCACCATCAGATCGACATCAGAGTCTTCGGTCGGCGTGCCGTAGGCGTAGGAACCGAAGAGGATGATGCGGCGCGGCTTGAACTCGCCCGCGACGCGGCGGGCGAACGCGCGGATGTCACGGAGTGCCACCATGCGTCAACGACTCCGGCTCGAGCTCGTCGAAGCGGCGTCACAGAGCGATTCACAAGCGAGCATGCAGGATTTCAGATGGCGAGTGAGCATGTGCGTCGTTCCCTACGCAGCCGGCGGTGGGCTGTCGGCATTCCGCCGAAATCACAGCCAAGAGCGGCTGCGCCACAACGCCCGACGCTGATCAGGTTCAAAGGGTCTGCCGGCGTCCGCCGCCGACATCTCAGGCCCGCCGCAGCGGACCGCCCCCAGACGCTCGGATTGTACCACGCCGGGGCACGTCGGAAGAGGGAGCGAGGACGCAACGGGCAGGCGTCACGGAGGTCTCTCGAAGGCGTGAATCAGCTCAATCTTCCCGACGATACGAGAGTTCAGTTCGTCGAGTTCGCCGGCCGGCACCCACAACTCGACGCATTCCGTATCACCGACGACGTGCGGCTCGAAGCGCTCGACATATTCGCGCGGAAGTGAAAAGCGCAACACGTATCCGACGAAGCCGGACGCGGGATCCTCAGTGTTCCAATCGCGCGCGATACGGATCGCGTATTGCTCGTTCAACACCGGATAGAAAATCAGCTGCCACGTGAGGCGCGGCGGAAACGCGCGCCAGCCCGTGTCGCGAACTTTGTCCAGTTCCGCTTGGCCGACCGGACGGTAGAGTGTGACTCGATCGTCCGTGTTAATCACAGTTCCGCCGCCACTTCCGTCTACAACTGCCCCGTCTGCGTGCATTCCCATTCCACCACGTCCAGGTCCAACGCCAACGGCGGCCAGCCAAGCTGCCGGCGCATGTTCAACACCTGCGCGCGGTGGTGCATGCCGTGGGTCAGCACGTGCAACGCCGCGGCGGCCTTCGTCACGCGGTACGCGCGGTTCTCAAATATCAACGATAGCGACTCGCCCAGCCGTCCCGACGAATCCAAGGACACGAGCAGCTCACGCAGCTCTCCGTCCGCCCGGCGCAGCAACTCGCGCAACTCGGCGACGCTCCGCTGCCGCGGGTCGTCCTCGATCGACGGGCGCAGCGGCCGTTCGTCGATACGGTCCGTCCAGCGCAGCATCGCACCGATGATGTGCAGAATCGCATCGTGGATGCTGCCCGGGCCGATCTCGAAGCGATGGTGCAGCGCGGCCGGCTCGCGCTGCGCGAGATCGTCGAGGAGCGCTTCGGTCGCCCACCGGTTGTGGTCGAGCAGGATCGCAAGCAGATCGGGCTGAGTCGCCACGGTCCTCCCTTCGCAGGCGGCCGCACATTCGCGCGCCGGTCGTCGGCTTCGTGTCGAAACCGGACGGCGGCGTCAAAGCGGCTCGTCGCTGATCAGGTTCCAAGGGTTTCCGCGGCCGCTCGTGCCGCGAATCTCATGCCCGCCGCGTGCGGGCCGCCCCTGACTGAAGAATCTTAGCACGAACGCCGGCGTCCGATGGCGCGGCGGCGGCGTGTTCGCGTCGCAGGAACGCGGCCTTCAGCGCCCGATCTGCGTTATTCGATTCCAAATACCTCGCTTAGCACGTCGTCGAGCTCGAGCCAGCGCAGCGCCAGCCAGTTCTCTAGCGGCGAGGCCGGCAGCGTTGCCCGTAGCCGTTTCAGTCGCTTGCTCGGCAGCGTCTCGAACCCCGGCTCGCGGCGCAGGGAGAGCTGCGAGAGCGGCTCCAGCAGTGTCGTCGTCAAAGACGCCGAATCCCCAGCTCCCCATCGACCAACCTCCCCGCGTTGGGTCGCGACCCAGACCTCATTCATCTGCGCGCGGCGATCCGGCGGAATTCAGCCGTCGCTTCGGGCCTGCTGCGCGCGTCGCGCGCCGTCCGCGTCCATGCGCGTCACCGGCGCGCGGAGCACACCAAGGTATTCGCGCCACGGACCGACCGCCGCTTCAACCTGCGTGGCCATCGCCTTGGCGATCTGTGCGATGTGATTGAGGTCGTGCGCCACCCAGGTGGCCAGCAGATTGCCGAGCGTCACTTCCCCCAGGGCCGGGTGACTGCCGCGCCGCTCGAGATCGGCCGGCGCGAGGTTCAAGCCGCGTAGCGCGACGAGACTCTCGCCGCGAAGTCGCTCGAACTCGTCGAGCAGGTCGCTCAGTGTCTTGCCGCGCGACGCTTCGAATTGTGCGTAGCGGTCGTACTTGTCGAAGGGGCGCGACGGGCCGTGCTCAAGGATGATCCGCGTCCGAACCAGCCAGTCGGTCCGCTCGCCGCTGATCAGGTGGCCGACCACGTCGAATGGGCTGAAGGTGCCCTCGCCGTAGTTGCGGTGCGTCCACTCGGGTTCCAGGCCGCTGAGCATGGCGCGCAGCACGCCGGGCGTGCGCGCGAGCACCGTGATCGCCGAAGCGAGATCGAACGTAGTGCCGGAGGAAACCATGCTCACGCTCACAGGGACGCCGGTCGATTCGACGTCCGCGCCGGCGTCGCGCGCCCGCCGCGGCGGACGCCACTCAGCCAAGGTTTATTCTATCGCCGCGCGAGGTTTTGGAAGGCAGCGCGCCAGTCGCGCCATCCCGCAGGGTATTGGGGGGCACGCCGCGCGGGCCGCGGGTGAACGTACGCGCGATCGACCAGACTATTGGCTCCGTCGAGGTTTCCCGCGACCGCGCTTTTGCGTGCTTGTTCGCCGGGGCGATGAGACGCCGAGAAACTCGCGCATCGGCTGTCGTATCGCCGCGCAGGCAAGGATCGCGTCCTTTGCCATACGTTTGTCGGCGATGCCGGCCTCGGGATACCTATATCGCACACCGTAATCAGTGAGCAATTTCGCCGCGTCTCGAAGCGCATCCCAGAAGCCGTTGAATTCGATGATCTAGTCGAGGATCCGGGAAAGGTCATGCGTGCGGTCGACGCTGCGCTCATGCAGCACGAGCACTGCTTTCATGTACTTCTCGGCGGATTGCTGGGCATGAAAGCACGCGTTGCTGAAGTCTGATCGATTCCGGGCGCGCAGAATCCGACGCGCATCCTCGAAGTCGTTCTCGGCCTTGGCGATCCACTCGGCGGCGGGTCGCTTCATGGGTGGAGCGTCCGGCCGTTCTCGATGATCTCTCGATAGAACGTACTGCCGCTTTCAAGGCGCTGTGCGAGCTCGCCGGCCGAGCAAGTGATCAGATCGAGTGCGAAATCCGGATTGCAGCGGTTGCGAATTTCGAGCGACCGATGCGTCGCATCGCCCTGTCCGGGAAAGACGACGAGCAGATCAACGTCCGAATCCGGCCTCGCGACGCCCGTCGCGTGCGAACCGAACAGCACAATTCTCTCGGGCGAGAAGTACTTGACCACGGCGCGGCTGAGTTGCTCGATGCGCGTGAGAAGGTCCGCGTCACGCGACTTCAGCCGCTCGGCTTCCACCAGGCCCCGACCAGCATAGATGCGCTCGATCGTCTTCTTGATCGGATTGAAGCGATACCGCGCGTCGCATGCCTCGGCGAAGAGCGCTTTCGGAACCTGCACGGCTGCGAACGGGTTCTCGAAGAGCGAAACGCGGGTGACGCTGCCCAAAGTCACATCCATTGACTCGTAGAGTCGATAGCGAATCCCCAGTCGTCTCTCGATTCGCTCGCTCTTCCCCAGTCCCGAGGGGAGTTCGCTAACTCGCCGCTCGAATTCCGCCGCAAACTCGGGATTGGGAACGTCGAACTGGCTCACGACAGCGATCGCGCTGACCGACGTGTTGCGAGGCGTGCGCTGATGCGGATGGATCATCTTGCCGCGCCGAAGAAAGGCCGAGCGAGCCCGGGGCAGATCCAACGCCTGCGATCTCGCGTTGAACGGAATCTGAATTCCTTCATCGCCGAGCATGGCGCCGAAGATGAAGTGCGGTCGATCCCGGAATTCCCAGTCGTCCACGTTGCGCAGCACCAGCACGCAGCAATGATCCTCGTATCCCTGAAACTGCTCGCGCGCCTTATCCATCGACTTTCGAATGTGGCCGTAGGGATCGAACGCAGTTGTGCCGATCGGGCGCTGCGATCGCGCATGCAAATCCTTCAATTCGCAGTACACCGTCGTTGAGTCGACCTGGATCGCGAAGTCCGGCCACTTCGTCGCGCCATGCGGGCGTTGATATGTGCGTTCTCGCGATGACTGAAGACCCGCTCGTTGCAGATACTCCTCAAACAGCGCCTCGCCCTTCGCGACCGTCGCTGCGGATTGGGCTCGACTGGTCGACATGCAGCGCCTCTGTCGCGCGATCAGGAGTCTCTCGCCTCGGCGACGTCCACCCCGGCTTCGTCCGCCCCGGCTTCGCCCGCCCGCCGCGGGTGCTCCCCGGCCCTTCGAATAATACCCATTCGCCGGGCGCGCCGCGGCAAACCGACCGTGATCGACGGCCGCGCCACGCTGCTGCATCCGCCTATTCCGCCGGCTCCAGGTGGTCGAAGCGCGTCGCTCCCGCGATCTGCGTCTCGAGGTTCGTGCCGAGCAGTAGCTCAAACGGCCGCACCCGCGCCGCCGCCGCAATCTCATCGGCCAGCACCCGTGAATGCGTCGTGACCCAAATCTGAGAATGCGCCGCAGCCCTCGCGACCAGCCGCCCCAGCGCCGGCAGCAGCCCGGCATGCAGGCTGGTCTCCGGCTCGTTCAGCGCCAGCAGCGTCGGCGGCCGCGGCGACAGCAGAGCCGCCGCCAGACACAGGAATCGCAGGGTGCCGTCGGACAGTTCCCGAAGTTCAAGCGGCCGCGGCAGACTGCTCCGCATCTGCAAGGCCATGAAGCCGCTCTCCGCGCGTCTGAATTCTCAACTCGCCGTGGGGAAAGCGTCTTCGAGCGTCGCGTAGAGCAGCGCCGAATCTCCGATCTCGTGAATCGTGCGCAGCGCAGACACCAGATCGCGACCGTCCTCCGCCAGCACCGGCGTGCGTGTCGCCAGCGCCGGCTCGCGCAGAGGCGAACGCGGCCCGCTGTCGAAATGATGGTAGAAGCGCCACTCCATGATCTCCGCACGCACCGCGGACAACTCTGGATAGCTTTGCGGGTCGCTCAACTGAGCCAACATGGATTCGCCCGGATCGAGCGGTGCAGCATGCGGCGTCGGCCGCCCGGTAGCGTCGCGAACCATGAGCGCCGACTGACGACGCTCGCAGAGCGTGCTCGCCGCGGTGCGCCGCGTGCCGCTCCAGATGTACTCTTCGCGCACGAGCGGATCAAGCGAGAAATAGGTCGGCTCTGCGGAGTTGTCCGGCGTCGGCGGGCCGCACGAAAGCTCGTAGCCCCAGTCATCCAGTTGCACGGATATCCGCAGGCGGACCGGCTGCCCGCGTTTTCGCCCCTCACCGGCCCACAGCGCCGAACCCAGGCCGCCTTCCTGTGCGAGCGTTCGGCTCAGCCGGCCCTCGGCGGCGCGGGCGACAAGCTGCAGCGCTCGGTAGAGGTTGGTCTTGCCGCAGCCGTTGAGACCGGTGAATACGTTCACGCCGTGCAGCGCGGCGCGCACGTCGCGCAACGAACGGTAATTCTCAACGAGAAATACGCGAATGGCCATCCGCCGCTCGCCCTCCGTGTACGCCGCGCAGAACGCGTAACGTACTCGAAGCCGTTGCTAGCTCACCGCCCTGGACACGAGCCCCGCGATCTTCGCCTCGTCGGCGGCCGAAATTTCCTTCACGCCAAAGCCCGTCGCCCACATCGCTCCCTCGTCCAGTTTCGCGGCGTCCGTGAACGCGAACGAGGCGTAACGCGTCTTGAACTTGGCTGCCGCCTGAAAGAAGCACACGACCTTTCCGGCGGCATTGGCGTAGGCCGGCATGCCATACCACAGCCGCGGCGCCAGCGTCGGTGCGTGAGCCGCCACGATCGCATGCAAGCGCTCGCCGAGCGCGCGATCCGGCTTCGGCAGCGCGGCGAGAGTTGCTAGCACCTCGCGCTCGCCATCCGCCTTGTCTCGACCGGCGCGCGCCTCGGCCTTCAACTCCCGAGCACGCTCCTTCATCGCCGCTCGTTCCGCGTCGGAGAACCCATCACGCTTCACGGCTGCGGCGCGCGTCGATTTCGTCAGGCCCGCGCTGCGGGATTCGGCAGCGCGGCGGCTCGTGCTCTTTGCCGGCCGCTGCGGTTCATTGCGTGACTTCTTTGCCATGGCATGTCCCTATTCCGGCAACGGGCTCGCCGGCCGCATTCGCAGCGCCGCCGGCAGGGCGTCGTCCGTCAGCGACTCGAGAAACGCGCGCAGATCGGCGGCATCCTGGGCCGTCAGATTCAGCGGCGCCGGGATCGACTCACGTTTGTGATGACTCATCGCGACCGCGTCACGCAGCGTCGAATAATGCTCCACCACATCGGCGAGCGTCGCAAGTTGCCCTTGATGCATATACGGCGCCGTCAGCGCCACGTTGCGCAGCGATGGCGTGCGGAATTGCCCCCACTGATCGGCACGATGCGCCGCGAACCGCAGCCGCTTGGCCGCAGAGCCATCCGGTGCGTCGCTGAAACGACCGGCGGCATTGAACGGATCGGCCTTCAGCAGCTCAAGCCCGCGATAGCGCCCGGGGTCGCGCGGCGCGCCCCCGTCGAGCGGCTTCATCAACGCGCTGTGAAACTCAAAATCCGTGAACAATGGACCGGAATGACAAAAGCGACACTGCCCGCGGCCGATGAACATCTGCAACCCGCGCTGCGCCGCCGGCGCCAGCGCCGCGAGACCCGCGGGATCCTCGCCGCGGAGCCCGCGCGCGAATCGATCAAACGGCGAATCCACGCTAATAAGCCGTCGCTGATACGCCGCCAGCGCCTTGCCGACGTTCGCGAGCATGCGATCAACCGCGTCACGGTCCTCGACCGGCAGCGCCTCCCACGCGAGATTCTCGGGGTGCGACGGCTCATCCGCCATCGGCCGCGCACCGGCCGGATACCGCGCCGCATCGGGCAGCGCGCCGAAGATCGTTTCGTAGCCCCGCCGCAGGTCCGCGTGCCGCGACAACACGTGCAGCAGCGCGACGCGGCTCAGCCCCATCTCGACCGGCGATTCGATGGGGTGTCGCGCCTGCGACCACAGCGAGTCCGTCCGCCCATCCCAAAAGAACCAGCGCTGGTGTGCGACGTTCCACAGCGCGGGCGAGTGCCGCTCGCCAACGCCCAGCGCGTCCGCGAGCGGCTTGCCGTCGGCGAACGCACGCTCCGGCACATGGCACGTCGCGCACGAAACCGCGCCGTTCGACGACAGTCGCACGTCAAAGAATAGGTACTGCCCGAAGTGCGCCGCGCGCGGATCGTCGGCGTAGGCGTTCGTCGGATCGGCCGGCGGCGGCGGCACCGGCGAATGCTGCAGGATGCGCCGCACTTCGTCCGGCGAAAAACGGACCGGCTCCGTTGCCGACGCGTGCGCGCAGAGCGCCGCGGTCAGCGCCAGCGTCGCGCAAATCCGTTCCGCGGAGTGCATGGGCGCTATTCCAGATCGACGCGGAACTGTGCGCGTTCGGTGACGCCGCCCCGCGTGACGTCGACGTAAATCTCCCAGAATCCCGGCATATGGAACATCATGCCCTCGACGTCATACCACCCCTCGGCGGTGGCTGTCAGTTGCGGTGCGGTGTTCATCCCGTGCTGGTGCTCGGGCATTCCGGCGTCGACGACCACCGTGACGTCGCGCGCGGGAGCCGTCGGCGTCGCCGCGTCAGCTACCCATACCTTGAGCGAGAACAGATCATTCTGGGGGATGACGCTCGGCGTCGCCTCGACCCGCACGAAGTAGGTTTCCTGGTTGCTCAAACCTTCGAGCGCTGCCGAGGCCGGTTTCGAACTCGGCGCTGCGGGGGCGGAACTCGGCGCCGACGGCGCGGCGCTCGGTGGCGCGGATCGCGCGGGCGCAACCGCCGCAGGCATGTCGGCCGCGCGCGGCGCGGCTTTCGGTGAGTTGTCGCAACCGATTGCGAGCAATAGCAATATCGCAAGTCTCAGCTTCATGCATCACCCTGTCACTTCTGCGAGAATCCCATCATCCAAGCCCCGCGCGTGTGTGAGGGCCGCTTGCTATTGCCGCTCCGTCGGCTCGGTCGTGCTGCGAGCCCCGAGCTGGTGGGCACGACCCACCCTACCGCTGCGGCCGGTCGCTTCCCGGTTCCTAGCGAGCGTTCCGGTCCCTACTGCGAGAATCCCTTCCAGCTTCTGCAGGTTTCTGGTGCGAGAGTCCCTTCTCGCACCACCTCTTGCACTCGCATTGTAGCGCGCGGGCGGGCGGCGTCTCGTGCGAAGCAATCCAGCGGCCCGGCGCAGGGGGCTGAACGCCGATTCCGGGTCGTCACCATCGTTCGTCCCAGAATTGCGACGATCGGGGGCGAACACGGCCCATCGAGGCCGTTTCGCGATTGAGATTCGGCTCCGCAATTCGTACAATGCAAAATGTGGCGGAGTCGCGCCTCGCGCCCGTCGCCTCAGGGGGACTGATTGTGACCGACAACGCCCGACTGTGTTCGCGCCTCCGTTCTACCCGCATCACTGCGCTGTTCACGGCAGCCGCGGGGCTCGCGTTTGTTGCCAGCGCTGCTGCGCCGCCCTACCGCGTCCGCGACATCAACCCGGCGCTGATTCCGGCGAATTCCGACCCGACCGGTTTCGTGCAATTCGGCAATCAACTGTATTTCACCGCGACCAGCCCGGACTACGGAGCCGAACTCTGGGTCAGCGATGGCACGATGGGCGGCACGCGACAGGTCGCTGACCTGCGGCCCGGCGGCCGCGGCGCGTCGCCGACCTCGCTCACGCCCTACAACGGCATGCTCTACTTCTCGGCTGGCGACGGCTCGATCGGGGCGGAACTCTGGCGCACCGACGGCACCGCGCTGGGCACCACGCTCGTCAAGGACATCGCGGACGACAACGATCCCAACGGCGGCTCGAACCCGTCGTCTCTGACGGTCGGCGCGGCGGTGCTCATCTTCGCGGCGGACGATGCCGTTAACGGCCGCGAGGTGTGGAAATCCGACGGCACGCCCGGCGGCACCGGACTGCTCAAGGACATCTTCCCGGGGCCCGACAGCTCGATTCCCGACGGATTCACCGATGCGAACGGCATCGTCTACTTCTGCGCTTCGGACGGCACCAACGGCCTGGAAATGTGGAAAAGCGACGGCACGTCCGTCGGCACCGCACTCGTCACGAACATCAATCCCGGCGCCGCAAGCTCCACGCCAATGAACTTCACCGCGTTCAACGGCATGGTGTATTTCAGCGCCGACAACGGCGTGAACGGCAACGAACTCTGGCGCAGCGACGGAACGGCCGGCGGCACGCAGATGGTGGCTGACATCCGTCCGGGAGCGGCGGGCTCAACCCCGACCAGCTTCCGTGTCGTCGATGGTCAGTTGTATTTCGCGGCGGACGACGGCTCGACCGGGCTCGAACTCTGGGCGAGCGACGGAACCGGTCCGGGCACGCACCGCGTGCGCGACATCAATACCGGAGCCGGCTCGTCCGACCCCGGCGTATTTTCCGAGGTCGGCGGCGAGCTGTACTTTTCGGCCGACGACGGCGCGCGTGGCGCCGAGCTCTGGCGCAGCGACGGCACGCTCGCCGGCACGACGATCGTCGACGACCTCGACCCGAACACCGGGTCGAACCCCTCCGCGGTGTTCGAACTCGGCGGACTCGGAATCTTCAGCGCGTCGGCGCCCGGCATCGGTCAAGAACTCTGGCATACCGACGGCACCGCCGAAGGCACGGAACTCGTGCTCGATCTGATTCCCGGCCCCCTGGGCGGCAACCCGACGCAGCTCGCCAAATACGGCACCGAACTCGCGTTTCGAGGCACCGACGGCGTGTTCGGCTTCGAGCCCTGGCTGTCCGACGGCACCGCCGGCGGCACCGGCATGCTGCTGAACATCGCGGCGGAAACCGGGGCGCCCTCGCTGCCGACGTTCCTTGCCGATGTCAACGGAGTCGTCTTCTTCGCGGCGTCCGACGGCGCCACCGGCGTCGAGCTCTGGAAGTCCGACGGCAGCGTCGTCGGAACGACGCTCGTAAAGGACATCAATCCCGGCGCAGCGGGCAGCAGCCCGTCGAGCCTCGTCAACGTCGGCGGACTGTTGCTGTTCGTCGCCAGCGATGGCGTGAACGGCGTTGAACTCTGGCGCAGCGACGGGACCGATGCGGGCACGTTCCTGGTTCGCGACATCAGCCCCGGCAGCGCGAGCAGCAGCCCGACCAGCTTGATCGAGCTTGGCGGCAAGCTGGTGTTCACCGCCAACGACGGCACAAACGGCATCGAGCTGTGGTCGAGCGACGGCACCACCGGCGGCACGCAACTGCTCAAGGCGGTCCGCGCCGGCACCGCCAACCCGTTCTTCTCGTTCTTCACGCGTTCGAACGGCCGCATCTTCTTCCGCGCTGATGACGGCATGAACGGCGCCGAGCTGTGGTCGAGCGATGGCACCGCGCTCGGCACCGCGCTCGTCAAGAACATCCACCCGACCAGCGGCTCGTTCCCGGCCAACCTCGTCGACGTCGACGACGTGCTCTATTTCAGCGCCAGCGACGGAACCAACGGCAGCGAACTGTGGCGCAGCGACGGCACCAACGGCGGCACGCTGCTCGTCAAGAACATCAACCCCGGTACGGTCGGTTCCTCGCCGGCG
>CAYMBL010000057.1:0-15389 GCA_964388675.1 uncultured Planctomycetales bacterium
GCAATCACTACGCCGCAGGCGCCGCCAAACAACAATTCCCAGATTGTGAACGGCACGACGAACCCCGGATGCGGTAATGGGCAGAAAAAGAGAGTCGGCGTGGCGTCGGTCGGTGGGTTCAGCGCGTTCACGGGCGCACGCTCGAACCGGGGCCGCGGCTTGGGCGAGCGGTCTTTGTTGCACCAATCATTGAAATCGCGAAGCAAATCTCTCTTGACTTCTAGCGCCTCGCGCTCTTCGGCCTGATGACGGTAATCGCCGCCCCGAAAACATTCATTATTAACTTGTCGGCGCGCGTTGATGCAATTCTGGTTGGTGACCATTCTGTCGGCCATGTCCTCGCAATACTCCCGAGTTGGACATAGTCGAGGCGGTTTTCTTGAGGAGTATTTCTTTCCCTTGCCCCTACACCATTCGTTGATGAGACTTTGCAATTTATCAAGTCGCTTGCGCGTGCAATCACCGGGCGGCTTCAGGTTCCAAATTGGCCGCCCCATCGCACCGGTCGGCAACAACGGGGTTCCGGCAGGTACGGGACTGCAGGGTGACGGCGAAGCTCCGTCCGGGTCGACGAGTCCGGTCGGCAAGTTCAGCGACGCGGCGTAAAGATTCGATCCTCCCCGCTCCTCAATCGGATCCCTGCTCGCCCAGCGTCCGATGCTCGGCAGGTAGTAGCGATAGCCCCAGTAGCCCAGCGTGGTTTCGTCGTCGAACCACTTGGTGCTGAAGCGGAACGGATTCTTGGCCGCATACGGCCCGCTCTGGGCCAGATTCGCGGCGTCGAGCACGTTCACGCCGTAGGCGTCGTACTCGTACCGCGCGGCGATCGTCACGCTGGTCGTGGTCGCGGTGTCGACCGCCTCGCTGAGCACGCCCGCTGGGAGTTGGACGCTGAACCTGAGCTCATCACCGTCGATGTGAAGGTTCACTTGAGCGCCAGGTCGACGATTTCGCAGTTCACTCGAAGGCGTACCATCCGCAGGGTCGTAGTCTGCGTCCTCAAGCGCCGCATCTTCAGCGCCGACGCGAGCGCGATCGCTCGAGCTTGCTAGAATTCCGAGCGGCAAAACCAACGCATTCGAAGGCGTCAGCGAAACGCGTATCAGGACTTCCTGCTCTTCCCAGTTGCCGGTAGCCAAGCTGGACCACCACGGAAAACCGACTCTGGCACACTGGGGCCCCTCGACCCAGTCCCCAAAATCCTGGTCGGAAAGATATTTGTGAACGTCATCGTTCTCTGGAGTTTCATCAATTTCCTCCAATCGCTTGGCAAATTGCGCGCGATCCTGATTGCTGATACCTTGGAACGTCCACTCCAGATTCAAATTCTGAAGTGGCTGCGCGGAGGCTGCCAGCCGTAGCGCCGCCAAGCGCGCGGCCGCGATTTCCTGCATCGCTTTTCGGTTCGAAATTTCTGATCTCGCTAGTTCGGCGCACACGCTGATCGCGAGACCTAGGAACACAGCGCTGATTGCCGCGTAGCCGGCAAGCGTAAGACGCTTCCGTCCCTGGCTATCGGTGGCAGTGCGGTCATATGCAATCCCCAAATACGAAGAAAACGCAGCTAGTATCATTCCTGCGTACTTCGCGACTCCAAGAAACCACTCCCACCAGGACATGCGCGTCCTCCTTGCCGAGTCACTTGTGGCGACCTACCGCGACCGCTGCACCAACTGCCCCGGCAGCCGGCGCACCAGCCCCTTCAGCTCCAGCGACGTGAGCGCCGCCAGCACCGCCCCGGGCGCCAGCGACGCCGAGCGCAGCAGCTCATCGCGCGACCGCGCATCCGGCCCCAGCAACGCCAGCAAATGCGCTTCGTCCGCCGGCAGCGCCATACCGGCCGGTAGAGCTGTCGCGCCATCATCACCCGTCGGATGCCCCGCAGCGTCGTCGCCGCGCCGGGCGGCCTCCTCGTTAACACGCGACGAGGACGCACCGTCGCCGCGCGCGGTCGTCATGCCGTGGTCACTGCCTGCACCGTTCTCATCCTCGACGCCACCCGCCGCCGTGCGATCTGCCGCGGTCGGCGCGGCAGCGCGACCGGCCAGCGCCCGGCCGACTTCCTGCAGCTCGTCGAGCACGTCCTCCAGACAGGTCACCAGCTTCGCCCCGCCGTCGCGGATCAGCTTGTTCACGCCGATCGCGCTCGCGTCCTGCACGCGCCCGGGAATCGCAAACACCTCGCGGTTGTATTCGCTCGCCAGCCGCGCCGTGATCAGCGCTCCGCTGCGGGCCGCCGCTTCGACCACCAGCGTGCCGAGCGCCATGCCCGCGATGATGCGATTCCGCGCCGGGAAGTTCGTCGCCCGCACCGCGGTCTCCATCGGCAGCTCGCTCAGCAGCGCGCCGCAGGCGGCTACCCGCTGCGCCAGCGCCAGATTCTCCGGCGGATATATCTCATGCAGTCCGCAGCCTAGCACCGCCACACAGCGCCCCCCGGCGTCGAGCGCGCCCAGATGCGCGAACGAATCGATGCCGCGCGCCAGGCCGCTGACTACCGTCAGTCCCACGCCCGCCAGCAACTCGCCGAAGCGCCGCGCCTGCTCGCCGCCGTAGATCGAGCAGCGCCGGCTGCCGACGATGGCGAGCGCGACGGCGTCGGTCTCGCGCAATTCGCCGCGCACGTAGAGCACGATCGGCGGGTCCGGAATGCGCCGCAGCCCGGCGGGGTAGGCCGCATCCGCCGCGCAGAGCATTCGCACGCCATGTCGCGCGGCGGCGTCAAGCTCCGGCTCGATGAGGACGCGGTCGCGCTGCGCCGCGATGCGCTCGGCCGACTCAGCCGAGAACCCGCGAATCTGCGCCAGCCGGCTCGCCGACGCTCCGAGCGCGGCCGACGCGCCGCCGCACTCGCGCACCAGGCGATCAAACAGCACCGGCCCCACGCCGTCGACCAGCGACCAGCGCAGCGCGTCTCGGCATGCATCGGACAGCAGTGGCGTGTCATTCATTCGGCAAACCTGCCAGACGTTGCCAGTCGCGTTCCAACGTTGCGGCGGCGCGCAGCGTGTCGCCGGCCGGGCGCTGCAGCAGCTCCGCCGTCGCGCGCGCCACAGCGCGCCAATCGGACGCTGTCTTGCGCAATACTGGGTCGAGCTGCGGCTCGATCCGCGCGAGCCAATCCGCCAGCCGCCGGCGCGACTCCGCCAGCGCCGCGACGCCGTCGCGAATCTGCTCGCCCGGCGTAGCGCTCCACGCTTCCCAGGCGGCGGCGCCGCGTGCCAGTGTGTCCGCGGCCTCCGCCGGCGCCCAGAACGCGCGCGTCGCGCGCAACGCGGCGTGAAAGAGCGCCGTGGCGTCGGGTCCGGCGACGGCGAATCGTTCTTCGACAACGTAGACCTGATGCGCCGGTCCGGTCAGCGGCACCGGCGAAACCAGCGAGACGCTGCGCCCGACCGGCACACCAGCTTCCACGTGGGTAACAAGACCCCACTCGTTCTCGCCCGGCGGCGGCCAGCCGCGCCAAGCCAGCGCAATCTGTCCGGCGGCGAGCGCACGTTCGATCAACGGCAGGTAACTGTCATGAAAATGCGCCGCGAACTCCGCCGACGTCGACAGCTCGCGTGCCGCGCCGCGCGGGTGCAGCTCGCGCAGCCGCAGACCGTAGAGCGCAGCCGTGTCGAGCAGGTTCACGTCGCGCGCCAGGGTGTGCCAGACGCCCGGCGGCTCGGCCTGGCTGGCGACGATCGCGGCGCCCAGCCCGAGCACCGCTGCCAACTCGATCTCGTCGCGCGCGAGCAGCGCGTGCAGCGCAGCGGCCAGCGATTCACGACAGCCGGTTGCAGGGCTCCAGCGTGGGTTCAATTCGCGTGTCTCCTGCGCGCATTCTCGCAGCCGGAGGCGCGGACGCAAACCGGCGATCACCGGCGCTGCGCGATCAGCCGCGCGGTGTGCGCGTCGCCGCGCCAATCCTCGCTGAAATGCAGCACCGACAGCTCGGCGGCGAGCTGCGGCAACTCCCCCGGATCCAGCACGAGCCGGTCGCGGCGCGGTCGACCGTAGTAGGCCTTGTGCACAATCGTGAACGTCTCCACCACCAGCCGCCCGCCGGGCCGCAGCCAGCGCCACGCCGACCGAAGCAGCGGACGATGAAGAAAACGGAAGCAGCAGATCAGGTCGAAGGCCGCAGGCTGCAGCGGATCGCGCCAATCGTCGGACTTTTCGAGGTCGCGGACGCACCACTCGATCAGCGGCGCGCCGGGCGCGACGTAGCGGCGTTCGAGTGCCGCGGCACGCAGCAGGGCGTCGGGAAGCCGATCGACGCCGACCACGCGCCAACCGCGATCGGCCAGGAAGACACTTTCACGCCCCACGCCACAGGCTAGATCGAGCGCACGTCCCGCGGTTTGGTCAGCAACGGCTTCCTCCAGGAACGCGTGCGGTCGCCAAAGCCGCCAGCGTGCCTCGCGGGTTTCGATTTGCGGCGCGGGATCAACGGTGCATTCGCGGCCCGACGCACGCAGCCAGGCCGCGGCGGCGTATGTCACGGCGCAGGGCCAAAGTTTCAGCGGCAGCTCGCGCGGCGGCAGCTCGAAACTGCGCTGCTCCAGTTCGTGGGAAGGAATGCGCACCCAACCTGGCGCCGCCGGGGCAAGTTCGTGCCGTGGATCGAGGCGATCGGTCGGCGTCAGCGGCGGCGGCAGGCTCATCTTCTCGCGCCGCCGCGCTCACCCGCCAACGCCAGCAGGCCGCGCCACTCAGCGGGCGAAACCGGCATCACCGACAGCCGGCCGATGCGCACCAGCGGAAACTCGCCGAATGGGGGATCGCTCTTGATCGTGGTGAGCGGCACCGGCGCCTTCAGAAACCGCACAAACTCGAGGTCGACGCACACGGTGCGCTCGTTCGGGCCGCCGGGCTCTGGATAGGGCGCGCCGGCGACACGCGCGAGCGCGACGATGGCGCGCTGCTCACCCGTGTGATAGACGAGCACGTCGTCACCTGCGGCCATGGCGCGCAGGTGCTGCTGCGCGGTGGGGTTGCGCACGCCGCTCCAGGCCGTGCGGCTGTCGCGTTCAAGGTCGTGCGCCGAATATTCTTCGGGATCGCTTTTCACGAGCCAGGCTGCCATGAGCTTCCTCCGCAAGACGCGCCAGGCCGACAGCGTGACCGTAACGGTTTGATTCGGCAATCCGCGCGCGGGGCGCAGCCAGTGCGCATCTAATGACGAGGCGGGGCGGGTAGGGGATTCGCTCGACCTTCCCCCCCGATTGGCTCTATTATCGGGGAATGCGTCGCGCTGCGCGGGGGAACTCTGTGCGCACCGTGAGCTAACCGACGGATGGCAATACGTCTATGAATGAAAACGGCGCCTGGCCCGGCAGCGAGAATCTGGCGTATCTGGAAGGGCTGCTGGAGGATTTTCAGCGCGATCCGAATTCCGTGCCGGAGCAGTGGCGTGCCACGCTGGCGCGGCTGGCGGCGAGCGAAACGACCGCCGGAGCGATTCGCACCCGGCCGCGATTCGAGCCCGGCACGGTATTTCAGCCGGCGGCGCCGCGCAGCAGCGGCGGCAACGGGCGCGCCGACGCGGTGGCGCTGCAGGATCGCATCGACCAGATGGTGCGCGCCTATCGCGTGCGCGGCCACATGCGGGCGCAGCTCGACCCGCTGGGATTGCCGCGCGGCGGGCCGCAGCCGGAGCTCGACCCCGAGTACTACGGCTTCGGGCCCGAGCACATGGCGCAGCGGTTCAGTTGCCGTACGATCGCCGGCGCTAACAAGCGCACGCTCTCCGAGATCATCGACCTGCTGCGCAACACGTATTGCCGGTTCATCGGCGTGCAGTTCATGCACATCGACGACCTGCAGGTGCGGCACTGGCTGCAGGAACGCATGGAAGGCAGCGAGAACCGGCTGGTGCTCAGCCGGCGCGAGCAGTTCCGCATTCTGACGCGCCTGACCGAGGCGGTGATCTTCGAGGAGTTCATCCGCAAGAAATTCAAAGGCGAGAAGAGCTTCTCGCTGGAAGGCGGCGAGAGCCTCATTCCGCTGCTGGACATGACGATCGAGAAGGCCGCCGAGCAGGGCATGGAAGAGATCGTCATCGGCATGGCGCATCGCGGGCGGCTCAACGTGCTCGCGAACATCATGGGCAAGAACCCGCGCAAGATCTTCCGCGAGTTCGCCGACTTCGACGCCATGCGGCACATCGGCCGCGGCGACGTGAAATATCACCTGGGCTATCACACGGTCTGGAAAGCCGCGAACGACCGCGACATGCACCTGTCGCTGTGCTTCAACCCCAGTCATCTCGAGTTCGTCAACCCGGTGGCGCAGGGGCGCGCCCGGGCCTGGCAGGATCGGCAGAACGATCGCGAGCGGCGGCGCAACATGGCGCTGCTGATCCACGGCGACGCGGCATTCGCGGGCGAAGGCATCGTGCAGGAGACGCTGAATCTCAGCCAACTGCCGGGCTACCGCATCGGCGGCACGCTGCACGTGATCGTGAACAACCAGATCGGCTTCACCACCGACCCGGACGACGGCCGCTCGTGCGTCTATGCCACCGACGTCGCCAAGATGCTGCAGGCCCCGATCTTCCACGTGAACGGCGAGAACCCCGAAGCCGTGGCGCAGGTCGTGCGGCTGGCGATGGATTTCCGCGCCACGTTCCAGCGCGACGTGTTCATCGACATGTACTGCTTCCGGCGGCTGGGCCACAACGAGACCGACGAGCCTTCGTTCACGCAGCCGATCATGTATCGCGCGATCGCGGAGCGCAAGAGCGTGCGCGACAGCTACCTCGAGCACCTGCTGGCTCTGCGCGGCATCACGCGCGAGGAAGCGGACGAAGTCGAAACGCGGCTGAGCGAGCATCTGGATCGCGAACTGCAGAGCGTGCACGAGGAACTGCCCGGTCCCGAGAGCGCGATGGCGCGCATCTGGAAGGGCTACCGCGGCGGCCCCGACGCGGAGACACCCGAAACCCCGACGCACGTGCCCGAGCCGGAGCTGCGCAAACTGCTGGAGAAACTGGCGACGGTGCCGCCGGACTTTCAGCCGCACCCGACGATGAAGCGCAAGCTGCTGCCGGACCGCCTGAAGGTTGCACAAGGCGAGCGGCCGCTGGATTGGGCGGCGGGCGAAGCCCTGGCGCTGGCGACGCTGGCGGTGCAGGGCGTGCGCATCCGCCTGAGCGGTCAGGACGCGGAGCGCGGCACCTTCTCGCACCGGCACGCCGTGCTGCACGACATCGAAAACGGGCGCGAGTATCACCCCTTCCAGCAATTGGCGCCCGGTCAGGCCCCTGTTGAAATTTACAACAGCCCGCTGTCCGAGGCGGCGGTGATGGGGTTCGACTACGGCTACAGCCTGGGCTGGCCCGACGGGCTGGTGATGTGGGAAGCGCAGTTCGGCGACTTCGCGAACGCGGCCCAGGTGATCATCGATCAGTTCCTGGTGAGCGCCGAGGACAAGTGGAGCCGCCACAGCGGGCTGGTGCTGCTGCTGCCGCACTCGTTCGAGGGGCAGGGCCCCGAGCACTCGAGCGCGCGGCTGGAGCGGTTCCTGTCGCTGTGCGCCGATGACAACATTCAGGTGGTGTATCCCACCACGCCGGCGCAGATTTTCCACGTGCTGCGCCGGCAGGCGCTGCGCCCGTGGCGCAAGCCGCTGGTCGTGATGACGCCCAAGAGCTTGCTGCGGCTGCCCGAGGCAAGTTCGACGCTGCAGGAGCTCGCGCAGGGCGGGTTCCAGCGGATCATTCCGGACACCAGCGTCGAGGCGAACCGGGCGGATCGCGTGCTGTTGTGCTCTGGCAAGGTGTATTACGAGCTGGAGCAGCATCGCCGCGAGCACGAACGGCGCGACGTGCCGATCCTTCGCCTCGAGCAGTTGCATCCGATCAGCGACGAGCAGTTGCAGGCCGTGCTGGCGCCGTTTCCGATGGACGCGCCGGCAATCTGGGTGCAGGAAGAGCCCGAAAACATGGGCGCGTGGCGCTTCCTGCGCTGCCGCTATGGCGAATCGCTCTTCGGTCGACCGCTGCGCTGCGTGACGCGTCCGGCGGCGGCCAGCCCCGCGACGGGCTCGAAGAGCAGCCACAAGCTGGAGCAGAAGCAATTGCTGGAGCGGGCGTTCTCGCCGCGCGTCGGCGACGCGGCGCCCCCGCGGCGCGGATTCACTCCGGTGAAGAACTCGGCGCCGGCCAGCTAAGCGGCGACCGTCTCCGGCGGCGCGCCGGCAGGATGCGACTACACTGCCTGCGCGCGCCCGGTCGGCGCCAGGCACACGCGGAAGAGGAAGCGCGGCGATGACCTTTGAGTTGAAAGTTCCCAGCGCGGGCGAATCAATCACCGAAGTGCAGATCGGGGCCTGGCTCAAGAAGGAAGGCGAAACCGCGCGGCGCGACGAGGTGGTCGTCGAAATCGAAACCGACAAGTCAGCGATCGAGATCCAGGCGCCGGTCGCCGGACGCGTGGCGAAAATCCTCAAGCAGGCGGGCGAGCCGGCGCGGGTGGGCGAAGTCATCGGCCTGATGGAACAGACCGCCGAAGCGGAGACCGGAGCGGCGAAATCGGCCGCGACGCCGACCGCGGCCACCGCAGCCCCGCCGGCCGCAGCAGCCGCAAGCGGCGGTTTCGTGATGCCGGCGGCGCGGCGCGCCATGGCGGAAGCGAGTGTGCCCGCGGGCAGCGTCGGCGGAACCGGACCGGGCGGACGCGTGCTGAAGGAAGACGTGCAGCGCGAGATCGCGGCTCGAGCGGCCGCACCCTCCGCAGCCCCGACGGCGGCTGCCGCGCCAACGCCGCACTCAAACGGGCATGGCGCACGCGAGGAAGACGCGGTGCCCATGACCATGCTGCGGCGGCGGGTCGCCGAACGGCTGGTCGAAGCGCAGCAGAACGCGGCCCTGCTCACGACGTTCAACGAAATCGACATGACGCGCATCCTGCAGCTCCGCCGCGACCTCGGCGACGCTTTTCTGCAGCGCTATGGCGTCAAGCTGGGGTTCATGTCGTTCTTCGTGAAGGCGGTGGTGGACGCGCTGCGGCTGGTTCCGCAGCTCAATGCGGAGATTCGCGAGCTCGCGGCGGCGGACGGCCGGATGCTGCCGCACATCGTCTACAAGAACTTTTACGACATCGGTGTGGCGGTCGGCGGCGGCAAGGGGTTGGTGGTGCCGATCCTGCGAAACGCCGAGTCGATGAGCCTGGCGCAGATCGAGAAGCAGATCGGGGAATTCGGCGCACGCGCCAAGGAGAACAAGATCGCGCTCGAGGAACTGCAGGGCGGCACGTTTACGATCAGCAACGGCGGGGTGTACGGTTCGCTGCTTTCGACGCCGATTGTGAATCCGCCGCAGAGCGGGATTCTGGGGCTGCACGCGATTCAGGAGCGGCCGGTGGTGCGTGAGGGGCAGATTGTGATTCGCTCGATGATGTACGTTGCGATGACGTACGATCATCGGATCGTGGACGGGCGCGAGGCGGTGACGTTCCTGAAGCGGATCAAGGATTGCGTCGAGGATCCGGCGCGGATGCTGCTGGAGGCCTAGGCGATCGGAGCTCGCCGGGTGCCGCCGCTCTGTGAGCAGTTTCTTCGCTGCTTTGACGACCGCGAGAAGCGAGAAGCGAGAAAGCGTACCGAGCACGGAGGCCCGTGCCACCCGGGGTTGTGGTTGTGGCACAAGCCTGGCGGGGCCGATGCCACCCGGTGTTGTGGGGGAGCATTGCGGCGGCGCAGCGACCGGCCGGAGGCCGGTCCGGAGGCCGGTCCCCCAGCGCTGCAGCACTTGAAACCGGGTGCATTGAGTCAGGGCCAGAAGTGCACGCCGCGCGGCGTTGTTCGAAGAGGGGGTTGCGGTGGCGCTAACCTTGGACGGTCGACGGGTTCTAGCGTTTGTCGGCGCCGACTACGAGGACCTCGAGCTTTGGTACCCCAAGCTGCGTTTGGAGGAAGCCGGGGCGCGCGTCGTGCTGGCGGCGAGCGAAGCGGGGCGGGTTTTTCAGGGAAAGCACGGCTATCCGGCACGGAGTGAACTCGCGTTCACGGACGTGCGGTTCGAGGAGTTCGCCGGCGTGTTGGTGCCCGGCGGCTGGCTGCCGGACGCGTTGCGGCGCGATCCGACCGTGTTGGAATTGACGCGGCGATTTCACGCGTCGGGGCGGATGGTGGCTACGATCTGCCACGGACCGTGGGTTCTGATCTCGGCAGGAATCTGCCGAGGCGTTAAGATGACGAGCACGCCCGGGATTCGGGACGATTTGGAGAACGCTGGCGCGGTCTGGGTCGACGAGCCCGTGGTGGTTGACCGGAATGTGATCTCGAGTCGCCGACCGCCGGACCTGCCGGCGCTGGGTGCCGAGATGGTGAAATTCTTGCAAGTCTCTCGATAGGCGAGAGTTGGCGAGGGGTAACACGCCGCGATCCGACCGACGGCGGGTGGTAGCGTTGTAGTTCGCGGAGGTGAGTGTGGTGTTGGGCCCTGCCCTGCAAGATCGATCAAACGTGTTTTTGACCGGCGCGACGGGTCTCATCGGCGGCGAGGTAGCGCGCCGGCTGGTGGATTCGGGCGTCGGAAAACTGTGGACGCTGGTGCGCCCGACGCGCGACGCGAGCCCTGCGGCGCGCCTCGCCGAGCGGTTCGGCATGAACCTGCTGCGGTCGACGCATGCCACGTCTCACGCGCTGCGCCCGGTGGCGGGCGACCTGGTCGAGCCGGCGCTGGGACTCAGCCCGCCGGACGCCGACGAAGTCCGCAACGAAGCCGACGTGATCATTCACAGCGCCGCCGAGACCTCGTTCATTCGCGCGAATTCGTGCGTGAAGACGAACGTGACCGGCGTCGAGCGATTGCTCGAGTTTGTGCGCGGCTGCAAGCGAGCGCCCCTGCTGGTTTACATCAGCACGGCGTACACCGCGGGCGTGAGCCGCAACGAGATCATCCACGAGGATCACGGCTGCCGGCCGGATTCGCAGCATTTCAACGAGTACACGCGGAGCAAGGCGGTTGCGGAGCAACTTGTTCGCAACAGCGGGCTGCGGGTGCTGGTGGTGCGGCCGTCGATCGTGCTGAGCGCCGGGCTGACGAGCCGCGTGTTCGCGCGTGCGATCCTGTGGTTTGTGCCTCTGCTGCGCGATCTGGACGCGGTACCGGTCGATCCGAACGCGAAAGCCGACGTGGTGACGGTGCAGTTCGTCGCCGAGAGCATCATCGAGCTGCTGCGGTCGGAGTCGCTGCCTTACGACACCTACAACATCTCGGCGGGCGCCGAGGTGAGCTCGACGTATCGCGAGCTGTCGCGGATCACGGATGCGGTGTGCCAGCGACTGGCGCCGCTGAATCTGATCGATCCGCGCGAGTGGACGCGTGAATTGCACAAGCACTTCATCCGCAGCCCGCTGCAGCGCAAGATCTTCATGGGGCTGCGCGCCTACCTGCCGTTTCTGAACATGAACGTGCTGTTTGACAACACGCGGCTGCGTGAGACGCTGGGTGATCGTTGTCCGGTGAACAAGCCGCTGCACGTCTATCTCAGCGACCTGCTGCACCTGGTCGTGCCGGAGCCGGGGCGCACGGCGCTGCCGGAGCGGGCTTCGAGCCGATAGGCAAGCCGCTCAGGGCCACGGCTCGACCTGCAGCATGACCGACCGCTGCGTCTGATGCGCGCCCAGCCAGTCCGGCGCGTCGCTTCCGAACGCCAGCGCGCTGACCCGCGAATCTCCATCGATGAGCGTGACGCGCCAGCCGAGCTGATTGCTCTGGCGGCGGCGCGCCAATTCGGATTCGAGCTGCGGGCCTGCGCCGACGAGCAGCGTGCGCCCGCCGCGCAGCAGACCACGCGGAATGCGCTGCAGCAACCGTCGAAACGCGGGGGACAGCGTGTATTGCGGAGCGATTCCCTGCGCATCGAGCAGCAGCACATCGGCCTGCGTGAACAGATCCACCCCGAGGCGGTCGGGCGTGGCGCTGCGGATCACCAAGCGTGGATAGCGCGTACGTAGCTCCTGCGCCCAGCGCATGGCGCCCGCCGAAAACTCCATCTGGGGTGCGGGCATGGCGGCGCACAGCAGCGCCCCCGCCGCCAACGCGGCGCACGACCACGCACCGAGCACGGCCAACGCGTATTGCACGCTGCCGCAGCGCCGCGCGATGCGCCGGGCGGCGATGGTCGCCAGCAGAGCGCAGGCCGCGCCGGCAAGCGCGAAGCGCGCGGTCGGCGCAAGCGGCGACGGAACCGCGCAGATCGCAATCGCCGAAAGCAGAACGGCCGCCGGGCGCGGCGCGGCGTCGAGCCAGCGCAGGGTGCGCGTTGCCGCGAGCAACGCGAGAATCGTGGCGCTCAGAGCCGCGACGCAGCGCAGCAGCAGCGTCTCGGCGGCGTCGAACGCGTGCGGCAGCCCCGCTGGCAGGTAGAACCCCAGCAGCGCGAACTGCACGGCGGCGGCGGCGATCCACTGGTAGTCGGCGCGCTGCGCCGGACGGAAACTGCGCGCGGCCGCGGACGAGTCGACGGATTTCGCGGTTACGCGCACGCCGGCGAGCGCCGCGCTGACCGGCAGCGCGATGACGCCGAGCAGGCCCGCCCACTCCACGGGACGCACCGCGATCGCCAGCCCGGCTGAGAACAGCACGCAAATCCAAAACGACCAGGTGCTGCCGCGTCGCGCGACGCCCAGCCGCAGCCAGCCGTGCAGCGCGACCAATGCGGCGGCGGCGGAGAATGCGGCGGCGCCGGCCGCGAGCAGCAGCGGTGTGAGAACCACAACGACCGCGATCGTCGGCGGAAGCAGCCAATGGCTGACGAGCCCCGCGCGAAAGCGCTCGGCCGGCAGCGACGTGACGATGACAGCCAGCGCCAGCAGCGCCGCCAGCCCCAGCGCCGCGGCGGCGAGTGCGGCGGCGAACTCGCTCGACGCACGCTGCGGAACTGCGCCGCGCAGAGCACCGCGCGGGTCGACGCCCAGGCGCCGCTGAACATAGCGCCTCGGCAGCCACAGCCCGAGCGCCGCCCCGAGCGAAATCGCGACCAGCGCGACCGCCGCGCCGACGCGCGCGGTCAAAGCCTGAAGCGCGGACTCGTGCACGGCCAGTGCGAGCACGGCGCCGACGCCGAACGCCGCGAGACTCGCGGTCGAAAGCAGACGCAGCGGCAGAGGATGCGCGGGCGGCTGCGCTGCGGCGGTTTGCAACAGCGGGGCGGGGCGATCGCGCGCCGCGGGGCGAGGGCTAACCGGCGCGCGTCGTCGTCGTCGCTTCAAACGCGCGCCTCCCGCCGTCACGGAGCTCGAGCACGATGCCGCCGTCTTCGGACAGGTCGATCACCGTACCCTGAAATCGCGTGCCGTGCTCGACCAGTTCAATGGGCCGGCCGCGGTCGGCAGCGCGATCTAGCCAGGCGCGGCGCAAGTCGGCAAGCGTGAGCGCCTCGGCCGAGCGCAGCGTCGAGAGCCAGTGATCGAGGCGCTCGACCAGGACCCGCGCGAACTCACGGCGACTGACCGGGGCGCGCGACTCGATCTCGAGCGAGGTGGCGGCGGTGCGGAGGTCGGGCGGAAAGTGTCCGGCGTGCTGCAGGCAGTTCACGCCCACGCCGATCACGATTGCGCGGCCCGTGCCCTCGATTGCGGGGCGAGATTCGCAGAGTATCCCCGCGAGTTTTCGCCCGCGGACCATCACATCGTTGGGCCAGCGCAGCTCGGCCGGCAGCTCGTGGGTGCGTTCGGCGGCTTCGCACACGGCGACCGCCCCGAGCAGTCCCGCCCAGGTGCCCAGCGGCGAGTTCGCCGATTCGCGCAGAAGTACGCTCAGCAGAATCGAAGCGCCGCGCGGCGCTGCCCAGGTGCGACCAAAGCGACCGCGGCCGCCGGTTTGATATTCGGCTGCCACGATCGCGCCATCCGGCAGGTGTGGCGCGGCGTCGAGCAGGTATGTGTTGGTGCTGTCTATTTCGGCGAAGACCTGCACATGGGCGCCGAGGCGGCGCAGACTGAGCGCAGCGCGAAGATCATCGATCGACAGCGGAGCGTGCACTCGTCAGGCTCTCCCATCGCGACCGACACTTAGGCACTGCTCAGAGAGCAGTGGCACAGAAACCGACCGGCCGGAGGCCGGTCCCCTAGCGCTCTGCAACACGAGACAGTCCACTCTGCACGGGCCGACGGCCCACACGGTTCGCGCCAGATGGTCGGCGGGCAGACGCTGATCGAGCGAGGTGGGTTCGAGCAGCAGTTGGCATCGATCGGGCTTGCGCAGCCGCGGCGGAGCGGCGAGCGATTGCGAATCGGCGCCGGCGGCGCGCGGCTGCGTGCCGAACGACCTTTTCCCACAACTCATTTCGCCACACCCACACTTCCGTGAAGCGACGGTGAATCGTTCGCCCGGCGTCGGGACGCCGCGCGTCGTGAGTCGGAACGACCGTCTCGCGTCCAAACACAACCATCGTGTCGCCGTAACGACGAAACGCGTCGTACTGCCGCTCGTAAGTGGAGTACTTGATGATGTCGGCCCGTATCCGCTCCAAGACCTTGGGCTTATCGATGAACATGCTGAACGGGTTGGTGACGACAAAGTCGTCCGGGTAGAACTTCTCCTGCGCGGCGATATCCCGCCGTTGCTCATTCTCGCGCCTCAATCGACCCTCAGTGGTGGTCCGACGACCTTCATCCCGTGTGCCGCGAACGACTTCGCCGTGTCCTCGTCCGACGGCACCGCCGAAAGCTTCGCCGTTTCACGGATGAATGTTTCAAACGTTCCTGCCGGATTGAGCGCCAGCAGCAGCGTCCCGGGCGACTCGCTCACGCAAGCCCAGACGTGCGGCACCTTCCGCGGCGCGAACAGCGAATCGCCGGACTTGAGCTTGAACGTCTCGTCGCCGACCTCGAACGCGAACTCGCCCTTGGTGACGTAGAACCACTCGTCCTGCTCGTGGTGAAAATGCCGCGGCGGGCCGCCCTTGCCCATGTCGGCGTGCTCAAAGGCGAACAGCGCCCCGCCTGAGTCGGCGGTCGATATCTTGACCTCCAGCGGAATGAGGCCCCATATCTTCAGCAACTCGCCGCCGCGGTCTTTTCCGGCCGGGACGAATACGCCCTTTCTTGTCGCCGCGTCCTGGCCCGCATCGACTCGAAGCTGGGCAATCAACGGGAACGCCACCGACGACGCCATAAACGTGCGACGATCCATACATTCTCCTCTCGCGTTGCGACGCGACGTTACGACTAGGTTGCGGCTATCGGATACGAACGGCTCAGATTCCAACGAACGTCCTTACGCCGGATGCGCACGACGTGCAAGCACCCTGCATGGCGCCGCTGTGCCGCACGCGTCCCGAGGATTGGTCTGAAGGCGCCGCACTACCGCGGCAGCGCCAACGGCGCAACCACCAACAGCAGGTTGTACGCCGTGTGGCATCCCGTCGAGATGCCCAGCCCGCGCTGCACGA
>CAYMBL010000058.1:0-13100 GCA_964388675.1 uncultured Planctomycetales bacterium
TCCTTGAGCATCTGCCGCGCCTTCTCGACATTGGTGCCCTCGAGCCGCACCACGACCGGCACCGAGAAACCCACCTCGCGCGCGGCCTGAATCAGCGCCTCGGCGATGACGTCGCAGCGCGCGATGCCGCCGAAGATGTTCACCAGCACGGCCTTCACCTTGGGGTCGGCCAGAATGATCCGGAACGCCTCGACCGCGCCTTCGCTGGTCACGCCGCCGCCGACGTCGAGGAAATTCGCAGGCTCGCCGCCGTGCAGCTTGATGATGTCCATGGTCGCCATGGCGAGACCGGCGCCGTTCACCAGGCAGCCGATATTGCCGTCGAGCGCGATGTAATTGAGATTGGCGGCGGTGGCGCGCAGCTCGAACTGATTCTCCTCGCTGGGATCGAAGAGCGCCGCGAGAGCTTCGTGGCGGAACAGGGCGTTGTCGTCGAAGTTCAGCTTGGCGTCGAGCGCGAGAATCTCGCCGCTCGGAAGCTGCACGAGCGGATTGATCTCGGCCAGCGTGCAGTCGTAGTCAACAAAGAAGCGGCCGAGCTTGAGGAAGATGTCGGCGGCGGCCTTGGCCTGCGGGCCGCTCAGGCCGATGGCGGCGGCGAGCGCCTGCGCCTGAAAGAGCTGCAAGCCCAAATGCGGGTGGAACCACGCCTTCTTGATCGCATCGGGATTGCGGGCCGCGACTTCCTCGATCTCCACGCCGCCTTCGGCGCTGGCCATCAGCACCGGCACGCGCCTGGCGCGGTCCATCACGACGCCGACGTAGTATTCGTGCGCGATGTCGACTGCCCGCGCCATCAGCACCTTCCGCACGGTCACGCCCTGCGGACCGGTCTGCACGCTGACCATCGGGTTGGCGAACATGCGGGCCGCGTGCTGCTGGGCTTCGCTCGCGCTGCTCACCAGCTTCACATAGCCGGCCTTGCCACGGCCGCCGGCGTGTACCTGCGCCTTCACGACCACCGGCGTGCCGCCGATGCGCGGAAACGCGGCCGCGACTTCATCCGCAGACGAGACAACCTGCGACGCGGGAACCGGGATACCGGCCTGCTGCAGCAGGTCGCGGGCCTGGTATTCGTGGACTTTCATGCGCTGCCTTTCCGTGAATTCAAAGCGTCGAGTGTACCCGGAAGCGCGCGCCCGCGAAGCGCCCGCCGCATCACGGCGCGGCCAGCAATTCCTGCATCCGCGGCAGCAGCGCCTGCCCCCAGATTTCGTAGCCGCGCCGGCTCAGGTGCAGCAGATCAGGCATGATGTCGCGCGGCAGCGTGCCGTCCGCCGCGAGCATGTGCGGCCCGACGTCGAGCGCGTGAACCATGCGGCCGTCGGCGAGTTGCGCCGCGAGCCGACTGGCCTCCTCGCACTTGGCGCGCTGCTCGTCGGGTCGCTCGTTCCGCGGCAGGATCGACAGCAGCAGAATCCGCGTCTGCGGCAGGCGCTCGCGCAGCTTGAGCACGATGGCGCGGATGCCGGCGGCGATGTCGAACGCCGAATGGTCGTCGCCGTTGGAGTTGTTGGTGCCGATCAGCAGCACGACGAGCCGCGGCGCGCCGCCGTCGGGGCGGGCGGCGGTCAGACGGTCAAGTGCGCCGTTCTCCAGCCGCCAGAGGACGTGCTGCGTGCGATCGCCCCCGATTCCCAGGTTGATCGCGTTCAGCGGCTCGAAGTCGCGCGCCCACACGAGTTTGCCCTCGGCTTCCCAACCTTGCGTGATCGAGTCGCCGATGAAGACGACGTCGACGCGCGGCTGCGCGCAGCGCTCGAGCAGCAGCTTGTGGCGCTCGTGCCAGTCGGGCTCGTCTCGCGGAGCCGGCTGCGCGGCGGTCGGCATTTCGTAGGGCGTCACTCCCAGTGCGCGCAGCCGCGAATCGTGAGCCGCCAGGCGCCGCCGAAAATCGGTCCAGTCGCGCATCGCGGCGGGCGACCACGCCACCTCCGCCAGCGCCGCAAGCCGCGGAAACGCCTGGCGATCGACGAGCTTCGGCGGGGCGTGTTCGGTCCAGAGGTTGGCTTCGAGACCGAGCACGTGCCGCGCCTCGTCGGCGGTGAGCGCGGCGGGCACCGGCTCGAATGCGTAGGCGCGTTCGAGCGGGATATACCCCATGAAGAGCGGCTCGTCGGGCCGCGGCCCCTGCGCGTAATCGATGTAGCAGTGGCTGGTCGGCGAGCTGATCACGTCGTGTCCCGCGCGCGCGGCGGCGATCGCGCCGTCGAACCCACGCCAGCTCTGCACGGTCGCGTCTGGCGCCAGGCCGCCTTCCAGAATCTCGTCCCAACCGATCAGCCGCTTGTTACGCGCGGCGAGGAACGTCGCGATGCGGCGGATGAAATAGCTCTGCAGCTCGTGCTCGTCGGCGAGACCTTCGCTGCGGATGCGCGCCTGGCATTTCGCGCACGCTTTCCAGCGGGTCTTGGGGCATTCGTCGCCGCCGATGTGCACGAACTTGCCGGGAAACAGCTCGGTGACTTCGCTGAGCACGTCCTCGAGCAGCGCGAAGACCTGATCATTTCCGGCGCAGAAGACGTCGTCGTAGACGCCCCACTTGGTTCCGACCTCGAACGGTCCGCCGGTACAACTGAGTTCGGGGTAGGCGGCCAGTGCGGCGAGCGCATGGCCCGGCATCTCGATCTCGGGCACGATCTGCACGCCGCGCTCGGCCGCGTATGCGACGACCTCGCGTATCTGGGCTTGGGTGTAAAAGCCGCCATAGCGTCCGCGCTCGTCGCGCGGCTGTTCGGAGTCGCGCGTAGCGCTGCGCCAGGCGCCGACTTCGGTGAGTCGCGGGTGCTTGCGGATTTCGATGCGCCAGCCCTGGTCCTCGGTCAGATGCCAGTGCAGCACGTTCATCTTGTGATAGGCCAGCAGATCGATGTAGCGGCGCACGAACTCGACGGGCATGAAATGCCGCCCGCAATCGAGCAGGCTGCCGCGCCAGGGGAAACGCGGTCGATCCGAGATTTTCAGCGCCGCGATGCGCCACTCGGATGCCGCCGCATCCCCCGCGTTCGCCGGCTGCGCGAGCTGTCGCAGCGTCTGAGCGGCGCGGAGAATCCCGGTCGGGGTGGCGGAGCGCACATAGAGGCGCTGCGGCGTGACGTGCAGGTCGTAGGCCTCGACATTGCCGCCTTCCATCTGCTGGATTTCGATCTCGATCGGCGGGCCGTCGCCTTCCGCAAGCGGCAGACCGGTGTGATGCCGAAGCAGGTCCGCGAGAAACGCGGCCGGCGCTTCGACGCCCGGTCCGCTGCTGCGCAGCGGCGTGCGGCTGTTGAGCGTGAAGTGTCCGTTGCCCGGTACGAGCAGCGCAGGCGCCGGGATCAGCGTCGGACCGGAGTCCGCCGCCCCAGCCGACGCCGCCAGCATGGCCTGGAAACCCGTGATCACGCGCGCCACCCATCGCCCGATACGCATTGCGGCTTCCCCTAAGATAGGCTCGCGGTTGGATTGTGTCGGCGGATCGCCGCTGGAAAGGGAACTTGCATGGAGTTCTTCACGAGCCTGCTGACGGTCGAGAACGCGATCGCTCTGTTCACGCTCACTTCGCTCGAAATCGTACTGGGAATCGACAACATCGTGTTCATCGCCATCCTGACCGGCAAGCTGCCGCCGGAGCGGCGCGCCACGGCGCGGCAGACAGGCCTGCTCGCGGCGATGGGCATGCGCATCCTGCTGCTATTCGGCATCACCTGGATCATGAAACTGAAGGCGACGCTGTTCACCATCGCGGGCCACGATTTCTCCGGCAAGGACCTGATCATTCTGCTCGGCGGGCTGTTCCTGGTGGCCAAGGCGACCTACGAGATTCACGACAAACTAGAGGGCCCGCCGCACGAAACCGCGGCCAGGGCGGCGGCGTCCTTCGGCCGCGTGATCGCGCAGATCATGATGGTGGACATCGTGTTCTCGATCGACTCGGTCATCACCGCGATCGGCATGGTGCAATCGTTGCCGGTGATGGTGACGGCGGTCGTGATTTCGGTGCTCGTAATGCTGGCGGCGGCCGGACCGATCAGCAGCTTCATCGAGCGGCACCCGACCTTCAAGATTCTGGCGCTGTCGTTCCTGCTGCTGATCGGCGTCATGCTGATCGTTGAGGGCAGCGGCGGACACATCGCCAAGGGCTACATCTACTTCGCGATGGGCTTTGCGTTCGGCGTGGAACTGCTGAATCTGCGGTATCGAACGATCCAGACGAAGGCGCATTCCGCGGCGGGGGCTTGACGGACCGCCCGCGCCGGGCCATGAATTCACGTTTGGGGCGGGCTGCCGCCCGGCGGTGGTTCAAGCGAGCCGCCGCTTCGGACGATGGTGCAATCGACGCCCGACAGCGGGCGAAGGGAGAACGCGATGAACGCATGGATTCGCACGCTGGCGCTGGGCGCGGTCGCGGCTTTCGCGACGTCGGCGCTGGCCAACGCGCACCTCGAGGGAATGGACCCCAAGTACACCAAGCTTCCCGGCTGGCTGCACAAGGGCTCGCTGAAACTGGCGGCCAAGCACGGCGGCGCGGGCCAGCGCGGCGCAGCGCTCGACGCGAAGTACACCGACGTCGACGACGGCATGCATAAGGGCTCGCTGAAACTGGCGGCCAAGCACGGCGGCGCGGGCCAGCGCGGCGCAGCGCTCGACCCGAAGTACACCGATGTCGACGACGGCATGCACAAGGGCTCGCTGAAGCTGGCGGCCAAGCACGGCGGCGCGGGCCAGCGCGGCGCAGCGCTCGACCCGAAGGCCACCGACGTCGACGACGACATGCACAAGGGTTCGCTCAAGCTCCGCGCCAAGCACGGCAAGAACTAGCGCCCGCCTGGCTCCGATTCGACCTTCGACCCCGCCGTCGGCGTTGTCCTGCGGCGGGGTTTTGGTTTTCGAACCCATTCGCAACTACTGCCGAACCGCAGTGTGCGTCTGCATGTAACTCTCTCCGGGTGATGAGGTTGAGCCCGACGCGACCGGCTGATATCATCCGTGGGATGGGGCGAGATGCGCATTATCCGAACGCTCCAATCACGGAAGCGATCATCGACTTGCGGGTGGAGCTCCCCGGCGACGTTTCCGCGACGCAGTTGCTCAACGCTCATCGCGGGCAAGACGCCGCATATCCGCACGAGTGCTCGTATGTCGCGGTCCCACCCAATCGGACGTTTCCGGTGAAGACCCGATACGTTTTCAACGGGCGAGGAAGTCCGTTGCCGTTGGGTGAAGAATGATGAGCTTGGCGACGCGACCGCGGCGGTAGCACCAGTTCGAGGGACCGGACTCGCCCAGGGTAACTACGTGAGCCTGCACGCTCAGTCCCCGTGCCGAGCGCGCAGCCTGCCCGACAGCCGCAGCAGCAATTGCACGCGCTCGAACTCGTCCAGCCAATCCTGCAGCGCCGCCCGCGCTTCCTCGTCCTCGGTCGGTGCGCCCGGTAGCGGACAGGCCGGCCCAAGCTCGCGCGCCGCCAGCGCGCGGTAGCGGCTCAGCGTCTTGTCGCCGTAGATCGCAACCAACTCATGGTCTTCGGCCATGAATACCGCGACCGGCACGCGATCGCCGGCGTTAATTCGCAGGTGGCTGGCGAATTCGCGCTGCTCATCGCGGTCGACGAACCGCAAACGAATCCGCCGGCTGGCCGCGGCAATGCACGCCAGCAGCGGGCACTGCTGCGCGCAATCGCCGCACCAGATGCCCGACACCACGAGCACGGGCATCTCGCGCGCGAAGCCCTCGATGAGCGCCTTCTGCGCCGGCGTGAGCGCGACCTGCGTCTCCATCCGCCGCCACGCCGCCTGCTGACCCGGCGTGCCGGTGGCTACGTAGGCCGGATAGTCCAGCCCGGCCTGAAACGTCCGCGTCAGCAACTCGCGCGAAAGCATGCTCGCTCCTTTGATCGCGTACCGCGAACCAATGGCGGATCGTATGCAGACACGCGCGCCGCGTGCAGGAAGTGCGATTGTCGTGCCGGCAACCACCCTGACTCAAGTCAATCACCCCGCGCCGTGGGCGCTCGCATCGACAAGCGACCCGCGGCCCGGCACATCTCGGTCTTTCAGCGCGGCGTCTTGTTCTCGATCTTTGTCCGGGTGGGATGGGCGTCCTCGCCCGTCCCCTTCACTCCCGCGCAGCGGGAATCAGGTCCAATCATGCGGCGCGGCGACGGCCGGAGGGAGGTCTCGCGTGCGGTGGGTGCGGTGGCCTGAGGGAGGTCTCGCGTGCCGTGGGTGCCGTGGTGCGAGAAGGGATTCTCGCACCGGGACCCAGACAGGCTGCTTCGCCTCGGTGGACAAAAAACGGCGCGGGCGTTTCAGCACCGAAGGTGCGTTTCAGCTTCAGCCCCGGGCGAAGCCCGGGGAGAATCGGGGCGCCGATGCGCAAGCCCTGAAGGGGCGAGCCAATTGGCGGGTCGATCGAGTGACTCCCCGTGAGGTTGAGTCACCCTTTCAGGGCTTGCGCGGACGTGGGATCGTTTTCCCAGGGCGTTGCCCTGGGCTGAGGCTGAGTGGCCCCGTCGGGGCCAAAAACCGGCCGGAGGCGCCGGAGGCCGGTTCCCCCAGCGCTGCACTTTCTTGAGCCCAAGGTGGTGCGAGAAGGGATTCTCGCACCAGGATCGAACCGCAATCACGAGCCATTCGTCGCGCGAAGCCTACGAGCGATCGCCAGCCGCGCCGGCGGCACGCAGCCCCATCGTCAGCAGCATCGGCCAGCCCTCGTACTTGGCCGCCCGCGCCGAGCGCCGGGCCAGCTCGGCGTCGACCGCATACTCCCCGAGCGTCTCGATCAGCAGCCCCGACCGCAGAGCCGCAAGCACATAGTCGCTGATCTGGTGCGGGCAGCTCCGCGGGCACACGTCGCGGCCGCTTGCCGGATCGCGGAAATGCGCCTGAATGCCGCGCAGCAGCATCGCCGGATGCAACGTCGTGATCGCGATCCGCCCCGCGGGCCGACACACCCGCTTGCACTCCGCGAAGAACGCACGCAGGTCGGCAATGTGCTCGAGTACCAGAAACGAACAAACCACGTCGAATGCCGCATCCGGCAGCGGCAGCGGCTGCGCCAGGTCGTGCTGCAGGAAGCGCACCGCTTCCCAACCGGGCTTGGCCTCGGCCCGCGCCGCCATCTCGGCGGATATTTCGAGCGCCGTCACGCGTGCCCCGCGTGCCGCCAGCCGCAGCGTATGTCGTCCGGTGCCGCTGCCGAGCTCGAGCACGTCGCGCCCGCTGACGTCGCCCAGCAGCGCGTCCACCCGCGGTTCCTCGAGCGCAATGAGCGGGTTGTCCTCGGCGTCGTAGAGGGTCGCCCAGCGGTCGTAGCCGTCCTGCACCGATACGAACTCAGCGTCGGTGCCGGGCTTGAAAACGGGTGATCGCATGGAAACCACCGGCGCGCGCCCACAGGCGCACGCAGCAAGCGCGCCTACACCGCCGTGATCACCAGCGTGTCGTTTTGTCCGCCGAAGCCGAAGCTGTTGGACAGGCAGGTGCGCACCGGCCGGCGACGCGGCTCATTCGGGACATAATCGAGATCGCAGTTGGGGTCGGGCTCGCGGTAGTTGATCGTCGGCGGAATCACGCCGTCGCGAATCGCCAGCACGCACGTGATCAACTCGACCGCGCCCGCCGCGGCCACCAGGTGCCCCATCATGCTCTTGATGCTGCTGACCGCGACCTTGCGCGCGGAAGCTCCGAACACTTCGCGAATCGCGAGCGTTTCGAGCTTGTCGTTCTCCTCGGTGCCGGTGCCGTGCGCCGAGACGTAATCGATCTGCTCGGGCGATTTGCGTGCGTCGGCCAGCGCCGCCCTCATCGCCGCGATCGCGCCGCGCCCCTCTTCGTGGATGTCCGTGACGCGGAAGGCGTCGGCCGTCGACCCGTAGCCGACGATCTCCGCCAGCGGCCGGGCGCCGCGACGCTTAGCGTTTTCGAACTCCTCGAGGATCAGGATGCCCGCGCCTTCCCCGAGCACGAAACCGTCGCGCGTGCGATCAAACGGCCGCGACGCCGTCAGGCAGGTGTCGTTGCGCGTGCTGAGCGCCGTCAGACGGTTGAACCCCGTGACGCCCAGCGGATGGATCATGCTGTGCGCGCCGCCGGAGATCATCACGTCCGCGTCGCCGCGACGGATGAGGGCCGCCGCCTCGCCGATCGCCTGGGTGCTGGCGGCGCAGGCGGTAAGCGTGTTGAAGCTCGGGCCGCGCGCGTTGAAGCGATAGGCGATGTGGCCGGCTGCGGAGTTCGGCTCCTGCTCGAACTCGCGCACCATGTCGAGCCGCTCGTAGGCGACTTCGGCCCAGCGCTGCGCGTCGAGCGCGCGGCCCTCTGCCTGCCAGCCGGCGACCGCCGCCGCCGCGAATGGCTCGAAATCGATCGGGCCTTCGCCGCCGCCCAGATAGACGCCCACCATCGAAGGGTCGGTCGACGCCGACCCGTTCAGGCCGGCGGATTTCCAGGCCAGCTCCGCCGCGCCCAGCGCGAAGCGCACGTTGCGGGCGGCGGATTTGTGATCTTCGTAGCGCGGCCCCATGAGCGCCGCCAGGTCGAGCTGCTTCACCTGTGCCGAGAACTGCGTGGGAAAGGTGCGGGCATCGAACACCTCTGTCGGGCTGACGCCGCTCTCGCCGCGCAACAGCCGGCTCCAGACCGCGTCGATCTCGTGGCCCAGTGGCGTGACCCAACCCATGCCCGTGATGACGACTCGTCGGTTCATCGACCCCGCTCCCGCGCGCACCGCGCGCTACTCATTCGCATTCGGTTCGGCGTACAGCAGCACGCGCCCGCAACCGCCGCACAAGTACCCCTTCAACTTGCCTTCGATCGGATAACCGCCGAGCCCGAAGAACCCGCGCTTGGCCGAGGCCGCGGCGTAGCCCAGGTCCCAGTGTGCAGAGCCCTCGCCGCGATCAATCAGGCGGATCGCCGCCAGCGGACCGCCGCAATCAGGGCATTTGCTCTTGCGCGGCGCTGCCATTGGCGCCCCTAGGCGGTGTGCCGGCGGATGACCAGGGCCGCGTTCTGCCCGCCGCCGAGAGCATAGCCCAGCGACACCGCGACGTTCACGCGCGCGTCGATCGGTCGGTCGGTCACCAGCCGCAATCCGCACGCCGCGTCGACCGGCGCGCTGTTGATCGCCGGCGGAATCGTGTTGTTGTAGAGCGCCAGCACGGCGGCGATGAAGTCGATCGCGCCGCTGCCCGCGCCGTTGTTGCCCAGGCCGCCCTTCACGCTGAGCGTCGGTATCTCGGCCGCGCGCGCCCCCAGCAGCGACCGTATCGCCGCGGCCTCGGCCGCGTCGTGCGCCGGCAGTCCGCACGCGAACGCCCCCACCATGTCCACCGCGCCCGGCTCGACGCCGGCGTCGCGCAGCGCCTTGCGCGCCGCTGTCGCCAGCCCCGCGCCGTCGGCCGGTGGCTCGCTCGGATACGTCGGCTTCACCGCGTCGTTGCCGGCGCCGAAGCCGATCAGCTCGCCATAAATGCGCGCCCCGCGCTGCAGCGCGTGCTGCCGCTCTTCCAGAATCACCAGCCCGCCGCCCTCGGAGACGGCCGTGCCGTCGCGGTCCGCGCCGAACGGCCGGCAGGCCGCCGCCGGATTGTCGTTGCGCCGCGTGAGACGTCGCCCCAGCGACTGCCGCAGCAGCGCCATCGGGTTGACCTTGCTCTCCGCGCCGCCGCAGATGCAGACGTCGGCCACGCCGCGCTCGATCGAGCGGAACGCTTCGCCGATTGCCAGGTGGCTGCTGGCTTCGCCGCAGGTAATGGTGTTGCTGGGGCCCTGCGCGTCGTGCACGATCGTCACGTGGCAGGCCAGCATGTTGGGCAGGAATTTCAGCAGCCAGAGCGGCGTGAGGTTGTTCATGCCCTCGCGGCCCCAGCGCGCCAGGCTGAAGCGACCGTCCTCCGTGGCGCTCGCCAGCGCCTCGGCAAGCTCGGGCAGGTCGGCGCAGATCAGGCCGGCGCCGATGTTTGCGCCAAAGCGAGCGCTGTCGAGGTTGGACGCGCCTTCGGCGTCGCCGCGCTCGAGGATGCACTTGGTGCGCAGCCCCGCGTCGAGGATTGCCTGGTGTGCGGCGGTCACGGCGAGCACGATGTCGCGCGCCATGATCTTCGACGCCTTGCGATAGCTCTTGGGCACGGCGTCGTTGGCGCTCAGTTCGGCAACTTCGCCGCCCACTTGCGAATCAAATCGCGCCGGGTCGAAAGACGCGATGCGCCGCAGACCGCTGCGGCCTTCGAGCAGCGCGTTCCAGAAATCGGTGACGCCACGGCCCACGGGCGTGATCGGACCCAGACCGGTGATGACGACGCGGCGTTTGCTCACAGCGCGACCCTCGCTTCGCCGCCGGGACGAAACGTCCGCAGCAGGGACATGAACTGCTCCGTGAAGACGAAGTTGTCGTCGGGGAATTCGAGACCGCTCATGTTCTGATCAATGTGCGAAAACACGATGTCCACCTCGCCGATCAACCGGCCTTCGGCGGTCGTGATGCGCCCCACGGTGCTCGCCGCCGCCTCGGTGAGCTGCTCGACGCTCGCGTCGAACAGCACCTGATCGCCGGGCCGCACCAGTTCAAAGAACTCGGCGCGCTTGACCTTGGCGAGGATGACCTTTTCCGCGAAATTCCGAGCTTCGCCGACGAGAATGCCCGCGGTCTGCGCCATGCCTTCGACCAGCAGGCTGGCGGGCATGATCGGATAATCGGGGAAGTGATCGTGCAGATGGTCCTCGGCCAGCGAGACGCACTTGCGTGCCACGGCGCGCCGGCCGGTCTCAAACGCCTCGAACCGATCGATCCAGATCCAGCGCACGCTTCTGCCTCGCGTCCTTTGCGCCGGAGCGCCGGCCCCCCTGCGCCCCGAGCCACCGCGGCTAGCCGGCCGCGCGCAGCTTGCCTTCGACGAAGCGCACGATCGTCCCGACCGTGAACACGTCCGAAACCTTGTCGATCTCGGGGTTGCGCTCAAACTCGGTGAGATCGGCGTGCGGCATGCTGGCCTTCAAGGCCGCCAGCCCTTCCGCGTTCAGCTTTTTGTTGGTCACGAACCGCGGGTTGCTCAGGATGTCGCGCGGAATCAGCTCTTCCTGCGGAATCTTGATGTTGAACGCCTTCTCCAGGCGGAACACGATGTCGAGAAAGTCGATCGACTCGGCGCCCAGGTCGCCCGTCAGCGTCGCCGTTTCCGTCACCTCGTCGTCATCGACGCTCAGCGCGTCGACGAGCGTCGCCTTGACCTTGTCGAAGATCTCCTCGCGCGCTATCACCGGCATGAACACGCTCCTCCATTCATCCGCACACTCCCATCAGACCACAGTCGCCGCGGCGGCCGCTCCGCAGCCGCGGTTCAGCAGTTCGAACAGCGACCGCATGCGGCCGCGCGTCCGCTCGTCGACGGCCGCCATCTGCGGATCCGCATCCGCCAGATTCAGGTGCCGCAACGTCAGACGCCCCTTCACCATCTCCCGCCCTTCCACGTGCCCCAGCGCCTGAAACACGCTTTGCGCGGCGTCAAGCTCGCGGACGGTCGATTCGATCGTCAACACCTGCCCCGGCGCGACAAACGACTTGTACGTCACGTTTCGCGCTTCACGCAGCAGCACAAACGCCGGTGAAAAACCCAGCGACACCCGCGCCAGCCAGGCCGAAGCCTGAACCATGGCCTCGAGCATCAGCACGCCGGGCAGAACCGGAAAGGTCGGGAAGTGGTCCGCAAGGTACTCCTCGGCCAGCGACAGCGCCTTGGAGGCCACAATTCGCCGACCCGGCTCCAACTCGCGGATCCGGTCGATCAGAACGAACTTCACGCGACAACTTCCACTCTGCCCGCCTCGCCGATGTGCCGTCGGCAAATCCGCCCCACGGCACGTCCGACTCCGATTCGCGGAAGTGTAACGGCGGCCGCACGATCCATCCAGTATCGACCCCCGGCGCTGCCGCTCGTTGGAACGTGCGCCCAACTGCATGCCCAAAAACCGTATGCGTTCCGAACACGCCGCGCGATATACTTCGCGGCTCGTTTCAACCGGGAGAGGGAAGAGCAATGAATCGCATTCTCGCGCTTGCGGCGCTGGCCGTCGCTGGGACTACCGCCGCGTTCGGCCAGATCCGCGTGGTCAATTACAACGTAGCGCAGCTCAACGGCGTCACTTCGGCGCTCGAAGACGTTTTCGCCGCCATCGCCGACGACGACAAGCCCGGCTTTGCGGCCGCGCCGCATCTGCTCATCTTCCAGGAAGTGCAGACCGCCGACCTGTCGTCGCTCGCGTCGCGCATCGCCGCCGGCATTCCCGGCGTCAGCTACACCCAGGCAACGTTTACCTCGACCAGCGTTCCCAACGAGGACGGCCTCGGCGGCGCCCAGGCCCTCTACTACCGCACCGACTCGTTCACCGAAGACATCTTCTCGCACATCGACCTGAGCACCGGCGGCAGCCGGCAGACCGATCGTTGGCGCCTGAAGCTCACCGGCTATGACAGCCCGCCGGTCTACGTCTACGTCTACAGCTCGCACCTGAAGGCCGGCAGCCTGACCAGCGATCGCACCGAGCGTGCGACCGGCGCCGCGACCATCCGCACCAACGCCGACGCGCTCGGCGCCGGCGTGAACATCATCTACGCCGGAGACTGGAATCTCTCCGACAACGCCGAGCAGGCCTACCTGAACTTCATCGCCGCCGGCAACGGTCAGGCCATCGACCCGCTCGGCAACAACTCCTGGGCCGGCGCCGGCAACGCCATCAAGCACACCCAGTCGCCGCAGGACGGCGGACCGCTCACCGGCGGCGGCATGGACGACCGCTTTGATTTCCAGCTTTCGACCAGCGCGCTAAACGACGGCGAAGGCCTGGCCGTAATCGCCGGCACCTATCGCAGCCTGGGCAACGACGGACAGCACTTCGACCGCGCGATCAACAACGGCCCCAACGTCTATTACCCGGTCGACCCGACCCGCAGCGACGCGCTGGCCGACGCGCTGTTCGACGCCTCCGACCACGTGCCCGTCATCGTCGAATACCAGGTACCGGCGGTGATGAACGCCACCCTGCCGACTTCCTTCGGCCGCGTGATTCAGAACACCGTCACCAGCCTGAACCTTGCCGTGACGAACACCGCATCGGCGCTCG
>CAYMBL010000059.1:0-12978 GCA_964388675.1 uncultured Planctomycetales bacterium
AGAAACAGCCGCAGGGCCGGCTCGCGGTCCATCAGGTTTTCGAACAGCGTCTGCGACTCATGAACAAAGTCGCCGATGCCGTCGGCGTTTTGGTCGTAGCCCGTGTAGTCGCTCCAGAAATTGCCGGCTTCGTCTTTCCAGAAGCGATTGGCCGCCAGCGAGCCGCGGCCGGCGACCGCCACCTGGTCGATGTTGTCGATGAAATTGTTGCCGACCAGCTCGTTGCCGCGCGCCGACGGCAGGAATGTGAATCCGACGTCGTTGTAGGCAATGGTGTTGCCCGAGAATTCACCGGGTCGCTTGTCCGTGAACGGCGAGCCGTCGATGTACACGCCGGAGCGATTTCCGACGATTAGATTGTCGCGCACGGAGAACTGGTCGGTCTCCTTCAGGCCGACGCCGTAGCCGCTCGGACCGCGATTGCGCATCAGGCGGTTGCCGCTGAGCTCGACGCCCTTGCTGTACATCAGGTAGATGCCGACCGAGTTTCGCGAAAGCGTGTTGTCGGTGATGGTGATGTTGTCGCTGAACATCAGGTGCAGGCCGTAGCGGCAGTCGTAGGCCTGGTTGCGCCGCACGACGACGCCGCTCGAATACCACAGGATCGCGTCACGACCGTCGTGGATGACGTTTTCCTCGATCAAGGTGCGGTCGGCGCGCCACAGACGCAAGCCGTCGCCGCGGCGGGCGATGTCGAGCGCCTTGCCGCCGATGCGGTTGCGCAGGATTCGGCTGTCGGGCGCTTCGCGCAGATCGATGCCGAAAAGGATGTCCTCCAGCGTGTTGTTTTCGAGGGTGACGCGCGGCGCTACCGCTCGAATCGCCGCATTCTCCTGATCGAGATCGATGCCCGTGTTGCGCAGGATGAAGCCGCGCAGCGTGACGTCGGGCGCGGTGATCTCGACGATGTCGCCGGCTCCGTCGCCGTCGAGCACGACAGCGCCGTCCGCGATCAGGGTCAGCGGCTTGTCGATGCTAAGACGCTCGCGATACACGCCGGGCTCAATCGTCAGCGTCGCGCCCGCCGCGGCGGCCGCGATGCGGCGGCCGATCGGCCCCAGCGGACGGGCTGGGCTTGTTCGTGCGGCTGCGGGAGGCGGTGCGTGCTCCGCGGACTGCGCCACCGCGAGTGACGCCTGCGCCGCGGACAGCGAAACCGCCATCATGCAGACCCGCAATCGCAGGCTGTCGCGTCTCATTGGCTCACGCCCTCGGCCGCGGTGCGCATGCGCAAGTACAGCGGCCGATACGCGCGGCGGTGGAAGTAGAAACCGATGATCGTCAGGCCGGCGCACGCGACCGCCAGCCAATAGCCGATTCCGAGTTCCGCGAACGTCTTGAACTGACCGATGCCGCCCTCGCCGAGAATGGTCGGCACGAACGGCTTGACCGAAGACGAAAGCGGCGCGCTCGGGTTCAGGTTCAACCCGAACGTCTTCATCCAGAAGTGCAGATCGACAAGAAAGCCGACGGGGAAGCTGATCGCCGGCAGCGCCAGCAGCACCGCCCACTTGCTGTGAATGAACGCCGCGCCTTCGACGAGCAGGAACATGGCGAGGATCATCCACACCGAAGCCGTGCGCTCGAACGCCGCGGCTTCGCCGAGCGGTCGCATGCCGATGTAGTGATTCAGGCCGTCGATTTCCCGCACGTCGCCGGCCAGGTTGTTTACGTACGCCGTCAGAAACAGCCCGTTGGGGTACTGCGGCGCGACCAGTTCCATGTGCCAGTAGGGAAAGAAGATCGACGCCAGGAGCAGCACGCGCGCCAGCATGAAGGTGACGGTCGGCATCAGGTAGCGTGTACGGTGCGAGGAAAGCTCTTCCAGCGGAACACGCGGACCGATCAGCGTGTCGACGAACCCGGCCATGGGGACTTCCTTGGTGCTTGCTTGCGAATCTCGAACCCGAGCCAGCCCGACGCTCCGCGGCGGACCGAGGCCCGCCGCGGAAAAGGTCGCCAGGCGCTATTCAGTCGCCGGAGGCGCCGTCGGCAGCGCCGCGGATTTCACCGGCTTCACGTGCAGGTAGCCCATCATCTCCAGGTGCAGCGCCGAGCAGAACTCGGTGCAGTAGAAGGGATAGGTCCCGGGCTTGTCGGCCAGGAAGCTGAACTCGGCGAATTCGCCGGGCTCGAGCGACAGGTTGATGTTGTAGCCGCCGATGCAGAACCCGTGCGTCGCGTCCTGCGCGGTTTCCACCGCCGTGATGCGCCAGGTGACGTAATCACCCTCGGCCACCTCGACGTGCTCCGGCGTGAAGTGGCTGCGAACCGCGGTCATGTTGATCAGCACCTTGTCGCCGGTCCGCGTGATGCCTTCCGAGCCCTGCTTGGGCGCGCTCGGGTCAAGCTGCTGCTTGTGCGGGTTCCAGCCGACCTCGGGGTAGACCTTCCAGCTCTGCAGCTTGTCGGCCTTGATCATCTGGCAGTAGTGCGGCTCGCCCACGCCGATCGGGCTGTCATAGATGACCGGCATGTTCGTTCCGGGCTGCACGATGTCGAGCAACTGGAAGTTCTGCGGCAGCAGCGGACCGGTCGTGAGGAAGCGATCGACCGACCACTTGGACATCGAGATCAGGAAGTTACCGTCCGGGCTGACGGTGTCGCCTTCCGCCGCGCACAGGTGCCCGATGTTGTATTGCACCGGGGTCTTCTGCACGAGCTTCCAGGGCTGGTCGTCGTTGAGCTTGTCGTACTCGCCGCCGAGCGTCCAGCGCGCCACCGCGGAGTCGAGGAACAGCGAGGTGTAGGCGTAGCCCTTGTCATCGAACTGCGTATGTAAGGGCCCCAGACCCAGCTCGACCTGCGCTTCCTTCACGGCGTCGAAATCGAGCACGGGAACGCCGAACTCATCGGTCGAGGAATACTTCTTGTCCGCGATCGCGGCCTTGATCTTCTCGATCGAGAACACGGTCACGTGCGGGTCGAGCTTGCCCGCCACCACGATGAACTGTCCGTTCGGCGTCACGTCCACGCCGTGAGGGCTTTTCGGCTCGGGTGCGAAGTGCAGGATGCCTTCCGCCACGCTCGTCTCGATCGTGAGCACCGCGAAGTCATTGATCTTCTTGGCCTTGCCGGCCTTGAATGCCGCTTCGGCCTTCTTCCAGTCGATGATGTGCAGGTAGTCCATGTCGCGCTTGCTGGCGCCGGCTTCGAACGGCGGATCGCCCGGATTCACGGTGCCGGTCGCCATCTCGGCGTTGAACGAGTTGATGAAGAAATAGCCGTCGCTCGCGACCTTGCCCGCATCAGCCAGGTCCTGCCAATACGGCGGCAGCTCGAGCGCGAAGGAATTCTCCACGTCGATGCGGCCCTTGGCGCGATCGAACTTCCAGAGCGTCACCATGCCGCGATACGACTTCTTGTATTCGGCGGGCGGGGCATAGCCGTATCCCAGCACCGTTGCGTACTGCCCGCCTTCGATCACGTAGTCCGTGTTGGGAGTAACGAACGCGGCGCCGTGGTCGCTGATCGTCAGCGGATTCTTAACGATCTGCTTGGTCTCCCAGTCGCGCAGATCGATCACACCGACGCGCGCATTGGCCTTGTCGCCGATGAACAGAAACTGGCCGTCGTAGTCGCCGCCGGTCTCTGACAGCGCCGGGTGATGGGTGTCGCCCCAGGCCACGAGCTTGCCGTTGATCTTCATCGACTCGAGCACCGGATCTGCGTCGCCGGCGAAGCCGTAACCCTGCCACGACTCGGGCGTGAACACCGAGATGGACCGCAGCAGGCGCATGCTGGGCACGCCGATCGCAAAGACCTGCCCGCTTTGTCCGCCCGACGAGAACAGCACGTAGTCGTCGTGGCGGCCGCTCGGCATAAACGTCTTGGCGGCGGCGATCAGGTCGTCCACGTTCAGCTTGCGATCGTTGGCGACCTTCGTGAGCTGCCCGACCTGATCGGCCGTCAGCTCAATCGGCTTGGCCTCCTCCGAGCCGCGCCGACGGCGCCGGCTCTCCTGTTGCGCATCCGCGTCGGGCGCCGCAAACGCCAGCACCGCGCCCAGCGCAAACCCCAGTTGCAGCAGCTTTCGGCCGCAGTTGAGAAACTCTCGCATTCTCATAGCACTCTCCTGAACCAGCGTCGGGCGACCACAGCGGCGCCCGTGTCGTGCCAAACTCACGAACCCGCCGCCGCAGCCTTCCGAGGCTGCAACGTCCGCAGGTACGCAATCACGTCCAGAATGTCGTCGTCGGTCATGGCAGGATTTCCGCCCTTCGGCGGCATCTGAATGCCGGTGGTGTTCTTCGGGTCGGTCGGCGTGCGGCCCTGCTTGATGAACGCCAGCAGCTTGTCGTCATCCAGCGATTGAATGAACTCGTTGTTCTGCAGCGACTTGCCGTTGCCGGCGATGCCCACGCCGGCCTTGCCGTGACAGGCAATGCACGTCGTGTGAAACAGCTTGTCGCCGCTCGCGATGTACTCGGCCAGTTCGGCGTCGCCGCCCGCAGCTTCGAGCGCCGCGGCCTTGTCCGCCTCGGTGATGACCAGCGGCTTCGGCGCCCAGGGCTCGAGCGCCGGCATGCGCCGCGGGTCCTGCAGCCCGCGCATGAACCCCACGACCGCCTCGAGGTCGGCCGTCGTGAGCGCCGGGTTGCCGCCCTTCGGCGGCATGGCGATCTTCGTCGTGTTGAGCGGGTCGTTGATCGGCCGCCCACGCTCGATGAACGCGACGAGCGCCGCGTCGTTGTTGTCGGCGACGTAATCGCTGCGGACGATGTCCTTGCCCAGACCGGGCATGCCCAGTCCCGCCGGGCCGTGACACACTCCGCACACGTTGCGGAACACTTCTCTGCCGTGGGTCGCGGTGTCGAGCGCGATCATCGGCTCCGCGCGCTGCTCCGCCAGACGCTTGTGCAGTGCGGGCTCGGGTCGCGGCGTGAGCCAGACGGAGACCTGCATCGCACCGAGCACGAGGACGTAGCCCAGCGCGACGACCGCCAGATTCAGCCCGGCGGCGAGGCCCAGTGCCAGCATTTCGCGGCGGGCGGGTCGAGTGGCGATTCGTTCGGCAGACACGAGAGAGGCTCCCATTGCTTAATCCTCATATACCGACATCTATATCCGTTTATCGCATATAACGGCAGGCGTCAAGACCCCGTGGTCGCGTATCGCCCGATCCGGTCCGCGAAGGGCCTCGCCGAATTGACCTATAACTTCATGTGAATGAAAGGATTACGTTACGCAGCGACGTCTGGATCGATTCTCTCGTGCGCCAACTTTTAGCGCAACTCCCGGCGACGACGGAAATGAAAGCGACGACCGACGACCTCAGCGCAGCGCTGCGGGACCGGCCTCCGGTCCCTGCTCAGGCTGTCTACTCTCGTTTCCCGCTTCTTGTTTCTCGCTTCTCGTTTCTCGTTTCTCGTATCTCGTCTCTCGTATCTACTTTTGGGGGGACCGGCCTCCGGCGCCTCCGGCCGGTCTGGCTCCACTGTCGACCGGCGCTTGGATTGAAGTCGCGCGCTTGGGCGGCGTAGGGTGGGCCGTGCCCACCATTGGTGTGTCCATGTGTTGCCGAGGCAGCACGTTCGCATTTTCATCCACCCGGGCGAAGCCGCCTTCATGGGTCCTCGTGCGAGAATCCCTTCTCGCACGCCTTGTTCTCGCAGGGCAGCCATCGGTGGCCCACCCCCGCTCACAGACTCACCGCCGCCACACGCCGCACCGCCTCGGGCAACACCTCCAGCACGTGCCGCACGTCCGCCTCGCTGCTGAACCGGCTCAGCGAAAAACGCACCTGCCCCTGCGCGATTTCCGGCGGAATCGCCATCGCCTTCAGCACGTGCGACGGCTCGAGCGAACCGCTGCTGCACGCCGCTCCGCTCGAGACGCAGATTCCCGCCTCGCTCAGCAGCAGAATCAGCGCCTCGGCCCCAACGCCCTCGAAACAGATGCAACTGGTGTTGGGCAGGCGCGGCTCGTCGCGCGCGATGACGCGCGCGCCCGGCACGCAGAGCGTGATTTCCGTTTCCAGTCGATCGCGCAGAGCGCGAATGCGGGTCGCGGTCGGTCCCTCGGGGGCGTGCTCGGCTTCGCACAGCAGCGCGCAGGCTGCGCCAAACCCGACGATTCCCGGCACGTTGGACGTGCCGCCGCGGCGCTCGCGCTCCTGCGGTCCGCCGACGATTGTCGGGCGCCAGCGCGTGCCGCGGCGCACGTAGAGCGCTCCGACGCCTTTGGGGCCGTGCAGCTTGTGGGCGCTGATGCTCAGCAGATCGACTCCGAGCTCCTCGACGTGCACGACGATCTTCCCGACGGCGTTTACCGCGTCGGCGTGTACCACCGCGCCCACGGCTTTCGCGCGCCGCGCGATCTCGGCCAGCGGAAATACCACGCCCGTCTCGTTGTTCGCGAGCATGATCGACACCAGCGCCGTATCGGGGCGAAGAGCGCGATCCAGCGCGTCCAGGTCAAGCCGGCCGCGCGCGTCAATCCCGACGCGCGTCACCGAAATGCCCTCGCTTTCGAGCAGTTCGGCCGGCGTGAGCACGGCGTGGTGCTCGACGGCGCTGATTACGAGGTGTCGCCGGTCCGGCCGCGCCGCCAGCACGCCGCGCAGCGCCGCGTTGTCGGCTTCGGTGCCGCCGCTGGTGAACACGATCTCGCTGTCGCGGGATTGCAGCAGCCGCGCGACCGCCGCCCGCGCTTCCTCGACCCGCGCCGCGGCGTAGGCGCCAAAACGGTGCGGACTGGCGGCGTTGGCGTATTGATCCTCCCAGAACGGGCGCATCGCCTCCAGAACCGCCGGGGCCACGCGGGTTGTGGCGTTGTTGTCGAGGTACGTCAGTCGCGCGGCGTCGCTCACTGGTTCGGCGTGTCCGGGTCGAGATCCCAATCCAGCGCAAGCTGCTCTTTCAGCGTCTGGCTGCGCTCGACGTGTCCATCGCGGAACGAAAAATTCGCGCCGCCGTAATGGCGCTCGTCGATGTAGGCCTCGCCTTCGAGACCCGCCAGGCGCAGCTTGGGGATGTCACTGCGCAGCAAATCGTCGGTGAAGGTGACCTGCGGGTTGGCGTCGGTGAGCAGCGGCAGGCGGTGTTTGACGTTGTCCAATGTGCCGCGCGACCAGGAAAACTCATAGGGTCGATAATGGCCGGTGCTGTCGCTCTGCGGCATTGCCGAGCGGCACACCCAGAAGCGGAAGCGGTCTTCGAGATTGCGCATGACCGGGAAGTTCTCCGTCATGCTGAAGTCGTCGTCGTCGTACAGCGAGCGATAGAGTGCTTCGGCCCAGCCGTGCACGACGCCCGGTTGGTTCCTTACGTCGTAGTTCGCAGTCGGCAGGGCGAAGCTGTAATCGTTGCCGTACGCCACCAGCGCCTTCATCATTTCGTTGAGGGACGCCATGCAGACGGTTGATTTGGCCTGTTCGCGGGCCTTGGAGAGCGAGGGCGTCAGCATCGAGATCAGCATCGAGATGATGGCGATCACCACCAGCAGCTCGATCAGGGTGAAGGCGCGGTGCGCTCCGCGCGGATTCGGTTGCGGCATGCGGCGGCCCTCTTCTTCCTAATTCTACTCGATTGCGAACCAAAGGTTCCCACGCGCCGTCCGTAGAATGCCGCCGATGGACGCCAAACCGCCGCAACCGACGCGTGGCGATCGCCTGAGCTGGAGCGACGAGCAGCTATTGGCGGAGTGCGAGGTGCACGCGCACCGCACCGGCGGCCCCGGCGGCCAGCATCGCAACAAGGTTTCGTCGGCGATCCGCATCGTGCACACGCCGAGCGGGGTGGTGGTGACGGCGTCGGAGCGTCGCTCGCAGCACGAGAATCGCGCCGTCGCGCTCGATCGGCTGCGATTGGCGCTGGCGATCCGGGTGCGGCAGCCGCTGCCGGCCGGCCCGTCGCTGCCCGCGAATGTGCGATTCGAGGCGGGCCGGCTGCGCGTTTCGGCGAAAAACCCCGCGTATCCGGCGATAATCGCATTGGCGCTCGACGCATTTGCGCACCATCGGACCCAGCCGCGGCCGGCCGCGGATTGGCTGGGCGTCAGTAGCAGCAGTTTCGTGCGGTTTCTCGCGGACGAGCCGGCGGCGTGGGCCGAAGCGAACCGAATGCGGGCGGAACTGGGGTTGGCGGCGCTGCGCGCGAATTGAATTCGGCGTAAATGTTGTCCGATAAGGTTGAGTTGCGGGCTCGCGCGGTGGATTCGGCGGCTCCGCGTGTGATACCATCCGCAGAATCGTAGGGAGGGCTCGCGTGGTCAGAACCGCTGTAGCGCTGGCGATTTCCGTGATCGCGGCCATGCCTGCCGGCGCCCAGCTTTACAGCCAGGTTCGATTCAGCCGCCCGTCGGACAGCGGTCCTTCGGCCCGGGTGGGACAGATCGGCGGCGTGACGACCCGCTTCTCGCCGGTCACGGCGTTCTCCAACACACGGAACTTCGGCGCGTCGAATGCGTCGCGCGGGCGCGGATTGGATCGACGCGCGCCGCTCTCGATTGAGAATTTCCTGCCGCCGGCGCTGCTGCCGAGCCAGACCGGGGTTTCCGTTCCGAACGCGCTGGTGCGGGGCCGGCCGGAGCTGATCGACTTCACTCCCAGCATCGGGGAATTGCGGGCGGTGAGCGCGCTGGATTCCGCGCTGAGCTACAGCATGCCGCTCTATGGCGCCCGGTTCCCGCGCGTGGACGTGCCCTATCGCACGTTCCTGGCGCCCGAGGCACCGCGCGACGCGTTTTCGGCCTACTTCGGGCTTCGCTCGACGCTGCCAGGGCCGACTTCGGTCAGTGCGCCGGCGATGCCGCTGACCGGCGACGCCACGACCATTGCGCAATCCATCGACAGCCGCAACGCCGAGTCGGAGCGGCAGGCGCAACTGCGAGGAATGGCGGAGTTTCGGCTCGCGACGACGGCGGAAGGCGAGAACCGCGAGCTGCACATGGCACAGGCGGTGCGGCTGCTCTCGAGCGCGCCATCGCGCAGCGACCCGACCGTTCTACTCCTGCTGGCGTACGCGGCGCTCGCCCAGAACCAGACCTCCGTGGCGTACGAGTGGCTGCGGCTGGCGGTGGCGCGCGATCCGGGCGTGTTCATCGCGCGGCCGAATCTCGCGTCATCCTTCGGCGATGCGGCGATTCTCGATCAGACGCTGCGCGACGTGCTGCGGGTGAGCGACGAGAACGCGAGCGCGATCCTCTTCGCACTGCAGGCGTTCGCGGCGTGGGAACTCGAGGACGAAGAACGCCTCCGCCGTGCGCTTCTCGGCCTGCGCGAGGGCATGAAGCAGCTCGACAACCCTGAGACCATGCGACCCTATTACTACGCGCTCTCGGCGACGGTCGAATAGACACCCAGAGGACGGCCGTGCCGCAGGCGCCAGGCGACAACCGCCCCCATCAACGGATTGCGGAGATCGCGGTGCGGAGCCGGCCGGTGCTCGACGTCGCCGCGCATCTGGCGCTGTTCACGCTGAGCTGGCTGTTCGCGTTCGGGCTGGCGTTCAACTTCAAGCGTTTCGATGAATGGTTCACGCAGCTTTTTCTGCCGCTGTTGCCGCTGGTGCTGCTGTCGAAGGCGGTGGTGTTCGTGGCGATGGGGCTGCATCGCGGCTCGTGGCGCTACGTAAGCCTTCGTGACGTGCTGAGCGTGACCTGGGGCGCGTGGGTCGCGTTCGTCTGGGTCTTCGCCGTGTATTTCACGTTCACAAATCTCGAGCCGATCGTTCACTTTCTCGGCTATCCGCAGTTTCGTTTTCAGCCGCTGGGCGACCAGCAGTTTCCCAACTCGGTGCTGCTGCTCGATTTTGCAGGAACCGTGGCGCTGGTCTCGGGGGCGCGGATCGCGGTCCGGCTCTATCACGAGGAGATTCAGCCGGTCGGGGAGGGCAGCGCACCGAAGCTGCTGATCCTGGGCGCCGGCAACGCGGGCGAGACCGTGGCGCGCGAGATTCTGCGCCAGCCCACGCTGCAATACCGAGTCGAGGGTTTTCTCGACGACGACCGGTCGAAATGGGGTCAGCAGATTCACGGCATCGAGGTGCTGGGGAGCGTCGAGCGGGTCAAGGAGCTCTGCGAGAGTTACGCAATCGACGAGATTCTGATCGCGATGCCATCGGCGACCAAGACGCAGATTCGCCGCGTGGTCGAGCTTTGCCAGGGCACGAACCTGCGATTCAAAACGCTGCCCGCGATCGCGGACCTGATCGCCGGCCGCGCGCAGGTGCAGCAGATCCGCGACGTGGACATCAACGACCTGCTCGGTCGCGCTCCCATTCGGCTGGATGAGGACAACATCGCCGAGTTCCTGCGCGACCGCGTGGTGATGGTGACCGGGGCCGGCGGCTCGATCGGCGCCGAGATGTGCCGACAGGCGGCGCGCTTCGCGCCGGCGCGGCTGTTGCTGGTAGAGCAGGCCGAGCAGAACCTGTTCGAGATCGACCGCGAGCTGCGCGGGTCGTTTCCGGGCCTGGCAGTGGTGCCGATCATCGCCGACATCTGCGACCCGCAGCGCATGCGCGTGCTGTTCGCCCGGCATCGCCCGTCCGCGGTCATTCACGCCGCCGCACACAAGCACGTTCCGATGATGGAGTACAACCCGGGCGAGGCGCTGAAGAACAACATCGGCGGCACGCGGGCCGTGGCGGACCTGGCCGCGGAGTTCGCCTGCGACAAGTTCGTGATGATCTCGACCGACAAGGCGGTGAATCCGACCAGCGTGATGGGCTGCTCGAAGCGCGTGGCGGAGATGTACATTCAGGGGCTCAGCGGTCGCACACGCACGCAGTTCGTGACCGTGCGCTTCGGAAACGTGCTCGGCAGCAGCGGCTCGGTGGTCCCGATCTTCAAGGATCAGATTCGCCGCGGCGGGCCGGTCACGGTGACTCATCCGGAGATGATTCGCTATTTCATGACCATCCCCGAGGCGGCGCAGCTCGTGCTGCAGGCCGCGTCGATGGGCCGGGGCGGCGAGATCTTCGTGCTCGACATGGGTGAGCCGGTGAAGATCGTGGACCTGGCGCGCGACCTGATCACTCTGTCCGGGTTTCGGCCCGGCGAGGACATCGAGATTCAGTTCGTGGGGTTGCGCCCTGGCGAGAAGCTGTACGAGGAACTCTCGCTCGATGGGGAAGACGTGGCGCGCACGCCGCACCCGAAGATCGGCATCTGGAAGACGTGCGTCGAGGACTGGAAGTCACTGGTCAGCGAGATCGAGGCGCTGCTGGCGGAGGCGGACAATCTGAACCGCGAGACGGCCCGCACGCGACTCAAGCAGATCGTACCCGAGTTTTACCTCGAGCCGCCCGCGGCCGAGTTGCCGGCCGCAGCGGCCGCGATGTCTGCCGAGCCGTCGCCGCGCGTGGCGCCGGCGTAGCGCTGCGCGCGCGTGCGGCACCCGACGCAGACGTGCATGCTTACGCGGAGCACCGCGAAGGCATGCCACCCGCCGCATCGATTACACTGAGGGCTGGGTTGAGCTCTGGCGGGAGGCGCATGCTCCACCAAGCGAGAGACCAGAGACGAGAAACGAAAAACGAGAAACGAGATCAGCAGATCTCGGAGCGGGCCGGAGGCCCACGCTCCCCAGACGGCGGATGGCAACGAGGCTGAGGATGATCATCACGATTGACGGCCCGGCCGGCTCGGGCAAGAGCACCGCGGCCCGCAAGCTCGCGGCTCGGCTGGGGATCGCCTATCTCGACACCGGTGCCATGTACCGCGTGGTGACGCTCGCGGCGCTCGAGGACGACGTCGACATGCGCGACGCCGACGCCCTGGCACGCGTGGCCGCCACCGCAGCGTTCGATCTCGACTGCGGTCCGACGCACGTTCGCGTGCATCTGCGCGGCCGCGACGTGACCGAGGAAGTGCGCTCGATGCGCGTCAGCGAGCATACGCGCTTCGTCGCGGGCTCACCGGGCGTTCGGCGTGTTCTGGTGGAAAAGCAGCGCGCGCTGGGCGCACGGCTGGGCTCGATGGTGACCGAAGGCCGCGACCAGGGCAGCGCCGCATTTCCGCACGCCGACTTCAAGTTCTTCCTCGACGCGGCGATCGAAAAGCGCGCCGAGCGGCGGTTTCACGAGCTGTCGGCCGAGGGCGAGGAGGTTGCGTACGAGCGGGTGCTGGAGAACCTGCGCACGCGCGACGAGACGGATTCGCAGCGCGCGGTGGCGCCGCTGCGCTGTCCGGAAGACGCCGTGCGCATCGATACCACGAACCTGCCGATCGCGCAGGTCCTGGAGCAGATGCTCGATCAACTCCGCGCGAGCGGCGTGTCCATCCCCGACCCCGAACACAGTCATCGCGTGTGATGCGCCCCTGGTACCGCTTCTGTCGTCTGTTCTGCCAGCTCTTCTTCCTGCTGTTTTTCCGCGGGCGCGTGTTTCACCAGGAGCGCGTGCCGACGCGCGGCGGCGTGCTGCTGGTCTGCAATCATCAGAGCTTCCTCGACCCGGTGCTGGCGACGCAGGCGCTACCGCGCGAGTGCGCGTACATGGCGCGCGACACGCTCTTCCGCAATTCGCATTTCCGTCGGCTGATCGAATCGCTGAACGCGTTCCCGGTAAAGCGCGGCTCGTCGGACGTCGGCGCGATCAAGGAGACGCTGCGGCGGCTCAAGGACGGGCAACTGATCACGCTGTTTCCCGAAGGCACGCGCACGCCCGACGGACGCATTCACGAGATGCAACCGGGCGCGGTGCTGCTGGCCCGCAAGGCGAAGGTGCCGATCGTGCCGACATTGATTCTGGGGGCGTTTGAGTGCTGGCCGCGCCACGCGCTGCTTCCGAGTTCGCGGCCGATCATCGTGGCGCACGGCGAGCCGATTCCGCCGCAGATGCTGCAGGACCTTCCCGATCAAGCGGCGATCGATTTCGTGCGCGATCGGATCCTGGAACTGCAGCGGCGTTACGAGCGGCACCCGCTGATGCGCGGCTGACGATGCGCGCGCTGATCGAGCGGCTCGACCCCTCCCTCACGAACATTATGCGCCCTGCACATAACCTCTTGCGCGATAGAGAGTTCGCGCTGATG
>CAYMBL010000060.1:0-11288 GCA_964388675.1 uncultured Planctomycetales bacterium
AGACCGCTCACTCACGTTCGCGGCTCGGATCAGAGAATGGTGTTGGTGCGAGAAGAGATTCTCGCACCAGGACGAATTCTCGCATCAATACGATGAGCAGACGGTGGGCACGGCCCACGCTCCAAGGCCAGAACCGCACCGGCGAGACGCCGATGCTTCCCACTCAATGGTTGTTTCGTGCTTCCCGCTGCGCTACGAACCGCGCGCGCGCCAGCCGGCGGCGAGCCGTCGCCACCAGGGTTCGCCGAGCTGCACGCGAAATTCGCGACGCAGCGTGCGCACCTGCTGGTGCACCAGCTCGGGGCGGCAGGCCGGCATGTGAATGCCGGTCTCGTCGCGATGGATTCGTTCCTCGCCGCGCGCGTCGAGCCAGCCGTTCTCGCGGGCGACGCGCTGGCCGGCCGTGCCCGGCCAAGGATAGAACGGTCTGGCGTCGACCTGAGCCGGGCGCAGCCGGCGCAGCAGCTCGCTCGTCTCGGCGAGCGAAATCTCGCTGTCGTAGGGCGCGCCCAGATACACGATGGCGCGCAGCGCGACCCCGGCGGCGCGCAGACTCGCGCAACACTGCTCGATCTGGTCGTTCGAGAGATCCATCGCGAAGACTTCGTTGCGCACAAAGTCGCTGCCGCTGATGATCTCGACGTCGGCGGCCGTGCAGCCGGCCGCAACGAGCGCGGCGACATCGGGCAGCGCGTTGGCGCGAACGTGGCAGCGAAACGGCAGCGCGCATCGCCGCGGGTATTCGGCGAGAAACGACGTGAGCCAACCCGCATCGAGCGTGAAGGCGTGATCGAGGAAGCGCACGCGCTGCGCCGTGGGATAGTCGCGCCGCAGACCCGTCAGCTCGGCCAGCACGTGGCCGGGCGTTCGACGCCGCACCCACTGGCCGCGACCCTGGTAGAGCGCGGCGACGGTCGGATTGGGGCAATAGCCGCAGCGCTGCGGGCAACCGCGGCCGACGACGATCTCCAGCTCGCCGCCGGCGCGCACGTGAGCGTCGTAGCGGAACAGGGCGCGTTCGGGCAGCGGCAGCGAATCGAGGTCTTCAACCAATTCGGGCTGCGCGGGAGTGCGCGACCCCGCTTCGTCGCGCATCCACACGCCCAGCACGGTCTGACCGACTGCGGGGTCTTTCAGTCGCTCGAAGTAGGTGACCAGCGAAGCGTCGGGTTCGCCGACCGCGACCGAGACCACGCCCGGCAGGCTGAGCGCGGCGTGCGGCGCGAGCGTTGCAAACTGACCGCCGGCCACGATCGGCAGGAATTCGCGCTCCTGCAAATGCTGAAACGTGCGCCGCGCGAGATCCGCACAGACGCCGTGAATGTCGGCGTAGATCAGGTTGGGCAGGTTGCGCGCCAGCGCCGCTTTGATCGGCGCCAGATCGTGCCGCGTCAGGCCCACGAGGTCGAGCTCGTGCCCGCGCAGGCGCAGCAGGCTCAGCAGCCCGGCGAGCTGCGGCTCGAAGCGCGGCGCTGTGCGCTGGCGCGTTCCGGGCAGGAACTGGAGCACGAGAATGCGCATGGGCGAGCCGAGCGAACCTGATCAGTCGAAGAGGATCGGTTCCCAGAAGGCCGACGTGAGCGAACGCGGGAAGCGGCCGCTGCCGGCGCGAATGGTCGGAATGCGCACCGCCAGCTCCGGGTGCTGCAAACACTCCGTCAGAAAGGCGGACGTCTCCTCGACGGCGCGGCGGTGCATCTGTTCGGGTTCGTCGCGGCGAACAAGCCGCAGGAGGCGGTGAATCATGCCGCGCCTCCCGTAGCGGGCCGTAGTTCCGCCTCAGCGGCGCCGACCAGCCGCAGCGACCACAGCGTGCCGACGAAGGCGACCGCCACGAATTCCAGCGGTAGGGCGCGCGCGAGTCCGCTGCTGGGGATGCTGTTCAGATTCTGATACGGAGCGGCGAGCTCTGGATTGGCGGCGGCCAGCGCGATGCCGAGCAGCGGCGCGACGATGCAGGCCGGCCAGTACCACGCGAGGCTGCGCACGCCGGTGGCCGTGCGACCCGCGAGCGTGCCGACAAAAGCGCCCACGGCGAGTGCGAAATAGACCTGTCCGCGACGGGTGATGGCGGCCGCGGGTCCGGCCAGCAGGATGACGAGCACCACGCACACGCCGACCGTGATCGCCAATGCGGCCGCACCACCCGCAAGCGTTTCGCCGCGGCCGGGGGCGCTCCAGCGCAGCGCGTCGCGCTCGCAGACCGCGAGCGTGATAACCAGCATCGCGCTCCAGAATCCCCATTCGGGCAGCAGTGCGAGGTACGGCGCAGCCGCGCCGGGGCCGGGCGTCGGTCGCGCGCGGATGAGCCATTCGTCGACCGTGCCGCCCATCGCGACCCACAGGGCAGCGCCCGCCCACACCGCGAACAGCGCGGGCCGCGCGGGAAGCAGCACGCGGCAGGCACCAGCCAGCAGCGCGAGAACGACGGCGACTCCGAGTGCGGCGGGCAGGTCGGCGCCGCGCGACAGCACGACGACCGGCGTGTTGGGCGCGAGTGCCGGCCAGAGCCAGTTCTGCAGATAGTGCAACAGTGCCCAGACCACGGCCGTCGCCGGGACGATCAGCGTCCAGCGCAGCGCGGTCGAACGAGAGACGATCGGCGAGGCGACATGTGAGTCCACGACCGTAGGCTATTCGCGGTCGGGGACGCGGGTCAACCGTTGTTCGCGTGCGGTGGGCGCAGAGGGCGACCCGGCGACGCGTGCGAAGCGCCGCCGGGCCGGGATTTCCCTCAGGGTTTCACGCCCCCGCGAACGGGCGGGGCCGCGTGACGGGTTCTTACCCGAGCAGCTGCAGAATCTGGCTGCTCTGCTGGTTGGCCAGACCGAGCAGCGAGATCGACGACTGCAGCAGCACGTTCTGGCGGTTGAGCTCCGCCGTCTCGGTCGCGTAGTCCACGTCCTTGATGACGCTCAATGCGGACGTGAGGCTTTCCTTGGTGGCGTTCTGCTGGTTCAGCGCGGTCTGAACCTGGAACTTCTGGAAGCCACCGACGCGGCCCTGGACCTTGGCGATCTGCTCAGCGGCTTCGCTGGCGATGGTCGCCGCCTGGTTCGGGTCGCTGAGCAGGCTGTTCGCGCCGCCGCCCTTGAGCGTCGACAGATAGCCGGTGACCGCTGAACCGAGCTGCTGGCTGAACAGGCCGTCGAGGCCGATTGTCGAGCGCGTGGTCGAGCTCGTTCCGAGCTGGAACGTCGCGCCGCCGGCGTCATCGATGGTGAAGGACTCGGCGCCGGTGACGGTGCCGTCGTTGTAGTCTTCCGTGAGGTTGAACGAGAAGCTGACGCCGTTGGCGCTGTAGCTGACCGACAGGCCGTCGACCGCGGCCGCCTGGCCGTTGATCGAGACGTCGGCGTCGGTGCCTTCGGCGCTGGCTTCCTGGAAGTTCGTGGTGTCGCCCGAGAGGACGGTCGAGCGCACGAACGCCGAGGAGCCGTAGTCGCTCGCCCGGAGGAACAGCGTATTGCTGCTGACGAACGCCTCGACGCCCGTCTGGGCCGAGGCGGCGTCGATCTTGGCTTCGACGCTCGACAGGTTTTCGCTCGACGCAACGTCGACGACGACCGTGCCGTCCTTGCCCTGGATGCTGATCGACGTGGCGGTGGACGCCGACGTCGTGGCCAGCGTGTCGACGGCGCGCGTCGCGGCGCTGTTCAGGGTGACGGTGATCGCTTCGTCGTCGTCCGGGTTGCGACCGAAGACCTTCAGGTCGCTGATCTTCGTGCCGTCGACGCCGCTGCTCTGGATCTTCAGCGAGCCGTCGAGCAGCTTCTTGCCGTTGAATTCCGTGGTGCCGATGATGCGGTCGATGGCGGCGATGGCTTCGTCGATCTGCGCCTGGTTGGCCGCCAGCTCGTCCGCGCTGATGCCGTCGGTGTTCGCCGACTCGAGCGACAGCGACTTGATTTCCTCGAGCAGCCCCGACACCTCGGTGAGGGCCTTGTCGGCCACATTCAGCAGCGAGTCGGTGCGCTGGTTGTTGCTGACCGCCGCGTTCACCGCAGCCAGTTCGGTCTGCAGGCTGCGCGACGCGATCAGGCCGGCGGGATCGTCCGAGCCCTTGTTGATCTTCGAACCGGTCGACAGCCGCTGCAGAGTATTGCTCTGCGCCGCCGATGTCCGGTTCACGATGTTGAGCAGCGAAAGTGTGTTGATGTTTGTGACTGTCAGACCCATCTGCGTGACTCCCTGTTGACGGAAACCCTGAAAAATCCGGAACCGTCTCAACCGTGCGAAACGCAGCACGGCGCAGGCAAATCGCGGCGGGAGTTTTTTTCAGATCGTGGCAAAGGCCGGTAACAACCGGCCGTGAGCGCGGGAGCGCAGGAGTTATGAGCCCCGCGCGATGGGCGCTGCGCGCTGATCCGAGCCCCGACCGTGAGGGAGGAGTTCATTCGCCGAGCGCGGCGCGCACGCTGCGCGCCACCGGCTGTTCCCGCTGCGCGGGAATGAGGGCACGGGCCGGAGGCCCATGCCACCCAGGATGAAGAGATGGATACGCCTGCCACCCGGGATCAGGGAACGAAGCCAACTGCCAGCCGGACGGAAATTCGGCGCGTTTCAGATTCGCGAAGCGAAGGCAGTTCGCTCCGGAAGCTACGGCAGCTCGCGCGCCAATTGCGTGATGCGGTCTTCGAGGGCGGCGCGATAGGGGCTGTCCGCCGACAGACGCGCATGAATGCGCCGCAGCAGGTCCAGCGCCTCGCCGCGCCGGCCGTTGAGCGCCAGCGCACCCGCGTAGTTCACCTGCGTGCGCAGGTCGTCGGGCTGCAACTCAATCGCGCGCTGCGCGTGGTGCAGCGCGCCCGGCGCGTCGGCGTCTCGGATCAGCGTCGCCAGGTTCGCGTGCGCCTGCCAATCGTCGGGGTCGCGCGCCAGCAACTCGCGATACGCCGCGACCGCGTCCACGCCCTGCACATTGAGCACCAGCACTTCGGCCAGCAGTCGCAGGGCCGCGGTGTCGTCGGGCCGGGCCGCGCACAGCGCCCGGCAGCGTGTCAGCGCCTCGGGATAGCGGCCTTGCGCGATCAACTGCTCGATTAGCTCGCGCTGCAGCGCGGCGTCGGCGGGCTGCGTCGCGAGTTGCTGCAGCAGCTCGGCCTCACGCTGGCGGCTTGCTTCGCCCCCGCCGTCGAGGGCCGCGAGCGCGGCGCGAGCCGCGGCGGACATCGGCTTGAGCAGCAGTGTCGCCTCGAGATCGGCACGCGCTGCATCGGTCTGCCCGAGCTCCAGCCGCAGCAGCCCGCGCTGCTGCAGCGCGTCGGCGTAGCGCGGCGAAACGCGAAGCGTGCGCTCCAGCAGCGCCTCGGCCTCCGTCAGCAGGGCGCGGCGATGCTCGGGATGCACGCGCGGCTGCCGGGCCTGCCAGAGCAGGATGCGCGCCAGCGAATGGTTGAGATGGGCGCCGTTGGGGTTGGCGGCGATGTCGGCTCGGAAGAGCGCCTCGTCGCTGCGCCAGTCGGGGTTGCGCACCAGCGTGCGCAGCGCCAGCGCCGCCAGCAGCAGCGCGCCTGCGGTACGGAAGAGCGCCGCACGTTCGTGCAGCGCGCCGCCCGGAGCGGCATGGCGGCGCCAGAGCGCCACCACGGCCGCGCCCAGCCCGATCGCGAACGGCGCCGAAGGCCAGTACATCAGACGTTCCGCCAGCGAAACGCCGATCAGCAGCACGGTGTTCGAGATCAGCACATAGCTCGCCAGCAGCAGGGCGGCGAACACACCCAGTTGCCGACGCAGCCCGGGCGGACGCAGCAGCCCGACCAGCGCGGCCAGCAGCGCCACGAGACCCGCCGCGCCTACCGCGGTGTGGATGTCGGGGCCGGCGCCGGGGTCGAAGATCGCCATGCCGTAGTCGCAGCTCAGCCACGCCGGCGCCACGAGCAGCCGTACGTAATGACCGAAGATCGTGATCGGGCCGATCAGGCGCTCGTGCCAAGGTGCTTCCTGGAGCGGGTTGAACAGCGACGCGGAGAACGGATCGCGCACCAGGCGCTGCTCGAGCGCGAAGTAGCGCGTCGGCAGATAGAGCGCCAGTACTGCGGCCGCGAGGCCGGCATGCAGCAGCCAGTGCGCCGCGCGGAGCTGCATTTCACGTCGGCGGTTCCAGAGCACGACGACGATTAGCGCCGGAAAGCAGATCGCCGTCTCCTTGGCGAAGAGCGCGGCCAGGAAGCAGAGCGCCGCGAGCGACGCACGCCCCGCGCCGGCGCGACCTGCGGCCGGCTGCAGCGACAGCAGCCCGCCCAGCAGGAACAACGTCGAGAGAATCTCCGCGCGGCCTACGATGTTCGCGACGGCTTCGACGTGCACGGGATGCACGGCGAACACAATCGACGCCACGGCCGCCGCAGCCCGGTCACCGACCATGCGCAGCGCCAGCCGCCAGAGCAGACCGCACGCGACGGCGTGCAGCAGCACATTCGCCAGGTGGAATCCGGTCGGATTCAAGCCGTGCAGCGCATAGTTCAGCGCGAAGGTCTGCAGCGTGAGCGGCCGGTAGAGCCGGTCGCGCGAAGGATCGACGAGCGGCGTCTCGTCGGTGGGCTGCAACCACCAGTCGGTCAGCCAGATGCCGCGCAAGTCCGTGAGATCACGGATGCGCAGATTGTCGCGCACGATCGCATTGTCGTCGTATGTGAAGCCGTTGCCGAGACTGTTGAGATAGCAGACCACGCCCAGCAACACGGCCGGCCACGGTCCGGTGAACCAGGCGGAGTTCACGCCGGTGGACGAAGCGGCGGGGGCGTTGGGTTCAGCGCGGCGTCGGCTCATCGCTGACGACGACGTTGTTGTAGCGCAGCAGCGTGCCCTTGTCGCGCTCGAGTCGAATGATCGCGACGTTGTAATCGGTCACGACCTGCAGCAGGCGCTGCCGGTTGTTCGCGAGCTCCTGCACGCCGCTGAGCTCGGTCTGCAGGAAGTTGGGGTCGATGCGGTCGGTGCGTGCCTGCAGGGCGCGCAGATTTCGCTCCGCCGACAGCACCGAATCCAGCGCCGACGGGATGTTCTCGTAGCCCACGACCAGGTTGCGGACCGAGTTGTTCACTTCCTGAACGATGTCGTCGGTGGTCTGATGGAGCTGCACGATCAACTGGCTTTCGCGGGCCCGGGCCTGCATCAGCCGCGCATACGCGTCGCGCTGGCCGATCGGCACCTCGAAACTCACGCCCACCACGTACGATTCGAAATCGTTGCCCTTCAGGTCGTCGAACGAATTGTCGGCCGAATTGCCGAGGCCTTCGATGGTGTACTGAAAGCGGAGATTCAACTGCGGCAGGGTCTCGTTCTTGGCGCGCGAAGTGTCGATCCGCGCCTGTTCAATCTGGAGCTTGACCTGATCCAGCTCGTCCCGGTTCTCCAGCGCCGAACGCACCTCCGCGAACTGGTCGATCGACATGAAGCTCGCGAACGGCGTTTCTGTCGGCACCAGCTCGACGTCGTCGGCCAGCGTGAGGTCAGAGTCGTTCAGCAGGTTTTTCAGTTCGTCTTCGAAATCCTTCACGCGCTTCACGGCCGTCTGGTACTCGACCTCGTTGCGCTTCCAGCGAGATCGCGAGTTTGCAACTTCGACCGGCGTGGCGTCGTGCTCGAGCCGGATCTTCATGTTCTCATACGTCGCGTAGTTCTGGGCGACCAGTTCCGCCAGCACCATCACGTTGCGTCGGGCCGACAGCAGCGACCAATAGGTTTGCTCGACTTCGAGCAGCCGATCGCGCACCGTCACCATGTACTGCTCGACGCTGCCTTTGTACGCCAGGCGGTTGCTCTCGATAAAGGCGCGGTTGTAATCGAGGCCGAAGCCGCGCAGCAGCGGCTGCGTGAACGTGGTCGTCCACGACGTGGAATGCGCGGGGTTCAGCGTCACGAACTGGTTGTCGGTCTTGTTTCGGCTCCACGCCATGCTCGTTTCGACCGTCATGCCGGTCGGCAGCAGCTTGCGCAAGCCGCCGGACAGAGCGCGGTTGTCGGTCACCGAGCTCGAGAGCTGCGATGGCACGGGCTGATCGAGGCTCTGGTAGTTGGCGTCGAGGAAGAACACGGTGTCAAAGGCGGCTTCCGCCCGCACGACGTCCATGCGAGAGATGCGCGGGTTGAAGGCCTCGATGCGGATCGAGTAGTTGTTCTGCAGCGCGCGCTGCACGCATTCGGCGAGCGAAATCGGATACTGTTTTTCGCGCTTCAGCTTGGACAGGTACTCGCGCGCCTTGGCGATAACGCGCTGGTAATTGTCGACAACCCGCGTCTCGCCGTTGGCCAGCTCTTCGATCCGCTTCAGACGCGAAGCGAACACCCGATCGGCCTCGGTTGGGTCCGGAATTTCGCCCAGCACCTCGCCCGGCGCCGGCTGGGTCGAAACCGGCGGCTCGACCAGCAGGGCCGCGCGCGGCGGCTGCGATGGGTCGGTCGGATAGACCTGCCGATCGTCGACCTGGATCGCGCGTTCCGTACGGAGCGCCACGCGGGCGTCGGTCGGCTTGCCCGCCGATCGAGTGCCCTCCTGGGAGCGCATCCGCTCCCGGTAGGCCTCGAGCGAGCGGTCCAGCGGCCGGCCCGCTTCCTGAGCCCGTACCGCCCCCGGCGTCAGCAGCGCTGCCGCGAGCGAGAGAACCGCGATTCCGAAAAACCAACGTTGGGGGGTGCGTGACCGCGCCATGCAGACGTTCCCGCAGCAATGCCTGAGGATCAAATCGAGGCGAATCATAGGAACGCGTAGAATGCGCGTCAAACCGAGACCGTCGCGACGATCACGAAAGGCGCCTCTGCGTGACAAGCTCGCTCTCTGACCAGCTTTCCGCCGCGTTCGTTCGCGCCAGCGTTCTGAAGCTCCGCCAGGACGCGCGGCAGATCGCCCGTTGCGTCGCGCTGCTCGATGAACGCGAGCTTTGGAGCCGCGCCAACGAGCACTGCAACAGCGTCGCCAACCTGCTGCTCCATCTCGACGGCAACGTGCGGCAGTGGATTGTCGGCGGCGTGGCGGGCCGCGCGGTGACCCGCCGACGACAGGCGGAATTCGACGCACGCGGCGGAGCGACCGCGGACTCGCTGCTTCAGGCTCTGGGCGCGACGATCGACGAGACGATCAGCGTTATTGAAGCGCTCTCGGCCGCCGACCTGGCTGAGCCGCGCCGCATTCAGGATTACGAAGTGACGGTACTGCAGGCGGTATATCACGTGGTCGAGCACTTCTCGTGGCACGCCGGCCAGATTGTGCACATGACCAAGGCCCTGCGCGACGTCGATCTCAGTTTGTACGATTCTCGCGGCTTCCGAGCCGGCGCGCCGGGCGGATTGCCCTGGACTGACTAACCGCTCGCAACCGCGCGCCACAGCGAAAGCGCGTCCCGCGTCGCGCGCACATCGTGCGTGCGGATATAGGACACCCCATGCGCCGCTGCCCACAGTTCCGCCGCCAACGTTCCCGCGCCGCGCTCGTCAATGGGGCGTGGCGATCCCTCGCCGCCCAGCGCCGCGCCGATGAACGATTTTCGCGAGACGGATACGAGCAAGGGGCAGCCGAAAACCAGCAGCCGATCGATTTCGCGCAGTGCCGTCAGGCTCGCGGCGGGGTTGCTGCTGAGAAAGAAGCCCATTCCGGGGTCGAGGATCAGACGGTTGCGCGCGATGCCGGCGCGAGTCAGCTCTTCGATGCGATCGCCGAAGAAGTCGCGAATGCGCTGCATCAGATCGGTCGGGGCGACGGCGATGCGTTCGGCGCGGGTGTTGATCAGGTCGGCGTGGCGCGCGTGCATCACGATCAGCCGCGCCGCCGAGTCTGCGACGGCTTCAACTGCCGCGGGGTTGCGGAAGCCGGTGACGTCGTTGATGAAGTCGACGCCGAGAGGCAGCATTGCCGACATGACGTCAGGCTTGTGCGTGTCGATCGAGATCGAGAGGCCGGCGGCGCGCAGCGGCTCGACCACGGGCCGGAGTCGCGCGATTTCGAGTTCCCCCGGCACCGATTCCGCGTCGGGGTGGGTCGATTCGGCGCCGAGATCGAGCACGTCGGCGCCGTCCTCGTGCAGCCGCCGGGCGTGTATTAGGGCGTCTGCGGCTTCGAGGAATCGGCCGCCGTCGGAGAACGAGTCGCGTGTGAGGTTGAGGATGCCGAAGAGCCGGGTCATTCGAGCATCCTACGCGAGCATGGGCTGCCGAGTGGCGTCTGATAAACTCGATGCGCTCGTCCGAATAACTGAAAAACGGGGAACTGCGAGACGCAATCAGGCAGCTGCGCGCGAATTCTCTTGACTGCCTGGCAGGGGCCATCTATAAACGATTTGCTGAGAATCGCGCAAGAGAGCGCATTCTCATGTCGGAAGTTCTTCCGGCTGGCTGGGGGGCGGGGTTTCGCGTCGTTTGACCTGGGAACCCGCAATCGGACTCTTGGAAGCACTCTTCCGCAGTGGGGAAACGTACGCCTAGGCTTCGCACACCTTTGCAAAGGGAGGTCTGTCGCATGATGAAGTTCCTGTCTGTTGCAGCGGCCGGCGCGCTGCTGGCTGCTCCGGTTTTTGCCCAGGAGGCGGCTGCTAAGAAGCTGGTTCACCGCAAGATGAACCTCGCGACCGGCGAGCTGACCAAGGTCGACAACAGCACGCGGTTCGGCGGTTCGCTCTGGCAGTGCGAAACGACCACCGGCTTCTTCACCAACCGCGGCACGAACACCCGCGTCCTGGATTGGGGTGACGTCGGCACGCCGAACACAGCCGTCGGTGTCGGCGCCTATGACATCGCATACTGCTCGTCGGGTCTGACGGTCGACGTTCAGAACCAGTTTTTCCAGAGCGAGAACGGGTTCCAGGTCGCTGGTCGCGCGACGCAGGTCGCTGGCTTCAGCGTCACTGGTCTGCCCGGCGGCACCGGCGGCACGACGTTCAATGTGTGCTGGATCATCACTCTCGACCTCGAGGGGCAGGCGCTCGACTTCTCGATGACCTCGGGCGACTTCGACGTTGTCGACGGCAACCTGCCCAACTTCTCGGGCGCCGGCCTCGGCGACTTCGGATACGACTATGCGTCGACGCTCATCAGCGGCGGCGTCGCGTTCGGCCCGCTCATCTGTACCGACTCCGACGCGAACAACCCGGGCAGCACGACTGCTCCGGGTATCGAAGACGTGTTCGACCGCTTCAGCGGTGGCCCGGCTCTCAACTGGCCGACCTATGACGGCGCGTTCTTCTTCGGTGGCCCCCCGGTCTTCGCGCAGTTCTGGATGGAAATCTACGCTCCGAACGGCGGCGGCGGCGGCCCGAGCTGCCCGAACAACCTGCCGGGTTGCGACAACAGCGACA
>CAYMBL010000061.1:0-10132 GCA_964388675.1 uncultured Planctomycetales bacterium
TCGAGGCCGAAAGGCGTAGACGATGGACAGCAGGTTAATATTCCTGCACTTCGTGCGTATTGCGTCCGGGGACGTCATTCAGGAGCGCGACCCACTACGAGAATAGAGGGTGCCCGCAAGGGCGAGGCCGATCTGTTGCCGAAGCGTGCAAATGGGTGACCGAGAAAAGCCGGACGTGTTAAGCGCGGATCCGTACCAAAACCGACACAGGTGGGCGAGGAGAGTATCCTAACGGCGCTCGAGAGAACGGTCCTTAAGGAACTAGGCAATTTGACCCCGTAACTTCGGGATAAGGGGGCCCTACCCGCAAGGGAGGGCGCAGAGAAACGGCTCTGGGAACTGTTTATCAAAAACACAGTTCTGTGCTAACTCGTAAAGAGGATGTATACAGAATGACGCCTGCTCGGTGCCGGAATGTTAAGGAAGTCGGTTAGGGGCAACCCAAAGCTGGCGACCGAAGCACCGGTAAACAGCGGCCGTAACTATGACGGTCCTAAGGTAGCGAAGTTCCTTGTCGGGTAAGTTCCGACGCGCATGAACGGCGTAATCACTGGAGCAGTGTCTCAAGGACCGACTCGGTGAAATTGAAGTCGCGGTGAAGATACCGTGTTCCCGCAGCAAGACGGAAAGACCCCGTGAACCTTTACTGTAACCTGGTATGGATGTCGGGTATCTCGTGCGTAGGATAGGTGGGAGGCTGTGAAGCGGTGGTTCCGGCCATCGCAGAGCCAACGTTGAAATACCACCCTCGTGCTATTCGACCTCTAACCCTGACCCGTGAAGCCGGGCAGGGGACAGTGCTAGGTGGGCAGTTTGACTGGGGCGGTCTCCTCCCAAAAGGTAACGGAGGAGTACAAAGGTCGGCTCAGCACGGTTGGCAATCGTGCGTCGAGTGCAAGGGCACAAGCCGGCTCAACTGCAAGACCCAAGGGTCGCGCAGATGCGAAAGCAGGTCCTAGTGACCCGGTGGTCCCGTGTGGAAGGGCCATCGCTCAACTGATAAAAGGTACTCCGGGGATAACAGGCTGATGACCACCGAGCGTCCATAGCGGCGTGGTCGTTTGGCACCTCGATGTCGGCCCATCGCATCCTGGGGCTGTAGGCGGTCCCAAGGGTTCGGCTGTTCGCCGATTAAAGCGGTACGCGAGCTGGGTTCAGACCGGCGCGAGCCAGGTCGGTCCCTATCTGCTGTGGGCATACGAGTCTTGCGGAGCCATCACTCTAGTACGAGAGGATTGGGTGGTACGTGCCTCTGGTGTACCAGTTGTCCTGCTAAGGGCATAGCTGGGTAGCTAAGCACGGAATGGATAAACGCTGAAAGCATCTAAGCGTGAAGCCGTCTCCAAGATTAGGACTCGCTGCTCCCTTCGGGTGAGCTGAAGACCCCTGATAGACCATCAGGTTGATAGGCCGGGTGTGTAAGGGTAGAGATATCCTTAGCTAACCGGAACTAACGGTCGAGCGCTTGACCGCATTTATGATTCTCTGTGGCAAGCAAAATCCGATGCGACTGATCCGTCTCCGAAACGAGACGCACCGATTGATCGTCGCGGTCTCTGAATCTCCTGCATCCCCGTTTCACTCGAGTGCAACCGCGCGGCTTCTGATCGCCGCGCGTCACACGGTTTGCCGGTGACCATACGTGTGGGGAAACACCTGATCCCATTCCGAACTCAGCAGTAAAGCCCACGCGGCCGATGGTAGTCCTGATCGGGCGAGAGTAGGTGATTGCCGGCTTCTTCTTGGGCCCGTCTCAGCTACAAAGCTGCGACGGGCTTTTTTTTTTGTCGAGCGCCGATGGTCGGCCGTCGGACGGACGCCGTCGCGCGCCGAGACGAAGCGCCACTGCTCCGGACTGCCAACTGGCTCGACCACGGTGCGAGAAGGGATTCTCGCAGCAGGACCTGTCGGCCTGGGCCGGTCGAAGGCACTCTCGCATTAGGACCTGTCGGCCTGGGCCGGTCGAACGGATTCTCGCATCAGGACCTGACGACAGAGCTGCCGCGCAGGAAACGCCGCACCCCAGCTCGAAGTCAGTTCAGCGGATCGTCCACAATCACGCGACCTGACGCGGTAGAGGTATGGTCGAACGGCGCCGCGCTGTCGCGGTCGGCCGTCGCGAAGATGAAGTACGCGCCCGGCGCCAGCGACGCCGGAATCTGATAGGCGAAGGTGTCCTGGACGCCGTCGGGGTCCGCTTCCCGGCCGCTGAGAATGACGATCTCCGCCGCGCCGGTCTCGACCGCCTCATTCGGCATGTTGTCGTCGTCAATTACGAGCCGAACCTCGGAATCCGCTTCCGGGTCGTCGTCCCGCCACTGAATCGTCACGAACGCTCCCGGCGTCACGGTTTGATCGACCGCGGGCGTAAGCAGCCCGATCAGCGGCTGCTCCGCGAACGAGCGCCGCTGCACCAGGCCTTCGCCCTGCACGGTCTGCGGCGTGCCGCTGCCGCGATTCAGCACGAGGAAGACGCGATAAAGCCCATCCGGCACGGCCGCTCCGTCGGAGTCGGTGCCGTCCCAGTCGAACGTGTCTTCATTCTCGTCCGCGTCCGCCAGCCGCTGGCTCAGGATCGTGCGCTCGTTGCCGCTGGTGTTGCTGTCGTCGGTGTCGAGCTTGATGTCGATCAGAGCGTCTTCGTCTTCGTCGTAGGTAAACGTGATCGCCAATGGATCGGCGCCGACGAGAAATTCGACGTCGTCCTCGGGCGCCGTAATCGCCAGCACGACGGGCTCCGGCTCGGCCGGCACGATCAGCCGCGCCGCCGACTCGATCACCTGTTCCGGATTGATGTCGTCGGAAATCCGTGCGACGAGGAAGTACGTCCCGGCGTCGACGCGCTCGTCGGTTTCGTCGGTCGCATCCCAGGTGAACGAATCCACGCCGGCGGAATCGGTGACAACCCGCTCGACGAGCGTGATCTCGTTGCCGCTGTCGTGGTCTGAATCCGGGTCGACGAACAGCTCGAGGCTGGCGTCGGCGTTGGGGTCGCTGGCTGTCCAGCGGATCGTCACCTCGTCGGGGCCGTCGGGCTCGTCCGGATCCGGCGCCAGCGTGGTGTCCGACACGGGTTCCGTGAACGAGAAGCTCGGCGGCGAGTTGACCGTGATCTCGCCGGCGGAGGTTGCGTCGGCGTCAAAACCGCCCGCGGAAACGCGCACGATCACGTCGTAGCGCCCATCCGCGAACGCCGCCGTGTCCCAGCTCAACGATTGCGAAGTCCGCGATTCGGTGATGAGAATACCGCCCTGCAGGATCGTCTCGCTGAGATCCTCGCGGCTGCGGAGGAAGACCGTGCCGACGCCCTCGTCGCCGGTCAGATTCGCCGTGCTCCACTCGATCGTGATCAGCGTGCCGAGCGGAACTTCGCGGTCCGACGCGGGCTGAATGACGGCCACGGCAAGCTGGCGGGCGGGCGTAGGGACGCGGTCGTCCTCGTCGAGGTCGATCACGGGAATGCAACTGGTTGTGACGAAGAGGCTTGCGCCGGAGAGCCACAGGACGCGCGAGTTCAACATGCGATCCCCAGGGTGTCGGGTTCAGAGCGATCCCGCGCCAACGACTTTATCGGCGGTCGCGAGGCCTTCCCACTTCATTATTTGAGTGTTCGCGGGCGCGTCAAGTTAGCTCGGCTGGAACGATTCTCCGAAGTACGTATCATCTCGCCCGCCTCGGCACGCGCGTCGATTGCGCCCCGGGGGGACACGCGGGGGTCCGAATGGCCGATCTCGCGACAGCTCAGCCGGGCCGGGTCTCGTGGTCGACGGGATTCTGCGTCGCCCTGTTTCTTGCGGTCGCGTGCGTCTGGGGCGTGCTCGAGGTGCATTCGTCGACCGACACCTGGATCGGTCTTGCCGCCGGCAAGCAGATCGTCGAGGAAGTGAGCGCCGGCCGCCCGTTTCCGACGCGGGACACGTTCAGCTACACCCGCAATCAGACGCTCTGGTACAACCAGAATTGGCTCACCCACGTCGCGCAGTTCGTCGTTTATCAACGGCTCGGACCGGACGCGCTGATCTGGGGCAACTGGCTGCTGTGCCTGGCGATGTTCGGCTTGGTGCTGCTCGCCTGCTATTGGCGGACGGGCTCGTGGATCGGGTCCGCGCTGGCGGCGGCGGTCGTCGCCATCGGTTGTCGCGATTACGTGAGCGCACGCGCGGCCACGGTCGGCTTTGTTTGCCTGGCGACGCTCTGGGCGCTCGTCAGCGCGCTTGAAGGACAATCGCCGCAGCGCCGCCGCTGGTGGCCGATTGTTCTGCTGCTCCCGCTGCTCGTTTTCTGGGGCATGGCGCACGGCAGCTTCATCTTCGCGTATGGCATGCTCGGGCTGTACCTGGCGCATTGGCTCGTGTTTCGCTTGGTGCGGCCGCAGTGGCTCGCACTGAGCGCCGCGCAGTTTGGCGGCATCGTCGCGGTGTGCCTGGCGGCGCTGGTGCTGACGGTCGTGCTCGGGCCGTTCGGGCTCGACAACTTCCTTCATCCCGGAAAGATCGCCGGCAGCGCCCGATTCCGCGAAGTGTCCGAATGGCGGGCCCCGATCTTCCTGACCGGGCCCGGCGGCCGCCTGCATCCGCCGGTCTACAGTTTCTGGATCATCCTCGCGGGCTCCGTTTTCGCGTTGCTTGCTGCGCTGCAAATCCGCATGACGCGGGCGACGCCCGGGGCAGCGTCACAAAGCGCCGCGCTGCGCTGGACCTGGTACGACGTCGGCGCCGCGCTGCTCGCGCTGGCGATGACGCTGACCGCCCGCCGCTTTGCGCCGCTTTTCTACGTCTTCGCCGCGCCGCTGCTGCTGATCGTGTTTCTGAATGTCCATCGCGCGCTGCGTGAGGACATTCGCGCCGCGGTGCGCACCTACGCGCCGTGGGCGCTGCTGGGCGGGGCGCTCGCGCTCGGTGGGCTGACTTACGTGAAGGCGTATCAGGAGCTGATCGCCGACGTGAAGCAGCCGAATTTGTCGCTGTTTGGTCGCGTGACGCGCGGCGATCTCGATTCCCAGCAGGCCTTCGACTATCTGCGCGAGAATGAAGTCTCGGTGAATCTACTTGTCGAATGGAGCCAGGCGGGAAACGTCATGTTTCACGCGCCGAAGGCCAAGGTGTTCATCGACGGCCGCGCGCAGCAGGTCTACGAGGAGCGCGACTACGAATTTTTCCTCGCGCTGCTCGTCAACACAAATCCGCCGGAAGGCTGGTACGACCGCGCTCTCGAGGTGAATCCGCGGCCCGACGCGGTGCTGCTGCGCAGGACGATACTTTCCAAGCCGCTGTGGGAATATCTCGAAGCCAGCCCCAAGTGGGCGATCGTGATGATGGACACGCAGAGCGCGCTGTTCGTGCGGCGAGAAAGCCCGGCCCTGCGCGACCTGGGGGCCCGGCTGCGCGCCGGTCGCGAGTGGCGGCCCGTGGCGCCCGAGGCGCTCGCCACGCGCGGCAATCTGTGGGTGCTGACCAGCCCGCCGAATCCTCAGGCCGCATTGGAATGCTGGCAACAGGCGATCGACCAGCGGCTCACGCTCGCGGCAGCGTATGCACGAAACGTGGCGACGGCGTATCACCTGCAAGGGCGGCACGCCGACGGCGTGGAGTACTTCACGGCGCTGCGCTCGCGGCTTGCGGCCGACGCGCAGATTCGCGATGACCAGCGGACGCTGCCCAGCGTCGACCGCGCGCTGCAGTCGCTGCGCGCGGTGCTGACGCCTGCGCCGACTTCGTCACGACCGACGCCGTAGCGATTGGTTATCGCCGATTTCGTACTTTGCGTAAACTCAGTTTCGAGATGCAGTGCGACTTCGGCTTCCTACTCCGTCACCGTCACCACCAGCGTCGGCGGCACTCCGATTCGCGCCCGCGCGATCTGACGCTCCCAGCGCTGGCGATCCGCGTCCACCTGCGTGCGCAGCAGCGTCACAAAATCGGGGTCGAATTGCGTGCGCGACGACTCGTCCAGAATGCGCAGCGCTTCGTCCAGCGTATAGCCCGGCCGATACGCCCGATTGCAAGTCAGCGAGTCAAACGCTTCCGTCACCGCGATCAGCCGCGACGCCAGCGGAATGCTCGAACCCGCGAGGCCATCGGGAGAGCCGCTGCCGTCAAAGCGCTCGCGCAGGTGCCGAATGAACTGAATCTCGGTCTCGAACACTCGCAGCGGCTCAAGGATTTTGCACGTGATCAGCGGTACCTGCCGCACCAGCGCCGCTTCGTCGCGCGTCAACGGCTGCGGCTTCAGCAGCAGTTCATCCGGCAGGCCAATCTTGCCCAGATCGTGCAGCATTGCGGCGTTGGCGGTGGCCGTGGTCAGCGCCGTGCCCCAGCCCGCGACTTTCATCAGCCAACGCGTATACGTCGTCACGTTGCGCGAGTGCCACGCGCTGTAGCCGTCGCGCGCCTCGAGCGCCTGAATCAGCGCCCAGACGCTCTGCAGGCACAGCTCTTTTGACTTCATGCTCAGCGCGACGACTTCCTTCCGCAGGCGATCGACCTCGTCGATCCGCATCTCGGTCAGTTGCGGCGCGTTAGCGAGCTGGTCGGCGCGCGTCACGCGGTCGCGGCCGGTTCGCTTGCTGTGGTAGAGCGCCTGATCGCTCAGGTCGATCAGGTCCGCCACGCAGCCGGCGCGCGGGTCTTCGGTGCTCGCCACGCCGATTGAGACGCGCAGCGCCAGGTGCGGCTGTTCCTGGAGCCGCAGCTTGTTGGGCAGTCCCTGTCGCAGTCGTTCCGCGAGCTGCTCGGCGTCGTCGATCGTCGTTTCCGGGCAGATGACGGCAAACTCCTCGCCGCCGTAGCGTGCCAGCAGGTCGGTGTCGCGCGCGGTCCGCGCGATGAACCGCGCCACGCCGCGCAGAGCGCGGTTCCCAAGCTCGTGTCCGTAGGTGTCGTTGATGGCCTTGAAGTGATCGATGTCGATCATCAACAGGCTGGTGGGCGAGTTGTAGCGTCGCGAGCGGGCGAATTCGCGATCGAGCTGCAGCCGGAACTGGCTGTGATTCCACAGTCCGGTCAGGCCGTCGGTCAGCGCGGCCCGCTGCAGGCGCTCCTGCAGGCGGTGCAGCCGAAAGCCGTTGCGAATCCGTGCCAGCAGCTCATCCACGTCATACGGCTTGCGCAGGTAATCGTCGGCGCCCGCGACCAAAGCTTCCTTCTTTCGGCCATCGCGGTCGTGCGCCGTCACCACGATCACGTAAGTGCCGTCGAGCGTCGGGTCGCCGCGCAGGTGCCGGCAGATCTGGATGCCGTCCATCTCGGGCAGCATCAGGTCGCAGATCACGATTCGCGGCCGCTGCTGGTAAATGGCGCGCAGGCCTTCCAGGCCCTGGGCGGCTTCAATGACGGAGTATTGCATCGCTTTGAGGCGAGCGACCAGCAGATCGCGCTGCTGCGCGTCATCCTCGATGACGCAGACGTCAACGTGGTGGCCGATCATCGCGCTGTCCCCGTCGCCCTTCACTCGCGCCCCGCGCACGGCAGGGTGGCGTTCCGGCGCCTTCCAGCCGGGAACGCGCGCCGCTATGAATCAGAATCCAAAACGACGGCCGCAGCCGCGATGGAAATATGGCGTGCGCGGTTTGCTGCCCGGAGCGGACGTGGCCGCATCGCGGCGGGCCAAGTAATATCGGTGCACGCGGCGCACACCGCACGCGGGAGGAACCGAAATGACGTGGCATCGTGGATTGGGCCTGGCGGCGGTGGCTTTGATCGGGGCGTTATCGGCCGGATTCGGCGCCAGCAATGCGGCCGTGCGGTCGGCGCCGCTCGCGTTCAAGCCGGCCATTCCCCAGGAACAGTTGATGGACTGGACCGATCGCGCCTTCGGCCAGATGAAGCTCGCGATCGCGAAGGAAGAGCAGAAGAAGGCCGAGAACCACGCGTACCTTCTCGCGGAGCTCGCGAACGTCAATGTGCATCACAAGCCCGACGACGCCAAGTTCGGCAAGCATGCCCAGGATGTGCGCGACGCGGCGCTGGAATTGGCGAAACTCGTCAGCGCCGGCGACTACAAGCAGGCCAAGACGGTGGTGGATCGCGTCGCCGCGGCCTGCACCGCCTGCCACGACGCATATCGCAGCGGAGAGTAGCCATTTCCACTCGCGGCGTGGCGCCGGCTGACGGATCGGTGCAGCCGCCGACGCGCGTCACGCTCGACGATCTGCGGCATCGGCGCGTCGCCGGGCCGCCGATCGCCATGCTCACGGCGTACGACCATCCGACCGCCGCCGCCGCCGCCGCGGCCGGCGTCGATTCGTTGCTGATCGGCGACTCGCTGGGCTGCGTGCTGCTGGGACACCCGAATACGCGCGGCGTGCCGCTCGAGCTCATGGTCATCCTCGGCGAGGCGGTCCGCCGCGGCGCGCCGGGGGTGTTTCTCATCGGCGACGTGCCGTTTCAGTCGATCTCGGCAGGCGTGGCGGGTGTGCAAACGGCGGCGCGACGATTCGTGGACGAATCCGGCTGTGACGCGGTGAAAGTCGAGGTCGGCGCCGACGACGCGCCGCTCGTCGCAGCGCTCGTTTCGCAAGGTGTGGTCACGATGGCCCACCTGGGTCTGCGGCCGCAGACCGTGCTCGCGCCGGACGGTTATCGCGCACAGGCCCGCGACGCGCGCGGCGTCGCGCAGCTCGTCGAAGACTGTCGGCGGATGACGGCCGCCGGCGCCCAGATGCTCCTGCTCGAGGCCGTTCCGCACGAGGCCGCGGCTGCGGTCTGCGCTGCGGTCGACGTGCCGGTGATCGGCTGCGGAGCGGGCGCGGCCTGTCACGGGCACGTGGTGGTGACGCAGGACCTGCTCGGCTGGACGGACCAGCGACCGCCGCGTTTCGTGCCGGTCGCCGCGCAGCTTCATCGCGAGATTGACCGCGGGATGCGCGCGTTCGTCGACGACGTGCACGCGCGGCGCTATCCGGCCGCCGGGCACATGTACCCGATGCGCGCCGGCGAATGAGCGCTTCGACGAACAGCGAACCATCTTCGCGCCGCGCGCCGGAGCGCTGTCCGAATTGCGATAGCCGACCGCGCGGGCGTTACCGGCTGCGGAATGGCGAACCGCTGCTGCAGTGTCCGCGCTGCCGGCTCGCGTGGTGGAATTGGCCCGAGTTCGAACCGGCGGCTTTCTACGACGAATCGTATTTTCAATCCGCGGACGCGCAAAAGGGCTATGACGACTACGCCGCGCTCGAGCCGGGCGTGCGTCGCACCGCGCGCGCGCGGCTGCGCCGCATCGCGCGCATGCTCAGCGGCGGAGGCCCGCGATTCGCCGGCGGCTGGGACGCACGTTCGGTGAGCGGTGCGGGCGGGCGCCTGCTCGAACTCGGCTGCGGCACCGGCTGCTTTCTCGACGAGGCGGCCCGCGCCGGGTGGAGCGTCGAGGGCGTCGAGGTCAGCCGTTTTGCCGCCGCGCGCGCCGCGCAGCGTGGGCTTTCGGTACGCTGCGCAGCGCTCGAGGAATTTGAACCGTCGCCCGGCGCGTTCGATTGCGTCGCGCTGTGGGACGTCGTCGAGCACCTGCGCGACCCCTTCGCCGCGCTGACGACGGCCGGCCGCGCCTTGCGCCCCGGCGGTGTGCTCGCACTTTCGACGGGCGACGTCACGTCGCTCTGCGCCACTCTGACGCGGCAGTACTGGCACCTGTTCAACCTGCCCGAGCACCTGTTCTTCTTCTCGCCTGCCGCCCTCGCGGGCGCCTTCGAGCGCGCCGGCTGTCGGCTCCGCTGCACCACGCGCGAGGTGAACTGGTCGCCTCTCGCGTATCTCGTCGAACGAATCGCCAAGCCGCTCGGGCTGAGCCGCGCGCGCCTGCCGTCGGCACTTGGCGCCACGCTCCTGCCGGCGACGCTCTTCGACGTGTTGGGTTGCTACGGCGTACGCGAATAACATGCGGCCCGGGCGCTACTGGGCTTGGTTTTTTTTGGGAGCAGCGTGCCGCTGCGCTTTGCGAAGAGCTTCTGTGCCACTGCTCTCTGAGCAGTGCGACTGTGTGTGCGCCACTGCTCTCTGAGCAGTGCGTGCTTGCCGGCGGGCGGGGTGCACTGACATCTGAGCGGTGCATACTTGCCGGTGCGCTGCGCTGGGGGACCGGCCTCCGGCCGGTCTGGTTTGCGGACCCCACTACTGCCTGGTCTTTCTGCTGCCGATGG
>CAYMBL010000062.1:0-9082 GCA_964388675.1 uncultured Planctomycetales bacterium
GTTCGACGACGAGACCACGCTGGGCTACTGGGGCTATCGCTACTACCTGCCGAGCATCGGGCGGTGGGCGAGCAGGGACCCGATTGAGGAGCGGGGAGGGGTGCTTCTCTACAATTTCATATTCAACCGTCCGCAACAGGCAACGGACGCGGTGGGACTGGCCGCAGCGCCCTGTGGTCAGCCGAAGACGTATGGAATTGACGGAACAGCGTTCGTCGAGTTCGGCAGCGTCCGAGAGATCAGCGAACCGTCCAACGTCGTACGGTTCTGCAAGGAAGTCGTTGGCGAGACTTGGTATTATCCTGGTGTTGGCACGGGAGCCGATACGGGGCGTATTGGCCTGCTAGCCGGACAAGCGTTCGGAGAAGGTACGTACGATCGCGCTCGCGCGTTGCGAGACGCAATCTGCGCCGATGTATGCAGCGATTGTCCGCCTGCTCAAATAAATGTTGTTGGATGGAGTCGCGCCGCTATATCTGCTCTTGAGGCCGTGGCGCTACTCGAAAAACGCCCCTGCTGCTGCAAATGGGTGACGGAGTGGCCGTGCCCTACGCTCTGGAGCTTGGGAATTCCGCGGCGGTATTGTTGTGATGTACGAAATCCGCAAATAAACTTCCTTGGGCTGCTAGATCCTGTCGACATGCGACTCGCGGCACCACCGACCCGAATTCCAGAAAACGTTCAGAACTGCGTTTTAGTGATCGCTGGAGAAACCAGTGGACCCGCAATGTTCCCTCCGCATGCCATCGACACCGATGATCGCACTCGTTTATGTTACATACAAGGGGACCATGGCGCCGCGGGGATCGGGAGCGATGCATACGACGCGCTTCGCCGGTGCGCGTGCGACAGTAGTGTGAAGTTCGAGCCATGAGTGGTTACCGCGCGCTCTTGATGTTGGCGGCCGGAATAGCATTCACTGGCTCAGTTGTCGCGGATTATTTGGTAGTTTACGCCATCGTTCTGTACGCAGATAAAGGTCCGATTTCTGGACTCGCAGGAGATATGGCGCTGTTGATTGGTTTTGGTTTTGGATTACTGTCCGGGATCGCTTTGTACACGATTGCCTTTCGAGTCTCAGGAAAATCGAGGACGATGCTCGTTGCTGGAATAGTATTGCAGTCGGCGATTCTGGCGTTCGGTCTCGTGTCGAGAGTGCTGGACAATATGCAGTGAGCCGCTCCGGGCTACAACGCCCGCAACGAGCTGATCGCGAGCGACCGCTACGCCGCGACCGACCCGGCCAATCCGACGAACCCCGTCGCGGCACTCGACCGGGCGTATGCGTACGATGCGATCGGCAACCGCGTGTCCGCGACCGCCGGCACGGCCGACGAGTCGCTGCTCTACGACGCCGACGGCAACCTGAGCGAGTCGAACGCCACGGGCCTGATCGCGCCCGGCGCGGGCCGTCGGCAGGCGTACGTCTGGGACGCCGAGAATCGCCTGACTGCCGTGCAGCCCGTCGCCGCCGCGGCGAGCGGCGACCGCAAGGTCGAGTTTGCGTATGATTCCCAGGTGAACTCCGGCCAGCCGGGTTTCTCGTGGATGCACGCCATGTTTCTCCGCATATCTTGCGGTGATTGCACCACCCATTCGCCGCAAGGGCAAGTCATTTGCCGCATGGCGTGCGGCGAATAAAGCGCCTATTCACCGCACGATCGCCGCTGCAGCATGCCGCCTTCGGACCGTGACACGGTGGCCGCGTTCACCCGTCGGGAGGTCCGAAAAGACGACCGTCCGCGCGGCGATTGCTCACTGGCTGGGTTCCCGGCGGCAAGCTGGTCACTTGCCGAACCGATTATCCCTATATGGACGGCTCCCACTGGCCATGCCGCGGCGTGGCCGAGCATGCATATTGCCCGCGCCTGTTTTACTACATGACGGTGGAGGGCGTCTTTCTACCCAGCGCCGACACCGAACAGGGCGCCGGTGTTCACCGTCGTGTAGATCGGCCGAGCGAGGCTCCGCCCCCAGTCGAGACGAACGGGAAGAATGGCCGCAGGAAGAAGTCCGTCGAGAAACTGGAAGAGACCGAACATCCCGTCGATCCGGACCGACCCCGGTCCGTGCGAAGTCTGGCGCTCACCAGCGACCGGCTCGGGCTGACCGCGAAGCTCGACCTGGCGGAGATCAACGGCACGACCGCGATCCCGGTCGAGTACCGCAAGGGAAGGCCGAAGCGGTGCGGCGAAGTCGCCGAACCCGTTGATGACATGATGGAGCAGGCTCGCCTGATTCCCGGTCCCGAGCCATGGCCGACCGACCGGGTGCAGATCGGCTTGCAGGCGATTTTGCTGGAAGAAGCCGGCTACACCGTGACGGAGGCGTACCTCTACTACGCAGCCGAGCGGCTGAAGCTTCGCGTCCCGGTAGACGACGCCTTGAAACGCGAGGCGATCGCCGAACTGGAGGCGGCCAAGCGCGACGCGGCGGGACAGCGCCCGCCGCCGCTGGTCAACGATCCCCGTTGCCCGCGCTGTTCGCTCCAGCCGATTTGCCTGCCGGACGAGATCAACCATCAGCGCCTCACCGCGCTCACCGTCAACGGCCAAGAGAGCGACGAGCGACTGACGCCTCGCAAGCTCTGGCCGCCGCGTGACGACGGTATCCATGTCGTCCTGCAACGCGAGGGCATCCGTATCGGGGTACGCGGCCAATCCGTCCGCGTCACCGACAAGGACGGCGAACTGGTCCGCGACTTCCCGCTCGCCAATCTGGAGTCTCTGGCCGTACTGGGCGGCGTGCAGATATCGACGCAGGCCCTCTCCGTGTTCGCGGACAACGAAGTGCCGGTCGCGTACCTCACTGCCGCGGGACGCCTGGTTGCCATGTTGGACCCGCTGGGGCCAACCAGCGCGGCCGTCCGCGGCGCCCAGATCCGCGTGCTGGACCGGCCGGAGAAGACGCTGGAACTCGCTCGCGCCGTCACCGTGGCGAAGATCGCCAACCAGCGCACACTGTTGATGCGCAATCACGCGGCGCTTCCGTCGCGCGTCGCTACCGATTTGCAGGAGAGCATTACTGCCGCGGAGCGAGCGGCCACGCTGGATGAGCTTCGCGGCCACGAGGGCAATGCAGCGGCCGTCTACTTCCGCCACTTCGCCGGAATGTTCAAGGAAGGCGTGAAGGAGATTGCCGCCAGATTCGACAGCAACGGCAGGCAGCGACGGCCGCCGCCTGATCCGGTCAACGCCGTTCTGTCCTTTGCGTATTCGATGCTGACGAACGAATGCACCGCAGCCTGTCGGCTGGCGAGCCTGGAGCCGACACTCGGGGCGCTCCACGCCACGCGGCCGGGCCGTCCCGCGCTGGCCCTGGACCTCTTGGAGCCGTTCCGGCCACTGATCGCCGATTCCATCGCCGTCTCCGCGTTCAACCGCGGCGAGTTGACCGAGGGTCACTTCCTCGACACCGCCGCCGGCTGCGCCTTGACCGACGCCGGCCGCAAGGGCTTTTTCTCCGCGTACGGCCGGCGCATGGACACCGAAGTGTCTCACCCCGCCTTCGAGTACCGGCTCAGCTACCGGCGCATGCTCATGCTCCACGCCCGCCTTGTCGCCGCGTGGCTCCTGGGCGAGGTTCCGACGCTGGCCTTCTTGACGACGAGGTAATACCATGCGCCGCTGCTATCTCGTCTGCTACGACGTGCGGAACGACAAGCGCCTGCGCCGCATCCACAAGCTGATGAAGGCGTACGGCGAGCCGTGGCAGTATTCCGTGTTCTACTGCACACTGAAGGCCATCGACCGGGTCCGGCTGGAGAATGCCGCGCGTGAAGTGCTCAACCTGAAAGAGGATCAGCTCCTCATCGTGGACTTGGGCAGTAACGAGGAGGCCGCAAGGCAAGCGGCGACCGTGCTGGGGCAGAGCCTTCCTGACGCGGAGAGCGGCTTGGTGGTCATCTAGATTCAGGGCTGCCGAACCCGACATGTGTCGCGCGGGCTCATCGCTCGCGCCGCTGTGCAAATCCCATCGAAGGGGACGACACGTTCAGCGAGTTTGTCACCGCCTATAGCGGTCATGCCAGTTTATGTCGGGATAGCCCACTTGACAAGTCATCCCCCGCCGCCTCAAATCTTGGCATCATGAGCAAAGGCCGTCGCAGCCTTCCCGCGCCGCAGCCCCGTCCAAACGACGATTTGGTCGAGATTTCAGCGTTCGGTGCCAAAGCCCGGTTGTCGGGCGGAGGGTTGAGCGTTGTCGTGCTCGCGCTTGTCATCGCACTTCTCGCCATCCTCGCTCTCATCATCGCTCTGGTCAAATGACACTGGAGATGCCAGCAATGAGTCAGCTCGCGACCACCCGAACGAACCCAGCGGCCGACGATCGCGACGCTCCACCGGCAATCCAGACGCAGCGAGCCTACACCCTCCGCCTGCGTGGCATCGATCACAACGACAAGAGCTGGCGCGATGCCCTCTGGGCCACCCACGACGCCATCAACCAAGGCGCTAGGGCATTCGGCGACTGGCTGTTGACCCTGCGTGGAGGGCTGGATCATTCGCTGGCGGAACCCACTCCACCATCCAAGAAGAAGAGCCGCAGCCAGGTCGATACGGCTGCTCTTCGCAAGAACCGGCGCATCCTTCTCGCGCTTTCGTGGCTCAGCGTCGAGGATGAGCATGGCGCACCAACGGGAGCCGTCCGCGTCACGACCGGCAAGGCTTCTGAGTCCGAGCGCAAGGACAAAGTCCTAGCCGCATTCCGATCAATTCTGGCTGGACGCAGAATCGACGAGCACGATGTCGAGTCATGGATCGCGGCCTGCGCCGACTCGCTGTCGGCAAAGATCCGCGCGGACGCTGTGTGGATCAACCGCAGCGATTGCTTCGATCAGCGAGCGATCGAATTGAAGGGATTGAACCGCGAATATGCCGCCGAAGCTGTCATGTCGTTCTTCGGCCCCGTTGATGAGTACTTCAAGCTCCCTGATGAGGAAGAGGTTGCCGGTCCCGCCACTGGCAGTGACGGCCCTGAGTTCCGAACGCTCGCCCGCCAATGGGCCAGCACGAACTTCGGCACTGGCGAGAAGAGCGACACCGGAACGATCTCGACCAACCTTCGCAAACTGGCAAGGGCCGACCTCACGCGGTTCGCCGGAAACAGCAAAGAAAAGCTGATCGCCGAGTTGTCAAAAAAGCTCAGCGGTCCAACTGCCGACATCGACGGATTGCGCATCGCCGTCGGCTGGAAGACAGGACGTTCTTCCAAGGGTCGCTTGGCGATCGACAACCTTCCGGATCGTCTCACCAAGACCTCCATCGAGACGATGCAGCAGAAGTTCCGGGAGGAAGCCGACGCAAAAGAATCATCGAAGGGCTTGCGCCAGGTTCCCAAATGGATGCCTTCGCTTCGGAACTCAATCGAATCAGCATGCGGGATGCCATTCAAGATAGGGGATGATCGCGACCACATCGGTGAGTTCTCCGTCATGCTCGATCACGCCGCCCGCCGGGTGTCAATCGGCCATTCATGGATCAAGCGGGCAGAGGCGGAGCGCAGGCGCTTTGAGGCCGATGCACAGCGACTCGGCCAGGTTCCCTCCGCGACCAGGGCGTGGCTCGACAAGTTCGTGCAAGATCGCAGCGGAACGTCGGGCGCTGCCGCGGCAGGAGGCGAGTATCGAATCCGCCGCCGCGCGATTGAAGGATGGGATGAGGTCGTCAAACGATGGAAACGTGCGGCCTGTAAGTTCAAAGAAGACCGAGTTGTCGCTGCACGTGAGGCACAGTCCGATCCCGAAATCGACAAGTTCGGCGATATCCAACTCTTCGAGGCGCTCGCGGCCGACGACGCCGAGTGCGTCTGGAGACTCGACGGCAAGGCCGACCCCCAGCCGCTCAAAGACTATGTGTTCGGCTTCGACGCTCGCGACAAGATGCGTCGTTTCAAGGTTCCTGCGTTCCGTCATCCCGACCCGCTCAGGCATCCCGTATTCTGCGACTTTGGCAACTCGCGTTGGGCCATCGAGTACTCCGTCCATCAGGCAGCGAAGGCCGGCATGAGCAAACGCGCTCCTGCCACGGGCGACGAAGAATGGCTGAAAAACAGGCATGGTCTTCGTATGGGGCTTTGGGACGGTGAAGCCGTCCGCGAAGTTCCTTTGCGGTGGTCGTCCAAGCGGCTCTCGAACGACCTTGCGCTTGGATCGCCGGCGACTGGCGGACCAGTCCGCGATGTGGCGCGCGCCGATCGGCTCGGGCGCGCTGCATCGGGCCTCAAACCCGGCGAGCGTCCGGCCACGGCTGGCTTGTTCGCGCTTGCTGACTGGAACGGACGCCTGCAAGCCCCGCGCGCACAACTCGATGCCATCGCAGCCTGCATTGAAAGGAACGCCGGGAAGTGGAACGAGAGGGCTAGGAAGCTGCGAGATCGTATCGAATGGCTCGTCACGTTCTCCGCGAAACTAAAGTGCCAAGGGCCGTTCATGGAGTATGCCGCTCGGTTCGGCGATGACGCGCCCGCAAAACCGTTTGTCTCCCGAAAGGGCGAACTCGCAGTCAAGCACGCCACAAACGACGATCGCCAAGGCCACGCGAAACTCATCCTTTCCCGCCTTCCCGGCCTGCGCGTGCTGTCGGTGGACCTTGGCCATCGCTACGCCGCGTCCTGCGCCGTATGGGAAACGCTCTCGCTTTCGGCATTTAAGAAAGAAACTGCGGGTCGGGCAGTTGCCGGCGGAGGCGCCGCCAAGCAACACCTGTTCCTTCACACTCGGCACACCGATGCACGCGGCACAGAGCGCACGACCATCTACCGTCGAATCGGCAGCGACAGGCTTTCTGACGGCTCGGAACACCCCGCCCCGTGGGCGCGGCTCGACCGCCAGTTCCTCATCAAGTTGCAGGGAGAGGAGGCGCCGGCTCGCAAGGCGTCGCCGGAGGAGATCAACGCGGTTCGAGGCATGGAAACAGAACTCAGGCGCCTTCGTGACGGACGCAATCCGCTTCCGATGCGCGTAGATGAACTCATGGCCGAGGCGGCACGGACGGTCCGCCTCGCGTTGCGCCGCCTCGGTGACAGCGCCCGCATCGCCTACGCCTTCAAGCCCGACGCAGCGCGGCTCTTACCAGGCGGGGGTGCGGCGGAGCACACGCCCGAAACCCGAAGGGTCGCGATCCTGGACGCGCTCATGCGCTGGCATGACTTAGCGACTGGCGACCGATGGACTGATCCGGTCGCTGAGACGACATGGACGCAGCACATCGTGCCGAGGCTGTCCGCTGAACTGCCAACGCTCTCGGAGGAAGCCGACCGCTGGGAGCGCAAGCGCCATCGAGCCGCCCTGGAGGTTGCGCTTGATCCGGTCGCTGCTGCACTCGTCAGCGACGGCGCAGCGCGGCTGCACACGCTTTGGTCGGATCGATGGAAGGCCGACAACTCGGCATGGCGCCCTCGATTGAAGTGGCTGCGACGCTGGGTGCTGCCTCGCAGCCTGCGTCCAGTTCCGGGTGAGTCCGCGCAGCAGGGTGCGAACCGCAAGGCGCGTCGTGGGGCCGCGCGACACGCTGGAGGACTGTCGCTCACGCGTATTGCCACAATCCGGGAGCTGTACCAAGCTCAGAAGGCGTACGCCATGCGCCCGGAGCCGGACGACCTCCGAAAGAACATCGCCGCCAAGGACGATGATCGGTTCGACGAGTTTGGCCGTTCGGTCCTGGAGGTGGTCGAGCGATTACGCGAGCAACGTGTCAAACAACTCGCGAGCCGAATCGCTGAGGCTGCGCTGGGTATCGGGCGGATGTCGCGGGTTCCCGACCGGGACCGTATGCGGCCGACCGAACAGGTTGATGAGCCTTGCCACGCCGTCGTCATTGAGAATCTTCGCAACTACCGGCCCGACGAACTCCAGACGCGGCGCGAGAATCGATCGCTCATGAACTGGTCTGCCAGCAACGTGCGCAAGCACCTGGGCGAGGCTTGCCAACTCCACGGACTGCACCTGCGCGAGGTCATGCCCAACTACACCAGCCGCCAGTGCAGTCGAACTGGATTGCCCGGTCTGCGCTGTGATGACGTGCCGATAGCGGATTTCCTCAACTCGCCTTGGTGGTCAAAGCTGGTGAACGCGGCCGAGAAGCGGCTCAACGAGCACGGGACCGACTCGCTTGACAGGTTCTTTGTTGCCTTGCGTAAGAGGTGGACGAGCGCGAGCGAGAAGGACCGATCGAAGCAGCAGACGCTTCGCATTCCGAGGGTGGGTGGAGACCTGTTCATCGCTGCCTCCCCGGCGGACAGCACTAACGGCTCGGTGAGTCGGGTCATCCAGGCTGACCTCAACGCGGCCGCCAACATCGGCTTGCGGGCCATCATCGACCCGGACCTACCGGCTAAATGGTGGTATGTGCCGTGCATCGACGACAAGTCGGCCGGCACGGCGTTGCCGCGCCTGGACAAAGTCAAAGGCTCGACATGTTTTGGCCCGGACCCTGCGAAACCCGAACGGTTCGGATCGTTCATCAGGCCCGCCTCTGCGCCTGCGCCAGATGGGAAGGCTGGCAAGAGAAAACGCACCACGGATGCGGAGACGAAGGAGACGACCAACTTCTGGTCTGACCCCAACGCCGCCGCGCTTCGTAACGCCGCTGATCGCGGATTCTGGCTGCGCACGCCGGCGTACTGGCGTTGGGTCCGCAAGCGCGTCGTCGCGTCCCTGTGGGGTGTCAACGGGCTGACGAGCAGCCCTCCTGATCTTGCCCCCGACCCCGAACAGTGATAGATTTGTGCGGCCCCTACAGGGGGTCGGAACTCCGAGAACGTGTCTTCCCCTTCAATGGGCGTGGCACTCGGCGTCGATCAGGCTCGCGTTGGCCCACCGGGGCCGGTGTTCTTTGACAAGTCGGCTTACCGCGGCCCGCCCGGCGAGTGCGAAGGTGGTGAAGGGGAGTCCCCGGCACGCTCGCACTCGCCGGTTTTCGGCTGATTCTCGCGGTTTTTTGCCGCGTCCGGAGTGTAGAAAGTGACGGTCCGAGCTCTCCGAAATCGACCATACTCGCCAGAGGCCACGCAAGTGGCTTGTTTTCAAGGGTTTGCGAGTGCGGCGGCCGCGCAGGCCGACGCGGCTCTGATGGATGGACAC
>CAYMBL010000063.1:0-7470 GCA_964388675.1 uncultured Planctomycetales bacterium
GCCGGCCGGCGTTTGCAGCTCGACCGGCGGCGCATGCCGGCGTGCATCGAGCGGCGGTGCGTGCCAACGCAGCGGCAACGTCGATTCCGCTGCAGCAACCTCGGGAGTGCCGGGCAGCAATGAACGCAATCGAACCGCCGCGTCCTGCACGTCGGCGGCGCCTACGCGTGCGACCGCGGCCGGCGCGAGATCGAAGAGCAGAATGTCGCCCTCGATGATCTCCGCGGCGGCGCGTGCCACGCAGCGCCGGGCGAAATCGTCATGAGCCAGTCGTAGCGCCAGTCCGGCCTGTGCCCGGGCGCGATTCAGCGCGATTTCGGAGAGCGGCTGTTTCGCCAGCGAATCCAGCGCCGCGGCCAGCCGCGCTTCGAGTTTTTCCGGTTCTGAAGCCGGGCCGGATCGCACGAATTCGGCCGTGCCGACAAACGCGTGCCGCAGCGCGACCGTTTCGCCCGTGATCCGCCAATTCGCACCGGCGAGCGGTCCGTCGAGGGGATTCGCCAGCGCCTGCAACAGGACGCGCTGCACCGCCGCCGAATTCCCGAACGAACCGCGCCCGGTCCAGGCGAGCCGAAGCGCTTGCGGCGTCGTTTGCAGGATGCAGTGCGCCGCGGCGTCGTCGCGAATCGGGCGTGCGGCGGCCGCCGACCAGGGCAGATCGCCGAGCGCGTCGGCCGCGCGGCGGAGCGCGGAGTCCGTCGCGATGTCGCCAATGATGAACACCGTCGCGTTGGCCGGCGCGAACCACGCTTCGGCGTGGCGCTGCAAATCGGCCGGCGCTGCTACTGCGGATTGCTCGCTGCGCGCCAGCCGCGCGTAGTCGTGGCCCGCGAACAACCCGTCGCGCGCCGCCTTCGGCAACCAGTCGTCGTTAGCCGGCGCTGACTGTGGCGTCTGCGCCGGCGTCGCGCCGCCCGTCAGAATCGATCGCGCTTCCGCCAGAGCCGAGTCGAGTTCGTTCGCCGGGACGATGACGCAGAACCAAGCGGCATCGGGATCGACCCGCCAGTGTCGCCAGACGGCGCGGGGCGTCGGCGCAGCCGCGCGTACGCGCGACGCCATCACCTGCCGCGTCAGTCCCGGCCGGTCGGGCGGGTCGTCGATCAGCCCGACTCGGTACCAGACCTGTACGCTCACCAGCGGCAGCGATCGATCTTCCGCCGCGCAGGTCAGCAACCCGTTGTCGAGTCTTCGGAATTGCGGCAGTTCGTCGGGCTGTGCGGTTGCCACCGCGGGTGCGAGCAGCAGTAGCATGAGCGGCCAACGCATGCGCCGCACCTCCCGTGCGGAAATGGAAAGGATGCCCGCGAAGATGCCCACCGTCTACATCACCGATTTCTGGCCCGGGCCGGCCGACGTCGAGCAGGCCGCCCTCGGCGACACCGCGTCGGTCGTTTGCCTGAATGCGCATGACGAATCGCAGTTACTGCCGCGCATGGCCGACGCGGCCGGGTTGCTGGTTTGGCACGACATTCGCATCGGCGCGGCGACGCTGTCGCGCCTGCCGCAGTGTCGAGTGCTGGTGCGGGTGGGCGTCGGTTTTGACAACGTGGATCTCGAGGCGGCGCGCCGCGCGGGCATCGCGGTGTGCAACGTGCCGGATTACGGGATCGAGGACGTCGCCGATCACGCGATCGGGCTGCTGTTGTCGCTGGCGCGCAACCTGCCCGAGATGAGCGCGGGCGTGCGAATGACACCGGCGACGTGGGACGCGCGGCGCTGCCGTCGTTCGCCGCGCCTGCGCGGGCTGGTGTTCGGCGTGATCGGGCTCGGCCGGATCGGCAGTGCCACGGCGCTGCGGGCGAAGGCGTTCGGCATGGAGGTGCTGGCGTTCGACCCGTTCATTCCGGACGGGCGCGACAAGGCGCTGGGAGTCCGCCGCGCCGATTCGCTGGTCGAGTTGCTGGCGGGAAGCGACGTCGTTTCGATCCACACGCCGCTGAGCGCCGGCACGCGCGGCATGATCGGCGCGGCCGAGCTGGCCGCGTGCAAGGATGGCGCGATCCTGATCAACACCGCGCGCGGCCCGATCTGCGACACGGATGCCGTGCTCGCGGCGCTCGAGTCAGGCAAGCTCCACGGCGCGGGGCTCGATGTGCTGCCGGTCGAGCCGCCGCCGCCGCACGATCGGCTGCTTTCGGCGACGCGTGATCCGTCGCACGTGGCGTTTCACCGCTGCATTCTCACGCCGCACTCGGCGTTTTACACCGAGGAGGGGTTCGTCGAGATGCGGACGAAGGCCGCGCGCGAAGTCGGTCGCGCGTTGCGGGGCGAGCCGCTGCGCAATCGCGTGAATTGAGCCGCGCTTAGCGCGCCGCCGCGCGGGCCGCTACGCGCCGAGCGCCGCACGACTCGCGAATCACCAGCTCCGGCTGCAGCATGATTTGCACCCGCGGGCGGCGCGGATCGCCGATCCGCCGCACCAGCAGGTCAATCGCCTCCGCCCCGAGCCGCGCCATGGGCACGCGAACGGTGGTCAGCGCCGGACGCACCATCCGCGCCACGCGCGTGTCGTCAAAACCCACCACCGCCAACTGCTCGGGCACGCCGATCCCGCGCGCCGCGGCGGCCGCGATCACGCCGGCGGCCATCTCGTCGTTCGACGCGAACACGGCGCTGTCCGGTCCCAGCCACTCGTCCAGGTGGCGCGTCGCGAGCACGTGCGCGGTGTCGAACTGGTAGTCCAGGTGATACACGTCGCGGCGCGACATACTCAGCCCCGCTTCCTTCAGCACATTGCGATAGGCGGTGAATCGCGCGATCGTGTCGAAGTTTGTTTCCGGCCCGCCGACGAAGATGACGCGCCGCTTGCCAAGTTCCTGCACCAGATGCCGCATCATTGCGGTCGCGCCGTGCTGATGGTCGATCAGCACGCTGTCGTGCGGCACGCCGTCGACGCTGTCGTCGAGAATCACGAACGGCAACTGAAACGTGCGCAGCACCTCGGCAATGCTGTCGGTCACCTCCGAGACCATCACGGCCACGCCGTCGAGCAGCGTCCGCGTGTGCATCGCGGTCAGCAGCGAGTGGCCTTCGTTCGCCTCGCGCGTGCTGGAGACGACCAGGTTGTATCCCACCTCGCGCGCCCGCTGGTTCGCGCCGCGAATGATCTCGGAATAGAAATCGCCGTGCAGATCGGGCAGCACCAGTCCCACGATCTCGCTGCGCCGCAGCATCAGCCCGCGCGCAAACGCGTTCGGCTGATAACCGAGCGTGCGGATGGCGGATTCGACGCGGGCGCGCGTCTTCTCGTTCACGAGCGTGCTGCGGTTGATCACGCGCGAAACGGTGCTGATCGAGACTTTCGCGAGCTTGGCCACGTCGGCGATTGAATGTGCCATTCCAAAGCGCTCGGATGTGCCAAAACTACAAAAGTTACGCGATTGACACCGCTTTCAATCGAGAATACCGTCGGCCGGCATCGCGTGTCAATCGAACCTTCCGTGCCGCCGAGGCCGCAAATGAACGCCTACACGTTGTCGCTGGCCGTGTTTGCACTCCTCGCCGGCGACGCCGCCGAGCGCGACATCCTGCGCTCGCCGGAATCCGACGCCGTGCTGCCTTACCGGTTCAACCCTGAGGAAGAGGCCCAACTCGACGAAATTCAGCGTGCTTGCTTCGAGTATTTCTGGCGCGAGGTGGGCACGCCGGCGTGCCTCGCCAAAGATCGCGCGAAAGGGCCCGTCGCCAGTGTTGCCGCGGTCGGTTTCCAGCTCTCATCGCTGCCGATCGGCGTCGAGCGCAAGTGGATCACGCATGCGGAGGGCGAGCAGCGCGCCCTGACCGTGCTGCGTGCGCTGACCGGTCGCTCCGACAACAAGCGCTGGGGGATGTATATGCATTTCCCCGACCACCACACCGCCGGCCCCAGCCACCACGGCTACCACACCGAAGCCAGCACCGTCGACACAGCCCTGCTGCTCGCGGGCGCCATTCCCGCAGCCGAGTATTTCGGCGGCGAAGTGGGAACGCTGGTGGATCGGATGGTCGCCGAGGCGGATTGGAAGCGCTTCGCGGTCGGCCGAAACGGGTTCATTTCGATGGCCTGGCAGCCGCAGCCGGTTCGCCCCACGCTCGACGGCGAGGGCCGGTTTCACGAATACAGTTGGGAGCGCGCCAGCGACGAGGAACGCCTCGTCTATCTGCTCGCGGTCGGCTCGCCCGTTGAATCGCACGCCGTCGCGCCCGAGTTGTATTACCGCCTGGAGCGCACGGTGAAGCGCCACCAGGGAATGCCGCCGTTTGTCGTCTCCTGGCCCGGCAACATGTTTACCTACTCCTTCAGCCACTGCTGGATCGACTACCGCAGCCTCGGGCCCGACAATCCCGCCGCCTTCGGCATCGACGCGCCGCGCGTGGACTGGTGGGAGAACTCGCGTCGCGCCGCACTCACGCATCGCCGTCGCTGCGCCGAATTCGGCGCGACGCACAAGACGCCCTCGCTGGAGCGCTGGGGCATGAGCGCCTGCGCATCGCGCGACGGCTACATCGTCCCCGAGACGCGTCCCAACGGCAGCAACGTCGACCGCATTCACGAAGGCACGATCGCGCCCTATGCGGCCGTGTCCTGCATCGTCTTCACGCCGGCCGAAAGCCTGGACGCGATCCGCGCCTTTCGCGCCCTGACGCACCCGGACGGCCGCCCCTTCGCCTGGCGCGGCGTCGCCGAGGGCGGCTACGGCCTGGTCGATTCGTTCAACCTGGATCAGAACTATGCACACGACGACTGGCTCGGGATCGACGTCGGACCGATGCTGCTCAGCATCGAGAACGCCCGCAGCGGCCTGATCTGGCGGCTGTTCATGCAGAACGAGCATGTGCAGCGCGCCCTGAAACGCCTGCGGCTGCCCGATTCGCCTTGAATTCGACGGCGCGCGTCGCTACGATCTCCGCAGTTGAAAGCGCTTTCAGTCGACGCCGCACGAGACTCGAATGAGCACCATCGCTTCTGACCCCGCCAATCTTGCCGACGGCTCGTCCAACCCCGCCGCCGGGAAGTACGGCCGCTTTTCGCCCGACGGTCGCGAGTACATCATCACCGACCCGCGAACGCCCAGACCCTGGTGCAACGTCATCTCGAACCCCGACTTCGGCCTCGCGGTCAGCCATACCGGCAGCGGCTTCTGCTGGATCGGCAACTCGCAGCTCGCCGTGCTGACGCGCTGGACTCAGGAATTCACGCACGACGCCTCCGGTCGATTTCTCTACGCGCGCGACTCCGACGACGGCCGCGTCTGGTCGCTGGCGCCGGCGCCGCTCTGGCCGCGCTACGACGCTTTCGAGTGTCGCCACGGCCTCGGTTACACCACGTTCGCCACGCAGTTCCACGGCATCCGCGCCGAATGGACGCTGTTCGCCCACGCTTCGGAACCCGCCGAATGCTGGCGCGTCGAGCTGCACAACACGAGCGACCGTCTGCGAAGGATCGAACTGACCGGCTACGTCGAGTGGAATTGCGGTGTATTGCCGTCTCCGCGGCGCGAATTCAGCAAGCTGTTCCTCGAAACGTCTTTCGACGCCGACCGCGGCGCGATTTTCTGCCGCAGCCACATGTGGGAGGCGGTGCATTCGACGCGCTGGGGGCACTGGAACACGCCCTTCCCGTTCATCGCGGCGCTCGCCAGCAACGAACCCGTGCTGTCCGCTCAAGGCGACAAGACCGCGTTTTTCGGGCGCTACCAATCGAGCGACGCCCCCGCCGCACTGGGGCAGGACCTCTGGAAACCGCTCTTCGGCCGACACTACGACTCGATCGCGGCGCTGCGCAACCTGGTCGAGATTCGCCCCGGCCAGAAGAAGACGATCGGCTACGTCCTCGCGGCCGGCTCGTCGCGCAGCAGCGTCGAGCGCACGCTGCTCAAGGTCGCCGGCATCGGCAACGGCCCGGCGCACGAAAGCGCCCTCGACGCCGCGCTCGACGAAGCCCGGCGCGGCTGGAGCGAGCGGCTCGCCGCCGGGCGCATCGACACGCCCGAGCCCACGCTCAACTACGTGGTGAACGACTGGGCTCGCTATCAGGCCATCAGCGGCCGGCTGTGGGGTCGCGCGGGTTACTACCAGCAAAGCGGCGCCTTCGGCTTCCGCGATCAGTTGCAGGACTCGCAGGTCTGGCTGACCAGCGAACCGCTGCGCTGCCGAGCTCAGATTCAGCTCCACGCCGCGCATCAATTCGTCGACGGCTCGGTCTACCATTGGTGGCACCCGCTCACCGAGCAGGGCCACATCACGCGCATGACCGACGACCTGCTGTGGCTCGCATTCGTCTGTGCGGCGTATCTGCGCGAGACCGGCGACTACTCGATTCTGCTCGACCCCGCGCCGTTCGTCGACGACACCACGCCGCAGCCGCTGTTTGAGCACGTGGCCCGCGCGTTCGATCGCGTCTTTCAGCGCACCAGCCCGCGCGGCATCCCTTACATCGGCGCCGGCGACTGGAACGACGGCCTGAACGCGGTCGGCCTGCTCGAAAAAGGCGAGTCGTTCTGGCTCGGGCACTTCCTCGTCGGCCTGCTGGCTGACTGGAGCGAAATCCTGCCCCGCGCGGCAGGCGATGATCGGCTGGCGCTCTCCAGCGAGCAGCGCGCCGCGCTGCGCGACCGCGCCGCCGACTACGTTACCCGCCGCGAGCGGCTCATCGCCGACATCAACGAGCATGGCTGGGACGGCCACTGGTACGCGCGCGCTACGCTCGACGACGGTCGCCGCCTTGGCAGCAAGGCCAATCGCGTCGGAAGGATTTTCCTGAACGCGCAGACCTGGGCCGTGCTCAACGATGTCGCTCCGCCCGACCGCGCCGCGCACTGCATGGCCGCCGTGCGCGAGCATCTGGTCAGCCCCGCCGGCGCCCTGCTGCTTCAGCCCGCGTTCGACGAGCCCATGCAGGAGATCGGATACATCACTCGCTACGCCCCCGGCCTGCGCGAGAACGGGGGCGTCTACACCCACGCCGCAACTTGGGCCATCGCCGCCGCCTGCAAGATGCGCGACAGCGAACTCGTCGCGCGATTGCTGACCGCGATCAACCCGGCGCTGAAGGATCCCGACCGCTACTGGGCCGAACCTTATGTGCTGCCCGGAAACGTCGACGGACCCGACTCGCCGCTTCACGGCCGCGCCGGCTGGACTTGGTACACCGGCAGCGCTGCGTGGCTCTATCAGATCGTCACGGCCTGGGTGCTCGGCGTGCGGCCGACCTGGAACGGCCTGATGATCTCGCCCTGTCTGCCGAGCGGATGGAACGGAGCGCGTCTCCGCCGCAGCTACCGCGGCGTGACCTACAACATCTCGATCGAGCGATCAGAAAAGCTGCCCGCGGGCACGAGCGTGTCGCTGACGCTGGACGGCCGCCCGGTGTCGGGTGACCACCTTCCGCCGTGCGACGGCCCCGCAGTTCGCGAAGTCCGCGCGCTGGTGCGTTAGAGCGGTTTGAAAAAAGCCCTTGCGCCGGGAGCGCGCACGCGCGTATAGAAG
>CAYMBL010000064.1:0-6482 GCA_964388675.1 uncultured Planctomycetales bacterium
TCTGGATCATCACCGAGGCGGACCGCTCGGCGACGACCGTCCTCCTGCCCGAGGATTACTGACGGGCTGGCCCGCCCGGCGGTTTCGCCGGACGGGCTCTTTCCACGTCTCCGAAAAGCCGGACGTTTCCAAGGTCGCTTGGTCGGTCACCGATTCAGCCTCCGAAACGCCCCCCCTTGATGACGCAAGCTTCTGTTCTCCGTAGAGTTATGCATCCCGATTGAACCGACGTTTGAACGTCCAAGATGCCGGAGCAATGTTCCGCAGATGGTGCTGCAACGGTCGAACCTGACGCCGCGCGACCGCGATCTCCTGGTCGTGCTGACCCGGGCCGTACGCGTGCTCTCTGTCGACCAGATTGCGGCGCATTGGTTCGCTGCCGCGACCGACGCGGGCCGGGCGGCGACTCGACGACTCGGCGTACTTCAGGAGCGTGGGCTCATCGACGTGTTCCGCATGCCGGCCCGTGCCGTCGTGGTCCCGTCACGTCCCGTCGCCGAATGGGGTCCGGGGAACGCTGCCCCCGACTTCGTGCTCTTGGCGCGAATGCTTGCCCAGCGCTGGACGCAGCCGGCCTCGCCCGTGTCCTGCGTCGTTGCCACCTCCGCCTCGGGCACCTGGCTGGGCGGTGATGGCGGCCGGCGGCCGCGGCGCAGTGAGATCAGTCACGACCTGCTCCTGGGCGAGCTATACTTGGCCTGGCGGCGCCGAACTCCCGACGGGATTGCCGAGTGGATTTCCGAGAGTCGGCTGCGGCGGCTCGGGTACGGGGACCAGACGCGCCTGCCGGACGCGATGGTCGACGCGGGCGGCATCCGCCGGGTCATCGAGGTTGGCGGCGAGTACAGCGCATCGAAGCTCGCCGAGTTTCACGAGTTCTGCGCCAAGCGAGGACTCCCGTATGAGCTCTGGTAACCTCAATCAAAGTCAGCGGTGCGTGCTGGAACATCTCGCCCGCTACCGGCTCTCGTTCCAGGAAATCGTGTCGGCGCTCTACTTCGACGGGGCGAGTCCGCAGAAGACCCTGAATCAGCTTCGTGAACAGGGGCTCATCGAGACACAGAAGGGCTTCGGCGGGAACCGGGCCGCGTACGTTTTGACCCGTGCCGGAGCCGGCGCCTTGGGAGCCAGCCGCCGCCGTGCCGACAATCTGGGTTCCGAGGCGCTGCCGGCGAATCTGGCCGTGCTCGCGTTCTGCGTGCTGCGGGGGCGCGCACGAATCCGCTTGAACGACAATGAGCTTGTGGAGCTCCTGGGTGAGCCGCTGCCGGCGGGGCGATTTCATTGTCTGGAGTCGGGCGCGCGGGTCACACGTATTTATCACGTGTACGCGCCCGGCGATTCGACGCGCGTGGCCGACGTCGTTGCTCGCACTCGTTCGCACGTGGCCGAGGTTCGAAAGCTGCCAGCACTGGAGCCGTGGCTGCGCCAGGAGTTCTATTCGCATGCGATTCTCGTGGACAACGAGGATCGCGCCGCCGAGCTCAACGCTGCCATCGACGACGCCGGCGGCGACGGGAAGCCGCTGCGATCACTCAGCCATATTCACGTCGAGACGGTTCCCGGACTGGCGAATCTTGAGGAGGCGCTGCGTGAACTGGCGCAAGAAAACCAAGCGGCTTGATCCGCCGGCGGCCGTAAAGGAGTTCGTCGAACGGCAGCCCGGCGCGAAGCTGCGCGGACTCACCGAGCGCGGCATGGTCATTCGTCCAGCCCTGACGCCGGTCACTCCGCGCCCGGTGACATTCGATGACGTCTGGAACGGGCTTCCGCCGTCGATGTGGTGGAAGATCCTGGAGCGAACGCGGGCATCTTCGCTCGGCGCCGGCCAGGAAGTGTCTGAATGGTGGCGCTATTACGAACTGGCGAAACGCACATTCGACCGACACCAGCACGAAATCTTCGTTGGACTCGCAGATACATCGTCGAATCCTCTGTTTGCCGCGCGCCAGGTCTTTCACAATCATGCCTATATTCTTGGGCTACCCGGAACCTTCAAGACCACGCTGGCTCTGGCCCAGCTTCTGCTGCAGCTCGGTGACAGCTGGACCGACACTTCCAGCGGCGAGGTTCAGCCCGCCGCGCCGCTCGTCATCATGGACCTGAAGGAGAATGGCGACCGATTCCTCCGCGCGCTGGCCGAGTACATTGCGGCGCGTCGCGGTCAGCGGCTGAACTTCTTTTCCAACGACCCGGACTATCTGAGCCTGCGGTTTGACCCGCTCTACAGTCTGCGCTCCATCCGCTATCCGCTGAAGCTGGGCGAGACGCTGCTCAAAGCGATGTCGCTGATCTATCGCGAGGGGTACGGGTCGGACTTCTTCACATCAGAGCAGCGCAAGCAGTTGCTGCACACACTGTACGAGGGGCCTCCGAAATCCTTGGCTGACTTGATTCAGCGGATCGGTGACGGAACGACGGGAAAGACCGGCAACTCCGACGCCCGCGGCTTATACAGTGCGCTCCAACCGCTGCAGTTCTCGTTCCATCTGGTCACCGACGGCAGACCCCCCGATAGCCAGCACGTGGACCTGGACCGGATCTACGACCAGGGCGAGGTTCTCTACGTCCATCTCAACTCGCGCTCGCAGTCGATCGATGCGAAGGTGATCGGCAAGCTGATGATCTTCGCGCTGATGGAGGTCGCCAGCGAGCGCGTGAAACGCGGAGGCAAGCGACAGATATTCGTCGCGATCGATGAATTCCAGCGGCTGGCGGCCCAGAACATCGTCGAGGTGCTGGAGGATTCGCGGTCCCTCGGCGTCGGATTCATCCTGTCGCACCAGTCGCCCGAGTCGCTGCAAACGCGGGACGTCGACCTGTACAAGATGATCGCCGACCTTTGCAGCTTCAATCAGTATCTGTCGCTGACGAATCCGGGGATTATCGAAGCGCTGAAGCTCGTTTCGGGAGAAAAACACGAGAGACGGGAGGGCGGCTCCACGGCCCACACAACTGGCACGCAGACGACGAATGGAACGACGTGGCAGCGTGGCACGTCCTTGGCGCGCAACTACGAGTACGGCCTGCTCGGACTCACTGAGGTGGGGTACGCACGCGGAACGACGTCGGGAGAGGGTGGTACAAAAAGCACCGGTGAGTCGTCCAGCGAAACCACGACCAATAGCTGGCGGGAAGAGGTGGTTCCGGGCCTGACTCCGAAGATGATCGCTCGCGTGAACGGGACGCAGAAACTGTCGCTCGTACATATCCACAACGCCGAAGAGGGGTCGCTCTCGCACACCGGGGGAATTCCGACCCTTGTTCACGGATTGCACCCGTTTACGCGCGATGAGGCGAAGGTGATGGAGGACCAGCGCTGGCCCCTGACCTTCGTGCCGACAGAGGAGTTCTACGAACGGGCGCGCGCGAAGGTGCCGTCGGCGGCCGTCGGCGAAGTCCTTGGGGATCGCCGAAAGTTTGGCAAACAACCGGCGCAGAGTCCGGCTCCGCGGCCCCCGCGCGCGCCGCGCACGCCGCGCGATGAAGAGGAGCAACGCAAGCTCAAGCAGCGCGTGCGGGGCCTCGCTAGCCAACTCGAACGGCACATGCTGGTGGAGGCGATGTCTGTGGAGCGGTTCGCGCGTGGTGCGCAGCTCACCGTGGCGCGAGTCCTGGAATTGGCGAAGGTGCTGAACGTCGCAGCACGAACCAAGGAGGACCTGCTTCCCGGTCGCGTGGTGAAGACGATGCGGAAACTGATGCGCGACAGCGCGGCCCGCGACAGGCCGGACGAACCGCCCCCTGAAAAAGACAACGGACCCCCGCAGGAGCCCGTTGTCTAAAGCGTGCGACCCGGTGTTTTTCGTTTGTCCCAGGTCAACTCTGACGGTCCATGTTGTTCGATCGTCTGGACGGTTCAGAGGGCACGCAAATCAGATACAGAGAGCTTATCGCGGCGCCCGGGAGTTGCAAGAAAAATCTTGCGCCCCCTATTCCGCCGTGCTAGGCTCGCCTCATGTCGATACGAAAACTCTGTGCCGATTATGTGCTGGGAGACGCGATTTCGCCGTGGTTCTCGCGGCGCCTACGGCTGCAACTGGTTCTGCTGGGAGCCGCGGCCGGGATTGCGCTCGCGATGCTGGCGGAGAATCTGCTGCGCTAGGTGCCCGAAAAAGGAGGGTCTTCCGGGAATTCCGGGTTGCTCGGATACGAACGACTGGCGAACGCATTCTTCGGATGCGTCCACAACGTTCTGAACGGACGGTAGTTATGAAGCTCCGCATCTTCTTTCTGAAAGTTCTGGATCGCTTACCTGAGCGTCAGACGGTTGGGCCCAGAGACCCAGTTGCCCCCGGTCGCCATAACCGTCCCATTCAGAAGCCTTTAGCGAACCTGAACCCATCGCGTGGTAGGCCGCTGTTCGTATAGACCCTTCCCGGAAATCCCGGATGAACCAAAAAGGAGGGAGCTGTCCCGAAGGACAGCTCCACTAGCGCCAGATTAGTTCAGCGGTTCGCAAGCACGAACCAAGCGCGCGTGATTGCGACGCCCATGAACATGCCCAGCAAGGTCCAATACAGGATGGCTTGCCAGGCGGGTCGCCCGATACGTCGCAGAAAGACGAGTGCTTCACGCAGCTCACCTTCCTGCCGGGCTTCCTGCAGGAAGACGGTGTAACCGACACCCCGCAGGTGGAGCGGTTCGTCCAGATTCGGCGCAACGATCGTGACGCTTCCGACCGATCGCCAGACTGGCGTCCGCTCATCTGCTCCCATGTGGAATACCCGCGATTTCTGATTCGCGAATCGTTCTTGTTCCATATTGTCAATCTCCTTCATAAAACGCCGCACGGCTTAATTACCGCCGGCGCGAGGTCAAACCTCTGCTGGTGGACCCCGAAGGGGAACCACCGGCACAGGCGACTGACAGGAACATCCACATGACAAAGAGCAGGCTCGCAGGTCGCGATCCCACGAGCAGCAAACCGTCGTCATGCTGAGCGGGGACTAGGCCACAAGCTCAGAACAACGACAATCAATGCGTACCAGTGTACCCGCCGTCCCGGCCGTTTCCAGCTTTTTTTGGCCGAGGAGGGCGCGTTTCAGGGACGGGAACCCGGCGTATAATTCGCCGCACGTGTATTCCGGTCTCCACGAGTCCGTTGGCGACGCGAATGTCAGCGCAGACGCTGTTTGCACTGCTGGAGCTCGATTCCGCAGCCACGAGCGACGAGGTCGAGGCGGCGATGAGCCGCATCGTCGATCGGCACAACGGCAAATTGCTCGCGATCGATAGTGAGATTCGGCACGCCTATGAGATTCTGCGCGAACCCGGGAATCTGACCTATTACGCTGAGTTGCTGCGCGCTTGCGATGAGGATATCGCCGTCGAAATCCCGCCCGAGGGCCAGGCCTCATTCGAGGCGTTCTGCCGGCGATGCGGCATCAGCTGGTTCGAGCGCCCTCGCTATCCCAACAGCTTCCTCGTCCGACATGCCGGTCAAGCCGTCCCCGCAGGCGTTGTTTATGACGAAGCCAAGGCTCCGCATCTCCGGATGAGCCGGCGGGAGCGGACCGGACGGCTGTTCCGCAAGTTCGCGCTCGGTGAGGTGTTCCAGGGGCGCAGCCGCGGGGCGCGGCTCTGGATCGGCGCCGGATACGTCATCGTCCTGCTCATCGTCGTCGGCATCGCGCGCTCGATATCGGGCAGCTACTCCGCCTGGCAGCAGGCCCGCGCCGCAGCTGCCGCCCAACGCTCGATGGAGGAGTTCAGCAACCAGTTCGATTCGGCTCGCGCGCGGATCAATGACGTGGAGACGCTCGCGACGACGGTGGCGCAGGAGTTTCAGGCGGTCGCCCAGATCCCCCTCGCGAACGCGGGCGCTCCCAACGCGAAGCACCCGCGCGAGCTGGACCTCGCGCTGATCCGCCACGCCTCCGTCAAGGAAGCTTGGGTCCATACGATCAACGAACGGGTGACGCCGGTCGAACTTGAATCACGCAAACAATCCCTCCAGGAACTCGCCGCGCACCTCAAGACCGGAGCGGGCGAGGGCGACGCACAGCGCCTCGGAGAGATCATCGCCTGGGCGGCGAAGCGGCTTGATCAGTTGAATGGCCACCGTTCCAATATCGATCACATTCGCGTCATGATGCAGGCGGATCGATTCGAATACGACTCGCCCACGACACAAGGGAGTGACAACCCATGAGCGCTTTCGGCTGCAAACTGCGTCCGGGTGGCCCGGGAATCATCATGCTGCTCGCCGCCATGCTGGGCGCAGGAGTGGTTCGAGCGCAAAACGTCACCCCCTCCGGCGTTGAGGACGACGCACGGCGCGCCGAGCGCGAGCGGCGGCAGAAAGAGGAACAGGACCAGCGCACCCGGCGGCTGGTGCAGCAGTTCGCGGACCAGGTGCAGTCTACCTGCGACCTGCTCGAACGCCTGGAAACGCGGACGAAGGAGCTCAGCGGCCGGCTGGGGGGCCTCGAAACCGGCGATGACGGCAAGAAAATCGCCCAGAACGAAGCAGCGTTCAT
>CAYMBL010000065.1:0-4463 GCA_964388675.1 uncultured Planctomycetales bacterium
GGGCCGACGAGCATTTCCCATGTTTGCAGACGTGTCGGTGCGGCGCCGGGGCAGGAAGGTTCTGCCCCGGCCCGTGCCGTTTTGTCGGAAGACAGCATGCGCGGTCAAACGAGGACCGTCGGAAGACGGCCGTCGTTTGGCAGTGGAATGACGATGCACAGGCGGGGTGTACCCGCAGGTGCATCGAGGTTGCGTGGCCGCAACCGCTATGTATTGGGCAACTGCAATAGATGAATCTAGCCGCATGGTGCGGACGGATGTCGATAGCTTGATGCGAGCCGACGAGCTGGCGGCGACGCCGACAGCGACGTTGGGTTCGCGAAGGCGGGGAAGCGACGTCATTCGAATGCGCCGATGCGGTGACGGATTCGGAAGGGGCAATGTGTTCAGTGCGTGGCGGTAGGCGGCCGGGTCTTCCTGGAAGGAGTTGGTCATGCAACGAGTTGGTTCTGCACGCCGGGCCGGTGACGCGGGTGACCGCGGGGTCGGGCGTGCGCGAGGTTTTGAAGTCGAGCGAGAGGAGCTGATTGCCATGGGTTGGTGGCGCACGAGGAGCGGCAGCGTCATCGGCGACAGTCCGGCGGACATCATCGAGGAGTTCGATGAGCGATGCTGGCCGGAGCCGATGAGCATTCCGCCGGACGTGCGGGCACGCATCACGGCGTGTTATCGGGAGGATTTCGACCGGGAGCCGACCGAGCAGGAACTCCGCGAACTGCTGGAGTTCTGCGGTCCGGGTCCGGAAAGGGACTGAAGCTCGAACGAAAGGAGGTTCAGAAGGGCTTCGCGGGTTGTGCCAAAACAACCCGCTCATTTTGCAAAGGAGGGGCAAGCGCATGGAGTATCGATGCGTCACAACGTCGGTCGAGGGGTTCGTCCAGCAACTCGCCGTCGCGTACATCACGCACGGCTACTGGTTCTACGTCGCCGGCGAGATTCCGGTAGGGAAGGATCCGGCTGCGGTCGATGCGAAACTCATCGAACGTTACGGCATCGCGATCACGAAGTGGGCGCGCTGCCGGCGCAAGAAGCAGGGCTTGGCGAACATGCAGTACCTGCGACACGGGCGGTTCTTCGTGCTGCTCGCTACCAAAGGCCGGCACGAATTCTTCGAGCGAGAGCGGGCGTCGTTTCGGGACGTGCGCCGCGTGCCAATCAAGTTCGCCGGCTACAGCATCGGGTGCCGCACGGGCCGTGATGGTCGGTGGCACGCGTCCGTTCGACTCTCGCAGGCGCGATATCTCGAACTCGCTGCACACCTTACGGCCGTGTGCGTGCGAGCGCCGGCGAGTCGCTTGTTGGCCGAACTCACCGCGGTCCGCCCACTGACATACGCTCCAGTGCGACGACAATTGCTCCAGTTGATCCGGCTCGTCAATCGGCGTCGGCGAGTCGCCGGTAGCAGCACAATTCCGAATGGCGGTCTGCTTCCGTTTCGTCGCAGCATCCGAGCCCGGCTCTTGTCAACTGATGCGGACGTGGGTGCGGCCGGACCGTGCGACGCATACTCCCTGTTTAATGACGAACGCTTCCACCCAGTGTGTTCCGCAATAGGCCGTTGACTCCCAGCGAATACGACCGTCCGGTGTGTCTCCCTCGTAGAAGTCACCGCGAAGTCCGTTCGCCTCAATGGCATCGCGTCCAGTGTTCACCACCTGCCAACGTACTTCGTAGGGTTCCTGTACATTCGTTGTCATCTCGAAACGCAGAGCGACGTTCTTTGGAACCGGACGCCCCGTCAATCTCCACAGTTGCCGCGACTGAAAGCGGGCCTTATGCACAGTCCCCGTCACGGATGCCTTGAAGCTGGCGCGGATCGGCCACTGCGGCGGCTGACAATGACGACAGTCCGCAATCTTGGGTACCGACAGCGCGCGGTTTGACGATGAAGCCGCGACCAATGCGCCCGATCGTGCGGAGGCTTCGTTGAGCAGCGATTCGCCAAAGCTCGCAGTAAGCGTCGCAGCAACGTCGTCGAGTGACATCCCGCGCGCTGCACGTTCGAGGTCGCTGCGTACTCTCGCAAGCCAGTTAAAGAACTTCGTTGCGCGTTGTGGATGGTCTGCCCAGCGGTCGGCGAAATTATCGCCCGGACTTACGGGGTTGGGCACCCAATAGACGCCGTCGCGACGTTCAATGAACTTCGGCATTCGATCAACAATCGCGAACAGGGCCTCTTGAAGGTCTTCCTGGTTGTCGTACGCATGGCCGGCGAGCGTCGTGATGATGATGGACGCCGGCTTGTCGTCCTCGTCGTGCTGGAAGTTGATGTCTCGGTGGCGCTTCAGGATTTGCACGGCACGTTGCAGGGGCGTCTTGACGCGCCACTCCGGCACATCTTCGATCGATGCTTGAATCGACGCCGCCAGTGCCGCGCGTTTCTGCATGAACCGAATGAGCATCCGCTGCTTGAACCACTCAGCGTAGCCGATCGGGTTGCTGTGCTGCCACAGCCGCAAGTCCTTGTCCGTGATCAGAATGCTGTTCGGAGCCCCATCCGGGTCAGGTATCGCGGGCAATACGTCCATGTGAAACGGTGTCGGGTATTGCAACCGCCAACAGCGCTGCTTCTCGCTCAGCTCAGGCGCGTCGTCGTCCGACTGCTTCGATCGCACGTACCGTCGCAGGTTCGCGCCCGCCTCAGCCTTCAAGTCGTGTTGAGTCGTGCTTTCTTTCTGCAAATCACGCTCATATACCAGGTCGATGTCGTACTCGTCGCTGTCCGTAAGCGCCCGAATCATCGTGCCGAGACGGAATGATCCCTGCGGATACACTTCCGGCTCGCGGCGCCCCTGCGCGTCGTCATGCTCGTGCATGAACACGCCGAGGTCTTGGTACTTTCGAACCGCGTCCTCAAAGAGTTCGTCTGGGATGTCGAGCGTTTCGGCGATCGCGTTCAGCAGGACGCTCAGGTCACGATTGAGTTGAATCGTCGTCGGCATTAGGTCGAACCTCCGTCTTTCGGACCAGCGAGAGGACGATACGGCGGCGCCACATGGCTGAGGAACTGTGCCTTGAAGGACGGCGCGAGCACTCGACTTTCATGCGCGGCTTTCGCAATGAGCTGGTCGGCATTCAGTCGGTCGAGCGAAAAGAGCCCCTCGGGAACTTTGGGATCGATTCGGCAGACCCGCTCCGTGCCCAGAAGATGAAGCGTCTGCTTGTGAACCCCGATACTCTGCCCGCGCATGATCACGTCCACGGCCGCGTTGCGCCACTGCCAGAGTCCACCGCGATCGAGGGTGTTAGGGCGATTGACGACCGCGTCGGTGGTTCCAACGCTGAAGATGTGAATGTGCGCGAGCGGGACATTGAGAACGCTCACCGCTTCAATGACGCCCACCATCGTAGGATTGTTGGCCCAGACCCCGCCGTCAATCAATCGCATGTGGTCGACGTCACGAAAGGCCGGGAAGTACGTTGGCGCCGCGCTCGTGGCGAGCGCCACCTTCCAGGCCGGAACTTTCCAATCGCGCCGAAGTCGCTCGTGGTGAGGCGTCCTGAAGATGTAAACGTCGTCTTCGCCCAGGTTGTAGGACGGGATCACCAGCCGCTTACGGCTTTGACCGAAGAGTTTGTCGCCGAACGCGTCGCGGTCGCGCAGTGCCGACGCGAGCGGAATCTCCGAGAACTTCCGCGTGATGTAATGAAAGATCGAGCGCAGTCCGAGTCGGTTACGAAAAATGCCGTCTCCGTGCCGGGTGTAGAACTGCACGATTTCTCGCGGCCGCATGCCCAAGCCAAGCCCCAACGCGATGATGCCGCCGGTCGATGTTCCGACGATCAAATCAAAGTGGTTTGTGATATCGACCTGGAAATCGTCTTCGAGCGACGCCAGTACGGCGGCGGCAAAAAGGCCCTTGATTCCGCCCCCGTCGAACGAGAGGATCTGGAATCGGGCGTCGCTCGTCGGCTGGTTTGAGGGCTGCATCACACCACGCCTAGCAAGTTTCGTTCCACACTACCCCACGGATGGTATTTCGTCGATTCCGGCCGTACCCTGTACGAGCCGGGCGATTACCCGATCAGTAACCTAACGACGTGGCAGGCCGCCGTGTCAAAGTGGCAGGCAACTGAAAGCGTTTTCAGGGAATGATGGCGTAGGCCTGCGTCGGAACTAGATGGTGCTCACGCATCCAGCCCAGCGCCGTGCGCAGGCGGTCCGGCTCGAAGCGCTTCTTGGATTCGTGCCAGTTTTCGCGGACTTCGGTGATGATGGCGTCGTCGGTGGCGGACTGGCCGGCGCAGAGGAGGTCGGACCAGGCGGCGAAGAGGGTGGCGACGATTTCGGCACGTTCGGTGTCGAACTTCTCCATCCAGCCGAGCACGTAGTCCATCCTGGCCTTGCCAGCGCCGAGATACTTCTCCGCCGCAGCGAGAAGTTGGGCGGATTTCGCACCGGGGTGGTACGTGTGCCGGGTCTTGTCGCCGGCGATGGTTCGCTTGACGAACCAGCCGTTCTT
>CAYMBL010000066.1:0-4309 GCA_964388675.1 uncultured Planctomycetales bacterium
CCAGAAACGCCGCCGTCGCCGCACGCGCGTCGCGCGAGCCTATCACCGCCTGGCAGACACACAAGCAATCCGCTCCGGCCCGCCGCAACTCGAGCGCGCGGTCCGGCGTGATGCCGCCGATCGCCGCCAGCGGCCGCTGCGTGACCGCCCGCGCCTGCCGCAGCGCTTCGACCCCCGTAACCTGGACCGCCGGCTTAGTCTGCGACGCGTACATCGGCCCGATCGCGATGTAGTCATGTCCCTGCGAGTCGGCGAGCGCGGCCTGCTCCGCGCTCCGTGAGCTGCGGCCGATCAGCAGCCTCGCTCCCGCCACACGCCGCGCTTCGGCCAGCGGCAGGTCTTCCTGTCCCAGGTGCACGCCATCCGCGCCGGCCGCGAGCGCGATGTCGGCGCGATCGTTGATGATCAGCAGCGCCCCATGCCGCTGCGTCAGCGCCCGCAGCTCCCGCGCTCGGCACAGCAACTCGGCGTCGGGCAGCGCTTTCTCGCGCAATTGCACGCAGCCCGCCCCCGCCGACAGCACCGCTTCGGCCGTTTCACGCCAGGGTGCGGCACAGAGCGCTTCGGTGATGATCACATAGAGCCGCACCGCGGCCAGCCGGCGACGGACGTCGCCCCGGAGAAGCAGCCGCTGCTCGATCTCGTATGCGCGATAGCGCACGCGCTCCGCCCGCAAGGCGGCGTCGGCGTTGGACAGTTTCGCGCATTCGGCGATGACGCGCGCGGCTTCCGCCAGGCGCGCGAACTCCGCCCGCACGACCGCAGCCAGATCGCCGCGCTGAAGTTCCGCGAGAAGCTTGGAGTCGCGGCCGACGTCGGACTCGATCGCGCGCGCCGCCAGCAGCCGCTCGCCGCCGACAACGTTCGCCAGGTCGCGCAGCTCGTGGCGCAGGCGTTTCAGCTCGCTCGCCGAAGCCGCGTCGTCGAGCGCAAAGCGCGCGTAATCCTCGGCCAGGCGCAGCGCCTCGCGCGCCCGGTTGAAGTTGGCGTCCAGGATTCGAGCGAGAGGCGCATCCACGCGCAAAGCCCCAGCGGCGCGCTTGCGGCGACGCGCCACTCAATCATACGATGCGACCCCGCGCTCGGCGCGGAGCCAGAACGGCGGTTACGCGTATGCCGATCCAGTTTCAGTGCGCCGGGTGCGACCAACCGATCGAGGTGGATGACGCGCACGCGGGGCAAGCCGCTCAATGCCCGTACTGCCGGCGCGTGGTGACCGTGCCTCCGGAATCAACGCTGGTGGCGCAACCGGTCGCGGCGCGCGCCGCGGGTCTGCCGCCGGTGCCGACGGACGGCACAGCACAGGTCGTCGCGGCGCGGTCGTGGGGCGTCTATGCGCTGGTTTGCGTGCTGCTGGCGTGGGTGCTGTACATCGGGCTGTCGGTTTTCCTGATGCCCGAGCTGATGCGCCGCATTCCGCCTGAGGCTGCGAGCATCGAGGTCGTGCAGAAGGAACTGAACGAGATTCTGAACGCGAAGCCCTGGCTGGTTTCGCTGCCTTGCGGCACGGTTTTCTTCGGCTTGATCGGGCTGGTGCTGGCGGTGGTCAGTGTGTCGTATTCGCGCCGCCAGAACTGGCCGGGCATTGCGGCGCTGTGTCTGTCGGGTTTGCTTACGCTGCTGCTGTGCAGCGGATTCATCTTCTCCTGAGCGCCTGCCGGCGCTGCGAATGCACACATGCACGGCCACCAGATCGAGCCAATCGCCGACCACGCCTCGCGCGCCGCCGGCAGCGCACTGCGCACGCTGCTGCTGGCGGCGTATGGCGTACTGCTGCTGCGCACGGCGTGGGACGGCGACGACGCCTGGATCACCTACCGCAGTGTCGAAAACTGGGTGCAGGGTCGCGGGCTCACCTGGAACCCCGGACAGCGCGTGCAGGTCTTCACGCATCCGCTGTGGATGCTGATCGTCGCGGGGTGTCATCGACTGACCGGCGAATTCTTCTTCACGGTGAAAGCGCTCAGTATTGCGCTATCGCTCGCCGCGGCGGCGATCGTGTCGCGGCTGGTGCTGCGCGAGCTCGGTGCGGCCTGTCTCGCTCTGGCGGTGTTTCTGCTCTCCAAGTCGTATGTGGACTACAGCACGTCCGGGCTGGAGAACCCGCTGACGCACCTTCTGCTGGCATGGGGCGCGGCAGAAGCACTGCGCACGACGCCGCGCGGCGCGTCGCTGGCCGCCTGCTGCGGGCTGGCGCTGCTGAATCGCATGGATTGCGGGCTGCTGTTTCTGCCGCTGCTGGCGCGCTTGGCGTGGCGAAGCGCGCCAGCGCGCAGCACCGCGTGGGTGCTGGCGGCGTTTGCGCCGCTGGCGCTGTGGCTGGCGTTCGCTACGTTCTATTTCGGCGCGCCGTTGCCGAACAGCGCCTACGCCAAGTTGAATCACGACGTTCCGCGCGCCGCCGTGGTGGCGCAAGGCGGCGAATATGCACTGGACCTGCTGCGGCGCGACCCGCTGGCGGCGACGGTGCTGCTGGCGGGTTTTGCGCTCGCCTGGCGCGATGCATCCGCCGGCAGACGCGCACTGCTGCGCGGCGCAGCGCTCTACTGCGCGTATGTGTTGTGGATCGGCGGCGATTTCATGGCCGGACGGATGTTCTCGGCGCCGCTGCTGGCGGCGACGATCGCACTGGCGCACCGGCTGTCGGAGTCGCCGCGGCTGGCGTGGGCCGGACTGGCCACCGCGGCGGCGGTCGGGCTGGCGTCGCCGGGCACGCCGATGCGAACCGGGCAGCACTTCGGCGAGCGGCTGGACTTTGTCCCCGAGAACGGAATCGCGGACGAGCGCGCGTTCTACTACCGCTTCACGTCGCTGCTCGCGTACGACGGACGCCGGACGCTGCCGGACCATCCGCTCGCGCAGGCCGGGCACGAGCTGGCACAGCGCGCCGGCGGCGAGCGGCGCGTCGTTGCGCACGAGAACATGGGGTTTTTGGCGTATTTCGCGGGGCCCAATGTGCACGTCGTCGATCGGCTGGCACTGACGGACCCGTTCCTGGCACGGCTGCCGCCGGCGGTTGAGCCGCGCTGGCGCCCGGGACATCTGCGGCGCGAGCTGCCCGCGAGGTACCTCGAAACCCTGGAGAGCGGCGCGAATCGGCTGCAATCGCCGGAGCTTGCGGCGGCGTATGAGCGTGTGCGGCTGCTGACGACGGGTCCGCTGTGGTCGCGTGAGCGGTGGCGGGCGCTGTTTGCGGAGTAGGGGTTTCGACGAGACCGGTTAGTCGGGCTGGGTACTCTGCGGCGGCATTCCGACGTACTGCGCAAACAATGGATCCACGAAATACCATTGGTCGCGGTACGAACCTGTTGGTCTGACAACCTGCGCGGCAATCAACCCCTTGCTCGAGTCATACAGCATGAGCATTTCACCATGATACTAGTACATCTCGCAACTGAAGCGGTTGTCGCCAGGCCGCACCCACGTGGCCCTGGGCTTTCCCAATCCCACAAGCGGGCGCGAAGATGACCCGACGCCGATTCGCCCGGACTCGAGTTCAGTGACGATTCGGCTGAAGTCGAAGCGCCGCTCGAAATGTTCCCAGACGATCAGCGCGGCCGCGGCGCCGCCCACGGCGCCGAGCGCAAACGATATCAAACCGACGACGGTGACTTTCACGCGCCACTCCTGAGTAAGACGTCCAGCCGCACACCGCGCCGACAGCCGCGCTCGCCCGGTTCACGGAGCGCGCTGCCCCGTGCCATTATCCGTCGACGAGATGACTCCCCTCAGCTCTGGAAATTCGGCTATGAGCACGCGATCTAGCTCAGCACCGAATGGTGTCTCGAGTGCGTCGAGTGCGGCGCGCAGTCGCCCAGCGCTTCCTGGCGGAATACTCCTTCTTGTGATCATTCCATCGCCCGGCAGAATGAGCAGTTCATCCCTGGAAATTGTTACGGAATTTGCCGTGTCCGGGAAGAATGTCACCTCGCGCGACGTCGCCCTTCGCGAGAACATGATTTCCTTCGGAGCAACGACGATCAAGTTGCGATTACGATCCAGGTTGACCACGATCCCGTTTTCGGTAAACCAAACCGGGGTCATCCAGTACCCCCAACCCTTCTCGAGAAGCCCCCATTCATAGAAGATCGTTCCGGCGCGAAGCGGGATTGGACAACCGTACACCGCGAGATACCAAGAACTTGCAAGCACGATCGCCGCGACGGCAAGGCGCGTTGTCCAACGGCTCACGGCCGAACCCTCCCGACGCGTCGAACGCATCGCATCATGCACCGTAACCAACCCGCGACAGTCGACCGCCCGCCCACGCGGTCACGCACGAATACGACACGATGCCCAGAGCCATGCC
>CAYMBL010000067.1:0-4020 GCA_964388675.1 uncultured Planctomycetales bacterium
CGAGCACGCTGGCTCTGACCGGCGTCGGCCTGGCGCTCCTCGCCCGCCGCCGGCGGTAGGGCGGAAGGCCCCGAACTACCCCCGCTTCGGCGCGTCGTACAGATCGCTGCGCGGCATGTCGACCCGATCGTTCGCCGGATCCGCCAGCAGCTTGTCGAGGTCGGCGGCGCGCACACAGTGATGAATCTTCTCATTCACATAGAGGCACGGCGCGTGGTCGCACTGTGCCAGGCACTCTTCGGTCATGAAGGAATATTGCCCGTCGGGCGTGGTCTCGTGTTCGCCGATGCCCAGCCGCTGCTCGATCGCGGCCTGCAATTCGTCGGCGCCCATCAACTGGCACGGCAGCGACCGGCACAGCATCAACACCTTGCGACCCTTCGGGTGCGTCCAGAAGTGCGTGTAGAACGTAACGACGTCCATCACCGCCGCCGGCGGAATCTCCAGCAGTTCGGCAAGCTGGCGCATCGCCCGCAGTGAGCAATAGCCGATCTCGTCCTGCGCGATGTGCAGCGCCGGCAGCAGCACGGCGCGTTTGCTCGGATAGCGCGGAAAGAACCCGCGAATCTTTTCCAGCGCCGCGTCGCTAAGGGCCGGGCCAAGCTCCGACTCCGGCACATGCCGCCGATCGATTGCCTTCCAGCTCACTGCCAGTCACCTCGCTGCGCATCGGGCGAAGCCATCGCCGCACCCGCGGCGGAGCGGCGACGATAGCGACGCCAACCGGCAGCGGCAAGCCGTACCGGCTACTGCGGCCAGGCCGGCTCGGCGAACGTCGCGCCGTCGAGCGCGGGATTCACCTCATACCGCCAGGTGCGGGTCTCGTCGTCTCCGCCGTCCGCGCGAACGGTTACGGTCCCCGGCAGCAGCACGCCCGCGACGGTCGCGAAGTCCGCGAAAGTCCGCTCGATCTCGACGATCGCGGCCGACGGGCTGCGCCCGCGAAAGGCGTGGGCGAGCACGCGCCCCGTCTCCACGTCCAGGCTCAGCGTCTGGTTCGAGCCGTCGACCGCAATCGTCACGCGCTGCACGGGCCGCTTTCCCGCAGGCGTATCGAGCACTCCGGCGCCGGCGTCGGCGAGTACGACCTTCGGGTCCGACCGCAATTGGAGCAGCCGAACCAGATTTCGAGCGAGCGTTTCGCGGCGAAACGCCCAAAGCTGCTGGGCGTGCATCGGTCGCTCGTCGCTGCCGAGAAACCAGCCGCGATCACCGCTGCCCACCGAACTCCAGCGGCTGTCGTTCCAGCTTCCGTCGTGGCGCGCGCGGTCGGGGAATGCGAACGCCCGCGCTTCCGTGACGCGATATTCGACGCCGCCCGAGGTCTCGGTGCGCTCGCTGCGTTCAGACAGCGTCTTCACGCCGTCGATCACGGCCGCACCACCGTGCGCCGTCACGGCCTTGTCGAGCCACTGGCGTGCACGGGCCGCGCCCTCGGCGTCGGTCGCGGGCGGCGCTTCGCTCGTTTCCAGCAATCGCTCCGGCGCCTTCAGAAACGACTTCCGGCACGCCTCGGACGCAAACAGATAGAGCTTCTTGTCGTGCACCGCGTGCAGCTCGGGTCGGCCGCGGCCGCTGAGCGGCCCCATGCGGGCGCAGGCGCCGCCCAGTTGAACCTCATACTTCGCGGGGTCCGCCAGGAACGCAGCCCGGTTCGCCTCACTCGCGAACTGATAGGAATACAGGTAGTGCGTCGCCGACCAGCGCTCGGCGCCTGCGAGCTCGCGTCCGGCGACGAGTTCCACGGGGTCGAACGGGAAGCGAGTTCGTTTCTCGTCCGCCAGCGCGCTCCCGATAGCCAACCCAAACAGGGCAAATGCTTGCGCGATCTTCATGTTTTCGCTCCCGTGACGGCGCCACGCCGAGTGCGCCCGGCGCATTCTGCGGCGTTCCGCGAAGCTATTCAACGCGGCAGTCGCCGGTCTTTAGCGGGCGAGCGAATTTCGCGTGCGGGTCAGCGTTTCCGTCGATTCAGCCCCCCTGTTATCCGGACCGGCACGTTCAGCGCGACGCGCATCAAGCGCCGCCGGGCCGGAGCCGATAAGCCCACGTGTGGAGGGCGTGCTCCGCACCGCCGCGCAGGACAAACAAGAGCAGGTCATGGGAACCAACAACACAAACGGCGAACTCACCACCAAGGATCAGGGCCCGCGCGGAGGCACGGATACGCGACCCAGCGGTCGCGCTACCGGTCCCGCCGCCGGCACAACCCGCTCGCTGCCCGACGCGTTCATGGATGAGCGCGACGACGTGCTCACGGTGATCAACGAGCTGGAGGACCAGCTCGACCGGTATGAGGAAATCCGCGAAGCGCTGGAGCGCGAGCTACGCGACGCGCAGGAGCAGAACCGCGCCGCCAAGCAGCGGGCGCAGGAGCTTGAGTGGCAGGTTGTGACGCTGCAGACGCGCGTCGAGGCGCTCGAGCAGGTCCGCCAGGAAGTGACGCACCTCGAAGAGGAAATAGCCGACTCGAACATCCGCGTGCAGCGCATCACCGAGCAATTGACGCGCGCCGAGAAGGACAACGCCCGGCTGACGAGCGAGCTCAAGGCCGCCAACAAGCAACTCGAAGAGCTGTGGGCGGTGCGCAAGGAGCGCGACGGGCTTCGCGTCGACACGAAGAACATCCGCGCCAAGCTCGAGCAGCTCGAGACCGGCCAGCGCGAGTGGCAGGAGGAACGCACCGCGCTGCACACCCGTCTTCAGGAAACCTCCGCCGCGCTCGAAGAGACCCGCGCCGCCCGGCACGCGGCTGAACTCACGCTGCGGGCGTCAGAGGAGCGCGGAGGCGAGTTGAAACGCGCCAACGACGCGTTGACCGAGAAAATCGACGCGATCCTGAACGACAAGAAGGCCCAGCAGGCTCAACTGGCCCACCTAGAGCGCGAGAACACCCGCCTGCACGAGCAGCAGAAGTTCAGCGAGTGCGAGCTGACGACGCTGCGATCGATGAACCGCAGCGCCGAGACGGCCCTCGCGAATGTGAAGAAAGCGTTTGCGGAGGTCCGGGTGGCGCTGGCGGAGACCAAGTCGCGTGCCCGCCGCCGGACGATCGAACATTGGCCGCGGGTTCCCGGTACCCGGACGGACGAGACGCCGACCGATGCGGACGAAACGTCCGATATCCAACAGACGGTTTAGCGTCTGTTGAAGCAGTGAATCAGGTGGCAACGGTCGGGGCTCGCATCGCGGGCCCCGGTCATTTATTCACGTATTGAATTCCGTTCGCTCTGGTTTATCGGTCCAAATCCACGCGTACGCCTGAAAATCTTTTCGGTTCGCGGCTCCAAACTTGATTCGGCGAATTTTGCACGCCTAGTGTTCTGTGAAACCTTTCGAGGTGGAGATCGCGAAGGCCGGGCGGGCCGGCTGTCGTAAGAAACACCCGTATCCACTCAAGAGGAGAGGAAAACAATGAAGAAGTTCTTGGCGCTGTTTGTGGCCGCGACCGGCACCGCTGCGTTCGCTCAGCAGATCGACCATGTCGGCACGTTCGGCCCCAGCTCGGGCAGCAACGTCACGGTCGACGTGACGATGAACCTGAGCGGTGGCGACGACTGGAACGCCTCGACGATCACGATCGAGACGTTCGGTGGCGCGACGATCATCAGCCCGAACGACAACACGTTCGGCACCTGGGCGCCGCCGTTCCCGGATCTCGGCACCGCGGTTGACACGTACCTGCGCTCGCCGTCGGCCCCGCCGCTCTTCCTGCCGCAGCTCGTCGCCCCCAGCTACACCGCGACCCTCGCGTCGGCCACCTGGCTGGATCCCGCCGGCACGACCTCGCCGGCCAGCTTCCTCGGCGCTCGCGTCGGCCTGAGCCTCGGCGCGATTGACCCCAGCCTGGTCAACCTGAGCGGCGTTGGTAACCTGATCGCGAACATCAACATCGCGTCGGTCACCCGCCTCGGTGGCGGCAACCAGCTGATCGAGGACATCGGCGTGTACGACGGCGTTCCCGAGCCCAGCACCCTCGCGCTGCTCGCGCTGGGCGGTCTGGCCGGCCTGATCCGTCGC
>CAYMBL010000068.1:0-3598 GCA_964388675.1 uncultured Planctomycetales bacterium
TAGACAGGTTTACCGGTTGTCCGATCCCACGATTCAGACGCCAGGCCACGCGTTTGCATGATTCTGACGATCGCGAATCAAACACGGTTTGATTCACGCATCGACGATAGCGCATCCTGCGGCGCAAGTCACGCGTTTCTACGCCTGGCCAGTCGCGGGATAGCGGACCCCACCGGTACCGGGTCCCGCGGGACGCCCCGCGCGTCACCTGTCCCGCGACCAAACGATGAACGCGAGAATCAGCTTGACTCCGGCGGTCGGACTGTTACTATGTATGCGAACAGTGAACGGAGTGGTGCCTTGGCCAAGAAAACCCGTAGCAACGACGAGATCGGCGACATCCTCCGCCGGCAGCGCAGCGAGGTGCTCGGCAAGGGCCTGCGCGAAATGGCCCGCCAGCTTGGCACCGCGCCGGCCCACCTGACGGATATCGAGCACGGCAACCGATCACCATCCGAAGCACTGCTCGTCAGGATCGCCCGCGCCTACGAGATTCCGGAAGCACAGCTCCGCGCTGCCTGGAACAAGCCCGACGCGGTCGTCGAGGAAATCGCCAGCCAGGATGCCACGGCAGCCGCCAAGGTGCCCGAGTTGCTGCGCTCCGCCCGCAAGTTCACAGCAGGTCAGTGGGACGCATTGATCGACGCAGCCCGAAAGCTCGCCGCGGACAAGAAAGGGAAGGCGGATTGATGAGCGCCCGGCGCTACGAGTACGGCAAGCTCTTCCAGCCCGCCAGCGGCGGCCTGCTCATCGAGCGAAAGGCGCGCCGCGCGCTCTCGTTCTGTCTCCACAAGCTCGGACTCTCCGAAGTTCCGCTCCCCATCCCCGTTGATCGCTGGATTGAGACCGCATTCGATATCCGCTTTGGAATTGCCGACCTCTCGCACATCGGTCCGCGTGTGCTGGGGGCGAGTTTTCTGCGCGACCGGGAGATCCTGATCTCCGACAAGGCGCTTTTCAACGAAGGCCGCTATCGCTTCACGTGTGCGCACGAATTGGCGCATTTCAGGCTGCACATGCACATCCGCGACCAGTTCAGCGACGATGAGGAGCCCGAAATCGTCTTCGACGATGAGATCGAGCGGCAGGCCGATCGCTTTGCCGCCGCGTTTCTCATGCCGGTGAACCTGTTCGAGCGCGAGGTCTTGCTGATTGCGCAGGGCATCGGTGCTGATCCGGAGTGGTGTCTTTCGGAGTTGATGATGGCCAGCGATCAGTCGCTGAAACTCTGGCAGAATATCTTCGTGCCCGCGCTGAGCCGCTCGTTCGGCGTGTCCAGGACCGCTGCGCTGATTCGAGCGCACAGCCTTGAGCTTCTTTTCGGAGAGCCGCGCACGTTAATCCCGACCCGGTTCTTTTACGACCTGATCCCGAAGCCGATTCCGCCCGTTGCTGAGCCGCGGGCTGGCGGCGCGTGAGTTTTTTTGTTCGTGTCGTTCCCATGAGTGCGAACAGCGGAACGCATGGAGGGCTGACCATGGTGTTGTACGACCTGACCGGAACGGCAATCGCGACGAGTGATCGGCCGATCCGGCCGCCCGGCGACGTTGAGCTCTTTGCAATCACGGTCGGACTACTCCTCGTTGAGAATCGCGGGTTCGAAGAGCTTGCGCATCTGCCGCTCGAACTTACCGACCGCAACCGCCGCCGCGTCGCGGAGCTACTCGAAGAGCGCGCCCCGTCGATAGCCCGTGAACTCGGCGGCCCCGCGCGTCTCCGCGCTCGCATGCGCCAGTTGGTCGGCCTACAGGTCTTCCGCAGCATTGGGTAACGGGCCCACGAATCGATCGATAACCGAAAACGCGATGCACGATTCAACGCCGACAACCCCGACCAACGAAGACCTGCTGCACGTGCTGCAGCAGATCGAAGCGCACCTTGCAGCGCTTCGAATGGGGACAACGTCGGCGCGAGCGGATTGGCTAACCGTGGATGAAGTGGCCCGCGAACTCAAGCTGTCGCGCGACTCGGTTGAACGACTCATCGCCTGCGGACGGCTGCAAGCCGCTGAAGTCACCGGCATCGGCGGCCGGGGGCGTCGCCGGCGTTTTCGCATGCACCGTGACTGGGTCGATGCGTTTCTGAACGCTTCCGTGAAACTAAGGGCCGCACCGCCCCAAACGCGGCGGAGCCGTTCGGTTTCTAACGCGACCATCGATTTCATCCAGTAACGGCTTGAAGAGTCTCCGCCGCAATTTCGGCCTGCGGCCAGAGACGTGACCGCACGACGTTTACAACTCGCCACAGCCGTTCCACGCTGATCTCTTCGATGTAGACACCGCTCATTCCGGGAATGCTGTGTCCCATGATGCGGTGAATTGCGTGCTGATCGCCCGCCTCGTCCGCCCACGTTCGAAACGTGTGCCGAAGCGAGTAGAACCCCAGACCGAATCGCTTGAGCTTCTGTTCGTTCAGAAGTGCATCAAACCAATCGCTGAGGCGGTCGATGTACGTCACTTTCTTGATCTCGTCCCCCTCGCGGCGAACGATCTGGCGTACCAGCGGAAATCCGCGCTCGCTCCGAAAGACCAGTTCTCGTGCTTTGTCGGTCGCAGCTTCCGGCATTGAGCCGCCGATTGCGGTCTTTACCGCGTCGAGCGTCTCAGGCCACAACGGAACTGTCCGTCGCACCGCCGTCTTGGGACGCTCAAAGTCGACCACTCCGCGTTTCAGATCGACTGCGGCGACCGGAAGAGCCGAACAGTCCGTATTGCCAAATCCGCCGTTGATACCGAGCAGAATGGCGGGTTTCAGTTCTGGACTCGCGGCTGCGAGCAGCGACCGAATCTGCTCCGCCGTGAATAACCGCTTGCCGACCCGTCGCTCGCGCTCAGCTCTGCTTCGACGAACATCGGCCGCCGAGGGCTTTGCGAACGCGACACCGAATCGTGGCAACTGCTCGATGAGACCCGCCTGAACGGCCCATTTGAACATGGTCTGAATCGCGACAACTGTGTGCGTGATCGCGTGAACACCCAGCGCCTTCTTACCCCCAATGCCTCGCTTCGCGATCTGGCGCCGATACTGAAGGAAGTCATCCGCGTTCAGGCTCGAAACCGGTCGGGCCGTGCCAACCGATCGCGCGAAATGCCGGACCACCCGACGACAGTCCTCAAACCAGCGTGTTCCAATTTGACCGGTTTCGACGCGCTGCATCTGGTGCAGCAGGAACTGATTCCCCATCTCCTTAATCGTCAGTTCCCCGGTCGCGGCAGGCGACGGATGACGGCCCGCGTGCAAATCCTCCGCGATGCGGAGATAATTCTGATGGGCGGTGTCGGGATCGGCCCAGACACCGAAGAAGTGGAGCTTTCCAAGGATCTTCTTACACCACTGACCGTTCGGATGAGCCGTCAGCGGGAAGGTCGGATGAGGTTTCTTCGGCTTGCGACGAGAGCGCTTCACGGTGACGACCTCTGCTCGTTATTTGAACTGCCTGACAGCGTTCAAATCGAGCGTAGGTACCTCTGCGGTTGTCGTCAAGGTTGTCGTCACCCTTTTTGGCGTGACTCGAAAAGTGACGCAAATGCTTACTGGATAAATAGTTGCGCCCGTAGCTCAGCAGGATAGAGCAGCGGTTTCCTAAACCGCAGGTCGG
>CAYMBL010000069.1:0-2687 GCA_964388675.1 uncultured Planctomycetales bacterium
AGCTGACCGACGCCGGCGGCTCGGGGTTCCAACCCGTTCGCAAGCTTACCTGGGGACGGGAATTGGGGAGCCTCGGGGGATCGGGGAGCGTCGGCGTCCCCGCCGGCAATGATCATGGGGGACCGGCCTCCGGCCGGTCGTCGCTGGATTCCGCCGGCGGCATCGGCGGCCTGCTGGCGATGTAGGACGCCAACGGCACGCCGACCACGGACACCGATGTGTCTAGCTCAGGATTGCACGCAGGATTGATGTATGGGCGACGCTGAGTGCGTTCGCTGCGGATATGCATTGCGAATCGCTGCTGCCGCATGCTGTCCGGAGTGCGGATTTCCAACCGACCACTGCGATCGGTGCGGCGCAGCGCGCCGCGACGGAGTGTGCGCGAGCTGCGGCTGGGACGCGCGGCTGACCGAATGGCAGCTCTGCGGGCCACTGTTTGCGGTGCGATCTCGATTCTGCTTTGCCGCATATGTATCTCCGCCGCGCGAGGGCGCCGCGCGACTCGGCAGAATGCTCTGGGCCAGGGCTGTTATCGCTCTTTTCGCTGCGTGTGCTTTCGCGACCGGCGGCGTTCACTATCGCTGGCACGCGGTTGGGTTTGACGCGCAAGGCGATGCGTGCTGGTCGTGGCGCGCAAACATGCTTGTGACGCACTGGGGCTGCGTCGGCGCGAATTCTGGATTCGCCGACTGCGGGACTTCCGCCTACTACGTCCGCGGGGTGTCGCGCCGACTGAGTGCGGGGGCGAGTCCGCCGGAGGCGGCTTACACAGCGATGCACGAAGAAAGCTGGAGCCTGGTCCCCCCGAGACTGTCGCTCCTCGTCCGGCTGTTCGCGATCTCGCTGCTGCCGGGTGCCGTGAGCGAGTTCTTCCTGCGGGTCGTGCCTGGCGTAGCGGAACTCGGGCTGTGCCGCGCCGGGGCGCGGCTGCCGTTCGTGCGAAACTTCCGCCGGCGGCGGGCGACGCTTGTCCCGATCGCCGTGATCGGTCAGGCCGGGCTGATCGCGGGATGCGCTATCTATGATCAGTGCGCGGTCATGGCAGGCCATCCGGCCCTCGGCGCATCCGTAATCGGAGTGGAACTCGCAACGCCGCTGATCGTCATCGAACTGATGTTTCTGCGGGCAGTGAGTTGCGACGTGAGCGGCGAGTTCATCGAGCGGCGCTCCGCAGCGTGCAAGCACGCATGGTGCGGAATCATCGTGCTGCTGGTTGTCGCGATCCTGAGCACCGCAGTGCTCGCAGGAACGGCGTGATCGATGCGCAACCTCTTCGGCTTGCAGGCCACGGGCGCGATCCGGGCGAACTTCACCTGGGACGCCGAGAACCGGCTGGTCCGCTGGGAGCCGCTGCTGTTTGTGAGCGGGGCGAAGAAGGTGGAGTTTGCGTATGATTACCAGGGTCGGCGGATCGAGAAGAAGGTGTACACCTACAACGGCACATCGTGGAGCGTCAGCGAGACGCGGCGGTTCGTCTGGGACGACTGGCTGCTGCTGCTCTAGCTGACCGACGCTGGCGGCTCGGGGTTCCAACCCGTCCGCAAGCTTACCTGGGGGCGCGATCTGGCGCGCGGAGCGAGACCATGATTCATTCGATGCTGCTGTGGCTGGCGATGTTTCAAATTGCTCCGTCCACGCCATTTGTGACTGAGGAACTGCAGGATCATCTGCTTGTCCTCCTTAATCCCGGGACGCTTGTTCCGTATCGCAGCCAAGGCGAAGGCCGTTCTGCCGTTGCTTTGGATGTGGCGCTCGCCGATTTTGACGCCGGGCCACAGGGCGTAGCGCGCATCGCCCTTTCGTTCAACGGACGACGCGTCTACTACGTGTCCACATCCGGAGTGATTGCATGGCATCTTGGAGAAGGCAAGCCAAGCCGGATTGTCGCTACGTCGTCCACGATCGACAGCATTCAGTTGTCGCCGAGCGAGCGGCTGCTTGCGGCGTGCGGAGCCGACGAACTCCAAGTCATCGACGTCGACAAAGAATTGGTTATTTACAAATGCAAGATGCCCGGATTTTATGCTCAGCGCGTCGGAGTGTTGTCGTGGTCGCAAGACTCGCGCGAGTTGCTCATCAACAGTATCGCCGGGTCTGAGGTGTTGCATTACTCACTCCAGACCAACACTGTACGGAAGCTTCCGTATCGCAGCGCCAGTTACGTCGGCGATACTGCGTACGCGGTCGCGGGGGCGCGTTCCGACGACGCCGGATGGAGCCTTGTGCAGCTTGACGGCAACCTAAGTACAGTGCGGGAGGCTGCGTGTCCGGAATTCTGGCGCCTGGCCGGAGCACCCAGGCTCTCGCCGGTCGGCGGACGAGCGCTACTGGGCGTCTGCCTGGCGGACTCCAGGCTGACCTGGACTAGCTCACAAAAATGTCATAACTACCTTCTGGATCCCAGCACCGGCTGGCATGAGCTCGTGACAATCAGCGGCTTCGTTCGGGTCTTCGACGTTGATGGAGCCGCGAGAACCGTCGAGGCTCTTCGGGCACGCGGCGGTTCCGAACCGTGATAACGGGTCGCGCGTGTATGACCGACTTGCACGGCACCGTGAGCGAGTGAATTCGAGCGAGGCGAGCGCATGAGCAGGGATTCCGCCGTCGGCAATTCCGACCTCAGTGCGCACGGTCGCTGGTTTGTCGTATTGTTCATGTGCGGACTGGCGGGTCCGGTACTGGGTCTG